>JAPOVK010000020.1 GCA_026708185.1 Gammaproteobacteria bacterium | reverse complement strand
GGGGCCGTCGCTCGGCGCCCCCGCGTCGAACGGTGGCGTGGACCGGGCGGCGTTGTGGCCGTGGTACATCGGTTCCAGCGGCGTCCACACCGCTTCGGCCACTTCATGGTTCAACGCGAAGGCGGGGTCGCCGTCGATCTCGAATACGAACGGTGCCACCAGCATCCGGCGCCGCACGCTCATGGGCGTTTGCCAAGGCAGCTCCCCAAGCACGGGCGCCGCCGAGATGTCGAGGCCGATCTCCTCGGCGGTCTCGCGGACCGCGGCGGCCTTCAGATCGGGATCGTTGGGGTCACGGTGGCCACCGGGAAACGCCATGTGTCCGGACCACGGGTCGCCGGCCTTCTCGGCGCGTTTGATGAACAGGGTCTCGGTCGTGCCATTGACCGCGCGCAGGACGACGGCGACGGCGGCTTGCCGGGTATCGTCGCTGATCTCGGGGCGCTCGGGTGGCATGGCCGCCAGTCGGCGACGGATCGAAGCGAGATCAAGCATGCCGCCATGATACCTTGACGGTGTTGACGCCGCCTTTAAGGGAGCCTCGTGAGCCGTTTGGATTCCAGCGCCAACCGCTGTTTCGTCTGCGGACCGAGCAACCCCATCGGGTTGCAGGTCCGCTTCCGCCTGGATGGCGAAGTGTGCCGCGCCGAGTTCACGCCCGCTGAAATCCACGCTGGTTACGACGGCGTCACCCATGGCGGCATCCTGTTCAGCCTCCTCGACGATGTCATGGCGAACATCATCTTCCTCGGCGGCGAGCGCTGCTTCACGGCCAAGGCCGAAGTCCGCTATAGGCAGCCGCTGCCGGTGGGTACGGCTGTGCGACTCGAGGGTCGGCAGCAGCGGCGCAAGGGACGCTTGGCGCTGCTCGAGGGCAAGGTGATCCGCGCGGATACCGAGGAAATCGTGGCCGAGGCTTCGGGCCACTTCATGGTGGAGGCTTGAGTTCAGCTACCGCTCGCGCGCTTCAAGCTCCTTACGCAAGGCCGGATCGATCGCTGGGTAGGTGTGCGGGTTCCACTTGGACTTGATGCCGAGATCCCTGCCGTCACGCTGCCAATTGTCCTCGCCGGGCCGGGTCTGCACGAGGCCCCAGGCGAGCAGCGAGTCGGCATTGTCGCGGATGGCCTCTTCGGCGCTTTTCGGTTCGAGCCCAAGCTGCGTGACCACCTTTTCCAGGAAGGCGACGGGGCCTCGACGGCTCGGTCCATCGCGGTAGTTGCCGCCGATCCCGATGCCGGGGTAGAGGCGGCGCAGGATCGCCTGCACCGCGTCCTGAGGCATGAGGCCCGATTCGTCGGCGGCGACCAGGTTGTAGCGGTCGCCGTTGGCGTTGTCCGGGCACTCGACAATCAGGCGCTGGGTCGCCGCGACGTCGCGCACGTCGACGATGTTCCAGAACATGCGCGGGTGTCCGTAGCCCTCGAGCATGTCGCCGATGCGCGTCTGCCAGGCCCACGGACGCTGGTGGGTCGCCGACAGCAACGGTCCGATGACGTGACACGGGCATACCCCGAAGGCCTCGAAGCCGTGGGCGTCGGCCTCGGCGTAGACGTAGCGTTCGGTGTCGACCTTGGTCATGGCGTAGGCGACTTCCCTGTTGCGCGCCACGGTGTCCATGTCCCACGTCGACCCTTCGCGACGTTGGTCCTTGTTCATGTCCGCCCACGAGTCTTCCGTGTAGACGTGGCCCTCGGGCGCCGGGTGGCCGACCGCCGCGAAGGAACTGGTGTACACGAGGCGACGGACGGAGCCTGCCTTCTTGAGTGAATCGAGCAGCAAGCGAGTGGCCGTCAATCCGCCGTCGTAGACCTTTTGGGGCGTCGAACCGACAAGGTTGCCCATCTCGGCCGCGGCATGGAAGACGCCGATGCAGCCGCTGAACACCTCGTCGTAGGCGCCGGCCACCGTGAGATCGCAGGTATGCAGGGTCACCGAGCCCGCACCCGTGGCATTCATCGCGTTGAGGTGTGCCGTATTGGCGAGATTCGCCGCATCGCGCACGCAGGCACGAACGGCGTAGCCGTGCTCGACCAGGTCTTTGACGATGTGCGAGCCGATGTAGCCGGCGCTGCCGGTCACCGCGACGGGGCCGTCTTGCGGCCCGATGGGGTTGGCCATGGGGGGTCAGCCTCTTACGGTTCGAAGACGGTCAGTTTGAGCGAACCGCGGCGGGAATCAACCGCGCTCAACGCGGATCGGTGCGCCGGCGCCAACGGTCGAAGAACTCCTCCGTCGTGTTGACCCGGGGATACGGCTCGTCCGGGACGGGGACGCCCAAGGCGGCGCATAGCGGCTGCCAACCGTCGCGGGCGTCGAACTCGATCAGCCGGGCCTTTGGGACGGTCGCGCGCACCTTGGCGACGTTGGCCTCGTACACGGCGATCGCCGCCTCGCGATCACTCAGGTCGCCGCCGAAAGTGCCGTCGACGATGATCTCCTTGGCCATGAGCAGACGCTCCTGGAGCGTCGCGTTGCCGGATGCCAACCCCTCGCGCATGCTTCGGAAGATCGTATCCGTCGCGCTCTTGAACCAGCTCGCGCCATCGCGCAGCGAAAGCAGCACCAAGGCGTCTGGATAGTGGTCCATGAGCCGCGGCCAGAAGGCGGCTGTCGGCCAGTCCACGGCTGCGGCGTAGCCGGCGAAGATCTCGGCCCAGGGATCCTCGCCGCGCCATGCGCGGCGCCATAAGTCGACGTGTTCCGGGTGCGCGGCGACTTCGGCCATGTGGTAGCAGGGACCGAAACCCAGCCGCTCCAAGGCATGTTTCAGCGACAGCGTGCCGGTGCGCCCGAAACCGGCCCCGATGACCTTCATCCGTCTTGCTCCTTGAGCCGCGAGGGCTCTTAGAGGTCCCGCTCGGCTCGGTATTCCCGCCAGTATTCGAACGCGTCGACCATCTCCGCCTTGCGCGCGTCCGTCATCGCCTCGATCTCCGGATGCGTGAAGATGTAGAACTCGTCCTCGCGAATGGCGTGCAGCACCATGTCACCGACGATGGCCGGATCGAGAGCGCTGGCGCGTAGCTCGTCGAGGCGGGCCGCACGCTGTTCCGGTGGCACGTCGGAGAGCAGCGCCTCCGCGGCGTCATCGCCGGCAAACTCCTCGGGGCGGTTGCGGCTGGCATCGAAGATGTTGGTGTTGACGATTCCGGGACACAGTACGGAGACGCCGATGTCATGGGCGAGCAGGTCGGCGCGCATGGTCTCCGAGATGCCGACGACAGCGTATTTCGTCGCGGTGTAGACCGACATGCCGGGCAGGGCGACGTGCCCGGCCATCGAGGCGGTGTTGACGAAGTGCCCGCCCTCGCCATGGGCCTTGATCCGGTCGACGAACGTCACGATGCCGTTGACGACGCCGTCGTAGTTGACGCTCGTCAGCCAGTCCCAGTCCTTGTAGGTCATCTTGTCGATCGCACCGCTCAACGCGACGCCGGCGTTGTTGCACACGACGTGGACATTGCCGAAGCGTTCTTGCGCCGCGTCGGCTGCAGAGACGAATCCCTCGCGGTCGGTGACGTCGAGCGCCACGGTCAGGAATTGCGCGTTGCTGGCCTCGAACTCTCGCGTGACGGCATCCAGGGCGGCCTGTTCGATGTCGGCGATCACCACCTTCATACCGGCGGCGGCGAAAGAGCGCGCCATGGCCAGCCCCATGCCGCTCGCGCCTCCCGTGATGAATGCCGTCTTGCCCGTTACGTCGCGCATCGTCTCCCCTCGTTGTTCAAGGTGCTCGCATGAGCGTAACACCGTCGACTTTCAAGGGCCCACGAGCTGGGTGCCCGCACCTTCCTGGATTCGCACCGTGCGCCCGCCAGCGAAGTCGCCGAACGCCTCCACCGTACCATCCGGCCACCGCACCCGGACGTTGGTGACACTCTCGGCAGCGCCGAGCCCGAAGTGCACGCGCGGATCGTTGGAGGACAGGTAGCTGGAGCCGGGTTGGACGTCACGATACCGCCGCTTACCGTCGACTTGTGCCGAGACAGTTGCTGCGTGGGCGTCCCGCCCTGCGCGCGTGAGCACGCGGAACCGGATCCAGTTGCCACGTCCTGGCACGTTGTTCATCAGCAGGTATGGAGGCGCGTCGCGGTTGATGGCGAGCAGATCCAGTCCGCCGTCGTCGTCCACGTCGCCGACGGCCAGACCGCGGCTCGTGTGTACTAGCGGCTCGGCAGTGCCACCCTCAGGAGTGGCGAGATCGAACACGCCTCCTTCCCCGCCGCGGTATAGCACGTTCGGCTCCGCGAAATAGTCGCCTGATTGCCCGGGTACGGGGGCGATGGCACCGTTGGCCTGGTAGAGGTCCAGGCGTCCGTCGTTGTCGAAGTCGGCAAGGACGACGCCGAAACGCGTGTAGCGGCGGCTGACGACGTTGAGCCCGACCTCGGCGGTCGCGTCCTCGAACCAGCGGCCGGAGTTGCGGTAGAGCGAGTCCGTCTGGCCCTCGAGGTTGACGACGAGGATGTCCATGTCGGCGTCGTCGTCGACGTCCGCGGCAGCCACGCCCATGCCCGCCTTGGCGGCGCCGGAGGCGTCGACGCCGCAGCCCCATTCCATGGCCGACTCGCCGAAGCGCAGGTCGCCTTGGTTGAGCCAGAGCTGGTTGACCATCATGTCGTTGGCGACGAAGACGTCGGTTAATCCGTCACCGTTGTAGTCGGCACCGACCACGCCGAAGCCGTTGCCGAAGGCGAGGTGCATGCCGGCGTGGCGGCTCACGTCTGCGAACGTGCCATCACCGTTGTTCCGGAATAGCTGATCGGGGGCGGGCGCGTTGTAGTTCAGGGGTGGGCAGTAGGTCAGGACGCCGGCCATGTAGCACGCCAGTTCCGCCTCGACGCGCCACTGGATGTAGTTGGCGACGAAAAGATCGAGATCGCCGTCCAGGTCGAGGTCCAGAAATGCCGCCGACGTTCCCCAGGCCGGACTTGCGACCCCGGCGGCCGATGCAACGTTCGTGAAGCCACCGCTGCCGTCGTTGCGCAGCAAGAGGTTCTCCCCGACATTCGTCACGTAGAGATCAACGTCGCCGTCGTTGTCGTAGTCCCCAGCGGCCACTCCCATGCCGTAGCCGGTCGCGCCAGGCGGTGCGGCGCCCGCCTCGAACCGCCCATCGCCCATGTTCAAGTAGACGCGATCGGAGAGGTCGGAAGGCGACGTGACGCTGCCGCTCTGCACGATGTACGCATCGAGGTCGCCGTCCCCGTCGAGGTCCGCGAGCGCGGCACCGCTGCCTGTGATCTCCGGGATCAGGAAGCGTCCCGCGAAACCGGAGACGTGGCGGTAGTCGATGCCCCGGGCGCGGGACTCTTCCAGGAACCACGCTTGCGACCCGTCGGTTTGCGTCGGCCCGCACCCGAGAGCCAGCCAAGGCAGTAGGCCGCTCAGGAGCCTGCGGTCGGCGCCGCTCAAGGCAGACCTTCTTGCAGCTCTGCCAAGCGGCGGCGTGCCGAAGCGCGATGCTCGGAATGCGTGCCAAGGCGGTCGGCCCAATCCAACGCCGCGCGCGCGGAATCGAAGTCGCCGGCTTCGGCTAGGCATCTGCCGAGGTGGACGAACGCCATGGTGAATGCCGCGTCGACGCGACCGGCATCCCGGAAGCGTTCGGCCGCCTGTTGCCAACGCCCCGCAGCACCGTCGAGCAGGCCCAGTCGGTACAGCACCTGCTTGGGCTCCCGCGCACCGCTCTCAAGGGCCCTCTCCAGGAGCGCGATGCCCTGCTCGGTCTCCCCTTGCCGCGCGACCAGCCAGCCGAGTTCCTCTAGCGCCCGAGCGTTCTCGGGCGCGAACGCGATGATCCTCTCCAGGTGCCGTCGGCCGTTGTCGACATCGCCCCGGTGGAGGTACGCATTCGCCATCATCTGGTGCAGCCGCGGCTCCTCGGGATGGTCCGCGAGTGCATCGCGGAGGATGGACTGGACCGCGTCGAACCGCTGGAGGGCCGCATTCGCCCAGACCAAGGTGTTGATTGCATCGACATCCGCCGGTCGTTCTGCGATCAACTCCTCGGCAACCGCCAACCCATCGCGGGGGCGACCGGCCTGGATCACGTTCTGGGCGTGCAGCAGGCGGTTTCTGAATCCGGCGATGTAGGGGGCGCGCTGTGACAGGCGCGGGTCGAGCCACTGCATGGCCGACGTGGTGGTGCCAGCTCGAGCGGCGGCGATGCGGGCATCGTCCTCGCGGCCGAGACCCCGATAGGCCCGGGCGAGCTGAGCGTCGATTCGCGGATCGGGTGATCGGGCGTTGAGCGGCTCGAGGAGGGCGGCGGCCTCGTCGAAGCGGTTGTCGTCAAGAAGCAGCCGTGCCAAACCGACGGTGGCTGGCGCACCAGCATCCAGGTCGGCGGCGCGTTCGTACGCCGCTCGCGCTTCTTCGAGTCGCCCCAGCACCCGCAGCCACTCGCCGCGCGAGAGCCAAGCGGGTACGTACCCGTCATCGATGGCGAAGGCGGCGTCAAGCGAAGCCAGTGCACCCTCGTAGTCGGTGTCGACGCGCGCCTGCAGCAAGGCGCGGAAGTAGGGCCAGTTGAACTCGTCGGGTTCGAGAACGGCCGCCTGACCGTAGACCGTGATGGCGCGTGGCTCGAAGCCGTTGACATCGTATGCCATGGCGAGCCGGCCCCGATGCTCGGGGTCGTCGGGCTTGGCGGCCGCCGCATCGTGTAGTGTCTGCAGAGCCGCGGTCAGATCGGGGGCACCGCCGGGAACTTCTGGCAGCCGCATAGATGGATCGTCCATGCAGCCGCTAACTACGGCGAATAGGAACAACGCCGCAAGCCGTCGGCCGAGCATTGCGTGTCCCAAAGAACTTCGGCGCGTTAGCGGTCGAGCATCCGTTCGCATCTGCGGCGGTCGTCGCTACCGATGTCGTCTCGCTCGCAACGGGCGCGAAACGCGTCGATGGGACGGCGTGACGGGCCGGTGATCCGCCACGTTCGACTGGATCGGATGCGTGATCTCGCCTTCACCGCCTCGACCGACTGGCCCACCTTCAAGCGCGCCTGGGCCGCTTGGTCGCTCACGAATACGTAGCTGTTGTCCAGCGCGATGACCTGGCGGTCGAGTACGGACTGGTGGATGCGCGTGACTTCGCCGGTGAAGCGGTCCGGCGGTTCGCGCAAGGGCTCGACTTCCGGCTCTCCGGCGCCGGGCGTCGTCGGGCGCGCAGGCCGTCGGGTCACGACCGTCTGCTCTTCGAGCGTCGGGGGTCGCTTCGACTCTGCTGCCGGCTCGGGACGAACGACTCGTTGCTCCACTACGGCAGGCGCCTCGGAAACCTCCCGAGCGGGTTGCTGCACGCGCTCCGGCTGAACGGTCTCAAGGGCCGACTCTTGTGCCTCCTCCCGTTGCGCGGCGTTGATGCAGGCGCGACGCACGTCGGCGTCCTCGATGGCCATGCAGTCCATCACCTTCTCGCACTGTGCGCGACGGGCCTCGGGGACGTCCTCGCATCCGGTTTGACCCCACGCGGGGATGCTAGCCGAGGCGGCGATCAGGAGTCCGAGACCCAAGCGGTTGGAGATGGACGTGGCGGTGTTCATCGGTCTTGATGAGAATGCTCCGCCGGTCCGCAGTGGTCAACCGACCACTACGGTGCCGACGAATTGCGGTGGAAGCAGCTTGAAGGCTGCTTCCACCGCTAGACCCGCTTAGAAGCCGACGGTCATGCGCAGGTAGAGCTGACGACCCATGATGCTGTCGAGGTAGCTCTCGTAGCCGACGCCGGACGGGAACGGATTCGGATTGGAATTGAAGATGTTCCGAATCGCGACATTGGCGGCCACGTAGCCGAAGCCCATGATGTCAGGCTGTCGGTAGGTGTAGCTCAAGTCCCAGTAGGCGCGGCTCTCGATGCGGCAGTACGGGTTGCGGTCCTGGTCCGTGCAGGCGTCGTTCTCGTTCCAGGACGACGTGTCCATGCCGTGGTCGTGGCTCAGGTACGGGTTGCCGTCCGAATGCGGGGGTCCGTAGCGGTCCACGATCTCGTCCCAGGACGCGATCACGTCGGTGATCGCCTGGTGGTAGCGCACTCCGAAGTGCGCGGTATGGTTGTCCCGGAACCAGCGCAGGGACGCGTTCACACGCCACTTCGGCGTCGGCGGCAGCGGCGAGAACAGCGCGTTGTAGGGACGCCAGAAGGCCGCGCTGTTGCGGTTGCCGAGGCCGTCGACACGGATACCGGCGAACTGGTGGCCGCTCCCTATGGCGTACCGTTGCAGGCTCATCTCGAGGATCTGCGTTGCCGAGACGCGGAACTCGAAGCTGCCGAGGCCGTCGTCGAGATCGAACACCGGGATCTGACCGGCGTCGAAGCGGTAGCGCATGTTGTAGACGACCGAGCGCACCCGCGACTCGCCTTGGTTCAGCCAGCCTTCATCGACGCCTGCTAGGCGCCCATTGGGAGCTCGGGCGATGGTCGCGCCGCCTAGGCCCTGCTCCTGTTCCGCGATATAGGACGCCGCTGCTTGCGCCCGACACTGCAGCTCGCTGGCTGAAGTCTGCGCCAGGAAGGATTCCACCGACATGTTCAACTCGTCCACGTTGTCGTAGTCGAGCAGCGTCCCCGGGCATTGCTGCGCGGCGTAGATCTGGAACGGACCTGCGTTCTGGCCCAGGATCACTCCGGCACCCATGCGTTCCACGCGGCCGTTGAAAACCACGTTCGTGTAGTCGGCATCGAACACGAAGGCGCCGTCGAGGAGCAGCAGCGAGAACCCGGCGTTCCACAGGTCGGAGACTTCCGCCCTCAGTCCGCGGTTGGAGGCGTTCTCGCGCACGGCTACGCCCGGGATCCCGCCGCTCTGGCCCAGGCTTCCCTCGCACATCGCGAGTTCGGGCATGGCGTCGCAGATGTAGTCGGACTCGGTCTCGTAGCTGACGTCGCCGGGTGCCGATGCGAACAACTGGTAGCTTCCGGGCGGTACGAATCCTTCCGTGATGCTGCCGCGCATGGCCAGCCAATCGTTGGGCTGGTAGCGAATGGCGAGCTTCGGAATCGTCACGTCGTAGCCTGCGGTTTGTCCCACCGAGGCGAAGGACGCGTTGATGTCGAACTCCGTGTAGCGCACTGCGGCCTGAACCTCCATCTGGCCGAAGGTCTCGCTGGAGATGGGGATCACACGGACTTCGGCGAATGCCGCATTGACCTCCTCCGACGTTCCTTGGAAGTCGACGCGGTCCGACGAGATACCGGCCGCGCCTAACTGGTCAGGCCGAAACTCCTCGTCCTCGGTACGCATGTGGATGCCCACCGCGATGCCGACCGGGGTCTCGTTGTACCAGAGATCGAACAACCGGCTGTTGGACAGGTTGAGGTCCAGCATCACCATCCCGATGTCGCGCTGGACGTGGCGAGGGCTTAAGCCCGCATTGCGCGTCTCGGTGGACGTGTTCCAGGCCGGATCGTCCTTGCTGCGCCAGGCTTGGTGCTCGGCGGGCAGGACGAGGCCGGTCGCGGGGTCTTGGGACAGCCACGCCGTGGAGAACGGGTTCCAGCAGGAATCGCCGTTCGGGCCGCCTTGGCAGCGCAGGCTGTCCACGGTCAACGGCCAGGCCGGATCGAGAGACACCCACTCGCGCCGGCTGTTGTTCCAGATCCAGTCGGCGTCCACGAGCCAGTCGGTATCGGGAATGTTCACCGTCGTGCCGAGGCGCAGGCGCAGGTTCTCATGCAACCGACGGTCGTTGAGCGACATGTCCGGATTCAGCCACGGGTACGACTCGTGGACGTACGGTTGTTTGGGGAATGCGCCGATGTAGCCGTGGATCCCGACGCCGCTGTCGCCCATTAACACGTCGTCGAAGAGACGGATGCCGCCGCTTGTGAACGTATCGAGCACGCCGTCCCCGTCGCTGTCGATGCCGTCCATGTCGGGGTCGAAACGGTCGGGTATGCCGTCGCCGTCCCGGTCCTGGGTCAACGAGAGCAGCACGACGCGGTGCAGCGGGTTCAACTGGCCCGAGCGGTCGGCGAGTTCGCCCTCGTCGGCGATGCCGTCGCCGTTGAAGTCCCGGTCCGGGAGTCCGTCGCCGTTGAGGTCCTGGGCGAAGAGCAGCCACTCGCCGGGCTCTTGGAGATAGTCGTAGCGACCATCGCCGTCCACGTCTTCCCAGTCCAGGTTGCCGTGCGAAACCAGGATGGGGCCGGTCAGGACGTAGCCCCAGTCCTCGGCCGCCTGGGTGTCGCGGGCGTCGCGCTCGTGCGCGGGCAGGTAGTCGTCGCAGGCGGCGATGCGGTCGGCGAGCACGTCGCAGACGTTGGAGTCGTCGGCGTAGGCGCGGTACGGGTTGCCGGGCAGGCTGCCGATGGCGATCGGCTGCGTATGGTCGTAGCGGCGCACGCCATTGGGCCACTCGTCGATTGACGGGGCGAACGTGCGGGTCGAGTAGTCGAGTCGCGAGAACACCGCCTCGCCACGCACGGTGACGTAGTCGTTGATCTCGTGCTCGAAGTACGCCATGCCCTGTTCCTGGTCGCGACGCTCACGGATGTCGGTGATGTCCGTGATGGTGTAGCGGCAGTCGCTGCCGAAGGCCTGGTTGGTCTCCGTGCCGCGGGTGCGGTACTCCTGGCCGCGCCACGGGCCGGTGCGGAAGCCGTTCAGGAAGTTGCCGTTATGGACGGTGTCGTTCTGGCCGAGGGTCCTCAGCGTGTAGGGATGCGGCCGCGGCCAGCCGCCATCGTTGGGATTCAACGTGTTGAGGTCCGGAGCCCGGCCGAGTTGGTTGTGGCCAGCGCCGAAGTCGTTGTTGCAGCCCGGGTCTTCGAGGTGCAGCGTGCGGAAGCTCCCGGTGTTGTCCGAGAAATCGCGCGGATACTGCGGGAACCGCCAACTCGACGACCAAGGTGCGCCGTAGGGAATGAGTTCGCCGCTCTTGTCGAGCAGGCTGGGTCGATTCTCATGGTTCAGCATGTTGATGTTGTTGTAGACCTCGTGGATGTCCGCGCCCAAGGCCGTGGAGTGCTGGGCATTGGCCTCGTACCAGAAGGGGTTCGTTTGGTCCGGGAGGTACAGTTCGCCGTCCGTGTTGCGCAACGGGACGCGCCAGTCGCCCGGCAGGCCGTTGCCGCGTTCGCCGTAGGTGGGCAGCAACTGGCCGGTCCAGCCGGCGGAGTTTTGGATGTAATCCGGGCGCGCAGTGAACGGCATGCTGTCCGCGTCGCGGATCTCCAGCGCGAAGATGGCGCTGGTGCGGTCACCCTGGGCACCGGCGAGCATGCCGATGCTGCGGTACGGCGAGCCGTCTTCGATGGGCTGCTGGAACTCGTAGTTGACCATCAGGCCTTCGAAGGACTTGCGCGGAATGATGTTCACCACGCCTGACACCGCTTCGGCACCGTAGAGGGCGGACGCACCGTCGAGAATGTTGTCGATGCGTTGGATGGCGATGTTGGGGTACATGTTGCCCAAATCGGCCCCGGCACGGCGTGTATTGGGCCCGTAGCCATTGACGTTGGTCGCAACGCGGTGACCGTCCATCAATGTCATGGTGGCGCGCGTCCCGACACCGCGCAGGTTGGCGTAGGTCTCGCCGCCCTGCGGTCCATCCGGGCGATTGACGCTCTGGTTCCAGCCTTCGCCGGTTCCCTGGTCGTCCGCACCGCCGATCTCGGACGTATTGGTGTTGGCGTTGACGCCGATCTGGTAGGTCTGGTCGAAAATCACATCGCCGATGTCTGGCGTGCCGGACAAGCGGATGTCGAGTTCGCCGATGACGTCCATCGGCGAGGGCAGGTCGAAGTTGTCGCGCCGGATGTGCGATCCGGTCACGATCATCTCTTCGACGTCGCCTCTTTCTTCCTCTTCCTCTTCCATCTCATCGTCGTCAGCGTCGTCTGACTCGGCGGCGCTGAGACTCAGGCAGCAGCACGCAAGCAGGCCTGCGAGCAGGGCGAGTAGGTGGCGTCGGTCTGGCATTGAGTTACCTCTACTGATGTCCAGGGACTGTTGAACCGCCGCAGCAGGGTCCCCCGAACCTGCAACGGCATTTCTCTCAAAAGCGCATTAGGGGGGAGCGCACTAGTTATGTCAAGCGCTTTCGAGATCGTTACAGGAGCGAAATAGCTTCGTCCAGGGCGGTGACGAGGGCTTCGTGCTCGTGGGCAAGGAAGTGGTCTGCGTCGGGGATGGCGATGTGCCGCATGCCCGCCTGTCCGGCGAGCCAAGACCGGAAGACTTCGGCGTCGACGAACGGGTCTTGGTCGCCAACGATGACGGCGCCCGCGATGCCGTCGATGGGCGGGTAGGCCATACCGCCGAACGGCGGGGCGATGAGGATCGCCGACGTGTGCCTTGGCAGCGTTTGCAGCGCGCGCCAGGCCACCGAAGAGCCGAACGAATAGCCGATCAGCGTCGGGGCGCCCACGGTGTAGTGCTTCTCGAGCCAGTCCGCCACGGCAAGGACGTCGTCCACCTCGCCCGCCCCGCCGTCGTGGCGCCCCTCGCTTGCTCCGACGCCGCGAAAATTGAAAGCGACCGTGCCACCTCCGGCCGCTCGGAAGCGCGTATCAGCGACGTCGAGTACCGCGTCGTCCATGCTGCCGCCGTGGAGAGGGTGCGGATGGCAGAGGATGGCCCAGGCGTCCCGGTCACCGGGCGCGTACCTCGCTTCGAGCAGTCCGGCCGGGCCGGGAATCTTCGTCGTCTGCACTGGTCAAATTGCGGGTTGTCGAAGCCGCGCGGGAGGGGTGGAAAGTCGCTTTTCAGCTTTGTATCTTACCGCCCGCGCCGGGCTCGGGAGAGCGCCATTTGCTCGGGAGGACCGGCGCCGTAGGCATCCGAGACGGATTCGATTAACACGACGGAGGTGATCGGTGATCGACGCCGAAGGACTGACGCGCCGATACGGTGACACGCTGGCGGTGAACGACGTCAGCTTCACCATCGGCAAGGGCGAGATCGTCGGCTTGCTCGGACACAACGGTGCCGGCAAGACCACGATCATGAAGATGCTGACCGGCTACCTGGAGCCCAGTGCCGGTCGCGTTCAGGTCGACGACCTGGACGTGGTCGATGCCGCCCAGGCGGTCCAGCAGCGGCTCGGCTACCTGCCGGAGAACTGCCCGGTGTATCCGGAGATGACGGTGGTCGGCTACCTCGACTACGTGGCCGGCTTGCGTGGCGTTGACAACCGTCCCTTGGCGCTGCGCGAAGTGCTCGCGGCAACGGAACTCACCGATCGGGCGCTCGACCCTATCGGCACGTTGTCGCGCGGCTACCAGCAACGCGTGGGCGTGGCTCAGGCGATCGTGCACAAGCCGGCGCTGTTGATCCTCGACGAACCGACCAACGGTCTGGATCCGTCGCAAACCCACCACATGCGGGAGTTGATCGTGCGGCTCGCTGGGGAAGCGACCGTGATCCTATCGACGCACATCATGCAGGAGGTCGACGCGGTGTGTGACCGCGTCATGATCCTGCGCGCTGGAGAGTTGGCGCTCGATGAGCGACTGAGCGCGCTCAAGGAAAGCGCACGGGTGAACTTGGCGACCGACGCGTCCCTCGAGAAGGTCCAGTCGGCCATCGACGGTTTCGCGACTGCGTCGGCGAGCGGCGACGGCTTCGCCGTGACCTTTGACGGCGCTCCGGACGAGAGCCATGTCGCGGCATTGGCGGAGCGGCTGGTCGGGGGCGGTGTCGCGGTGCACAGCCTTGCACCGGAAAAGCGGGACCTGGAGACGGTGTTTCGCGAAGTGACGTCAGCTGGGCGCGCGGGAGGTGAGGAATGAGGCCCGCGGTCGTTTGGCGTATCGCGGGCAAGGAGCTCGGCCTCGTTTTCTCCTCGCCCATCGCCTACCTGTTCCTCGCGGCGTTCCTGGGTGCGACCCTGTTCGTGTTCTTCTGGGGCGAGGCCTTCTTCGCCCGCAACATCTCCGACGTGCGGCCGATGTTCGAGTCGCTGCCGATTCTGCTGATCTTCCTAGCTTCCGCCCTCACGATGCGGATGTGGAGCGACGAGCGTCGCACCGGCACCCTGGAACTCGTCGTCACCGTGCCGGCGAACGCTGTCGAGTTCGTGGTCGGCAAGTTCCTGGCGTGCTGGACGCTGCTCTTGGTCGCGCTCGTGCTGACGCTGCCACTGCCGGTCACGGTCGCGATGCTCGGCGATCTGGACTGGGGCCCGGTGGTCGCTGGTTACGTGGCGGCCGCGTTGCTCGGCGCGGCATATCTCAGCATCGGTCTGTGGCTCTCCGCGCGCACCGAGAACCAGATCGTCGCGCTGATCCTGGCCGTGTTCGGGTGTGGCGTCTTCTATCTCGCGGGTAGCCCGTTCCTGACGGAATTGGTCAGCAACCAAGTGGCCGACGTGCTGCGCGGCGTCGGCGCCGGGTCGCGGTTCGAGTCCATCACGCGCGGCGTGCTGGATCTGCGCGACCTCTACTTCTACGCCTCGGTGATGGCGGTGTTCCTCGCTTTGAACGTCTACGCCGTGGATGCACACGGCTGGGCTGCCGACGGCAACAAGCGGCGCCACGGCGAGCGGCGATTGGTGCTGGGGCTCCTCGCCGCCAACGTCCTGGTTGCGAACCTCTGGCTCAGTTCGGTCGGGTTCCTGCGCTGGGACATGACCGAGGGCAATCAGTACTCGATCTCCGAGGCTACCCGGAGCTACCTCCGCCAGCTGCAGGAGCCGCTGCTGCTGCGCGGCTACTTCAGCGCCAAGACGCACCCGCTGCTCGCCCCCTTGGTGCCGCAGATCCAGAACCTCCTGACCGAGTACGAAGTCGCCGGGGATGGCCGTGTCCGGCTGGAACTCCTCGATCCGGCGGACGACCCGGAGCGGGAGGACGAGGCGAACACCAAGTACGGCATCCGCCCGGTGCCGTTCCAGGTCGCCGACCGCTACCAGGCAAGCCTGGTGAACTCCTACTTCGACGTGCTGGTGCAATACGGCGACGAATACGAGGTTCTGGGCTTTCGCGACCTGATCGAGGTCAAGGTGCGCGGCGAGGCCGATCTCGACGTCCAACTGAAGAACCCGGAGTACGACATCACGCGCGGGATCAAGAAGGTCCTCTACGGCTTCCAGGGCGGCGGCAGCGTCTTCGAGAGCATGACGGAGTCGGTGAAGTTCACCGGCTACATCTCCGCAGACGACCGGCTGCCGGAGGCTTTGCGCAGTCTGCGCCCCGAGCTTGAGGCCGCGCTCGACGGTCTGGCCGCGGAGTCGGCCGGGCTCCTGACCTGGGAGATCGTCGACCCGGACGCCGGAGACGGCGAGGTGGCGCGGCAGATCGCCGCCGACTACGGGTTCCGGCCCATGGCGGCGAGCTTGTTCGACTTGAGTACCTTCTACTTCTATCTGACGGCGTCGGACGGCGACATCGTCGTCCAGATGCCTTTGCCCGAAGCGCTTGACCAGGACGGCTTGCGGCGCGGCATCGAGGAAGGCCTGAAGCGCTTCGCCACCGGCCTCCTGAAGAACGTGGCGTTGTCGGCGCCCCAGGGCATCCCCCCGTACATGCAGCAGCAGATGCCGGGCATGCAGCAGCCCCAGGGCAACGAGTTCCAGGGATTGCGCGACGTCCTCTCCGCCGACTTCGATGTGGACACGGCAACGCTCGACGACGGCGACCCACCGAGCGCGGCCGACGTCCTGATGGTTGTGGATCCGACCAGCCTGTCGGAGAAGGCGGTTTTCGCCATCGACCAGTTCCTGATGCGCGGTGGAACCGTGGTGGTTGCCGCCGGCAGCTACCGGGCCACGCTGACGCCGCAGGCCTTGTCGGCGATGCCGATCCGGTCGGGGTTGGCGGAGTGGCTTCTGCACCACGGCGTCACTGTCGACGAGTCGCTCGTCAAGGACCCGCAGAACGCCGCGTTTCCGTTGCCGGTGACGCGCGAAGTCGCCGGTTTCCGGTTCCAGGACGTGCGCATGCTCGACTACCCGTACTTCGTCGACGTGCGCGGCGACGGCTTGAACCAGGACGTGCCGTTCACGTCGGCGTCCCGCCAGCTCACCATGGCTTGGGTATCCCCGGTGGACGTGGACACCGAAGCCAACACGAACCGCACCGTGACCACGCTGCTTCAGAGTTCGACCGGGAGTTGGCGATCCGCGTCGACGGACATCATGCCGACCCTCGGTGCCGAGGGCGGCGTGGCGTACCTGCCCGAAGGTGAGCAACAGGCCAACACCCTCGGGGTGATGCTGGAAGGACGTTTCGAGTCCTTCTTCGACGAGTCGCCGTTTCTCGAGGATGCGCTTCCGGTGGAAGACCTAATGGGCGAGGACGGCGATGAAGCGGACGAGACCCTCTCCGTGGACGAGGCGGCGGAAGAGGAGGAAGACCCCGATACGCTCGGCACCGTGACCGCGGTGATCGACAGGTCGCCGGAGTCGGCGCGGCTGATCGTCTTGGGCTCGGCGTCCTTCGTAGCGGACCAAACGGTTCGCATGGTCGGCTCCGCCGACGGCACCATCTACACCGGCTCGTTGGAACTCATGGCCAACATCGTCGACTGGGCCGTCGAGGACCAATCGCTGCTCGGCATCCGCGGTCGCGGCCATTTCAACCGGACGCTCGACCCGATGTCCGAAGAGCAGCAACGCGTTTGGGAGTACGTGAACTACGCGCTGGCGTTGGCCGGCCTCGCCGTCGTGTTCGTGATCAGTTGGCGGCGCCGGATCGGTAAGGAGCGCGCCTACGCCGCGCACTTGAGGGATTCGTCATGAACGACACGAGGGTTTTCAACAAGACCACGCTCGGTTTCGCGCTCGCCGTGCAGGTCGTGCTGATCGGCGTGCTGTTGGCCGCCCGCAGCGGTGCCGTGGCGGAGCCGGAGCCGTTCTTGAGTTTCGACATCGGGACCATCGATGCCTTGTCAGTCTCCAACGACGAGGGCACGGTGGACCTGACGAAGGCCGGTGATGCGTGGCAGTTGCCCGCGGGCTTGCCGGCGGACGGGTCGAAGGTGGAGCGCGTCCTCGAAAAACTGAGCGATACGTCGGGCGGTTGGCCGGTGGCCAGCAAGGCCTCCACGGCGGAGCGGTTCGAGGTCACCGAGGACAACCATCAGCGTCACGTCACGTTGAAGACGGGCGAAGAGACGCTGGCGGAGTTCTATCTCGGCACGTCGCCGGGCTACCGCAAGGCCCATGCACGCCATGCCGACGACGACGACATCTTTGCGATCACCTTCTCGAACTACGAAGCAGGTGTTGCGGAGTCGGACTGGCTCGACAAGTCGCTGCTGCGCCCGGATGGCGCCTTGACTGGCGTCGAGCGCGTTGAAGGGTTCGCGTTGACCAAGGCGGACGACGGGGTATGGGCGTCGGGCGACGGTGCGGAACTCGATCAGGGCAAGGCCGAGACCTTCGCCGGCCGCTTCAGCGGGCTCTCCGTCATTGGCGTCAGCGACTTGGCGTTGCCCGAAGCACCGAAGATGACCTTTGCATTGACCGACGAAAGCGGCACCCAGACGCTGCGCATCTTCCATCTCGAAGCGGACGACGACTACGTCGCGGTGTCGGACCGCGTGTCGGGCACCTTCGAGATGTCGTCGTACATCGCTGAACAGATGGACAAGACCGTGGCCGACTTGGCGCCCGACCCTCCGGAAGACGAAGCCGCCGAGGAGGACCCCGACGAGCCGCTCTTGGAGGATCTCGAGTTGATCGATGACGACGAGTCCGAGGCGGCACTGGTGCTGCCATGATCGACCTCTACACCTGGCCGACCCCCAACGGCCGCAAGATCTCCATCGCCCTCGAGGAACTTGGCTTGGACTACCGCGTCCACGCCGTCAACATCGGCAAGGACGAGCAGTTTGCCGCCGAGTTTCTTGCAATCAGCCCGAACAACAAGATCCCCGCCATCGTCGACGACGGGCGCTCGCTGATGGAGTCCGGCGCGATCCTCCTCTACCTGGCGGACAAGACCGGGCACTTGGGCGGCAGCGACCGCTGGACGACCATGGAGTGGCTGATGTTGCAGATGGGTGGCGTCGGCCCGATGCTCGGCCAGGCGAACCACTTCCTGCACTTCAACGCAGGCAAGTCGGACTACGCGGAGCAGCGCTACGCTGCGGAAGCCAAACGCCTCTACGGCGTCCTTGATCGCCGCTTGGCGGACCGCGACTTCCTGGCCGGCGACTATTCCATCGCCGACATCGCCACCTGGCCGTGGATCTCGCGATGGCCGTGGCACCGCATCGACTGGGCGGACTACCCGAATCTCGAACGCTGGTTCAGGGAGATCGCCAAGCGTCCGGCCGTCCAGCGCGGCTGGCCTATACCCTTCGATACCGGGGAGATTCCACTCCCGTAACTCCCGCAGGCCTGGGGTAGTTGGTCGTCTACCAAGGTTCTGTGGAGACGGAGTTAGGGAATCCGGAGCTCGGGACTCTCGCGCAAACCGTCCTACACCCGGCGGGGCGAATCTCCTACGGGAGTTTCAGCCATCGTCCCTAGCCCCTGTGGCGGAAACCCGCCATCGTGTGCACGGGAACTCATGCCGGACGCACCACATGGCCGACGCCCCCAGCCACGACCAGTACTTGAAGAACCTGATCGTCGACTACCCGCGCGACGCGCTGGCATTCTTCGCTCCCGCCGAGGCGCCGGCCCCGGAGGACGACGTGCGCATCACGCCTGTGCGCCAGGAGCAGCTCAAGGAGCGGCTCGGCGACCGCTACCGCGAACTCGATGCGCCGCTTTTGGTGGAGTGGGCCGACGGCCGCCGCGAGCCGGTCGTGTTCGCGCTCGAGGAGGCGTCGGACTGGCGCCGGTTCTCGCCGCGCCGGCTGGCGCACTACTGCCTGCACCTCGCCGAGATGATGGACACCGACCGGGTCGTGCCTGTGGTGGTGCTTCTGCGCACCGCCCGCCGGGCACCGGAATCCCTGGTCCCCGGCACGGAACGGCACACCTACCTCCGCTTCGAGTACCTCGCCTGCAAGCTGGCCGAGAAGCCGGCGGAGCGCTGGCTGGCCAGCGACAACGTGGTGGCGCGCGTCAACCTCCCGAACATGGACGGCGCCGGGCGCGACCGGGTCGACGTCTACGCGCACGCGGTGCGCGGCCTGCTGACGCTGGAGACCGACGGTGCCAAACGGGAGAAGTATTTGGATTTCATCGACATCTACGCCGGGCTGACGGACAATGAAATGCGCCGCTACCGGCGGGAGCAACCCGAGGAGAGCAGCATCGTGACAGGATTCATTCAGAGGGCCCGAGCGGAAGGCATCGAGCGAGGCATCGAGCAAGGAATCGAGAAGGGTCGCGTCGAAGGTGGGCGCGCGGTGCTCGAGCGACAGCTGCGGAAGCGTTTCGGCCAACTGTCGCCCGGCACGGCCGAACGGCTTAGGCAGGCGCCCGAGGCCGATTTGGCGACTTGGGCCGACAACGTGCTGGACGCGGCGACACTCGACGAGGTGTTTCGCCCGACATCGTAGCTTCTATGTTGCGGATCGTGACGCGTTGGTCGGGTCAGTACCGGACTGCCGCTCGACATCGGTAGGTATGGCTTAGACTCGCGAGTTCCGCGGATCGAGGCTCATGCATCGTGGAGATGACACCGGCCATCGGCTTGTTCCAGGGCAATTGGTTTTCGCGCGGCGAAGGTGCGCTGGCGCTCGCCGACTCCGAGGCGGACCTGATCAACGCGGCGCTCGGCAAAGCGGCGAAGCGTTGGGACGGCGTTTCGGATGCTGCGCGCCTGGAAGCGATCGTGGCGGCCCACCCGGCGGTTTGCGACCGAATTGGCGTGCGCCTGCTCAAGGTCGCCGTGGGGATGCGCGGCTGCGGCGGCGCAGTGAAGTTCCTGCTCGACCGGGGCGTGCCGCTGGACGCGGACCCGACGCAGTACACGGTTCTGCATGAAGCGGCGTGGGCGGGCGCGACGGACACGCTGCGCGCCGTCTTCGAGTCGGGTGCCTCCGATGCCACGCCGGTATCGATCAAGAAGCCGCACACCGGCTGGCCCGACAACGTGTCGTTGATGTACTGGGCCGCCTGGGGTGGCTACCCGGAACTCGCCAAAGTGTTGATCGAATACGGCGCCGGCGTGCATCACCAACTCAAGATCAAGGGCAACGGCGAACGCGGCACGACGTCCCTGCACGAAGCCGTCGCACCCGGCCCGTGGGGCGATGACAACCCCATCCGGTCCGATGCAGGCAAACGCGAAGTCGCTCGCATCCTCATCGACGACGGCGCGGAGTACGACATCTACACGGCTTGCGCCTTGGACGACGCCGCCCGCGTGACGACCTTGGTCGACGGCCACCCGGCTCGTGCCAATCTGGCGGACGACTACGGCATGAGACCGTTGCATTGGGCCGCTCGCGCGGGGTCGTCGGCATGTCTTCGGCTGCTTCTGGGCAACGGTGCCGAGGTGAATGCGGCCAATAAGGCCCATCGCACCGCGCTGCAACTCGCCGCCGAGTATGACCGCGCCGAGGTGATCGGCATCCTCGCCGCGAATGGCGCACAGCTCGACACCCAGGACCGCAAGGGCCGTACACCGCTGCATCGTGCGACGTACGAAGGCAAGGTGGCCGCGGCCCAGGCGCTGCTCGCGGCCGGCGCGGACCCCATGGTGCTCAATAAGCGCGGCAAGAACGCGTTCGAGATCGCGCGCAAGGACGCGAAGTACCTCAAAGCGCGCGGTCAGCTCTGCTAAGCGGCAGTCTAAGGAGTAGACAGGAGCACGCTGGGCGCCACCGACTACGCCCTCAGAAAACACGTTGCTCCCGAAATCCGGCAGACCACCGGCCGCGACCACCGAACGCCACTCCCGCAGCTCCTCCCTATCCCAGAACTCCGCGCAAAGGTCGAAGTAGGTCAGCACCGCATCGCGGGCGCCGCCCGCGAGGAGCAGCTCGAGCGCCAACGCCATGCTCGGCTCGAACGTGCGGAGCGCGGCCGCCCACGTCGTGTCTACTCCGCCTGCAGCGACCAGGTGTTTGGCGGCGGCGGCGACGTCGCCGTCGGCCAGCGCGATGCGGCCTAGCACGATGTGCGCCCAATGCGCCACCTGGCCGTCCCACAGCGGACCGTCGTTCCCGAGCGCCTCCAGCGCGTAGGAGCGCGCGGAGCCGTGCCTCCCCGCCTCGAAGGCCGTCCGCATCGCCGTGGCCAGATACACCGGACGCGGTTCGTCGTCCCGGGACAACTCGTAGGCCCGCTCGAAATGCACCAGCGCCGCGGCGGCGGCGACCGGATCCGGCGCCGCGGGCCCCGCGCCGCGGCCGGCCCAGTACGCGTCGATCGAGGACGACATCCGCACCAGGCCTTGCCGGAACTCCCAGTCCGCCTTGTCCGGCTCGAGACGCGCGGCGCGCGCGAGCAGCGTCGCCGCCAGTTCGCGGTCGATCTCCGCCAGGAACTTCGCGGCGTTCCCGAGCAGCGCGGCGTCCGCCCCGTCCCCCGCCACGTGGTCACGCCACGCGCGTTCCGCCTGTTCGAACCCGCCGGTGCGCCGAGCATGCTGCCGCGATCCACATGAACACAGAATGAACGGCAGACCAGCACCGTTCAGCGATCAAGGTCACAGAGAGCCAGCCGCGTCCCGGCGTGCATCGACGTACCGGTCACGATTCCACACCGCCACTGGTTCCGCCGGGCTTGCCCCAGTGCGTGCGACGCGTGACACTCCGGCACCCTTGAAACCTAGAGGTTGAATCCGTGCGGACAGAGACAGTGAAGCAGACGGACAGCGAGCGCGTATCTCCGGTCATCAGGCGGATGCGTGGCGACAACGGCTCAGCCCGAGAACGCGTCTTGGCGGAGATCGAAGCGTTGGGCCTCAACGACAATCTACGGGAACTCGAGGTGCAGGGCTTCACAGTCGTGGAGGGAGCGCTCGCCGAGGACCAGATCAAGCGCGCCAAGGCCGCCATCCTGCGTCGCGCCGAGTCGAACAAGGGCGCCAAGATCGACCCCGAGACCGCGACGGCCGAAGACTTCAACGGGATGAACTATCTGCACTACCTGATCTTCGATGATCCGGTGTTCCCGGAGATCCTCCTCGAGCCCAAGCCGCTGGCGCTGATCACGTACCTGCTCGGCGAGAGCTGCGTGCTGTCGTCTATGGGTTGTCACTTCCGCGGCCCTGGTGGGATGCCGCTGGGCGTCCATGCCGACGGCATCAGCGTCGGCATGACCGAGGTCTCGCAGGTGGCGAACTGCAACTACGCGCTGACGCCGTACTCGGAGGAGCTGGGAGCGCTCGTGTTGTTCCCGGGCAGCCACCGCCGAAACCGGCAGCCGTCGGCGCACGAGAATTGGACAGTCAACGGCGACACGATGGTCGATGTTCTCGCCAGAGGGCTCAAGCCCGGTGAGATCGATGCGCTGGACTGGACCGCGCCGCGTGGTGCCGTGACGATGAACCTGAAACCCGGCGACGCGGCCATCTGGCATGGCAACTCGTGGCACGGCGGCTGGCGCCGCGACCTGCCCGGAGTACGGATGAACCTGGCCGCGTACTTCTGTCGCCCCCACCTGTCGACCCAGGAACGCCGTGGCGACACGCGCTACCCGGAGGTCTTCGAGCGCTACGCGGACGAGCCCCGGTTCGCGCGGCTGATGGGCGAGCGGGTCTTCAACGGCTGGCGGGACGAAGGCCCGGATTTCACAGGCATCAAGGATTCGCCCTCGGGGTTGTTCGACTAGCTCGATCGAGCCGCCGGCGTGCTTCGCTACGTCGCCAAGCGCCTGGCCCTGATCGTGCCGACCCTGTTCGGCATCATCACCATCAACTTCTTCATCGTCCAGCTCGCGCCCGGTGGGCCGGTGGACCAGATGCTGGCGCAGATGACCGGCGAGCAGGTCGGCGCCACCGTGCGCATCGCCGGGGCGGTTGCCGAACCGGTTGCGGTGGACGCGATGTCCACGCAGTTCCCAGGCGCCGAAGGCGTCGACCCGGAGCTGATCGCCGCATTGGAGAAGCAGTTCGGTTTCGACCGCCCGCTGCACGAACGGTATCTGCGGCTCATCTGGGACTACCTGCGCTTCGACTTGGGCGAGAGCTACTACCAGAACCGGCCGGTGTTGAGCCTCGTGTTCGAGCGTTTCCCCGTGTCCATTTCGCTCGGGCTTTGGTCCATGTTGCTCACGTACCTGATCGCAATCCCCTTGGGTGTGGCGAAAGCAGTCCGCGACGGCAGCCGGTTCGACGTCTGGACGAGTGCGGCGATCTTCGTCGGCTACGCGACGCCGGGCTTCCTGTTCGCCGTCTTTCTCATCGTGCTGTTCGCCGGCGGCACGTACTTCGACCTGTTCCCGCTCAAGGGGCTCGTCTCCGAGAACTTCAACGAACTCTCCGTGCCCGCCAAGGTCGGCGACTATTTCTGGCACCTGGCGTTACCGGTGCTGTCGCTGACCATCGGCGGCTTTGCGACGCTGACGATGCTCACCAAGAACTCCTTCCTGGAGGAGATCAGCAAGCAGTTCGTGCTTACGGCCCGGTCGAAGGGTCTCGACGAACGCCGGGTGCTCTACGGGCACGTATTCCGGAACGCCATGCTCATCGTGGTGGCGGGGTTCCCGGCGGCTCTGATCGGCGTGCTCTTTACCGGCGCGCTCTTGATCGAGGTGATCTTCTCGCTGGAGGGCTTGGGCCTACTCGGTTTCGAAGCCGCCTTGGCGCGCGACTTCCCGGTGATGTTCGGCACGCTCTACATGTTCACGCTGGTCGGCCTGCTGCTGCATCTGGTGGGCGACATCGCCTACACGCTGGTCGATCCGCGCATCGACTTCGAGACCCGCGAGGCCTGATGGCGCTGAGTCCCCTGACGCGCAGGCGGTGGGCGAACTTCCGCGCCCATCGTCGCGGCTACCTGTCGCTCAAGGTGTTTGTCGTCCTGTTGATCGTCTCGTTTCTCGCCGAGCTTGTCGCCAACGACAAGCCCTTATTGCTGGGATACGACGGGGGGATCCATTGGCCGGTGTTCGTGACCTACCCGGAGACGGCCTTCGGGGGTGCCTTGGATTCAGAGGCCGACTACCGCGACCCCGAGGTGCAAGCGCTCATCGCGGCCGGCGACGGGTGGGCCGTCTGGCCACCTATCCCTTACAGCTACGACACCATCGACTGGCAAATCGGCCAGCCCGTACCCGCGCGGCCGTCGGCTCGCCATTGGCTGGGCACGGACGACGTGTCCCGCGACGTGCTCGCGCGCCTCATCTACGGCTTTCGCCTGTCGGTGCTGTTCGGGATCGCTTTGACGGCGATCAGTTCGGTGATCGGCGTCCTCGTGGGTGCCGTGCAAGGTTTCTTCGGCGGCTGGATCGACCTCGTCGGCCAACGTCTGGTGGAGATCTGGGCCGGGTTGCCGGTCCTGTTCCTGCTGATCATCCTGTCGAGCCTGGTGCAACCGAGCGTCTTTGCGCTCCTGGCGCTGCTCGTGCTGTTCAGTTGGATGGCGCTGGTCGCCGTCGTCCGGGCCGAGTTCCTGCGCACGCGCAACTTCGACTACGTGCGCGCCTCGCGCGCCCTCGGCGTCTCCAACTTCGCGATCATGCGCCAGGACGTGCTGCCGAACGCGATGGTCGCGACGCTGACGTTCGTGCCGTTCCTGCTGACCGGCTCGATCACGCTCCTGACGTCGCTCGACTTCCTCGGCTTTGGCCTGCCGGCGGGCTCGCCCTCGCTCGGCGAACTCCTGGCCCAGGGCAAGGCCAATCTGCAGGCGCCGTGGCTGGGGCTGGCCGGCTTCTTCACGCTGCTGGTGATGCTGACGCTCTTGATCTTCATCGGCGAGGCGGTGCGGGACGCCTTCGATCCCAGGCGTTCCGTGACCGGAGCGGAGGCGGCGTGACCGAGCGGATCCTGTCAGTCTCGGACCTCTCGGTGGCGTTCCACGGCCAGACGGTGGTCCACGGTGTGGGCTTTCACATCGACCGTGGAGAGACCTTGGCGCTGGTCGGCGAGTCCGGCTCCGGCAAGTCCGTCACGGCGCTTTCGGTGCCGCAGCTTCTGCCGCCCCAAGCCCATCACCCCACAGGATCGGTGACTCTCGACGGCGTCGAGATGATCGGTGCGGCGAAGGCGCGGCTCCTCGAGATGCGCGGCAACCGGGTAAGCATGATCTTCCAGGAGCCGATGACCTCCCTCAATCCGCTGCATTCGATCGAGAGGCAAGTGGGCGAGGTCCTGGTGGTGCACCAGCGCATGTCCCGCGAAGCCGTGCGTGCGCGCACCCTTGAACTGCTTCGGATGGTTGGGCTTCAGCATGCGCACGAACGCCTCGATGCGTTCCCGCACGAACTCTCTGGCGGTCAGCGGCAGCGGGTGATGATCGCTATGGCTCTTGCCAACCAGCCGGACCTCTTGATCGCCGATGAACCGACGACGGCGCTCGACGTGACCATACAGGCGCAGATTCTCGCGCTGCTCAAGGATCTGCAGACGCGGCTGAACATGGCGATGATGCTGATCACCCACGATTTGAGCATCGTGCGCAAGGTCGCGGATCGGATCGCCGTCATGAGCCAGGGGCGGCTGGTCGAGACCGCACCGACCGAGACGTTGTTCACGATGCCGCGACACCGCTACACGCGCGATCTCCTCGCGGCCGAGCCGAAGGGCGATCCCGTGCCGGGGGCACCGGGCGCCAAGCCGCTGGTCGTCGCGGACGATGTGCGTGTGAGCTTCCGTCTGGGCGGCGCCTGGTTTGCGCGCAGACGGCGTCTCACGGCGGTGGACGATGTCTCAGTGACGATCCGGACCGGACAGACCCTGGGGGTGGTGGGCGAGTCGGGCTCGGGCAAGACGACGCTCGGGATGGCCTTGCTCCGGCTCGTCAAGAGCGAGGGCCGCATCGGCTTCGATGGCGAACCCCTCGAGGTCTTGCACGGCAAGGCATTGAAGTCCTATCGGCGACGCATGCAGATCGTGTTCCAGGATCCCTACGGTGCGCTGTCGCCCAGGCGCAGTGCGGCCCAGATCATCGAACAGGGTCTCAATGTCCACGAGCCGGAGCTCATTGATCCGGAGCGTGCCAAGCGTGTCGAGGCGGCCCTGGTCGATGTCGGGCTCGACCCGGCCGACAGGGACCGCTATCCGCACGAGTTCTCGGGTGGCCAGCGCCAGCGCATCGCCATCGCGCGGGCCATCGTGTTGCGCCCGCAGTTCATCGTACTCGACGAGCCGACGTCGGCGCTCGACATGTCTGTGCAGGCCCAGGTGGTCGATCTCCTACGCGAGCTGCAGCAGCGCTACGGGCTCGCCTACCTGTTCATCAGCCACGACCTCAAGGTCGTGCGTGCCTTGGCCCACGATCTCATCGTCATGAAGGACGGCGTTGTGGTGGAACAGGGCAAGGCGGAGGACGTTTTCGACCGTCCCGCGACGCCATACACTCGGGCACTCATGGGCGCGGCGCTGGATCTGGAGGTGGTCGATGCCTAAAGGCCGCCTGGCGTTCCTCATTCCCTGGGTGCTTGGCCTCGATGCAGCGGCGGATCTCGCCGATGCGGAATGCCGACACGGAGTCTCCTACTTCGGCGACTTCAAGTACGCGCACGGCTTCGCGCACTTCGAATACGTCAACCCGGATGCGCCGAAAGGCGGGACGCTGGTGCGCTCCGTCGGTGCCGGCTTCAACAACTTCACCCCGTTCATCGCCAAAGGCGTGTCGGTGCCCGGCATCACCGTGATCGGCGAACAGATCGCCTACGACTCGCTCATGCGCCCGTCGGATGACGAGGTGGGCGTCTTCTACGGCAACCTCGCGAAGTGCATCGCGGTCAACGGCGACGTCACCGAAGTGCGCATGCTGCTGCACGACGAAGCGCGCTGGCACGATGGTGCCCCGGTGACTGCGACCGATGTGAAATTCACCTTCGAACACATCCGGGATCACGCTTTCCCCGGCGTCAAGGCGGCCTTCGCGCCGATCGAGGAGGTCGTCGTGCAGGGCGACAGGGACGTCCTGTTCCGCTACCGGTGGCCCATGAACCTGAACGCCGTGACGGCGCTCGGCAAGGTGGCGATCCTGCCGGAGCACTATTGGCGCGACCTCGACAACAGCGCGACGACGATCGAGGCACCCCTGTCGAGCGGGCCCTATCGCGTGGGCCGTTTCGAACTCGGCAAATTCATCGAGTTCCAGCGCGTCGACGACTACTGGGCGCGGGACTTGGGGTTCGCCAAGGGGCAGCACAACCTGGACGTGATTCGCTACGAGGTGTACCGGGACGCGACGGTGCAGCGCGAGGCGCTACGCAAGGGACTGATCGACGTATTCGTCGAGGGCAACGCGGCCCAATGGGCGACGGGCTACGACCTCCCGGCCAGGGATCAGGGGCTGCTCGAGTTGCGCATCCACGACTACCACGAATACATGGGCATCATCCGTGCGCTGGCGTTCAACCTGACCAAGCCACGCTTCAAGGATGTCCGCGTCCGCGAGGCGCTGACCCTGGCCTTCGACTTCGACTGGATGAACGACGTTCTCGACTACGGGACGTACGAGAAGCCGGAGAGTTTCTTTCACGGCACGTTCCTCAACGCTAGGGGGCTGCCGACGGCCGACGAGCTTTCGCTCCTTGCGCCGTTTCGCGAACAGTTGCCGAAGCGCGTGTTCACAGAGCCGCCGTTCGCCGAGAGCGGCACGGCGCGATTGCGTGGGCGACAAGCCCTTCTGCGAGCGCAAGCGATCTTGGCGGAGGCAGGGTGGACGCAGGCGTCGGGCGGCGCGCTGGTTAACGAGGCGGGCGAAGTCTTCGAGATCGAGTTCCTGGTCGCTGGCCCGGCGCGCGAACTATTGCCCTACATCGCGCGTCTCGAACGACTCGGGATCGCCTCGCGCATCCGCGTACTGGAGGCCGCGCAATACATCAACATGCGTCGGCAGAACAAGGGCGACGCGGTATTCGGCAGCTTGGCAACCGCGATGCCGCCGAACCAGGAGGTGGCGGCCTACTACGCGTCGAATAGCCACGGCAACGCCAACTTCGCTCGTCTCGCTTCACCGGTCGTGGATGCGCTCGTGGCGCAGGTGCTCAGCGCGACCGACCGGGGTTCCCTACTCGCCGCCAGCCGCGCGCTCGACCGCGTTCTGTACTGGGGCTTCTATTTCATCCCTGTACGCGCGGTGGAGGGCCAGCGCTTGGTCCTGTGGAGCAAGTTCGGCAAGCCGGAGACGCTGGCGCTGAGCGGCGGATTCCCGGCCACCTGGTGGTGGGATCCTGTCCGTGCCTCGCGGGTCGAAGAGGCGTTGAGGGCGGACTGAACGGGTGCCCCCGATCGTCAGAGCGCGGACCCGAGCTCTTGGGGTATTCCTGTGCGTCGATTCCGAGCACCAAGGAAATCCCCGCCCCGGATTCAGGGGCGTCAGAAATGTAAATGCCCTCCGGCGGCCGTGGCCGATTAAGCGACCCCGGCCGTCGGGACGTTACGCCTAGTCGGAGTCGTCCGCGGCGCTCAGCCGGTTCCAGGCACGCATGACCATGATGGTCACGGCCCCGCTCAGCAGAACGACGGCGATCTGGTCGACGATGGCGTCCAGGTAGCTGCCGACCGCATGGATGTGCCCGAGCACGTCGGCCCCGCCCGCGGCGCCTATGGCAATGGCGACTGCGAGGTACGCCACTGGATCCTCGGCGTCGACAGCGACAGCGCCGTAGACCAGTCCCAGCAGGACCAGTAGCAGCGGCAGGATGGCCATCGGTACGACCCCGGGCGCCAGCCCTTCGACGATGGCGATGATGACGGACGCGGCGATAACGATCTTGTTGAGCATTTTTCTCCTCCCCGTTTACGTGTTGCCTCGTGCGAGTCACCTGCGGTGGTGAAGCCTCTCGATCCACCAACGCGGTACTATCCCCTAGCATTTTCTGTCGCCAAGCGCAAGCGCGAACGTGTTACCAATCTGCAACGTTGTAAGCGGGCGGCATCTACGACCGCACCAAAACGGGCTCGTGCACCGCTTTGCAGCACGCACGAGCATGCGGTCGCACCGTGCCTAGGTGGCTACGGTCTTGAAACAAATGGCGTAGCCTTCGTTCATCCCGTCTGGAGAGAAGCATGACCACCGAGCGATTTCACGTTACCGAGTTCGAGGTGGACGGCCACGTAGCACGCATCACGTTGAACCGTCCGGAAGCGATGAATTCGCTCAATCCTGATCTGCGATGGGAACTCTCGCGACGATTCGACGAGGTCGAGCGCAACGACGAGATCTGGCTCGCGGTGGTGACCGGTGCCGGGGGACGCGCCTTCTGTGCGGGAGCCGATCTCAAGCACCGCGCCCGGGAACGCGAGGCAACGGCGGAACAGCGCGCTGAGTGGGCTCGCAAGGCCGCAGAGACCAAGTCGTTGACCGAACGTTGGTACTTCCCGAAACCCGTCATCGCCCGGGTCAACGGTTTCGCGCTGGGCGGCGGCCTGGAACTGGCCATGGCGTGCGACATCATCGTCGCCGCCGACCACGCCGAACTCGGCTTGCCGGAGCCCCGCCGCGGGTTGATCGCCGGTGCCGCAGGCGTTCACCGACTGCCACGGCAGATTGGCCTGAAGGTCGCCATGGGGTACCTGCTCACGGGTCGCCACATGCCGGCGTCCCGGGCCTACGGGCTAGGGCTGGTCAACGAGGTCGTACCGTTACAGGACCTCGATGCTGCAGTCGACGCGTGGGTGGCCGACGTGCTCCGTTGTGCCCCGCTGTCCGTGCGCGCGACCAAGGAAGCCACGATGCGGGGGCTCGACATGCCCTTGGCCCAGGCGTTCTACACAGCCTACGAGTGGGAGCGACGTCGGCAGCGCTCGGACGATGCGGTCGAGGGGCCGCGCGCGTTCGCGGAGAAACGCCAGCCGCGCTGGCAAGCGAAGTAAGCGTTCACTCGCTCGGTTCAGCCCGACTTTCGAGGGAGATCGACGAACTCGCCGGACCGTTGCTCGCGGTTGGCTAGCATCGACTCCTGCATCTCCGCCGGTTGCAGGAAGGAAGCGTTCCAGATCGCGATGTAGTCGAGACCGTCGGCCGTGGTGTGGTCGCGCGCATAGTTGATCATGCGCTTGCACCCGTAGACGGCGAGCGGCGGCTTGCTAGCGATCTCGCGTGCGATCGCGAACACGCCGTCGAGCATGGCCGCCTGGTCCGGGAAGACGCGGTTCACGAGGCCGACGTCCTTGGCCTCCGCGGCGGTCATCCGGCGGCCGGTGTACGCGAGCTCGCGGACGATGCCTTCGGGAATGAGCTTCGGTAGGCGTGGGAACGTACCGACGTCCGCGGTGATGCCGATGTTGATCTCGAAGATCGTGAAGTAGGCGTCTTCCGTCGCGTAGCGCATGTCGCAGGCGCTGGTCAGGTCGACGCCGCCACCGATGCAGCCCCCTTGGACCGCGGCGAGCACCGGGAGCCGACAGTTTTCGAGGGCCGAGAGACTGTCCTGCAACCGCCGGGTGTTGTCGTAGAAGCTCGCGCCGTGACGAATGGCCTCCCGCTTGCGCGTTTGTGCATCGGGCCGCTGCGACTCGCCGCCGCCGGCTAGGCCGCTGATGTCCAGTCCAGCGCAGAAGTGCGGGCCGGTCGAGGAGATGACGATGACGCGCGCCTTGGCCCCGGCATCGATGTCCTCCACGATTTCCGGCAGTTCGCGCCAGAACGCGGGCGTCATGCTGTTGCGCTTGGCCGGCCGGGAAAGGACGATATGGGCGACCTGGTCGGTGATCTCGACCTCGAAACACTCGTGGCTCATGGGCTGGGGTTCCTCCGCTTTGTGGCGAGCCGCGCAATCATACGGGACGAATGTGCTTTTCCCGCGACGGGGTGCAGAATACGGGGTCGGTAGCAAACGGAACGACGCAGTGTGAATGCGGCCGCGCAGCCATCGCAGACCGTGACGGCGACGCCGCTCGCCGGGTTGATCGGCGCGGAGGTCGACGTCGACTTGAGGGCGCTCGACGACGCGACCTTTGACGAGGTCCATCGTGCATTCCTCGAGTACCTCGTCCTCGTGTTCCCCGACCAGCAACTCGCGCCCGACGATCAACTCGCCTTCGCACGCCGTTTCGGCGACATCTACAGGTTTCCGCATGGCCCGGGTATGGAGAGCCACGACCTGGTGCTGCCGATCAACTTGCCAAGCGGCGTCCGGCGTGGTCGTTGGCACTCCGACGCGACCTTCGACGAGCGACCGCCTGCGATTTCCATCCTGTCGGCCCGGGAGCTGCCGAGCCGTGGCGGCGAGACCGCGTTCGCTAACCAATACGCGGCGTACGACGCGCTCTCCGACGGCATGAAGACGCTCGCTGCCGGCCTGGAGGCCGTGCACGATGCGTCTTCCCACAACCGTCCGAACGAGATGTCCACGCACCCGGTCCTGCGCACCCACCCGAAGACGGGCCGAACGGCGCTGTTCGTCAACAGCGAGTTCACCCGCCGCTTCGCGCATATGACAACGGAGGAGAGCCAAGGCCTCCTCAGCTTCCTCACGACGCACGCGCACCGCCCAGAGTTCTGCTATGTGCACCGCTGGCGACCGGGCGATGTCGTGATGTGGGACAACCGCGCGGCCCAGCACTACCCCGTGCTCAACAGACCGGAGGGCGAGGCGCGACGGATGTGGCGGGTCACCGTGGCCGGCGACCGGCCGCGCTTCGTCGGCTGAACCGCGGTCACGCAGGTACGCGGGCCTCCCGGCCCGCAAAGAACCTCCCACGAGGACGGATGCGGACTTGGACGTCCGCGGCCGGCATGCCTCCGCCGCGCGATTCCGTCGCGCCTGTCCACATTTTTGACAACGGCATCCTGTCGCGCGGCGAGTCCGGCACACGATGCAGCGCCTTTACCGCCGACCTCCACGCGGCGTAAAGTCGACGCGATGCTGCGCAAGTGGCTGCCGCGCCTTTCACGACCCCCGGCCGGGCCGCGGACATCCGCTACAACATCTCGGTGCTGCACGGGGAGTTCGTCCGCCCCCTTTGGATGGGAAGTATGAAGGCAGGCGGGACTGGCACCTCATTTGATCAAACCCTCGGCTCTCGCTTTGTCCGCTTGTACGACCGTGCGTGTTTACTCGCCTGACCTTGAATCCGCAAGCCCCCGAGCAGCTCGGCGGGCTCTCTCGATGTCCCGGGTGTGCAAGCCTTGGGAGCGGTGCCAATCGCTCTAGAGGGCGCCCTTTCCGGTAAGCCGAGGGTGGCCGTTTGCGTAGCGCGACCTGCATCGCTAGATTTCGTCGCGTCTAAAAGCTTGAAGCCGGTCTGCCATGTCCACCACCCCCGCCCTCACCCGAGATCAGAAGCGCGACCTCTATCGCGACGGCTACATCGTCCTCAAAGGTGCGGTTGCACCCGAGTTGGTGGACGCGGCCTTGGAGCGATTGCGCAACCCCGTCGAAGGCGAGTACGTCGGCGGCACGCGGGAGATGACGGATCTGGTCAACGCCTCGAGCGTGACCCCGATTCTCCACGAGGCGATGGGCTACTTCGACCCGCCCATCGTCTGCCAGGTCGGCGTCATCCCGGTGCGCAAACGGAGCGACCGGTACAACAACCTGGGCTATCCAGAGAAGGACCAGCCGTACTACGGCGCGGAGTCGCACATGGACGGCCTGTGCACCATCGGCGTGCCGCAGGAAGTCGTGCACGGCACGCCCGATGAGATCTACAAGCGTTACATCAGCTCGGGCCCGAAAGGCGACATCGGTCGCAGCCCCGAGGTGATGGGCCACAACAGCGTGCCGCTCTTCGAAGACCCCGAGATGACGCTGGGCATGGGCAGTTTCACCACGTTCGCCTTTGTGTGTCTGAACGACCAGACGCGGGAAGGCTGCGGCCAGACGGCGTTGCTGCGCGGCGCCCACCACGCCACGGAGAGGTTCTTTCAATGGCAGCGCGCGCAGAACGGCTGCATCGGGCCGGAAGGTCCGGGCTGGCCGCGCCTCAACTACGACGCGCCGAACCATTGCGGCCACGTGTATCTGCCGGAAGCCGTGCGCGAGCAGTTTCTTGATGAGACTTCGGAGTCGACGCCGGATGGGCAGCTCTGGCCTCGCCCAACGCAAGTCCTGATGGAGCCGGGGGACGCCTGCCTTACCCTCTTTCACATCCCGCACTCGGGCACCCGCAACGAGAACGGCACGGAGTCGCGCAAGAACATCATCTTCCGCATCCGCAACAAGAAGCGGCAGCCGAACGTGATGGTCAACGGGGTCAGCGACCACCCGGACCGCGGCCAACGCGGCGAGTGGCTGGAGTTTGAGGAAGGCAACAACCCTTGGGAGCGCTCGAAAGATGCCCTGTGCGACATGTGGGACGAGTGGCAGGGGATGACCGAAGTCGTGGCCGAGGAACGCGCCAAGGAGGCGGCTGCACGCGCTTGAGCGCCAGCACATGAAGCGCGCGATCGTCGCATTCCACGTAGACGACGCGGGCGACCCGGTTGCGGACCTCGACTGCGGTCACGGGCAGCATGTGCGGCACAGACCGCCGTTCATTAACCGTCCGTGGGTCTTAAGCGAATCCGGTCGTGCCGAGATGCTCTGTCGTGAACTCGACTGTCTGCGCTGCGACCGCATGGAGTGGCCTTGCGGCCTCGTCGCTTATCGGCGGACGCCGGAATTCGATGAGCAGACGCTTCCTACAGGGTTGACGCGCGAGCATGCCACCAAGCCCGGTGTCTGGGGGCGCATACACGTTGACGCCGGCGTATTGCGCTACTCGGTGTCGACGCCGGTCTGTCGTTCGTTTCGGCTCGCGGCACCGGCGTCGGGCATCGTGGTTCCTCAAGTCCGGCACCGCATCGCGCCCCAGGGTGCCGTTCGGTTTTTCGTGGAGTTCTACCGGAAACAGGACTGATCGGGCCCCATGCCGACGTTCGAACCGGGTTGTTTGGACAGCAGGCCCGATTCAGTTCGCCGGTCGGTGATTCGTCCGCAGGAACGCCGTGACAGCGTCCGTCAGTTCGCGTCCGCTTCCCGCGCTGATCACCAGTTCCGCGACCTTGGCCAGATGGTCCCAGTCCTCCGTGTCGTCGAGCAGCGTCCTGACATGGTCGCCAACCCGGCGACCGAACCGCAACGTCGCCTGACGAGATAGCATGCCGCGTTCCCATGCCAAGCGATCCGCCGCCTCCTCCCTTCGCCCCTGCGCAACACCTTCCCGTCGCCACTGCTCCGGCCATTGCGCAACGCGTTCGACCAATGTCATCGCTGCTTCCTCCAAGTTCCGGCCCAAGGGTGCGAGTTCGCCGGCCCGGGCCATTCGTGCCGCAATCTGATGCATCCAGTCCACGAAAACGTTGGCCAGCCCTGGCTCCGGTGGTTCTCGCAGCCAATCGTTGAGTGCTACTGCTACCTGCGCCAGTTCGTTCGGCGAGCGGCTCTGCTCGAACCCGACCAGTGCCCGGATCAGATTGCCGAGCGGTAAATCGTCCATCGCCACCCGTCGCTCGTCAAGCAGGACAGAACGCTGCGATGGCTGGCACGGCGCAAGCAAGTTGGGGACGGGCGCGATCAGTTCCCGCATCTCCAGTTCGGCGGTCCACCGCGTCTCGCCGTTGTAGAGCACCACCGGCAGCACAGGCGGCCACGCGCCGGGCGTCCCGAGTTCATCGCGGCGCTCAAGCTCCCTGTACAGCAGCGTGGTGTATTCCAGGTTGCGCAATGCCATGAGGGAGTCGCTCGTCGATTGAAACTCCAACAGGATCAGAAGGTACAAGGACCCGCCGCGATAGCTCACGCGCCATACGGTATCGCCACGGCGTTGCTGGCCGCTGTCGCCGACGTAGTCTGCTGGTAGCTTGTCGAGCTCCTCGAGGTCCACTTCCTGGAGCAACTCCGCATCGCCGACCACCCGTAGCAGGTCGGCCACCATACGGCGGTAACCGAACAGTCGCCTGTAGATCGGATCGTGCATGGGCAACACCGTAAGCGCTGCCCGGTTCTGACGTCTTGGGGCGATGTCTGAAGTTCATGTAAGACATCCTCCACACGTGTAGCGACGAACTTGCTACCTACCTGATTGGCGGTCAAGCGATGCGCCAGGTCTCCTCGACCGTCAGCTCGTCGCGCAGCAAGGTAACGGTGTAGTGCTCGCTCTTCAGCCACGTCTCGAAGTGGTCGGTCGCATGGCGGCTGCGGGGGCGTCCGCTGTTGCCTGAGGCGATCACGAACCGGCAGTGGTCGGGGTTCGCCAGGTCGACCACCAGCCGGAACGCAGGGCCGTGGAAGACGCGCTGAGGCACCCGGTCATCCCCCGATTCCTTGCCTGGACCGCGGCCCATGTGCATGGCCATCGCGAGCGTCGTGCCGCTGCCACCGAAGGGCACGGGTCCGACCTGCATGTCTTCCCACGGCGGGCGTTTGCGCAGCGTGTGCCAGAAATGGACCTGGTGGATCGCGCCGTACCGCCACTGTTCGGGAGCCCCGAGTTCGCGCACTAGGTCGTCGTAGACGCCCCGGTACACCTCTTGGATGGACTCGGCGAGGAGGTCCTGATCCCAGATCGGTGCCGGGTAGTAGCGCGGCTCCACTCGGTTCAACGATGGCGCTGCCGCCGGTTGCACGGCGAAATCCTTGCCGAGCGAGCGCACTAGGAAGCGGCAGTGCCACATGCGGTCGAGGAACGTGTAGTGCACCGCGGCGGCTGGCGACGACGCCTCCGCACGGTAGTCCCAGTCGGCGAGCACGCGATGCACGACGTCGAGTTTCGGATCACCCGTGTCCTCGATGAACGGTAGGAACTCGGGTACGAGTGTGGCGGCCCGCAGATCCTTGAGATCGGCCTGCATGGCCTCGAAATCGGCCGCCGTGAAGGCGTCCCCCTCGCCAACCAGCTCGACGACACGGTCGGCTCGCGCGCTGTTCGCCGCGAACGTGTGGATCGGGAATGGCGCCTCGGCGCCCAGCGTGTCGTTGTTCGCGGTGACGGCGAAATGCGAGGGCGGGTCGACTTCGACGGTCAGTTCGGCGGCCGTGGCCTGCTCGAAGTCGTAGCGCGCATCCCAACCCGGCAGTGGTACGACGCCGGTCACGTCCCGGCGTTTGGGCAGCGTTGCGACGATGAACCGGCGCAGCGAGTTGTGACGGTCGACGGCGATGATGTTGTTGACGAGCGGCGTAACGTCGTTCTCGAACAGCGTGCCGGCGAACTCCTCGGCCGTTCGGGCGAGCGGCAGCCGGGCCAAGGTCCCGGCGGAGGTTGGGTTGTGCCCGAGCGCCCAGCGCAAGGCGGTGCGGAACCGCCCGGTGGGTGCATCGCGCATGCCCAATGCGTGGGTCAGGTTCTCGAGGACGGGTCCGTGCCGAGAGGTGACGATCTCGAATTCGCGCGCATCCTCGTCGCGCACGGCGATGGTCTCGGTCCGCCTGTCGAGCGACGACCAGCCAGTGGGCGTGCGGGCGCGGTCGCCGTCGACCTCTTCGATGTAGACGTCGTAGTTGTCGGTGAACCCCGTGGTCAGTCCCCACGCCACGTCGCGGGTGTAGCCCATCATGAAGTAGGGAACGCCCGGAAACGACGCGCCGAAGACGTCCCAGCCGGGTGCGTGGAGATGCACGTAGAAGAACGTGTTGGGGATGGAATGGGGCTGATGGGGATCGGTCGCGAGCATCGGCAATCCGGAGGCGGTGCGGTGCCCGGTCACCGCCCAGTTGTTGCTGCCGCTGAAGTTGAGCGCTGGATTGATCAGCGCGATTGGCGTCAGGTCCAGTTCGCCCAAGGGCTCGCCGAGGGTGGCCACGGCTTGCGCGTCCGCCTCGGAGAAGGTCGGCGCATGGTCGCGGAAGCGATCGACGCCATGCCGGACCATGGTCCTTCCGAGGAACATCTTCTCCGGCCAACTGCGTGCCTGGAACCAACTGCTGAAGCGGTACCGGGCCGCGATGTCCGCGCGGGTGAACGGCCGCGGGGTTGCATTGATTCCGGCAAACTCGGGAGGCGGCTCGGCGAGTGTCGCCACGTAGGCGTTAAGGCCCTCGAGATAGGCGTCGACGATCCAATCGCCCTCGCTCTCAGGAATGCCGAGGCGTCGCGCGGGAACGTCGAAGGCGCGGTGCAGCACGTCCTGGCGTACGAAGCGCTCGCCGAACACTTCCGCCGCGTTGCCGTTGGCATACAGGCAGGACAGGTGGATCTGCCAGAGTCGCTCGTAGCCCTCGACGTATCCCATGCCGCGGAACGCGTCGGCGACCGTGGTCGCGTAGACGTGCGGGATGCCGAGGTCGTCCCAGCAGATGTCGAACGCGTCGTCGCGGTTTGGGATGTGGAGGGCTTGATCCATGGCGCTTGGCCTCGTGCACGGAATCGGGTGTCTGCTACGCTAAGGCATCGGTAACGGCAATGGAAACACCGCCATGGCACAGCCCGCATACGACACCAGCGAAGGAGCCCTCAGCCGGGGAGCGCGAGGGGGAACCCCTCGCACTGAAGAAGAGCAGCAGACAGAGGCCGACAGCAAGCTGCATATCTCCGAACGGGGTCCGTTCGAAATCTGGGAGAACCCCAAGTTGCGCCCGACGTTCCCGCCCGAGGCGATCGACGTCGACAAGGCGGCCGATGGCTTTGAGTACGGCGAACTCGCCGAGGAGTACGGCGAAGAGCCGGTGCGCCGGAAGATCGGCGAGATGATCCAGTCCTATGGCCACGGCACGAGCACGACGCCCCTGTTCAGCCAGTCCGGCCCCAACGGCATGAGCTTGGTGCACGTCTGGTTCGGGCCCAATCTGCCCCTGTTTCGGCACAGCCACCCGCGCTACGGCGACTGCCTGTACTACGTCGTCGCGGGCGAGATCATCCTGGGGCGACGCCGCCTGGGACCGGGTTCGGGCTTCTTCGTCCCCAACGGCATGCCGTACAAGTACACGGCCGGGCCGGCGGGCGTCGAAGTCCTAGAATTCCGCGCCGGCGGGGGGAAAAGCGACGCGCCGGGTATGAAGTTCGACGAGCACTCGCTCGATGCCGTCCAGCGGATCATCGACGGTGCGCACGCGCATCAAGCCGAGTGGAAGCTGCCCGACAACATCGGCGACACGGCGCTGCGGCAAGCCGAGATCGACGAGAAGGATTGACCACCCGACGACAGGTCCTCCAAGGATCGGCCACCGTCGCCGCCATGGCGGCGGTGGCGCCGCTGACCGCCGGGCAGGCGAGGCGGTCGTCGATCCCGGGTAAACCCGATCTGCGCATTCTCAGTGAACGCCCGCTCAACGCGGAAACCCCAGCCCACCTGCTCGACGACGCGGTCACCCCGACCGCGAGGATGTTCGTCCGCAACAACGGCATCCCACCGGACACTCGCGCGATCGACCCTCTCGAGTGGGCGCTCGATGTATCGGGGGAGGCCTGCATGCGCCCGACGCGTTTCACGTTGCGCGACCTGAAGGCGGGCTACGACCACGTCACGCTGAGGCTGCAGTTGGAGTGCGGCGGCAACGGCCGTGCCGAGTTCCATCCGCCGGTCACCGGCAACCAATGGACCACCGGTGCCGTGGCCTGCCCGGAGTGGACCGGAGTCCGCTTACGCGACGTGCTCGACTCGTGCGGTGTGGCGCGCAACGCCATGTATGTCGCCTACGAGTCCGCCGACGCCCACCTCTCGGGTGATCCGACGAGGCGGCCGATCTCCCGTGGCGTGCCCGTGGCGAAGGCGCTGGAAGGCGAGTCGATGATTGCCTGGGCCATGAACGGTGAGCCGTTGGCGCCGTTGCACGGCTTCCCGTTGCGCCTGGTGATCGGGGGTTGGCCCGGCTCGGTCAGCGGCAAGTGGCTGACGCGGATCCTGGTTCGCGACCGCGTTCACGATGGCGCCAAGATGGGTGGGCAGTCCTACCGCGTGCCCTGCAATCCGGTGGCACCGGGTGCGACCGTGCCCGATCAGGACATGTGCATCATCGGTTCGATGCCCGTGAAGTCCCTCATCACGTTCCCGGAGTCCGGCGCCTGCCGGCCGATCAGCGAACCGATCACCGTCCGGGGTCACGCGTGGGCCGGCGACCGCGCCGTCCGCGACGTCTTCACCTCCATCGACTACGGCGCCACATGGCAGAGGACCGCGATCGAACCGCCCGCGAACCGGCTCGCATGGCAGCAGTGGTCGACGTGGGTCTCGCCGTCGCGCGCGGGCTACTACGAGCTTTGGGCGCGTGCGGTAGACGACGAGGGCGTATCGCAGCCGGTTGTCATGCCCGCCTGGAACCCGCGCGGCTACCTGAACAATGCCTGCCATCGCATCGCGCTAGAGGTCGTATGAGGCCCTGGTTGCGGTGCCCGATGGCGGTGCTTGGCCTGCTCGCAGGGGGCGCGCTTGCCGCAACCCCGGATGCCGAGATCGACTTAACCACCGGTCTGGTGAAGGTCGGAGCCTGGGAGGAAGTTAGGGCGTACTGCGGCAGTTGCCACTCCGTGGACCTAGTGACCAGCCAACACAACAGCGCGACGGGTTGGCAGGAGACCATCCGCACCATGCAGCGCTCGCACAACATGGCCGACTTGCCCGTGCCGACCGAGGCAAGGATCGTCGACTACCTGGCTACGCACTACGCGCCACAGCCGCGCGGGCACCGTCGCGCGCCGATCCCTGCGGGGCTCATGCCCCGGCCGAGGATCCCATCGGTTGCTGAAGAGGAGAGAACCGGGTTACGTCAAACGGCGGAGACTTGGCGGCGTCAGGATTGCGGTCCGCCGGTGACGGACTCGCCCTAGCCGACTCCCGTAGGTCAGGGCTCGACGCCAGGTACGGGGAACCCGGAGCAGGTCTCTTCCACCTCACCCTTGAGTCGTGCGAGCGCCGCCGAATCCTCGTGGTTGCGCAATGCGTCGATGATCCACCCGGCCAATCGCGCCATTTCGGCATCGCCCATGCCGCGCGTCGTGGCGGCGGGTGTTCCGAGGCGGATGCCGCTTGGCCGAAGGGGCGGGTTGGGATCGTCCGGGATGACCTGCTTATTGGTGGTGATGGAGATGCTGTCCAGCGTCTCCTCGGCGACGCGGCCGTCGATGCCGAAGCTCTGCACGCAGTCGAGCACCATCATGTGGTTGTCGGTGCCTCCGGTGACGAGATTGGCGCCGCCTTGCATGAGTGCCGACGCCAGGGTCTGGGCATTGTCGAGCACGCGCTGGGCGTAGTCCGCGAAGGCCGGTTCGAGCGCCTTGCCTAGCGCGATGGCGGTCCCGGCCACCTGGTTCATGTGCGGACCGCCTTGAAGACCCGGGAAGACCGAGCGGTCGATGTCCCGTCGGAACGCCTTTTTCGTGAGGATCATCCCGCCCCTGGGCCCCCGTAGTGACTTGTGGGTCGTCGTGGTCACGAAGTCGAAGCCGTAGTCGCAAGGGTTGCGCATGACGCCCCCGGCGATCAGTCCGCCGATGTGCGAGACATCCGCCATGGTGAGTGCTCCGACCTCGTCGGCGATGGCCTTGAACTCGGCGTAGTCGTAATCGCGCGGATAGGACGAATAGCCGCACACGATCATCTTCGGGCGATGTTGGCGTGCCGTTTCGCGCAGCGCGTCGAAGTCGATTCGCCCTTGGTTGTCCGGTTCCGACTTGTAGCGGATCCAATTGTAGAGCGTACCCATGTGGGACACCGGCGCGCCGTGGGTCAGGTGTCCGCCGTGGGACAGGTCCATGCCGAGCACGGTATCACCGGGTTCGAGCATGCTGAGATAGACGGCAGCATTCATCGGAGCGCCGGAAAGCGGCTGCACGTTGGCGTGTTCGGCGCCGAAGAGCTTGCGGGCCCGGTTTCTCGCCAGGCGCTCGATCACGTCGGTGTACTCCTGGCCGCCGTAGTAGCGCCGGCCCGGATAGCCTTCGGAGTACTTGTTGGTGAACACGGAGCCGAGCGCGACAAGCACTTCCGGGTAGGTGTAGTTCTCCGACGGAATGAGTTCGATGCCGGCGCTCTGTCGCGCTTCCTCGCCGACGAGGGCCGCGTGGATCTCGGGGTCGTTGGCTTCGAGCAATGATCGGCCGGATGGACTACGCATGGATTCCTCCACCGCGGATATGAGGGCGGATCCCCGAGGGGTGCTTGTGAGCGTCGCGTGGCGCTTGAAACAGCGCCTGAGACGGCCAATACCTTATCACGACTGATAGACTCGACGCCGTTCGTGGCCATTAGATCGAGGGTGAACCATGCGACATGTTCTGGGTGCGTTGCTTGCTGGCGTGGCCGCGACGGGATTTGCGGCCGAGTACTCGCCGGTGACGGACGAGCGGCTGCTCAGTCCGGAGCCCGAGAACTGGCTGATGTACCGGGGTACCTACGATTCCCAGGGCTACAGCCCACTCGATCAGATCAACACCGAGAACGTCGCCGGTCTCAAACCGGTCTGGTCGTTCTCCACGGGCATGCGCGAGGGCCACCAGGCGCCGCCGGTGGTCAACAACGGCTTCATGTTCGTGACCACGCCCAACAACCACCTGCTGGCCCTCGACGCCGAAACCGGCGAGCAGCTTTGGCGGTACGAGCGCGAACTGCCCAGCGACTTGCAGCAGATGCATCCGACCAACCGCGGCGTCGGCCTTTACGGCAACCTGGTCTACATGGCGACGGCCGACTGCTTCGTCGTCGCCTTGGACGCCAACACCGGCGAGGTGGTCTGGGAGACCGAGATCGAGGACTACGGCGCCGGCTACTACATGACATTGGCGCCGCTGGTCGCGGCTGGCAAGGTGATGGTCGGCGTGTCGGGCGGCGAATGGGGCATCCGCGGCTTCGTCGCCGCCCTGGATGCGCAGACCGGGGATGCGGTGTGGAAGACCTATACCATCCCGGCGCCGGGAGAACCCGGCAGCGAGTCTTGGCCGGGAGATACGTGGAAGACCGGCGGCGTGCCGGTGTGGATCACCGGATCGTACGACCCCGCGACGGAACTCACCTACTGGGGCACTGGCAACGGCGGCCCTTGGACGGGCGACATCCGCGACGGCGACAACCTCTACGCCACGTCGGTGCTCGCGCTGGAAGTGGACACCGGCAAGCTGCGGGGACACCACCAGTACCATTGGAACGACTCTTGGGACTGGGACGAGGTGTCCGCCCCGCTCCTGATCGATTTCATGCGCGACGGCGAGACGGTGCCAGGCCTTGTGCACCCGGGCCGCAACGGCTACCTCTGGTTCCTGTCCCGCTCCGCCGACGGCATCGGCTTCGTGGACGCGCAACCGTACGTCGAGCAGGACGTCTTCACGTCGCTCGACCCGGAAACGGGTCGCCCGACCTACGACGAGGAGAAGAAACCGGGTATCGGCAAGCCTGCGACGTTCTGCCCTTCGCTTTGGGGCGGCAAGGACTGGCCGCCGGCGGCGTTCTCGCCTAGGACGCGGCTGCTCTACATCCCGGCGAACGACAACGTCTGCTCGTACATGACGGGTGTCGAGGAGGACTATCGCAAAGGCCGCACGTTCATGGGCGCGGAAGCCGAGTTGCGCGTTGACCCCGAGGCGACATTCATCGGCGAACTCCAAGCGTGGAACGTGGACACCGTCGAAGAGGTCTGGAGCGTGCAGTTCGAGCACCACAACTGGGGTCCGGTCCTCGCCACGGGCGGCGATCTCGTATTCATGGGCGGAACCAACGACCGCTACTTCCGCGCCTTTGACGCCAAGACGGGCGAGACGCTCTGGGAGCAGCGCACGAACTCCGGCGTCACGGGGGTGCCGTCGACCTACTCGGTCAACGGCAAGCAGTACATCGCCGTGCTCTCAGGCTACGGCGTGGACGCGGAGCGGGAGCAGGACGCGCTGCGCATCCTCGGGCGCAGCGACCTCGTCGTGCCGCAAGGCGGCGTGCTCTGGGTGTTCGCGCTGGAGTAACCGACACGACGTGTCCGGTTTGATACACGTCACAGCGGCTGTTCCGGCGTCACCGGCGGGTCGTCAATCTCCGGAAAACTCTCGTCTAGGTCTTCGAGCGTTCCTATGACTTCGGCGAGCGACGGTGGGCGCGGTAACGGCTCGACCATGGCGTGAACACAGGAACACATCAGTCGCTCTCCGTCGGTGCTACCACTTTGAGGATCGTCTCAGCGTAACGACAGCGTTGCTCGTCGAGCCAGTCGATCAGCTCGTCCCAACGCGCGGTTTCCGAGATGGCAATCGGGGTATCGATGCCGTAGTAGTGCCCATCGGTGGTCGACTTCGAGGGTCCTAACGCTTCGTCAAGTTGCGCGGCGTGTCTCTCCATGAAGTCCCTTGGGTCGCCCCGGAGCGGTCCCCGCAGGAAAACACCGGACGTCCTTGTCGCAGCATACATGGACAAAACGACCGAGCCATCTGGCAACATCGGAACCCAGACATTGGACCCACGCGATGGCTCGAAAACACCTGGGTGCCGCTTAAGGTATCGGCGCCAGAACGCACCGCGGCGTTTCGTGAGCTCCGACTCGGCTCTAACGACGGTGGCCGCGAGGTCCCGATTCCACGCGTTGGGACTTTCGACCACCTCGAATAAAGGTGCCATCGGGCTGTCGGCAATACGGATGACCCTGAGGCGCACTGCGAAAAAAGCGAGATCTTCCCTGGTGTTTTCGTTCAGCCAACGGAGCGCTGACAGATGCGCTTCCCGGAACGCGCTCGCGACCCAGACTACGAACCGAGCGTCCACGCCGGCCAGATACGTCAGAATCTGCCCCAAGTGTTTGTGGTCCGATCCCTCGAGTTGGTTCTCGATCAGAACGCGGTGACCGCTGCCGGCCTCCGTCGCCACGATGTCTGCCGAAAACTCGTCGACCGCTGCTTCCTTCTCGATGGGTTCGAGATTGAGCCCCAAGGCATCCGAGAGGTGGTCGATATTCTCGAAAAGCCAAGGAGTGAAATCTCTGGCTTCGTCCGGCCACGCATCTCGAAGCTCTGAGTCGGTGACCCGGTCCAAGCTGGCTTTGCTCATGGGGTATGCACTCCGAGACTTCGACGCGATCTGCGCGCCGGAGGTCCGCGCACCAATGCGCTACTTTGTCTCCGTCAAAGCCTGGTACGTCAACACCTTCATCTCCGACCGTAGCGGCCACGGCGACCCCAGCAACTGGATCATGCCGATGGTGATCACCTCCTCCAACGGGTCGATCCAGAACAGCGTTCCGGCCGCGCCGCCCCAGTTGTATTCGCCTTCGGAACTCAGCACGCCGCTGGCCACGGTGTCCGTCAGCACCCCGAAGCCCAGTCCGAAGCCGAAGCCGCCGCCCATCAATGTCGACGTCGGGTTCTCGCCGACGCCGCCGGCGGTCAGCGCGCCGGGAAGGTGGTCCATGGCCATGTAGTCGACGGTCTTCGGGCTCAGGATGCGCACGCCGTCGAGGTCGCCGCCGCGGCGCATCATCTCGCAGAACCGCAGGTAGTCCATGGCCGTCGAGACCAGTCCGCCGCCGCCGGAGAACAGCGTCTCGTCCGTGTATTGGACGAAGTCGTCGCTCGCGAGCTGGACGAGTTTTTCGTTCTCGGGATCCCACGTGTGGTTCGGCAGGAAGCGGTCCATCTTCTCCGGCGGTACGTTGAAGAAGGTGTCCTTCATGCCGAGAGGATCGAATAGTCGCTCCTTCAAGAACGCATCGAAGGAGAGCCCTGACAGGCGCTCCACGACGACTCCCGTGATGTCCACCGCGACGCTGTAGTGCCACTGCGCGCCCGGCTCGAACTTGAGCGGGATCTTGGCGATCTTCTCCGTCAGCTCGTCGAGATCCTCCGATTGCCAGAGATTGGCCTCGTTGTAGAGGCGGTCGACGGCGTCGTTGGGATTGAAGCCGTACGATAGTCCCGTCGTGTGGCTCAGCAGTTGCTGCATGTTCATCTTGTTCTCGGCGGGCCGGATCACGCCGTCCTCGCCGAGCACGGTCATCTCGGCGAATTCCGGGACGAACTTGTCCACCGGGTCCGTCAGTTGGAACAGGCCTTCTTCGTAGAGGATCATCGCGGCGACCGCCGTGATGGGCTTGGTCATCGAGAAGATCCGGAACAGGGCGTCCTTCGTGAGCGGCCGGTCGTCGTCGGCACCGCGTTGTCCGACGGCCTCGAAGTGGACGATGGCGCCGTCCCGCGCCACGACGCTGACGACGCCGGCGAGCTTGCCTTCGTCGACGTAGCGTTGCGACAGCGCGGTGACTCGGTCGAGTCGCTCGGCGGACATCCCGACACTTGCGGGATCCTGCTCGGTTAGGTCGGCGGCACCGGCGCTGGCGGTCATTACCAGCGCGATGCTGGCCAAGCTTGTTTTCATGGAAGCCCCTTGAGGTTGTGGTCGGCGACGGCACGCCGGGAAAGTTGCGCACAATGATGGCTCGAAACCCATCGGTCAAGGCGCGACCGCTTCGCGGTCGCCTTGGAGCGTGTCAACGCTTGTCCGAGCACCGTACGCTCCGATATGCGTGAGTCGGCATTCGTGCCGGCGGGGAGTCATCGAGGATAGGTCGTGTTGGTGCGCGGCAACGCGGAAGGCGTCGGCATGTCCCGGGCCGGGTCCGCTTCGTCGAGTCGAGGGGCTGGTAAGGGAGCATCGCCGTAGCGCAGTCCGAACCCGTACGGATACAGCGGCTCGTAGCCGGGGTCGCCGACGTTCAACGGCGTCTGCAGCGGATCCCGAGGCCAAGAGAACGTGAGTCGGCCGGAGAAGTCGTAGGCGGCGTTCCCGTCGACGCCGCGGAAGATGACATCGGCGATACCGGCCCCCTCGGTGCCGGGCAGCCACGCGACCACGAAAGCGTCGGAGGCGTTCAGTTCGGGATTCACCCACATCGGCCGCCCCGTGACGAAGACCGAGACGGTGGGGATGCCGCGCGCCTTCAAGCGGCGCAGGATCGCGAGGGGCTCGGCGTTGTCGGCCGAATGGCTCAAGTGGTGCCGATCGCCGTCGCCCTCGGCGTAGGGTTCCTCGCCGAAGACCACGATGGCCACGTCCGGTTCCGCGTCGTCCCAGGCTCCATCCGGGCGGAGCACGGCCGCGCCGCCGTCGGCGACGACTTGCGCGATTCCTTCATAGATCGAAGTCCCGTTGGGGAAATCCTCGTTGTCGTTGCCCGTCCCCTGCCATGTCAACGTCCAGCCGCCGCACTGCTTGCCGATGTTGTGTGCCGCATCGCCGGCGACGAGCACCGAGGCGTTGCGTGGAAGCGGGAGCAGGCCGTCGTTCTTGAGCAGAACCAGCGATTGGCGGACTGCGCGTCGTGCAAGCTCGCGATGGGCTCCGGTGCCGACAATGTCGGCGTTGCCGGCGCGTGTCGATGGCCTCCCACGGCGGAACTTCCCCGCGCGCGCCTTCACCCGGAGAATCCTGGTCACAGCGTCGTCGATGCGCTCGCGGGGCACGGCGCCCGTGCGGACCTGCTGAAGTAGATCGTGGTACGCGCGGGGCCAGTCCTCGCCCACCATGAGCATGTCGACGCCCGCTTTCACGGTGAGCGCGATTGCTTCACCGTGGTCGTCCGCCACATGCTGGTAGCCGTTCCAGTCGCTCACCACGAAACCGCCGAACCCGAGGGCGCCTTTCAAGACCTCCGTTAGGAGGTAATGGCTGCCGTGGACCCTGTTGCCGAGCCAGCTGTTGTACGCCGCCATCACTGTTAGCGCGCCGGCGTCGATGGCGGCCAGATGCCCGGCGGCATGGACGTCGCGCAGCACCTCCTCCGAACAGGCGGCATCGCCCTGGTCCCTGCCACCCGTCGTCTGACCTTCGCCGACGAAGTGCTTGGATGTCGCGAGCACGCGACCGGGACTAAGGAAGTCGTCGTCCCCCGGCGCGCCCTGCAGCCCGCGGATCATCCGCCCGGCGAACTCGCGGACGACGTCGGGGTGTTCGGCATAGCCTTCGTAGGACCGCCCCCAGCGGTCGTCGCGCACGACGGCAAGCGTGGGCGCGAACGTCCAGTCGATGCCCGTGGCGGACACTTCGCTGGCCGTCGCGCGAGCGATCGCTGCCACCAAGTCGGCGTCGCCGGCTGCGCCAAGGCCGATGTTGTGCGGGAACACCGTGGCGCCGTAGACGTTGGAGTGGCCGTGTACGGCATCCGTACCCCAGAGCGACGGTACAGCCGAGCCCGGCTCAGCGGCGGCCACAGAGGCGTCGTAGTGGGCGTCCGCGAGAGCAAGCCAGTCCTCGACGCTAGCGCGCTTATAGCCGCCTGGGGAGCTTCCGCCGCCGTTGAGCACGGAGCCTAGGCCGAACTGCCCAACGTCGGCCGGCGTGACATTGGCTATCTCCGCCTGGATCATCTGGCCGACCTTCCGTTCGATGGACATCCGTCCGAGGCACTTCGCGACGGTTTCCGCAACGGTCCTTTCCGCGGGCTTCGTATGGTCGAAAGGGGACGATCGCGCCGGCCAGCGCGCTCGGGCTCGGGACATCGCCTATCCCTCTAGGGCGGCCGTCGACTGGCGGACGACCAGCCGGCAGTCGAAGGTCTTTCGGGTGTGGCTTGAGCGTTCCCCGCGAATCCACTCGAGCAGCAGTTCTGCGGCGTGCGAGGCGATGTCGGCGGTCGGTTGGCGGACCGTTGTCAACGGCGGCCAGGTGTGCGAGGCCGTCGGCGAGTCGTCGAAGCCGGCAACCGACAGTCCTGCTGGAAGCGCGATTCCCGCCTCGCGGGCAGCGACGATCACACCTGCGGCCATGTCGTCATTGCTGGCGATGATGGCGGTCGGGCGCTCGCGAAGCGCGAACAGGCGATGGGCTGCGCTCTTCCCCGATTCGAAATCGAATCGGCCGGGAACGATCAGCGCCTGGTCGACGTCGATCCCGTGATCGTTCAAGGACTGTGTGTGGCCGTTGAGACGTTGCTCGGTGGCGCCGTGCCGCGGGTCGCCCTTGATGAAGGCTATGCGTTCGTGGCCGAGGCCGAGAAGGTGCTCGGTGAGCACTCGGCTGCCGGCGAAGTCGTCCGGGCCGACCGAGGTCCAGCGGGCGTCGGTGATCCCCGGCGAGATTTGCACGAACGGCGTGCGCCGGGTGGTGAGCGCGTCCGTGACTTCGCGGCGATCGCCGATGGGGGCCGTCAGCACGACGCCGTCCACGCGCGTCTGGGCGATGAACCGGACAATGTCTGCGGCGTCGGGAGACTCGTTGACGGGCCGCAGCAGCAAGGTATAGCCGTGGGTCTCGCAGACCGCGAAAACGCCTTCGAGAAGCTGTTGGATGTAGCTGAATTCATGCGGAATCTCGTACAGCAGGCCGATCGAGAACGTGCGTCGTCCGGCGAGCCCCCTGGCCGCGGGGTTCGGCTCGAAATCCAGATCCCGGATCGCGTCTTCGACCCGGGTCCGCGTCTCCGGGCGGACGTTAGCCTCGCGGTTGACCACTCGTGAGACCGTCTTGATCGACACCCCGGCATGACGCGCGACGTCGCGTATCGTGATCCGACGCGTAGCTTGTGGCTCGCTCACGACAACGGCGCGCGTTTGGCGCGGTATTGGTTTGCCGACAGCGGCATGATCTCCCCCGATGGCCCGAGTATGCACGAGTCGTGCATTGACAACGGTGTCATTCTAATACGGTCAGACCGGTTCCGCTTTGCAGTAGTGGTCGATGAAGCGCTGGTGGTCCGGGAGTTGGCTGGTGATCTTGTCGACCGCGTCGTGGATGCCGGTGAGGAACTTGCCGAGTTCCTCATCGCTCATCATGTTGACGATCGGGTGGTACTGCTCGGGAACCAGCCCTTGTCCGAGCATCACTTGGATCCACGAGTTCTCGCCGAACAGTTCCGTGGGGATCTTGAACACCCGGCCGGCCTGCCTGAAGAGCTCAATGCGGTGCTCCAGGCTGTCGGGAATGTCCATTTCGCGGCATTGCCGCCAGAAGGCCTTGTCGGTTCGATCCGTCACGTGGTAGTGGAGAACGATGAAGTCGCGGACGTTTTCGATCTCGAACTTCATCTGGTTGTTGAACTCGTTGACATCGGGTTCGCGGATGCCGTCGTACGGGAACATCTGTATCAGACGGATCACGCTGCGCTGGATCAGGTGGATGCTCGTCGACTCCAGCGGCTCGATGAAGCCCGAGGCCAAGCCCATGGCCACGCAGTTCTTGTGCCAATGCCGACGACGTTGACCGGTGTTGAACTTGATCACACGCGGTTCAGTCAGCGCTTCGCCCTCGACATTCTCCAGCAGACGGTTGACCGCCTCGTCGTCGGACCAGTGCTCGCCGCTGAACACCACGCCGTTGCCGACCCGGTGCTGCAGCGGGATGCGCCACTGCCACCCGGCATCACGGGCGATGGACCGGGTATACGGCAGGGGAGGCGACAGCGATTCGGTTTGCAGGGCGACGGCGCTGTCGCAGGGGAGCCAATGCGTCCAGTCCTCGTACCCGGCGCTGAGTGTCTGCTCGATGAGCAAGCCCCGGAAACCCGTGCAATCTATGAACAGGTCGCCGGGCACCATCTGCCCGGACTGGAGGCGAAGGCCGGTGATGAAGCCGGTGACAGGATCCTGCTCGACCGTCTCGATCCGCCCCTCCTGCCGCACCGCGCCGTGCTCCTCCGCCATCGCGCGCAGAAACCGTGCATAGAGCGAGGCGTCGAAATGGTATGCGTAGTTCAGCCCGTGGTTCGGCAGTACCGCGAACCGTCTCTGTTTGGCCGCCACCCACTCCTTGCAGTACTCGCCGAACTCCCGGCTGATGCCCATCTTGCGGCCTTTCAGCCAGAAGTGCTGAAAACCAGCGGCCCAACTGTCCTGACCGGTCCAGCCGAAGGAGTGGATGTAGTTGCGGCCGATGTCACGCCAATTCTCGAACGAGATCCCTAGCTTGAACGTGCCTTGCACGGCGCGCACGAAGTCCTGCTCCTTGATCTTTAAGAGTTCGTGCAGCGTGAGCAACGTGGGGATCGTGGCTTCGCCGACGCCGACGGTACCGATCTCGTCGGACTCCACCAGGGTGATATCCAAAGTCTTGCCCAAGAGCTTCGCCAGCGACGCGGCAGCCATCCAGCCCGCAGTGCCGCCACCGGCGATCACGACCTTGTGGACTTTCCTGTGTTCCAACTTCCTGCCTCCCGTGGTTACCTAGCCTAACGGTTCAGCTTGCTGACTATCGTGGCGCGTAGCTGCTTCGCCGTTGCGTCATCGAGAGGCGCCAACGGTCCGCGGCCCCCCTCGGGGATGTGCGCGTAGACTGACTCGTCGGCGTCGAATACGTAGTGATTGAACACGCCTCGCCAAGCTTGCCGCTGCCTCGGCGGCAAATCCCGAAGCGCCAGGATTGCATGCAGCAACGCATCGGTTGGCGCGCCCATGGACGCGGGTGTCGTGCGCCACCAGTAGTTGATCAGCAGGTTGAACGCGGCGAGCGACTCGACATGGTGCCACCACATGCTCGGTATGAAGATGGCGTCCCCGGGTTGCAGTCCCGCGCCGCGCGCGTGTTCGACGGCGTCCGCGAATCTCGGGTGGCGGTCGAAGTCGGGGTTCGAGAAGTCCACCAGGCTGATGGCTTGGCCGGCGGGCGTGTGGTCCACGGGGCCGACGTAGAGGTTGCCGATCTGGTCCGGCGGAAACAGGGTGAACCGTCGTCGGCCGGCCACGACGCAGGCCAGGTTGTCGGGAAAGTCGAAGTGTGCGGAGATCCGCGCCTGCGTGCCTAGCCAAAAGCTTGCGAGGGCGTCCGAGGTGGGCAACCGCACGTCGTTTTCGTCCCGGAAACGTGGCAGCCAGGCGTCCACCGGCGTGGACCCGACGTAGAGCGTCGTCAGCCGATCCTCGCGCTCGGTCACCGCGAGCTTGGCGAGGATCTGCGCCAGGGTGGCCTTGCCGCGGGTGAAGTTGAAGCCGGTGAAGTCGCCGTCGTAGAAGAACCGGCCGCCGATGGACGAGTCGCCCGCATAGGCTGTCAGCGGTTTGGCCGTCCAGAACCGGGACAGGTAGCGTGACGCGGATTCGATCGATGGGCTGCACTTGCGCACGGCGGGCCAGTTCCTGACCAGGCCGTCGATCTTGACCGGCTCGTCCGAGTCCCAGACAGCGTCCGGCACGGTTCCATCCGCACTGGCGATTGAGCGCACGGGGGCTAGCTGATCCTGCCACTTCATTCCCGGATGCCCTTCATCCGCGGAGGCCTTGCGCGAGTTTCTCGTTCTTCAACTCGACCAGGCTCTGGACGTTGGCCATGGACGCCAGCGCCATGAACAGCGGCATCAGGTAGCCCTTGTCGTTGAACTCGCCCAGGATCGTGCCGGGCAACGCTTGGACTTTCTCCTCGGCGATCGTGGAGAAGCCGATCAACTCGTTGCGCGAGCCGTCGTTCAGCACGATCTCGAAGGTCACCGACTCGATCAGATCGTGCTCCTGCAAAGCGGCGACGAAAGCGGCGTTGTGCTCGGTGCCCCCATAGATCGCCTCCAGGAGATTGGCCGCGTTTTCGAGGAACGGTGTCCGGCCGCCGAACGGCTTGAAGAGTGGCTCGCCGAGTTCGGTGTTCACGCGGGGGTGCGCCATGTCGAGGGACATCATGCGCGTTGGCCCGTCGCTCGCCGTGGACGACTCGGTGAAGCCGATCAGGAACGGTGCCCGCCGTACCATCGCCGGAATGTACGAGGCGCGCCAACCCGTCTCGCTTAAGAATAGGTTCTCATGCTCCTCGAAACCGAACAGTGCCACCGGATAGAGCGTGCCCTGGCCATCGCGCTGGAACAGGATCGGGTAGTGCGCCTGGACGTTGCGAAACTCGAACGGGAACGTCAACGCCATCATGACGTCGTCGCCGTACCGCGCCGACCGCTCCGTGATGATCTTCACGTCCTGGTGGTCTTGCTCGTTGAGTAGGACGAACTCAGCCATGGCAGTTTGCGCCGGTGGTCCGTTCGGCAACCTGGCGCAGCAAAGCCCGGTTGGTGGGCAGCATCCTGGCCGCTTGGCTTGCCTTGGAATGCGTAGCGTAGAGCAGCTTTCGAGTGCGCTCGCGCGCCCGGTCGACGGATGCTTGGTCCGCGACCATGTCGGCTGGTCGGAAGCCGAGGCCGTAGAGCACGTACTGGTAGCTGGCCGACGGGAACAACTCGTCGATCCTGGGTGCATCGTCATGCCATGGCGGCTGCTGCTGCCAAAGGGTGAGCTTGTCGTTCAAGCCGGCGCAGCGGGACGCCGGGGTGCGGTGGTCCCGCCAATACGCGTCATCCCGCTCGCTGACGACGTAGTGCAGCTTGAGGAACTCGACGATGCGTTCCCAGTGATAGCAGAGCTTGGCGTTGAAACGCTTGGCGACCACGTCCATGACCTTGCGGTCGCGCGGCAACTGCGTCGCGATAGCGCTGGCCGACTGCTCGATCAGCGCCAGCGCGGACGCCTCGAGCGGCTCGACGAAGCCAGCCGAAAGGCCGACGGCAACGCAGTTTCGAAACCAGAAGGTCTGCCGGTAGCCCGGCTCGAAGGAGATCGTGCGGACATCGAGGTTGGCGAAGTCAACACCGGGTGATGTGCGGGCGACGTAGCGCTCGAGTGCCGCCATGGCGGCCGATTGGTCGGCGTGCGCCGCGGAATAGACGTGGCCGACACCGCGGCGCGTCTGCAGACCGATGTCCCAGATCCATCCCGCCGTCTCGGCGGTCGCTTGGGTTGCCGACGCAATGGCATCGTCCGGGTTCGCGTAGGGGACCTGTACCGCGAGGGCGGTGTCGTTGAACAGCACATCCTTGACCGACGTGAATCCGACACCGTAGTGCTGCCCTATGAGCAGTGCCCGTTGACCGGTGCAGTCGACGAACAGCTCGCCGTCGATGCGCTCGCCTGTGCTCAGCAGCACGGCTGCGAGGTCGCCGCTCGGGCCAGCCTCGATCCGCTCGACGTTGCCTTCGATATGCACGACTCCCAACCCCTCGACGGCGTGTTGGCGGAGCAGGTCGGCGAACGCGCCGGCGTCCAGGTGATAGCCGTAGTTGAACGCGAACGCGTACTGCGGCGTGGTGGCCTGCTTGGGCGCAAGGCCGCCCTCGATGAGGGTCGCTTGGGGGGTGACGGAGTGGGCGAAGGGTACGCTCACCTTGCTCGCGAGCCAGGACGTGGCGGGATTGTCCGTGGCGTAGTCAGTGGGCAGGCTGAAGGGGTGGATGTACCCGTCGTCGCCGTCGCGCCCCGACCAGCCTCGGAAGCGGGTGCCTTGCTTGAAGCTCGCGTTGCACGCACGGATCATGCGGTCTTCGGAGAGCCCGATGCGCTGGAGCGTCATGCGCATCGACGGCCAGGTCCCCTCGCCGACGCCGATGGTCGGGATGTCGGGCGACTCGACGAGGACGACTTGGACGCCGGACGGGCTGTCCGGGCGGTGTTCGGCGGCGATGGCGTTGGCGGTGATCCAGCCGGCCGTGCCGCCGCCGACGATCACGACCCTCGTGGTTGGCCGGTTCATCACCACCTCGTCGCGTGAGTCGCGGAAGGCCATTCCGCCCGCACGATGGAACCAAGGCGTCGATACTACGGAATCGCCCCATGGCCGACACGGCGCTTCGCTCACGCTGTGCGCCGGGTACGCCTCCGGCCCAAGGCCACGCCGACTGTCCACGGTACAAGACGCCGTCGGTCGCAGCGCTTCCTGTGGCGTTTGTACCATGGAAAGCCGCGCGGGCGCGCAGCCTTCCGGGGCGATGCGCTTCCGCCCTCGGTCAGAACTTGTACCTGAAGCCTAGGTTGTACCGCGGGCCGGCTTGCCCGGCGAACAGCGTCTGCAGCCTGTCCCGCCCGTACACATGCGTCGTTTCGTCGGTGAGATTGAGTACATCGACGTACGCCTGCATCATGTCGGTGAACCAGTAGCTCGCGCTGATGTCCACCTGCTGGTAAGCGGCCACGTAGGTCGGCGGCCCGGCACCGACGTTGGCCTGTCCTGTCCCCGCCAGGAAGTCGTCGCGCCAATTGTAGGCGACGCGGACGCTTAACCCGTCCTTGTCGTAGAAGCCGATGACGTTGGCGGAGTCGCTTAAGCCCGTCAGGACGAACTGCTGCTCGAGGCTCAGGTTGTCGTACCCGACGTCGGCATCGACGATCGTGGCGTTGGCGATGACGCCGTAGCCGCTGTCGCCGAAGTTGTGCTGCAGGACGACTTCCCAGCCCTTCATGGTCGCCTGTTCGATGTTCACCGGCACCGTCAGGTTGAACGGTGAAGCCGGGTCGCGGCCTGCGACACCTGAGATGATGCCGTTCGCCGCGTCCACGCCGGGCTGGTCGGCCCGGTTGGCCAGGATCCAGGTGTACAAGGCACCCGAGTCAACGCTGCCAGTGGCCGCGCGAGCCTCGTCGGCTAGGGGGCCGAGAGCCGGGTGCGGCAGGTCGAAGGTCGTCTCCACGACCGAGGAGGTGCCGATGAAGTTGTCCACGTCCTTGATGAAGTAGCCCACCGCGGCGTAACTGTCCGTGCCGTAGTAGTACTCCACGGAAAAGTCGTAGTTCTGCGCCTCGAACGGCAACAGGTTCGGGTTGCCGCGGTTGCCCGTGCCGCCGTCCACGCGGACCAGGGAGTTGATGGTCTGGCCGCCTTGGATGTCGCCGTAGTTGGGGCGCGTCATGGTCTCGGTATAGGAGAAGCGGCCGACGAGTTCCTCGGTCAGGTCGATCTTGAAATCGAAACTCGGCAGCAGGAGATCGTAGCTGCCGGTGAGCGAAGTGAAGTCCGGGCCGGCCTGGACAGCCGTCAACTCGTTGCCGGCGATCCAGTTGATGCGGGTGTAGGACGGCGACAGCGCCTCGGAATCGATGTCCGTGCTCTCGTAACGCAGGCCGAGGCGAAGGTCGACGGCGGCGGTTCCCCAGTTCGAGCCCATGTTCAACTGCACGTGCAGCGCGTCGGATTCTTCGATCGTACGCCGGTCGGCGGTGAATCGGCTCGAGGTGCAAAGGCCCGTGCCGCAGTCGCCCATGTCCGTGAGCATGAACGTGGTCGCCTCGCCGGACGCCATGAGCTGCTCGGTCCTTGCGACCAAGGCGCCCATGTCGAAACGGTAGAACTCCGTTTGCCGGCGAGAGTCCTCACCGCCCGGTACTTGGTCGAACGCGTCGGCGGACGAAGCCGGCGTCAGGAGATCGGCGATCGCGCCGGGTTGGGTAACCCCGCCCCACGCATCGCGCTGCACGACGGAACCCGCCGAACGGTTGTTCACTTCCGTAAGCTGGATGCCGAAGTCGATGCTCTCGACGAATCCGGTGTCGAAGCTGTAGGTGCCGCCGACCCTGGTCTGTTCGATCCCCATCTTCGAGAAGTTGTTCGTGAACACGCTGCCGGTCACGATCATGTCGTCCGGGGACAGCGGGTCGCCGAGCGTCAGCTCGAGCACGGGCAGTTCGGTGCCGAAGTAGCCCGTCGTCTTGTTGCGCGAGAACGCTGCCGTCGACAGCAGCGCCGAATCGCCGTAGGGACTGTTGGGTTGGCGGTCTGCCGTGGAGTCGTGGTAGTCGAACTCGAACGACAGGTGATTCGTGGCATCCCAGAGCAAGTTGAAGCCGGTAGCGCCGTTCTGCGCGCGCCACGCGTCCTGGCCGCCGCCCATCGAGTAGTCGCTGTTGGCCGAGTTCTCCGTGTAGGTCAGCGGCGAGGCTTGCGGACCATCCGACCACAGGGTCTCTTGGCCGCCGAAGTTGAACCACGCGGAGAGGTTGCTGTAGGTGCGCTCGAGTTCCACCTCCGAATAGGTGTAGTCGAGCGTGGCGGTCAGGGTTTCGGACGCCTGCCACTGCAGCGTGAGCTGGCCATTCGTACGCAGGCGGGCGTACTCCGCCAACTCGTAACCAATGCTCTGCGGCACGGAATAGAAGTCGTTGTCGCCCGGGCGATTCTGCTGATTGGGATCGCCTTGCGGGGGGATGCCGCCCCATTCCGAACGCCCGACGCCGCACCAGCAGTTGTTGACGTCGCCAGGGAACGTGCGCCAGCCGCCGACGCTCGCCGTGTTTGCGCCGTTGTTGCGGTCTTGGCGCACAACGCTCAGCGCGATGCCGGCGCGATCGTCGGCGAAGGTGTTCGAGAAAAGCGCCGAGATTTCCGGCGTGAAGCCGCTTCCGTCCTCGGTGGAGCGGTCGTGCAGTCCGCTGCCGGCGGCGGTGAACGTCATGCCGGGCGCATCGAGCGGTCGCGTCGTGCGGATGTTCATGGTGGCGCCGATGCCGCCAGTGGGGACGTCCGCTTGACCTGTCTTGTAGATCTCGACGGCGCTTATGCCTTCGGATGCGAGGTTGCCGAAATCAAAGGAGCGGCCGAGACCGCTGCTGGTCGGCATCTGGCGACCATTCAGGAGCACGAGGTTGAAGTCCGGCCCGAACCCGCGCACGGTGACGCGCGCACCCTCGCCGCGCTCCCTGTCGATGGAGACGCCGGTGATGCGCTGCAGCGACTCGGCGAGGTTGCTGTCCGGGAAGTCCCCGATGTCCTCGGCGGTGATGGCATCGACGATGCCGTCGCGGGCGCGCTTCAAGTCCATGGACTGCTTCAAGCTCTGACGGATGCCGACGACGATCACCTCTTCGACCATGGTCGGATCCGCCGCGGCCGACTGGATCTCCTGGCCCGATGCCGTGCCACTGGCCAAGGCGAGTGAGACGGCGGCCGCGACCGGCGTCTTCCTGAAACTCTCGTGCGACATTGCGGCCCTCCGTCGAACACGCACACTGCTGTCGTTCCCGGCTTCTTGGCAGGGCGATGACAACGTTGTCGTGGGGCGTTATAGATGAAAAAGACAACGTTGTCAAAGAACCGGACAGCTCAGTTTGTGCAGCCGCGCGCCAGTGCCTCGATGATCGTCTCCACCACGCCGTTGCGGACGCCAGCGAAGCGGTCCCAGCGATTGACCGTCATGTCCTGCTGGTGGGTCAGCAAGGTGAACGCCTCGCCAATACCGAGTGGGACCTCGGTTTCGCTCGACAGCGTGATCCCGTGGTGGTCGATAGCGCTCACCGCCACGCCGTCGACGCCCTTGAGAGTCGGCAGTCCGTTCGGTGCGGCGATGGCGTCGATGGGAACGTCGCCGATGGCCGTGCGCCCATCCGGGCGGGCGACCACGCGGCCCATGATGCGCAGCGCATAGCGGAACTCGTCCATGTACGCGTAGGGCACCTCCATAACGATGTACGAGCCACCTTCGATTTCGGTGACCTCTGGAAATGTCGCCGCGACGTCGTAGGTCCATGTCTCGCCCGTGGACACGATGTCCACCGGGATGCGGGCGGCCTCGATGGCGCGTTTGGCGGCGAGCACGTGTTCGATGTAACGACCGCCTTCTTCGAAGCGCTGGGCCCGGGTCGGCGGTCTTTGCGTGGGCACTTGGTGGCTCATGACACCGCGAAAGCGCAGGTGCGGTGTCGCGGTCACGATCCGAGCGAGCGTAACGGCATGCTCGATCGTACGAACGCCGCCGCGGCCCATCATGGTGTCGATTTCGACGACAACGCCGAGCGTCGTGTCGAGGGCGCGGGCCCCGGCGGCGAGCCGTTCGATGTGGACCTCGTTGTCGATGGCGACGGTCGTTTCTACCCGTCTCGCGAGCGCCGCCACGCGCAGAATCTTGTCCGCGTCGACCACCTGATTGGCGATCAGCACGTTGTCGGCACCGTTGTTCACGAACACCTCGGCCTCGGAGACCTTGGCGGCGCATACGCCGCCCACGGTGCCGCCGGCGGCGATCTGCATACCGAGGATCTGTGGCGACTTGTGGTTCTTGCCGTGCGGGCGCAGGCGGATCGTCTTGTCGCGATAATGTGCCGCGATGACGCCGATGTTGTGTTCTAGTCGATCCAGGTCGATCAACGCGACCGGCGTATCGAGTTCCTCGACGGACGTGCCGATCTTCAAAACGCGCCTCTCGCGGTGATCGCCCAGACGACTTCCAGTACGCCGTCACGAACGCCGTAGGCGACGTCGTGCAGGGAGAACACGCTGGCCACGTCCGCGGGTCGCAGCTCGAGCCAGTCGCCGATGGCCAGTTGCGGCGCGTCGGCGGGATAGGCGATCCCGCCGTGTTCGGCGCTTCCGGCCGATGCGCGCCAGCCCTCGTAGCCGACGACCGTCGGGTCGCCGAAGTCGCGGCCGATGGCCTTCTGTCCGCAATCCAGGATCGCACGACCCGGTTCGGGAGCGCTGGTCACGTGGGACGACACGGTGACCGCGTCGTCGAGCGCATCGGCGCCTGTGAGCGGAACGCCGTCGTCCGCTAGGCACAGTCGGATCGACCTGCCGAGCGCCGCGGCGCGCCGTTGCGACGCCGGCGTCACCAACGGGCGGAGTACGCGAATGTCGTCGAAACCGGCGTTGGCGAACGCCTCGGCTTCGGCGATGCTGCGCACGGCGATGCCGACGACATTGCTACCGGCGGTCTGGCGGCGGGCTATTGCGGGCGTCTTGTGCACCCAGGCCTCGGCGCGAGCCGGGCCTTGAACGACGCCGACGTTGGCGTCGAGGCGCTCTAAGTCGACCAGCAACGCCGGCGTGTCGATGTCTCGCACGGGCGTGCCGACGGGCTTTTCGATCGCTCGTTGCATCTGCTCGTGTAAAGTTACCGGGATGGCCTTGGACACGAAACCCTTGATTGCGCACCTCGCCAAGTTGCGCGCCATGGCGATGGCGAAGTACGAGGCGGAGCCGCTGCCGAAGGGGGATGCGGCCCGCGCCGCGCTCGAGCGGGAAGTCGAGGCCCTGGACCTCAAGGCCCACATTGCCGACCTCGAGACCAACGGCTACACCGTGCTGCCGCCCGGCAAGGCCAAGCCCGTCGACTTCTTCGACGACCTCCGGGAGACGCTGCTTGCCCTTGCCGAAGACGACGCATCGCGCAATCTCGGACCTCAGTCGGGCCTCGGCAACACGCTCTTCCACCTGCTTCCACGCGCACGCATCATCGAGGAAGCCTTGCTTGCCCGGGCGCCGGGTGCACTCGTTACCTACCTGCTTGGCTACCGGGCCAAGCTCAGCCAATCCACTGGCCTCGTGAAGGCGGCAGGCACCAAGCCCCTTCGCCTCCACGCCGACCACAGCGGCAAGATCCCGGCGCCGTGGCCGAGCGTGGCGCAGTACTGCAACGTCACGTGGGTGACGACCGACTACACGCGCGAGAACGGGGCGGTGTGCGTCTGGCCGGGCAGCCATCGTTTCTGCCGGCCGGTGCCGCCGGATCTCGCGATGGCGCACGACCATCCGGAGGTCGAAGTTCTGGAGATGCCGAAGGGTTCGGTCATCGTCTGGCACGGCAGCCTGTGGCACGGCGCCGTGCCGCGTACGTCCGCCGGCGAGCGCGTGACACTCGTGCTACCGCACGTGCGGGATCATGTGCAGGCGCAGGAACTCTACTGGGCCAGCACGACCCCGGAGATGATCGAGCGCAACAACAGCCGGTTCTGCGCGTTGATGGGGCTCTACTCGGCCTACCCCTGGTTGACGGACGGGCCGCCGGCCACGCTGGCATTGACGCCGACAACGGAGTCCCAATTCGAATGATCGAAGTCTTCTGGCAACCCGGCTGAACCAGTTGCCTAAGGATTAAGGAATTCCTGTCGGTCCGTGGGATCGACTTCGCCTCCAGGGACATCGCCAACGACGGCGACGCGTTCGCTCGGCTACGCAATCTCGGTGCCGACGCCGTTCCCGTAGTCGCCGACGGCGAGCGGTGGGTGCCGGGCGTCGACCTCGGGCAGGTTGCCGAGTTGCTCGGAGTCGACTACGAGGCGACCCCGGCACTGTCTCCGGATATGCTCGTTGACCGGCTGCGGCACGCTCTGGCGACGTCGAAGCGGCTCACCGCCCAGTTCCCGGCCGTGAACCTAAGCGACCGACTGCCCAACCGCGACCGGACGAACTTGGCGCTGGCGAACCACATCGTCGAGATCGCCGCAGGATACGTGAAGGTGGCTGCGGGCGCGGATTTCGACCACGGCGTCTCCGCAGCGATTCCGGACGCCGAGGTCGGTCGCAAGGCATTGGTCGCGCGATCTGACACGGTCGTCGCTGCTTTGGTGGGCGAGTCGCCGTTGTCCCCCGGCGACGAGGTGGCGACGTTCTTCGGCCCGTCCACGCTTCATGCGGTGCTCGAACGATGCACCTGGCACGTGGCTCAACATGTCCGCCAACAAGCCATGCTGCTTGAGCGGCTTGGCATCACGCCCGACCGACCATTGGCGACGGGGGATTTCGACGGCCTGCCGCTGCCGTCGGGCGTCTGGGACGGCTAGCGGTTCTCGCGTCGAACCCAGCGGCTCGTCGCGCTCACGTCCTCGATCTCCTCCCCCGCTTCCTGCCAGCCGGTGAAGCCCGGCTCGACGTGGGCGACGTTGGTGAAGCCCATGTCCATCAGCGCTCTCGCGGCCAGCGCTGAACGACCGCCGCCGGCGCAGAACAGCACGATCCGCTTGTCCTGTTCGAACCAGTCCCGGTAGTACGGGCTCTGCGGATCGGCCCAGAACTCCAGCATGCCGCGGGGGGCGTGTTTCGAGCCCGGTATGGTGCCGAGGTCGACGCGCTCCTGGATCTCGCGGATGTCGGCGACGAGCGTCTCGGGGTCCCCGAGTTCCGCCTTCAACTGCTCGATGGACAGGTTCTCGATGTGTTTCTTCACGTCCTCGACGATGCCGAAGATTCTCTTGATGGGCATGCGGTTCTCCAACTCTCGGGCCACATCGAGGTGTGGCCTGACCCGCTATGGTGGCACGGTCAACTACTGCGCGCTATCAAGTCGCACAGGGCCTCGCTACACTTGAGCGCTTATGGTCACCTCCCAAGACGGTACCTCCAACGAAGACTGGCGCGGCGGGCCGTCTTCGAGGCGTAGCTTGTGCCACAAGCCCTGACCCTCGAGCAGAAGCGGTCGTTCTACCGGGACGGCTTCGTCGTGCTGCCGGGCGTCGTCCCGCCGGAGATGGTGGCCGCCGCGCGGCGGCGGATCTTCGTCGGGCTCGGTGGCGGCGAGCCCGCCCGGGGCACCGACGCGGTGTTCATGGACCTCTACAACCGCACGGACATCGCGGCGATCATCGCCGAGGCATTGGGGCCGATCGTGCGCCATCGCGGCGTGCAGTTGGCGTCGCAATTCCCGAGGGACCCATCCGAGAGGATCAACGAGTCCGGCTACCCGGACCGGGACACGCCCTTCTTCGGCTGGCACGGCCATCTCGACGGCTTGTGGAACGGGGCCGCCCCGATGCACCAGGATGTGAGCCGCGCCATGACGGCGGAGGAACATGACGCCTGGCACGGCGACCCGTCGCGCAACGGCTGCTTGAAGTGTCATCCGGAACGCAACGTCAACATCATGAACTTCGCCGCGTTGGTCGGGGTGGCGCTGTCCGACCAGACCGAGGAGGGCGTCGGCAACGTGGGCGTGCTGAAGGGCGCCCACCACGAGATGGAGAGGTTCTTCCGCGGCCAGCGCGAAGCGGGCGGCCCGTTGGGTCCCGATGGCCCTGGCTGGCCACGGGTCGACACCGGCGCGCCCAACGCCTCGGGACTGCGCCACTATCCGGACGCGGTGCGCGAGGCCTTTCGACCGCATGGCGTGGAGACGGCCGACGGCCGGTTCTGGCCGAAGCCCACGCTGGTGCGCATGGCGGCCGGGGATGCTGTTCTAGTCCTTCATGCCGTCCCGCACTGTGCGACAAGGGTGGAAGGGTCGGAACCGCGGCTGATGGCCTATTTCCGCATCATGCCGGAGCGCCGGCCGTCGGCGAACCGTTCCATCTACCCCGAGGCGTTGTGCGACATCTGGCACGAGTGGCCCGGAATGGCGACGGTGGTCGCCGAACAACGCGGCGCGGAATAACGAGTCGATACGGGAGGGAACCATGAGGATCATCGTCAACGGTCAGCAGGCGTTCGGGCGCTCGGTGTTGGAAGCGCTCCTCGACCGCGGCGAAGACGTGGTGGGCGTCTTCACCGCGCCGGATGCCGACGGCGCGCCGCCGGATCCGTTGAAGGAATGCGCGGTGGAGCGCGGCTTGCCGGTGTTCCAGCCGAGGTCGTTCCGTCGCCCGAGGGTCTGGGAGCAGATGCGCGAACTCAAACCGGACCTGGGCGTGATGGCCTACGTCACGCTGTTCGTGCCCGAGGAGGCGCTGAACATCCCGACCTTGGGCACCATCCAGTACCACCCCTCGCTGCTGCCGTTGCACAAGGGGCCGAGTTCCATCAACTGGCCGATCATCTTCGGGGAGACCAAGACCGGCTTGAGCATCTTCTGGCCGGACAACGGTCTCGACACGGGCCCGATCCTGTTGCAGAAGGAAGTGGACATCGGACCGGACGACACGTTGGGGAGCGTCTACTTCAACCACCTCTTCCCGATGGGCGTCGATGCCATGATCGAGTCGGTGGACTTGGTGCGCGATGGCAAGGCGCCGAAGATCGCCCAGGATCCCGACGCCGGGACCTACGAGGGCTGGTGCCGCGCCGAACAGGGCGAGATCGACTGGTCGAAGCCCGTTGGCGACGTCTACAACCTGATTCGCGGCTGCAATCCGCAGCCCGGCGCCTGGACGCTGTGCGACGGGGACCAGTTGCAGCTCTTCGATGCCCAGCGAGGCGGCGACGGCGATGGTCGTCCAGGCGAAGTCTTGAGCGTTGACGAGAAGAGCGTAGAGGTGGCGGCGGCCGGCGGCAGCATCGAGGTGCTACGGGTTCGCCCGAAAGGCAGCGGCAAGATCCCGGCTGGCGAGTTTGCGGCGTCCGCCGGACTCAAGCCGGGCGACATCCTGGGATAGCGTTTCCAAGGTGCGCGCGGACCGGCAGGTCCGCCGCGTCCACGCCCGCATTGCGACCTACCGAGGCCCGAACTGCGCAACCTGCATCTGCCAGAACGCCTCGGCTTGCTGCTGCACCGCGACGGGATCGCAGATGTCGGTCAGCACGCCTGACAGGTCCGCCGCGATCTCGGGATTCGTCGTGAGCCGGCTCTCGAGTTCCTCCGGGTCCGCAGCCAGATCGAACAGTTGATCCGGCGCCGCGATGTTGTGGATCAGCTTCCAGTTTCCACGCCGGACCATGAATGAACCAGCGCGCGTGCCGTGTCCGTGATACTCGGAAAACACGACACGCTCGGTGTCGTTGGGCGCAATGCTGGCGAGCGTGGTACCGTTCCACTCGGCGGGGCGCGCGGCGCCGGTGACTGAGAAAACGCTCGCCTGCACGTCGTGCAGGTCGACCGGCGTGGCGATGCGTTGACCAGCCGGGAAGTCGGGGCCGGCAGCGATGCAGGGAATCCGCGCGGCGTCCTCCAGCAGGTTGCACTTCCACCACAGGCCGAACTTGCCGAGCATCTCGCCGTGGTCGGAGGTGTAGATCAGGTTGGTGGTGTCAGCGAGTCCGGACGTTTCGAGCACCGACAGCAGCCTGCCGAGTTGTTGATCGATGAAGGTGACGCACGCGTAGTAGCCCCGGCGCAGACCACGGACGTGTTCCTCGGGCACGTCGTGCAGTTCGAAATGCGTGCGCAGGTCGACCGCGTACGGGTGTTGCGCCGTGTCGGCCTCGACGCCGTGCTCGGGCAGGTCGCCGTGGTCGCGGTAGGGATCCCACAGCGTCTGCGTGCAGTAGTGTGGGAAATGCGGTTTCACGAGATTCACGTAGAGCGCCCACGGCCGGTCGATCTCCGGCGCTCGCCGGGTAAGCCACGCGACGGCCGCGTCCATGTATTCGACGTCCCTGCCCCAGGGCTCGTCGCGTGGCCCGTACTGGCTTAGCCGTTGCGCCGATCCGTCTCGCACAGCCAGGGGAGTGCGTTCTTGCGCCGGGTCGAAGACGAACCCCTCGTCGTTGGCGGCGAGCGTCTCCGAGAAGCCGAGTTCGTCGACCGGGCGGTAGGCGTGGACCTTCCCGCCGAATGCGGTGTGTACGCCGTGCTCCGCGAGTAGGGCGCCAAGGCCGTTGGTCTCTGGCGGAATGCCGTTGCGGGTGTTGCCGTAGGCTTGCACGGCGTGGGCGCGCTTGCCCGTCAGGAAGGCCGAACGGCTGGGCACGCAAAGCGGCGACGGGCAGTAGGCGTGCTCGAACACGGTACCGTTGTCGGCGAGGCGCTGCATACTGGGCGTGTCGACGAACGGATGGCCGTACGGCGACGCGTAGCGCGGATTGTGCTCGTCGGACATGAAGACGATGACGTTGGACATGGGTTCCCCTTAAGCGCCGTTGCGGCTAGCGGCACCGCTCGATGGCGATCAGATCGGCGCCCCGCGGGAAGACGTCGGCGGGCGTGCCGAGCGCCTCCTTGAGCGCCACGTCGCGGTCCCAGGCGTTTTCGATCCCCTGCACGGCACGCGCGGCACCGATGCCGATGTGGTTCACATGGTAGTACGGCGAGACCAGTGGAAAAAACTGCAGTGGCCAGTCGGTTCCGTACACCAGCCGGTCGGCCAGGCCCGGCACGTCGAGAGCCCTAGGCAAGTAGTTGCGCTTGTTGATCTGGGTCAGGCTCGAGATGTCCGCGTACAAATTGGGGAAGCGCTCGAACATGGGCAGGATGCGCTCGAAGTTGGACTCGCCCTCGTTCTCGCCGGTCGTCGCGATGTGCGCGGCGATGACGGTCACGCCCATCGATAGCGGCAGTTCCAGCCGCGCCGGGTCGCCGAAGCGGTCGATGGCATCGGCGAACGAGCGTTCCTGCCCGGCGTGGCTCAGGAGCGGCAGTTGCAGTTCAACCAGGGCCTCGTAGAACGGGCGGATCGCGGGATCGGCGGGGTCGATGTGCATGATGTTCGGAATCCACTTGAGGAGCACGGCCCCGTCGGCCTTGGCTTGGTGCAGGCGCTTGAGGGCATCGTGCCGGTAGGGATTCACGCTGGCCCCGAAGCAGAGGTTCTCGTACGCCGCCGTCTGGCTCGCGACGAAGGCGTTGGGCACGTAGATCTGCGTCGCCTCGCGGTCGAGTTCCCCCTTGCCGTCCACGACACCGTCCATCGCCAGCACGATCGCCTTGGCGACGCGTTCCGAGGCGGCGACCTGCGCGCTGATCCGGGCGACAACGACACCATCGCCAGCGTCGTTCAACACCTCCTCCGTAACGCCGAAAGCGCTGAGGTAGAACCGGAAGCGGAAGTTCTCCCGCATCTCCCGATTGACGAACGCGCCGCTGCCGCCAGCGCCGATGCCCGCCGTGTGGACATGCAGGTCCACGATTTGGGCAGTTGCCGGGGGCGAAGGCATCGTGCTCACCGTCTTCGCCACCAACGCGATTGCCGACAGCGCGCCGATGGCGACGACGGCGATAGCGATGGCGGAACGACGGCGCATGGGGAACCGTACAGCGGCACACTACGCGCCAACTATAGGCATTCGGAGAACCGCCTTGGGCTACGACGCCGACTTTCCGCGAGCCCACTACGACCGGCTCGCGGACGCCGAGTGGACGCGCTTAACGCGGAGCCGCCGCGGCGAGCTGAACTTCCTCGTCCATATGGATGTCCTCAAAACACACATCACGCCGGAAATGGACGTCTTGGAGGTCGGCGCGGGCGCAGGCATCTATACCAAGGAGTTGGTGCACATGGCCCGACGACTGGTGGTGTCGGACCTGTCGGAGGTCCAACTCGCGCTGAACCGTGACCACATGCGGGATCTCGGCGTCTTGGATCGCGTCGCCGACTACCGCGTTCTCGACCTGGTGGATCTGGGTGCGGTGGAGCCAAGTGCCTTCGACGCCGTGGTCTGCGTGGGCGGACCCTTGAGCTACCTGCTGGACAAGGAGTCCGTCGGCGTCCGGCAGGTTCTCCGCGTGGTGAAGCCAGGGGGCATCGTCGTGCTCGGCGTGATGTCGTTGGTCAATACCGTGGTGCTTTTCATGGACATGCTGCCGGCGGAGAAGGAAGCGATCGGCTTGGACAATCTGCGCTGGCTGCTCGAGACGGGCCTTCAGGACCGCGAGCACCATCCGGCGACCGAGCACTACTGTCACATGATGACCAGCGCGGACGTCGACGGTCTGCTCGCTGGAGAAGCAGTCGACGTCGTGGAACGGCGCGCCGCCGGTGTACTCGGCATGGCCGGGGAGGCCGCGCTGGATGCCGTGCGTGAGGACGACGAACTCTGGGCCTTGGTCGTCGAGCGCGAACTCGCCTGGTCGAAGCTGCCCGGCACGCTGGATGTTGGCGACAACATCGTCTACGTGATCCGCAAGCGGTGAGGACTGGATCCTAGTAAGGCCGCGCGTCCCTTGTCTGCGCTCCTTCGAGCGGTTGGCATGTCCACTGCCAACCGATCTCCTCGCCGTCCAGGGATACCTCGCGGCACTGGGTCGCTTCGTCGATGAAATGGCAGCGCAGGTTCTTGATGCGCATGCTCCAGCCGGGATCGATCGCTTGGTGCCGACAGGCGACCCGATGGTTCAGGTTGCCGTATTCGCTACGGTAGTTGCTGACGATCTCCTCGACCGCCTCCGGCGTATAGCGTTCCGGCAGCAGGGCGCGGGATTCCTTGTAGAACTCCATGATCGAGTTCGTGGTTCTCGGTTGCGCCGCCACGCCCAGCCAGCCGATGCCGGCCTCGAGGTCGACCGCCGCGCCGCCGCGGCCGTGCAGGTAGATGTCCGCGGCCGACGCTTGTGCCCACTTGAAGCCACGCTTCGCGGCGATGACGAGAAACGGCAACGCTTCCTTGTAGCGCTTCTGCCTATAGAGTTCGGCGCCACGACTGGCCGCCTCGTAGACTTGCGAGATGAACGCCCCGCTCGGAATCTGTCCGAACTCCGGTGCCGGAGCGGTAATGATGGGCGCCACCACGACCATTTCCTCGACGTCCTCGTATCCATCGGTGGTCGGCGAGTCCGCATCGTCGTCCGGCTCGTCGATGAAGTGGCACTGCAGGTCTAGGACGACGTCGCCGTGCAGCCGACAGGCAACACGATGCTGTCGGCTGCCGTAGGCGGACCGGTAGGCTTCGACGATCTGGCGCGCCGTCGGTCTGTAGTCGGCCGGCAGTTGCGCCAGCATGCGTCGGTAGTAGGTTTCGATGCGGGGCAGGGTCTGGGCCTCGGCCGCCACGCCGAGCCAGCCGATGCCGGCTTGCGTGTCGCGGGGAACGCCCCCGCGACCGTTCAGGACGATGTCTCCCAGCGATGCTTGCGGAACCTTGAACCCCCGCTCGGCGGCGGCGGCAAGAAAGGGCACGGCCTCGGCATAGCGACCCGCATCGTAGAGGCGCCCACCGCGCTCGGCGGCGGCATAGACATCGGCGATGAACTCGGCCGACGGCACCTCGCCCGGTTCCGGGGCAGGAGCGCCGATGATCGGTGCCGGCTCTGCCTCTTCCGCCGCGGCAAGCGGTGCTGCGCCGAGAGAGACCACGGCGAGGCAAGCGAGGGGTCGGCGGATTGCGGGCAACAAGGGCTTTTGCGCCAACGGCATCCCGAAAAGGCGGCTCCTCTAACTCGCGGTCAGCACGGACTCGTTGGAGGTCGACGGGTTGTAGGCATCGGCGCGCGGGTCGGCGAACGTCGGGGCCAATTCCGACTCGGGTTCTCCCGCAATTCGCGATGCCCGCAACACGCGAACATGCTTCGTATCGTAGGGCCGAGCCCGGTGCATCACGCAGCGGTTGTCCCAAACGGTCAGGTCACCCACCTCCCAGGAATGCCTATAGGTTCGTGGAGGCTGGCAGGCGTCGTCCATGAGCTTCGTCAGCAGCGCTTCGGACTCCTCCTCGGGCATTCCGACGATGCCGTAGGCATGCCGACCGGTGTAGATGGACTTGCGCCCGGTTTCCGGGTGGGTCTTGATGACCGGGCGTAGCGGCGCGCCCTTGTCGTGGAAGCCGTAGAAGTGATCGGTCTTGTGCGCAAAACCGGCACGCATCTGCGAACGGTATAGCGAGTGATACGCGGATAGACCTTCGAGCTGCTCCTGCATATCCGGGTCGAGCGCGTCGTAGGCGGCGCGCATGTCGGCGAACTCGGTCTCGCCGCCTTCGGGCGGAACAACCAGCGCCATCAGCATGCCGGCCTTGGCGGCCAGTGGCATGTAGGTGCTGTCGGTGTGCCAGCCCTCGTTGCCCTTCAAGAGCTTGTACTGCTCTTCGCCGGTCTTAGCGATCGTGCCGTCCGCTCTCCTGTTCGAAAACTGCACGGTCGGGCTGTTCTGGCGTGGGGAGAGCCTTTCGATCTTCCCGAAACGCAGCGCGAACGCGCCTTGGGAATCCTCGTCCAGGTTCTGGCCGGGGAAAACCAGCAGACCGTACTTGAGAAAGGCAGCGTGGATCTCCTGCCAGGTGTCGTCGTCCAGTTCGGCGAGGTCGACGTCGGTGACAACCGCACCCAGAGTAGCGTCGGTAGGCGTGACGGTGATGGGCATTGGCACTCCCTTGGCATTTCGCGAACCGCAAATCATACGCCGAGACGACGACACCGTGGCGGATCGTCGGATCCTAAGGGTCTCAACCCGGTGCCGGGGTCGCCTGTTCCTCGCGCACTTTGAACAGCATCGCCGCACCGATCAGCATCAGGATGATGAGCGACGCGAAGCCTGCCCGTTGCGAATCGAACCAGGCGGTCGTGGTGGCCACCATGAGCGGGGCGAGGAACGCCGTGACGGAGCCGCTCAAGCTGTACAAGCCGAAGAACTGCGTGGCCATCGTCGGCGGCGAGAGCTTGGCCATCAAGGTGCGCGATGCGGACAGCGCCGTCACGAAGAAGAGCGCGAACACCTGGAACGTCAGGAAATAGATGAGCTCGGCCGGCGTCTGGAAGAACGGCAACGGCCACAGCGGCCGGGTGCCGACATCGATGACGAACAGCACCGTGCCCGGCCCCATGGACACCAAGAGGAGCAGGATCACAGTGGTCATGGCGATGGTGATCTTGAGCGTTCGAATCGAGCCGAGCCGGTCGTCCAGCAGTCCGCCGACGTAGGCGCCGACCATCGCCGACGCGCTGGTGCACAGGCCGAGGATCAGCATCGTCGTGGTGCCCCAGCCGAACGTGCCGGACGCGTAGACGCCGTTGAAGATCAGGACGCCGGCCATGCCGTCGTTGAAGAACATGCGCGCGAGCAGGTAGATGCCGATGTTGGCGTAGTGCTTGAGTTGCCTGACCGTGTTGACCACGTCGAGCAACCCTTGGCGGACGTCGTCCACGATCGATTTCTTGGAGCGGATGCCGTCCGGGGTGAAGGCCAAGAGCGGTAGCGTCGCCAATACGAGCCAGAAGCCGCCGATCGGACCGACGATGCGGTCGTGCTCGTGGATGGACTGGTCGATGCCGAACAACGGCGCGGACGGTAGAAACGACCAGCTTTGCGTGCCCGGCAACGCGAATGCGAACAGCACGAACACCAGGAGCAGGATGGCGGACATGTTGCCGACCGAAAATGCCATTCCGGAGACGACACCCGCCTTGTCGGACGGAGTGACGCTCGGCAACATCGCGTTGTGAAACACCTCCGCGTAGCCGAAGGCGATGAGCAGGACGAGGAGCAGGGCGAAGCCGATACCGATGCCGAGTCCCGTTCCGGCGGGCAGTATCCACCATAGGAGCACCGCGACGACTGCCAGCGTGGCGTGGCTTGCCACGATCCACGGCTTGCGCCGGCCGATCTTGTCGGCGATCGCACCCATGAAAGGAATCGTCAGGGCCATGAACGCGCCCGCGGTGGCGTTCAGATAGCCGATCAGCGTCTGTCCGCGCACGGGATCTCCGACCACGACGTTGCTGAAGTACGGGAAGAAGATGTAGATGATGACCATGATGTACAGCGGATCCCGCGCGCACTGCCCGAGCGTCCAGCTGTAGTAGCCGAGGGGTTTCGCGGCCGGCGTCCCGGCCAAGGAAAGGGGTGGAATGTTCGCCATGTGTTGTTGTTCTTCTCGTGGGTGGCGGAGTTTCGCTTAGGTTCCCGCCGGTAGTGAAATGAGTGTGCCGTCCGTGGCAAGAGTCACGGGCCCGGTGTAGGCGTCGGCGACGCCCGACAGGAAGACGTGCTCCATCGGCGCGATCGGCAGGGGCGGGATGATGTGGTACAGCACAAGGTGTCCGACTTCGGCCTCTGCCGCCGATTCGGCGGCCTCCACGGGCGTGCTGTGGTAGGACGGCACGTCGCGCATGATCTTTGCCGGCCCACCGGCATCGACAGCGTCGGCGGCCTCGGCAATGCGTGCGGTCATGCGGCTGGCGAGCGCCTCGTGCAGCAACAGGTCGACGCCCTGGGCGTGGTGGATCAGGTTGGCGGACTTGGCCGTATCGCCGCTCACCACGACGGCGCGGTCCCGGTAGTCGATGCGGTAACCGACCGCTTGGCTTACCGGCGGGTGGGAGACGCGGAAGGCGCTGATTCGGACGCCATCGCCGGACTCGAGCACCGTCGTGAGTTCGCCGTCCGCGGGCAGCGGAAACGGGAACGCCAGCAGCCCGCCGCCGCTCGCCGGAACGACCGCCTCGCCGTGATGGGCAACGCGATAGGCGGCGTCGGCGGTATACGCCAGGTTGAATCCCGCCACGACATCGGAGACCACAGGCGGACCGTGAACGGGTAGCGGAGCGGCATGGCCACCGCCGGCCCAGCGCAGCACGCCGAGCTCCCCCAGGCCGTCGATGTGGTCGGAATGGGCATGGGTCACCAGCACAGCCTCGACACGTCCGACGTTCACGCCGAAGCGGCCGATGTTGCGCGCACCGTTGGTGCCGGCGTCCACGACGTACAGATGCTCCCCGGCCTGGACGGCCACGCAGGATCCGGAGCGTGAAATGTCCGTCAACGGGCCACCGGCGCCGCACACCAGCACGTGAAGGCCATCCGGCAGTTCCGCCAGGGCATCGCTGGTCAGGTTTTGCGCAACCGTGCGATCGAGAAGGGCGAAAGCCATGGTCTCGCTGCGCAGCGCGAACCACGTGGCTCCAGCCAGCACGACGACGACGGCGATGGCGATCAGCCACGCTCTTCCTGCGGTCACGGTGCCCCTCCGGCGCCTGATCGGGCGGCGTCCCACCGCGCCCGGTGGCCTTAGTATAGCCACCCGCCTCGTTAGGACTCCGCAATGCCCAACCCAGGCTCCAAGACGCGCGCCGTCCACGGCGGCGAACGACCGAACCCGATCACGGGCGCCTCGGCCCCCGATCTGGTGATGTCCACCACGTTCGCGATGGACGAACCGGCGGGCTTCTCGATCAACGCTTTCGAAGGAGAAGTCCCGTACATCTACACGCGCTGGGGCAATCCCACGATCAAGATGCTCGAGGGCAAGCTGGCGGCGTTGGAGGGTGCCGAAGACTGCGTGGCGTTCGGTTCCGGCATGGCCGCGACGTCTGCGCTCTTGCTGGCATCGCTCAAGGCCGGCGACCACCTGGTGATCAGCGACGTGAACTATCCCGGCACTGCCGAACTGGTTCGCGACACGTTGGCGAACTACCGCATCAGGTCCACGGCGGTTGACACGAGCGACCTGGGCGCCGTGGAGTCGGCGATCACGCCCGCGACGCGGATGATCTGGATCGAGACACCGGCCAACCCGATCCTGCGCCTGACGGACATCGCGGCCGTGTCGGAGATCGCCAAGCGCCACGATCTGACGCTCGCGGTCGACTCGACCTTCGCAACACCCATCGCCACGCGGCCGATCGAGTTGGGTGCCGACTACGTTGTGCATTCCCTGACCAAGTACATCGGCGGCCACGGCGACGCTCTCGGCGGCGCGGTGCTCGGGAGCCGAGATCACATCGAGCCGCTGCGGACCCACGCGCTGGTCTACTTCGGCGGCGTGTTGAGTCCGTTCAACGCCTGGCTGATCGCGCGCGGTGCGGCAACGCTGCCGATCCGGATGCAGGCGCACGAGGAAGGTGCGCGGCTCGTGGCGGCGTTCCTTGAAGACCATCCGGCCGTGAAGCGCGTCAACTATCCTGGCCTGGAATCCCATCCGCAGCACGAGCTGGCGGTGCGCCAAATGGCCAACTGCTCGGGGATGCTGTCGTTCCAGGTCGATGATGGTGCGGTCGTTGCCAAGCGGATGGCCGAGTCGCTCGAGGTCATCCACTTCGCCGTGTCGCTAGGCCACCACCGCAGTCTCATCTACTGGATCGACACGGACGACATGCTTGCGACGTCCTTCAAGCTCACGGGGACGCAAGCCGCGCGCTATCGGGAATTCGCCGGCGAGGGCTTGTTCCGGCTGTCGGTCGGACTGGAAGACGCGACCGATATCTGCGCCGACCTGGACCGCGTGCTGTAGGCCCGGCCACGGACCTCAGCGGATCCGGTAGTCCGCGCCCCTGCGGCGCAAGACCATCAATCGGCTTCGCAAGTCGTCGCGACCGACGTAGCAGCCCTGCAAGTGCCGATAGCCGGTCGTTGAGTCGAACGCGGTCCGCGCGTGCAGGATGCGAGCGTTGTCGAAGATGACGCAGTCGCCCTCTTCGAACCGGAAGGAGAACTGCATCTCCGGCTCGAGCGCGATGCTGAGCAGTTCCCGATGGGCGCGGTAGAAGGCCGGCTGTTCGTCAGGCTCGATATCGACCGGCCCGAGTAAGGCCGGATGCACGCGTGTGCCGACGACGTCACCGTCTTCGTCCACCGCAATGATCGGTGCGCGGTTCGCGATCTCCCAATCGGCCGCGACCGACCGAAACATGACGCTCAAGCTGCTCAACAGGTCGAAGGCCGCGGGATTCTGCTCGCGCAGTCGGCAGGCAACCGCGATGCCGTCGACGAAGACGCTGTCGCCGCCGGCGACATCGTTGCGGCGACAGTGCAGTAGCTGCACGCCCGGCAAGTGCTGGCGGCTCGGCAGGTCGTTGTGCGGCTGCAAGGCGTTCGGCGTATACGCCAGGTTCTCGGGGTCCACCTTGGACAGCACGTCGAAGTGGCGCCCGAAGTGCGACTCCTCGACGAAGGCGATGCGTTGCGCGATCTCGGTGACCGCGAGCCGGTCTGTGGGGACGCCGACCACGAAGCCGACGCCAGTCGAGTCGACGTGCCTCAGCAGCCGCTCGAGGTCGTCGTCGCGGGCCATCATGGCATCGTGCGATACCGCGAGGCTGTCCTTGTCGACCATCGAGCCGGTCCAGCCCCGAATCCGGCGCTTGCGCGCAAGGCGGGCATGTCGTTCCAAGCGATGGTCGTCCAGCCACTCCCAACTGTAATGGGTGCCGTCGCAGGGAGCGTCGTGGGACGGCCAAGTCAGGTGCAGCCCTGCCCGATCCGCGTCGACGGAATCGGGCTTGACGGTGAGGGGTAGGGCCATGAAGTCGACGATCCGCTCCCAGGCCTCGGGATGAGTGCACTGCTGGCAAGGGCAGTTCTCTCGCAGCCAGAAGTAGGGGAAACGACCAGCGTGGCCGTCGGGCCAAGTCACCTGGACGTCGTCGGTTCGGGCCTCAACGCCGGGAACCCGCGGGGGCGCGTGTTCGCATCCCATGGCGTGGTCGCCGCTCGAGAACGCTACCCGAGCGCCTGCGCCCCGCCGTCCGTCAACTGCCAAAGCTCGGCGCTCACCTCGCCATCGTTGACGTTCAGGAAACCGATCGTCCCGAGCCGCAGTGACTTGTTGTGCGGCAAGGTCGGCGAGCCCGGGTTCACGCAGAGGAGACCTCCGAGGCGGTGGATCTCCTCGATGTGCGTATGCCCGTAGACGATGACGTCGGGTGCCGCTTCGGGAAAGCGCTGCTCGGCGCGTTGCAGGACGATGTCGGCCGGTCGGTAGGCCGGGCTTGGGAAGTCGTGGATCATGGCGATGCGCGCACCGTTGACCTCGACCGTGTAGCGGTCATGCAGGTGCTCGTGCTCCAGGCCCATGTCGCCGTTGCCGCGAACGACCTGCACCGGCGCGATCTCCTCGAGTTCGTCGACAAGCTGCAGCGACCAAAGATCCCCGGCATGCAGGATGGCGTCGACGCCGTCGAATGCGTCGAATACCTGCGGCCAAAGCTGCCCGCGCTTGGTAACGTGCGTGTCCGAGATGAGGCCGATGCGCATGCCCGCGTGGCCGTGGCCAAAGCAGACCACCGTAACAGAACCCCGCTAGAGATTCCGCTTGCTGGTCAACGTGATCTCGGCCCCTCCGACCCCCGGACCATCCACCAGCGGGAACGCCAGGTCGATGTGGTAGACCAGGCTGCGATCGGTCCGCGTGGATTCGAAGCGTAAGCCCACGCCGACGTTCGCTAGCACGTCGTTGTCGTGCTTCGAGTCCCACGCCCGCCCGACGTCGACGAACGCGGCCGCAGCAACACGCAGCACCCGGGCCAGGTACCAGTCGGTGTAGAAGCGTTCCTCGGCGGTCAGGCGGAACCGGCGACTGCCCGCCTGGAACCGGTTCGGATAGCCGCGTAAACCGGAGTCGCCGCCGGCGAGTATCTGCTGGTCGGGGTCGAGTTGGTCGGTGACGGTGGCCTGGGCGTCCAGGTGCAGCGCGAGGCGCGGCGTGTGGCGATGGCGGTAACGGGCCCATGCGCTCCCAACCACGTTCTCGGCGCGCTTGGTGTGCGCGTTCCAGTAGCCGGACGCCTGCAAGCCGTAAAGCAGCACATTCATGCGAGGGGCAAGCCCCTCGCGCTCCCCGGCTGAGGGCTCGTCCTTCGGAAATCGCCAGCCGTCGCGCCACGACGTGCTGCCCACCAGGAAGCCGTCGCCCCGGGGCGAGTATCCGAGCAAGGCGGTGAACTGCTTGCCGAGGAATACGTCCTCGGTGGTTTGCACGCGGTCCAGGTTGCGGGTCTTCGCGTACTCGTCCTCGATGCGCTCGAAGGACACCCACGGGTACGCGAAGGCACGATCACGCAAGCCCTCGATTCCCGAGATCGGGTCGAGACGTTGCTCTTCGATGGTGAACCCGACGTTGAACCGGTTGGCGTAGCCGTCCACCAGGCCCTTCGACCAGCCGACGGAGGCCTGTGCGAGCTTGTAGTCGACCGCGAACGTCGCGATCTCCTGGCCGCGGCGGTAGAGCCGGCGGTTGCGCGTCGACTCCTGCGCGCGCAGGTCCCAGGAGCGACGTGCGTCGTAGGCGTAGAACGGCTGTCCGACTCGCGCGAGCAGGCTCTGCCCATCGTCGGTGTCTTCGTAGCGGAAGCGCACGCCTACGCGGCTGTTCCTGACGTTGGTGTCGGCGAAACCGAGGCTCAATCCGTCCCGGTCGAGGTTTTCGAACACCTCGAAATCGAGGTCGGCACCGGTGCCGAGCAGGTTGATTTCCGATGCACCGATCTCGAACTCCTGCTTGCCCCCGGTCCGCGTGACGCCGGCCGTGAGCAAGAGCGACCAGACGTCGCGGGTCACCACGGCGACGTCGATGTCGCCGTCGCATTGGCGATTGGCGATCACCCGGCCGTCGTAGAGGAAGCGCTTGCGCCGTAGTAGGCGTTCGCTCTCGTCGATGCGTGCCGCGGTGACGGCGTCGCCCTCTTCGAACAGGAGCAGCGTGCGGATGACGTCTTCGCGGGTGTTGATGTGCCACAGGTTAGCGAGCCGGAACAGCGCCTTGCTCTCGGCTGGATCGTCGCTGTTGAAGATGTCCTGGCGAACGACGTCGATGGTCGCGACGCGATAGGCCGCCTCGGCCGCAAGGGGGACGCCGAGGATTTCGTCGACCGGGGCCGTGCGGAGTTGCGCCGGGGTGTAGCGTTTGCCGCACGTGTCGGCCGCAGCGTCGGCGAGTAGCGAAATGGCAGCGAGCAGAAACGCTACGGAACGCATGGCGGGTGGCCGGTCACCCGGTGTTGCGCAGCCCGCTGGAGATGCCGGCCATGGTCACTTTCAACGCTTGGTTCACGGCTTGCGAATCATTGCCCGCGCGGCGCCGCGCGAGTAGCTCCGCTTGCAGCAGGTGCAGCGGATCGAGGTACGTGTTGCGCACGGTTATGGAGTCGCGAACATCGCTCAAGTGGCTCAGCAACTCGTCCTTGCCCGTCAGCGCCAGGAGGTCCGAGCGCACGTCGTCCAGCCGGGCGAACAACGCCTCCGCCATCGCCTGCTGTTCCGGGCTCGTCAGCCGCCGGGCATAGTAGCGGGCCAACGCGGAATCGGCCTTGGCGAGCACCATCTCGAGCATGTCCGCCTGCATGGCGAAGAACGGCCAGCGCCGCAACTCATCGAACCCGGCCCGGTCGGCAACGAGTTCGGCGGTCGCCGACTCGGCGCCGAGCCAGGCGGGAAGCATCAGGCGAACCTGTGTCCACGCGAAGACCCAGGGAATCGCCCGCAGGCTGTCGAGCCCGTCCACGGGCTTGCGTCTGGCCGGACGGCTGCCGAGCGCGAGCGCCGCCAGTTCCGCTTCGGGCGTGATGGCCTGGAAGAAGTCGACGAAGTCGGCGGCGCGTACGCAGTCGCGATAGGCGTTTAAGGAGCAATGCGCCAGGTTCCCCATCCGCTCGCGCATGGCCGCCGTGGGCTTGAGCGGGGGCTCGGCGGTTGCGTTCAAGGTCGCGGTCAGATAGTGGCTCAACGTCGCCTTGGCGATGGCCGGCGTACCCAGCTTGAAGCGGATCATCTCGCCTTGCTCGGTGACCCGGAACGAACCGCTGACCGCGCCGGGCGGCTGCGACTCGATGGCCTGTGCGGACGGCCCGCCGCCGCGGCCGACCGCACCACCGCGACCGTGGAACAGGGTCAGCCGGATGCCGTGTCGAGCCGCAACTTCCGTAAGCGCCTCTTGCGCACGATACTGGGCCCACGCGGCGGCAAGCTGGCCCGCGTCCTTCGCGGAGTCGGAATAGCCGATCATCACCTGCAGCCGGTCATCGTGTCCGCGGACATAGTTGCGATACCAGCCAATAGACAACAGCGCGTCGATGGTGGTTCCGGCTTGATCGAGGTCGGCAAGGGTTTCGAATAGCGGCACGATCGGAAGCGCGCGTGGCACCCGGGCCTCCTTCAGCAACAGCGCGACAGCGAGCACATCGCTCGGCGCGCACGCCATCGACACGACGTAGGCCGAGATTCCGGCGCTGCCGTGTTCCGCAATCGCCGCACACGTATCGACCACTTCCCGCACATCGGCCCCAGCGGGCCAGTCGATCGGGAACAGCGGCCGCCGACTGGAAAGTTGCTCGAGCAGCCAATTGCAGCGCGCCTGCTCGGACCAAGTGGCGAAGCTCCCGCCTGGACTGTCGGGATAGAGGTAGCGGGTTAGCTCGTCGAAGACCTCGCTGTGGCGGTCGGCGTGCTGGCGGACGTCGATGTCCACGAGGTGAACGCCGAAGCAGTGCGTGCGTCGCAGGGTGTCGAGCAACGGGCCGTCGGCGATGCGCTTTAAGCCTACCGCGCCGAGCGAGTCGTAGCAGAGCTTGAGCGGCTCCCGGAGATCCGCCGCGTCGAGGATGACGTCCGGCCCGGGCGGTCCGCCCTGCTCAGCCCAATTGCGAGTGGCGATCAGGCGGTCGCGCAGCGCTCTCAACACGGCCCTGTACGGCTCGGGCGCATCGCCAGCAAAGTCCCGCAGGGCGGGCGTGCAGGCGGACATGGACAGGGCTGCGGAGAGCATGGTCACGTCGCGGAGGAACAGATCGGCTGCCATCCAACGAGCCAAGAGGCGGACTTCCCGGGTGACCGAAGCGGTGACGCTCGGATTGCCGTCCCGGTCACCCCCCATCCAAGACGCGAAGGCGAAAGGCATCACGTCGGGCGGCAGGGTTCCGCCGTGGCAGCGATCCATGTCGCGCATGGCGGCGGGCACGGCCTCCCAGAGCGAGCTTTCGATCACCGCGAACCCCCATCGCGACTCGTCCGCCGGGCTCGGGCGCTCGTGGCGGATCTCGTCGGTGTGCCAGGCCTCGGCGATCACCCGTTCAAGCTGTTCCTGCACCGCCGGGCGTTCTTCACGCGGTGCGCGGCTTAGGCCTTCGAGCAGGGCGGCGACGGCGTCGTACTTCTGGATCAGCGTCCGACGGAGCACTTCGGTGGGGTGGGCGGTGAGCACGAGTTCCACGCGCACGTCGGCCAGCGCGTCGACTTCGATACGCGGCGGCCACGTCGTCTGCCGGGCCGCTTGCCGCTGGTCGGCGATGTTTGCAAGGTTCAAAAACTGGTTGAACGCCCGCGCGATGTCGGCGAGCGCGTCCTCGGGCAGCGCGGCGAGAGCCGCAGAAAGACGTTCCCAGTCGGCGGCGCGGCCTGCGCGGGCGCGCTTGGCCAATGCCCGGATGGTCTCGATGCGGTCGACGAACGCCTCGCCGCGGTGTTCGGCTATGACGCGACCGAGCAGTCCGCCGAGGAGCCGCACGTCCTGGCGCAGCGCGCGGGGTAGGCCGGAGAGTTCCCGAGCGGGCGGAGGAGACGGTTTGGGTGGCATCGGTTGGACTATACCAACGCCATCGTCACCGGTTCCGACGCCGGGATTCGGCGCCGAACGCGGTCATCAAGAGACGTGTGCGATCGTTCAGCACGCCGTAGAAACCGCGGGTTTCGGCGTCTTCGTGGTCGCGCCACAGCGTCGCTGGAATCGCCGAGTCGTTGGCGAGCGGTGCGCGGTCCCGGTGACCGAAGTAGATCTGGGCGGTCTTGCGTTCGGCCCTGGTGGGACGCGTCGTCGCGGTGTGCAGAATGGCGGCGTTGCACAACGCACAGGTGCCGGCCGGGCCATGCAGGTCGTAGACGCCGCGGCGCAGTTGGGCGGCGTTGTCGGTCAGCACCGGCTCGTCGACCGGTTCGGGCGACATCGAAAAGCAGTGCGTCGTAGAGTCGACGTCGGTCAGATAGACCATGAGCTGCATGTAGTCGAGGCGCAACGGGTGGTCGGGTAGATGCGCGCGGTCGCGGTGCCACTGCTGGTGCGGCGTACCGTCGTAGGCGCGCATGCGCCGCAGGCCGATCTCGCCGAAGCAGACGGGCCCGCCCATGAGCGATTCGACCACCGGCAGGATTCTCGGATGGCGGATCAGGCCGTCGAAGGCGGGCGTGGTGATCAGCGCATCGTAGTTCGCCTGTTGGTGGAAGCCGTAGGGGTGCCAGAAGTACGGGTAGTCCCGCCGGTCGGTCTCGAACAGATCGCGGAAGTGGGCGACCTCGGCGGGGTCGAGTACGCGACCGAGATTGGCGAAACCGTCGCGGGCGAAGGCTTCCCGTGCGGTTGACGTGTCGATGTTCATGGCGCGGTCCCGGGTCTCCGGTCTAGGAGCAATGCTATTCAGTTCCGGTTCAGCCCGCATGGCCGAAGCTGCACGCTCCTTCAAAGACTCGCAGCTAAGGAGAACAGCCATGATCGCGAGCCTCGCAAACAAGGGCGCGGGTTTCGCGCTGACGCTCGGCGCCGCCGCGCTGGCGGTGATCGCATTCGTCGCGTTTGCAGCCCCGACCAGCGCCGGCACCGACTCGGCTTGGACGCAAGTGGAGAGCTCGGCGGCGGCCGACATCGACTTCAACCGCAATCTCTCGGCGCTGCAGGCGTCGCACGGTCTGCGCTATCAGTGCATGCAGGAGTTCCGCCAGTGTACGCGCGGAATAGCTATCAGTTCGTCGTGGACCGCGGAGTTGGCCCAGCAAGCCTTCGACGGCGAATACGCGGCCTGCTGCTATGAAGCCGAGCTTTGCGGGAACTTCCTGAGTTCCCTCGGCAGTCGGCCGGTCACCCGGGACTACGATGAGGACATCGCCGCGGCGTGCGCCGTGATCAACGACGCGCAATCGACCCTGTATTCGACCCATGCCACTTTGATGGCGAAGGCCACCGCGGACGCCGGCTGGTCGGTCCGGCAATAGCGTCAGCCGGCGCGGTCGCGTTGTCTGCGCACCTCGAACAGCAGTACGCCGAGTGCCACGGACACGTTGAGGCTGGTGGTCGCGCCGGCCATGGGGATGGTGACAAGGTAGTCGCAACTCTCGCGCGTCAGACGGCGCAGTCCGCGGTGCTCGCTGCCGACGACGACCCCGAGTGCACCGCGGTAATCGACCTCGGTGTACGGCACGCCGTCGCTTCCCTCGACGCCGCCCGCCAGCCAAACTCCTTCGTCGCGGAGCCACTTGAGGCATCGCGCCAGGTTGCCGACCTCGACCACGAACAAGTGTTCGAGAGCCCCGCTGGCGGTCTTGGCGACGGTACTGGACAGCGGTGCGGATCCACGTTTCGGGACTAGCACCGCGTCGGCGCCGGCGGCCTCGGCCGTGCGCAGGCACGCGCCCAGGTTGCGGGGGTCCTCGATGCCGTCGAGGATCACGAGCAACGGATCGTCGAAGCCCGGCAGGCGAGTCGCTAGGTCGCGCTCGGTGGCCGGCACGAAGGCCCGGCGTTCGGCCGCAACGCCTTGGTGATTCCCGCCGTCGGTGATTCGCGCGAGCGCCGGTCGCGGCATCCGTTCCACGCGGATGCCGCGTGCCTTCGCCATCGTGGCGAGCGCTTCGATGTCGGGGTTGCGACGACCGAAGGCGATGACCAGCCGACGGACGCTGTCGTCCTCCGCTGAGAGCAGCGCGCGTACGCCGTGGATCCCGAACACCCAGTCCGTGGCCGACTCGGTCATGGCTGTCGCCGCCGCCTTCGCCCGCCCGTCCGTCGGCCGGCCAAGGCCAGATCGATGCGTCCGGTGGCCACGGAGACGTCTTCGACGACGACCTCGACGGGGTCCGCCAGCGTGAATCGGGCGCCGGATCGTTCCGCGACCAGGCTCATCGTCTCCGGCTTGTAGTCGTAGTAGTCGCGACCGAGCTTGGAGACGTGGACAAGGCCTTGGATGTACAAGCCGTCGAGTTCCACGAACAGGCCGAACGGCGCGACACCCGCGACGATGCCGCGGAAGGTCTCGCCGATGCGATCTTCGAGTAGGGCGCACTTCAGCCAGGCGTCGACGGCGCGTTCGACGTCTTCCGCGCGGCGCTCGGTCATCGAGATGTGTCGAGCGGCGACGTGCAACTCGTCTGCGGGCATGGCCTCGCCCTTGATGGCCCGGTGCACGAGCAAGTCGGCATAACGGCGGATCGGCGATGTGAAGTGGACGTAAGTGGGTAGCGCCAGGCCGAAGTGCCCGAGCCGAGTCGGTTCGTAGCGCGCCTGGGCGAGCGCCCGTAGGACGAGCGCGTCCCAGACCCAGGCCGGCCAGCGCGACTTCGCGCGAGCCCTCGTGGCCACGGCCGCGAGATCGCCCGGCGTCACGGGCCCTTGGGGCAGTCTTTCCCCGACGAGGCCGAGCGCCATGGCCAACACCTCGAGCTTGTCCTGCGCCGGGGGTTCGTGGACCCGGTAGACGGGAGGTGGTTGCTCGGGGTGATCGCGGCCCACGGCCTCGAGGTGGCGTGCGGCCGCGACATTGGCGGCAATCATCGCTTCTTCGATCAGCCGGTGGGCGTCCGTGCGTTCGACGGGCTCGACGCCCACCGGCCGCCCGTCTTTCAGGCGGAGCGTGGTCTCGTGCGCGTCGAAATCCAGCGCACCGCGCTCGTCGCGCTGCGTTCGCAGCGCGCGGTACACGTCGTGAAGGACCTTCACGGACCCGGCCACGTTGTCGGGGACGTCCGACGTGCTTTTGCTTAGGAGTGCTTGCACGGCCTGGTAGGTCAGCCGCGCATGGGAATGGATGACGGCGTCGTAGAACGCGTAACTCGATACGTGCCCGCGCGCCGACACCTGCATGTCGCACACGACCGCCAGGCGGTCCTCGTTCGGTACCAGCGAGCAGATGCCGTTGGACAGCGCCTCGGGCAGCATGGGCACGACGCGGTCCGGCAGGTAGACCGAGTTGCCGCGTTCCCGCGCGTCCCGATCAAGCCCCGAGTGCGCCTTGACGTAGTGGGCCACGTCGGCGATGGCCACGACGAGCCGCCAGCCGCCGCGCGGCTTCGGTTCGGCAAACACGGCGTCGTCGAAGTCGCGCGCGTCGGCGCCGTCGATAGTCACGAGAGGGAGGTCGCGGAGGTCCTGGCGCGTGTTTATCTCGTCCTGGCTCACGGCCTGGGGTAGGTTCAGGCGAGTCGGGTCGGTGCGCCACGCGCGCGGAATCCGATGCGCAGCGAGGAGCGCTTCCGCTGCGCGAGCCGCTTCGTTTCCGGCCTCGATCACGCGCACGACCCGCCCTTGGACTTCTCTGGTCGTCACGGCGAGGACCTCGACCTCGACGACGGCGCCGGTGCGCGCCGCGGTGGGTGTGACGAGGTCGATGCGCCCCTTGAGGTCCGGATCCAGCGAGTCCACATACGCGGCACGTGGGCGCACGTACAGCAGGCCGACTAGGGTCTCGGACGCCGGCTGCACCACGGTCGCGATGCGCACCTCGCGCGCTTGGACAGTTCCGGTCGCCCGGTCCCCGGGACGAACCGGCACGCCGCCGGCCACGGTCAGGCGCTCGCCGTCGTCACATTGCAGTACGAGAGCCCGGTCGTCGCGAACCACCTTGCCCGCGACGCTGTCGTCCGCCACCAGCCGGTAGACGCCGTGCCGGTTCAACGCCAAGTCACCCGCGCGGAGCATGCCCTCGACGAGTTGGCGAAACGCGCGCGACTCGTTCCCGCGGCGAGGCCCTAGGTGGCTGATCAGTTGCGACAGGGGCGCGGGCCCGATCGTCGCGAGCGCCTCGCGCACGTCGCGCGCCGAGAACCGCGCGCCGGTGCGGCCGGTTCGAGATTGGCGTCGCCGCCGCGCGTATGGCTTCAGGTCGATTTCCGAGTTCGCGTACCGGCTTAAGCTCCCGCCCAGCCTCGCGTTCGGCGGCATCGTCCTTTGCCGCGCCGACGAGGTCAAGGTGCGCGCCCGGCATTGTCCACTGGCGGCGCGTTGATGTAGAGTCGCGCCCCCACGCCGAGGTGGTGAAATCGGTAGACACGCTAGCTTCAGGTGCTAGTGGGGGTAACCCCGTGGAGGTTCAAGTCCTCTCCTCGGCACCAAACGGTCCACATGACCCATTGAGTTGAAAAGTTCAGGGTGCCCGGCGGGACGGCGCGGCCCAGGCGGCGGCGCGGGCGAGCACCTCGGCGTGGCACGGTCGTGGAATGCAAGGCCCCGGGCATTCCGCTCGGACCGGCGGTGGCACGGCAGGCGAAGGAGTACGCGATCAAGTCGCAGGCCAGGCACGTCTGGGTGTCGAACGGGGACCGGCACGGGTTCCTGGTGCGGTCGGCGAAGGCGCGGTGGGAACCGACCTCGTCGCTGGAACCCCTGGCGGCCACCTACGCGCCGCCCGGCGTCGACGTCGACTTCCCGGACCCGGACGACGCTGACGCGGCGGACCGGTACTTCGCTGCGTTCTATCGGAACGACGCGGGAGACGAGGAGGAGGGGGATGCGGTCTACGAGGCGCACCAGGCGCTGGACGAGAACGACAGGCGGATGGTGCTGTCGGTCCACAAGCTGCTGTTCGATGTGCGGAAGGAGAAGGAACTGCCGTTCTCGTTCGATGGCGTTCATGTCCTCGAGGACCGCGGCCCGAACCTGCACGAGTTCGGCAATGCCGGCGGAGGCAGGTGGCGGGGTCTGTACGCGGACTACGTCGCCGCGACGTCGGGGAGGGTCGTGGCGATGTCGGTGGCCGTAAGCACCTGGGGCGGGTCGCAGGGGGGCATCCGGCTGTGCGTGGGCGTCGAGAAGGCCGGGCGCACCCACCATGCGCTGCAGATGGACATGGGGGACTGCGAGTGGGTCGAGGAGAGGCAGTGCCGGGAGGTGTACCACGTCGGCAGGATGTCGCGGATCAGCAACGAGACGGCCTTCGAGGCCGTTGCGGAGTCCGGCGCCGGGGCATGGCTGGAGAACCCGCACGGCTACGAGGGGTATCTCTATCTCGGCGACATGCATTGTGCCGGGACTGCCGACTGGGACAACTCGAAGGCGTTCTTCGCGAACCTGCTGCACTACGGCCTGATCCGCACGAACCTGCGGGACGCGGTGAAGGCGCGCGGGCGCTGACGGCATGCTCGGCCGACGCGTTGAAATCGTCCAACGCCTGAAGATCGCCCAGGAGCGCACCCGCGAGGCGTACGAGCGGACGTTCAAGGGACACGACCTGCATCCGGGGACGGACATCGCGGGTGCGTGGCCGTTCATCACGGCCGCCTACAGCGGCATCGAGCAGACTTTCAAGTTCCTGATCGCGGAAGCGGAAGGAAAGACCGTCGAGGAACTGGTGGCGACGCCCAGGCCCAAGGGAGCGAAAGGCGAGGCGCGGTTCCCGTACCGCCACCACAACCTGGCGACGTTGTTCCGGTTTCTCGGCGATTCGCTCCGTGAGGCCCTGGCGGAGGAATACCGCAGGTTCAGGACCCTCCACCAGTACATCGAGCCGGCCACGTTGGCGGCATTCCTGGACTCGGTGTCGGCCGAGGACGGGCGGGGATACGAGCGTTGGCGCTACTCGTTGACGGCGCCGGAGGCGAAGATTCCGACCAACAGCGCCGACGCCTTGCTGTCCATCTGGGACGTCGCCGTGCAGCTCTGCGACACGGATCGCGAAGGGTGGCGGTTGAGGGGGGTGTACGAGCAGTTGAGCGAGGGTTTCGGGTGGAGCCTCGAAGAGATCATGGGCAAGCTCAACGAGGAGCGGATGAACAGCGCGGACAGTGCGGACGCGTACCACGACTTCCGAGGCGAGGCGAGGGATTGGATGCGAGCTCACGGCGGCCTGCTGAACGCGTATGCGAAGTTGGTGCATCGAGCTCATCGGCGACGGATGCCCGGCGCGGACGAGGATGGGGTGTCGGCGCCCTTGGCGGAATGTCTGAGGCGCTGGCTGGCGGCGGGCGAACGGCGCGCGGTGCAGGCACGGGCGGACGTGGACGTGTTCGTGGACAGGGCGGCGGGGTACCGCGGGCCTGCTCAGGGGGTGCGCTGGAACCGGGATACCGCAGGATTCGAGGACGTGCCGTGGGGCCTCTGCGAGACGCTTGCCGACGAGCCGCCGCCGGGGGCGTATCGATTCGAGGACGACCGTCGCGGTACGGAGCGGGTATACCAACAGAGGTTGGTCTACCGGCGCGGATTCCGGGTCGTGGAGAACCACCCCGCGAGGGAGGCCATGCCTGCGGGCAAGTGGCTGTGCACGCTGTGCGGGCAGAAAGCCGACGTGCCGAACGGAGAGCTAACGGTGCGTTTCTGGGAGAACCCGGACGATGAGGATGGCTTCTACGTAGAGGTGGACGGGTGCGAGGATACGAAGGAAGGACGGTTCGTGCGTGAAGTGCTGCGGGTTGAGAGCGAGAACACGCGCGGAGAAGGCGCGTACATTGTGGAGTCGGACCTAGAACCGGGCGGATGACCGAGCCGCGTCCATCCGACGGACCGGTAGCCCGCGTGCACCCCGGCGGTGTCGGGTTCGAGCACCCGGTTCCCGTCGACGACACTGGAGGACGACGTGAGATTGACGGTAGGGAGTCGCGGGATTGCGGAGGGCAGCGTTCAGAGCGTGGGACTTCGGCCTGTCGTGGGGGCGTACGAAATGGTGTTCGCGCTGCGGCTGTCGGTCTCGACGGGGCGCGGCGGACTGCGGCGCGCTTCGGTCCTCGGCGCCCGCATCGCGGTGCGGCCGGGCGGCGGCGAACCAAGTCCGTTGGGGTTCGCCCGACCCGAGCAGCCGTTCGAGGTCGTTTGCAAGGACTTCGTCGCGCCGCTCTCGGCGACGTTGCACCTGCGTCTGCAAGCGAACGAGGTCGCTAGGTTGGAGGCGTTGCGCGACGCGGGCGACCTGACGTTCGACCTGTCGTTCACGGGCGATGGTGCCGATGAGCACGGCGAGCAGTACCTGCTCGGAGACGGAGGTATTCGCGTGCCACGCTCCGAATGGCTGCAGACGCTTCGGGGTGCGGGTGCCCGGGACGTGATGTTGCTCGAAGTGCCGCTGCCGCTCGGTGCGGACGGGGACGATGGGTGGCGTGAGGTTGCCTCGAGCCTGCGGTCTGCGGAGGAGGAGTACGGGAACGGCAACTACCGTAGTTGCATAGCCTCGTGCCGGATCGTGATCGACGAGCTTGGCGGGCTGCTGGGTCGGAAGTGGTCCCTGGCGTTCAATCGGCTGGCGGAAGATGGCGGCGGGAAGATGACGAAAGCACAACGCGAGGAAGCTGTCTGCGCCGCCGTGCGGCACTACACGCACCTGGCGCACCACGCGCCTGGCGACGGTGGCGAGATCAACTTTACGCGCGCTGAAGCCGAATTCGTGCTGAGGGCAACTGCCGCCGCCGTGCGGTTGGCCTGGATGGGCTAGGCCGCGGGACGCTGGAGCAACGGCGCGGACGAGACGTGTTGGCGGCGTGTCTCGTTATCAGGGGTAGAGTGTTTGTGGAGCGTTGTTTTCGGAACGGGTTGAGGTACGTAGTATCGCGGTGAAACGCGGTCGGCCAACCGCGTATCGCAAAGCAGCGTTTAAGGAACAACCATGCTGCTCGGCTATGCCCGCGTGTCGAAGGCGGACGGTTCGCAGTCGCTCGACCTGCAGCGCGACGCGCTCGTAGCCGCGGGTGTCGACCCTGACGGGATCTACGAGGATCGGGCCTCCGGGGCGAAGGAGGATCGGCCCGGCCTGGAGGCGTGCGTGCGCGCCTTGCGTGACGGCGACGTGCTCGTCGTCCGGAAGCTCGACCGTCTGGGGCGCAACCTCGCGCACCTCGTCGGCACCGTGCAGGACCTGTCGGACCGCGGAGTGGGGCTTCGCGTACTGGCCGGTCAGGGTGCGCAGATTGACACCACGACGCCGGGCGGCCGTCTGGTGTTCGGCATCTTCGCATCTTCGCGGCGCTGGCCGAGTTCGAGCGCGAGCTCATTCGCGAGCGTACGGTGGCCGGACTGAAGGCGGCGCGGGCGCGGGGTCGCAGGGGTGGTCGCAAGTTTGCGCTGTCGAAGGCCCAAGGTGCGGCTCGCGCAGGCGGCGATGGCCTACCGGGACACCTCGGTGGCGGAGCTGTGCCGGGAGCTGGGTATCGGGCGGGTGACGCTCTACCGGTACGTGGACGCGAGGGGCGAACTGCGGGACAGCGGCAGGCGTGTATTGGAACGTGAATAGGTGGACGAGCGTATGCGCGCTAAATCTATTGCTCGGGAAGGAGCGGGACGACCGGAATCGCACGAGGGCGTGGCATACCATCAAAAGAGGTGAACCATACCTGTGCCCCGAGTTCGGGACGGGGCCCGATGACGCTCCGAACGTGGAAGAAGACCGAGCCGCCGTTCTCGCGTGCGATGAAGCCGAACGACCGGGCTGGATAGTTGGTCACGATGCCAGTCTCGCGAACAGGAGTGACATAGCAAAGCTCGTCGCAACGGGAAGCCAAGTCGGCGGCAGTCGGGCGTTCGTCAGGATTGCGCCGGAGGCAGGAGAGGATGAGATCGGCCAATTGACGTGAGAGCAACCCGAACTGATCGTGATTCGCCACACTACTAGGGAGGGCTGGGTCCTTTTCGGAAACAATTTCCCTAATTGCCCTCAGGCCGGTCCCAAAAGGTGGTTTGCCGGTCAAAAGCTCCCAGGCCATTGCTGCAATAGACCACACGTCTGCTGGCTTCGAGGGGCTGTGCGGTAGATCAACGACTTCAGGAGCGAGATAAGCCAACGCACCCATCACGGTTGAGGATCGGCGTGTAGTCTCCTCGCCCCCCGCGACCGCGTCGTCTACCTCCCGTTCCGCCATTTTCGCTATGCCGAAGTCTGTGACCTTTACGCCCAGGAGTTTCAGACCTCCCACGATCATGACGTTGCTAGGTTTCAAATCACGGTGTACCACGCCGACGCGATGCGATGCACTCAGACCACGGGCAAGATGATGCAAGATGTGGACGGCGGTGTGTGGATCGGAGCGCTTGAACCGGGAGGTTACGAGCCGTAGGTTCAAGCCATCGACGTACTCCTCAACCATGTAGAAACGTCCGTCGGCATCCTCGAAGTAGTCGAGCGTCTTCGCGACGTTCGGGTGGTTTACCTTCGCCGAGAGGACGGCGCTTTCGCGGAAGCGTCGAGTGTTTTGAGCGTCCTGAGGGACCTTGACGGCTACTGTACGTCGAAGAGTCTCATCGACTGCTCGATAGACCACCTGCATGCCGCCACGGCCGATCTCAGTCTCTATGGTATAGCGTCCTCCGACGGTTTCGCTTGGCATGAGTAAGCTCACAGGACGACCTCGGGATGCGAAACGTCCATCGTAACGAATGTCCGTTCCCTCGGGGGCCGAGTGGGAGCACCGAAAGCGAGTACGCAGGACTCTGGTAGAGGAGTACCTTTGGATACAGGCATGTTGTTGGCCCAGATTTCTCCATCAACCTTGCGGACTTTGAACTCGAGGCCATCGTAGGCGATGGATAACGTTCCGAGAGAGGGATGTCGTAGATCCACACGGCGGTTTCCGGCGTGCAGTTCGAACCGCCTACGGTTCATAACGAAAACCGCTCGGTGTTTTCCACGGAGCATCATTCTTTCTGCCCGGTCGCGAACTTTTCGCGCGCTGGGTCTCTTGGCGGGGTCTTCATTGAGGCAGGCATCAAGGAGACCGACCAACGTTTGGTCGAGCTGCGGCAGAAGGGCACCAAAGCCACCGGTGGTAGCCTTCCATTTCTTGGGTTTGGGTGGTCTCTTGAGTAGGGGAGTAGGCAATAGGTGGCCGGCGACGACAGCGAGGGCGGTGACGCCCATAGCATAGACGTCGACCTTCTTGCCGAAGGCGACGTCTGTGCCTGAGTAAAGTTCGGGTGCCGCATATCCGGGTGTGCCGACGAATCCGGTGGTGTTTGCGTCGTCTAGCAGCCGGGCCAAGTTGAAGTCGATGATCTTTAGGATCTGGTCGGCGTCTATGAAGACGTTTGATGGTTTGACGTCACGATGGACGATTCCGACTTCGTGGATGTCAGCCAATCCGCTTGCGAGCTGATATAGCAGCCGTACGTACTCGTCGTTGGAGCCAATGTTGCCGAGTTGCGAAGTCAATTCAGCGCCGTCTATGAACTCTTCGACGATGCCATCGCTCGTACCGTGACTGTCAGAAACAACGTCGAAAACCTCGACGACATGCTTAGATCGAATCCGCTGCAGTGCAGCGAGTTCATCTAGTAGCCGTCGTGGTTGGTTTCCGTACTTTATGACGACCTGGCGATCAAGATTCTGGTCCGTGCAGAAAACCACTTGGCCAAGGCCGCCGCTGGCGCTGTTGCCAGTAGGAACATAGCGCTTCTTCATTTGGGTGGAGGCTCGTCACCGTCGTCGGCCTGTGTGCGGGTGTCGACATGCTGTCCTAACGATGGAGAATCGTCTGTGGTGGGAATGTCTCCGGCTGTGGAATGCTCCTCCGTTGTGGAGATGTCCTCGGTCGTGGAACGTTCCTCGGTCGGCAGAGTGTCCTCTGGTGCGGGGGTGTCGCCCGTTGCGAGCGTGTCGTTTGTTGTGGCGGTGTCGCCAAACGTGACGATAGGAAGGTCACAGACGGGGGGGCTGGGGGAAGCCGGGGGAGCTTTGCGGGGCGTTCGACGACTCTTCTTGCGGCGGTGCTTTCTGATGGTTGAACTTGGTTGATCGTGCACGCGCGGGTCTTCTTTAGCAGGGGGCACGATTGGGCCTGGTGTCGGAACGAGGACTAGGTGCTTGTGAGGCATCCAAAATTCGAGCTGGCGAGGTGGCTCTTGAGTTTCGTCGCCCAAGCTGAACGCCACCGCGGTCGCATTGTCGTGTCCCCCACTCCACTCGCTCAGAAGTATCAACCGTTGGGTGAGTGATTGAAGGCCGTCCGCTGCTTCGATAACCCACTCCAAGACTGGCGATGGGACTCCGTAGATCCCATCGGTAGCCATCAAGAGTGCGCGGCCGTCAGGAGGCACACTGCGAACGTGGGGTTCAAGGTCAGGACCTAGACCGACAAACTGAATTAGTCGGCTATCTGGGTGTCGGGGGGGCTTAGAGGATCGACCGAGACACTCTAGTTGGCCTGCGAAGGTGTCGTCCACGGTGAGTTGGGACAGAATACCGTCATTGCCGAGTTGGTAGACTCGCGTATCTCCTGCGTGAGCGATGTGGCGACCGGCAGCGGAGGACGCAACGACTGCGAGCGCAGCTCCACCATCGCCGTGTAGATCCTTGAAGACCTGTTCGTTGGCAAAGTTAAGCGCGTCGGCGAGCATGGCTTCCGGCTTAGAGCGTCGCGACAACATGCAATGGGCCGCCACAGCGGCCGTGGACAACGCGGCCGCTCGAGAGCCATCGCGCATGCCCCCCATGCCGTCGGCAACAACCGCAATGACCAAACCATTTGGAGAACGGGCTACGAGTACTCGGTCCTGATTCTCATTGCGAATGGGGCCTCGTGTTGACGCCCAAGCAATCGGTGGGATGGCACGTCCGGTGCCGCTCGGTTCGCGAGTGAGGTCGCGGAATAGCAGATTGCAGAGGCTTCGGGTGTCCATTGGCGGCGCTCTCATCTGACAGTGGGAGCTTGGTCTGCGGTACGCGAACGTCCGGTGTGTGCTGTGGCTCCCAAGCCGATTTGCGTAGTCGCTGGGTGGCTAGCTAGTTGGTCTCCGTGGCATTGTCGACGGGACATGGTTCCTAGCTTAACGCACTATGACCGCTTGAGTTAGCCCTAGAGTGGCTCGAGAGGGCCCCACGCGCTAGGAGGTGCCCTTGAAAGCGCCAGCGTTTGCCGCGCGGCGGGAGAGAGGCAGCGGCAGCTGGCAGAGCTGCGGTCCGGACGGTCGAAGTGGAGTGAGGAAGGGGTCTTGCGCGGGAATCTAGGCGGAGCCGTCGTCCGGTTCCTGGTTGGCGAGGATACGCGAAACGGCTTCACGGAGGTCGGCGCGGGTGACGGGCAGATCGTCCGAACTGCGCGTGCGGTGCGGTGTGGTGACGCTCGCCGCACGGATCATGCGGCGAATGGCGGTTGGACGGGAGGGCGTGGTCCCCGTGTCCGGATCGGGATTGGCGGCCGCCCAGGCGTCGATGATCTTGATGTCAGGCGGGTAAAGGCGGACGGTGGTCTTGCTGACAACGGGCACGATCAGGGATTCCGTTGGGTGGATGTGGCTTGAGGATCGTTGGTGACTTGCCGGGCAGGCAAGGGCCCGGGATTCAACAGATCGAACCGGGTCGGGGCATCGGCCGGTCGCGGCAGGTCGAGCTTCCGAGACGCTTGAGTGGCGTAGAGGATCGTGCGAATTGCACCGAAGTGGACGCGGTAGTAGCGGAGATTGGGATTCCACACACGGACGTCCTTGGCGACTTCCGTGGCGGCAGCGACCTCGGCGAAGACGCTGTCGAAGTGCGCGATCGCGGTGGCGAGTTTCATCAAGGCGGGGAACTGAGTCTCGAGGAAGAAACGGGCGGTAGTCGCCGGGTCGGCGAGCGGCTTGGCTCCGTCCGGGATTGCTCGCTGGACGAAACGGTCGTTCTTGCGCCGCCAGCCGTTGATGCCACGGACCACCGCGTCGGCGTGGCGGGCAAGGTTGTCGAGGCAGACGTCGAGCCGCTCGGCGCGGCGGCGCAGCAGGCCGGTGAGGATGAAGTGCGCGAACGGGATGCCGGGGATGCGGACGCCGTCGCCCGGGCGAGTCGGTGGGAGGCGCCCGAGCCAGAGCTGCCTAGCCTGCATCGTGCGAAGTACGAAGACGCGGGCGCCCGTCTTCGGTGTCACATTCCGGAATTCCCGTTCGATCTCATCGGGAGTGGGGCGGGGACGTTTGCGAACTTCGCCTCGGGGGAGGAGAGGAAGCGCACTCCGCGGCTCGACTCGAAGACCTGATTGTCGTCGGGGTCGACGGCATCGGGCAATGTGGTGAGGGAGGTGTTGGTGGTCACTCGGAGCGTCCGTTTCTCCGGGGCGCATCTGATTCTTAAGCGTATGAAAATAATAGCCTTTTGGGATGATCTGGCCAACGTGCGCATGAGCGTGCGGACGAGTGCGGATCGGTGCAATGTCAGTGTGGACGGCGGTAGCGTTGGCCGTAGATTGCGGGCGGGCGCACGAACGTGGAGGGGCTGGTTGGGCGCATGGACGCGTCCGGCCAGAGGTATTCGGGGAGGGTGATCAAGCCGTGGCAAGTGCGGGTCGGGTCGCCGGTGAGGGCGGGAAATGCGTGGCGATCCTCTTGCCGGTCGGCGCGGTTGACGGCGAGCACTCGGGCGGCGCGCATGGCGGATTTGATGGCGGGCGAGGTGATGCGGCGCTCGTCGGCGAAGGGCAGTGCAACTTGGGGCCAGACGAGGAAGGCTCCGACGTCCAGCAGGTGGATGAGCGAGCGTTCCTCGTTGGCGCTCTGCGCGTCGGAGCGTAGTGCTTCGACGATGTGGGCGCGGAAGGCGGTCCAGGCGGCGATCTCTCCAGGGTCGATGTTCGTGGCATGCGCTGCAGCGGGGAACAGGGCGGCGATCTGGAGAGGTTCACCGATGACGTCGGGCGCAGGTCCGGGAAGGGGGAACGGGATGTTTCGCTGTGAGGCGCGTGAACGGTTCTCGGTGACGAGCCAGCGGGCGTAATCCGGAGCGTGACCGATACGGGCGGCCGTAGCTCCGTGGTCGCCGATGTCGGGGCGTCCCGCGGGCGCTGGTGTCGGACAGTTGTGGCCGGTGCCGTTTGTAAGTGTGGCAGCGGGGAGACCATCGAGAAGGTCGGCGACGCGCGATCCGGTCCGGCGGTGGCGGGACCGCTTGGACGCCGGGGCGCTCCGGAGGTGCATGCTGCGGGAGGCCGCGGGGGGCGGCGAAGACGAGGCGGCGTCTGGAAGGGGCGGCGCTGGCATGGCGAGCGCGGGTTCATCTTCGGAGAAGCGGTTGGTCTGGGGGCGTGACTCCTTGGACGTGGCCACTGGAGGTGGCGCATCTTCGTAGCGGGGGCCGTGGTCCGCATGGACCGTTTCGGTGACTTTGGGGTCGCTTGCCCGGCGACGGGCGGGGTCGCGGTGTGGTTGGGGACGGCGATCGACTAACTCCCGGATCCGAGTGACCGTGCGGAGGAGGACCCCTGGCTGGTTCTGCGTCGATGGCCTGGCTGGATCGGGCGGAACGGGCTCGAGGCATGTCGGACGATCATCGTCGGGAGGGGTACGGGTTGGCTGGCGATCACGACCGAACCCGGCCACCACGGGACCGACGGTGTCGCGGAGTTCGTTGGGAGCGGTGTCGGTGAAGTAGCCGGAGATCAGCGTCTGGACCAGCGGCTCGCGGGCGATCCAGCGGCGGCCTTGGGCAGGTACGATGGCGTGGAAGAGCGAGGCCCGGGCGCTGGAGCTGTCGGGGTCGGCCTGCGGATCCCGGAGGATCCGAGCCCAGTCGCCGGCGTCCTCCGAGCGATCAGCGTGCCCGAGTAGGGCGCAGGCGTGCTCGACGAGGATGGCGATGGCGACCGCGTAGCTGGCGCACTCGCGGATGCGCCAGCTGTCCTCGGCCTGGGTGAAACGGGGGAGGATGTAGGCGCGTCGTCGCTTGAGCGCGGCCTTAAGTGCGTGGAGCAGCGCGCGCCTGGCGGCGGCGGGGTCGGGAAGGTCAACGTAGTCGCCGAAGACAGCGGCGATCGCGGGGGAGTAGGTCGAAGCGAAGTCGGCGTCGGGCAATGAAGTGAGGTTGCGTAAGAAGCGTGCAGGTTTGGCGCCGGCGGGGTCTTGCTCGGGTCGTGGATGCTGTCGAACGGTGGTTTTGATCTCGTGCGGCATGGGTAGGTTCATCGTAGCGCACGACGATGCACAAGGCGTCTCCGGCGTAGCGGCCAGCCTCCGGCGCGGCACTCGCTGACTTCGGGGGTGGGGCGGGAACCGGCGACAATTGCGGCAGAACGGTTCGGCAACGGTAGCGGCGATGTCGAGGTCGTCACGGACGATCTCGGTGCGCTGGCCGACGCGGTCGGGGGCTCTTGGTCCGGGCCGTCGGTGGGCCGAGCGCGACACCCGGCGGCGTTTGGGTCTGGGCGAACGGTTTGGACGCAACAGCCCAAGTGCGGAGTGGCAGTCGACGGCGCCGATGGCGAGGTGGGTAAAAAGCGGGACTGGCGTGACCTAGGAGGTCGGCCAGCGACGGAGCGACGGAGTCGGGGACGAGCTTAGTCGGTCCGTTGGTCGGTGGTGTCATTCTTTGAACGAGACGAAAAAGTGCGCTACTCGTATGTAACCGTGGGGTGGCGCGTGTGGCGGGTCTCGGTCGTGCTCGGTGTCAAAAAGGGCTTGGGCGAATAGAGTCGAAGGTTGGGTGTAAGGCGAGTCCGCGTCGTTGTTCCGCAATCGGAGTGCGGTGGCGAAGTCGTTGTCAGCGAGGACGGCTTGAAGCTGGGGCACGATGTCGGCGGTGGGGGCTAGGAGGATGCCGACCATCGCCCCGACGGGCTGCTCGGACGCATAGATGCCGGTGACGTAGCGAGCGAGTCCGCGTGCCCCGAGGTACTCGTCCCGGTGTCGTTTCTGTTTGCCAAGGCGCTTGAACTCGAAGACGAGCTTGAGGGATTGCGTCTCGTTGTTCCAGCAGTAGGCGATGTCAGTGCGGCGGGTTTCGGCGAGTTCGCCAGTGTTGGGGTCGAGCTGTCCGATGACGTCCTCTGCCGTCCAGTTACCGAGGAGGCCGTGTTCTCGGGAGACGACATTCTCTAGGGAGACCTTGAGGTGTTTCGTGAGCTTGGGTTCGTGGGTTCTCGCACTGATTCCGGGAGGTGGTTTCGCGACAAGCCTATTCCACGCATCTAGGAGCGCATCGACCGCGTCTTCGGCAGATCGGAGCGGAAACGCGCTCCGCCAGTCGGATGGGGCGGTCACCGTAGATATTGGGGACTTAGGTGGGAGTGCCGGACTGGACGATGCGGACGATGTGCTCGGCGTCGCGCAGCGCCTGACGGATGGTCCAGCTTCGCTTGGTTGCTGGCCTGACGAGGTAGAGCGATCCGTCGAGCCAAACGTGCGTGTCCGGGACGAGGCTCAGCGAAGGGCCGGACTGAATGCGGCGAAGGCCGGCGTCGTGAAGTTGCTCAAGGGTCTGGTGGACGATGTCGTCGTCGATGTGCGCCTGGTTGACGGGGTCGTGTGTGCCGGTCGGCGAGTAGTCGATACGGACGATGCCACACGGCGCGTCGCGGACGTTGCTGCTACCGGTGACGGTTACCGTGAAGGTTCCCTCGCCGTCCATTCTGGTTCGCCAAAGGGTGAGTGCACGCAGAAGCGACTTTGCGTAGGCCCTGTAGTCGTTGAGGTGGGCGGTGCGCCGAGCGTGGCCCTTGCGGAGGGCACTCAAGCTCGCCGGCCGTATCGACGGGAGGAGAACGGTAGTGGTTTCGCGGACGAGATCCCGCTCGGCGGACGACAAGTCGAAGTACGCATAGACTAGGTGATCGAGTTCTTGGCGCAGTTTCTGGTAACGGGCGCGCTGCTCAAGAAGCGGTAGCTCGGCAATCTCGTCCATGTGGCCGCACGCGGTAGCCATGGCGCCCTGGGCAGCGTCAGGGTTGGGCGCGTCGGGTGGCTCGAAAAACGGGAACGTCCTGATCTCTCGCAAGTGGAAGCCGCCGCGCGCGCCGAGCATCTTCCACGCACGCAACATGAGGAAGTACTGTGCGAGGCTGGATCGGAGGTAGACGGCCAGAAACTTGAGGAGAGCGGCGTCGTTGACCCCTCTGCCTGCCAGGACCCCGATGCTGTGGGTGAATGTGGCGGGGGCATCGTAGTAGTAGGCGCGGATATTCAGTTCTCTCTGAGAGACACCGTCGGGGAAGACGACCCTGGGGCCATCGAAGACGCGGGTTACGGCGTCACTTAGGCCAACGACGGTACGTTGATCTCGGGGCCACGACTCAAGGAGGTCTGGGTGAAGGACCGGAGAGACCGTTTTCAGCGCTTCTGGACGCAGGTGCGGCAGAAGGCGGAGGGGCTCTGCGGACACGGCGGTTTGTGCGCTGTCGTTCAAATGGATGCCCTTCCGCAGGGCGCGGTTGAAAGGGGCACGCGAGGGCCGGGCAAAACTGGCGAGAGTCCCACGGGCGCAAAGCCTTGTCCAAATCGCGAGGTCGTTGCCATCTCCCCACATGCGTGACACGAGCTGTTGCGGATCTTCTGACACGGAGACTGTCTGGAGGCGATGGAGGTCGGCGGACTGCATCGTTAGGTGGCCGAGGGTGAGCGTCAGATCGGCTTTGGGGACGCAATACTCGAAGGCTTCGCGAAAGTCGGCGGTTGCTTTGGGGTCGCCGGCTCGGCGTCGTCCCACGAAAAGATGGCAGGCGTGCCTTGCGGTTGGGAAAAGTAGCTCCTGCAGGTCGCCGAAATTAGTGACACGGAACGGCTGATAGCGGCGGAGAAGGTGCGTAACGAAGGCGGCGCTGGTGTGGCCGAGCAAGAGGGCGACGGGAAGGATCAGAGAGATGAGGCCACCGTGATCGAGGAAATCCAATGCGCGTAGCGCGTAGGCACCAGCGATCTGCCGTCTCGGGCACGGCTGTTTGGACCGTGCGCGCCATCGGTCTGCTGTGGTCTGTTCGTCTCGCTCGGGTTCCCGCCAAGGTGGGTTCGAGATGACGAGGGAAAAACGGGTTGTCGCGAATGCGTGTGCGTCGCTGAAGAAGTCGCCGGCTTCCGGACCAACTGCGAGGTTGGGGCCGTCGAGCGAAGGGAGGTTGGCTTCGTCGCGTTCTTGGGTCTCTAGGATGTCGGCGGGATCGAGGCCCTCAAAGATGGAGAGATACAGGCTAAATGCGGTGACGCGGCAGGCCATGGGGTTGATGTCGCCGCCGAAGATCGATCGTTGAAGCAGTGCGCATCGGTCGGCAAATGCGAGGGGCACTCCTGCCCGTTCTTCGGCGATGGCCAAGAGCCGCCGGTAGGCGGTCGTCAGCAGGATCCCGGACCCGCAGGCACCGTCGAACACCTTTTCGGCAAGAGGGTCGGGTGAGTAGCCTAAAGCCTGGTCGACTGCGAGAGCGGCAAGATGTCTCGGCGTGTAGAAGGCGCCCAGCTCCGTCTGGTCTCCGCGCGAAAGGAACATCTCGTAGAGGCCCGAGAGTAATTCGACGGGGATGTAGCTGAAATCGTAGTTCCAGAACTCGCCTTGGCCGGTCTGCATATCCGTTCGCAGGAGGAAATGATGCAGTAGTTGATAGCCGCGGTCAGAGAGGGCCGTCCAGGGGTTGTGGCTGTCTTCGCCGAGGAAGTCTCCATTGAAGTCGTCGCGGAGGCAATCTATGAGCGACTGCACGCCTCGGCGGTCGGTGTTGGCAACGAGGTCGAGGAGTTGACCCACGTTGCGTCGTTCCCGGTAGGTGGCCCCGACGATTTCGCGATGTTCCAGGTAGGAGACAAAGAAGATCTCTCCCATGAGGAACTCGGCAAGTTGCTTGCGTTGAAGCTGATCCGCAATGCCGACGAAACCATCTGCGGCGAGTTGGCGGACGGTCGCGGAGATGTTGCCCAGCAACTTGTGGTCGACGCGTTCATCCTGGTCGAACCAAGTGGGCATGCGGTTCGTCAGTCTGGCGGACACAACGTCCGATGCAGAAAATGGTCCGTCCCTCCGGACGTCGCTCAGTTGGAGGCGTTGGGCGGTTTCGAGCCTTCGAGCGGGGTGGGCTACCGCGCGCTCGCCCTGAACATGGATCACGACTGAGGCGAGGTTCTGGTTCCAGATTCGTTTGCGCGCTTCGTCGAGCGCTCGCTCTTCCGAAGCGGTGTGGTCGTCGTTGTCGAGGAAGACAATCGTTGGTACGCCTTCGACGTCGAACACGGCACGTGCGCGCACGGAGCCGTCGTCCTTCAGAAGGGCGTGGATTTCGAGTGCGTACGGATGCGTGGTAGATAGCGCGTCGCCGCGACGGTGGAGGAATCGTGGCTCGTCGGTGTAGCCAAGCCGTTCGAGCCAAGTGTCGAGCGATGCGGTCATTACGAGTTCGGGTCGTGGTCAGGCAGGAGTGCACGGCAAATGTGCTGCTCGGGGGAGCAGCAGGTGTGCGTGCTTCGAATGTGTACCGAGACTTTCATGCCGGTCGGTGTGTACGCGAGAGGGGGATGGAGTGGTGGTCTGCCGCGGGGCATAGTGGCCTGCCCATGCAGCGGCGCATTGAACCGTGTACCGGGTGGTAGGGGCTCGCGAATCTCCGTCGCGAGGCAGGGGGGATTCGACGGGCGACATCGGAGGTGTCGCCGACGCGGCGCGTAGCGTCAAGCGGATGGCGGCGGCTCGGTAGATGTCGCCGATACCGTGGCTTCGGGGGTGTGCCCTCGTGGGATGCGCGTCGTGGTCGGCGGTGGTGCGGGACGAGAGTGGGTGGCAGTGAGATGGGGAATCGGTGCTGGGGTGCCGTCGGGGAGCATGCGAACACATCCAAAATCTGGATATGTAAACAGTACGCTATCGGGATCAACTCGTGAAGACCGAGTGGTCCGCCATGGGAGGGGCGTTGGCGACAGTCGCTTAACACGGTCCGCGGTCCAAGTAATCGGCCCACTCCTGCATGAGCTCGCGGCGCTTCTCGAGTAGGTCAGTCCGGAAGTACGCGGCCTCGACCTTGTTGGCGACTTGGTGGGCGAGCGCCGCTTCGATGACGTCGCGGTGGTACCCCGTCTTCTCTGCCGCCCAGTCTCGGAACGAGGACCGGAATCCGTGCGGCACGGCGCCCACATGGTTCTCCTTCAGGAGCTTGCTCAGTGTTGCGTCACTCATTGCCTTCCCCGTAACGCTGGGGAAGAGAAGCCCGGTGTGGTCGGCGATCTGGCGTGCTTCGGTGAGAACAGCCATGGCTGTGGAACTTAGCGGAACACGGTGTTCCGCTCCTGCTTTCATGCGCGTGTCGGGGATGATCCAGACGTCATGCGCAAGATCGATCTCGTCCC
>JAPOVK010000036.1 GCA_026708185.1 Gammaproteobacteria bacterium | reverse complement strand
TCAGGCTACTTTCGACTGCAATTTCAGACGGTTAGGACCTTCCGGACGAGAACTAGTTAGAGAAGCGGCCCTTGAACATTAAGACGACGCGGAGAAGCGCGCGTCGGAAATGAGGAGATGGCAGCTGGCCGCGTGATCATGGCTCCCAACGGACCCGGGTGGCGACCCGCGGCAGATGTCCGTCGCGTGCGGGCAACGCGGATGGAAGCGGCATCCCCGCGGCGGTGCCAACGGACTCGCGATCTCGCCATGTACCTGACCCGAAGCCCGCGGCGCCCGCGGGTCGGGCCGCGGCACCGCCGCTAGAAGCGCTTGCGTATAGGGATGACGCGGGTTGTCGAAGACGTCGACCTTGTCCCCCACCTCGACGATCTGGCCCAAGTACATCACCGCCACGCGATCCGCCACGTGTTCGACGAGGGCCAGGTCATGCGCGATCAGCAGGTAGGTGAGCCCGAGTTCCGCCTGCAGGTCCTGCAGCAGGTTCAGAATCTGCGCGCGAATGGACACGTCCAGGGCCGAGATCGGCTCGTCGAGGACCACGAGCTCCGGTTCCAGGATCAGCGCCCTGGCGATGGCTATGCGCTGCCGCTGCCCGCCCGAGAACTCGTGCGGGTACAGGCCTGCGGCGTTCGGTGCCAGTCCCACAAGCGACAGCGCCCGGCTCACCTTGGCGGTCACTTCGCGCCGGGTCGTGCCGTGCGCGAGAAGCGGCTCGGCGAGGATGGTCCTAACCTTGAGGCGCGGGTTGAGCGAGCTGTACGGATCCTGGAACACGGCCTGGACCCGCGACCGGTAGCGTTTCGCAGCCCGGCCCCGAAGGCCGCCTACGTCCTCGCCGGCGAACGTGATGCGGCCGCCACTCAGGGGGTTCAGCTTGAGGATCAAGGTCGCGAGCGTGCTCTTGCCGCACCCCGATTCGCCCACCAGCGCGAAGGTCTCGCCGCGCGCGACCGTCAAGGTGACGCCGTCCACCGCCTTCAACGTCCCCCCACGGGTACGGAAATGGCACGCGGCGTCCTGCAGGCTCAACAGGGGCGTCATACATGCAGCCAGCAAGCGACTTCGCCGCTACCGTCGACGGCTACGGTCGGCGGCGCTTCCCGCCGGCACTGCTCAGTCGCATGGGGGCAACAGGGGTGGAATGCACAACCGGACGGGAGGTCGAGCGGATTGGGCGGGTTGCCCGGAATGGCCGTCAGCCGCTCCCCGCGGCGACCCAGCTTCGGTACCGACGCGAGCAGACCCTGCGAGTAGGGATGTTTCGGCGCAGCATACAGTTCCGTCGCGTCCGCCAACTCCACGATCCGTCCTGCATACATCACGGCGATGCGGTGGCAGAGGCTCGCGGCCACGCCCAGATCGTGCGTGATGAACAACAACGCCGCGTCGGTTTCGTCCTGGAGCCGTTCGATCAGGTCCATGAACTGCACTTGGATCGTGACGTCAAGAGCGCTCGTCGGCTCGTCCGCGATCAAGAGGCGCGGACGACACGCGATGGCCATCGCCGCCACCACCCGCTGGCGCATGCCGCCGCTGAACTGATGCGGAAAGTCGCGCGCCCGTTCGCGTGCCGACGGCACGCGCACGCGGTCCAGCTCGTCCACCGCCATGCCGAGCGCCGCCGATGCCTGGGCCAACCCGTGGGCGCGGATCGGCGCCGCCACCTGGGCGCCCACCGTGAAGACCGGGTTGAGCGAAGTCATCGGATCCTGGGAGATCATCGCGATCTGCCGACCGCGCACTTCGTCGACAAGCACATCCTCCGGCAGACCCACGAGTTCGCGACCGTCGAGTTTCACGGAGCCCTCGACGATCCGCCCCGCAGGCTTCGGCGGCAGGCCGAGCAGGGACAAGCCGGTCATGGTCTTGCCGCTGCCGGACTCGCCGATCAGACCGAGGGTCTCCCGCGCCGCCAGGTCGAAGCTCACGCCGTCCACCGCCTTCAGGACGCCCCGCTTCAGGAACAAGTGGGTCTTCAGGTCACGGACTTCTAGTCTGCCTGTCCGCGGTTCAGCCACACGGTCAGGCTGCATCTCTCTGGCCGTTGGGCGTTCGCGCCTCTTGCTGGGGCGTAGCCACGCTAGGAGCTTGGCCGCGCTCACAGTTGCCGCCTGACCGGATCGAGGGTGTCCCGCAGCCAGTCCCCAAGGAGGTTCGATGCAAGGCAGGCCGCCATGATCGCGAGCCCGGGCATGGTGATCAGCCACCACGCCACTTCGATGAAGTTCCGGCCGTCGGCGAGCATCCCGCCCCACGACACGTTCGGCGGCTGGATGCCAAGCCCAAGGAAGCTCAGTCCCGCCTCGAACACGATGACGCTCCCGAACTGCAACGTGGCGAGCACCAGCAGCATGTTGAGGACGTTCGGCGCCAGGTGCCGATAGAACACCGTCGGCGTGCCGACGCCGGCGACCTTGGCGAGCTTGACGAAGTCCCGTTCGCGCAGGCTCAGCACCTCGCCGCGCACCAGGCGCGCATACCAGGTCCAATAGCTCAGAACGATGATGAAGATCACCATCGCCTCGCCCGGCGGCAGCACGGCGGCGAAGAGCATGGCGAGCGGAATCGACGGCACCGACATCTGCACGTCGATCAACCGCGAGATCAGGGCGTCCACCACCCCGCCGAAGTAGCCCGCGGCCATGCCGAGGACCGCGCCGATGAAGCCGGACAAGACGATCGCGTACAGCGCGACGTTTGCGGACACCCGGGCACCCGCGATGATTCGACTCAGGATGTCGCGGCCGAGGTTGTCCGTCCCGAGCACGTGGCTCATGCTCCCGCCCTCGAGCCAGGCCGGCGGCGTCATCGCCTCGCTGAGCGCAATGCGTCCGGCGTCGTGCGGCGAGATCCAGGGACCGAGGAGCGCACACACCAGCACCAGCGCGAGCACCGTCGCGGCGATGTACGGGAACCCGCCCTCCCGCGCGCGCAGCAGGCGACCGAGCAAAGGCCTCGGCAGGACCGCCTCAGCCATGCCGGATCCTCGGGTCGATGAAGCCGTAGGACAGGTCGACGATCAGGTTCACCACCACGAAGACCACCGCCGCCAGCACGACGCCGGCCTGCACGACGGGGAAGTCGCGCGCGAAGACCGCGTCGACCACGGCCCGTCCCACGCCCGGCCAGGCGAACACCACCTCGATGACGAAGGCGCCGCCCAGCATGTTGGCGAAGTAGACACCGATCATGGTCACCAGCGGCACGAACGCATTGCGCAGCGCGAAGCGCCAGACGATCCAGCGCTCCGGAAGGCCGATGGCGCGCTCCATGCGCACGTAGTCCGAGTCGAGAATGTCGAGCATCGACGAGCGCAACGTCCGCGTCATGGCCGCCACGGGATACCAACCGAGCGCGATGGCCGGCAGCACGAGGTTCGCGAGGCCCCCGCGACCGAATGCGGGGAGCCACTGCAACTCGACGGCGATGAAGAGGATCAAGAGCAGGCCGATCCAGAAGCCCGGAACCGCCTGTCCCAGCATGGCGAAAATCTTCGCAACTCGATCCACGACACCACCCCGATGCACGGCGGAGATGACGCCGAGCGGCACGGCCAGCAACAGCGCGAACACCAGGCCCGCGAGCGCCAGTTCAAGGGTCGCCGGAAGCCGCTCGAGCAGGAGCGCCATGGCCGGCGCCTGCCACTGGTACGAGTCGCCGAAGTCGCCCTGCACGGCGTTGGCGATGAACACCACGAACTGCGCCGGGAGCGGCCGGTCGAGACCGAGCGCCTGGCGCATCGCGGCGAAATCCTCCTCGGTCGCATCCATGGGCAGCATCAGCGCCACCGGGTCCCCGGACAGACGCTGCGCAACAAAGACGATCAGGAGCGCGCCGACGATGGCGACAACGCCCTGCAGCAGGCGGCGCGCGATGTAGCCGCTCATGGCTCAGCACCGCGCAGGCCGCGCATCGAGCGCCAGAACGCCGCTGGCCACGGGTCGAAGTCGACGCCCTCGCGCCACGCCAGGGTGATCATCGGCCGGTAGGTCGGCAAGCCCCCGGCGACCAGTTCGTGCTTCAGGCGCGCGATCTCTTCGATCAGCCGGGTGCGGGTTTCGAGATCCATGGTGGTGCGCAGGGTCTCGATCATGGCGTCCAGTTGCGGCGTCGATTCGTAGGAATACGAGCCCCAGCCGTCTCCCGTCGTGTGCACATGGCCCGACCAGGCGTCGGTGGGATCGCCCGGCAGGCCCTGGCCCCACATGGTGCTCATGATGCCGTCCATGTGCGGCCGCACGTCGCGGCGGCCGAGATTGATCCAGGCGCCGTACTCCAACTGGACGATGCGGCAGCGGATGCCCGCTTCGGTCAGGTAGGCGAAGATCGTCTCGCCCACTTCCTTGAAGTACGGTTCGCGCGGGGTCGTCAGGTTGTAGCAGTTGACGTTCACACCCGCCGGGTAGCCGGCCTCGGCCAAGAGCTCACGAGCGCGGGCCGGGTCGTAGGGATAGGGCTTGAGGGCGGGATCGTAGCCGAGCGTCCCGGGCGCGAGTTGGGCGGTGCGGATGCCTTGTCCATAGAGGACGTACTGGACGATGTCATCGACATTCACCGCGTGCGCGGCCGCCTGGCGAACCTTGGGGAAGCGAAAGGGACTTCCCGCGTCGATGGCGTTCAGCGCCACGTAGAGGTTGTTCGGTGCAGGCAGCGAAGCGACCCGCACGCCGGGGGTCGCTTCGAATTCCTCGACCTGCGCGGGCGGGACAGCATCGATCCAATCCACGGCGCCGGTCTTGAACGCGGCGACGCGCGTGGTGTCTTCCGGAATGATCTTGATGCGCAGACGCTTCGCGACCGGCATCGCGTCCCGGTTCCAATAATCCTCGAAGCGTTCCACCACCAGTTCCTCGCGCACCTTGCGCGACACGAACTTCCACGGCCCGGTGCCGATCGGGTGGACCTGGACGCCATCGTCGCCCACCTCCTCGTAGTACTTGCGGGGAATCGTCGCCAGGATCAGGTTGAGCGGTTCAAGGGAGCCGTCGGGGCTGCCGAGGACCATGTCGAAGCGATAGTCGTCGTGGACTCGCACGCCGTCGACATGGCGCAGACGTCCCGCGGTGCGGGACGTCGGGTCGCTTTGCCGCTCGAAGGCGTAGGCGTAGTCGTGCGCCGTGAGTTCATCGCCGTTGTGGAAGGTGACGCCTTCGCGGATCTTGACCGCGATCCGCAAGCCGTCGGCGTCGTCCACGACCTCCCAAGACTCCGCAAGCCAGTTGACCCGCTCGAAGTCCGGCGTGACGGCGAGCAGGTTCTCGTAGAAGAGGTCCATGTAGTAGCCGTCCACGCCCGCCGACGAGCGCGTAGGATCGACCTGCTGAGGTTCCGCGCCGAAGGCCACGACGATCTCGTCAGTGCGTTCCGCCCCTTGCGCTGCCAACGCGAGGAGTACTGCCGCCGCGACGAGCGGCCCGACGCGGCGAGGCTTCAAGCGGTCACTTCGACGCCGTGCCAGAACGCCACGCGGCCCTCGATCTCGGCCGCGGCGGGTTTCGGATCGGGGTAGTACCAGACCGCGTCCGGGTTGGTCTCGCCTGCGACCGAGAGGTGGTAGTAGTGCGCCGTCCCCTTCCACGGGCAGAACGTGGTGGTTTCGCTCGCGGTCAGCAGACCGTCGTCGATGGCCGCGCGCGGGAAGTAGTGGTTGCCCTCGACGACCACGGTGTCGTCGCTCTCGGCAACGACTTGGCTGTTCCAGATTGCCTTCACGGTAGATCCCCTCCAATCACGCGGCCCATTACAAGCCACCGCGGCGCATCGGGCAAGGCCCGACCGTTGCGGGCGTGCTAGTGTTCGCAACCCAAGAACGCTTGGAGGGTCATCATGCAGATCGAGTCGCTTGGCCACGTGGTCATCAAGGTCCGGGACATCGCCCGATCCGAGGCCTTCTACAACGGCGTCCTCGGGTTGCCCATCGTCGCTCGGAGCACGAGCGGGCCCATGACGTTCTTCTCCCTCGGCGACCACCACGACTTCGCCATCATGGCGCTCGGCGAGGATGCGGAAGGTCCTGGCGACAAGGCCGTGGGACTCGCGCACGTCGCGTTCAAGATCGGCAACTCGCTCCACGAGTTGAAGGAGGCCAAGGGACACCTCGACGCGCAGGGGATCGCTAGCGCGCCGGTCGACCACGAGGTGACCCAGTCGCTGTACTTCGCCGACCCCGACGGCAACCAGGTCGAGATCTACGTCGATACGTCCGACGTCTGGAAGGTCGAGCCGCAGCGCGTTGCCCAGGCTTCGAAACTAGTGCTGTAGCCTGGGTCAAGTTCGGGCGCGAACTGGGCCATAATCTGCGGCTGCTAAGAGGAGGGACTGACCCCATGCATCGTGGGAAATTCGCGTCTATGGCGGCGTGCGGCCTGTTGTTCGCCTGCCAGCCGGCACAGGAGACCGGAACCGAAGCACCCGCAGAGGGTGAGACATCCGCCGAGGTCGCCGACGCGCCGGAGTTGCCGACCCATTGGACGAGCGACGGCAACATCGGCAACGGCCTCGGTCCGGTGAGCAACGACGACCTGCTCGCCGGTGCGGCCGACACCGAGAAATGGCTGCTCTACGGCGGCAACTACGCCAACTATCGCCACTCGCCCATCGACGACATCAACGTCGACAACGTCGCGGGCCTCGAGGTCGCCTGGGCATTCCCGACCGGGACAGTTCAGCAGTTCGAGGTCTCGCCGACCGTCTACGACGGCGTCATGTACGTCAGTTCCTCGAACAACCGCCTGTTCGCGCTCAACGCCGCCACCGGCGAACTGCATTGGCGTTACGACCACCAACTGCCCGACGACCTCCGCCTCTGCTGCGGTATCGTCAACCGCGGCGTCGCCATCACCGGCGACACCATCCTCATGGCAACGCTGGACGCCAAGATGGTCGCCTTCAACCGCCTGACCGGCGAGGTGCTCTGGGAGACCACGCTCGCCCACTACGCCGACGGCTTCAGCGCCACCTCCATGCCGATGATCGTCAAGGACATGGCCATCATCGGCATCGCCGGCGGCGAGTACGGCGTGCGCGGCTTCTTCGACGCCTACGACGTCGCCACCGGCGAACTGCGCTGGCGGCACTACACCATTCCCGAGGAAGGCGAGCCCGGCGTCGAGACGTGGGCCGGGGACTCCTACAAGACCGGTGGCGCGCCCGCCTGGACGAGCGGCGCGTACGACCCGGAAACCGACATCCTGTACTGGACCACCGGCAACCCGGCGCCCGACTGGAACGGCGATCTGCGCGCCGGCGACAACCTGTATTCGAACAGCCTCCTCGCGGTCAACCCGGACACCGGCGAGCGCTTGTGGCATTTCCAGTTCACGCCGCACGACGTCTGGGACTACGACGGTAATACGCAACTGTTCCTCGTCGACGTCGAGCGCGACGGCGAGACCATCTCCGCGATCGTCCAGGCGAACCGCAACGGATTCTTCTACATCCTCGACCGGGCGACCGGGGCGTTCATCGACGGCACGGTGTATGTCGAGGAGCTGAACTGGGCGACCCTGGACGAGAATGGCCGGCCGATCGTGAACGAACTGGCCAACCCGGTGGAGGAGCCCGACTACCGGGTCTGCCCCAGCAACCTGGGCGGCATGAACGGCGCGTGGACGGGCGCCTACAACCCCGACCTCAAGCTCGCCTACATCCCGAGCGTCGAGTCCTGCCAGTACTACGAAAAGGGCATCACCGTCTTCCAGAAGGGCCAGGCGTTCCTAGGGGGCACGCCAATCCCCGTCGACGTGGAAGAGGGCATCGCGCACGGTCACGTCTCCGCCATCGACGTCAACACAGGCGAGGTGAAGTGGCGCTACATGGATGCCGACCCGATGATGGGCGGCGCCTTGTCACTGGCCGGCGGCGTCGTCTTCACCGGTAACCAGGAAGGCTTCGCGCTGGCTCTCGACGCGGCCACGGGTGAGCTGCTCTGGAAGTTCCGCATGGGCGGCGGCATGCGCAGCCAGCCGGTGGCCTACCAGGCCGAGGGCAAGAGCTACGTCGCCATCGGTTCCGGCAACTACACCACGTTCGTGGCGTTCGCCGGGGGACCGACGGCCATACCGGAAGGCGGCCACCTGTTCGTATTCGCGTTGCCCGATTGAACGCCGCCGCTCGAATCGTCGCCATCGTGCTGCTGGCGACGACGACCGCTTGGGCTACGGCCCAGACCTCGAGCGCCGCCGAGCCTTCCGCGCTACGCGTCTGCCTGCCCTCCGACGACGCGCCCCGCTCGAACCGCGATCAGAGCGCTGGCCTGGATGTGGACGTCGCGCGGCTGCTCGCGAGGGCACTTTCTCGACCGCTTCAACTCGTATGGCTTCCCGAACTCGGGGAGATCGACGAGGTCTCGGACTTCAATTTCCGCCCGTTGCTCGCCGAGGCCTGCGATGCCCTCCTGTCGGTGCCCGGCGTCGAGGCGCTCGGCGGCTATCGCCAGGCGCTTAAGTTGTCGACCCCGTACTACGGGGCGGCCTACGAGCTCATACCGGAGACCGCGGCCTGGCAATGGGGCGAACCGGCCCCGGGAACCATCGCGGTGATGGCGAACTCCGTCGCCCACGTCGCTATCGACGCTGCGGGCCTGCCTTGGTCCATGCGCCCGACCACGAGGGACATCGCGCACGCGGTCGCGACGGGAGAAGCGTCCATCGGCCTGGTCTGGGGCCCGGACTTGAGCGAACTGGACGACCCACGAGCCACGACGTTCGCACCGCCCCCGGTGCTGCGTTGGAACCAGCACGTCGCCACTCGCCGCGACGACCCACTGCTCATGGACGTCAATCGCGTCTTCGGCGAGCCGAACTTCACCGCCGAGATCGACGCGATCCTCGAGCACCACGGCGTCCCAGCGCACGCGCCCTTCGAGTCGGTCTATTCGCCGGAGGCGCTGCGTGCCATCGAACCGCATTAGCGGACTCGTCGCGCTCGCTACGACGCTGCTGCTCGGCGCATGCGGATCCTCCACCCCGGCGGACGCCTTCCGCGCGGACGCCGAAGCCCTGAAGCGCGGCAAGGCCTTGTTCGTGGGCACGTGCGCGGGCTACTGCCACAGCCCCGCCGTCGAGCGGGCTGCCCCCTACCTCTTCGACTGCACCTGGCGCAAAGGCAACGGCACGGACCAGGAGATCTTCGACGCCATCGCCGACGGCGTGCCCAATACCGCCATGCTCGGCTTCCGCGGCAAGTTGCCCGAAGGCGACGCAGACATCTGGCGGCTGGTGGCATACATTAAGGACTCTTCACCCGAGTGCTGAACATCCGCGATTCGAGCGACACGATGACGTCCACAAACGACTCCGCGGTACCTGCGAGCGTCCCGCGCCTCGCCGTACTCATCGACGCCGATAACACCTCGCCGGCCTGGACCGAAGCGATCTTCGAGGAGGTGGCGACGCTCGGCGAAGCCAGCGTCCGACGGATCTACGGCGACTTCTCGAACCAGCAATTGAGTGGCTGGAACAAGAAGCTCGAGAACTTCGCCGTACTCCCGCACCAGCAGTTCGCCTACACCAAGGGCAAGAACTCGTCCGACATCACGCTAGTCATCGACGCCATGGACCTCCTGCACTCCGGCCGCTTCGAGGGCTTCGTCCTAGTCTCCTCGGACAGCGACTTCACCCGCCTCGCCAGCCGCATCCGCGAACAGGGTCTCGATGTCTTCGGCATTGGCCGAGAGAACACGCCGGAAGCGTTCCGCAAGGCCTGCAAGCGGTTCATCTTCGTGGAGAATCTGCTCGAGGACGACCTCGAAGACGGGAAGGCCGCCAAGGCTGCCCAGTCGCGGCGCAAGCTGCAGCCGTCCAAGGCCGTGCCGTTGATCCGCGCCGCCATGCGCGGCCAGGACGAAGAGGACTGGATTCAACTGAGCGTGATCGGCAACCACATCCACGCCGCGAATCCGGACTTCGACTCGCGCACCTACGGCTGCGCCAAGCTCTCGGATCTCCTCGAGAAGACCGGACTGTTCGAAGTCGACCGGAACGCGACGCCGATGCGCGCCCGAGCGCCGCGAACTTAAGCCGGGCGGAGTAGACGAAGGCTCTTCGGTGCTACCATCGCCTCGGGAGATGAGGGAGGCGACATGTTCAAACCCGTGCAATTCCGTCCCGAGGTCGAGGCGCGCGTGCGCTGGGTGGAGGAGACCGATCCGGCCGACATCGTCGCCGAGACGTACAACGAGCTGAGGGCGGGAACGCCACCGGCCGAGCTGCTGACGGCAAGCACGTTGGCGGTGGTCCGGTCCACGGAGTTGCCGCCGCAGCACCACGGCGGTCCGCTGCACCCGGTCTGCGGCGTGCACGCCGTCCACAACGTCGCGAAAAGGCTCCCCGGCGAGACCGGCTTCCTGCCCATCATCCAGCACACGGCGTTGTGCAACAACCACGTCCATTCGCCGCAGATGGGTCCCTACCTGATGCCCGCGATCGAGCCCATGGAAGGCACGCCCGGGGAAATCGGCAGCTACCACATCAGCGACGAGGAGCTCACCGAGGGGATGTCCACCGAAGCGCGACGCGGCAGCGACAGCATCGAAGCCACCAAGGGCGCCTTCCACAAGAGCCTGCGGGCGCTCGCACCACCAGCCGCCGAACATTATTTCCTGTGGCTGCTCGAACGGCTCTCGCCCGGCGAGGCACTCGATCAGCTTCTGCCCATCGCCGTCGCCCGCAACGGCCTCGACGACCACAACTTCCTGTTCCCGGTGTACAGCGCCCGCGCCCTCGACTGCATCGGCTGGCAGTGGGCGGACGTGGTCTTCCGACCGGCCGTGCGCTACCAGGCCCGACGCGCCTCCCGGCTGGTCCGCAACAGCTACGACTTCGCGCAGGTCGAGGCACTCATCGACGACTACAAGCTGCTCGAAGCCGACATTCCGGCAGCGACCCATGCCGGCGAAACGGCGCGCATCGGCGACCTCGGTCTCAAGATGGGGCGCAGCAAGAACTATCTCGACAACATGGAACCGATGGCCCAAGCGTTGGCGGAAGGGCTGTCCCTCGAGGGCGCGGGCGAGGCGCTCTCCGTCGGGGCCGCCGCAGCCTACATCTCGACGAGCTACGGCAACCCGATGGACTCGCACCTGCACACCGGAACGACCAACCGCCGCTACCTGCTGCGCACCGAAGGCGTCAGCCTGAAGCACAAGATCGAAGCCCTGCTCACCGGGTTCACGGGTCCCGAAGTCCTGCTCGCCGAACGCCTGCTTAACTGGGGCGAGAACCTCGACGGCGACCTAGCGTCCGCACTTCCACCGAGAAGCCAGGCCGACCTGCTCGATGCCGTGGTCGAGAGCATCGAGGGCCAGCCGTGGCTCGACTGGCGCAAGATCGGCGTGGCCATGACGGTGGCCCCGGACAGCGTCAAGGAGACGGTGGCCCTCGCCCGCCAGTACGCCGAGAACGGCTACGACGCGACCGCCTACTTCGAGCGCCTCGGCGAGATCGCTTGCCGTGACGACTTCACGGAGATGCACGCGCTCAAGCATTTCCAAGCGATCGCGGACGAGTACGAGTCCACCCGGGAGCCGTATCGCTGGCTGCACATGGCTGCTGCGGCCAAGTCGGCGGCGATCATCCACCTAGGCCAGGAGCACAAGGTCTACGAGGAAGCCAAGGCCCTGCTCGCGGCGTAGGCACAGCCGCCAAACGCACGTAGGGTCGCCAGGAAGTCGGCGTTCGGTGGGTGACGTCACGGTGCAAGAAGGATCGCCTACTAGCGACAGACCCGACCTAGCATCGGTCAAAGCGCGTTGTGCCGACGCGTCATGATGTAGTAACCAGAGCTTGCTCGGTCGGTAAAGTAGTTCCCGCGCAAGATGTCGTTGCTAGCCAGATCGGGCTTGAGAATGGCAGCCCCAGTATGCGCCGGATTGTCGTCTTGGTAGCCTGCGGTCGGTTTTGCGTCGTAGAGATAGTGTAGATGCGGCCGAGCCGACTCTGAGTGCTTCCTAGCCACGACCGACAATGTCTCCGAATCCGACCGTTCCGATTGCAGACCAATGCTCAGTTTCAGCAAGCTCTGCTTGATCTCGGCCTCCGCGGCGACCGTCCCCTGTTTTCCTTCCCATTGCCAATGGATCTCGACGTCCCACGTTCCGTTCCAGTCGGGGAACAGAAGGTCGTTAAGCGCGGGAATCCACCGCCAGAGCCAACGCCAGCCATAGTTGAATGCCACGGCGAGAACCACGTTGAGAACGGTAGAGGCAAACAGCACGAAGCCGAGTTGCCTCGCAAGCCCGATGTCGCGGAAATAGGTATCAACGACGTATATGAAGAGCACGACGGCCAAACAAAAGGCTACCGCCACGGCGCCGAAGGCCCGTCTACCGACGAGTTGGAGCATCAGGGCGCGAACTGAGTACGGAGCCCGCCGTCCGCGAAGACCAGAACCCTCCTTCGGGTATTGAGGACCCCGGCGCAGATCACCGCCGGCAACCGGCTTGCGAGCAAGGCGGACATATGGCGGGCACCGAAACCCGGGAGCCCGACGACGAGGCTGAAATCCGGCGGCACCGGTGGAGCGATGTACTGGTTCGTATGGGTCAGCGCCCAATCTTGCGACAGAATGTGGAAGCCGTCGTGCGGCCCGCTGAGCATGCTGACACTGCAGATCGTGGCCACCACATCGTCGTCAGGTTGCGGGAGTTGCGCATGGGTCAACGGCCACCGCGGCAGCGCGGAGGCGTCACGGCACACCAAGAGCCCGACGCCGCAGAACTCTGCCTCTGGTATCGAGCCGTGAACGTCAGCCAGCATAGCGCCGAGCCCGGCAACATAGCCGTCCACACATTCCGCCCCACGACCGCGCCACGCGCGGTGTTCCGGGGTGGCACGGCGTGCCCGGATTGGCGAGACGGAATGCGCGGGAGTGGACATGTCGATCACCGCCAGCCAACCAGACGGAGTTCAGAACAGGGCGCGAGAATACGCTACACCGCGCGCGAACGCACCCCGACGCGATGTCCAACTGGATGAAAGCGCCCCATAGCCGGCCCGGCGCTTCGCTGACGCTGTGCGCCGGGTACGCCTCCGGCCCAAGGCCACTCCGACCGCGCGACCGCTTCGCGGTCGCCGCGGAGGCGAGGCGGCGCCGACCGCCAGGCAACAAGACACGGTTCCGTTACATAGAGAGGCCCGTCTGCCGGCCCCAAGAGGGCTTCTAAGGCGAGTCGGACATCATCGCCGCCATGCGCGCGTTGATTTCCTCTGGCGTCAGATCCTCCACCACGGTGCACACCGTCCAACGGTTGCCGCCGACATCCAGGACGGTGCCGGCGCGGTAGCCGTAGAACTGGTCGGCCGGCGCCGCCAACGACTTGGCGCCCGCATCGAGCGCGCGCTGGTACGTCGCGTCCACCGCGTCCGCGTCCTCGACGTAAAGCGACAGCATCGCAGGCATCGGCGCATCCCCCGGCATCGGTTGCCCGATCATGACCACGGAGTCGCCGACTTTGACTTCGGCATGGGCGACCGAGCCGTCCGGGCCGTCGTAGCGCTCCACCACCTGGCCGTCGAAGGCCTCTTGGACGAAGTCGAGGACGGCGCTGGCATTCGGCACGGACGCACCCGGGGTGACGACGTGGTGGCCGTCGGGCGGGGGAAAAGCCATGGTTGCTCCCTGTCGGACGATGAATGTGGCGCGGATTCTAGCCGGGCTAGCCTACCGGCACGCTACGGCGGTTCGCGATACGTCTCGCCAATCGTCCGCGCGCCGTTGGGTGGCGGATCCTCCATCCGGCCGGCAAGGGCGTTCTGTGCCGCCGTGTTCGCTGCGAACTGGGCGGTCGACGCCTGCAGGGCGATGTAGCGCGAAAAGCTCCTGAGATCGCCGGCATCGGCCCGTTGCAGGGCGTCGAAGTAGTCCTCGCGGCCGTCGGCCCGAAGCAGCGGCGGAGCGAGGCCCCGCCGCGAATAGCACGACGCCATCAGCAGCCGGGACACACGCCCATTGCCGTCCTGGAAGGGATGCGTTCTCGCGAACCGGTGGTGCAGCCAAGCCGCCTCCGCATGCACCGGGAAGCGCTCTCGACGGATCCGGCTGTAAATGGCACACAGCCGGTCTACTTCCTCGGCGACGCGCGCGGGCGGGCAGTATTCGAAGACGCCTTTTCCGGGGATCGAGGGGTTGTTCGGTTGCGTCTTCCAGACGCCCTTCTCCGTGAACGGCACCTGCCCCAGCACGCCGTCCCTGGTCATGCCGGTCACGGTCTCCTGGTTCCGGACCAGCAGGGCATGCCAGCGCTTGAGCATGGCGGGCGAAATCTCCGCATCCGCTGCGGTGTCCCGATACACCACCTCGAGGGCGGCCTCCTGGTCGGCGAGAAGACCCCGCAACGTCTCGGTTCGAACGCCTTCCACGGTGTGTGCCGCCTCGGCGGTGTGCAGTCCTTCGGCGACCAGGCGCCGCGTCACCCCGCGGCGGAGGTGGTAGAGCCGTTCGATCGCCCCCGTCTCGACGGCGAATTCGCGTTGCCGCTTGGTGAGCCGGTCCTCGACGAACGCGGCGGCTCGCGCATCCGTCGCGAGACGGTCCTTGAGGTCGACCCACTCCGCGACGAGCGCCTCGTAGTCCGGGGCCAGCCACTCGTGGGCGTCGGGCGGCATCCCGGTCAACGGCCGCCACCGCCAGGGATCCTGAACGTCCGCCATCGGGTGACTCAGTCCAGGTCCGCGTACACCGGCACGTGGTCGGAAGAGGTGAGCCCGTCCTTCTTGTAGCGATAGGCGCGATCGATCACCACGTCCTTGACGCGTTTAGCCAGCGCCTCGTTGCCGAGCAGCATGTCGATACGCAGCCCCATGCCGCGATGGAACGCGCCGCCGCGGTAGTCCCACCAGGAGAACGCCTGCTTGTCGGGTTCCACGCGCCGATACAGGTCCACGAGGCCGCAGTCGAGCAACGCCTGGTAGCGCCCACGCTCGTCCACGGTGCAGAAGATCGTGCCGTCGGCGGCCGCGCCCCGCCAGCAGTCCACGGGCTCGGGAACGACGTTGAAGTCGCCGCCGATCAGGAACGGACCGCCTCCGTCAACGCCTGCGAGATAGTCGCGCAGACCGTCGTACCACTTGAGCTTGACCGGGAAGTCGGCATGCCCGATGTCCTTGCCGTTGGGGCAGTAGGCCGTCGCGAAACTCACCTCACCGATGCCGCCCGTTCCCGCGATCCGGCCGCGGATCAAACGGGCACCCGCATCGGCCTCTCCCGGCAATCCGCGATCCGTCGCCTCGATGGGCAAACGGGAGGCGATCGCGACGCCGTTCCAGCCCTTCTGCCCGTGCGTGATGACCGTGTAGCCCAGGTCGTTGAACGGTTCGTGCGGAAACTCGTCGTCCGTGACCTTGAGTTCCTGCATGCCGACGACGTCGGGCTCCCGGCTCTTGAGCCAGTGAACGATGTAGTCGATTCGCGCGCGCAGGCCGTTGACGTTCCAAGTCGCAATGCGCATCGGATAGGACTTCAAGCCTCCTTCTTGTGGAAGATGGCAACGCCCACGAGTCCGCCCAGCGTGGCGAAGATGCCGTACAGGATCACGTTCATGACCAGTTGCGTTCCAAGCATGGCGGCGCTGACACCGCCCGCGCCCATCATGTCCCGGACGATGTCCGGCAACTCGATGCCCGCCTGCTCGAGCTGCTCGAGCGCCGCGCCAGCCTCAGCGGGGTCCGGCCCCAGACCCGATGCCAACACGAGGGCGTTGACGACCGTCGCGACCACGCCGCCAATCGCGCCAGCGATCAGCCCGACGAGAGCGCCGTCGCCGTAGGGCCTCTTCTCCGCCGGTGGCTGGTCCTTCGAGTAGAGATACGCCGCGAGGACGCCGCCGCCGATGTAGAGCGCGCAGCACACCAAGTTGAGCATGTTGATGTAAGGCAGCGCGGCCAGCACGCCGAAGACGCCGCCGCCGATCAGCGCGGCCTTGAATTTGGGGTTGTCCATCATCCGGGATCGCCTCCTATTTGGTTTTGCGCATCCGTGCGTTCAGCAATGGCCAGGAGCGGCAGCAGAGCGCAGGGGAACGCCGCCACGAGGCCCGTTGCCAACCGCGACAGCGCGGTGTTGTCGACCCATACGTCGACCGCCAGTGGCACCATGAACACCGCAACCCATCGCGGCCGTGCCGCAAGCGCCTGCGCGAGCCGCGGCAGATGCGGCCACGCGGCGACGCCCAGCGTGAAGCCGAGGTAGAGGCCGGTGCACCGCGCGCACGCCGCGAGCGGCTCGCCGAGCAGGTGGAAGCTGCGTTCCGGAATCTGGTGGCAGACTGGATGCAGAAGCCAGTGCAGCAAGTCCGCGTATGGCCAGCCAGCGGCGGCGGCCAGGGGCGGTGCGAGCACCAGGCCAAGCCAGCATAGACACGCCAGGAGCAAGGCATAGCGCCACGGCGACTGCAAGTCTTCGCGGGTCACGCGGCCAAGCCTAAGTGAACCGTCCTACGGCGGCAATCGTTACGCACGCTTGTACAATCCAAACTTCACCCCGTCGACGGAACACGACTTGCAGCGCATAACCGAAGACCATGCCGAGCACTACCGGGAACATGGCTACGCGATCGTCCGCAACTTCCTCACCGAAGAGGAGCTGACCGGTGCGCTCAGCGAGTGGCGGCAACTGTTGCCTGGCTGGGTGGAGTATTGCCGGGATCCGAGCCAGCCGAAGCCGCAGCACGGGCGCGATGGCCGTCGTCCAATGAACGTACTCGCCTACCGGTTTCCGTTCCCCGGCAGGCATCTCAACGCGATCACCCACCACCCGGACCTGATCGAATTGGCGGCGCGCATGGCGGGCGGCAGCGAGATGTTCTGCGAGCAGTCGCACTTGAGCTTCAAGTGCAAGGGCCACCCGGCGGACCAGGATCAGGGCATGCACTGCGACTACGGCAACCATACCCTCGCCTATCCGCCTGACGACCCGGCCTATTGGCAGACCGCCTACCTCCTGTACTACACCGAGGTGACGGCATCCCACGCGCCGACGGCCGTCTGCTCACGCCGCCACTATCCCGAGAAGGTCCTGTGGCCGGCCCACTACAAGCGCGAGGACCGCCCCGAGATCTACGACAACGAGGTGAAGGTGGTGGTGCCGGCCGGGTCGCTCTTCGTCTACAGCATGCGCACGTTCCACCGCGGCACGCCGTTTCTCGCCGAGGGCGGACGACTCGCGCATTTCATCACCTACGCGCCCGCCGCCTGGAAGTGGCTCGGCATCATGGGCTGGTCGGTGCAGGCGATCAAACCCGAGTATCGCGCCTGGATCGAGACGGCGACCCTCGAACAGCGCCAATTGTTCGGTTTCCCCGCCCCGGGGCATCCGTATTGGACCGCGGAGACTCTCGCCGGCGTCGGCGCCCGCTACCCCGGCATGGACATGGCGCCCTACCGGGAGGCCATGGCCGCGAACTGAGGCCACCGACTCGTGAGCGTCCCAGCACCCGTCAAGTGGCACGACGGCCGGCTCACGCTCCTCGACCAGCGGCTCTTGCCCGGCCGCGTGGCCTTCGAAGACCAGCCCGACGTCGCCAGCGTAGCGCGCGCGATCCGGGACATGCGCGTTCGCGGTGCGCCGGCCATCGGCATCGCCGCTGCCTACGGCATGGTCCTCGCCGAACGGGCCGGCGCCGACCTCGAGCAGAGCGCCGAGCAACTCCGCGCAACGCGTCCGACAGCGGTGAATCTCGCCTGGGCCGTCGACCGCATGCTGCGCGCGCACGCCGCTTGTCGCGATCTCTTGGCAGAAGCGCGCGCCATCCACGACGAGGATCGCGCCATGTGCGAAGCGATCGGTCGCTTCGGCGCACCGTTGATCCAGCCGGGCGCGAACCTGCTCACGCACTGCAACGCGGGTGCCCTGGCCGTCTCGGCGCTAGGCACCGCGACAGCACCGATGTACGTCGCGCACCGAGCGGGGATCCCATTCCACGTCTACGTCGACGAAACGAGACCCGTGCTGCAAGGCGCGCGGCTGACGGCCTGGGAACTGGCGCAGGCCGGCATCGCCCATACCCTTGTCTGCGACAGCGCCGCCGCCCACCTGATGGCGGAGAACGCCGTGGACCTGGTGATCGTCGGCGCGGACCGGGTCACCGCCAACGGCGACACCGTCAACAAGATCGGCACGCGGGCGCTCGCCATCGTCGCCGACTATCACGGCGTGCCGTTCTACGTGGCCTGTCCGTCGTCCACGTTCGACGCGGATACGGCGTCCGGGCGCGGTGTGCCAATCGAAGAGCGCACAAGCGGCGAGGTCACGAACCCACTCCCGGCCCCCGCAGGCGTCCGCGCGCGCAACCCCGCCTTCGACGTCACCCCTGCCAGTCTCGTCACGGCGTACATCACCGACATGGGCATTCTGCCGACGGCCGACGGATTCCTACGCGCCTGCGCGTAGAAGCGGGTAACAACCACCGTTGGAGAACCAACCGATGAAACTCGACGACCTCCGCGTCACCATCACGGTCGCCGTCTGCATCACCGCCGCCGCCCTCATGGCCATCTCGGCCAATGCCCACGACCGCGGCGCCGCCATCGACCTCAACGAGTTGAAGGCCGAAGCCGAGACGCGATTCGCCGCGGCGGATGCCGACAGCGACGGCAGCGTCACCGCAAGCGAGTTCGAGGCCGCGGACTTAGGTCCCGAATACGGACTTGACCGGCAAACCCGCCGCGCTCCCTGGCAATTCCGCAGCCCTGGCCGCCGCGACGACCGCCCGGCGGAAGTCTTCGACGAGGCCGACAGCGACGACGACGGGCAGCTCTCCAAGGCGGAGTTCGAAGCCATGCCTGACGCGGTACGCCGACTCGCCAAGCGCCGCCTGTTCAGCCGTCTCGACGAAAACGACGACGCGTCGTTGACGAGCGAAGAATTCGCACCCCGGTACAATCGTCTCGTCGCGCTCGATGCCAACAGCGACGGTCAGGTCACACGCGACGAGATGCCTCGCCGTTTCCGCCGCGGGCCGCGCTAGCGTGCCGCTCGGGCCGTCTTTGTTGCGAGAGGTACCCCGCTCACGCTCCCCGGCTGAGGCTCTTTTCTTGCGAGGGGTTCCCCCTCGCGCTCCCCGGCTGAGGGCTCCGAGCATTGGATCAGCAAGTTACGGATGAAGCGCTCATGGCTCGTGTGAAAGCCCAGGACGGCGATGCCTTCGCGGTCCTGGTGGAACGCCACCTCGCGACCATCCACGCGTTCAACTATCGCCTGACGCGGGATGCGGAGGACGCCGCCGACCTGGCCCAGGAGACGTTCCTGCGGGTCTGGAGCAAGGCAGCCACCTACAAGCCCAACCGCGTGAAGTTCACCACCTGGCTGCACCGGATCGCGCACAACCTGTGCATCGATCAGCACCGACGCCGAAGACCCGTTGACGACGTCGACGTCGACACCCTGGACAGTGGCGAAGCGGACATCGAAAAGCTTCCCGCCAACGAACGTCTGCGCCAGGCCGTCGACCGCGCGCTCGCCGACTTGCCCGAGCGGCAGCGAACCGCGCTCCTGCTCTGTCATCGGCGGAACATGAGCAATCGCGAAGCGGCCGAGGTGCTCGACATCAGCGTCGACGCCCTGGAGTCGCTCCTGTCTCGGGCACGACGGACGTTGCGAACGACCTTGCGCGCCTATCGGTGAAACGCGCACGACACGTGAGGGAGGAAGACTGAGCATGGAAACCGACTTCGACGTGCAGCGCTTCGAGGCGCTGCTGGACCGGCATGGCGCGGAACCGCACGACTGGCCGGCGCCTTTGCGCGAGCACGCCTTGACGCTGCTCGCGTCCTCCGACGACGCCAAGCGCCTTTACGACGAAGCGCGGCTTCTCGATGACACATTGGACACCATCCTCGTCGACGCGCCTCGACCGTTGGGGTTGAAGACCCGCATCCTCGCCAACACGCCGCAGCGGGATCCGTGGCTGGACTGGTTCACGGTCAGGGTCTGGCGACCGGTCGTGCTCGGTTGCCTGCCGCTGGCCGTCGGGTTCGCCGTCGGCGCCAACTTCGCGGACGACCCGGCCGACCTCGAGGATCAAGTCCTCATCGCGTTTGCCGACGCCGACACGCTTGAAGCCCTGGCGCTCGTGGAGGACGAATGAGAGCCTTCAGCCGGGGAGCGCGAGGGGTCAGCCCCTCGCAAGGGAAGGCCCGCTGGCTTGTGATTGGGCTCGTGGTTTCGCTGGTCATGAACCTGGCGCTGGTGGGCTTCCTGATTGGCGCAGCGGGCCGGCCACCGCCGTGGCGCAGCTCCGGATTCGACGCCACCGCCGGGTTCAGCCGGCTCGTTCGCTTCCTCCCGGAAGAACGGCGCGCGGCCGTCTTCGGCAACGGCGACGATCTGCGCCGCGAAATCCGGCAATCGCTCCGCACCATGCGCAGAGCCCAGCACAGCATCGAGGAAGCCCTGGCCGCGGAGCCGTTCGATCCGGATCGACTCACCGCGGCGCTGGACGACTTCCGCGCCCAGTTCACCACCAACCAACAGCGCTCTCACGCGGGTTTCGTGTCCATCATGGAGAGGCTGACGCCCGACGAAAGGCGCCGGTTCGTTGAGTCCATCCAGCATATGCGCGACCCGCGCCATCACCGCGGGCGGCGCGGCGACGACCGGCGCGGCGACAACCGAGACCGGGACCGAGACGACGACAACGATTAGCCGAGCGCCGTCCGCTTCTCCAAGGCGAGCAAGTAGCGCTTGGTCTCGAGACCGCCACCGAAACCGGTCAATTGGCCACTCGCCCCAACGACCCGATGGCAGGGAATCACGATCGGTAGCGGGTTGTTGCCGTTGGCGGCCCCGACCGCTCGCACCGCCTTCGGGCGCCCGATCCGTGCGGCGATGTCGCCGTAGGTCCGGGTTTCGCCGTAGGGGATGCGACGAAGTTCGCCAAGCACCGCGTCCTGGAACGGCGTGACCGCCAGCCGGATGTCCAAGTCGAATACGCGCAACTCGCCGGCGAAATAGGCGCGCAACTGCGTCGCCGCCTCGGCGAAGGCGCGCTCGGCGTGCTCCCAATCCGGCCCAGGTGTCCGAGCTTTGGCCCCGGTAGGGAAGCTGATCAGTTCCAGGGCACCCGACGAACCGGCCAGCAGCAGGTCGCCGACCGGGCTCGGTACATGGCAATACTGCATCTATTCGCTCCGTGCGGCCCACAACACCATGGTCGCGTAGGCACGCCACGGCCGGCAAGGCTCCGCCCACTCGCGCGCCACCCGCCCTTTGCAGCCGAGCGCCTTGAAGACCCCCCAGTCGGTGTCCGGGAAGGCGTCCGGGTCCCGCGCCACCCGCATCGCGGTGTATTCCGTGGTCCAGGGGCCGATGCCGGGGATGTCGGCGAAGCCCGAGCGCAGCGTGTCCGGCGTTTTGAGCCATGCATCGCCTTCGTCGGCCACCCGCTCGGCGACCTTCGAGACGGCCCGACCGCGCGTGCCGGGCATTCCGATGGACGCGACATCGGCGCGAGCCAGGGCCTCCGCGCTCGGAAACAGGCCGCCGCCGAAACGCTCGCACAGGGCAGCCGCCAACACCGTGGCGCGGGAGACACTCACCTGCTGGCCGAGGATGGCCCGCACGGCACCCTCGAAGGCATCCCAGAAGCCGGGAACGCGAATCCCGCGAAAGCCCCCGACGCGGTTCGCCAGCGCGGGGTACTCGGCGAGGTGAGCGTCAATCGCTGCGGCGGGCGCATCCAGATCGAACAACCGTCGCAACCGCTTGTGGGCATCAACGGCGGCCGTGCCCGTGGCCGGCACGTCCACGCGTAGACCGTGATCGGTGAGTTCCGCCTCGACCCAAGCGCCTCCCGTAAGCCGACGTCGATAGTGCGGGCCGACAACCGACTCGACTCCCGCGATCGCACGCCCGGCGAGGAAGGTCGTCACCCAAGCCCCGTGGTAGGGCCTCTGGAACGGCAAGAACATCCGACTATTCTGAACGGACGGGCGTGAAATCCTCGATCCTAGCGCGAAACAGGTCGCGCTGTTCGTTGGTCAGGCGCAAGGAAGCTGCGTCCTCCCACGCGAGCGCCTCCAACTGTTTCGCTTGCGATGTGTCCAAGTCGAGACGCCACGCCTTGCCCGTCAGCCAGTTGTCGCCCTCCGCGGGCCGGTCGAACAGCCACAGCGCCGTGTAGGTGGCGACGGCGAGGCGCGATCCGTCGGGCGACAAGTCGGCCGCGGTCACCTGGGAGACGTCCTCGCGCCGGCCGAGGAGGGTAAGCACGTTCTCCCAGTCCGTGTGCTCGGTGTCCAGCCGATACAGCTTGGTGCCCGGGGCGCCCACCCCGACTTGGCGGGATTGACGGTGCTTGGTCAGGAAGTAAAGCGCGCCGTCGGCGACGAACACGGCTTCGCAATCGAAGTGCCAGACATCGCCCGGGTAGTCGTCCTGGTCGGGGTAGCGCACGGGCAGGTAGTTGAGCGCCCGCATCCTTGGAATCGCCAGCGGATCGGGCTCGTTGACGACGTAGACGCCGAGGTCGCGCCGGGCATTGCCGTTGTTGCCGACATCGGCGATGTACAGCACGCCGTCGGCCAGCGCGATGTCCTCCCAGTCGAAATGCGTTGCGTTGTCGATCGCGTGACCCGGCCAGTCGGCAAGCTCGATGGGCATCCACGGCGGCTTTAGCGGAACGCCATCGGCGTCGATTGCGAAGACGCGCGGCGAGTCGCCGCTATCGTTGTGCACCCAGTAGAAATCGCCGCGCGAAGACTTGACGATGCCGCTGACTTCCCCGAGCGCCTCGTGGGAGAGCCGGCCGATCAGTTCCATCTCGGCGCCCGTCGCAAACAGCGACGGCAGCGCCAAAGCCCCCAGGAGGGCGCGCATCGCAGAGCGCATCAAAGGCTCAAGCGTCGATGGCGTAGCGGATCATCACCCGCGCACCGTCCTGCAAGCCGGCCCGGAACTGCGGCCCGTACCGCCGCCAACCGTCCTCGGCGTACTTGCCGCCCATGATGTCGAGAACAGCCGCGTGCACGCCGGCGTCGGTCTCCAAGGAGGCCGTCGCCATCAGTTCGGGCGCTTGCCGGAACGCATTGTCCGCACGTGTCCAGATGCCGAACTCGCCCACCCACAGCCGGGCGCGGGTCAAACCCTGGGCCACGGCCCGGGCACGCCAAGCATCGGGCGGCGTGACCACGAAGCATGCGCCGTCGTGGTAGGCGAACCAGATCTCGGCCTTGCACCGGCTCTCCGCGCCGTCGCTCTTGAGGGGCGTGACGTAGATCAAGCCCGACGTGGAAAGGCCGGTTTCGGCATCCTGCGCCCAAGCAACGCGGTTCAACACGGGCCAGGCCAACGCCAACGCCGCACTGCCGACGAAAGTCCTTCGCGTTGTCATGCCGTAGGCCTCCTATCGCCGAGAATCGAAACGCGCTCACCGTACCGTGAATGCGGATAGTAGTCCCAGACCGCGTGGTGCTGCGTACATCGATTGTCCCAGAAGGTCAGCGTATTCGGTTCCCAAGCGACGCGGCACCACAGCCTCGGCGTCGACGCGATGTGCCGGTAGAGCATGTCCAGCACGGCCCGGCTCTCCGCGCGGCTCAAGCCAACGATGTGCGATGTGAAGCCCTGGTTGACGTAGAGGATCTTGCGGCCCGTTCCCGGGTGCCGGGTGACCACGGGGTGCTCATTGCGCGGATAGCCGCCCTCCGGCGGCGTCGACTTGTACGAACCGACGTAGGGAATCGCGCCGTCGTGGACCGCCGTGAGGCCGTCCAGGAACGCCTTGATGGGATCGGAAAGCAACTCGTAGGCCAGGTACATGTCCGCGAACAGCGTGTCGCCGCCGCCCGACTCCGGCGTCTCGGTCACGTACAGCATGGACCCGAGAGGCGGCACGGGGTCGCAGGTGACGTCCGTATGCCAGCCGTCGCCGGCCGTGTAGGGCGACTTCGCCGTGGTCTTCACCGTCAGAATCTCGGGGTCGCCCTTGTACTGGTGCTGCATCGGGTGGACGTGCAATCGCCCGAAGCGGCGCCCGAACGCCTTGTGCTGGTCGCGGTCCAGATGCTGGTCCCGGAACACCAGGACCTTCCAGTCGAGCCAAGCATCGTGGATGTCCTGCGCCTGCTCGTTGGACAGAGGCGCTCCCAGGTCGACGTGCTGGACCTCGGCACCGATATGCGGAGTTAGCGATTGGACCTCGAAGGTCCGATAGCGCGTCGGAATCTGCCCCGCGTCGAACTGTCCATCTCGGGTGTTGAACATCTCAAAGAACCCCTAAGCCACCGTGGGGACGGCTGGAACGCGTATCCTACACGCCACGCACACATTGCAAAGCCTGATAGGACGTTAGCCCATGACCGTCATCGACTGCGACTCCCATGTCATGGAACCCGCCGACCTTTGGCTGCGCTACCTCGAGCCGAAGTACCGGGACCGTGCGATCCGCATCGAGGAAGACGACGGCGTCGAGAAGCTCATTATCGGCGAAAAGGTCGTGCTCGAACGCGTTCTGGCCGGGCTCGGGGGCGCCCACATCGACCGTGTAAAGCTCTTCACCGGCGGCCTCAAGTACGCCGACGGCTGCCCGCCGGCGAGTTATGAGCCCCACGCCCGGGCGAAGCTGCTCGACGAATGGGGTGTCGACCTTGGCGTGCTGTTCCCGACCATCGGCATCCTCCCCTTCCCCACCGAGGACGTTGAACTCGCGAACGCCTACTGCCGGGCCTACAACTCCTGGCAAGCGGACTTCTTCCGCGCCATCCCCGACCGTGTCGTGCCCATCGCCGCCGTGAACTGGTTCGACGTGGACGAGGCAGCGAAGGAACTCGACCGATGCCTGGAACTCGGCTTCCGCGGCCTCTTCGTGCCCCCCGAAACCGTCGGCGACAAACGCCCGGGCGACGCCCACTTCGATCCGATCTGGGCGCGCCTGCAGGATGCCGGCATGCCCGGCTGTCTGCACGTAATCGTACGCTTCGAGGGTGCCGCTGTTCCGTTCTCCGCGTGGCACGGAGCGGGGCCGGTCTTCGGGTTCGGCCTCGGCGCGACCGGACAGCTCATTCCGGCCATGGCGAGCCTGGTCCTCGATCTCGTCTTCGAACGCTTCCCTAAGCTCAAGGTCGTCAGCGTCGAGGCCGGCTGCGGCTACGCCGCCTACCTGATGGACCGCCTCGACGAGAAGCACCACTTCTTCAAGGCCATGGTGCCCATCAAGCGCAAGCCGAGCGAGTACATCCGCCGCAACTGCTACTTCGTCGCCGAACCCGAGGAACGCAGCATCGGCGCCATGCTCCGCTTGGTCGGTGAGGACAACATCCTGTGGGGCAGCGACTACCCGCACGTGGACTCGCGGCTCGACGCGGCTGACCTGATCCGCGAATCGGTCGCCGGTCTCGACGCCGGTGAGACGCGACGCGTCCTCGGCGAGAACGCCGTGCGGTTGTTCGGTCTAGCCTAGCAGTCGGCTGGCGAAGCGTTGCAGAACCTGCGCTAGATTCGTTGCAGAACCTGCGCTAGATTCGTTGCAAAACCTGCGCTACAGATGACCCATGGCCGATCCAAGCCGCTACCTCTCACCGGCTCGGCCGTACCGACCGACGACATCGTGAGGCATCGCTCCGCGCCCTGCTGACGGGCGCCAAAACGTCCGCTGCCGACCCTGGCACCGATCTCCCCGAGATCATCGACCTGCTCTGCCGAGACAGCTGGCCCGGTACGCTCGACGACGACACGGACCCGGCCCTCCGCTTCGTCCGCAGCTACGTGGACGAAGTGCGCCGCGTTGAAATCGAACGCACGACCGACATACGTCACGACCCAACGCGCCTCCTACGTCTCATGCACTCGACGCCTTGCAGCGTCTTTTCGTCGTCGAGGACCAGCCCCCGTTCGCGCCCCACCTGCGATCCCGTTCTCGGCTCCGCAAGGCGCCGAAACGGCACTTCTGCGACCCGTCGGTCGCCGTCGCCGCGCTGCGCATTGGTCCGGAGCGTCTGCGCGACAATCTGGACTATCTGGGCCTCCTTTTCGAGTCGCTCGTCGTGCACGACCTGCGCATCTACGCCACGGCCAACGATGCGGACGTCTACCACTACAGGGACAACACAGGCCTCGAAATCGACGCCGTCGTGCAAACGGTGGCAGGCGCGTGGCTGCCGGTGGAGGTCAAGCTCGGCGGCTATGAGCAGATCGACGCTGCCGCCGCGAATCTGCTCAAGCTCAAGGATCGCGTCGACACCGATCGCATGGGCGACCCACCGAACCTGCTGGTAATCACCGCCACGGGTTACGCGTACCGCCGCCCGGACGGCGTGACGGTGGCACCCATCGGTGCACTGGGGCCTTAAGCGCCACGGTTGAGGTTCGAAACCCTGAAGCGGTGCTCTTGAATGGGTATTGAGGTACTTGCAGCATTCAGGTAATGTCGTTTACATCACCTGAATGTCGACGCCATGAGCCAAGTCACCGCCCGTTTGCCCGACGTCGTTCTCGAGTCGTTGGATGCAGCCGCAGCCAAGCTCAAACGAAGCCGCGCTGAGATCATCCGCCAAGCCATCGAACGCTACCTCGACGACTTCGACGACCTCTCGGTCGCCCTAGAAAGGCTGCACGACCCCAACGATCCCGTTCTGGAATGGGACGAGGTGAAGCGTGAGCTTTTCGATCCGGATTAAGGGCAGCGCGGCCAAAGAGCTGAAGCGCCTGGACCGCGCCGTTCGCTCCCGGATCGCATCACACATCGACCGGCTTGCCGAACACCCATACGCCGGAAGCGCACTCAAGGGCGATCTGCGCGGATTGCGTCGTCTGCGCGTTGGCGAATATCGCGTGGTCTACGAGATCCAAGAGGAAGCGCTAGTGATTCTGGTCGTGCGCATCGCTCACCGTCGAGAGGCGTATCGCTAGCCACCGTACGGTGGCCCGGGCACGTCCGAGCGCCTCGTTCTCCTGGCGGGCGAACGGGCGCTCGCGAGACCCCGCCAGATCAGAAGCCCTGGAAATCCGTCTCGCGCCGATCGGCGAACGCGCGCATGCCTTCCACGGAATCGCGCGACAGGCCGACCACTGGAATCGCCGACTCCGACCACTGCATGGCACTGTCGAAGTCGAGGTGGGCCGTGCGCAGCGCAAGCATCTTGCCGAGCTTCTGGGCGATGGGCGGGCCCGCCTCGACCGCCAGCGCAAGCTCCATCGTCTTGGCTTCGAGCTCGTCCGGCTCGACCAGGTAGTTCGTGAGCCCCGACTCGTGCGCTTCCTCGGCGCTCATGAAGCGCCCGGTCATCATCAGTTCCATGGCCTTGCGCCAGCCGAGGATCTTCGGCAACGACCAGAAGCCGCCCAGGTCCGCATAGACGCCCCGCTTGACGTAGGCCACCTGGAAACGCGCGGCCGTCGAGCCAACGGCCAGGTCGCAGTGGCTCGCCAAGTCGAAGCCGGCACCGACGCAGGGGCCGTTGATCATCGCGATCACCGGCACCTCAAGGCGTCGGAAGGCGATGTAGGTCTCGGTCTCGTTGCGAAAGTTCAGCCGATAGCCTTCGGGGTCGGGTCCGTCCGTCGGCGGCGGTTCGCGATCCGGGTTGGCCCCGCCCCCCATGTCCATGCCCGCGCAGAAGCCGCGACCGGCGCCGGTGATGACCACGCAGCGAACCGAGCGGTCGAAGCGGGCGTCAACGAAGATCTCGCGCAACTGCCTGAGCAGCGGGAACGTCAGCGCATTGAGCTTGTTCGGACGGTTGAGGGTCAGCCACAGGATGCCCTCCTTGTTGCCGCGGCGCTCTTGGAGCACCAGGTCGTCGTCGGCCATCGAAAGTTCCTCAAAGTGTGATCAGCGCGCCGAAGTCTAAGCGAATCGCGCATTCGGCGAGCGCGCCTGCGCGCCGGTACAATCTCCGGGTTGCCACGGGAGGCCGACCATGCCCGAGCGCGTCTACTGCTCAGACCTCTGCCTTGCGTCCGGCGAGCCCCTGCTCGGCACAGCCGGCCAAGTCGACGTCTGGCTGATGCTCGAATACAAGCCGGTCTGGCGAGCGAAGGCGACAGACGACAACGACCTCGCCGCGCCGATGAAGGCGTGGCTCGAGCGAACCGTCGCCGCCTACGCCGCCAAGGGGCAGACTGCGCGGCCGCAGTTCATCCGCCGGCCCGAGCTCGACACGAGCGACGTTTCGCTGTTCGTGGGCATCGACGGCGAACTCCGCCGCTTCCAGGGCGACTACACGGCGATCGCCACACTCGACCTCCCCAACCACCAAGCGCTTGAGCGCGTCGATGAGCCGCACTACTTCGTGTGCACCAACGGCCAACGCGACCTGTGTTGCGCGCGGTACGGCCTACCCGTTTACGCTCGGCTGCGCGAACTAGCGGGCGGGCGCGTCTGGCAGACCACCCATGTCGGCGGCCACCGGTTCGCCCCCAACGTACTGGCCCTGCCCCAAGGCGCGCTCTACGGCCGCGTCTTCGCCGATGGCGTCGACGCGTTCTTCGCGACAGTCGAATCCGGCGACCTGGCCTTGCCGCATCTGCGCGGCCGTGCGGCGTTGCCGCCGGCGGCCCAAGTGGCCGAGACGCTCATCGACGGTGCGCGCGCCCTGCGCGGCATCGACGGCAATCTTGTGACCTTCGAGACCGCCGCGGGGGCGCGGAGCGTCAGCGTGCGCGAGTCCGATTCGGCCTTCGAGGTGATCGCCAGTTGCGGGAAGACGGAAACCGAAACCGTGGTCCCGTGGGTTGCAGCGAGCTCGTAGCCCCGTCTCCCCGAACCCCTCCTGCAAGGACGGCGAGCGAACAGCCGAGTCAGTAGTCAGGGCGGCGTCGTCAGCAGGCGGCGAAACACGAGCGTGCCATCGAGTCGGTGGCCCCGCAGTTCCATCTCGGCGTCTTGCGGCAGGTACAGATTCACTGCCGCTGTTCCCGTTTCGACCCGATCGTACGGCACTGCACGGTCGCCCCACCTGACGTCGAAAGCCGAGACGACGCAGGCATCCTCGGCGCATTCGGCGGTATCGACCTGCACGGGCCGCCTGCGCCCACCCATACCCATCCACGCGGGCCGCCCGGCCACGAACTGCGTCCGCGGATTCAGAACGCGGATATCAACTCGGTCCGGTTCGATCTGTAGAAGGTCGCCCTCGCCGTCCAGCAAGACGACTGGTCCGTCCTGGATCAGGCCGCGGCTTTCAGCGTCGACGCGCCATCCATGCTCGAAATCGTCCGTACCGCGCTCGGCGAGCAGCGTCTGGTCCACCGTTAGCGGGTCGAGCCCCGTCTCCTCACGAAAATAGTGCCCCATGGGCCACCAGCCCGGAGACACCGCCTCCTCGATGTGTGCCAAACCGCTGTGGACTAGAACCTTGGCTTCGGGATCCAGATCCAATGTCGCGGCGATCAGGTTCCTCGCCTGCCAGTAGTCGCGCGCCTGCAGGTCGTTCAAGGTGTCCGTTGCCTGGCCCTGCTCCTGGCTCGCCTCGTACGGGACGACCCGGTAGCCGAGCGCGATGGCTTCGCGCAGCAGTTCGGCGAAGACGACATCGCTTGCATAGAAACCGGATTCGCGGATCGGATAGCCGCGCTCGTTCAGCCCGGTTTGCCCGCGCCACAACGCCTCGACGGCAAGATGGCGGAACCCCTGACCGTAGAGGGGACGAAGGAGTGCCAGCGTCAGCAGCCGATCCGTGGAGACGAGGTGCCGCTCGTTGACCATGACGACGCGGTGTCGGGCCGCGCGCCCTACGATGTACGGCAACGCCGCCGTCGCGGTTGCCGAGCTAGGCAACGCCACTCTCGCCGGAAGACCATCTGGGTGGTGGCGAGTCACCTTGGCACCGTAGACGGATGCCGTACCGTGGTTGCCGACGAGGCTCTCGGCGGTCGCTCGGTGCTCCCAGTAGAACGCCTTCTCCCAGTAGTTCTTCCCGCTGTCGGGCCCCGCGCAGGCGGTCTCCATGTCGCGCAACAGGGGGAGCCCACTCCAAGCGTGCTCGAGGTCCATGGTTGTCTGCGCCCTCATGAGCATCATCGGAGTACAAGTGGGCGGCGCCGCTCTTGGCTCAACTCCTTCGCTCGCCAGCGCGCCAGGGGGTAACAGAAGACCGCCGACGAGAAGCGCTCTCAATCGGCGGGCGAAAGGCGTACGCTCAGTCCCCATGTTCACCCTGGAACCCGGCCTGGATGCTGCAAGAGTAGCACCCCCCTAGGTGCCTTGGCGATCAGAGGGTTTCACCTGCCTCGAACCGACGCGCTCCCCTGCGCATGTCGCGCACGACGAACCGCCGTAGTGCCGGGGCGAGTTCGTTCGGCTCGCCGCGCGGCTCGAACAGCTCGCCGACATCGATCCGGTAGCTGCGCCCGCGCTTGTTGACGACCTCGCGGAACAACGTCATGTCCTTGAGTTCCCGGTTCAAGAACCAAAAGCAGTAGTACAAGAGCGAGTTGTGGCCGCGGATGTGCATCGGCACGATCGGCGCATCGTGCTTCTGCGCCAACGCGAAGGCGGTCGCCTGCCAGGGACGTTCCCACAAGCCGATGGGTGTCGGTCGCGCCAGCCGCCCGGACGGAAAAACGACGACCAATCGACCTGCCCGGAAGGCGCGGTTGGCAGCGCGCAGGGTCTCCCGAGCCTTGGCCCGCGTGCGTTCCTCCTCGCGCCATTCCACGGGCACGATGACTTCAGCAAGGGCGGGAGAGATGCGGATGGCGTCGCGGTTCGCGAAGAAGGTGATGTCCGGACGCACGCGGCGCAGGGCCTCGTAGACCGCGATGCCGTCCGCGATCCCGGCGGGGTGGTTGGGGGTTACGAAGACGAGGCCTTCGCGGGGGATGTTGTCCAGACCGGTAACGGCGACGTCCATCGCGAGCGTTTCGAGCAGATAGTCGAAGGTCTGCTCCGCGGACATCGGCGCGACGACATCCGCCATCCGCCGCGCCGTATCGTAGAGCAGGAGTGGGTACAGGCCGCGCTTGAGGACCTCCCACAGCGCCGCATGGCGCATCAATCGGATGGCGCGCTCTTCGATCAGGGTATCGACGATGTGCGTCATCGGTCCTAGTGGGCGCTGATGAACGCCGCCACGTGGGCATTGAACGCATCCGCCGCCGCCATGTTGACGGCGTGGCCGCTGTCGACGTCGACCACCTCGAGGTGCGGCATGACCGCCTCGGCGTGAGCCCGGTGCGGCGCGAAACGCTTCTCGAAGCGGCCGCAGACCAACAGCGCCGGCTTCGAGTTGTGACGGAGGTCGTCGCGTACCGACGCCGTCGGCATCATGGATTCCATGGCATTGGCTATCCCCGCGGGGTCGATGCGCTCCGCATCCGCGACCAACGCTTCGTAGACGTCCGGGGGCAGCCGCTTGGCGCGCTTCGGGTGCACAGCGATGCGTTCCAACGCGGCCTTTCCGCCGACGCGGATGCGCTGCGCCGATTCACGTGCGTTGGCACGCCAAGCGTCGCCCAGGCGGCGCTCGGAGAACGCCGAAGCGGAGTTGGTGAAGATATGGCCGCGGACCCGGTGCGGGTAGTCGAGCGCATAGCGGATACTGACCGCCGCACCCAGCGAATAACCGCAGACGAACCACGAGTCCACGTCGAGTTGGTCGCGGATGTCGTCGATCGCCTCGGCGTACCGGGGCGTCTGGTAGGGAGTCAAGGCGGCTGGCGATGGGGATCGGCCATGGCCATACAGCTCCAGGGTAACCGGCCGGCAAACGTCGCCAAGCGCCTCGATGTTCGGCAGCCACTGGGCGCCGCTCGACAGGAAGCCGTGGATCAGGAGCAGGTACGGCCCGGTGCCGTCGTGGACTTCCCAGTGCGGCTGTGGCACGGACTTCTCGCCGATCACCGCGGCGTGGTCAAAGCGCCCGACCGACCGCCGCGCAGAACGCCGTCGTGCTCGCCTCGCCGCCCTGGTCCGGCGTCAACGCCACGCCCTCGGCATAGACCCGCGCCACGGCGGCCTCGATCTGCCGCGCCTGTGCCTCGAACCCGAGATAGTCGAGCATCATGGTGGCGGAGAGCATGGCCGCGGTGGGGTTGATGATGTTCCGGCCGGCGATGTCCGGTGCGGTTCCGTGCGCCGGTTCGAAGTAGGCGTAGTCGTCGCCGAAGCAGCCGCTCGCGGCCAAACCTAGGCTGCCGACCAGACCGCCAGCCGCGTCGGACAGGATGTCGCCGTACTGGTTCGGCATGACCACCACGTCGTACTTCTGGGGCTCGCGGATCATCCGGCAGGCGAAATCGTCGATGATGAAGGACTCGAAGGCGACGTCCGGGTAGTCCGCGGCAAGGCCGCTCGCGACCTCGAGGAAGAAGCCGTCGGTGCCGCGCAGCATGTTGTGCTTGGTGGCGCAGGTCAGCTTGCGCTTGCCGTTGCGTTTGCGCGCCAGTTCGAAGGCGAACCGGACCACGCGCTCCGTGCCTTCCCGGGTGATCGCCTTGATGGCGAAGCGCCCCTCGCCAACCTGGTGGACGGGCTTCCTGATGGTCCGCCCCGTGAGATTCAAAGGGGCCAGGTCTTCGAGCGGACCCTCGACACCCACGTAGAGGTCCTCGAGGTTCTCGCGCACGATCACGAAGTCGATGCCGTCCGGCTGCGCCAGCGGACTCGCGCAGCCCGGGAGGTAACGGCACGGGCGGACGTTGGCGTAGGTCTCCTTGCCCCAGCGGAGGTAGTTGAGCGCGACGCCGGTCTTGCCGCTGGTGGAGCCGAAGAAGGTACTGTCCGCGCGGTCGATCATGGCTTTCGCCGCCGGCGGAAAGGCCGAGCCGGTTCGCTCCTCCGCCACCTCGCCCACCTCTGGGTAGGTCCACTCGAGTCCCATGTTCAGCGAATCGAGGAGTTGGACGACCGGGCGCATGGCTTCCGGGGCCGCGTCATCGCCTTCGATCACCGCGATGGTCTTGATCATCGATGCCTATGTCCTGCCACAAACCGTCCACATCGTAACGCGACTTCGCCCGGACGTTATACTCGGGCCCTTGTGCTTCGCGTTGGATGTGGGGTGGCCATGGCCTACGACCTGGTGGTTGCCAACGGCACCGTGATCGACGGCTCGGGCGCGCCGCGCTACGTCGCCGACGTCGCGGTCAAGGACGGCCGGATCGCCGCCATCGGCCGCGTTCGCGAACGCGCCAGGCGCACCGTCGACGCCGAGGGCCACGTCGTCTCTCCCGGCTTCGTAGACGGGCATACGCACATGGACGCCCAGATCTTCTGGGATCGCCTCGGTTCGTGTTCCTGCTACCACGGCGTCACCAGCGTCGTGATGGGCAACTGCGGATTCACCATCGCGCCGTGCCGGGAACAGGATGCGGACCTGGTCTTCCGCAACTTGGAGCGCGCGGAGGACATCTCGCGGGACGCCATGCTGGCGGGCATCGACTGGACATGGGAGACGTTCCCGGAGTTCCTGGACACCATCGATGCGCTGCCCAAGGGGATCAACTACGCGGGCTACATCGGCCACTCGGCGCTCAGAACCTATGTCATGGGCGAACGCGCCTTCACGGAGCCGCCGACTCCGGACGAGTTGGCGGCCATGTGCCGGCTCGCCAAGGAAGCCGTAACGGCAGGTGCCATCGGCTTTTCCACGTCGCGCACGGTCAACCACGTCACCGCCGACGACCGACCGGTGGCAAGCCGCGCGGCGGACTGGGACGAAGTCCGCGCCATCGTCAACGCCGTCGGCGAAACGGGCAGGGGCATCTTCGAGATCGCCCACGAACAGGTCGGCCGGCGCCCGGACCGGCTGCGCGAGTACTTCGACCGGCTGCGCGACCTTGCCGTCGAGTCCGGGGTGCCGCAGACCTGGGGCATGTTCAGCTCTCGTCACGCACCCGACTACTGGCGCGGCTTCGTGGACCTGGTCGACGAGACCTGTGCCGCGGGCGGGCGTATGTTCGTCCAGGTGCACTCCCGGCCCCTCAACATGCTGCTGTCGTTCAAGACGCAGTTGCCGTTCGACCGCTGGGACACCTGGCGGGACATCCGCGCCCTGCCGATCGATGAACAGAAAGCGAGGCTCCGCGATCCGGACCTGCGTGCGAAGCTCGTCGAAGCCGCCAGGGGCGAGGCGCCGGGCGGCAAGATCGTCGGCGTCGAGGCTCGCGCCCCGGACTACGATCACTTCTACATCATGGACGACGTCTCGGGCGACGACCGGTTGCTGCGCGACGTCGCGGCGGAGCGGGGCATGGATCCCGTGGATCTCATGATCGAGCTGGGTCTACAGAAGGACTTCAACCAGTTCTTTCGACAGCCCGCCGCCAACGAGAACCAAGACGACGTCCTCGAACTCATCCGCCATCCCCGGTCGGTGGTGACCTTCTCCGACTCCGGCGCCCACGTCTCGCAGATCATGGACAGCTCCCTGCAGACCCACCTGCTCGGCCACTGGGTGCGCGAGAAGGAAGCCCTGACGCTGGAGGATGCGGTGCGCCAACTCACCTACAACACCGCGACGCAGTGGGGCATGCACGACCGAGGCCTAATCCGGGAAGGCCTGAACGCCGATCTCGTGGTGTTCGACCCCGACGCCGTGGGACCTGCGATGCCGGAGGTGGTCCACGATCTGCCCGCGGGAGCCAAGCGGCTCAAGCAGGTCGCCCACGGCATCAAGAACACCATCGTCAACGGCGAGGTCTTCCTCGAGGACAACGAGCACACGGGTGCGGTGGCCGGGCGGCTGTTCCGGGGGTTGCAGACCGGCGGCTGACCGGTGCGCGCGGACCGGTAGGTCCGCCACGTCCACGAACGGGTACTCCCGTTCGCGTTCGCCATTCCGGCCTTGATTGGGAGGCCCGCGTACCGAGGGCGCCTCGCCGCGATGCCAGTGGACTCGGAAGCGTTGGACTTCCGAGCTGCTTCCGAGTCCTTCGCCGAGTTCAGGACACTCGAAAAGAACGACCTCGACATTCTAGGCCTATGCACGAGGCACCAAGGACGCAAGGTCGCCACGGTTGGCGGCGTCTTGCTTTACGGCAAAGATCGTCTTGCCCACTTTCCCGATGCGTGGATCCAAGCGGGCCGCTTCAACGGCTTGGACAGGTCTCGAATCGCCGACCACGCCCAACTCACGATGCCGCTAACCGAAGCGATCCCGGCTGCGATTGCCTTGTCGAGCGCCACACCGGACGCGGCCTCGAAATCGGGCCCTTCGACACCGCCCCCGGCGAGCCGTGCCGCCACTGGCCGTTCGTGAGGCAATCATCAACGCCGTCGTGCACGCCGACTACTCTCAGCGCGGTGCGCCGATCCGTGTTGCGGTGTTCGACGACAGGCTCGAGATCGAGAACCCTGGCCTGTTGCCGTTCGGCCTGACCGTCGAGGACCTTCCGCGCGGCGTCTCGAAACTCCGCAACCGTGTAATCGGGCGCGTCTTCCATGAACTCGGGCTGATCGAGCACTGGGGGAGCGGGGCCCAACGGATGATCGCCGTCTGCCAACAGGCCGGCATACCGACGCCGAACTGGGAGGAAATCGGGACTCGGTTGCGCGTCACCATGTCGACGGAACCCGTGGACGCGGCAACGGCTGACCCAATCGATCAAGCGATTCTGGATCTCCTAGACAGTGGCGATCGCACCACGAGCGATATCGCGGCCGCCATCGGTCGATCGACGCGCGCGACTCGTACACGCTTATCAAAGCTCGTCGATCAAGGACGGGTAGCCGCCATCGGCAAGGGTCCGCAAGACCCGCGCCGGGTGTACCGCAAGACCTGATCAGCCGCGGTCGAGCGTGCGGAAGTACTCCACGTAGGCGCCGAACCGGTCGCGGATATCGCCGACGTATTGAACGACTTCCGTGCCGCGTACGTAGCCGTGGGCTGCGCTTCGGGCGTATTCCGGTTCCGCCAGTTTCAGCATCGCCCTCTCGACGTTGTCGAACCACAACGAGCTGTCGAGGCCCAAACGGGCCGCTAGTCGTCGCCCGTCACGGACGTGACCGGGACCCGCGTTGTAGGCCGCGAGGGCGAACCAGAGCTGTTCACCGACGGGCAGGTTGGGGAATCGTTCGCGCGTCCACGCCAGGTATTTCACGCCGGCGGTGATGCCCATTTCCGGCTCCGCCAGGCGGCCGGGATCGATGCCCACCTCCTCCGCCGTTGACGGCAGCACCTGCAGCAAGCCGCGCGCCCCGGCAAAACTCACGCGATCGGGATCGAAGCCGCTCTCCTGGTACATCTGCGCGACGACCAGGCGCCAGTCGAAGCCTGCCGTTTGCGCTAGCGGTCGGACGATGTCGTCGTAAGGGGACAGCACATCTGAAGTGACCCGGTGCTCGCGCTGCCGGCTCATGCGCCGCTTGTTCACGAAGTACTTGTTGCGCAGGACGTTGAAGGCGTAGCCGCGGTAGTTCTCGTCGATGAACGCGTCGAGTTCCCGGAGCAGATCGACGCTATTCTCGCGCACGGCCCAGGCAAGGCCCTGGGCGGGTTCAAGCGCGAGGCCAAGGGTCAACTCCTCGTCGAACGTTGCGGCAAGCTCGGCGTGCTGGCCATCGACGAGCGTGGCGTCGTAAGTGCCGTCGGCAACGCCGGAGAGGATCGCCGCGGTGGACTGTTCGACGTGGTCAATGGCGAACGGCTGCGGCACGGTCAACGTACGCAGCGTGGCGGCGTGGCTCGTCGCCGGATTCACGACGATGCGGCGCCCGGCCAGACCGGCTAAGTCGGTGATCGGGGCCGCCGCGGTCACAAAGGTCTCCCGGATCGACAGGTAGGGGCGCGAGAAGCTCAAGCCCCTTGCTTCGCGCGGCGGCGTCGGTGTCAGCCCGGCCGCGATCAGGTCGCCGCGTCCCGCGAGCAGGTCATCGATCAGGGCGTTGGTGTCGCGGGCGACGACCACTTCAAGCTCCAGGTCATGGGCGTCGGCGAAGAGCCGCACCAGCTCGTACTCGTAGCCGAGCAGTTCGCCGCGCCACAGGTAGTACGTCGTCGGGGCGTTCACCGTCAGCATGCGCAGCCGCTTGGCATCTTGCACGGCCGGCCAGTCTCGGTGGGCAAGGACCTGCTCGTCGACGCTGTGCCGTTCGCGCAGGTAGCCGTCAAGAGCCTCCTTGAGCCGAGGGTTGGTCTTGCGCACCGCCCAGGCATGTTCGTGCAACTCGGGCAGTTCGCGGATTTTCTCGACCCCGGGACTGGCCCGCACCACGACCCGGGCCGCCGCCTCGTCCATGATCGTGGCGTCGATCTCGCCGGTCTCGATGAGGGTGCCGAACGTGACCGGATCGGCGTCGTCCGGTACCGGCGCACGGTCGGCATCGGGATAGTGGGCCGCCAGGGACTCGACGTAGGCGGTCCCCGCCGCTACGCCGAAGACGCCGTCCTCGCGCCTTCCGATCACCCACTCTCGCGAGCGTGTAAGCGGCACGGAGAAGGCCACGCGTTCCTCGCGGGAAGGCAGCACGGTGATGTTGTGTACGGCGATGTCGGCCCGTCCTTCGTCGAGCACCGCGAAGATCTCGGCCATGTCCGCGGCGATCACCCAGTCCACCACCAAGCCGTGGCGGGCCGCGAAGCCCTCGGCGAGGCGGCGGTACTGCTCGGTCGACAGGCCTTGCGAAGGCAGGGTCTCGAAGCCGGTCCAGGACCGTCGCGCCAGGCGGATCGTGCCCCGTTCGATGATCTCGGCCCAATCCCCGGTGAGCTGAGGTGCCACCACGGCAAGCGGGGCGGCGACTTCCGGATCCGGACGGCACGCCGAAGCAGCCACGGCCACGAGCAGGAGCCCAAACGGCCGCACCATCGTCTTCACCGGTACAGTTCCCCGTCCGGCAGTTCCTCCGGTGCCAACTCCGACCAGACCTCGATCTCGCTCTGCACGGCGAAGTCCCCCGAAGGTCCGCTGTTCAGCAGCACGAGGAAGGCCCGCTCCTGGACACCGAAGACCTCGACGCAGACGAGCGCCGTGTCGTCCACCATGCCGGCGTGCGAGACCGCGACCACCGGCTCCGCGCCTTCAGCGCTCAAGCGCCTTGGATGCTGGCCGCTCGAGTCCACGCGCAACCGCGCCGCCGGGCCGCCGAACGCGAGGCTCACCGGCGCGGCACCGGCGTTGGCATCCAGAAAGGCTGTAAACAAGGCCGCCGCGACCGGGGCATCCGTCACGCCGTCGGTGCGGCAATCGCTTGGCCACCCGGCAACGCGAACGTCGCCCATCGGCAACAGGAGGTCCGTAGCCAAGCCGGCGAGCACATCCTGCTCGGTCGCAGGCGGCGACTCGGCCACGCATCCGACGAGCAGCACCAGCGCAATCAGGGTGCGCGGTTCCCGCGCGGTACGGCGTCCTCTGCCGGCCAGGAGGCCCGCGCACCACGACGCCGTACTGGCCGTCATGCCAAGGCGCGCGCGTACACCTTGCGGCTATCGACCAGCGCGGCGGATTCCGCCGCGGAGTAGCCCAGCTCGTCGAGCAGGTCCAGCGTCGAATCGCCCATGGCGCTGGCGCCGCCGTAGCGATCATCCTTCGAGAACCGGGCCATGGGCCCGTTGCGCAGGTAGTCGCCCCAGTCGGGGTGGACCGCCGGCGTGCGCAGTTCCTCGATGCCGCAGTGCTCGTCGGTCAGGAAGAAATCCGGGGGTGCCAGACCGTCCGCGCGAACACAGCCGACGCCCTTGGGTGCAAGCCGCGCCTCGAAGTCGTCGGCGGCGCCGCCCGCGAACACACCGTCGAGGACACCACCGAGGTCCGGATCGTCCTGGGCCACATCGAGCGACAGCTCGGCGGCGAAGGTCGCCCACTCGCGGTGGTTGACGATCATCAGGAAGACCCAACCGTCCGCGCACCGGTAGAGCCGCTGCAGCGGCGACACCCCGAAGCCGTCCACATCGACCGCTGGCCGTTCGGGCTTGCCCTCGTAGGTCAGGAAGTCGTCCCAGTTCGCGTACGCGTTGGCGCCGAACATGTCGATGAATATCTTCTGTCCCTTGCCGTGCGCCTTGCGCGCCGCCAGGCCAAGGAGCGCCGTCGTCGCGACGACCATCGACGTGTTCGGATCCGGGTTGACCTCGTTGGCGCGCAAGAGCTTGCGGGCCGTCTCGCGCAGGCCGTCCATGTCGGGCGCCACGTCGGTCGGGGGCAGCCCACCGAGCTGCCACACGACGCCGCCCAAGGCCGCCCCCGGGATCGGGTGCGTCGACGGGCGCTTGGCGCCGGGGCCGCCCGGCCCGTAGCCGTTGGCGGAGACGTAGACCAGGTTCGGATTCACGGCGCTGAGGTCCGCGTAGCCGATGCCGAGCTTCTCCGGCACGCCCATCCGATAGTTGTGGATCCAGATGTCGGCCTTCGCCGCCAACGCCTGGGCGATCTTCTGACCTTCGCTCGATTTCAAGTCCAGGCAGATGCTCTCCTTGCCGGCGTTGCACTTCGACGCACCGAAGCCGTGGAACATGCTGCGGAACGGGTCACCCGTGATCGGTTCGAGCTTGATCACCCGCGCGCCAAGGTCGGCGAGTACGGACGCGCCCAACGGCGCTGCAATGATGGTCGCGCTTTCCACCACGGTGACCCCCGCCAAGGGCTTGCGCGGCGCTTCGGCGCTCGCCGACGGTGCGGCGACCGGCCGTGCTTCGATGGCGTCGAGGGTCGTCTCCGCAGCCGGCCCGCCAACCTCGCCCGGCGACTCGGTCAAGTTCGCGACCAGGCCGAGTTGCTTCATGCCGTGCCGCTCGACCACGTGACCGTTGTCCACGACGTCGGGATCTACGAGCGCGTCCTGCGTGGTCTGGTAGGCGTGGGACACGACGCCGCCATCGCTGACGAAGATGTCCGTCCATTCGGCGAGCGTCTTGGTCTGCATGTGCTCGAAGAGGCGTTCCCGGAACGCTTCGCGCACGTCGGGGGGCCAACGCAGCGGGTCGCCCTTGAACTGCGGCTCCTTCAGTTCGTCGGCTAGGCCGGAGGCGCGGAAGAAATTGGCCAAGAGGTGCGGCAACAGGTTGCCGAGTTGCAGCCAATGCCCGTCCTTGGTCCGCACCGGATGGTAGTTGAACGTCGGCATGGACTTGGTGCGGTCGCGCGTCGCCTTGGGACGTTCGAGGATGCCTTTGTCCCAAAGCTGGGACATGGCCATGATCCCCATCTCGTAAGGCATCATGCCGCGCAAGAGCGAGGTCTCGAAGGTGAAGCCGGCACCGGTCGCCTCCCGGCCCAGCAGTGCGGCCAGCAGCGCGGCCGCCGCGCTCTGCGCCGTGGCATGCGTCCCCACCTGCAGGGCCGAGTAGTTGGGCCCGTCACGGTCGGCGACGCCCGCGAAGCTCAGCATGCGACCGGACTTCGCGGCGACGACCGGCTCGTAGCCAGGGTAGTTCGCGTACGGCCCGTCTTCACCAAAGCCCGAGACCACGCCGACCACCAAGTCGTCCCGGCCGAGGGAGGCCGGATCCAGACGAAGCCGTTCGCGCTGCTCGGCGTTGAGGGTCGTCAACACGGCGTCTGCCGACGTCGCGATCAAGGAGCGCACCTCTTCAGCCGCGGCAGCGTCGCGCAAGTCCGCGTGCACGATGCGCTTCCCGCGCGTCCACAGCGGCCATGAACCCATGTCCGCGAACGGGTCGCCGTCCGGCGGCACGACCTTGATGACGTCCGCACCGAAATCCGCGAGAACCGTGGTGGCGAGGCCGGATACAGGGCCGATGCCCAGTTCCACGATGCGAAAGCGCGACAATGGCGGCACGGGCGTTCTCCCTTGTTCAGCAGCGAACAACTGTGCGTGACCCGCCAAGCATGGTCAACCGCGCCGAGGCGTGCGCCGTTCGGCGCCATCCCTTGCCCATTCGGCCGGTTCGCACCACACTAGCCGCATGACAGCCATGCACCGTTTTCCGAGCGCCGTACTCGCTTGCGTCGTCGCCGTCTGCGCCGCGGCCGACCCGGTCGCGCCGGGATTCACGTTGTCCGTGCTCACCGACGACGTGCCCAATGCGCGGCAGATGGCCCTCGCCGAGTCCGGGCTCCTGTTCGTTGGTACGCGCCGCGCCGGGAAGGTGTACGCGGTCGTGCCTGCCGCCGATGCGGATGCCGACCCCGAGGTCGTGACCTTCGCATCCGGCTTGGTCATGCCGAGCGGCGTCGCGCTGCTCGGCGACGATCTCTACGTCGCCGCGCTCGACCGCATCCTGCGCTACCCGGACATCGCGGCGACCTACCGGGACAGGCCGCGCCCGGAGATCGTGACCGACGAACTGCCCGATGCGCGCCACCACGGCTGGAAGTACCTATCCGTCGGCCCGGACGGATTCCTCTACGTGAACGTGGGCGCGCCGTGCAACATCTGCAAGTCCGACGATCCGCGCTTCGCGAGCATCGTGCGCATGGACCCGGCCACCGGCGAAACCAGCGTGTACGCGCACGGGGTGCGCAACAGCGTCGGCATGACCTGGCATCCCGAGACCGAGCGGCTCTGGTTCACCGACAACGGTCGCGACATGCTCGGTGACGACGTCCCGCCAGAGGAGGTCAACGTCGTTGTCGACGTCGGCGCACACTACGGCTATCCCCACGTGCACGGCGAAGCGATCCTGGATCCGCAGTTCGGCGCCGGCCACGACCCCGCCGACTACGTACCACCCGCGGTGGAGATCCAGGCCCACTCCGCAGCCCTGGGGCTCGCCTTCTACACCCACAGCGCATTCCCCGCCGAATACGCCGGCGCACTGTTCATCGCCGAGCACGGCTCGTGGAACCGCTCCTCCAAAGTCGGCTACCGCGTCAGCGTCGTGCGCTTCGGCGCGGACGGGCCAGCCTACATGCCGTTCATCGACATCTGGCTGGCCAACGAGCGCGCCTCGGGGCGGCCGAACGACGTCGTGGTCGCCGCCGACGGCAGCCTGCTCATCTCCGACGATCAAGGCGGCCGGATCTACCGGGCGACATATACCGGGACGGAGTAAGCCACGCGACCGCTTCGCGGTCGCCGCGCGGAGCCGTTTCGATGGCGGCATCGAGGACATCGCCAACTCTACCCCTCAAGTGTCTGCGGGCGCTGTGCACGGCTGTCGTCCTCGCCCTTGCCCCGCCAGCGATCGCCGATGCCGTGACCGGCCTCGACGAGGCACGCGGCTTCGTGCGCACTTTCTGCGCGGCCTGCCATACCGAACGTACGCAGCATGTCCGCTGCCTGCGCTGCCACGTCGAAAACGGCGAGATCAAGTTCGCCGACCTCGACTTGGCCGACGTCGGCGCCCACCCCGAGGCCTGGGAGAAGGTGGTGGACAAGCTGCGGGCTGGCACCATGCCCCCGCTCGACGCCAAGCGACCCCGGTCGGCAACGGCCGACCGGTTCCGCGCCTGGCTGTCGGCGGAACTCGACCGCGCAGCCGCGGCTCAGCCGAACCCGGGCCCGTCCCCGGTGTTCCGGCGCCTGAATCGCAACGAGTACCAGAACGCCGTGCGCGACCTCCTGCACCTCGAGATCGACGCCTCGCGGTTCCTGCCCGCGGACGACTCGAGCCACGGCTTTGACAACATGGCCGGCACGCTGCGCCTATCGCCCCTGCTGATGGAACGCTACCTGGCAGCCGCCAAGGCGATCGTCCGGCTGGCGATCGGCGATGCGGCCACGTTCGAGACCACGACCTACCTCGTCGGCACCGAGACCGAACGCCGGGTACGCACGAACGATGCCTCGCTCGGCGCCGAAGGCGGCACCGAGATCCGTCACACCTTCCCAGCCGACGGCGTCTACGAACTCACCGCGGCTCTCACCCCCGTGAACCGTCCCGGCGCCCGGCGGACCATACCGTTCCTGGTCGATCACCGGCTCGAGATGACCATCGACGGCGTGCAGGCGGGCACCTTCACCGTACCCAAACCGCTTACGGAAGTTCGCGATCCACCGAAACACCGCGCCCGCCTGCATGTCGCTGCAGGCAGCCGCGCCGTGGCCGCGAGGTTCTACAAAACGCCGCTCAATCTCGTCGACGGCCTCCTCGAACCACTTGTCAACGAGCGCGGCGAAGGCGACATCGCCGGCGCCAGCGGTGCCCTGCCCCGCCTGCACTCGCTCGGGATCGCCGGCCCGTACGGCGGTGCCCAGATCGGCGACACGCCGAGCCGTCAGGCGATCTTCGCCTGTAAGCCTTCCGGGCCGGACGAGGAAGGGGCGTGCGCCGATCGGATCCTCGACCTGCTCGCATCGCGCGGCTATCGCGGCAAGGGGCCCGCCGCGGAGCGACATGCCTTGCGGGACGCCTACACGAACGCACGCACGCAGGGGGCCGATTTCGAGGCGGCCATCGGCCTGGCCCTCCGCCGGTTGCTCGTGAGCCCCCACTTCCTGTTCCGGATCGAGAGTCCCAACGACGCGCCCGAGCCGCGGCCCGCAACCGGCCTCGAACTTGCTTCGAGACTCTCGTTCTTCCTCTGGAGCAGCATCCCGGACGATGAGTTGCTCGCGGCGGCGACGAGCGGACGCCTGCGCACCCAGGCCGACATCGAGCGCGAGGTACGACGCATGCTGGCCGACCCCAAGGCCTGGGCGCTGACGGCCAACTTCGCGAGCCAATGGCTGGAGCTGCGCAGCCTCGCATTCCACCGGCCCACGGAACCCGCGAGCCTCGACTACGACGAGGCGTTGCGCGATAGCCTGCAGCAGGAGACGGAGCTCTTCTTCGACCACGTCCTCCGCCACGACCGCCCCGTCACGGAGTTGATCGGCGCCGACTACACGTTTCTCAACAAGCGTCTGGCGGACCACTACGAGATCACGGGTATCCAGCACGCCGACCTGCGCCGGTTCCCTCTGCCGTCGGGAAGCCTCCGCGGCGGCCTGCTGGGCCAGGGCAGCCTGCTGACCATCACGTCGCACCCCGACCGCACATCGCCGGTGTTGCGCGGCAAGTGGGTGCTCGCCAACCTGCTCGGTACGCCACCGCGTCCGCCGCCGCCCGACGTGCCCGATCTCGAGGCCGGTCAACCCGGTACGAAGGCGCCGACCCTGCGCGAGCGACTGCGCGAACACCGCGACAACCCGGCCTGTGCCGCGTGTCACGACGCGATCGATCCGCCCGGCTTCGCCCTCGAGAACTTCGACTCCATCGGCCGCTACCGGGAACGCGATGCGTCCTGGAACGCGATCGACAACGCCGCCGTGCTGCCGGACGGCACCCGCGTGCAAGGCATCGTCGGACTGAAGCGGGCGCTCGTCGCCAAGCCGGAGCGCTTCGCGACCACCGTCGCGGAGCGCTTGCTGACCTACGCGCTCGGTCGCGGACTCGAGCCCTTTGACGCACCGAGCGTACGGGAGATCGTGACGCGCACAGCGGACGACGGCTTCCGCATGCAGTCCCTGATCGTCAGGGTCGCACAAAGCTATCCATTCCGCATGCGCGGGTCCGACGCGCACCAAGTCGCTGCCGCCCCGTGACGGGCGTTCGCAGCCGAACTGTGGTATAGCTCCCGGCTGGGCAGTCGCGCACCGTACGCGCATGTTCATCACCAACAAGGCGATCAGCCGACGCCAACTGCTGCGCGGTAGCGGTGCCGCGGTGGCACTGCCGTTTCTGGGCGCCATGGTCCCGGCCCTCGGTGCCAATGCGGCACCGCGCTCGCCGCCGCGCCTCGCCTTCTTCTACATGCCGAACGGCATCGTCCCGGCCAGTTTCCATCCCGCGGGCGACGGGGGTCGCGACTACGCCATGACGCCCGTGCTCGCGCCCCTCGAAGCCGTCCGCGACCACGTCACGGTGCTAAGCGGTTTGAGCAACATCGCCACGGCCCGCGGTGGCGGCGGCCACTCCAGCGCCCACTCCGGCTGGCTGAACGGCGCGCCGTCGAAGAAGACCGAAGGATCGGACATCCGTGCCGGCAAGACCCTCGACCAGTACGCCGCCGACTCCCTCGGCGCCGACACGATCCTGCGCTCGCTGGAACTCACGACCGAGTCGAGCATCGTGTCGGGCCTATGCGAACTCGGCTATAGCTGCGTCTACCGCAACTCGACGTCGTGGCTGACGCCCACCACGCCGCTACCGCACGAGAACGACCCCAGGCGCGTCTTCGAGCGCCTCTTCGGCAGCGAAGCGACGGTAAGCGCGAGGCGGCGCGAGTTGGCCAACGACCGCAGCATCCTCGATTCGGTCGGTGACGAATTGAGCCGCCTCAGGCGATCCCTCGGGATCGGTGACCGGCGCACGATCGACGACTACACGACGGCCATTCGCGACGTGGAGTCGCGGATACAGAAGATCGAACGCAGCCAAGCGCGCGACCTTTCCCGCGGGATGACGCCGCCGACCGGCATCCCCGAGGACTTCGAAGACCACGTCAAGATCCTCTTCGACCTGCTGCTCGTGGCCTTGCGCGGCGACATCACCCGCGTCAGTTGCACCCAGGTCGCCCGCGAAAACAGCAACCGCAGCTATCCGTGGATCGGCGTCAACGGCGGCCACCACGCGATCACGCACCACGGCAACGATCCCGTGAAGGTCGCACAGCAGATCAAGATCGACACCTACCACGTGTCGCTGTTCAAGGACTTCATCGAGACCCTCGAAGCCACGCCCGACGGCGACGGCACCTTGCTCGACCACGCGCTGTTGGTCTACGGCGGCGGCCTGGGCGACGGCAATACCCACAGCTTCAGCAATCTGCCGCTCCTCATCGCCGGCGGCGCAGGAGGCCATCGGGGCGGCCGCCATTTGAAGTACCCGATGGACACGCCCCTGATGAACGCCGGACTGTCGCTGCTCGACAAGGTCGGCGTGCACGTCGACCGGGTCGGCGACAGCACGGGGCGACTCGCCGGACTATGAAGCGTCTGCGCCGCCTGGCGACCCTCGGGGTCCTGTGCGCGGCACTCCACGGCACGGCAAACGGACCGGTGGCGCCGTTGGTGGAAGCCGCCAAGACCGGCGACCTTCCCGGCCTTGAGCGCATTGTCGGCGACACGGACGTCGATCAGGCCACGATCGACGGCACAACGGCACTCCACTGGGCGGTCCACCGCGACGACGCCGCCATGGTGGATCTCCTCCTCGACGCGGGTGCCAAGCCGACGCTTACGAATCGATACGACTTCCCGCCGCTCTACTTCGCAGCCGTCAATGGCAATGCCGCAATCCTCAAGCGGCTCCTGGCGGTGGGCGCCGATCCCGACACGACCGTCCCTGGCGGGGAAACCGTGCTGATGACCGCATCCCGGACCGGCGATCCCGCCGTCATCGCGGCGCTGCTTTCCGCCGGGGCCGATGCGAACGCGATCAACGACGCCGGGCAGACGGCCCTGATGTGGGCCGCAGCCGCCAACAACGCCGAGGCCGTAGCCGCGCTCGTGGCAGGCGGCGCCGAACTCGCCATGCGCACGGAGAAGGGCTTGGATGCCCTGCTGTTCGCCGTACGCGCGGGGCGTATCGAGGCTGTAACGGCCCTGCTAGACGCAGGCGCCGATATCGGTGCGACCCTCGCGACGGGCGAGAGCGCCCTGGAACTGGCGTTGGTCAACACCCATTGGGACATCGCCCATCTGCTGCTCGACCGCGGGGCCAACCCCAATCAGTCCGACGCGGGCTATACGGCCCTGCACCGCCTCGCCGTGCAGCGCGCGATCATCCGCGGCGTCGTGCCGAGCGAGGAGGCGGACATCCCGATCGGGGCGCTGGACATCACCCTCGACCTCGTCGCCAAGCTGATCGCGCTCGGCGCCCACGTCGATGCGCGCATGGCCAAGGACCGGCTCAAGGAACAGCGCTTCGTCAACATGCGCGACGTGCTGTTCCGCATCGGCGCAACACCGTTCCTGCTGGCCGCCAAGGAAGCGGATCTCGAACTGATGGCGATCCTGCTGCGGGCTGGCGCCGACCCGACCATCGCCACGACCGACGGGACGACGCCGTTGATGGTCGCCGCCGGCCTCTACAGCGACACCGGCAACCTGCACCGCTTCCGCGAGCGCGGCTGGGAGGCCGACGTCCTCGAAGCCGTCGCGGTCTGCCTTGAGAACGACAACGACGTCAATGCCGTCAACGCGGTCGGCGACACGGCCCTGCACGGTGCCGCCTACCGGGGCGGAGTCGACGTGGCGCGGTTGCTGGTCGCACGGGGTGCCCGGCTCGATGCCGTCGACAGCCGCGGACTCACGCCGCTGTCCGTGGCCACCGGCGTCTACTACAAGATGGGGATCTCGGCGAAGCCTGACACGGCCAAGTTCCTGCGCACGATCATGCAGGTGCGCGGACTGTCCACGGACGTTCTCCCGCCGGACATGGACCAACGCTGCCTCTACTGCTATCTGACGCAGTACGCGCAGTTGGAAGCGGCGAAGAAGCGCGCCGAGGAGCTCGAGACGCAGTTCGCCCTGGAAACCGGTCCTCGCCGCTAGCCATAGCTATAGCTAGGGCCCGGTGTGCAAGGCGCGCACCGCGTCCAGCGTATCGGCCGCGGTGGCGGGCTTGTCCGGGCGGTAGCGCTTGACGCGAGCGAAGCGGAGCGCCAAGCCCGCCGGATAGTGCGGACTCGTCTGCACCTCGTTGCAGAGGATCTCGACGACCAGGCGCGGCTCGACGTGGACGACATACCGGTCACGGGAGACCTCGAGGTCGAGCAGCGCCCGCGTCTGCCAGTCCAGCATCTCGTCGGTGAGGCCCTTGAAGGTCTTGCCGAGCATCACGAATCCGCCGCCGTCGGGGTCGCGAGCGCCCAGGTGCAGGTTGCTAAGCCAGCCCTGGCGACGGCCGTGCCCCCACTCCGCCGCCAGCACGACGAGGTCGAGAGTGTGCGCCGGCTTGACCTTGAGCCAGGCCTTGCCGCGGCTGCCCGCCGCGTAGGCGGACGCGGGGTCCTTCACCATCACGCCCTCGTGCCCCGCATCGAGCGCCCCCTGGAGGAAGTCGCGTGCGGCAGTGGAGTCGCCCGTCAGCATCCGCGGCATGTGCAGCGCGCCGGGGACGAACGTGTCGAGAAGCCCGACGCGCTCGGTCAGCGGCGAACCGATCGCGTCTTCCCCGTCGGCATGCAAGCAGTCGAAGAAGTAGGGTTGAACGGGCAGGTCGCGACGCAGGGCGGCGACGTTCTGGCGGCGACCGAAGCGGCGCATCGTCGTCTGGAAGGGTAGCGGGCGGCCGTTGCCGTCGAAGGCGACAACCTCGCCGTCGAGAACGAGGTCGGACGCGGGCATGGCGGCAACCGCCTCGACCACCTCGGGGACGCTCGCCGAGACGTCGTTGTGTTGGCGCGAGAACACCGCCACGTCGCTACCCGACTTGTGCACCTGAACGCGTGCGCCGTCCATCTTGGTGTCGAGCAGAGCACTCGGCATGGCGGCGACCGCTTCGCCGACCTCGGTCGCGGTCTGCGCAAGCATCGACTGCACCGGTGTGCCTACGGACAGGCGGATACGGCGCAGACCGGGCTCGCCCGCAGTCATCGCAACGTCCGCCACGCGAGGCAGACTACCCTGCAACATGTGGGCATGGCGCACGTAGGCAGCGCTGCAACCCGAGGCCAAGGCGATGGCCTCGACCATGACCCCGTCAAGCGCGCCTTGCCGCACCTCGCCGACCAGAAGGCGAACGAGGAACAGTTGCTCTTCCGGCACGCAACGCCCGAAGAGCCCGCGCAGCGTGTCGCGCTTCACCGCCGCCGACCCGGGGCCCGCAGCATTCCGTACGCGCTCGATCGCTTCGTCGACCTCGGTCACGGATACCGTCGGCGCCGCGCTCGCGGGCACGTTGGCGCTGTCCTGGAGCGCCGCGGGGCCCACGCCCACACGGCCTTGCGGCAGGGATCCGGACAGGTAGGCGACCCCCACAGCCCGCTCGTCCGGCGCCATCGCCCGGATCGCCTCCGCCAGCGCATCGCGCTTGGCGTTCCTGCTGCGCGTCGCGGCGACCGATCTGGACACGCCGACGAGGCGGTGAAGCTTCAACTGGACGACACCGGCAAGCTAGGAGACCGCCATCATAGCGGGCACCGTCTTGAGAATTCGCACAGCGAATTCTCGGGGCGACCGCGAAGCGGTCGCGTCGGTCACGTCTTGACACCCGGCGACCCGCGCACGACGATGTTCGCTTGAGGGAATCAGTTGATTGAGGCAATCAAGGGGAGAGACCCAATGCACGACATCGTGATCCGAGGTGGCGACCTCGTCGACGGCACGGGCGCCGAACCCGTAGCCGGCGACCTCGCCATCAGCGACGGACGCATCAGCGAAGTCGGCGAAGTCAGCCACCGCGGCAAGCAGGAGATCGACGCCCAGGGGATGACCGTCACGCCCGGGTTCATCGACCTGCACACGCACCTGGATGCGCAGATCGGCTGGGATCCCGCGCTCACGCCCGTGAGCTGGCACGGCGTAACGACCGTGCTGATGGGGAACTGCGGCGTGACGTTCGCGCCGTGCAAGCCGAGCGACCAGGAGCTACTCGCCGGCATGATGGAGACCGTCGAAGACATCCCTAAGAACGCGATCCTCACGGGGCTCCCCTGGGACTGGGAGGACTACGGCGGCTATCTCGACGCCATCGAGCGGCTCAAACCCGGCATCAACGTCGCGGGCATGGTCGGCCACTGTGCGGTCCGCTTCTACGTCATGGGCGAGCGTGCCGTGGAGGAACAGGCGAGCGACGACGAGCGCCGTCAGATGGCGGACATCGTCGGGGCGAGCATCGACCGCGGCGCGGTCGGCTTCTCGACCAATCGCCACGCGCCGCATCGGCTGCCCGACGGCCGCTCCGTGCCGGGCACCTTCGCGGATCCGGCCGAACTCGTGGAGATCGGCAAGGCGGTGGGACCGCGAAACGCCTTGATGCAGGCCGTCGGCGCCAACTTCGACGTGCTCAAGCAAATCGCCAGCACGACACACGGCCGCGTGCTGTTCAGCTACGGGGCCGGACCTGGCGGCGAGTCCGGATTGGAACGCAAGCAGGCCCTCGAGGAGTTGCGCGCCGAAGCCGGCGACGTGACCGCGATCACGCACGTACGCAGTTCGGGCTCCATGTACGGGCTGCAGTCCCGGCTGCCGGTGGCCGGCGAGACGTGGGACTCGCTCCGCAAGCTGGACCTCGCCGGGCGGTTGAAGGCGATCAGCGACGCCGACACCGTCGCCAGGCTCGTCGCCGAGGCGAAGCGCGAAAGCGCCATGCGGCTGCCGGTGAAGAACCTGTTCTACCTCGGTGTCGGCGAGACGCCGGACTACACGGCGGGGCCGGAGGCCAGCCTGCAGACGATGGCCGACGCGGCGGGCGAGCACTGGTGCGAGACCTTCCTGCGCCTGTCCCGCGAGAGCAAGGGCCTCGGCCTATTCAACTACCGCGCCTTCGCGCCGAACATGAACGCGCTCGGCGACCTGATCGAACACGAGCACGTCTTCCCGGGCCTCGGCGACGCCGGTGCACACGTCTCGCAGATCATGGACGCCGGCTGGTCCACGTTCCTGCTGTCGCACTGGGTGCGTGACAGCGGACGCTACAGCATGGGCGAAGGCATCCGCCGGCTCACCTCGGGCCCTGCCCGGGTGATCGGCCTGACCGACCGGGGCCTGCTGAAGCCAGGCATGCGAGCGGACGTGAACGTGTTCGACGCCGACGCCGTCATCGAGTGCCAGCCGCAACTGGTGCACGACTTCCCCGGCGGCGCACCGCGCTACATCCAGCGTTCCAAGGGCTACAAGACGACCATCGTCAACGGCGAGGTGAACGTCGTCGATGGCGAGCATACGGGGGCTCGCGCGGGACACGTGCTGCGCCACCAGGCGTAGGTCAAGCGCTTCGGCAGGCGCCGTGCGGGCACGTCCGCGCAGCGCCTGCTGACGCGTGTCTAGGGCGAAAACGGCCAGTCGAGGAAGACCATGATCGAACGCATTGCTTTCGGCCACACCGGCCACATGAGCACTCGCACGATCTTCGGGGCGGCGGCTCTCGGCTCCATGCGCCAGGAGAAGGCGGACGCCGTGCTCGACCTGCTCTTGGAGTTCGGCGTCAACCATATCGACACGGCCGCGGGCTACGGCGATTCCGAGCTGCGAATCGCGCCGTGGATGGCGAAGCACAGGGACCGCTTCTTCCTCGCGACGAAAACCGGCGCGAGGGACGCCGTGGGAGCACGTGAGAGCCTCGCGCGATCGCTCGACCGCTTGGACGTCGACCAGATCGACCTCATCCAACTGCACAATCTGGTCGAGACGGAAGAACAGGACGTCGCATTGGAGCCCGGTGGCGCCCTCGAAGCGTTGGTTGCCGCGCGCGACGCCGGCCTTGTGCGCTTCATCGGCGTAACCGGCCACGGCACGTTCGCCCCCAAGAGGCACCTTGAGAGCCTGCACCGATTCCCGTTCGACTCGGTCCTCGTACCGTGCAACTTCGCGATGCTCGCACAACCGGAGTACGCCCAGGATTTCGAGGAACTCCACGCCACGTGCCTGGAACGTGGCGTCGCCTTCCAGACCATCAAGAGCATCGCTCGCCGACGCTGGCGTGGCGGCGACGACGAGCCGCGGCACAGTTGGTACCGCCCGATCCGCGACCACGCCGCGCTCAAGCGTGCGGTGCGCTTCGTGCTGTCGCGGCCCGGCGTCTTCCTGAACACTTCAAGCGATACGACGCTGCTGCGCGCAACCCTCGAAGCCGCCGCCGCAGCCGGGGCAGGGCCGAGCGACGCCGAATTGCGGGACGACGGTCGCACCCTCGGCATCGAGCCGCTATTCGTGCGCGGCGTATCGGACGGCGTCTAATGTCGAGCGGGTCCCACTGCCGGGACGCGACCTCGTTCCCTTGAACGACCCCGACGAACCGGGTGGCCTCGAGTATTCTCGGCGTCTGTTCGAGAATCACGGTCGGGAGTTCCTTGAACGCATGGGGCTTCTCGACGCCTGTTCGGTCGCCTGCGTCGGCGGCACATCGCAGAACGCTGGCATGGACGACGCGATATCACGCGACCATATGTGGGGGCCGTATCTCACCTTCCTTCTGCCGGATCCGGCCTGGCGCATCCATGGACGCCGACTCAGGCGTGCGCTGCAGCAGTTCCCCGACTCGGTCGAAGACGTCGAGTGGCGTGGCTACGACGGGCCAGAACCGAGAAGGACGAACGCCCAAGAGATCTTCGGTTTCCTCTACCGCCTGACCGGTTACCGGACGCTGCCGAAGCACGACGTCGATTGGTTGCCGCACTTGAATGCACAGAGTTTCCTCGGCCGGCCGTGGTCCGAGCGCATGTTCGACGCCAGTCAAGGTGCGGTTTTCCACGATCCGGCTGACCAGTTCGAGGATCTCTGGCGACGCTTCGTACGGTATCCGCCACCCGACATACAAAGAGCCCTCCTCGCCCGCGCGCTATTCCGGGCCTGGAATGCGGGACCCGAATACAACCTTGTGCGCGCGTGGCAACGCGGCGACCTTGCCACGTTCTCGCAATGTCGATCCCGTTTCGTCGACGAAGTGGTAGAGGCGGCGTTCTGCTGGAACAGGAGCTACGTTCCGGCGTTCAAGTGGCGCCTTACGCATTTCGACCTCCTGCCCAATTGCCCGGTTTCTGTCCGCGACGGCGTGGCGAGCCTTGCGACCCACCCGCCGGCCGAAGGCTTGCTCGCAGTAGCCGACACCGTCGTGCGGGGCATCAAGCGACTCGTCAGCGAGGAGTTCGCAGTCCCCTCGCCGCGCGACGAGCCCCTCTCGAGCTACGCTCACGCGATCCACGCCGGGATCGCCAACGAGACGATCCGTCAGGCGACGCGTCTGGACTGGTAGTCTCCGAGAGTCATCTCGCAGCAACGAGCCCACCCATGGCGTCAGCCCTGATCACACGCTGCGTCTTCGACCGATTGGCTCCTCTCCCCCGCCCTGACACTCGAGCACTACATCGGCGTTCCCCCGGACGCTCCCGAATACGTCCAATACGAGCCCTGCTATTCGCCGAAGGCTTTGCGCGACATTCGGCCCGATGGGTGCACCCTTAGCTATCGGCCCACGGCCTGCGCTGAGACCGCATGCGACATCACCTACACGGCCACGCCACCGCACGCGGTCGACGTCGCCATTGATGCAACAACGTCCCGCCGCCAGTGGCCCCTAGGGTCGCTTGCGCTGTTTTTCGCAACGATCGTCAAGGCACCGATTTACACGGGAGTGACCTTCCGCGGCCACGACAACGCTCGACATCCGAAAGCCAGCCCCTGGGTCCACTTCAACGGTCACGCCCAGACTCCCGGGCGGGTCGTACATCCGAGCGGCCTGCCGAATCCTGGACTTGGCCGGCCGGAACCTCCGCCGCCGACCTACTACTACGCCGACTCATCCACCCGGTTCGATGAGCCGTTTTACTTCGGAATCGTCGAAGACCTTTCCTATGCCGTGCTCTTCCCGGCATCCCAGCGCCAGTATGTCCGTTTCGTGGTCAACCCGCTCGCACCAGCGTTCGGGGGACCGGCGTGGGGCTTCTTCTGGGTCATCCCGTCACCGCAAGCTGGGCGACGCTACCGGCTGACGATGCGGGTTCTTCTGAAGCCTTCACTCCGAGCCGATGACATCCTCGGCGCACATCGCGCCTACGTCGCCGACGGGCCGGACGTCGAGCCGCAGTGACTCATCCGCCGCGCCGATGACCGTTGGCCGTCGGCGAACAGGACTCGAAGAACCAGTGGCGCAACCCGCTGGGCCTCTATCGCGTTTCTCGTTCTGAACCCGACTGCCACGCCCTTGCCCGCCAGGGCGTAACGCTGCTCTTAACTCACGGCGCCACAACGGCAATGCCGCCGAGGTCGAACCGCGCAAAGTCGGACAGGTTGTAAGTGAGAATCTGGTCAACGCGGTCCTTGCGTGCGCAGCCCGCGTGCAGAGCATCGTAGATTGCGCCACTGCGGAGACCGAGTCCGGCAACTTCGCGGAGCACGTCGCGGTAGTCGTTCGGCGAAATGGCGAGGACGTCCAAGCGAGCAACGACCGTTTCCTCGACGAGAGTCCGCGCCTCATCGGGCGAGATCCGCGTCGCGACCGGGAGAGCTGTCAGCGTTGCGTAGCACTCCGCAACGGCATGGGTCGAACAACAACCTGAGTGCTCGTCGGACGTGAAGCGATGGAATGCGCGGAAGGCGGCCTCGTGGTTTCCCAACTGGTCAACCATGGCCCCAACCAGTACCGATGTGTCGAACAGCGTTCGCACTCAGTCGAGGGGTCGTGCGATCCGGGAGAGGCGCGCATCGCGTTCCGCGCGGACGAAATCGCCGATGTCCAAGGAAGTCCGTGTCGTGCCGTGGTGCACGAGAATGCCGAGCTTCCGGACAAGGGCTGGTTCGGTGTCTGCTCTACGGATGGTAATCCCGTCGCCAACCGCATCGATCTCCAGTTCACACCCGGGCGTCAGGTTGAACTGCTCCCGTAGCGTTTTGGGCACGACGAGACGGCCCGCGCTGTCGATGGTAACGACCATGCCGCAATGGTAGTTTGAGTGGCAAGCTTGGGTCAATCCGGCATTGGGCGGCCCGTCCCTCACGCTAGGCGGCTTCGAGTATTCCCGGCGCTGCATTCAAGGGCGTTCGCGCAGTCCCATTAACGCGTCGGATCCCGTTCGGGCCGTAGTCTTTTGCCAGATCCCTTCTGTCGGACGGCCGGGTTGCGGACGTGGCGTCCCCGCACCACCGTCAGCCGTCGTCGAACAGGGACTCGAAGAACCAGTGAGCGCCGGCGGGCTCTTCGAGCAAACGCTGCTGGCGCTCGGTCAGCTCAATGCCCTCAGGCGCTCGGACCCTGGCCCGAGACCACACCAACTGCGACGCGCAGTACTTGTAGAGCAGTGAACGGCGTTCGTGGTTCGCCGTCCATCGGCGCGTGCCGTGGGTCGTCGCTTCCGTGAAGAACGTCACGCTGCCAGCAGGCGCGGTTGGCACCTGCACCACGTCGTCGAACCGCTCGTCGCGGATGCTCTGCGGCAGTCGGATGTGGGTATTGTGGCTGCCCGGAATGCAGCATAGGCCGCCGGTCTCCGGGCCGCAGTCCGTCAGGTTGAACGCGGCGACGGCGAAACCATGACGGGCCTGGTGGCCCGGTTGCGGGTAGTACTCGCCGGGCTTGGCGGCGGTGAACGGGTGCGACGGCCCGTAGTCCGAGTGCAGTCGACCGCTCGGCATCCCCTCCCGCATCCGCATCCCGAAGATCCGGTCGAGACGGAAGCAGTCGCCGAGTTGGGCGCGCATCATCTCCATGGTCAGCGGGTGGTCCATGAGCTCGCAGAACGGCTGACCGAAATCCAGGAATCCCGGGTGCGTCCCGTGCGAACCGCCCGCGGCCCCGAACCGATAGAAGTTGTAGAGCCCTTGGGGCGCACTCTTGGCACGCTCGCGCCAGTCCTCGGGGAACTCCGGGAGTTTCTCGTCGAGGATCGCATTCAGTTCGGCAACCTGGGCCGGGCTCAACACGTTCTCGACGACGAGGACCCCGTGGAGGTCGTAGAGGTAGCGCCTGAGTTCCTTGGCCTCTTCGGTTGTCTCGTAAGCGATCGGCATGGCAGCCCTCCCCGTGTCGTGATCTAAAGCGGCTCCGGCCCGACCCGCCGCGAGAAGGCGCCGGTCACCCGGAACCGGTCGTTCTCCAAGGCCATCGGCAGCATGGCCAGCGGTTTCGGCGCCGGGCCAACGGCGACGCGGGCCGCGTCGTGGATATCGAACTGCGAGCCATGGCAGGGGCAGACCAGGTGCTGCTCCTCGGCCAACCAGCCGCTGACCTCGCAGCCGGTGTGCGTGCAGGCCGCCGAATAGGCGACGAACGGGCCGGCGGCAAAGCCGCGGGTCTTCTCGGTCATCGCCGATTCGTCCAGGCGCACGATCGCCAACTGGTTGTGCAAAGAACCGTCCCGGACCACGCCGTCGGGCGCTTTGGGAAAGGCGAACAAGCGCTCGCCGTTCCAATCCGCCGGCCTGACCGGTTCACCCGCGCTGGCGCCGAAGGCGTGCACGAGAACATCGTCAACCTGCGGCTTCAGCCGATTGGGTCGGGTCGCGCGGGCCGCTTGAACGCGAACCGACAGGATGGCGACTGGCGTCGCGGCGATGATGTCGCGCCGTTTCATGGGCAGCGATGGTAGCCCAAGGCACTTGGCACGCAACACCGGGGCGCAACATGCCGTCGGGTATACTGATTCGCATGGCACTCCAATACCCCTACGACTCCCACCCCAAGGCTGGAACGACGGTGGAAGTCGCCGACGGCGTGCGCTGGCTCACCATGCCCATGGGCGGGTCGCTCACGCACATCAACCTCTATCTCATCGAGGACAAGGACGGCTGGTTCGTCGTCGACACGGGCCTCGGCAACCAGCAGACCGAAGGGCTCTGGCACGACATCTTCGACAACGAACTCGGCGGCAAGCCCGTCAAGGGCGTGATCTGCACGCACATGCACCCGGATCACATCGGCCAGGCCGGCATGATCGTCAACCACTTCCGCTGCCCGTTGTACATGACCCGGGCCGAGTACTACCAAGCCCGTTCGTACACCACCATGGGCTTCTCGTCGTCGCAGGGGAGTTGGCAGGGCGAACAGTTCTACCACCGCTACGGCATGCCGACGGAGAGCATGGAGCGCATGCAGAATGCCTGGCGCGAGCGCGAGCCGGCTCGGAAAAGCGCGGTCGCGTCGTCCATGACCATGCCGAGCGCCTTGCCGATGGGCTTCCACCGCCTGGAGGACGGCGACATCCTGACCATCGGCAGCCACGACTGGCACGTCGTCGTCGGTGCCGGCCATTCACCGGAGCATGCCTGCCTGCACTGTCACAGCCTCGGCGTGATGATCTCCGGCGACCAGATCCTCCCGCGGATCACCTCCAACGTCAGCGTCCATCCGACCGAGCCGGAAGCCAACCCCTTGAAGATCTGGATGGAGTCCCACGACAAGTTCCTGGACACGCCGCCAGACACCTTCGTGCTGCCGGCGCACAACCTGCCGTTCTACGGGGTGCGCGAACGGCTCCGGGATCTCATCAGCCACCACGAGGACCGCATGCTGGCGATCGAGGAGAGCTGCGTGGAGCCGCAAACGGCCAAGGATCTCCTCCCGGTCCTGTTCAGGCGGCACCTGGACGCCCGGCAGACGATGATGGCGCTCGGCGAAGCCATTGCCCACTGCCACTTGCTGATGCACCGGAATCGGCTGGAACGCTCGCTTGACGAAGACGGTCGGTTCCGTTTCCTGTCCGTCGACCCGGACCTGGAACGACGCGCCCACCCCGACCGCCACGACGCTCCGGACGACCGGCCTATCCTGGTCTGACCGACCGGGTCACGCCAATCAACTGGGGGGCCGTCGCCATCGACGCACCGCATCGCGAACATCATCTGGCCAGGAGACTGGCGGGTATCACCTACCGCATCCTGAAGTGGGGAGACGACCACGTGCCTTTCGGCATCCGTTCCGTCGTCGGCGTGCTGTTCATGGGCGGCGGGATCTTAGGCTTCCTGCCGATCCTCGGCTTCTGGATGTTCCCCCTCGGCATCGCCTTCGTGGCGCTCGACATCCCCTGGACGCGGCATCACATCGAGGCCTGGATGGTGAAACTGAAGGCCAAGGCGGCAGACTGACCGTCGCCTCCTATACCTGTAGCCAGTACCCGCCCGCGTCCCGTCGCTTGACGTGGCCGGCGGTCGGCGTCGCGAAGTGCGTGCCGATCACCAAAACGTCGGTATCGACCATGCGTTCGAGCAGGGATTCGCGCGTCTTGAGCCCCTGGGCCTGGTCGGTGTCGGCCGAACTGCACCAGTCGGTGCGCGTCATCTGGCAGGGGTGGTGGATGCAGTCGCCGGTGATCAGCGCATCCTCGCCCCCGGACGAGATGCGCACGCTGACATGCCCCGGCGTGTGGCCCGGCGTCGGTTCGAGCCAGACTTCATCGCAGACCTGGTGGTCGACGGGCACGAAGTCCACCAGCCCGGCGTCGATCACTGGTCGCACCGAGTCGGCAAGGACCTGGGCGCTCGTCGTGCGGTCGTCCCAGTAGCGCCACTCGGTCTCGCCCACGAGATAGCGGGCGTTGGGGAAGGTCGGCAGCCACTCGCCGTCCACCAGCATGGTGTTCCAGCCGACATGGTCGACGTGCAAATGCGTACACAGCACCGTGTCGATGGACTCGCGCGGATAACCCGCGGCCTCGAGGTCGGCGAGAAAGCTCGTCTGCAGGTGGCTCCACGTCGGGATGTCCCGATCCTTGTCGTTGCCAATGCAGGTGTCGACGACGATGCGCCGCTCCCCGGTGTCGACCACGAGCGCATGGATGCTCATCACGAGGTTGCCGGCGTCGTCCATGAAGTGCGGAAACATCCAGCGGTAGCCGCGACAGGCATCGCGGGTCGCATCGGGGAGGATGAACCGGGAGCCGCCGGTGACCTCCATTTCCACCACGCGGCTGATCTTCACGCCGCCCACCTGCCAGACTTCGTTCACTGCGTTCTCCTGTATGCTCTCAAGCCGCTTGAGGGAACTGTAACAAGAGGGCGCGTGATGGGTATCCGCAACGTCATCTCGACATTGGCCGACGTGCCGACGCTGCTGGCGCTGAAGAAGGGCCTTGTACCGCGGCCCATGGACGAGAAGGACTGCCTGGGGGCGGTCCTCGAGCGCAACGTCGAACAGTTCGGGGCGCTCACGGCCGTCATCAGCGAGGGCCGCTCGCTGACCTGGGCGGAACTCAACGCCATGGCCAATCGCTATGCCCACACCCTCAAGGCGGCGGGACTGCAACGCGGCGACACAGTGAGCATCATGCTCGAGAACCGGCTGGAGTTCCTGCCGCTCATGTTCGCCACCAACAAGCTCGGCATCACCGCCGGCTTCATCAACACCAACTTGCGCGAACGTCCGCTCGCGCACTGCATCACGGTGACCGAGTCCAAGAAGTGCATCTTCGGGGCCGAGTTGCAGGACGCCATCGAGACCGTCAAGGGCGATCTGCATCTCAGCGAGGGCGCCGACTACTACGTCGTCCCCGACGGCGAGACGCCGCTCGCCAACTGGGCCATCGATCTCGCCGCGGCAAGCGCCGACGCATCCGACGCCAACCCGGAAGAGACCAACGACATCACCTTGGGCCAGACCGCGATGTACATCTTCACATCAGGCACCACGGGCCTGCCGAAGGCGGCGGTCATGTCGAACCGCCGTTTCCTGATGACCGCCGCGCTGGCCGGCAAGGCGGGATTCCGGTCGACGCCCAGCGACCGCATCTATATCTGCCTGCCCCTCTACCACGGCACCGCATTGCTCGTGGCCGTTGGCGCCGCAATGACGACCGGGGCGTCGATGTTCCTTCGCCGGCGATTCTCGGCCAGTGCGTTCCTGTCGGAGATCCGCGAACACAACTGCACGTGCTTCGTCTACGTCGGAGAGGTCTGCCGCTACCTGATCAACACGCCCGCGAAGGCCGACGACGCCGACACGCCCTTGACCACCGCCATGGGCAACGGCTTGCGGCCGGACGTCTGGCTCGACTTCAAGAACCGCTTCGGCTTGAAGCGCATTACCGAGTTCTACGGCGCCAGCGAAGGCAACGTCGCCTTCGCCAACCTGATGAACAAGGACCTAACGATCGGCATGACCTCGTCCAAGATCGCCCTGGTGCGCTACGACGTGGATGCCGACGAAATCGTTCGCGACGACAACGGCCGCTGCATCGAGGTGCCCGAGGGCGAACCCGGCCTCTTGCTCGGACACATCAACCCGAACGCGGTGTTCGAGGGCTACACCGACCCCGAAGCCACCGAGAAGAAGGTCGTCCGCGACGTCCTTGAGGAAGGCGACGCCTGGTTCAACACGGGCGATCTGATCCGCGAGGTCGACGTCGGCTTCTCCCTGGGCTATCCGCACTACCAGTTCGTCGATCGCACGGGCGACACGTTCCGCTGGAAGTCAGAGAACGTCTCGACGAACGAAGTCGGGGAGATCGTCAACGGCTTCGCCGGCATCGACTTCTGCAACGTTTACGGCGTCGAGGTGCCCGGCGCGGATGGCCGGGCCGGCATGGCCGCGATCCGCTTGAGCGACGGTGTGACCGAACTCGACCTGGCCGGATTCGCAGCCTATGTCCAGCGCGAACTGCCCGCGTTCGCGCGACCGGTGTTCGTGCGCATCCAGACCGAACTCGACCTCACCGGCACATTCAAGATGGTCAAGGGCGACCTCAAGCGCGAAGGCTACGACGTCAACGCGATCACCGATCCGGTGTACGTGATGAAGCCCGGCGGGCAATCCTACGAGCCGCTCGATGCCGCGTACCTCGAGACGATCCGCTCCGGGGACGCACGCCTTTAGCACGTTGGTCGAAGTCTTTCAGGCCCACCCGGACTTCCTGGGATTCCGGGTCGACACCGGCGAATTGATCGCCGAGGTGATCGAACTCGGCGGCATCGTGACCAAGATCGAGGTCCCCGACCGACGGGGCGACTTCGCGAACGTGCTGCTCGGCTGCCCCACGATCGCGGACTATCTCGAGGCGCATCCGCATTTCAACTGCCTGGTCGGACGCTATGCCAACCGCATGACCAACGCCCGGTTCGAACTCGAAGGCGTTGCCTACCAGCTCGATGCCAATCTGCCGCCCCATCACCTGCACGGCGGCCGGGCCGGATTCGGGCTGCGCCGGTGGACCGGCACCGTCCTGGACGACGGCGTCTCGCTCAAGCTTGAGAGCCCGGACGGCGACGCGGGCTACCCGGGCAATCTCGCCGTCGAGGCCCGGTATCGCTTCACGGGTTCGAACATAGGGCTCGAGTTTCACGCGGCGACCGACGCGCCGACACCGGTCAGCCTCAGTTCCCACCACTACTACAACTTGAGCGGCGTCGCGGGGACCACGATCGACGACCATGAAGTCTCCATCGACGCCGATGCGTTCCTGCCGGTCAGCACCGACCTAACCCAGCTCGGCGAAATTCGATCCGTGTCCGGGACTCCCTTCGACCTGCGCCGCCGGGTTGTTCTGCGCGACGCCTTGCGAGCCGCTGATGCCCAGATGCGGCTCGCCGACGGCGGCTTCGATCACACATTCGTGCTCAAGCCGGGGTTCCACCGTGCCGCCGCTGTGCGGCATCGGGACTCCGGTCGCACGCTCACGGTGACCACGGACCAGCCCGGCGTCCAGTTCTACACGGCCAACACCCTGCACACGGCGGGTCGCCATGGGCGACGCTATCCCCAGCGTGGCGGTTTCTGCCTGGAAACCCAGCAATTCCCGGACGCCCCGAACCACGCCGGCTATCCCAACGCGATCGTGCGTCCGGAACGGCCGTTCACGGCGCGGACGGTGTTTTCCTTCGGGGTGAGTTGAGACGACGGCGCGGGCGCCGCTCTCGGGTCAGCCTTGGAGTGGCTCGCGATAGCGGTCGATCTTGTCGAGATAGCGAGCTGCGGCCGCTAGGAAGTAGACGTTGTTTCGATTCCCGAAGCCGACGTTGTAGGCCCGCAAGGCGCACTCCTCGGCCAAGGTCAGCGAGTCGGCGTTGTTGAGGGCGCATACATCGCGGTAGTAGCCGAGAATGTGCGCTCCGCAGTACAGGTTCTGCTCCGGATCGTAGAGGTCGCCGCCGCAGAACTGCCACCAAAGGTCGGGGCGCACCTGGGCCGGACCAACCGCGCCGGTGATCGACCGCACATCCTTGCGGAAGCTGCTCTCGACCATCACGACGCTCGCCAGGAGTTCCGGCTCGAGGTCCTGGCGCACGGACGCTTCTAGGATCCAGCCGGCGAATTCCACAGCGGAGTCGTGGCCGATCCCGTAGCCCTTCTGCAGACGGGCTGCGAACGCGCGCCGCTCGGCGTCCCAACCCGGTTCGGCCGGTCGCTCCGGAACAGCTAGGTTGACGACGTCCCGGGCGTCCTCGTTGGCGCGGACGAAGGTTGCCGACGCGACGCCGACCACCAACGCCAAGACCGCCAGGCCGGTGAGGCTGGCGATGCCGCTGACCGAATAGCCGCAATTCTTGCCGGGTCCAGTCGGCACGAGCGTCCGCTCCTTGGCCGTTTCCCACGGAAGGGCGGCGGAGTCTACCCCCTTGCGCCCCAAAGGTGAAGAAAAAATGGAGGAACAATTGAGCCCGCGTCCGACGCCCGCGGATCACGCCTTGCGCGTCACCAAGGCCAACACGTTCCCCGCTGGATCTTCGAAGAACGCCATCCACTCGGTCTCGCCCGCCGGGCCGAACGTCCCGTCCTCGTCGCGATGGATGGGGTGCGGCGCGCCGCTGAACTGGACGCCCTTGGCTTCTAGCTCGGCAACGCGCGCATCGATGTCGTCCGTCCAAAAGTAGAGCACGGAGTTGCCGCCACCCTCACCACTCTCGAAGAGGATCCGCACGCCGTCCAAGTCGAAGAACACGAGGCCGGGCGGATCGAAGCGCGCCACGAACCGCGCGCCGAGCACGTCGCGATAGAACGCCTCGGCCGCGGTGAGGTCCGGCACGGACATGGCCAACTGGTAGAGCTTCACGCCGTCAGCTCCGCAACGATCCGGGCCCGGTCGTCCTTGGCAAGCTGCCCATAGGCCGCCGAAGTGCGGTCGACGACGTCGCCGAAGCGGGTCTTGATCTCGGTCGCGATTCGCCCCGGCTCGCCGACGACGGCGAACTGGCGCATCATGGACTCGTCGATCAGCGTCCCCATCTCCGCCCACCGGCCCTGCTTCGACATGCTGTTGAGTTGCGGCTGCAGTTCGCCGGCACCGATGCTGTCGAGCACCGGCTTGTAGGCGGGCGTGGACCCGTAGAACGCGATCTGGCGCGTCGTCGCCACCTTCGCCGCCGCCATCTCCTTCTCGTCGCGTCCGGTGACCACGAAACACGGGTAGGACACCTCGAAGTTGTCGAAGGACTTGTCGACTCCGGCGGCACGCGCCTTTGCGAAGCCGCGCTCCAACGCCGGCAGCGTCGTCTCCCGCAGGTACTTCTCGGTGGTGAACGCATGGACGATGATGCCGTCCGCGACTTCCCCAGCCACTTCCGTCATCAGCGGGCCAACCGCGGCCAGGAACACCCTGGGCGCGCCGTGTTCGTTGTTGGTCGGCGTGAAGAACGGGGTCATCAGCGTATGCGTGTAGAACTTCCCGGTGAACTGCAGCGGCTCGCCGTTGTGCCACGCCGCCCAGATCGCGCGCATCGCCAGGATGAACTCACGCATGCGCGCCGCCGGCGACGACCACGGCATGCTGAAACGCTTGGTGATATGCGGGCGGATCTGGGAGCCGAGGCCCAGCACGAAACGACCTTCGGCCGCAGCGTTCAGATCGTGGCCGAGTTGGGCGAGCAGCATGGGCGTGCGCGAGAACGCAACCGCGATGCCGGTGATCAGGTCGACCGTCTCGGTGTCCTGGGCGGCGAACGCCAGCGGCAGGAACGGATCGTGGGCCGTCTCCGCGGTCTGGATGCCGCTGTAGCCCATCTCCTCGAGTTCGCGCGCCTGGGCGCCCACCGTGCTTAGGTTCCAGCCAACGCCGGCGTCTACCTTCATTCCAATCTCCTCGGCCCGCCATGCCGCCCTTGGGCGGCGTGAAGCGCGCGGGTACGCGCGTCAAAGCGCGCGGGTAAGCGCGTTAAGCGCGCGATTGTATCGTGCAGGGCGCGCCAAGAAGCTACCGGCCGGACCGGATCCGCACGATGGCAGCGGACCGCGGCCCGCCACGTCTCACCGCAGCGCCTCTTCGAACGACGCCATCGCCCTCGCGAGCGCCGCGGCAGGCGGGGGCTCAGAAGCGGCACCGACGCCTTGCGGCCACGCGCGGAACAGGCGGGTCTCGACCACTTGGGGCGTGATCTCGCAATCGTAGTCGTCCGTCGTGGTGCCGCGCAGGCCATACACGGGACCGCTCTCGGTTTCCGACACCATGGAGTAGGCGTACACCGCGCACGTCTCCGGTCCGACGAAGCCGAGCAGGTAGTCCGCGCCGGCGGATGGCGGTGCGTCGTCCGCCAAGCCGCCAATCCACACGCCCGTTTCCCCGATCACGCTCGGGTCATCCCGGAAGTGATCTTCCACGGCAATCACCCCCTCCTCGGTCTCAAGGAGCCGGGTCAAACGGAAGGACATCGTGAATGCGTCGCGGTCGACCACCGCCCAGGTCCCCAACAACTGCTCTACGGCCACCTCGGGCGGCGCTCCCGCGGGTTCGGGCGCCGGGACGGTGTAGCCGACGCTGTAAGCGCCGCGTCCGTCGGCCTCGACGGAGAGGTAGTAGACGCCGGGCGAGAGCTCTTCCGTCATCGCGAAGTTGGCGCCGAGGCCACCGTATTCCGCCGCCGCCACGGTGTTTCCGGCACTGTCATCGAGCCGGCCCTTGGTGTCGGTCGGACCGCTGGCGCTGATCCTCGTTTCCGCCGCCTCGGCGATGTCGAGCCGAAACACGTCGATGTCGTCCTCCGGGACGATCCGTCCGGCCCTGCGCACGCCGGCTACGAGCCGTGTAGATGCCAGCGGCGTCTCTCCATGATGGTCGTCGCGCATCAGTCGGGCGATGACGCCGTAATCCCCGCCGGAGCCGCTGGACGAGACCGCCACGTAGTGCGGCCCTGCGTCGAGCTCGGCGACAATGCGGAAGTTCAGCCCGGTGCCGCCATCGTCGTCGGTGGCGACCTCGTCGCCGTTGCCGTCAAGCAGCGCGCCGACAGCGTCGACTTCGGCCCCGCCGCTTCGGACCTCCACGGTCGCCGCGCCGTCCAGGTCGAAGCGCCAAAAGTGCGAATCGAAGGCATCGATGGTGGCGCGCGACTGCACCCCCAACGTCAGCAGCGTGGCGTGCTCGGGGCCGTGGTCAGCGCTCGCAGCGACCGCCGCGAGAATGGCCAGGATAGCTCCCCTAGTGGTCTTCGCGTCCATTCCGCGTCTCCGCCGACTCCGGGTCGGGGACTCTAGCACCGCCGCCGCGGCAAAGCAGTCGATGCCTAACTCGCGGGAACTCGGGGAATCGGCTCAGTCGAAGGTGAACTTGCCCGACGAGAAGGCCTCGAATGTCGGCATCGCGTCGGCCATCGGGATCGGCCCGATCGGGGAGACGATGCTGGTGTCGATCCCGGCGTCCGCGTACTCCTTGAGCCGCGCATGGACTTCGTCCGCCGTGCCGATGATGGCCACCGAGTCGATCAACTCGTCGGTGATCGAGCCGGTCGACAGGTCCCGGTCCCGCGCCGCCCAGCCCGCGAGCACGCCCTCGGCCTCGTCCTTGTAGCCTGCCCACTTGAGGAACTCGTTGTACACGGGGTTCGCGTAGTACGGCGTGTAGTGCAGCCGGAAGAGCGCCCGGCCCTCCTCGACATCATCGGTCACCATGACCAGGTAGCGGTTGACGATCTCGAGATCCTCGACGCGTTTGCCGGCCCGCCGCGCGCCAATCTCCACATGCTCCATCATCTTCGGCAGCGCATTCTTCGGCCACAGGTTGAACACGACCCCGTCCCCGTATTCCGCCGCCATCTCGATCATCTTCGGTCGCAGCGCCGCGAGGTAGATGGGTGGCGGGTCGCCGATGAGTTCCTGCCGGTAGCCCCGGCTCGACAACGTCGACAGATCGAAGTCCGACCGCTCGCCGGCGAGCATCGAGCGGACCATCACCGCCGTCTCTTTCAAGCGCGTCAGCGGCTTCTCGAGCTTGATGCCGTTGAAGCGTTCCATGATCGTCTGGCTCGACGAACCCAAGCCGAGCACGAAGCGGCCCGGGAGCAACTGCGAGAGCACGGTGGCCGTTGCCGCGAGCACGGCGGGCGTGCGCGTGTAGACCGGGGTGACGGCAACGCCCACCCGCATCCGCCGGGTGTACGGGGCGACCGCCGCCACCATGGTCAGGCTGTCCGGAGCCATGGCGTCGCTGAACCACATGTCGTCGAGGCCATGCTCCTCCGCCCATTTCACAAGCGTGATGGTGTCGTTGATGTCCGGGCCCATCGGCAGCGTCAGGGCGATGCGTTTTCGTTTCACGAGTGCTCCATCCGGCTTCGGTTCGAGGCAAGGGTAATCGCTGGGGCCGCGGTGAGCCAACGTGACGGGTGCAAAGGGCCGGCTGTTATGCTCACCCCCTACCGCGTGTGATGTCCAAAGCCCCCTGAGAGACATGCGTGTCGACTTCATTCTTGCCGCGGCCCGGGCCGAACTGTTGCGGACCACGCGGCTGTCGCGCACCTGGCTGTTCGCGCTGCTCGCAACCTTGATCGGGGTCGGCCTCTACCAGCTAGGCGCATCCCTCCACCTCTACCAACTGGTCTACCACCAGCCAGTTCCGCGTTTCGGCCTCCAGGGCTACGGCCTGCTGGCGCTGGCCGTGCTTCTCTTCGGGACGATCTTCCTCGCGTTCGACATGCGCCGGCGAGACGTCCGCGCACGGATGGCGGACGCTCTGGACGCCACGCCCGTGACCAACCTCGAGCTGCTTGGCGGGCGGTGCCTTGGGGTCGCGCTGGTCGTCTGGTTGCTGCTGGTCGGCATATTCGGACTCATCCAGGTCATTGGGCTGGTCGCGATGGTGCTGGACGTGGCATGGCTTGGCGAGGCGGTCGCTCCACTACCCCTGTTCGCGTTCCTGACGATCGATGCCGTGCCGTTGGTCGTGCTTTGGTCGGCCCTAGTGGTGATGCTGAGTTCGGTACTGAGGTCACCTTTGCTGGCAGCCGCCGCGGCGTTGACGCTTGGTGGCCTCTATCTCTGGCTGATCTTCAATGCCCCCCTCTACCTACTGCCCTCGATCTCGGGCATCGCCAACCTCGGTCTTCCGGGCTCAGACATCCTGCCGCGGCTGCCGGGTGCCGCCGAATTCGTCCAGCGGTCTGCTCTGCTCATGCTTGCCGCGGCCTTCCTCGTAGTCGCGGCGGCCTGTGACGCGCGGACGGACTCGTTGCGGCGGGGTTCTCAAGCAGCGGCAGGCGTCGGCCTCCTCGCTGCGGGCTCACTGGTGATCGGACTGCTCACGCTGGCCCTCGCGGCCGAGCGCGCCGAACCACTGCGTTGGGCGGATCGCCATGCCGCCATCGAGCACGAGCAGTCTCCGGACGTCACGCGTGTGTCGGGCCGCGTGGACATCGAGCCGGGCCAGCGGCTCACGGTCGACGTGGTTCTGACCCTACGCTCGCCGTCCGCCGAACCGCTGGCCACGCTCACCCTGAGCCTCAACCCCGGGATGCGCATCGCAGCGCTACAGGTGGACGGCAAGGATGCGGCGTACGAGCACGAAGCGGGCATTCTCTTTGTGTCGCCGCACGTCCCAGTTACCGGCGACACGCCGGTGATTTTGTCGGTGCGCGCAGTCGGCGTTCCGGACCCCGGCTTCGGCTACCTCGACAGCGCGGTTCGCGCCACGGACGAGGCCGTGCTCGGGATCCCTCTCGTGCTGCTGGGGGACGAGGCCTCGATCTATGACGAGGACTTCGTGGCGCTCATGCCCGGGGTGCACTGGCTCCCTTCAAGTGGCGCCAACTACGGCGCGGACGACCGAGCACCGGACTACCGGACCGTTGACCTCGAGGTGCACGCACCGGCCCACTGGCATATTGCCGGCCCGGGGCGGAGCGGCGGCAAAGGCACGTGGCGTTTCGCACCGGACGTGCCCGTCGCCAAGTTCGCGTTGATCGCGGGCGCCTTCGAACGCCGAACTCTCGGGTTCGACGGCGCAAACTACGAACTGTTGATCCACCCCATGCACGTGGACAACCTACGCCGGTTCGACGAACCCGACGGCGCTTTCGCGACATGGCTCAAGGCCGAATACTTGGAGCCGGTCGTGGCACGAGGCCTCGACTATCCCTACGGGACGTTCAGCCTCGTCGAAGTCCCAACGCGACTGCGGCTACGGCGGCGGCTGGCGCATGGACACGTTGCAGGCCCTACCCGGGGTGCAGCTTCTTGCCGAGCACGGATTCCCGACGCGCCGTTTCAGCCCCGTCGACGAGGACGGGCTACGATGGCAGATGATGGACCTCGACCGCATGGGGCCGAACACGATCCATGCCAGTGCCGGCGCGCTTCGCAACCTGCTTTCCTTCTCGACAAGGGCGACCGGAGAAGGTGCCGTCGCCCTCGATGTGCTCCTCGAGATGCTCATGGTCCGCTGGGCCGGCCAGCCCCGGTGGAGTGGATACCACGCGCTGGTCCCTCCCGCCCATTGGGTCAGTCTGCCCGCGCAGTACGTACCGCTGCCGCCCGTCGAGCGCCTTGGCGGTTTCAGCCAACTCCGGCCGCTGGACATCCGGAGCCTCTCGGAAGCGGATTGGCGACGACTCGAACAGACTCCCCTTATCGAGGTCGACCCGCGTGAGCGCAGCCGAGTCTTCGAGTTTCTCGCGAATCGATGCGACCAGGTGGCGCGGGCGTTGCACGACCTCCTCGGGCAAGAGCGGACGCTCGACTTGCTTGCGCGGTTGCGCCGTGCACACGGGGGATCCACCTACACCGCCGCCGATTTCGTGGCCGCCGTGGGCGCGATCGACCCGTTAGTGGCGGGCCTCGTCGACGGCTGGCTGCGAGAAGCGAGCGCACCGGGCTTCATGGCGTCCTCTGCCGAGGTTTCAAGGATCGCCGACGGGCCCGGCGGAGAACCGCGCTACCAGATCCGTGTCCATGTACACAACGGCGAAGCCGTTCCCGGAGTCGTGGCGCTCGCCTGGCGCGGCGAGGCCGCCGCCGGATTCCTCGACATGCGTTCGCCGCCGTTCCATCGCGGCGCGCCGATCAGAGTGGAGGCCAGTTCAACCGTCGAGGTAGGCGTCGTCGTCAATGCGCCGCCCATCGAGTTGCTGCTCGACCCCTTCGTTTCTCTCAACCGGTTCGAAATGCGGCTCGCCCAAGCTTCGCGGTCACCGCACGATGCTGCCGCCGAAGAACCGCTGGTCGGCTCCCGGCCAAGTACCTGGCGGCAGCCCGGCATCGTGGTCGACGACCTCGATCCGGGCTTCTCCGTGGTTTCGGCCACCCCGACTACCGATGGCATGGCAAAGGCGGCAACCTCCGCCGCGTTGCCACCGTATGCTTGGAACCGGCTCGGCTGGCAGCGACAAGCCAACGCGGACTCGTCCGCGAAAGTCGTCGCGTGGGGCCGTTACCGCCGCACGATCGCCCGCACACCTGCAGGCAACGGTTCGACTCGCGCCGTCTTCTCGACCGAGCTGCCCGAGGCGGGCGCCTATCGGCTTGCGATCCACCTCCCCGGCAGAGCCGTGTCCGAGGGTCGCTGGCGACCTCGCTCACCCTTGGAGCGGGACTCGCTTGGCAGCCTCGAGCTCGAACTGTCGAACGTCGGGCGGAACCAGTCCGTCACCTTCGCGGGTAGCGATGCCGTTCCCGGGTGGAACGACGTGGGCGTTTTCGACTTGCCGACCGGGCCTGTGAGCGTATCGCTGTCGGACCGGACGTCCGGGCAGGTCGTCGTGGCCGACGCCATTCGCTGGCTACCGGAGTCCGACTGAGGTCACAACACGTCGAACAAGTGGCTGTACTTGAGCACGACCTCCCGTCGCGATCGCATGGGCGCACCGCTTCGATCATCGACCTCGTTGTAGACGAGAAAGAGGCCCGCGTTGCCCGAGCGCAGCCACGAGAACCGCACGTTCGCGGCAACCACCTCGTCGGCATCGTTGTATTGGACGAGTGCCCGCAACCGCACCTTCGGCGTGAATGAGTAGTTGAACCCTACGCGCGCCAGGTTGACCTTGAACGGTTCGCCCGTCGGCAGGTCGATGGCGTTGTAGTTCCAGGAAGCGAAGGCGGTCAGGGTCTCGTCCTGGCGGTAGTTCAGGAACGGGAACAGGGAGACGCGGTTGCCGTTGTAGAACCCGCCGACGGCGAATCCGCCGCCGCCCTGCCAGCGCCCGGTTCGCGGGACCGATCCCCCGACGTTCAGCTCGGCGTAGTCGTAGTCGCCCGCCGGGACGGGGTTGCCGGCGATGGGAAACGCCTGCTTGACGCCCTCGTGCATGACGTTGACTGCGGTCCAGAGGTCTGCGCCGTTCTTCCACACCATCCAACTGTCCATGTGCAGGAATCCGCTCTCGTGGTATCCGTCGAAGTCCCAGAATCCAGTGTAGGCGACGTGCGGCTTCCACTCGTTGAGGCCCATGAAGTCATCCACAGCGTAGCTCCGCTGTAGGAAAGCGCCGAATCGACGGTAGCCGCGTCGGTCCACGAACCCGACTTCCGGGTTGAAGCCCGCACCCACCTCGGTGTAGGCGGCGTTGTACTGCCACTTCGGCGAGTTGTGGCCACCGAATAGGTTGACGGTGTACTCGTCGCCGTCGAACGCGTCGGAGTCCGTGCGCGCAACGAATCCCGCGAGCGTCGTGCTGAAACCGATTCCAAGCGTTCCGTCGATGCCGTACGTGCGCCCGGCCGTCCGCCCGTCGTCGCGACTCGTCGCGATGGCACCGAACGACGAGCGATTCGGGAGGTCGCGCTTCACGCGGGCGACCGTGAAGTCGTTGTCAGGCGCCCCGTCGGCACCGGCCGCGCGCATGTGCAAGAAGCCCACGTTCATCGCGTTGCCCACTTTGCCGGACAGCCGCACGCCCCCGTCGATCGGAAGTCGGCGTCCGTCCGGCGCGATGCCGATCCTGCGACTGAAGAAGAGTTGCGTCGCCCCGGGAATGCCGACCTCGAACGCCGCCGCGTTCTCCAGGAAGAACGGCCGCGTTTCCGGAAAGAAGAGGCTGAAGCGACCGAAGTTCACCTGCTGCTGGTCCGCTTCAACCTGTGCGAAATCGGTGTTGTAGGTGACGTCCAAGGTCAGGCTGGGCGTGATGGAGTACTTGAGGTCGAGACCGGCATCCTCGTCGGCCGCGCGCGACGCCCCCGGTGTGCGCGCCATGCTTCCGAGGGCATAGGGCATGAGTTTCAAGTTCCGAGGCCGCTTGGCTGGGACATGCAACCCTGTCACCTCGCCCGCCAAGTCCATGCGAAACGTCGACATCTGGCGGGGCACGGATGCCCAGTTGGCGATTTCGTTGTTGCGGCGGATGACACGCTCGAGGTTGACGCCCCAGGCCTGCTCGACGCCTCGTCCGTAGCGGAGCGAGGAAAACGGGATCTCGAATTCCGCGCTCCAACCGTCCTCGTTGATCGACGTACGCACCTCCCAGACGGTGCTCCAGTTCCAATCCGAGAACCCGCCCGAAATCTGGCCGTCGTATTCAACCCCCATGGGGTTGGTGCCGAACGCCACGCCGGTCTGTTCGGTCTTGAAGGTGTCGAACAGGACGATGATCGAATCGGACTGGAACGGGTTGTTGGAGCTCGTGATCGCTCCCGGGTTCCGCTCGTAGCAGATCACCCCGATGTAGAGGGCCTCTCCGGTGAAGCCCATGAACACCTCGGTTCGCTCCGAGGCGGGCTCTCCATTGTCTGGTTGGAACTGCGTGAAACCCGTCATCGGGACCACGCCCCGCCAAGCCGGGTCGGACGCCACGTGCCCATCGAGCGCCGGCGCTTCTACAAGGCGGGTTGCCGTGCCTTCCGGCCGGGCAGACAAATCCGCACCGTCCGCCGCTTCCCACGCAGCAGCAGTAAAACAGATGGCAACGGCGATGCGAGCGATACGGATTTTCGCCATCGCGGAGCCCGGGGAAGGAAGGCCGCGCAGTCTGCTTGCTCTGGAGTTTTCGGTCAAGCCCAAAGTGCCGGCGTCCATCGCCAAGCCAGCTTTGCGACCCGTCAATCACATTCGGTCGTCCCGGCCGCTTCCAACGGACTCGTCGAGGGCCCGACGAAAACGGCAGGTTTCGGCAGGCGCGCGTCCGGCAGGCGCGCGTCTGTCCCGAACTGTCCGGCAAATGATCCCGCACGTCTGTCCCGAACGTGTTCTGCGCGTCTGTCCCCGTCTGTCCCGGGCACGTCTGTCCCGAACGTGTCCCGCGCGTCTGTCCCGAACGCGAGCGTCTGTCCCCGTCTGTCCCGCGAACGTCTGTCCCAGAGCGCAACGGTTCCGCGTCTCCCAGACGCATCTGCCCCGAGGCACGACGACTGGCCCGAGTTGCACTCGAGCACGTGGTCGATGTCTAACCCAGTGCCCACGCTATACACTGGCTCGGCACCTTCACGGGCGCAGTCACAGGAGCGCACTATGGAACCTGGAACCGACACGGGCTTTCTCGCTAGCGTCCGGGGGATGTTCGACAAGGCTGCCGCGGCGTTGGGTGTCGCCCCGGACCTGGTCGAGACGATTCGCGAATGCAACTCGGTCATCCAACTGCGCTTCCCCGTGCGTCTGCGCGGCCGCTACCGGACGTTCTGCGGCTGGCGCGCCGTGCACAGCGAACACCGGCTCCCCGTCAAGGGCGGCATCCGTTTCGCACCCATGGTCGACCAACAGGAGGTCGAGGCGCTCGCCGCGTTGATGACCTTCAAATGCGCATTGGTCGACGTGCCGTTCGGCGGCGCGAAGGGCGGTCTGGCGATCCGCCCCAAGGACTACACGGAGGAGGAACTCGAACGCATCACCAGGCGCTTTACCCAGGAACTCGCCGACCACGGCTACATTGGCCCCAGTCGGGACGTGCCGGCACCGGACATGGGCACCGGCGAACGCGAGATGGCGTGGATGGCCGACGAGTACAGGGCGCTCTATCCGTCCGACATCGACGCCCTGGCGTGCGTCACCGGCAAACCCGCAACCCAGGGCGGAATCCCCGGCCGGCAGCAAGCCACGGGCCGCGGTGTCCAATACGTGGTCGGCGAGTACTTCGAGCACCGCGAGGACGTTGCCCGGTGCGGACTCGAGGGTGGGCTCGAGGGCAAGCGCGTGATCGTGCAGGGCTTTGGCAACGTCGGATTCAACGCCGCCCAGTACCTGGTAGACAACGAAGGCGTCCTCCTGGTCGGCGTCATCGAACGCGACGGTGCGGTGCTCTGCGATGCCGGCCTGTCGCCCCACGCACTCGCCGAGCACCGCGCCGAAACCGGCGGCGTGACCGGATTCCCCGGCACGCAATATGTCGCCGACAGCGCACGTGCTCTCAGCTACGACTGCGACATCCTGATTCCGGCCGCCATGGAGAACCAGATCACAGTGGCCAACGCCGCCGACATCAAGGCGCCGCTGATCGTCGAGGCCGCGAACGGCCCGGTGACCTTCGACGCGGAAAGAGTGCTCCTTAAGCGCAACAAGGTCGTTCTGCCGGACCTCTTGGTCAACGCCGGCGGCGTCACGGTCAGCTATTTCGAGTGGGTGTCCAACGTCTCGCACATGCGATTCGGCCGGCTGTCGCGCCAACTCGACGTGCAGCGCAGCCTGCGTATCGTCGAGATGATCGAGAAGTCCACCGGCAAGCCGGTGCCGGACGAACTCAAGGCGCCGCTCCTGCGTGGCACGGAAGAACTGGACCTTGTTCGTTCCGGCCTGGACGACACGATGCGCGGTGCCTATCGCGACGTCCGCCGCGTGATGCTGGAGAACGACGCCATCGAGGACTTGCGGACGGCCGCGTTCGCCGTCGCCCTCGAGAAAGTCGAACGCTCCTACCGCGAGATGGGGCTCGCCTGACCGCGCGTTTGGCCGGCGAGGTATTCCATGATGTCGCTCGACTCGTACAGCCAGCGGAATACGCCGTCATCGTCCCCTATTCGCAGGCAAGGCACGGTGGCCCGGCCACCACCCATCAGCAGTTCGCGGAACGCCGCCGGGTCACGCATTGTGTCCTTCATCGGAATGTCGATGCCCTCGGCTTGGAGGAAGCGACGCACCCGGGCGCAGAACGGGCATGCGTCGTACTGGTAGAGGACGTACTGGTCCGGCATCGGTCTCGGCACGGTGAGAATCTCGCAACAGACAGTATAAACTCCTAGGACTGTTGAGCCGCTCGACCTCAAGCCCGTGGCCAAGCGCAAGGATAGGATCACCGAAATCCGGAGTGGCATCCTGATCGGGGTCGCCGTGCTCATCGCGGCAATCGCCGTTTACGGCATCTACTACAGCCTCGGATTCGGCAGCGACGGACCCTATGTTGCGCTCGACCGCCCCGACGGCAGCGGCGATGTCGAGGTGTCAGTGTTCTTTTCCTACACCTGCCCAATCTGCCAACGTTTCGAGGAGTCGCTCGAAGACTGGGCCGACGACCTTCCGGCAGGCGTGACGGTCGAGCGCATCCACATCGCCTCGTCGCCGACCAACCGCATGTTCGCCAAGGCCTACGTGGCGTTGGATCGACACGGCGCGGCCGACGCCAATCAACGTCGCATCTTCCGCGCTATTCACGACCGTAACCGCCGCTTCGATACCGTCGAGGCAATCGCGGACTTCGTCGACGGGTTCGGCATCGAACGCGCGACCTTCCTGCGCACGTACGCATCCCCGCGCATCGCCCGCGCGGTCACCGCCGATGAGCAGGAGTTCATTTCGCTTGGGCTGCTTGGCGTTCCCGCAGTGGTCGTGGACGACAAGTACGTCATCAACATGAGCGGGGGACGGAAGCAAGCGCTCGCCGCGACCGACGACTTGGTTCGCGAGTTGGTCGCGCAACGGGCCAGTTCAGCGACGACCGACTCCGGGGCGTAGTCGACCAACACACGCGTGGCTGTTGGGGACACACGCATGGCCGTTGCGGCCGGCCGTCACGTCTAGTTCGTCCTTTGGCACAGACGCGTCCGGCGTCCTACGCGGGCAGATGTCGTCGTTCTCGTTTGGGGACAGACGCGTCCTCGTTTGGGGACGTCCTCGTTTGGGGACAGACGCGCGCGTCGTCCTACACGGTGTAGGCCATTTCGCACGGCGGGCTTCCGGGATTCCGCGGCGACGACGGGCGGAACTCGTACGCGACGACGGGACGATCGTCCATTCACAGCGCCATTCGGGGCCGTCACGATGCCCGCATGACGACTCCGCGACGACTCCTGGTCGACCCCGTGAACGCCTGCGACTACCACCTGGTGTCGCGCTGCGTGCAGCAGGCGTTCCTGTTCGGCCGCGACCCCGCCACCGGCCGCGACGGCTCGCACCGCAAGCAGTGGCTGGTGGACCGCCTGAACCTGCTGGCGTGCTGCTTCGCCGTGCAGATCTACGCCTACTGCATCATGAGCAACCACTTCCACCTGGTCGCGCGCTACGACCCGCTGGCCTGCTGGCGGTGGAGCGACGAGGAGGTGGCGCGGCGCTGGGTAGACGCGTTCCCGCCGAAGGCGAAGGGCGAGGTGGTCGAGGAGCGCAAGGCCGAGGCGCGCGAACTGCTGCTCGCCAATCCGGCGCGCCTGCTGCGCGCGCGGCGGACGCTGGGCTCGCTGGGGGACTTCATGAAGCACCTGCTGCAGCCGATCGCGCGGCGGGCGAACCTGGAGAACGGCACGTCCGGCCACGCGTGGGGCGGGCGCTACTACTCCGGGGCGCTGCTCAGCGAGGAGGCGCTGCTGGCGGCGATGGCGTACGTGGACCTGAACCCCGTCCGCGCCGGCATCGCAGGGCGCATCGAGCAGTGCCGGCACACGTCGATCGCGGAACGCGTCGTGGAGAACAGCGCCGAGGCGCTGCGGGCGTACCTGGCGCCCGTGATGTCGGGCCTCGACGAACGCGGTCCGCAAGCCGCGGAGGACCCCTCGGCGACCGCGCCGGAGGCAGCGGAGCATGCGCGCCCCGCGCCGGCCCTGCCGCGGCCGGGCATCACCGTGCGCGAGTACGTGGCCATGGTGCGCGCGATGGCCGACGCGGTCGCGGCACCGGCCGCGAAACACCCGAACCGGGTCCGCGGCTGGCTGGCGAGGCTCGCCGTCCTCGGCCGACGCCAACGCGCCTACGGGCCCGAGGAGGAGCTCGCGAGTTGGATCGGCCGGCGAGGCCTGCAAATGCGCGAGACGCCGCTGCCGGCGTGATGGCTGCCCACGCTGGTCACTCGCGGGCAGCCAATCGGCACGTCGTGGGCACAGCCGCGAGGCACAAGCTCTGTCACCGCCTCGTCGGGACATCATTGACGGGTGGCGCCTCAAGCCGAGCCTCTACTGGCCGCAGTCACATGACAACGTCCAGCGTCGCCTGTTCACGTTGACGAAGCGCGGTACCTAGGTCGCCCTCGTGATCGGCGCCCAGGACGAAACTCCGACGCAGGTACTCGGATCTGGCGGTCGGTAACTCCGCTTCGCCGACCCGATCGCCGACGAGACCGCCTATGGCCGGCGCAGGCTCGCGTTCCAGCGACCTAGGCTAGTTCTCGTCCGGAAGGTCCTAACCGTCTGAAATTGCAGTCGAAAGTAGCCTGAAAGGGTGCTTCGAACCGGCGTTCTGTCCTCGTGCTGGCGTCTCGCCATCAGGCGTCTGTCCTCGATCACGCCATCAGAAATGGCGTCTGTCCTCGCCATCAGAAATGGCGTCTGTCCTCGATCACGTGCCTCGGCGGATGGCGTCTGTCCTCCTCGATCACGTCTTGTCCTCCTCGATCACGTCTGTCCTCCTCGATCACGTGTCCTAGCGGAATGACGCGTTGCGCGGTCTGACCGCCACGGCACCGACCCACGGTCCGGCCCCAGGGCCGGGTGCTATGCTGCGCGCCTTCCGCCTAGGCCGGACAGTCGACCCCGAGTCGCACCCTCCGGAAACGGCGACTCGGGAAAGGCAAACCGTGGTCAGACCCGTCATAGAGGCCCTGGAACAAAACGGCATCACCAAGGTGGCGTTTGAGCGCTTGGGCGACCCGGCTGTCATTCCCCTGTGGTTCGGGGAAGGCGATACCGTCACGCCCGCCTTCATCCGCGACGCGGCAAAGGCAGCTCTCGACGCGGGGCACACGTTCTATACCCACACGCGCGGCACCCCCAACCTGCGTGACGCCATCAAGAGCTATCTCGACGGCCTCTACGGTCTCGACATCGATGCGGATCGCATCACCGTACCCGGCTCAGCGATGATGGGCGTGACCATCGCCGCACAGACGGCGGTAACGAGTGGCGACCACGCGCTGATCGTGAGTCCGCACTGGCCCAACATCGAGATCACTTACAGGGTCGCCGGCGCCCAAACGGCCGCCGTCCGTCAACGGGAGACGAACGCTGGCTGGCAACTCGACGTCTCGGAGATCATCCACGCCGTACGTCCAGAGACGCGCTCCATCTACGTCAACTCCCCGTGCAATCCAACGGGATGGGTCATGGGCCGCGACGCGCAAACGGAACTGCTCGCGTTCTGTCGCGAGCGCGACATCCTGCTCATCGCGGACGAGGTCTACCACCGGACCTATTTCGAAGCCGAACACGCACCGTCCTTTCTGGAGGTAGCGCGCGACGACGATCCGCTGGTCGTGGTCAACGGCTTCTCCAAGGCGTGGGCGATGACCGGCTGGCGGCTGGGTTGGGTGGTCACGCCGGCCCGCCTTCGCACCGCATGGACCGCGCTGTCCGAGTGTTTCAACACCGGCGCGACCGTGTTCGCGCAAGCCGGCGGTGTGGCCGCCCTGGAGCACGGCGAGGGAACGGTCACGACGCTGCGCGAGCAGTACCGCGACGGGCGCCGCATCGTCGAGCAGTATCTCGGCAAACACCCGCTGATCGACTTGCGCATGCCCGAGGGCGCGTTCTACGCGTTTCCGCGGGTGGAAGGCGTGACTGACAGCCTTGCATTCGTGCAAGGCGTCCTCGCCGAGGAAGACGTAGGGCTAGCGCCGGGCTACGCCTTCGGCCCGAGCAACGATGCTCACTTTCGGTTGTGTTTCGCGCAGTCGCACGAGCGCCTTGCGGAGGGTCTCGACCGCGTCATCCGCTACGTGGAACGTCACGCGAACACACTGCACCGGCTGGCGCACCCGGATTGAGCCGGTTCGCCTCGCGGTCGCCCGCGCCGCGACGTGCTACGAAGGCGTCGGCCCGTCGATCAGGTCGATCATCCGCCGCAGACGCTGCGACGCATGCTTGGGATTGCCGTTGCGCAGCGCCTCCATGGCACGGCGGCAATGCTGCATGGCATCGCCAATGCGCTCGGCATCCGCGGTCCCCTCCGCCTCCTTGGCGGCGCGGCGTAGCAGCCGGCACGTGCGCGGGATCTTTTCCATCATGCTCTGGGTCGTGGGTTCGATCCCGCTCGCGATTTCAGCGGCTTCGCGTAGGTGGTTGCTGTCGGCAGCGATCGCCGATGCCCCCGCAAACAGCATGGCCGCCACGGCAAGTCTGACTAGCTTGTTCATTGCTTTCCTCGTGCATCCGTCCGCGCGGCTCTTACCTGAGCCCCGGGGGCGATGTCAGCGAGTCAGCGTCCTACGCCGCCGCGGTCTTGTACGCTATGCAGCCACCGTGGCGCGACGAACGGGGTCCTTACGTGTCCGTTGGTCGCGTCACGCGGGAGGCGTACCTTGCTGCAGGCCGCAGCTGCAAATGCCTACGATCGAGTTCGCAAGCTTGTTGGCGTCGGGCGGTCATCGTACCGTTGGTCGTTCCCGGAAGGTCTGTGAGCCGCAAGCAGAGACTAACACGCGCTGATAAGCACGCGACACGTTTTCGTCCGAATCGGGAGGCGCGGTGCCCAAAGCTCTCTGACGCAATTGCCCCGTCGCTAGCCCAGCAACTCCAGCCAGTGCACCACGGGGACGTCGACCGCATCGGCGAGATGCGTCTGGCAGCCGATATTGGCGGTGGCTATCACATCCGGGCTATGACGCATGAGCGCTGCCGCCTTGCGCGCCTTGAGTTCACCCGCCAGCTTCGGTTGCAGCAGGCTGTAGGAGCCCGCGGAGCCGCAGCAGAGGTGGGCATCGGCCACCGGCACCACTCGATAGCCCGTCTTGCGCAACAGGCCCTCGGTCAGGCCCGTTACGCGCTGGCCATGCTGAAGCGTACACGGCGGGTGCCAAGCAACCGTCTGAATCTCGTGACCGTTGCGCGGACGCTTGTGGAAGTCGAAGTCGGCAAGGACCTCGGCGACGTCACGCACCCGCTCGGCGAATGAACTCGCTTCCGCCGAGTCAACCAGCCGCCCGTAGTCCTTCAGCGTCACGCCGCAGCCGCTTGCCGACGAGACGATGACGTCGGCCTCCAAACTGCTCAGTCGCCCCACGTTGCGCGCCATCAGGGCACGTGCCTCCTCGGTCCGCCCGAGATGCAGCGCCAAACCGCCGCAGCACTCGTCGGCGGCGCCTAGGACGGGCTCGAATCCGCGCTCGCGCAACAAATCCGCCAAGTGCGCATTCACCTCCGGTGTGACCACGCGCTGGACACAGCCCTGCCAGAGCAACGCGCGACCGCGGCGTGTGTCCCCACCGGCCTCGCGTGTGTCCCGATCGACGTCGCGAACGCGGTGTGTGTCCCGAACGCGGTGTGTGTCCCGAACGCGGCGAACGCGGTGTGTGTCCCGAACGCGGCGCGTGCGCCGGTGCCGTGGCGGCGGCTGGAGCAAACGGCGGTAGCGTCGCGGGAGCAGCCAGCGGAACATGCGCCCCAGCACGACCAGCGGACGGAGCAGCCGGGGTCGCGGCACGATCCACAGGACCAGGCGCAGCAATAGGCTCCGGTTCGGCGCCTGCTCCTCCAACATCTCGCGACCGATTTCCGCCAACTCCCCATAGCGGACGCCGGACGGACAAGTGGTCTCGCAAGCGCGGCAGGTGAGGCAGCGATCGAGGTGCGTGCGCGCCACCGCTACGCTTGCGCCCGGCGCCGACTCCAGCAAGCCCTTGATCAGGTAGATGCGCCCGCGCGGCCCGTCGAGTTCGTCACCGCGAACCTGGTAGGTCGGGCACGTGGCATTGCAAAATCCGCAATGCACGCACGAGCGCAGGATCTCATCGGCCCGCTGGCCACGGTCGGTCGCGAGCACGGCGGGGTCGATCCGGGTCTGCATCAGCCCGAGCCAGCCCCCACGAATACCCCGTCGGGGTCGAAGGCATGGCGGACGCGCTCAACGTACTTGGCCACGGTCCCATCGACCGGCGGTCGCGACGTCGTCCAGCCGTCCCCGTCCCGCCGGAACGTCTCGGCGTACACATTCGCCGCCAGAGATCGCGGCTCCCCCGCAATCCAAGCCTGGGTGCCGCCCCACTCGATGAGGGCATCATCGTCGTCGAACCGCGCGCCACGGGGCAGGGACAGACGCGTGATCACGTCGTTCCTGCCGAAGAACGGGTGGGCGCGATCCCTGACGGCTTCCCATATGCCAGCGTCGCCCGACTCGTCGACGGCGATGTCCACCTTGGCCGGCTCGATGGCGGCGGGACCACCCGACAGCCGAATCGACAACGTGCCGTCCACGTAGCACGTCCCCGTGATCGGCAGCGGCCGACGAGCCCAGCACCGCACGCGCACATCGGCCTCGCTAGCGGAACACCGGGTACAAACGGTCTCCTCCGCGGCCGGCGCCGGCAGCACGCGCACACTGGCACTCAGCACAACGCCCAAGCTACCCAACGAGCCAACGACCAGGCGCGATACGTCGTAGCCGGCAACGTTCTTCATCACGCTGCCGCCAAAACGCAAACGCTCTCCCAAGCCGTTGATCAACTCCACGCCCAACACGGCGTCGTGGATGCTGCCGCGCCAGGGCCGCGCCGGGCCCGAAAGGCCGCTCGCGATCGCCCCGCCGAGCGTGCCCTCGCCGCCGAAGCGGGGCGGATCGAACGGCAGCAGCTGGCCCTGCGCGGCTACCGCGTCGGCGAGTTCCGCGAGCGGCGTACCGCTCTGCGCAGTGATCACGAGTTCCTCGGGCCGGTATTCCAGAATGCCGCTGTGGGCGCGCGTCGAGAGTTCCTCGACACCGGTCTCGTGCCCCCAGGCGACACGCCTCGGCTTGCTCCCATGGCCCATGATCGCGATCCGCCGCTCGGCCACCCGGCAATCCGCGACCATCGCCACGAGCTCTTCCGCGCTGTCCACTAGAAGCGTTCCAGCTCCGGGTGCGGAAGTTTGCCCGCGTGCACGTGCATGCCGCCCAGTTCGGAGCAGCGCGCCAGGGTCGGGATGGCCTTGCCCGGGTTCATCCTGCCCGCCGGGTCGAAGGCCGCCTTGAGTCGGTGGAACTGGGCCAACTCCGCTGCGTCGAACTGCTCGCACATCGCGTCGAGCTTTTCCACGCCGACGCCGTGTTCACCCGTCACCGTGCCGCCAGCCTGAACGCAGCGGCTCAAGATGCGGCCCCCCAGCGCCTCCGCGCGCTCGAGTTCCCCCGGCTGATTCGCGTCGAAGAGGATCAGCGGATGCAGATTGCCGTCCCCGGCGTGGAACACGTTCGCCACGCGCAAGCCGTATTCGTCCGCCAACCGCCCAATGTCCCCGAGCACGCGACCCAGCTCGCCACGCGGGATCGTGCCGTCCATGCAATAGTAGTCGGGCGCGATCCGCCCCATGGCCGGAAACGCCGACTTCCGACCCTTCCAGAGCTGCTCCTGGGTCGCCGCGTCGGCCGCCGACGTGACCTCGGCACCGCGCGACTCCAACACCTCCCGCACGCGCAGGGCGTCGGTCGCCACCTGAGCCTCCGTGCCGTCCAGTTCGCACAGCAGGATGGCCGCCGCATCGCGCGGATAGCCCGCATTGGCAAAGTCCTCGGCAGCGCGGATGGCCGGGTTGTCCATCATCTCCAACCCTGCCGGCACGATGCCTTCGGCGATGATGGCGCCGACCGCATCGCCGGCCGTCTCCACGGTGTCGAAGGCGCCCAGCAGGACATGCTTGCAGACCGGCAGCGGCAGCAGCTTCACCGTCACTTCGGTCACGACCCCGAGCATGCCTTCGGAGCCGATGATCGCGTAGAGCAGGTCGACGCCCAGCACGTCGACACCCTTGCCGCCAAGGACGAGTTCGTCCCCCTCGTACGTCTCCACGCGCAAGCCGAGGACGTTGTGCACGGTCAGGCCGTACTTCAGGCAGTGCACGCCGCCCGAGTTCTCGGCGACGTTGCCGCCGATGCTGCAAGCGATCTGCGACGACGGATCCGGGGCATAGAACAGGCCGTGCTCGGCGACGGCCTGGCTGATCGCGAGGTTGGTGATCCCGGGCTCCACCGTCGCCGTGCACGCGTCGACGTCGATCTCCTTGATGCCCCGCATCTTGGTGAGCGTCAGCAGCACGCCGTCCTTGAGCGGCCTGGCACCGCCCGACAAGCCGGTTCCGGCCCCGCGCGTGACCACCGGCACCTCGCCTTCCCGGCAGATGCGCAGCACCGCGCGTACCTGGTCGACGGTTTCCGGCAACGCCACCGCCCACGGTCGTTCCCGGATGGCCGTGAGGCCGTCGGTCTCGAACGGTCGCACGGCTTGGCGGTCCGTGATCAGTCCCTGTGCGGGCAGAGCCGCGCGAAGCCTGTCGAGTACACCGGTGTCGGACATAGCCGTTACTATAGTCGCCTCGGACCTACAGTCGAGCCAACGTGACCACGACCGTCCTCAAGAACGCGACCATAGTCAACGAAGGCCAGCGGCTCGAAGGCGACGTGACCATTGCCAACGGTCGCCTCGAGCAGGTGGGTGGCCACACCATGCGCCGGGCAACGCGGGAGATCGACCTCGGCGGTGCCTGGCTGCTGCCGGGGATGATCGACGACCAGGTGCACTTCCGCGAACCCGGCCTCGAACACAAGGGGACGATCGCCACCGAGTCGCGCGCGGCGATAGCTGGTGGCATCACCAGCTACATGGAGATGCCGAACTGCACGCCGCAGACGATCACGGCAGAGGCCCTGATCGACAAGCACACGCGCGCGGCGGAGCGTTCGCGCGCCAACTACGCGTTCTACTTCGGCGCCACCAACGACAATCTCGAGGCCATCAAGGCCGTCGACGTCACCAAGGCCTGCGGCGTCAAGGTGTTCATGGGCGCCTCCACCGGCAACATGCTCGTCGACGACCCGGCGACGCTGGAAGGCATCTTCGCGTCGTCGCCGCTGCTCATCGCCACCCATTGCGAGGACACGCCGACCATCATCGCCAACGAGGCCGCGGCCCGGCAGGAATTCGGCGACGACATTCCCATTCACGCGCATCCGCGGATCCGCTCCGTGGAGGCATGCTACAAGTCATCGTCCTTCGCCATCGACCTGGCCAAGCGCTACAACAGCCGCCTGCACGTCCTGCACCTGACGACGGCCAAGGAACTCAATCAGTTCGAGCCAGGGCCGATCGGGAACAAGCGCATAACCGCCGAGGCTTGCGTCCATCACCTGTTCTTCAACGACACCTGGTACGGCCCGCTCGGGGCGGACATCAAGTGCAATCCGGCCATCAAGACGCGAGCCGACCAGCTCGCGATCCGCCGCGCGGTGGTCGAAGACCGGATCGACGTCATCGCCACCGACCATGCGCCGCACACCCGCGAGGAGAAGTCCGCACCGGGGTACGCCGCCCCAGCGGGCTTGCCACTGGTCCAGCACGCCCTGCTGAGCCTCATCGAGCACGTCAAGGCCGGCGACCTCGACATCGAGCGGGTGGTGCAGAAGACCGCCCATGCGCCGGCTACCCTGTTCGAGGTGCGCGAACGCGGCTTCCTTCGCGAGGGCTATTGGGCCGACCTGGTGGTCGTGGATCCGAACGCGAGCACTGTCGTCGACGACGAACCCGTCTACGCCAAGTGCGGCTGGACGCCGTTTCGGGGGATCGCCTTCCGCTCGCGGATCACGCACACCTTCGTGAACGGCAGCCTGGTGTTCGACAACGGTCACCTGGACGACGACCACCGCGGCATGGCCCTGGAATTCGCGCGCTAGCGAGGACGCTGCCGCCGCCAGTGGCCGACCAAAAGGCGATGCATCGCTGAGTGGACCGATCCTCGCCCAGTTGCTCTAGCGTAAGGCCAGCGGGCACGGACGCCTCGACTACCCGTCCTCCGCGATCGGGTCGTCCTCCGGCAGCACGGCACCGCGCCCGCCAACCCGCACCGTGACGATGTCCGTGCCGTGGTACTGCTGGTGGTGCACGGACGACGCGTAGTGACGCAGGAGTCGTAGCGAAAGCTCGTGGGGTTCCGGTTGCTCCGGGCGCTCCGACAACAACAGCAGGTTGTCCTCCACGTTGCCGCCACCGGTGGCCGCGACAAACTCGAGCTCTGCATCGTGACCATCGCTGCGCGCGGTCAGGAGCAGATCGCGCGGGCTACCCTTATCGGAGTCGTGCTGGGCGAGCAGGCTGTGCAAGGCTTCCTCGCCGGCCGCACAGAGTCGGTCGGCGGCTTCGTCGGCCCATCGGCGCCCCTCGGCGAAGGTGCGCAGGAACGCCACGACCTGAGGCACGGCGTCGGCATCGAGACGGGTACGCACCCGGCGAGAGCGCCTACTCGTAAAGTTCAGGAACCCGGTCAGCACCATGGCGGTCAAGCCGCCGGTGGTCATGCCGTTGCCGAGCAGCGTGCCCCAGAAGCCGCCGAGTTGGTCGGCGAAGATCACCTGGTTCTGGAACCCGACACCGACCCAGAACGACACGCCCACGATGACCGCTTTGCGGGCGTCGGCGCCATCGCGCACGATCATGCGCATGCCCAGCACGAAGAGCATGGCGAGCAGCACGGTGATGTAGGCTGCGGCCACGGGCGCCGGGATCGCCAGCAGCACGGCGGCCGCTTTCGGCAGGAACGCCGCAACGATGAAGACGACGCCAATCCACACGCCGACGCTGCGCGCCGCGACGCCGGTCAGTTCGGTGATGGCGATGCTGCTCGAATAGGTGGTATTGGGCACGGTTCCGGCCAGCCCCGAGAGCAGGTTGCCAACACCGTCGGCGGCGACCGCCCCCTGCACTTCGCGGAAGTCGATGGCGCGCGGCTTGCGCCAGGCGACGGTCTGCACGCCCATCGAGTCGCCCACCGTCTCGATTGCCCCGATCAACGTGACGAAGACGAACGCGGGCAAGAGCGCCCAGAACTCCGGCCCGAAATGCAGACCGACACCAGGCCAGCCGAGCGGCATGCCGATCCAGTCCGCGGCAAGTACGCGGTCGACGTCGTACATGCCGAAGAACGACGAAACGGCGCACCCGGCGACCAGTCCGACCACCGGAGCCCAAAGCCGCATCGCGCCGGAAGCTCGCAGCGCCAGGCCCGCGACGACCGCGAGCGTCACCGCGGCACTGACGGGGGCGCCCGCGGGCGACGTGCCCTCCGGCACATCGGCAAGCATGTCGAAGATGATCGGCATGACGGTCACGGCGATCAGCATGATCACGGTGCCAGCCACCGTCGGCGTGATCACCCGCCGGACCCAGGAGAGCCGTGCGGCCAGCAGGAACTGGAACAACGCCGAGACGAAGATCAGCGTCGCGAGCATGCCCGGACCGCCCTCCACGAGGGCCGTGACGGAGACCGCGATGAAGGCTCCCGATGTGCCCATCAGCAGGGGATAGCCGGCACCGACGGGACCCAAGCGCCGCGCCTGCAGGATCGTCGTCAAGCCGCTGATCGCGAGCGCCGCGAACACCGCCCAGACCAGGTAGCCGTCCTCGGCGAGGCCCGCTGCGCGGATCACGATCAGCGGCGTCAGGACGATGCCAGCGATGCACAGCGCGGCCTGCTGGAACCCCAGCCCGAGCGCCAAGGGCGCCGGCGGGCTCTCGTCGGGCTGGTAGCGGATCACGTTGCTCCCTCCTGTCCAACCAAGCGCAAGTCGGGTAGAACGTAGCCCTCGGCGTCGAGTTCCCCGCGCACGATCTTCTTGTCCATCTTCCCCGTCGACGTCAGCGGAATGCTGTCCACGAACAGGATGTCGTCCGGCAACTGCCACTTGGCGAATTGTGTCGCGCAGTGGGCGAGGATCCCCGCCGCGTCGACCGCGGCGTCGGCGTCGAGGACCACCAGCGCAACCGGGCGCTCGTCCCACTTCGGATGCGGCTGCGCGACCACGCACGCCTGCGCCACGCCGTCGAGCGCCACGATGTGGTTTTCGAGGTCGACGGAGCTGATCCACTCGCCGCCGCTCTTGACCAGATCCTTCGACCGGTCGGCGATGACGAGGTACTCCTCGGGGTCGATCTTGCCCACGTCACCGGTCAGGAGCCAGCCGTCGTGGAAGCGGTCGGGTTGCGGATTCCGGTAGTACTCCGAGCAGATCCACGGTCCGCGAACCAGGATTTCGCCTACCGTTTCGCCGTCGTGCGGCAGGCGGTTGAAGTCCTCGTCGAAGATGTCGAGTTCGAGTCCGGGCATGAGCAGGCCCGCCTTGGCGACGTTGTCGAACTGCTCGTCGAGGGACAGTCCCACGTGCTTATGCTTCATGTGGCGGCGGGACAACGTGGCCAGCGGACTGGTCTCGGTCATCCCCCAGCCCTGGATCATCTCGACGCCCAAGGCTTCGTTGAACCAGCGGATCAGCGACGGGGGCGGCGCGGAGCCACCGCAGGTGACGCGCGACAGGGCGGAGAGGTCATAGGCGTCCGGGTTCGCTTCGACGAACGCCTTGACGCCTTGCCAGATCGTCGGCACACCGGCCGAGACCGTCACCCGTTCCGACGCCATCAGCGCGACCAGCCGCTCGGGGTTCATGAACCGGTGCGGCATCACCTGCTTGCAACCGAGCATGAGCGCCGACCACGGCAAGCCCCAACCCATCGCGTGAAACATGGGCACGATGCCGAGCAGCGTGTCGGTTGCGGACAGGCCCATGCTGTCGGTCATGCACTGCGCCATGGTGTGCAGATACTGCGACCGGTGCTCGTACTCCACGCCCTTGGGGTTCCCCGTCGTGCCACTGGTGTAGCAGAGCCCGAGAGGCGCGGTCTCGTCGAGTTCCGGCCACGCGTAGCGCCTCGGTTGGTCGGCGATGAAGTCCTCGTAGTCGATGGCGTCGGCGACATCGGTGGACCAGTCCTCGAACCCGGGCTCGACCGCGACGACGACGCGTTCCACGCAGGGAATGCGCCCGGCGAGTGTCCCGAGCAGGGCCAGCGTGTCGGCGTCGGCGATGATCAGCCGGTCTTCCGCGTGGCCGATGATGTACTCGAGGTCGGCCGCGGACAGGCGGATGTTGAGCGTATGCAGCACCGCGCCCATGCCCGCCGTGGCGTGGTACGCCTCGAGGTGCCGCGATCCGTTCCACATGAACGTCCCCACCCGGTCGCCCGGACGGATGCCGGCCGCGGCAAGGGCGTGCGCCAAGCCGTGGGCTCGATCGCGCGTCGTAGCAAGCGTCTGCCGCCGCGTCCCGTCCGCCGTGGCCGTGACGATTTCCGCGTCCGGTGCGAGCGTGGCGCCCCGGTCGACGAGCCGCGACATCAACAGGGGAGTGCGTTGCATAGCCATTCGCTTCTACCTCGGTGCCATGGTTTCTTATACGACGCCGGTGTCCTTGAGCGTGACGATCGCCGCCGCGTCGTAGCCGAGTTCTCCGAGGATGTCCTCGGTGTCCTCGCCGATCGCGGGTCCGGGCCGATCCGGCAGCGGTTCGTCCAACCGCACTGGGTTCGCGATCAGCTCGAGGTTCTTGCCCGACCTGTGCGCCACGTTCTGGGTCCGGCCGCGCCCGCGAAAGAAGGCACTGTCGAGTGCCTGGGCGAGGTCGTACACCGGTGCGCACGGCACACGACCCCCGAGTATGGCCATCCAATGCGCCGTATCGTGCATGCCCAAGTGGGCATCCAGGAGCGGCGTGAGCGCGTCGCGATTCTCGAATCGGCCCTGGGGCTGCGCGAAGCGCTGGTCGCGCTTGAGGTCGGGGCGGTCCACGAGGTCGCAGAACAGCTCCCAGAAATGCTGCTCCTGGGCCATGACCACGATCCAGCCGTCCGCTGTCTTGAAAAGCTGCGACGGCACCGCGTACGGATGGGCGGATCGCGCGACCCGCTCGGTGACGTACCCCTCGTTGAGATACCAGGCCGCGGGGTAGCTCAACTGGTACATCGCGACGTCGAACAGGGCCACGTCGATGTCCCGTCCGCGGCCGGTGCTGCGCGCACCGAGGATGCCGGCGAGCAGGGCCGTGGACGTGGTCGAGCCGGTCATGTAGTCGATCATGGACAGGCCGAACCGCGCCGGCGGGCCGTCGGGTTCGCCGGTCAACGAATAGAGGCCGGCTTCGGCCTGCATGAGATAATCGAAGCCCGGCCACGCCCTGCGTTCCCCCTCGCGCCCGTACGCGGAAATGTGCGCGCAGACGATCCGCGGATTGGCTGAGGCCAAATCGTCGTAGGTCAACTGGAGCTTGTCCGCCTGGTCCCCGCGCAGGTTGTGCATCAGCGCGTCCGCGGTGGCGACCAGGCGGAGCAGGATCGCACGCCCCTCGGGGTGCTTGAGGTCCAGCGTGAGGGAGCGCTTGTTCCGGTTGAAGGTCTGGAAGACGTGCGAGTCGGCGTCGCCGAGGAAGTACGGGCCCGCGGCACGACAGGCATCGCCGCCGGTTCGCTTGTTCTCGATCTTGATCACCTCCGCGCCGAGGTCGGCAAGCTGGCCGCTCCCGTAGGGTCCGGCAGCCCAATGCTCAATGGAGACGATGCGCAAGCCGTCGAGCGGCAACGTCACAAGCTGTTTAGTCCCAGTCCCCCTCCCGACGGCGAACCTTAGATCGTTGGATGAGTCGGCGCAATTGGCCTTTGCTGCCCGCAGTTGCCCGTTTCACCAATCACTGGTGGTGGAAATCGCCAATCACGCCCCCATATTGGGGAGTACGCGTGACCTTCCCGCACAGCATCTCAAAAAAACAAAGACTTACACGCGCTGATCGGATGAAGGGAACCTTGGCACGCGATTTGAAACAAATCGTCAAAGCCGACCTAGTCGGCGACAGAGTCGATGGAGTCTTTCCGATGACCAGGATCTCTCGAATCAGCACCCCCCGGGCCACGCTCTTCGCGATCGCCCTGATCACCGTGGTGATGCTGACGTTCGGCGCATTTTCTGCCGAGGAGGCTGCGGGCACTAACGCGCCCGGCGGCGTCAGCGCGCTTGCGGGCGAACCCGCGACCAACGCCGGCGAGTGCCAGCCGCCCACGAGCCCTCAGCCGGGGAGCGCGATGGACGTGCCCCTCGCAAGAGAATCGGTGCCGCCTTGCCCGCTCGCGCCGGTGCAGGGCGAGACCCACGCCGTCACCGGCGGTCCACAACTCAAGCGATGAGGACGCCTGCTATGAGCCAACAGCTTCAGCGCATCCGCAACAAGCTGACTCTCGACAAGTCCGGCGGCTGGATCGGCGGCGTCTGCGCCGGCATCGCCCGGTACTTCAACATCGAGCCCATCTACCTGCGCGGTGGTGTCGTGATCGTCGGCGTCTTCTTCCCCAAGACCGTGATCGTGGCCTACATACTGCTGTGGCTGCTGCTCTATCAGCGCAAGCGGGGCAGTGACGAGGCGCGTCGCTGACGCGACGCGATGGAGAACGCTACGCGTTCTCCGACCACGCCGACGACGAAGGAAAACTTGACCCAATAGCCAGAATCAGGCGCCCGCACGGCAACTGGGGGTCAGCTTTCCTGCGTTTCCCCGCCCTGCAGTTCCACGAATTCGCGATAGGCGCTCGCGCGGTCAGCCATCAGTTCGTCGTGACTGCCGATGTCGCGGACGCGGCCCTCGTCCAGGAACACGATCCGGTCGGCGTTGCGGATGGTGGACAGGCGATGCGCGATCACCACCACCAGCCGATCTTCCGCGGCCTGGTGGAGCGATGCGACGAGTTGGTTCTCGGTCTGCGGATCGAGCGCGGCGGTCGGCTCGTCGAGGATCAGGATGCTGCTGTCGCGGAGTAAGCCCCTGGCGATGGACAGGCGCTGCTGCTGCCCAACGGACAGCGTGTCGCCGGAACGGCCGAGGACCGTGTCGATGCCGTCCGGCAGTTGCGCGATGAAGTCCATGCAGCCGGCGGTCTCGAGCGCGGCCATCATCCGCTCCTCGCTCGCCTCCGGATTGGCGAGCTCGAGGTTTTCCCGGATCGACTCCGGTAGCAGCAGGTGCTCCTGGAAGACGTAGGTCACCTGTCGGCGCAGCGCGTCGAGATCGATATCGCCGGCATCCACGCCGTCGACCAGGACCCGTCCCGAGGTCGGCCGCAGCAACGCGGGAATCAGGTACGCGAGCGTCGTCTTGCCGGCCCCGGTGGGGCCCACCAGGGCCACCAACTCGCCGACGCGCAGGTCGAGGTTCACCCCCGTGAGCGCCCTGTGACCGTCCGGGTAGGCGAAGCCGACGGTGCGCATGCGAACGCCTTCGGTGACGCGGGCTAGGGGACGACCGCCCTGCCGCGTCTCGTCGGACTCGTAGTCGGCGAAGAAGAACACCCGCCGGGCCGCCGCCACCGTCTCCTGCAGCTTGATCCAGATCGCCCCGAAGTAGCCCGCCGGCTCGGCGATGCCGTAGTAGACGCCGATTAGCACGGCGAAGTCGCCGACCGTCATGACGCCGTCGATGATCCGGTCGGACACGAGAATGGTCACGTAGATGGCGGCAATGCCACCCACCGCCCCGGCAACGGACGCCGCGACGATGATCACCGCGATCGAGTAGCGCTCGCGCAGGAACGACTCCTGGCTGCGCTCGGCGAAGCGCGCCTTCTCCTGCTCGCCGGCGCCGAGGCTCTGCACCGCGGCGATGCTGCTCATGGACTCCTCCATGGCGTTCGTCGTCGCGGAACCGGCAGCGCGCTTGTTCTGGTTCGTCCGGCGCAGCGCCCCGGAGAACGGGAACGTGGTGATGAAGGCGATCGGGACCGCCGCCCAGGCGACCCAGACCAACTCCGGCGACACCTCGCCGTATGAGTACTGCAGGATGTAGAGGTTGAGGGCGGCACCGAGCAGCATGAAGAAGGGCTCCGACGTCACCCGGTAGGCGAGATCCGGTGCCATCGGCGTGTCGTAGAGCACCCGGTAGACGCTGTCCCCGGCCCGCTGGTCGTCCAGCACAGTCATGGGCAGGTGCGTCAGCCGGTCGAAGAGCCGGGCGCGCAGGCGATTGGACAGCGTCTGCGTCAGCCGCACGTGAACCATGAACTCGGCGAGACCCCACACTCCGCCGACCCGGCTCAAACCGCCGCTGATCTGGTTTTCCGCCTGCGTGGCGGCATCGCGTCCTTCGAGCAGGCCCGCGCCGGTGGCGCCCGAGCGACCGCCGAAGACGATCAACAGGGCGAAATAGATGACCATGAGGACCATGGCGATGCCCAGCGGGTCTCGACCGTAGACCGCGCCGAGGATCGGATCCATGAACGGGGGGTAGCTCACCGCCGTGATGCCGAACGGTTGCCCAAGAATCGCGTTGTCGACCAGGATCTTCGCCATCCATGGCAGGAACAACGCGGGGAAGACCGCTACGAACCCGAACGCCACCTTGGCCGCGAACAGACCCTTCGCCTCCGCGATCAGGCGGATGCTCCGCCCTATGACCCCAAGCGCCTGCGCCGTCGTCACGTCCGGCTGGGTGTCGATGCGGTCGTCGAAACGGTTCCTGCCGAGCACCTCCTTGAGCAGCGCGAGAGTCTTGCTCTGACCCCCATTCCGCGACGGTGCGGCTCGAGCAGGCGTGGCCAGGGTCTCCGTCATGCGGCGGCCCGCCCGGTGGTCTCGGCATCGACGAACGCCCGGTACCGGCCGGCGACACCCGCCATCAGTTCGTCGTGCGTGCCGTGTTCGACGATGCGGCCGTCCTCCACCAGCGCGATGCGGTCGGCGTTGCGGATGGTCGACAGGCGATGGGTGATCAGGAAGATCACCCGTCCCCGGCCCCACTCCGCCAGGTTCCGAAGGACGCGCTGTTCGGTACGGGCATCGAGCGACGCCGTCGGCTCGTCGAGAATGAGCACCGGCGTATCGCGCACCACCGCGCGAGCGATGGACAGCCGCTGGCGCTGGCCCGAGGAGAGTTTGCCGCCGCGCTCGCCGAGTTCCGTGTCGTAGCCGTCCGCCATCGCGCGGATGAATTCATCGGCGCAGGCGACTCCAGCGGCCGCTTCGACAGCCGCGCGGTCGGCGTCGGGCGTGCCGAACGCGATGTTCTCGGCCACGGTTGCCGCGAAGAGGACGTTCTTCTGCAGCGCAATGCCGACGTTCGACCGCAAGTCCGAGACCGCCATGTGCCGGATGTCCACGCCGTTGACCGACACCGTACCGGCCCCCGGGTCGTAGAGGCGGAGCAGGAGCGACATCAGCGTCGACTTGCCCGCCCCCGTGCCGCCTACGATGGCCGTCACTGTGCCGACCCGCGCCTCGAGATCAACCCCGGCAAGCACGACCTTGTCGGCGTCGTAGCCGAAATGGACGGCGCGCCACGCCACGTCTTCGACCGGCGCCGGAAACGGCACGGGATCGTCGGGATCGGTGATTTCCGGCTCCAGGTCGAGCAGGTAGAAGGCGCGCTCCAGGGCAATGAACAGATCCTGCATGCGCATCCAGATGCCGAGCAGGCCCCGTGCACTCCCCGACAGGTTGCCCACGAAGCGCCCGGCGATCTGCACCGCACCGTAGTTCCAGACCACGAAGCCCACGAAACCGGCCAGCAGCGCCCCCGCGAAGGTCTCCCGGTTCTCGATGACGAAGCCGACCATGATGTATTCCGACACGATGACCAAGCCCGTCCCGAGCACGGCCACCACCAGGGTCACCAGCACCATGTCGAGGCGCAGGAAGTAGGCGGCGTCGAGCGCTGCCTTCGAGTCCTCGTCGAACTGATCGAATATGCGCCGCTCCGCGCGGTTCGCCTTGACCACCTTGATCGCCCCGAACGCCTCCTGGATGCGCGACGTGAGCCGGCTGTTGGCGACGCGATTGGCAAGTGCGCGACGACGGACCCGGGGCGTCGACTTGACGATGACGTAAGCCGTCGGAATGCCGACCATCAGCACGAGGAGGGCGAACCAAGGATCGAAGGCGGCCACGATCACGATCCCCGTGAGCAGGCCGTAGAGCGTGGTCAGCGGCGAGAAGATCGCGCTCTGGATGAGGTTCACGATCATCGCGCTGTCCTGGTAGACCCGGAAGATGGCGTCGCCGACACGGCTCGAGTCGTGGAACTTCAGCGACAGAGACTCCGCCCGTTCGATCATCGCGACCCGCAAGTTCTGGTTGATGCTCTGCCAGATCCAGGTGCTGTAGTACCAGAAGACGTAACCGACCGCGGTCGCGAAAACGGCGCCGACGATGCCCCAGATCACCAGCCGGTTGCGCACGGTGCGACGCTGCGCCTTGGTGAGGTCGGGCTCAATGGTCGCGTCCTCGTCCCCTGCGGTGTCGTCTTCGACCGCAAGCTTCACCGGATCGGTCGTCACGTACTCCTCGCCGACGAAGAGCACGGTGGCCTGGAGGGGTTGCAGCTTCTCGCCGACGAGGACCTTGTTGGCGAAGAGGTCAACGCCGACGAATGCGCCGACGAGGCCGGTCAATCCGCCGGCGAGCATGACCGCGACGAGTCCGATGAGGTGGAGGAGCATCGGGCGAATGTACGGCCACGTGCGCCACGCGAGCACCACCATTCGGCGAAGGCCCATCGGCGGCGCATCGACGTCGGCTCGGTCGCCGTATCCCGCGATCAGCGAAAGCGCCTCGCTCTCAGCGTTCGGTTCCATGCCCAAAGCGCGGCCGGGTGGCCTAGACGATCTCGAAGTAGCGGCCGAGTTGCCAGTCGTTGACATGGCGCTCGGCTTCGCGCGACTCCCACAGGCGGGTGGTCACGAAGTGCTCGACGAAGACCTCGCCGAACAACTCCCGGGCCGATGCCGAGTCCGACAGGCGATTCGCCGCGTCGCGCAGCGTCGGCGCAAAGCGCCACTCGGGCACCACGCCGTCCTCGGCATCGTAGGCGTTGCCCGCGATCGGCTCCGGCGGTTCGATCCGCCGCTCGACGCCGAGCAGTGCCGCGCCGATGGTCGCGGCGGCGACGAGATAGGGATTGCCGTCGGCGCCGCCGACCCGGCACTCGATGTGCTGGGCCTTGTCGTCTCCCGGAATGAAGCGGAACGCCGCCGTCCGGTTGTCGATGCCCCAGGTGGACGCCGTCGGTGCCCAAGCCCCTTTCACCAGCCGGGTGTAGCTGTTGACGGTGGGCGCGAGGAGGCAGAGGAACTCGGGGACGTAGTGGATGAGTCCCCCCAGCGCCCACCGCGCCGAATCCGGCACGTCTTCTCCCGCGAACGCATTGCGTCCATCGTCGTCGAGGAGGGAGAAGTGGTAGTGGCCGCTTTGGCCCGGGTAGTCCATCGACCACTTGGCCATGAACGTCGCGATGTGGTCGCGTTGCTGGAAGAACACCTTCGCGAAGGTCTTGAACAAGGTCGCACGATCCGCCGACTCCATGCCGTCGGCGATCGCCAGTGCCGCTTCCCAGACGCCCGGACCGGTCTCGCAGTGCAAGCCTTCGAGCGGCATGCGAAAGTCCGCGCAGTAGTCCATCAGGCCCGTGAAGATGTCCGCGTTGGTGGCCGCGCGCAGCACCGAATAGCCGAAGTTGCCGGGCGTGATCGGGCGCATGTCCCGATAGCCCTTGTCACGCACGCTCGCCGCGTTCTCCTCGAAGACGAAGAACTCGTACTCGAAACCCGCCTGCGCGGACAGTCCCGTCCGCGCGGCGCGGTCGAGAACGCGCCGCAGCAGCGTCCGCGGGCACACCGGGTGGTCGCCGCCGTCGGCGCTTGCGAACTCGCCGATGAAATAGGGCGTGCCGTCCGTGCCGAGCGCACGCTCCGTGGCCGCGAGGAGCCGATAGCGCGCGTCCGGAAACCCCGTGTGCCAGCCCGTGACGGCGCCGCCGTCGTAGAGCGCATCGTCCATGTCCCAACCGAATACGCAGTCGCAAAATCCGCCGTCCTTGGTCATCAGGCTCTCGAACTTCTCGGGGCTGACGAACTTGCCGCGCAGCACACCATCGATGTCGGTGAGACCGAGCATCGCACGACGGGGTCCGCCAGCCCCCGCTTCTGCTGTCCCTGCCACGCTTTTTCCCCCTGCTCCTCTTCATCCCCTGTGGATAACTCTTGGGAAAACTCTCCCGAACTCTCTGCGTCGTCGTCGAGCGGCCTGTGCATCAAAACCGCTCAAAAGCTCGTCAACACTCCATTTTTAAAGTTATTTCAATACGTTATCAAAGAATTCGGCGGTAGGCGAGAAATGGGGCCGTTCTGACATGGGTCCACAGCGATTGAGCGGCGATTGTGCATAAATCGCGTGATAAAGTGAGTGACCACTTCCGCCGAGGGACGCTTCCAAGCGAATTTCGCCTTGCATCAGTGCAGGAAATTGAACATTCGCCGGCGGTAGCGCTTGGCAATTTCGGAACCTCGCCCCATCAACGCCATGATGCGGATCATGGTCAGCCGGCCGGCGTCCTCGCGGAACTCGCGGTCGCGCTGGAGAATGGCCATGGCGTGATCCAGGGCCTCCGGATAGCGCCGCTCGGCCGCGAGCAGGACGGCCGCCCGATAGTGCGCCTCGAGGTCGCCGTCGTCGGCATCGAGCGCATCGGCAAGCGGCCCGCACGAGGCCGCTTCCTCGAGCAGTTCGAGGCGCGTCGCCGGGCGTTCCCTTTCCTCCGTCCCCTCCGGAATCGTCGCCAACACGGTCCGTGCGCCGTCCAGATCGCCCTGCAGAAGCAGGACGTCGGCCCACTCGACCTTGAACCCGGCGTTGTTCGGCTCGGCGTTGATCGCCTCCTGCAGCACCGCCAACGCGCCGTCGTAGTCCTCGGCTGCCAAGAGCCCCGCCAGGTCCGCCTTCAGGCGGTCGCTCGGCGACTGGGTCAACTGGTCGAGCAGGCGGCGCAGCACGCTCTCGCCCTGCGGACCCTCCAACTGCTCGGCCAATTGGCCGTCGCGGATGACCCGGATGCTCGGTATGCCTTGTACGCGCAACTGCTGCGCCAAGGTCTGGTCCTTGGCGATGTCCGACAGCGCCAGTGCGAATTTGCCCCCGTATTGCTCCGCCAAGCGGGTCAGCGTCGCCTTGGTCTCGACCGCCGGGGCCACCTGGTCCGTCCAGAACAGCAGCACCACCGGGATCTGCCGGGACCGCTCCACCACGTCGGTCTGGAACGACGGCAGTTCGACGTCGAATACGTTCGGCGCGTTGTCCATGGAAGAGGCCCGGGCGGATAGCGGAAGTGCCGATTCTAACCCGGCGAATGCGAACCGGCCTGCGCCGGATGCGAACCGGCCTGCCCCGGTTCGGTCTATTCGAGGGCCGCCAATTCCCGCAACACGTCCTCGTGGATAAGCCCGTCGTGGAAGTCGCCCACCGGGGACGCCGACGCCTCGGACAGGAGCGCACGCGCCCGCTCGCGCCCGCCCTTGCGGTCGAGCTTCGGCAGCCGCCGCGCGTACTCGAGCCGCACCAGCTTCGAGTCGCCCGCCAGTTCCAGAGCCCGCTCGTAGTGCTTGACCGCATCCGCCTTGTTCGCGTCCTTGAACATCGCCCGGGCAATGAACCCCGCGGCGACGATGTCGGCATGCCAGCCGGCCAGGCCGAGGTGCGCCTCGGGTTCGTCCGGCGCGCGCTCGAGTGCGGCCAGGACCAGGTCGTGCGTCTTGGCAGCGAGACCTTGGCGAACCGCCCGCAAGTTGCCGATGATCCCGGCATGAATGCCGATCGCGCGGGCCGACTGCAGGTAGGCGTCCGCGTTGTCCGGATCGAGGCGAATGGCCTCGTCGGCCAAGGTCAAGGCGCGCGCCACCAGGTCCGGCTTGTCTTCCTCCGCGGCGAGATAGTCTGCCTGCAAGGCCAGGCACATCGCCGCCAGGGTGTGGCCGTCGGATGTTCCCAGTGCTTCGGCAAGTTCGGCGGATTCGAGAAAGCGGCCCTCGGCATAGGCCTCCTCGGCTGCGGCGAGGCCGTCGTCGGACCGGGCACCGATGCTTGCCAGCAGCGCACCGCCCAGCACGATCGCCTTGACCGCCCGAGCGAAATCCCTGCCTTTGGGCGGTCGCACGTCAGCGCTCGCGTACGCACTTGGCATAGAGTTCCCCCAGAGCACCGGTCGGGTCGTAGCGGCGTTTCAGTTCCCGGTAGGCCGGCCCGCCGTAGATGCGGTCGAATTCCTCCGCGTCGTAGAAGGACGACGAGTACAGCGACTTGATGCCGCCAAGCTCCGCCACCGCCCGCTCGACCTTGCGGTTGAAGTGCCCGGTCGGATAGCCGGCCGTGAACCGCAGCGTGTCCCAGAAGCCGAAGTTCACGTAGCGCTCGCCCGGTGCGGGGAAGAGCGGCGACGTGTCGTCCGAGCCGGCACGGTCACGCACGGGGCAGATCCACACCGGCAGAACGCCGATTTCCTCGATGAACCAAGCCAGGAACTCCCGGGCCGTTTCGAAAGGCAGGTCGACGTCCTGGATCACCGACTCGCGACGGTAGCCGCCGAGCCGCTCGACACCTTCGAGCAGCCGCCAGCGGCTGTTCCAGCGCATGACACGTTGATAGAACCGCGAGTTGAGGCGTTCCCGTCCCAGCAATCGCCGCACCAGGGGGTGCTGGGCGCCCATGTTCTTGGAACACCAGAACCAGTCGGTATCCCAACGCCAGAAATAGTCCTGAGCGGTCAGATAGTCGGTGTCTCCGTTGCGCAGCGATCGGTAGTAAATGCGCTCGTAGGTGTAGTCGCTCGTGTACGGGGCATCGTCGACGAAGCGCGCCGCGGAGAGCACCAAGTCGTTGCGCGAGAAGGCGACGCCGTCGAGGAAGTCTAAGTCGGCGTCGTAGGACTCCCCGACCGCCTCGAAGAGCGCTTCCGGCCTTGAGAAGCGGCGATGGGTGACTTCCACGTACGGTTTGACCGGCATGGTCTCGATGACGAGCCGTGTGGCATAGCCCAGGGTCCCGTAGCTGTTTGGCATGCCGAGGAAGAGGTCCCTGTGCTCGTTGTCGCGCGTGCAGGTGACGATGCGCCCGTCGGGCAAAGCGACGTCCACTTCGAGCACTGTTTCGTGCACGAGCCCGTGGCGGAACGAGGTTGCCTCGATCCCGATTCCGGCCACGGCACCGCCGACCGTGATCGACTTGAGCTGGGGCACCACGCGCGGCGCCGTGCCGTGAGCGAGCGTCGCATCGAGCAACGCGTCGTAGGGAATCATGCCTTCGACTTCCACGCGGTTCGCCGCCGCGTCCACCGCGAGCACATGCACGAGATCGCCAGCGGGCAGTCCGCGCTGCTTGACCTCGCGGTCGCGGAACAGGTTGGACAGGGGCTTGTCGAGCGAGCGTACGGCACCGTCGTGCCGCCCGGCCTCGGCCAACGCGTCGGCGAACGCGCGCGCCCTGCGCGCGTGGTCCCTGTGGGGGTCCGTCATCCGGCGGCTTGTTCGCCCATCGCCCGCACCGGGTCTTTCTTGCGAGGGGCTAGCCCCTCGCGCTCCCCGGCTGAAGGCTCTCGGTAAAGATGCCGCCGCGTCATCGGGTAGTTCTCGACGTTGACGTTGGGTTTGCTGAAAACCACCTGGAACAGGTTCGTCTGGCTGGTCTCGGCGCGGAACATCTCCGCGCAGCCGATGAGATACGTGCGCCAGATGCGCAGGAAGCGCTCGTCGAAGCGCCCCGGATCCATGGCCTGGATGGCCGGCCAATTGGCGTCGAACTTCTCAGTCCACCCGTCGAGCGTCAGCGCGTAGTGGCGGCGCAGGTTTTCCACGTCCAGGATCTCAAGACCTTCCGCTTCCATCGCGTCGAGCGCCTTCGACAGGCTCGGAATCCAGCCGCCGGGAAAGATGTACTTGCGGATGAAGAAATCGGTCGAGCGGTCAGCGACATGGCCGATGAAGTGGATCAGGCCCAGGCCGCCCGGCTTCAACGCATTGGCGTGCGCCCGGATGACCTCGCGCAACTGGTGCCGACCGGCATGCTCGAGGACGCCGATGGAGACAACCTTGTCGTAGCTGCCGAAGCCTTGGCGGACGTCCGCCTCGTGCATGGTGAGCTGGCCCTGCAGACCATGGGCCGCGATCTTCGCCTTCACCCAATCTGCCTGTTCGGTCGTGGTGTTGACGCCGGTGACGTGGACCCCGTGTTGCTCGGCCGCGTAGAACATGAAGCCGCCGAATCCGCAGCCCATGTCGATGACCTGCTCGCCCGGTGTGAGGCGGACCTTGCGGGCAACGTGTTCCATCTTGGCGATCTGCGCATCGAGCACGCTCTTGCCCGGATCCTCGTAGTACGCACAGGTGTACATGAGGTAGGGCTCGTCGAGCATCTTGGAGTAGAACTCGGCGCCGAGGCCGTAATGGAAGCGCGCGTTCTCCTTGGGACTCGCGCCGGTGCGGTTGTTGAACCGCAGTCCATGCCAGCGATTGCGGATGGAGACCAGCAGCCCGGCTGAATGGTCGAACCCCGAGTCGAAGCCGATGGCCATGATCTCCCGCAGATCGCCATCGATGTCGACGTCGCCGTCGAAATAGGATTCGAGCACGCCGATGTGACCGTATGCGAGGGTCCGCCAGGCCGAACGCAGGGTCTTGAAATGCGCGACCACACGCTTGCCGCCACCGTCGTCTCCGCCCTCAATCGAGGAACCATCGGGCAGGACGATCGTGAACGGCAGTTCGGTGGCGGCGGCCACCGGCCCCAGGATGCGGCGAACCAGGGCGCTCGCGATTCGTTTCATGAACTTAAGACCTCGCTGTTCGGTCGACAACGGCCGCAGGAATACTACATCAGGCGTTCCCCGGGGAGCCGGTTCAGATGTGGCGCACGGTGGCGTCGGCGCCGATCACTGTCGGCGCGCTCGGCAGACTCTCGAAGGCGATGCGGATATTGTCCGACCAGGCGTGGCGCAGTTCGAGGAGGTAGGGCGCATCCTCTTCGAGCACATCGTAGGTGCCGCGGGCGAAGGTGTCGGCCTGGTAGACGAGGTATTCCACGGGCGGCCCGACCGTCGCATTGCTGCGCATGGTGGAGTCCATGGATACCAGCGCACACTTGAGCGCGGCGTCGAGGGTCGTGTCGTTGCTGATGATCCGGTCGAGGATGGGCTTGCCGTACTTGACCTCGCCGATCTGCAGGAACGGCGTCGAGGGCGATGCGCGCACGAAGTTGCCTTCCGGGTAGATGTGCTCGATCCCCGCGGGTCCGCCGCGAACCTGGCCGCCGAGGATGAACGACGCTTCCGGCTGGAAGCCTTCGCTGGTGGGCCCCGAACGATGCTTGCGCTGCTCCTCGGCGCTGATGCCACCTATGTACTCCGCCGCCGCGCCCAGGTCCTCCACGTTCATCAGGTTCCGCTTCGCCTCGACGCGAATGTCCCGCTCGATGGCGGCGACCACGCTCTGCGTGGTGGCGAGGTTCCCGGCCGAGAGCAGCACGAGCGTGCGCTCGCCGTTGGCGCCGAAACGGTGCATCTTGCTGTAGGTGCTGATCTGGTCGGCGCCAGCGTTGGTCCGCGAATCGGACGCGAAGACCAGACCCTGGTCCACTGAGATCGCGAGGCAGTAGGTCATCTGACCGGACTGTTTACTGCACTTGCCGCACGTCCGTCAAACCGCGGTGCGCCGGCGTCAACAGTTCGCCATGACGGACCGCTCCCGCGGCACGGCATTGGAGCGGATGGGAGTGGCGCGGCGTGCTCGGCGACGAGCCATTGCCGCAGCGCCGATCGACCGCCCGCTGCACCGCTGCCGCATCGTCAACACCCTGGGGCAACAGCTACCGGCATGCGTGCGCATCAGACCGCTGCGCGTCACACGGCACGACGAGGTCGCCTTCGAAACCGCTCGAACGACGTCCCCGAAAGTGTGCAGTTTTCAGTCGCCACTCCACACGGCAAGCACCGCGCCGTCGGCGAGGGGTCAGCCCCCCGGCACCTCCGCCGGATCCACCAGCCCGATCCGCCGCCAGCCCTTCGACAGCAGCCACGTCCGCGGGGCCGCCACCTCGGGCTCGCGGCCCGCGTCCGCGTAGCGGCCCGCCGGCGGACCCCGCCCCCTCCAGCCGTCGAACCACAGACCGGAACTCGCGCCGTCCAGCACCACCGGCGGGATTCGGCGGCGGCGCTGCCGGTAGTGCTTGCGCGCGTTCAGGAGAACGTACGCCAGCGCACGACGCACCTCCGTCGGCGTGCGCTTCAGCACGTGGTGGAAGCGCCCCGCCAGAACGCGCCCCTTGCGCCCGAACACCCGATTCACGCAGCGCGCGAATCGCGCCGCCAGGCTCTTCATGCCGTTCGCGAGACGCC
>JAPOVK010000038.1 GCA_026708185.1 Gammaproteobacteria bacterium | reverse complement strand
GTCCACGCGCTGCAGCGGAACATCGCCCTTTTCATGCAGCCCAGCCCGGCCGACGCCGTGCCGCGAATGCCCGGTTGGTCCGACCTCGCCATGACCACGGGCCGCGTCGAAAAGGGACATCGAAAACTGATGGGATGGTCCGCCCCGCTTCATTCGGCACGGCCTCGGAGGCCAGAATGACGGGGTCTCATCAAACGACAACGGAGCGGACCATGGACAAGGTAGCACGGGTCGGGATCGACCTCGCGAAGAAGGTGTTCCACGTGACGGCGGTGGACGCCGCGGGAGCGGTGGTGGAACGCAAACGGCTGCGCCGGGCCGGCCTGCAATCGTATCTGGCGCTGCTGCCGCGGGGATGCACGGTTGCGATGGAGGCCTGCGGCGGCGCCCACCATTGGGCGCGTCTTGCGGCGCGCCTCGGCCACGGCGCGGTTCTGATGAACCCGCAGTTCGCGGCCCCGTACGTGAAGTCGAACAAGAACGACGTCAACGACGCGGACGGGATCGCGGAGGCGTCGGCGCGGCCGGGGATGCGGTTCGTGCCTGTGAAGGCGGCGGCGCAGGAGCACGTCCAGCAGGTGCACCGCGCGCGGCAGATGGCGGTGCGCAACCGCACGGCCCAGGGCAACCAGATCCACGGCTTCCTGCTGGAGTACGGCATCGAGTCGCCGCGCGGCAAGGGGGCCTTGCTGCGCCGGCTGGCGGAGGTGCTGGAGGACGCGGAGAACGAGTTGCCGGTCGAGGGCCGCGCGCTGCTGCGGGAACTGGGCGACGAGTTCCGGCGCCTGGACGAACGGGTGGCGATGTTCGATGCGCAGCTCGCGGGCGTGGCGCGGCGGACGCCGGCGTGCGGGCGGCTGATGGCGATCCCGGGGATCGGCGTGCTGACCGCGACGGCGCTGGTGGCGTCGGTCGGGGAAGCCGGGGAGTTCCGCAACGGCCGCGAGATGGCGGCGTGGCTCGGACTGGTGCCGCGGCAGCGGTCCACTGGCGGACGGCCGACGCTGCTCGGCATCAGCAAGCGCGGGGAGCGGTACCTGCGCACGCTGCTGATCCACGGCGCGCGGGCCGCGCTGCGCACTGCGCCGCGGCATGCCGACCGGCGCAGCCGGTGGGCGGTCGCGACGCGGGACCGTCGGGGCGGGAACATCGCGGCGGTGGCGCTGGCGAACAAGAACGCGCGCACCGCGTGGGCGGTGCTGGCGCGGGGAGCGGCGTTCGACGCCGACCACGCCGGGAGGGCGGCGTGAACCTCGGGCCGGGGACGTCATTGGCGGCACCGTGTCAAGCCGCTCGCGCGGCTTCTCCGCTTCGCTGCGACCCTGCGGGTGACACGGCACCGCCAATGACGAGGAGGTTGTCGATGGCCGGAAGCTCGCTTCCGGCCATCACTGGCCCGGCTCGGTAGAGCGGGGCATGCGCCAAGGCGGCCAAGGTCGCCGAGTTGCACTGGGTGAGCCGAAGTGATGGCGGTACAGGTCGGACCGACACGCCGGGAGCCTTCAGCGGGTCTGGGTCTTCGAGACCGCAAAACTGATGAGGCGGGCGTGGGCGGAGTTCATCAGGGCCGGGGAGCCGACCGCTCCCGACGAGAGGCCGAATGTATGCCTGCAACTGATCTACCGCATCGCGGAATCCCACTCGTTGCAATGCGGGCGGACCATGTATGACCCGGTGGCGACACTGAAAACTGCCCCCCCTGCGGGTCGTGTCGTTGACGGGTAGTACGCGGGCCGGCGTCGGCGCGTGGCACGGCGCCGGCGGGGTTGTCCACGCCTTGTCCATGGCGCCGATCCCCTTCGATCCAAGAGGCGCGGTGGGCAAGGGGTGGGCAACCCCTCGTCGACCTCGCCGCGTGCAACGCCAAATCACGCCGAAGGCCGAGCCTGCACCACCGGTTCCGGATGAAATGGGCGATGTTTCGTTCGCGGTCGGCCGACACGAATGAAATGGGCGATGTTCGCTTTTGGTGTGGGCGACGACGTCCGCGTACCGTCGAGGTCCGACGCGCTCAAGAACGCTAGCCGCGCTCTCCGCGCTCGACGAGAATGCGCGCACCGAACACGGTGTCCGAGTCCCGACTGAAGTCGCCGTGCAGAACGAGAGCGTAGAGCCCCGGACGATCTTCGAGGAACTTGGCGATGTCTCCCGCAAACGGCCGATCCGCGTCCGTTGGCGTCACGAACTCTATGACCCCGCCGGCCGGTGGTCGGCAGATGATCGCGCGCACGCCGCGCATATCGTCGTCGTACGCAGCATCGCACGGCAGCCCGAAGCCGGTTTCGTAGACGCGCCGCGCGTGGTCCAGGTCACCGACCGCCACGATCACCCGCATGATGCCGGAAAGGCCGCTTTTGCTCGGTGACGTTTCACCCGCGAACGACTTCACCGGGTAGACGCGAATCAGGACGCCATCCGTCGAGTTCGGGTGCACATCGCGACCACCGGCGCCGGCCATCCGCGGCAGCACGTTCAAGCCCCGCTCAGCGAGGCCAACGGCCTCCCGGTCGGGGTCCGGGGCTTCGAGCATCATGGCGAACAACCCTTCGCCGCGTCGCTCGAGGAAGCGGGACAGGCTTTGCGACAGGGGCGCCTTGGGGTCGGCCGGCGACATCAGCTCGATGTTGCTGCCGCCCGAGGGAACGCACATCGCGAGTTTGGCACCGAGGCTCTCGACGCTGCCGGGCGACAGGTCGATCACGGGAAGGCCGTAATCTCGCCGAAAGGTCTCAACGCAGCGCTCGAAATCGTGCGTCGCGATCGCGACCCGCGGCATGCTCGTGATCATCTTGTCCTCGTGTCCCGACCCGGCCGACAGCATCGGGAGTCTACGCGGTCATCCGCAACTCGTCCCGACGAACGACCTCGGTGCCGCAGATGAGATCGTGCAGGCAGCGGCGCTTGGCGCCGAAGATGAAGCCTTGGTCGACGAGGGCGATCAGCCCGGGCCAGCCAAGGAAGACACCGTAGAGCGCCATGAAGAAGGGCGCACGCGCGACGAGACGCCAGAGCGGTGCCTGCGTCTGGGTACCGGCCGCCACCACGACGAGGCCGAGAAGCGCCTTGCCTACCGTTTGGCTGCGCCGCCACAGCGGCAGCCCGTTGACGAGAAAATAGGTCAGGAAGCCGAACGCCACGATCCGCGCCGGGATGTTGCCGGCGTAGTCCTCGGCATCCTCGGACGCCCCGGTGGTGATAACCAGCACCAAGCCGGCGACGCCGACGATCACGAAGTCTATGGCGGCCGCGACCAGCCGGCGGCCCAACCCGGACTTCCGGGCGGCATCGTTCACGGAGCCAGTCCGAACACGAGGAGCGCGTTGCCGCCGCGTTGCCCGAAGCTGCCGTAGCCGGATGTGACGATGACCAGATCGTCGGCCACCATCGGGCCGTGGGCGTCGAAGGCGCCGCCGGTCGCGGTTCCGTTGACGGCGTCGAAATCGCGCCACGTGTCGAAGGACCACAGCAGGTCGCCAGTGCGGCCGTCGAGCGCCCCGACGAAGCCGTCGAGAATCCCGGCGAAGACGACCTCGTCGGTGACGGTGATGGCGGCCGAAACGCCGCCCCAGCAGACCCTGGCTTCGCAGCGCGACGCCCGCTCGTGGGACCAGGCGAGTTCGCCGTCGTCCACCGCGAGCGCATACACGCCGGGCTTCGGCACGCCCGGTCCGGTCATGCGCCCGGCATCGATGTCGCTGATGGGCACGACCACGAGTCCCTCCGCCGGGTTGAAGGCGATGCCCCAGTGCACGCCGCCGAGCGCGCCGCCCCGACCGAGCTTGGCCTGCCAGAGCAACGCCGCGTCGTCCGGTCGCAGGGCGTAGACGTCGCCGGATTTCTGCCCCACTATCACCGCCTCGCTGCCGTCGGACAGCGTCGCCAGCACGGGCGGTGCGCCGAAGTCCAAGTCCGGACCCAGCGGATCGGGGCAGTTCGGGTGCGCCGGCGCCAAGTCGCAGGATATGTTGTAGGCGTCGTTGGCCGTGAACTGCCGGACCCAGCGGCGCGCCCCGGTCGCTGCATCCACCGCGAAGATGGCGTCGCTCGTGTCCGTCGTCGGGTGGCTGTAGTGCTGGCCGGTGCCGAAGAACACCAAACCCCGCCCCGCGTCGAGCATTGGCGCACCCCACACTGGCGCTCCGGACGGACCCCGCTTGTCGACGACCAGCCAGTGCCGGCCCGTCGACTTGGCCGCTTCCTCGATGGTGCGCAGGTACCAGCGCGTGTTGCCCGTGGCGGCGTCCATTGCGGCGAAACCGCCGCTCGTCTCGCAGCAGCCGTAGAAGGGAATGGCGGACAGTCCGATCTCGAAGGACGAGATGGGCACGTAGAGCGTGCCCCGGTGTACGAGCGGCGTCCCCGAATAGAAGGGGATCGGATCGACCCCATCCGGCTCGTCGTGCCACAGCAGCGTACCGTCACGCGCGTCAACGGCGAACAGGCCGTCGTTGCGAGCGGCGAAATATAGGGCGACGCCATCGCCGGTCCGCTGATGCAATATGGCGCTGCCGATCTGGTCCTCGAGGGGGTACTCCCAACGGACGCAGCCGGTCTCGCGATCAAGCGCGACGAGTCCGCGGCCAGCGTCGCCGACGAAGATCGTGTCCTCGGTGACCAAGGGCATGGACCGCGACTGCTCCGACGCCAGCGCGTACGACCATTTCAGGGCGAGGCTCGAGACGTTGGCCGCGTCGATGCGCGTCCGCGCGGGCCCTTGATGGCGCGTATTGCGCGGATCCATGCCCCAGCCGACGGAGTGGATCTGCTCGAGACCTGGGGCCGGCAGGGCCTCCGGGCAGACCGCGCATACGGGTACCGACGTGATCGCGGCAACCGCCAAGAGCGACCGCAAGGCACTTCGCCTCCGTGTCACCGGCCCGCCCGCGCGAGGATCCAGTCCCGGATGCCATCCAGAACCAAAGGCGCCATGGTCTCTTCGAGCACGCCGTACTCGTTCGGCAGGCCGGAAACTGCCGTCTGGAAAAGGTGATTCAAGCCAGGCAGCCGATGCGTCTCCACGTCGCCGTTGTCCGCGTCGGCAAGGGCTGCCCGGATCGCGGGCAGATTCTGCTCCGCATCCACCTGAACGTCGCGCTCGCCGTTCAGCGCCAGCACCGGGACGCGCGTGCGCGTCAACGCCGGTCGCGGGTCGTATCGCAGGAACGCTCGCATCGCGGGCGCAAGAGCCTGGGCCGCCGCCGCACTCACCTGGGCGTCCTGTTGCTCCGCGGGCGGCACACCGTTGGCTTGCATCTGTTCCCGGACGATGGCTTCGACCTGCGGTGTCGCCGTGGTGACCGACGCATCCGATTTGAGCATCGCGAAGAGCCGGTCCAGTAAGCCCAGCAGTCGGTCGCGGCGATTCGCGCCGAATCCGAGGGCCGCGTAGATACGCTCGTTCTGACGGCGCATCAGCTCGTCGCCCGGGACGCCCGGTGCCGCCAGCAGCACGACAAAGCCAATGTCGTCGCGGCGGCTCGCCAACAGGGGCGCCACCGCGCCGCCCTCGCTGTGGCCGATCAGCCCCACGGTGCCGATGCGGGCGTCGGCACGCAGGAAGTCGACCCCGGCATCGGCATCGGCGGCGAAATCCTCGAGCGTCGGCGGACTCGGATGCGCTTCGGATTGACCCGTGCCGGCATCGTCCACGCGCAACACCGCGATCCCGGCGCGGCTCAGGTGGTCGGCGAGCACCCAGAACGGCTTGTGCCCGAAGAGAGTCTGGTCACGATCCTGGAGGCCGCTCCCCGAGATCAGCAAGACGGCGACGAACGGGCCCTCGCCCGGCGGAATGGTCAGCGTGCCGGCGAGCCGCACCGCGCCGCTCTCGAAACGAACGTTCTCGCTCGCATACGGGAACGGCGGGCGCGGCTCCTGCGGGCGCGCCAACGCCACCGCTTGCCGGCCCAGACGGAATGGGAAGCTGGCGCCGGCCTGCTCGAAACGCCCACGGATCTCGCCGCCTTCAAGGCGACCCCGGAACGTCGGCTGTCCGGGCACGCCGCGGATGGCGAACTCGACGCGTTGCCCATCGTCGTCCGCAGTGCCAACCGCGATCCCGGACAGCGGCAGTGCCACGGCCCCTTGCGCCGGGATGTCGATGGTCCCTTGCCACGCGTCGGCATCCTGCTCGAGCGCGATCTTCACATGCAGTGGTGCGCCGGGGATCTCGATGTGGCCTTCCCAACGGCCGTCGGCCTGGGCCATCGACTGCGTCGCCATGCCGAGCGCCGCCATGCCCGCCACCCAGCGGGACAGGTTCTTGATCATGGTCTTCCCGCGCGCCCCGTTGCCGCGAAGGTTACATCCAGGGACCGAGTTCGGTCAGGGCGGTCTGCTCGAGGAGGTAGCGGTTGTTCTCCGACAAGGCCGCGCGCTGGACTCGCTTCAACGCCGTCCCGGGCGAGCAGCCCTCGAAACTGCCCGGTGCGGTCTCTACATGGCCCCACATGTGCTGCAGGGCGTTGCGCATATTCCCGGCCGAAGGTGGTTTTCGCAGCCAGCCTACGAGTTCGACGGCGAGTTCGGCCATCTCGGCACGCGGCAGCGTGCTTACGCGAACACCGAGGTCCCGGTATACCGCCTGGCTTCGTGCCAGCACGGAGTACTTGTGCTGGGCCCACAGTTCCTGCGCCGACTTCGGCAACGGAATCCGGCCCCGCCGCTCTTCCGCGTACTTATCCGCGAGCAAGCCGAACTGCACGACTGGTTCGTCGACGAATGTCGTCGGCCATCGACCTGGAGCCCGCCGCAGCCGCAACGGCGTGCGATCGCGATAGCCGCGGAACGCCATCTCCGCCGCCAGCAGGCGATGGCGCATCGTGCAAGCCCAACCCAGACCCGACCAGCGCTTCGTCTCCGGGTGCGCGGCATAGCCGTTCCGGCCACGGGTCGTGACGGCCACGACACCGTGCAGTTCGCGGTGCTCGCCAAGCAGGCGCTGACGGTCGAGGTAGCCGGGATGGACGTCCCAAACCCGCATTTCGTTGCTACGTCCCCACGCCAGCGGCGGCCTGAGGATCCTGGCGTGCCGCTCGGCGCACTTCGAGAACCGCCATGATCTCATCGTGCCGCGTGCGGTTGAGATTGTAGAGCGCCATGAACAGCATGCCGCTGAACACGATGATCCAGTACAACGGGCCGGTCATGAACAGGAGTCCATTCAACACCTCTGGCGTGAGGGTCTCGGCGGAAGCGTCCTCCGGGAAGTCGATGATCTCCAATCCGAACCCGCCGACCAGGCCACCGATGCCGACCGTCGCCTTGATCGCGAAGGAGCGGATGGAGAACACCACGCCCTCGGCGCGGCGCCCGGTCTTGTACTCGAACTCGTCGGCGACATCGACCAACTGCGAGTCTATGGCGATCGGCACGACGGGCAGCGCGAGCAGCCCGATCAGCAAGCTGCCGAACAGCATCGGGACCAGCCACACCGAGTCGTTGTCGGGGAAGGCGCCGATCATGCGCAGGAAGTGGGGCAGGCCGACGAAGGTCGCGCAGACGATGCAGGTGTAGACCACGGTCATCTTCTTGTCGAGTACGCGTGTCAAGTAGCTCGCAAGGGGTATGGCCACCAGGATTCCCGGGATGGCGACGAAGCGCTGCAACGTCAGCGTCTCGGTGGAAAGCTCGTAGCAGTAGATGAATGTGTACGTCGCGACAACTGCGAGGATTCCGCCGGAAGTCGCCATCACCAACCAGGCGGCGCAGACGGAGATGTACGAGCGACTCTTGATCAGCACGAACAGGTCGCTCAAATAGGCTGCGACGCGCACCTTCTCGCGATCGACGCGGTGGAGGTTAGGGATCTGATTCCGCGTGCCGATGACGCAGATGAACAGCGTCACCGCGATCCACGCCGCGCCGAACAGGGCGAGTACCGGATACTGGTCCGGATTCAGGAGGCCGTTCTCGTACTCGCTCGTGGACGGGAAGATCACCACGAGGACGGCAACGCCGAGCGCGGCGCTAGCCGCCAAGCCCGCCACCGAGTTGTAGCCGAACACGGAAGTACGCTCGTGGTAGTCGTCGGTCAACTCGGCACCGAGTGCATCGTGGGGGATCGCGTAGAACGTCTTGCCGAGCCGCAGCAGTACCATCGTGCCGAGGAACCACCAGAAGTACTGCAACTCGCTCAAGTCCGCTGGCGGCGCGTACATCAGGTAGAAGGCCAGGGCGAGCGGCAGGACCGCGAGCAGCATGAACGGGTGGCGACGCCCCCAGCGGGAGTGGAAGTTGTCGGTTAGCGAACCGACAAGGGGATCGGAGACGGCGTCGACGACGCTCGCAACGAAGAACACCATGCCGCACAACCACGGATCGACGCCGAGGACCTGGTTGTAGAACACCATCGTGGCAATGCCGGCGGCACCGATCATCGCCTCTTCGAGCGCGCCGCTCGAGAACGCGAGCTTGGTGCCGAGCGAGACCTTGCCGCGAGGAGCAGGCGGCGCTGCGGTCCTTGCCGTCACGCCGTTCGGCATGGCGCTATCTCGTCGGGGTGGTGGCTAATCCCAGCGGTCCCAGCGCACGGTCTGTTCCACAGGCAACCGCGTCACCGGGCCGAATCTGCCCATGGGGTACCCGACGGGGATCAGGCAGTACGCTTCCATGTTGTCCGGCAAGGCGAGCACTTCGCGGGCCGCAGCGCGGTTGGACAGCCCCAACGTCGTCGGCGCGGCGCCGAGCCCAAGGGCGCGGGCCGCCAGCAACAGGTTCTGGACGGCGGGCCAGACGGAGCCGCCACCGCCCGCCGACTGGCCGGCGACAGGCTGCGGGAACTCGTAGCAGGCGATGACGAGTGCGGGAATGTCCTGCATATGCTCGGCTTGCCAAAGCACGGCGTCGAGCATGCGGATGCGCTTGTCTGTGGCCTGGTGCGGCAGCGCCGCGGCACGCCCCGAGTCCGGGGCGGCGTAGCGCGTCACTGCGGCCTTGTTGAGTTCGGCGAGCCTCTCCCGCTGCTCCGCGTCGCGCACGATGATCCAGCGCACGCCCTGCGCATTGGAGCCTGTCGGCCCCTGGTTGCCGGCATCGACGAGCTTCAGCAGCAACTCCTCCGGCACGGGGTCCGGCTTCAGTCGCCGCATCGCGCGGCAGTTGTACATGATCTCGAAGATGCCGGGCTCGTCGGCCATTCTTAGCTCCCTGGATCAAAACCCGCGTCGAACATACCACGCCGCACCGTTAGCGACGCCTTTCGAAGCGGTCGGCATTCACGAGGAAGGTATTCCACGGCTGCGTCGCCTTGGTCCGCTCACTGTCCTCGAACGCTCGCGCCAGCACCCAGACGGTGTGCAGGACGCCGTCTTCCACGCGACCGGTGAAGTTGGAGATGGAGCACAAGTTGTCGTCTCCGTCGGCGAAGTTCACCGCGAACGCCACCAACGACCCGTTGGCGACGCCGGCCACGGGATAGCTCCGGTCCCTCGCTGCTCGACCCTTCGCGGAGACAAAACGGCCGTTGAACGCGCCATCCTCGATCCGGCCGATGCTGAGCACGGAGCCGTTCTGGTTCTCCCAATCGCCGCTGAGTTCCATCACACTACGCGCCCTCGTCGCGAGAAGAAGGGACAGCATAGCGATGGCAAGGCCAGTGTGCTTGGTAACGGGGGTCGGACCGGGAACCGGGGCGGCGATCGTACGCCGTTTCGCGGGCGACTACGCGGTGGCCATGCTGGCCCGCAGCGTCGAGCGCTTGGACGAACTCGCCGACGAGATGGCCAACGCCCACCCCTTCGCCTGCGACGTCACCGATGGCGAGGCGCTCTCGCATGTCGTCGCGCGCGTCAACGACGAACTCGGCCCAGCCGACGTCGTCGTCCACAACGCGGTGGGTGGTGCCTTCGGGGAGTTCATGGACATCGCGCCCGAGGTCCTCGAGCGCAACTTCGCCGTGAACACCCTCGCGCTGCTGCGCCTCGGTCAACTTCTTGCACCGGCCATGGTGGAGCGCGGCCACGGCGCCATCATCTGCACCGGCAACACGGCCGCGTATCGCGGCAAGCCGACATTCGCCGGCTTTGCGCCCACCAAGGCGGCACAGCGCATCCTCGCCGAGTCCATGGCACGCTCGCTCGGACCGAAGGGCGTACACGTTGGCTATGTCGCCATCGATGCGGTGATCGACCTCGCCTGGACCCGGCGTCGGTCGCCCGACCGTCCGGACGACTTCTACTGCAAGCCCGCCGACATCGCCGGCGAAGTGTGGCACCTGGCACACCAGCCGAGGAGCGCATGGAGTTTCGACGTGACGATCCGGCCGTTCGGGGAGAACTGGTAGAGACTTGAGGGCGCGGTTCAGTCGCGCGATGACACGGCAATCCAGATCCGATTGCCGTCCGGATCGAGCACCGTGAAGTCGCGCGCGCCCCAAGGCTGATCCGCCAGTTCGCGCAGAAAGACCAGCCCCGATTCCACGCAATGCTTGCACAGTTCGTCGACGTCGTCGATCGATCCGCGCATCGTGAACATGGCTTCGGCCGGGCTCCGCACGGGCTCGCCCTCGAATCCGTTCTGGAGCAGATGAATCTCGACATCGCCGAGTCTGACGATGGCGTAGTTCGCCTCGCCACTTAAGTCTGCGTTGACGTGGACGGGGGTGAAGCCGAGCTTGTTCACGTACCACTTGACGGCGACGTTGACATCGCCAACAGGAAAGACGGGGGCGGCTCGAGCGAACATCAGGAGGCAGTGTAACCGGGAAAAGCGGCCCGCAAGTAGGCGGTCAGCATCGATGGTCGGCGTATACTCACGAGACGTCGCAGTCGGGGCCGCGCATGGAGTCCGCAACCAAGATGACCATCTACGTCGGCACGCAGGCTACAGGATGCACGTTCGAGCTCGAGCCACGCAGCCGGAAGTTGCTCGGAGACCGGCGCGCCGACGATGCCCCGCTGCCAAGAAGCGTGTATATCAGCTGCGACACGCGACAGGACTTCGTCTCCATTCTAGGCAAGGAAGAGTTGCGCTGGACAATCGCGGAAATTCTCACCGGTCTTGGACGCGAGGAACTTGAGCAAAGCGGCACGCTTGAGTTCCTAGATCCCAAACGGGAGCTTGCGCACTTTGATCCTGCGGCGATGTGATGTCGCGCCGCGACCTCTTCACCGGCAAGGCCGGCGAACATGCCGTCATCTCTCAGTTCCTCGTTCGCCATTGGCAAGTGGCGGTACCCGAAGTCGATGTGGGAGACGACCTCCTGATCGCGAGCGATCTGTCCGAGGTGCTTCGTGTTCAAGTCAAAACCAGCCGAGCAATGGAACAGAAGCGGTGCTACGTCGGGCGGTTCAACGTGCCGATCACACAAACCACTACGCCGGACACACCCGAGTTGACCTATATCTTCGCGGTTTACCGCGACCAACGTTGGTCAGACTTCATCGTCGTGCCACGACGGCACCTGCACGACGAGTACTCAACGTATCAGGGCGCGGCGATCGGCAGGAAGCAGTGGACGCTACGGATCCGGTTTCAGGGCACCTCAGTGATCTGTGGGGGACGCGATTGGACCCGGTTTCGTGACGCCTGGCCCGCGACCAACCGCCCCCCGTAATACCGGACGCCGCCCACTCAATCGGCAAGGGCCTTCCGCATCGGATCAAAAGTCGGACACCAAGTGCGTTCGCGGCATCCGCAGCGCACCAGCCTAAGAGCGCGGAGAGTGTCGACGTTACTGATTTGCCCTTCGGGAGATTGGTAGAGCCCCCGGCCCCATTCCTCTTGCGTGCTGCTGATCGAGTTGGGACACCCGACTCCAACGGTAAAGCGGGTGGCGTTACCGGATGCCAGATGGGTGTTTCAAACGCGATGCACGTCTACGTCAGACCGGAGCAATATCAATGCAGTACGTGCTTTGCACTCGAACAAGAACCTCATCTTTCGCATGGAGTTGCTCCCGGAACCAGTCGCGCAGCTCGCTACCGCCCAGAGTCCACGTCTGGCCTGGTGCCTTGTCGACATCCGCGTAAACCGGTAGCTCGCGTTCGGGCAATCTGATCTTGATTTCACCGCTGCGGAAGTCGTGGCCGTACGCGGTCGGTATGTAGAGCCAGCCTCTTTCATAATAGCTCGGCTGAACGATGACTTTGAACGATGGACGCATCGCTGAACCTCCCGAGAGAACCCGCCGTAGAACCACAGCAAGGTGGCCAACGGCTCTCCAACAATCGTAGCGCCTTGAGCGTGGGGCGCAAACTCCATGCGCACCATCTCGCCCCTGTCCTTCACGCACGGCCCCAACGGGTCTCGACCTCCCGTTGCCACACTCCGGCGTTGCCACGGCAGCTGATACGACCACGATCCTCGATGACGGCGAGCCAACGATGTCTACAGATTCCGTCGGCGCGCAGACCGGAGCTGTCGCGTGATGACCCATGTCGTCCGTACCGGCCTGGAACCTCGGAAGGTCGTCCGCATCCTTCAAGTGCTTGGCTCAACCAAGTGCACCAACGCGGTTCCCATCGGCGATTTCGCGACGCAGACGGACGAACAACTACGGTCCCAGACGGTCCCGGAAGAGACATCTCACCATCACTCCTCCGTGGATGGCATCGCCAGAGATGCTGGTGTCACGACCGAGGCGTTCGTTGCGCTCCGTTGATGGCCAGCACAGAGGCAGGTCCCGTCGCCGGCGCACTCGCGGATCAGAAGTCCCACCCCAAGTGCGGTCGCGGCAGCCGCAACGATCGGTCAAGCGCCCGCAGAAGGGCCTCGTCGCCGGCAACCTCGTCCGTCAACGTCAAGCTCGACGCGTTGCGCACGCCCAGCCACAGGCGCGTGAACGCCCCGACCGAGGCGTTGAGTGTCGGCAGACTCGGCGAGCGGCCCGTTTCCGCTGCGGACTCTTCGCCGAGCGTGACCACGTAGTCGCCCGCGCAGCCGTTCCATTCATTCGCGCCGTCGAGGTGCCCCTCGATCGGGTCGCTCATGGCTAGGTTGAACGTCACCGGCTCCGCGTCCAAACGCGTCTTCTCCAGACACGCCGGCACATCGAGCATGCGCGCCTGCCAGTAAGCGATCGTCTCGTGGCTGCCCGCGTACTTCGAGCCGTGCGTACTCGTGCGGTTGCGGGAGGGCTGCTTGAGCACGTCCTGGAATTGAATCTCCGGTGGTTCCTCCATGGCGAACACCAAGACCTGGTCGCCTAGGGACTTGATCAGCGCGAGTAGCTCAAACAACTGTGCCGACGTCTGATAGGCATAGTAGTAGATCCTGTAGGGGCCGTTCGCGCCATCGGCCTCACCCCAAAAGAAGTGGGACAGCGTGTCCCCAGGGCCGTCGTAGTAGCCAAGGCCGATCAGCTTCCTGCCGACCGACGCCATGTCGTAGCGCGCGATTTCGGGGATGTTGAGCAGGCAACCGCCGTGACCGCGCAGCCGATTGTGCATCGCGGCGTGTACGTCGGGCCATTGGTCGCGGCCGATACGTTTGGGCGAGCGAAAAGGAACGTCCACAGTGAGCGTCGCCGGATCGAAGCGAATCCGGTTCACGTAGCTGCCGTTGCCGAACCCCAAGCGGTTGTAGAACCCTTGGTCGAACATGCCGAGCGCCGCCATTTCGCTACCGGCATCGGCCGCCCTGGCAAGCGCATGGGCAGTCAGTCTCTTGGCGGCGCCGAGCTTGCGCGCCACCCGGCTCGTCGTCACGCCGGCGACGGCGGTCATGTGAACGTCCGTTTCGAGGTAACGCATGGCGCCCGGGGCAGTGAACACGGCGCATTCAGCCTCGCCGTCGAGTGGGAACACGACGCCGTCGAAGCACCGGGCCAGGTGCTCGAATTCCTTGGCGTCGTCCTCGTCGTCAAGCCAACCGACCTCGTGGTGGATGCGCTTGACCGCCTCCCAATCGCGGTCGTGGTCGTAGTCGAGGATCGTGAGCGGCACTTACTTCACCGCGTCATCCGCTCGCGCCTTGGCTTCCCGGCGCCGGGCGTGCAGTACCGGCTCGGTGTAACCGTTGGGCTGCGTCAATCCCTTGAACACCAAGTCGCATGCCGCCTGGAAGGCGACGCTGTCCTCGAAGTCCGGCGCCATGTCGAGATAGTTCTCGTCGTCCGCGTTCTGCCGGTCCACGACCGCCGCCATGCGCTGCATGGTCTCGCGCACCTGGTCCTCGCTGACGACACCGTGATGCAACCAGTTGACAATGTGCTGGCTGGAGATCCGGCAGGTCGCCCGATCCTCCATCAGCCCCACGTCGTTGATGTCCGGCACCTTGGAACAGCCGATGCCCTGGTCGATCCAGCGCACGACGTAGCCCAGGATGCCTTGGGCGTTGTTGTCCAGTTCGCGGCGGATGTCGTCGCCGGACAGGTTCTCGCCGGCGAGCAGCGGGATTGTCAGGATGTCGTCCACGCTCGCCCGGGCGCGGCGCTTCAGGTCGTCCTGGCGGCCCGCGACGTCCACCTGGTGGTAGTGCAGCGCATGCAGCGTCGCCGCGGTCGGCGACGGGACCCACGCGCAGTCCGCGCCCGCGGTGGGGTGGTTGGACTTGACGTTGAACATCTCCAACATCTCGTCCGGCTTCGGCCACATGCCTTTGCCGATCTGAGCACGTCCCGGGAACCCGGTGGCGAGGCCCGCGTCAACGTTCGCGTCCTCGTAAGCGAGGATCCAAGTCTCCTGCTTCATCGGCTCCTTGCGCACCATTGGACCCGCGTGCATGGAGGTGTGGATCTCGTCGCCGGTGCGGTCGAGGAATCCCGTGTTGATGAACACGATGCGTTCGCGCGCGGCACGGATGCATTCGCGGAGGTTGAGGCTGGTACGGCGTTCCTCGTCCATGACGCCGACCTTCAAGGTGTTGCGGTCGACGCCGAGGACGTCCTCGACGCGGTCGAAAAGCTCGCAGGTGAACGCGGTCTCCTCGGGCCCGTGCATCTTCGGCTTGACGATGTAGACGCTGCCCGCGCGGCTGTTGCGGTAGCGACCCCGGCCCTTCAAGTCATGAACGGCGCAGAGGCTCGTCACCACGGCATCGACGATGCCTTCGAAGACCTCGTCGCCGTTTGCGTCGAGCACCGCGTCGGTGGTCATCAGGTGCCCGACGTTGCGGATCAGGAGCAGGCTGCGCCCGGGCAGTGTCAGCGTTCCGCCATCGGGCGCGGTGAACGCCCGGTCGCCGACCAGCGTCCGATGCACGGTCTCGCCGCCCTTCTCGAAGGTCTCCGCGAGTTCGCCGGTCATCAGGCCCAGCCAGTTGCGGTACACGGCCGTCTTGTCCTCGGCATCCACCGCCGCGACCGAGTCTTCGCAGTCCTGGATGGTCGTTACCGCTGATTCCAGCATGATGTCCTTGACGCCTGCCGGGTGGACAGCGCCGACGTCGTGGTCGCGGTCGACCTGGATCTCGACGTGCAGGCCGTTGTGGCGCAGCAGGACCGACGACGGCTCGTCGGCCGGTCCGGCGAACCCGGCGAACTGCGCGGGGGTCGCGAGCGGCACCGCCCCCGCGTCGGTCACGGCTTCGAGCGACCGGCTGTCGCCTCCGCCGACGATGCGGTACCTCGTCACGTCCGCATGGCTCGCGCCGCTTAAGGGGACGACGCCGTCAAGTTCCTGCGCAGCGCGCTCGATCACCAGTTCGCCGCGGGCGGGGTTGTAGGAGCTGCCCTTCTCTCTCCCGGGCGACTCGGGAATCAGGTCGGTACCGTAGAGTGCGTCGTAGAGGCTGCCCCAGCGCGCGTTGGCCGCGTTCAGAGCGAATCGGGCGTTCATCACCGGCACCACCAACTGCGGTCCGGCCATGTGGGCAATCTCCGGGTCCACGTTCGCGGTCGCGATCTCGAAGTCGCCGCCTTCGGGAACCAGGTAGCCGATGTCCATCAGGAACGCCTTGTAGGCCTCGGGATCGTGCTGCTGGCCGCGACGATCGCGGTGCCACGCATCGATGGCCGCCTGCAATTCGTCGCGCTTGGCCAGCAGGGCACGGTTGGTCGGCGTCAGGTCACGGACAATGGCGCTGAAACCGGTCCAGAAATCGTCAGGCGAAACGCCCGTTCCTGGCAGCGCCTCGTTGGCGATGAAGTCGTCGAGCTCCTTGGCGACCATCAGGCCAAAGCGGGACCGTCGTCCCGGTTCCGTTCTTGCGGTCATGCCCCCTCCGGCGGATTTGGTGCGCGCAGTCTAACGGTGTGGATAATGTCCGCCAAGCTGGCAGGGGTTAAGCACGCCGCACATGAAATTCGCCGTTCTGCAGTTCTTCAGTTGGCCCGGTCGGCGGGTGCCCCTTCATACCGTCTACCAGCGCGCCCTCGATCGCATCCGGATCATGGACGGCGGCGGCTTCGACGCCGTGTGGCTCGCCGAGCACCACTTCTCCACCTACAGCGTGTGCCCGTCGGTGCACATCATGGGCATGCATGTCGCCGACATCACCCGCAACCTGCGCATCGGCACCGGGGTGTCGCTGGCGGCGTTCTACCATCCGCTCCGGCTCGCCGAGGAAGTGGCGCTGCTCGACAACCTCTCGGGCGGACGGGTGAACTGGGGCGCGGGCCGTGGCTTCGACCGTACGGAGATGAGCGCCTTCGGCGTCAGCGGCGACGAGTCGTATCCGCGCTTTCGCGAGAACGTCGACATCGTGCAGAAGGCTTGGCAGGACGGCCCGCTCACCTACGAGGGGCGGTTTTCGAGTTTCCGAGACATCGAGGTGCTTCCGAAGCCGCTGCAGGATCCGATCCCGACCTGGATCGCGACGAGTTCCACGGGAGCCAGCGACTGGGCGGCGAGCCTTGGTCACGCGATCCTGATGAGCCCGCACGCCACGCACGGCGAGATCCAGTCTCAGTACGCGCACTATCGGACAGCGCTGGCCGAACACGGCCACCGCCACGACCGCGACATCCCCATCGCGCGGCTGATCGCGATCGCGCCCACGGATGCGGCTGCCGAAGCCGTCGCCCGGAACGGCGCGCAGTGGACCGTCGACGCCTATGCCGGACCGCGGCAGGGTTCGAAGGCGGAACGCGTCGAGAAGTACGTCAACGACGTCATCATTCACGGTTCGCCAGCGAAGGTCGTCGATGAACTGAAGCGGCTCGAGGAGGAAGTCCCCCTCGACTACCTCCTGGCGTCCATCCTGAGCCACGAGACGCTGCTGCTGCTCACCGACGAAGTGCTGCCGCGCATGTGATGCACGCCGCATACATCTTCGATGCCGACAGTCCTCCGACGCCGGCATGCCACGCGCCCACCATCGCAGCGTTGCCGGACCGGCTGGTCGCCGCCTGGTTCGCGGGCAGCCACGAGAAGAACCCAGATGTCGGTATCTGGTGTGCCATCAACCGCAACGGTGCATGGGAGACGCCGCACCAAGTCGCCGACGGCTGGGGCGAGGCGTGCTGGAACCCGGTCCTGTGCGATACCGCGACCGGCCTGCACCTGTTCTACAAGGTCGGCGTGTCGCCGGCGCGGTGGCGCGGCGCAGTGCTGACCTCAGCGGACGGCGGCGAGACATGGCGCGACCGCGGAGAGCTCACCGCACCCTGGCTCGGGCCAGTCAAGAACAAGCCACTGGCACTGGCGAACGGCGATCTGTTGTGCCCCTCAAGCCGCGAGGCTGGCGGCTGGCGCTGCCACTTCGAGACCTTCTCGCCGGACCTGGAGCCGCTCGCCGAGTCCGCGGTCCCCGATCCCGGCGACCTCAAGGCGATCCAGCCCGCGGTCTACCGGCGCGACCGTGCCATCGAGGCCCTGGTGCGCACCAAGAGCGGCTGCGTCGGCCTCACGAGGAGCACCGACGGGCGACGCTGGTCGCCCCTTGAAAAGACCCAGCTCCCCAACCCGAACTCGGGAATCGACACCGTAAACCTGCCCGACGGACGCGCGCTGCTTGTCTACAACCCCGCGACAACCCCCGCAGGCCGTTGGGGCGGCGCACGAACACCGATCGCACTCGCCGTGTCCGGCAGTGACGGCTCATGGCGTGACGTCATGACCTTGGACGACGACGCATCGGCACCCGACGGCGGTGCTCCGGAGTTCTCCTATCCGGCCGTGATCTGCGGCGAGGCGATACATGTCGTCTACACGTGGCATCGGCGCACGATCAAGCACGTCCGTCTGACGCCTGACGAGCTCTGATACCAAGCGCTCGGCTTGCGGTAGGCCGTTGGCCGGTCGGTTCCTCCCAGGATAAAGATATGTTATAACGTACTCTTCCCTTGTCGCGGCACCCTACGCGTGCGCTTGAGTTCCGACACCTGTCTGCCGCGTCACCCGTTCCGCACGGAACGCACAAGGACCGGCCCACCCAAACGTCGTCGTCTGCCACGATGGACTTTGCTGGCCGCATCGCTGCTGTGGGTTGGGCAAGCGGTGGCCGATACCCACGTCCACCTCGACGAACATGAAGAGGAAGTCTGCACGTTCTGTGCAATCTCCGAACCCGGGCACGTCCCGGAGATCAGTCGCCTTGACGCCCTGCCGCCCGAGTGGCGCCGGTCCAACAGTTTGCCGGTGTCCTCGGCCACCCTTTCTTTCCGCCCTTACGAGGTCGCCCGGCCGCGCGCCCCTCCCCTCGCCATCTCCTGACCACAACGCAACCAACCTTGCGCGGTCGCTTTCGCGCGTCGCGCGTGTTCGTTCACTTGGAGATGGACCATGAGACGCAAACACCTATCCCTGCTGACAGCGGCACCGTGGCTGGCGGCGACCGCGCTCGCCGGGGAAACCGTTACGGAAGAAGAGCAGATAGAAGAGATCATCGTACTCGCACACCCGCTCGCCCGCGACGGACTCGCCCAGCCCAGCGACGTGCTCGGAGCCGACGAACTCGAACGCAAGGCGGTGGACAACATCGGCGCGACCGTGGGCAACGAGCCGGGCATCCACAACAGTTCCTACGGCGTAGGCGCGGGGCGCCCCGTCATTCACGGCCTCGGCGGCGCGCGGGTGCGCGTCATGGAGGAACAGATCGACACGCTCGACGTCTCCGTCAGCAGCGGCGACCACGCCGTCACGGTCGACCCCTTCATCGCGGAGCGCGTGGAGGTTCTGAAGGGTTCAGCGACCCTGCTCTACGGCTCCGGCGCCATCGGCGGCGTTGTGGACGTCCATACGGGACGCATTCCGAACGAAGTACCCGAGCGCATCCACGGCGCCATCGACTTGCGCGGCTCCGACAACGGCGACGGCCGGAACGGGTCCTTCCGGCTCGACGGCGGCGGCGGCAACGTGGCGTGGCACGTCGACGGCTTCACCCGCGAGGCGGACGACTACGACATCCCCGGATTCGCCGAGTCCGCGGCGCTGCACGCCTTGCACGAGTTGGAGGAAGAGGAAGAACACCACGACGAGGAAGGGCACGACGACCACGAGGAGGAGCACCACGACGAGCACGAGGACGAGCACGAGGAGGAGGCCTATGGAACCCTGCCCGGCAGCGGCCTCGAGGTCCGCGGCGGTTCCGCCGGTTTCTCCATCGTAGGCGAGCGCGGCTTCGTCGGTCTAGCCGTCAGCGGCCTCGACTCCGAGTACGGCATCCCGGGACACAGCCATGCCCATGAGCACGACGAACACGAAGAGCACGACGACCACGAAGAGCACCACGATCACGACGAACACGAGGAGGAAGCGCACCACGACGAACACGAAGACGAGGCCCTTCCCGTGGTCGCGCTCGATCAAACGCGCATCGACCTGGAGGCTGGCGTGGCCGAGCCGCTCGGCGGCTTCGAGAGCCTCAATCTCCGCCTCGGCATCAACGACTACGAACACGTGGAGAACGAAGCTGGCGAGGTGGGCACTGCGTTCGCGAACAGTGCTTGGGAAGCGCGTGCGGAGCTGACGCACGACGGCGGAAGCGGTTGGCGCGGCGCCTTCGGCGCCCAGCTCGGCAACCGCGAGTTCTCGGTTGTCGGTGAAGAAGCCTTCACGCCGCCCGTGGACACGTCGTCACTCGGCGTCTTTTGGGTCGGCGAGCGTCCTCTTGGCGAGCTCGGGCTCGAGGCGGGCCTGCGCTACGATCGCGTCACGCACGACCCGGCCCACGGACGCAGCCGCGATTTCACCGGCGCAAGCGCGTCGCTCGGCCTCATCGTACCGCTCGCCGATGGTTGGGGGGCCACGCTCCTTGCCGACCTCTCGTCCCGCGCTCCGGTCGGCGAGGAGCTCTTCTCCGAGAGCCCCCACCCCGGCACGGGCGTCTTCGAGATCGGCAATCCCGAGCTCGACCAGGAGCAGGCGCGCAACCTGGCGGCCACTCTCAACGGCGGTGGCGAGGGCTGGTCGGCGAAAGGCACGTTCTACTACACGCACTTCCCGGACTTCATCTACCAAGCCGCGACGGGCGAGGAGCGGGAGGGATTCGCTGTGCGCCGATACTCCCAGGCCGACGCAACGTTCCCCGGCTTCGAGATGGAAGCCCGCGTGACCGTTGCCGAGTGGGCCGCAGGAACGCTCGATCTCGGTGCTTTCTTCGACATGGTGTCGCCGACACTCGACGTCTCCGGCAACGACAACCTGCCGCTCATTCCGCCCGACCGGGCCGGCATATCCGTCGCCTTCACCGGCAGCCGCCTGCACGCCAACGTGGATTTCGTGCGGGCATCCGAGCAGGGCGATGTTGCCGAGTTCGAGTTGCCGTCCGACGGCTACGACGATCTGCGCGCGCGAATCGCCTGGCGTCTTCGCCCGGGCGCCAGCACTGTCGACCTGTACATCGCCGGACGCAACCTCACCGACGACGAGCAGCGGCTGCACACGTCGGTCGTCAAGGACTTGGCGCCGCAGCCGGGACGCACGATCGAAGCGGGGCTGCGCATGCGCTTTTAGAGGCACCGGCCCTTGCCGAGCCGGTTGATCTGTTCGCGCAGATCATGACCCTGGGGGCGGTCGACGATGTCCGTTGGATCTTGACGTGCGCATCGCGACGACCTGCGCTCCGTGTTGCGCGCGCCCCCTACGGCCTATTCAACGGTCGCTCGTGGACGCACTGGCACAGTGCCCGGTCGAATGCCGGCGGGGCAACGCTCGCGCCGGGCTAAACGCCGGCGCTATGCAGACCAAAAACTCCACTCACTTGGGGATCAGAAGCAACAGCACGAGAGTCCCAATCGCGGTCACCATGACAAGCGGCGCCAAAGAGACGGTACGCACGACCGAGAATCTCTCAACCTTCATGGTTGCGATTTCGTCTATGCGCACCTCGACGTCCGGCCCACCGGTGGTCTTCCCACGCAAGCCTTGGTCGTCCAGCGAGTAGACCTCCAAGACGTACTTCGTCCCGTCCGTCTGGATGACTTCAATCAGGTCCCCCGGGACGACGACAGATCCGTCCCGGATGGCGGCGTGAAGCTCCTGGTCTGGGAGCCGGATGCGCTGCAAGCTCGTACAGCCACTAGCGACGAAACACAGGGCAAACAAAAAGACAAACGCGTATTTCATGGCGGCACGTCTCAGCCCCGAACCAAGCGAGCATACATGGCGGTACTACGCCGTCGCCAACGCGACGACCTGACCGACTTCCCTGTAGTGGTGAGCGCCTGCGATGAAGACGCATCTCCTACGGGTGTCGATCAGCGATAAGGAACCGTGAACTTACAGGTCCAGCTCCAACTCCGGCGTCAAGGATCCCGCGCAGCAGATCATCACCGCGCCCTTCTCGCGCTCTTCGTCGCTCAAGACAAAGTCGCGGTGGTCGGGCTTGCCCGAGACGACCCGCTGCCAGCACGCGCCGCAGATGCCGACACCACACGCGAAGGGGATCTGCAAATCCTCGTCGAGGAGTGCGAAGAGGATCGAGCCGCCGGTGGGCACGAAGACCTCTTTGCCAGAACGCGCGAGCTTGACCGTGAAGCCGTCCGCCGGCGGCGCGGTGTCGCTCATCTCAGCTTAGGCTCGACCAACCCGAGTTCGATCATGGTCTCGCCTGTGGTCCGCAGCGTGTCCTCGATGGCGTGCGTTTCGAGACCCAGTTCCTCGCGCGCCTTGTCGCAGTGGGCCCGCGGTGCGTCGTACGGGGCACCGTATTTTTCCACCATGGCCTCGTATTCCGGCGTCACCCCGCCCACGTCGATGTGCGGAAAGAGCGCCTTAAGATGCTCGTGCAGTTGCATCGCGGTGATTTCACCCGATTCGTCGGTGGCGCAGAGCATGAAGCGTGAGCCGTTCTCGCAGACGTCGCTCTCGATCATGAGGGCTTGCGACTCGCCGCAGTCGCGGACGTCGACGATGTTCCACAGCGCCTGCCATCCGCGCTGGCACGGGTGCCCGGCCAGCATGCGGCCGAGGAAGAACTGCCACGAGCCACGCAGTTCATGCACTGGGCTCAGCAACGGACCCAGGACCACGCAAGGACACACGGAGATCGCGTCGAAGCGACCGTCCTCGGCGGCCAGGCGGTTGACCAGGTGCTCGCACTCCACCTTCGCCATGGAGTAGCCGACCTCGCCCTTCTCCACGAGGTTCTCGGTATTCCAGTTCTCATCGTTGTCCCGGTTGTCGGACGCCCAATCGGCTTCCGTGTAGCGATGCCCCGGCGGCGACGGGTGGCCGATGGCGGCGAAGGAGCTGGTGTACACCAGGCGCTTGACCGTTCCCGAGTTCCTGACCGAGGCGACGATGTTGTGCACGCCGTTGATGGCGCCGTCGTAGACCTGCTGCGGGTTGTTGGCGCCGCCGTAGCCCATCGGCGTGCCGACGTGCAACACGGCGCAGCAGTCCTTGAAGACCGCGTCGTAGCTGCCATCTTCGAGGAGGTTCGCCTCGTGCAGGGAGACCGTGCCGGGCTGCTCGTCGGCATGCGCAAGCAGGAACTCGGTCTTGTCGGTGTTCGTGGTGTCGGTGACGCAGGCACGTACGTGGTAGCCGCGCTTCATCAGCGCGATGACGGTGTGCGCGCCGATGTAACCGGACGCGCCGGTGACGGCGACGGGCCCGTCGGCTGCGGTGACGGAAGGCATCGTCGATAGGCTCCTTGGGGTGCGCGCATGGCGCAAAGCCGGCAAGTGTATGGCCGCCGACCTATTTGCGCCAACAGGCGTTTTCGCGCAGAGTGTCGCGTTTACCCCCGCGCCCACCACAAGGAGAGCTTAAGCCGTGAAAGTCGCCGCCGGCATCGCCCATGCGATGAAACAGGAAGGGATCGACACGATCTTCACCTACCCCGTCAACCCGATCATCGAGGCCGCCGCCGAGGCCGACATCCGCACCATCGTCGTGCGCCAGGAGCGCATCGGCCTGCACATGGCCGACGCCTACTCGCGCCTGTCGTCCGGCGAAAAGATCGGCGTCTTCACGATGCAGCACGGCCCCGGTTCCGAGAACGCCTTTGGCGGCGTCGCGCAGGCCTATTCGGAGTCCGCGCCGATCCTGGTGCTGCCCGCCGGCTACCCCCGCCGGCTCGCGCACTACTACCCGAACTTCAACTCCACGCTGAACATGCGCCACGTGACCAAGTGGGCAGAGCCGCTGACCATGGGCCGCGCGATCCCCGAAGTGATGCGTCGGGCGTTCTTCCAATTGCGCAACGGACGGCCCGGACCGGTGCTGATCGAAGTCCCGGTGGACGTCTTCGGCGAAGACGTTCCCGAGGGCTGGGAACATACGCCGAGCTACGCGACGCGCGTGGGGCCGGATCCCGACGACGTGGACCGGGCCGCCGCGGTCCTTGCGGGCGCCGAGCGGCCCGTGATCTACGCCGGTCAAGGGGTCCACTACGCTAGAGCCTGGGACGAACTGAAGGCGCTCGCCGAGGAGTGGAACATCCCGGTCACCACGAGCCTCGAGGGCAAGAGCGCGTTCAACGAGACCCACCCGCTGTCGCTCGGTTCCGGTGGCCGCGCGAATCCGCGCACCGTGAAGACCTTCCTCGACGAGGCGGACGTGATCCTCGGCGTTGGCTGCAGCTTCGCGCTGACCGGCTTCGGCGTACCCATGCCGCGCGGCAAGACCATCATCCACGCAACCCTCGATCCGATGGATCTGAACAAGGACGTGGTCGCCCAATACGCGGTGATCGGGGACGCCAAGCTGTCGTTGGCGGCACTCAGCGCATCCATGGCCGACCGCGACCACGCCCAGGCGGAGGCGCGTCAAGGCGCCGTGCAGAAACGCATCGCCAAGCAGAAGGCGGAGTGGCTTGCCGAGTGGGACGCCAAGCGCGGCAACAACTCGGCTCCGATCAACCCCTACCGGGTGCTCAACGAACTGAACCGGACGGTGGACATCGACAACACGGTGATCACCCACGATGCCGGCAGCCCGCGCGACCAACTCTCGCCGTTCTGGACGTCGACCACCCCGCTGTCCTACATCGGCTGGGGCAAGACGACGCAGCTCGGCTACGGCTTGGGGTTGGCGATGGGCGCCAAGGTGGCACATCCCGACAAGACCTGCATCAACGTCTGGGGCGACGCCGCGATCGGATTCACCGGCATGGACTTCGAGACCGCGGTGCGTGAACGGATACCGATCCTGTCCATCCTGATGAACAACTTCTCCATGGCCATCGAGATTCCGATCATGCGGGTGGCCCAGGAGAAGTACGGATCCACGGACATCTCCGGGCACTACGCGGACATGGCGAAGGCCTTCGGCGGCTACGGCGAGCGGATCACCGAGCCCGGGGACATCGCGAGCGCCATCGAGCGCGGCATAGCAGCGACCAAGGACGGCACGCCGGCGCTGCTCGAGTTCATCACCGACAAGGAGATCACGATCTCCAATGGCTGAGCGCCCCGAGCTCCTCAGTGATGAAGCCATGCAGGGCTTCATCCGCGAGGGCTACATCACGCTGTCCTCGACGCTCCCGCACGACTACCACGACCGGATGTGGGCCGCTCTCGACGACCTCGAAGAGGGCGGTCCCCGCGGTCACAACAACCTGCTGCCGTGCGTGCCAGAACTGTCGCAGATGCTCGACGAGCCGGTCGTCCGCGGTGCCTTGGAGTCGATCCTCGGGCCCGGCTACTACCTGCACTTCCACCGTCACGACCACTTCGACTTCTTGAACGCCGCGCAACCGCTGCACAAGGACGGCGACAACCATTCGCACTATGCGGTGGACGGCCTGCGGCGCATGCACCGAACGCGGTTCGCGATGCTGTTCTACTACCCGCAGGACACGCCGCTCGAGAAGGGTCCGACGGGCATCGTGCCGCGCAGTCACTACGTGCCCAGGCGAGCGCTGGAAGCGGCACGGGCGCGCATGAACGAGGTCAACAAGGCGCTGCGCCAACAAGCCGTTACGAAGTTCGGCGCGGACGTGCTCGGCAGCGAGCAGGCGCGGGCCTGGCACCGTCGGCAACTCGAGCAATTCCGGGCCGACAATCCGGATCAATTCGCGGCCATGGCAGCCCTCGACCAACCGTGGGAGGCCGCCAAGATTCCGCTGCTCGGCGACGCCGGGACGGTCAACATCGTCCACTTCGACATGGTCCACGGGCGGCACAGCGCCAACGTGACAGACGAGTCGCGGCACATGGTGAAGTTCCTGTTCACCCGCGACCGCGACCCCTCGCGCGCGTCCTGGTGCCACAACGGCTCTCCGTGGCCGGCCGACGGCGATCCGATGGCACCGGTGTGGCGGTCGCTTTGGGATTGGCATCGGGGGGTAGGTCCGAGCGCGCCGGTGGTACGAAGCGCCGAGCGCCGCCTCACGAGCGCCGACGACCACGAGGCCTTGGGCGCGGCCTATTCGCTCGGCATGTCCGCCGCGAGCAACGGCGCGGGGCTTGACCCGCTCATGGACTCATTCCTAGGCGACGACGTCGGCTCGAGGACGATTGCGGCGTACGGGTTGGTGGCCGCCAACGACGCTGCCCTGGCGCCGCTGGTCGATGCCCTCTGCGACGCTGACCCCGCGCTCAAGGTGCGCGTGCTGGACGTGCTCGGCGACATCGGCGCGCCGGCGGCCGATGCGTTGCCGCAGATCATGGATGCGATGCGCGACGACGATCCGAACGTGCGCCGGTATGCCGTCGAAGCCGTCGGCACGGTGGCGCAAGGGCAGCCGGTCGACGCGCGACTGCTAGCGGCTCCACTGACGGACGAGGATGCCCTGGTCCGCCGCAACGGTGCCATGGCCATAGCCCGGCTCGGCCCCGATCTTCGCGACGACGAGGTGCTGGTGCCCCTGCTGACGGACAACCTGTACTTCTGGCACCACCATGTCCGCGGCTGGTCCATCGAGGCGCTGCAGCGGTTGAACGCGCCCGCCGCAACGCACGCCGCGTTGCGCTACCTGATGACTGCGCGTTGGGACCACACCCCGAAATCCGGCGACACGCCACCCGGAGCGCGGGCGCCAAGACGCGTGGTCGCGAAAGCCAGCGCAGGATGAAGCTCGGCATCAGCCACCAGCGGCCGGCCGACTTCTCCGACGCGCGGTTCCGCTACCTGCGCACCATGGGCGTCGAGACCATGGAGGTTCGCCTCGAGAGCCACGATGCGACGTTCGAAAACCTGCGTGACATCCGCGACCGGGTGAAAGGCGCGGGCTTCGAGTTGCACGAGGTCATGCTGGACGACCTCTACTCCGCAGCGGCTTTCACGCTCGGACTGCCGGAACGCGACCTTGTCATCGACCGCCTATGCGCGTTCATCCGCGACCTCGGTCGACTCGGCATCCGCTACACGACCTACGCCTGGCACACCGGCGGCGCCTACCAGACCGGCACCACCGTGTCGCGCGGCGCCACGACACGGCTGTTTCGAAACGCCGATGCGCAAGCGCTTCCGGACGCGTTTGCCAGCACCTACGACGACGACGCGATGTGGGCGAACTACCGCTATTTCATGGACCGCGTCCTGCCGGTCGCGCAGGAGGCGGGCGTGCACCTGCAACTGCACCCGAACGACCCGCCGGTGAACCACCAGGGCGTGGCGCGGATCTTCCGCAGCACGGATGCATTCCGCGAGGCCATCGACATCGCCGGCGGCGACACCCATGCCGGCATCCTGTTCTGCGTGGGAACGTGGTCGGAGATGTCAGGCGCCAACGGCCGCGGCGAGGACATCGTTGCGGCCATCCGCGAGTTCGGGGCGAGCGGGCACATCCACCAGGTCCACTTCCGCAACACCTCGGCCCCGCTGCCGGACTTCCACGAGACGTTTCCGGACAACGGCTACGTCGACCTCGTGGCGGTCATGCGCGCGCTCGCCGAAGTGGGTTTCGACGGCATCGTGGTGCCAGACCATGTGCCCGGCGACGGCCGGGTCGAAGAGGCCTACACGTTCGGGTACATCCGGGCGCTGATCCAGGCGGCAGTTAGCGGCTAGGCCGATCGCTGGGATTGACCAGCGCCGTCATGATCCCGCGACCCTCTCTTGCCTTAGCCACCGAGAACCCCAAGTTGCACGCTTGTAACGGCCCCCGCACGATGTTCGTGAAGTTGCATTCAGCCACCATTCGGCCATCGTCGATGGCACAAAGATGCAGGGCCGTCTGCTGCTCGTAATGCCGATGGCGCTGGGCGACGAGGTCGCGCATGCTCGCCGCCGCGTAGTAGGCCTCGTCGCGCGCGGGCTCCCAAGGTGCGAGATGGTCCTTGTTTTCGAGGTAGTAGGTTTGCAGCAGCGCATAGTCGGGCGGTTCCAGCACCACCAGCGGCAACCGTTCGCTACGGATCACATGCATCGCGGCCTTCCGACGCGGTGTCGGGGTTCGCCCTGCGAAGAAAACCCGGAGTGCCTTCGATTCCACTCCTCGCGGCGACGGCCACCGCGACCGTCATCGGGTTCGTACGGCCATGGCGTCGTGTAAACCGGCCATCCACGGAACCGCCGCCATCGCTTCGGCATCGCCTTCCCGTTGGATTGCCTTGCCAAGGGCAACCTGGGTCGCCTCGGGGAGCGGCGGATCCGACGACAGCCATCGCGCGGCCGGCAGGACGGTCGCATAATCCACTGTCAGGCGCAGGTCGGCGTGGGGCAGTATGCCTTCGCCCACTTCCACTTGTCCGTCGGTCACACGTAGGTACCAGCCGATCCGGCCTACGCCATCCGGATCGAGGTGCGCAGGAGGATCGGTAAAGACTTCGTTGAACGTGACGTCGACGCCGGTCAGGTCGGCATCGCGGGATTCCCCGAGCAGGTACGCACGGGCCGCAGCGATCCACGGCTTGCTGCAAAACTCGACCTTGGTCGTGTCGTTCACGTTGCCCTCCCTCGTCAAGGCCGCCGACCGGTTACGACGAACTGTGGGAGGCTGAACAGGTAGCGGTCGGCTTCCACCGCCGCCTCGGCTTCGGCGAGCAACTTGGCGATCTCCGCCGCCGGCATCATGTCGAACGTGCCCGCGTAGCTCGCCATATTGTGCAACACGGCCAAGCTGCCGCCGGTCGTGTCGGCACCGGCCTGTATGCGGACCCCGACGTCGTGGAACCCGGCGTCCACCAGTTCCGTGCGCAGGATCCGACCGATCTCGGGGGTCTTGAACGCCGGCGATGCGGCCTTGAAGAACCGCTCGGTGGTCGCGCGGCCCCAAGGCTCGACGACGACGAACCCCCAGTCGCTGTCGATGAGAAGCAGCCGGCCGCCAGGCTCGAGGACGCGGCGGAACTCGGCCAGGGTGGCCTGCACGTCCGGCACGTACTCGAGAACGTTCTTGCACAGCAGCCGATCGACGGCACCGCACGGCAACGGGATGCGGCCGTTCTCTGGACCACCCTCGAGAAGGTGGTATGACACGTTCTGCGCACCCTCGGCGCGTCGCGTGGCATCGGCGACGAAACGCGCATTGAGGTCCACGCCGTAGGCGCGCCCACCGGGACCCACCATGTCGGCCATGCCGAGGGCCACCGCCCCAGGGCCGCAACCGTAGTCGAGGACGCGGGAACCGGGACGCAGGTCGAGCGGCTCGAGCATTTGGGCGTGGCCGTCGCGCCATTGGAACATGCGTTCGTAGCGCGCCACGCGCTCATCCTCGATGTCCTGCCAGTGGTCGGTGTAGAAGGTGTTCTCGTTCATGGATTGTCCGGACCTTTCGCCGAATCGTAGCAGCCCGCCGTGGAGGCGTGGGCAATCCGGAGGGTCGCCGTGTAGGATCGACGCGACTGTCCGCGAGCCACCTGGAATCCGCAATCCCATGAGCGAGCGCCGGATTCTTGCGTGGATGTGCGTCTTGATCGCCGTGAATCAACTCGGGTTCGGGGCCGTCATTCCCGTGCTGCCTCTGTATGCGCAGTCGTTCGGCGTGTCACAGGCGGCGATCGGCGCGACGGTGGCGGTGTACGGGCTGTCGCGCGTCTTCCTGAGTTTGCCGACCGGTTGGTTCGCGAATCGGCTAGGACGTCGCGCCGCCCTGTTGACCGGGGGCCTCGTGTCCGCGCTCGGGAACCTGTGGTGCGCCGCGGCCGGCTCGTACGAGGAACTGGTCCTCGCGCGATTCCTGGCGGGCGCGGGCGCAGGCATCGTGCTGACCGCTGGCATGATCGTGCTGGCCGACATCACCAGCACCGCGACGCGGGGCCGATCCATGGCGATCTACCAAGGCGTATTCCTGTTCGCCGTGGGGATCGGGCCGTTTCCGGGCGGCTATCTTGCCGAGCGCTTCAGCCTCGAGACACCGTTCCTCGTGTACGGCGTGGCCAGCGTTGCCGCGGCCCTGGTCGGTTGGTTCGGCGTATCCGAGACCCGTGGGATGGACCGCCTAGGCACCTCGACGCTTCGAGCCCCGTCGTTGCGCGAACAGTTGCTCCTCCTCGCGGGCAACGTCGGCTTCCTCCTGGTCTGCCTGATCGGGCTCGTCAACGCCGCGGCGCGCACCGGAGCACTGTTCAGCGTCGTGCCCGTGCTGGCACGCGATCGCCTGGCGTTGACGGCGACCGAAATCGGTTTCGGCTTCGCGCTCGGCAGCATCATCGGACTGCTTGTGACCTATCCGGCCGGAGCGCTGGTGGACCACTACGGCCGCAAGGCCGTGATCGTCCCCGCCACCGTGCTCACGGGCTTCTCCATGCTCGCGTTCAGCATCGCACCCAGCTACTTCTGGTTCTTGTTCGCGACCGGACTATGGGGCGGTGCCAGCGCGGCGTCCGGCGCTGCGCCCGCGGCCTACGCCGCCGACTCCGCCCCGAGTGGAATGAACGCGGCAGCCATGGGCGGCTACCGGATGCTGAGCGACATGGGATACGTGCTGGGACCCATCCTGCTCGGCGTGCTCGGGGATTTGCAGGGTCTCGCCGCGCCGATGTGGATCGCCGCCGCCGCACTGGTCGTGACCGCTATGCTGTTCGCCATGATCGCGCCGGAGACGCATGCAGGGCGGCGGGGTTGAGCAAGGTGCAATGCTCAAAACCAGGGCTCGCAGTCGGGACTGCTAAGCGTTGTTCTGGGTGCTGAAGCGAGACATCGCTTGGCCAACGTAAATGGATTAGAACTATGGCACTACGAGGACTATCGCTTACGTCTGTGAACTGGGCCAGTGCCACCTCCTGCCCCCAATGCACGGACGCCTGGACCGACGCCAAGCTCGTGTTCCGTTTCCTCGGGTGAGGCCGGCGAGGTCGCCGTTCCCGACCAGGCGCAGGCCAGACTCGATGCACGGCGAAGATGCGGATTGGCGGCTCGGTATACTTGCGCAAGCTGGTCCCGAAGCGGCATGCGTGCGGTGCAGGAGGGCTCGGACATGTGCGGCAACAGCCACGGACACCGGCGGGCGTCGAAACGGCGGTGGTCTGGCGCGTGGTCTTGGCGGCCTCGTGCGACAGTCCTGTTGGTGCTCGGCTCGACCGTCGCGGCGCCCGCGGGGGGCGATCCGTTGCACGCCTACCGCACCATCTGCCGAGAACCGGCCGCAGCGGCGTGCGCGAGGCTGCAGGTCGACGACCGGCGGGCAGCGTGCGACGCGGAACAGGTGTTGGATCCGGCCTGCACGGCATACTTGGAGGAACTCGCCCGTCGAGAGCGACCGTCCCGCGAGGAGCGCCTAGTGCTGATCAGGGGGCGAAGCTGGGTGAACCAACTGCGCGACGAGCTCACCGAGGAGGCGGAGGAGGCCCTTTGTTCGGCACGTCGAGCCTTGGCGCAGGACCACCCGGGCTACGCGGAGGCGTGGTACGAGGTGGCGCGCTGTGCCGAAGACGCCGTCGAGCAGACGGCCCTGCTGGAGAAGGCGCTGGTCGTGGATCCGGCGAACGCCAGCGCGCTTGGCTTCCTCACGGGGTTGGTCGAACACACGGGCCGCTTCCACGGCATCGAGCCCCGGCGCCTTGTCCGTTACCAGACGACGGGATACGAGACCGCTTCGGACGACCGTATGAAGATCACGTATGCCCGGCGCATCTACCGGACGAGCCTGGCGCTCGGCGACCTAGACGCGGCGAGGGCGATACGGCAACGCGTGCGACGCGATGTGCTGGATCGGCTGGACTACCACGGCGAGCGGGGCGCGCAGAGCGTGGATCTTGCTTGTTCGACGTTCGAAATCGGCTTGGGGGAGTCGTGCATCGCCGCATTCGAGTCGCTGGCCCGCCGCGGCGAATTGACGGACGACATCGTGCACCTGCTGCCGCATCTGCTTTCTATTCTGCGCCGGGAACCGGACGAATTGGTACTCGACGGTCGTTCGCTGCCGATCGACGCCGCGGTCAGGCACGAGTACATCGCGCGGCTGGGGCGGGCCATGGATGCGCAGCCGGTCGGCTTGCGCACGTCCGAGTACCACCGCATGCACGCGGAGTTCCTGCAGGGGCCGGAGCGGATCGGGGCGCTCCGCCAGGCCGTGGCGGCCGACTACGGGAATGCCGACGCGAAGTGCGCGTTGGGTGGCGCGCTGATGCGCCTGCGGGCCTACGGTGACGCCCGCGCCGTGTATGCCGGCATGGCCGCGGCGGACGAGCGCGGCGGGTGGTGCGATCCGCACGAGAAGCTCGCCGAGGCGTCGCGGCGTTCGCGCTGACCAGCGCCTCTAGTCCACCAAAGTTCACGCAGGCCAAGGGGTCTGCTGCGCTGGTGCGAACGCGGGTGCGGCGACGGCGTGTGTGCCCACCCGGACGCGGACGGGTACGCGGGGCGGAGTGGCAAGCGGCTGTGGCGCGGCTGGGGGCTGGTTGCGACCGCTATGCTGTTCGCCATGATCGCGCCGGAGACGCACGCAGCTCGGCGGAGAACCCCCGCCCGTTAGCTTGAGCGTCCTACGTTGACCGTTGAACCAACTATGCTCAGAAGATGCGGCGAACCTTGACGGTGCGCGCGGACCGGTAGGTCCGCCACGTCCCCGAACGGGTACTCCCGTTCGCGTTCGCCATTCCGGCCTGGTGTGGGCTTCATTGCGGGTCGGGAGGCCCGCGCACCGGACCGCTTGCGGTCCGCCTCGATCTGGGGCGGAGCCCCGTTAGCGTCCTTTGAGCAGTCTCACGGACGACGAAATAGGACATTATGTTGGTGCCGAAGAGAGGACTCGAACCTCCACGGACATCAGTCCACTACCCCCTCAAGGTAGCGTGTCTACCAATTCCACCACTTCGGCTTCGAGGCGTTTCACCGCATCATACATCCGGCAGATCGGAGCCGGAATCGTCAGGCTCGGTCCCGGGGTCTTCATCTTCCGGGAACACGAGGGGTTGCTCGATCTCGGGAAGGCCGATGCTGCCAGCCGCCGCGGCTCGTTCCTTCGCCGTGTAGGCGAGCCCGAACGAGATCGCAAAGAAGGCGATCGACAGCCACACGGTGGCCTTGGTCAGGAAGCCCGCCGACCCCGTGCTGCCGAACAGCGTATTGGCGCTGCCGGAACCGAACGCAGCACCGACGTCCGCACCTTTGCCTTGCTGCAGCAGGACCAACGCGCCCAACGCGATGGCGTCCACCACCAGCAGGATGACCAGAACGGTTTCTAGCGTACTCACTGTTTCCCTACGGGCTCAAGAATCGGTCCGCCGACCCGCGACGCGGCAAATTGCGGCGAACGCGGCGGCATCCAGCGATGCCCCGCCAACCAGGCCACCATCGATGTCGGTTTGCGTGAACAATGCTTCGGCATTGTCGACGTTGACGCTGCCGCCGTACACGATGCGAACCGACTGGGCGAACGCGTCGCCGACTTCGCCTAAGCGGGCGCGAATCGTACCATGCATCCGTTGGGCCTGCGTCGGCGTCGCCGTCTCGCCGGTGCCGATCGCCCAGACCGGTTCATAGGCGACGACGAAGTCGGCGTCGAGCGCTTTCGCGCCAGGGCGACCGAGCACGCCGTCGAGTTGCGCCAACACTTTCGCCTCCGCGCCCCCCGCGCGACGCTCGGCCAGCGTCTCACCAACGCACAGGACGGGCATGAGCCCGGCGCGCCTAGCCGCCACGAATTTCGCCGCAACGACGGCATCCGACTCGGCGAAAAGCTGCCGACGTTCGGAGTGTCCGACGATCGCGTAGGTCGCCCCGAGATCGCGGGCCATTTCCGCAGCGTGTTCCCCCGTGTACGCGCCGGATGGTTCAGCGTGCACGGCCTGCACGCCAAACTGAACGCCGTGATCACCCCACGCCGCGGCGACACGGTCCAGATAGGCCAGCGGTGGGCAGATCACGACGTCAACTACGCCGCGCGGGCCGGTCTTGCGCCAATCCTCGAGATAGGCCTCGACGAAGCTCGCCGTGCCGTGCATCTTCCAGTTGGCGGCGACGAATGGCCTGCGCACGGCGATCCTAAGCGAGCGGACTTGAGGCCGAATCAGGCGCCGTTGGCTTGCCGGACGACGTTGGCCAACGCCTCGGCATGCGCTTGAACCGCCTCGGCGTGCTCGCCTTCCACCATGATGCGCACGACCGGCTCCGTGCCGCTTGGCCGTACCAGCACGCGACCGCGGCCGGCCAAGCTCGCCTCGATGTCGCGGGCCGCCTCGACAACGGCCGCATGGTTGATTACATGCGTAGGGTCGCCGGTGTCGATGTTGACCATGGTCTGCGGAAACCGCTGCATTCCTTCCAGCAGATCCGCCAGCGATCTATCCGTCTCGACCATAGCCCCGAGCACCTGAAGCGCCGCGACGATGCCGTCGCCCGTGGTGGTCAGGTCCAAGCAGATCAGGTGCCCCGAAGATTCGCCACCAAGCTGCCAGCCCTTGGCGAGCATCCGTTCCAGGACGTACCGGTCGCCAACGGCCGTGCGTTCAAACGGGATCTGCGCCGCATCCAAGGCCTGCTCCAGCCCCAGGTTGGTCATCACCGTGCCGACCACGCCGCCCTTCAACCGGTCCTTCGCGGCTGCGGCCGTGGCCACGATGTAGAGCAGATCGTCGCCGTCGTAGACGCGACCGCCCGCGTCCACGAGCACAACGCGGTCGCCGTCGCCATCGAACGCGATGCCGACATCGGCGCCGGCTTCCAGCACGGCGGCCGCGACCGTTTCAGGATGGGTGGAGCCGACTTGGTCGTTGATGTTGGTGCCGTCCGGATCCGCTCCGATTGCCGTCACCTCGGCACCGAGTTCCGAGAACACCTTCGGGGCGACGGCGTATGTCGCTCCGTTCGCACAATCGACAACCACCTTCAAGCCGTGGAGGTGCAGACGGCGGTCGATGGTGCTCTTGCAGAATTCGATGTAGCGACCGCGGGCGTCTTCAACGCGGAACGCTCGGCCCAAGTCACGTGAACCAACGGAGACCAACGGCTCCTTGAGCTGACGCTCGATGGCGGCTTCGCGGTCGTCGGGGAGCTTGTTGCCGTCGGCATCGAAGAACTTGATGCCGTTGTCGTCGTAGGGATTGTGCGAGGCGCTGATGACGATCCCGGCGTCGGCACTTAAGGCTCGGGTCAGGTACGCGACTGCTGGCGTCGGGATGGGGCTCAAGAGCCCGACGTCGACACCTGCAGACACCAATCCGGCCTCCAGGACCGACTCGAACATGTAGCCCGAAATCCGCGTGTCCTTGCCGATCACCACCATGCGCGAACCGCGCGACGCCAGCACCTTGCCGGTGGCCCAGCCCAAGTGGAGACAGAAGTCCGGCGTGATCGGTGCCGAGCCGACCCGTCCGCGGATGCCATCCGTGCCGAAGAACTCCCTCACGTCCGATCCCTTAGCAGGCACGGGAACTCGACTGTCAAGCGCCTCAATGCTCGCCCGCCGGATCGCCGATCGGGCCGGGACCGGGCCGAGGATCCTCCTCCGCCGCCCCGTGCGGCTTCGCCGCTGGCTTGTCCTGGGACCGCGCAGGCGTGGGCTGCTCGATCGTCCGTGGCGGCTTCCCAGCCATGATGTCGTCCACCTGCTCCGGCGTCAGGGTCTCGAGTTCCACGAGCGCGTCGGCCACGGTCTCGAGCTGGTCGCGGTTTTCGGTGAGAATCCGCTTCGCCGTGTTGTAGCACTCGTCGACGATACCGCGGACCTCCTCGTCAATCTCGCGCGCCGTGCGGCTCGAAACCGGCTTCGGCTGGGTCGCGGCGGACATGCCGAGGAACACCTCGCCATCGTCCTCGTCGTAGAGCAACGGACCCATGCGTTCCGAGAACCCCCACTTCGTCACCATGTTCCGCGCCAACTGGCTGGCCCGTTCGATGTCGTTGGCGGCACCTGTCGTGATGCCGTCCGTGCCGTTGATCATCTCCTCGGCGACCCGGCCGCCGAACAACGTGCAGATCTGACTCAGAATCGACCGCCGGCTCATGCTGTAGCGATCCTCCTCCGGGAGGAACATGGTCACACCCAGGGCCCGGCCGCGGGGCACGATGGTTATCTTGTAAAGCTGATCGTACTCGGGCACGGTGCGTCCGACGATCGCGTGGCCGGCCTCGTGGTAGGCGGTGTTGCGGCGCTCCTTCTCCGACATGACCATGGACTTGCGCTCGGCGCCCATCATGATCTTGTCCTTGGCCTTCTCGAAGTCGTCCATCTCGACCAGCCGCTTGCCGGACCTAGCCGCGAACAGCGCCGCCTCGTTGACGACGTTTTCGAGATCCGCGCCGCAGAAACCCGGGGTGCCGCGCGCGATGATGGACGGATCGACATCGTCGGCCGCCGGCACGTTCTTCATGTGCACCTTCATGATCTGTTCCCGACCGCGGATGTCCGGCAGCGGCACCACGACCTGCCGGTCGAAGCGACCCGGGCGCAGCAAGGCCGGGTCGAGTACGTCCGGGCGGTTCGTCGCGGCGATCACGATGATGCCGTCGTTGGCCTCGAAGCCGTCCATTTCAACCAGCAACTGGTTGAGCGTCTGCTCGCGCTCGTCGTGACCGCCCCCTAAGCCGGCACCGCGATGACGCCCGACCGCGTCGATCTCGTCGATGAAGATGATGCACGGCGCCTGCTTCTTCGCCTGCTCGAACATATCGCGCACGCGGGAAGCACCGACGCCGACGAACATCTCGACGAAGTCCGAGCCGGAGATGGAGAAGAAGGGCACCTTGGCCTCGCCGGCGATGGCCTTTGCGAGCAGCGTCTTGCCCGTTCCCGGCGATCCCACCATCAGCGTACCGCGCGGAATGCGACCGCCGAGGCGTTGGAACTTGCTCGGATCGCGCAGGAACTCGACCAGCTCCTGGACGTCTTCCTTGGCCTCGTCGACCCCGGCGACATCGGCGAACGTGGTCTTGATCTGGTCCTCCGAGAGCAGGCGCGCCTTGCTCTTGCCGAAGGTCATCGGGTTGCCGCGGCCGCCGATTCCACCCTGCATCTGGCGCATGAACAGCATGAACACGGCGATGATGATGAGGATGGGGAAGCTGGCGATCAGCAACTGGGCCCAGAAGCTCTGCTCCTCCGGCATCTGGCCGACGACGTTGACGTCCGCGCTCAACAGCTCGTCGATGAGTTTCGGATCCGGAACCGACGGCAGCACCACCTTGTAGAGTTCATCGCCGTTCATCCGACCGACGATCAACTCCTGGCCCGTGAACGTGACGGTCTCCACTTGGCGATTCTTGACCTGCTTGATGAAGGCGGTGTAGGTCTCCTGGGGGATCTCGTTGGCGACGTTGAAGGTGTTGAACACCGTGACCAAGACCACGGCGATGATCAGCCAAAGGAGTAAGTTTTTGCCCATACTGCCCAACGGTCCATCCTCGTCAAGGCGGTCAAAAGCGACCTAGCGCCTCACAGACTTAGCCTACACCAGTAGTGCTTGAAAGTCGCTGCGACGCCTGCCGCGGCGGTTCGCTTCCCGTCCTATATGGGGCCTTTCCAAAGCAACGCAAGGCACCGGTGGGCGCGTGCTTCGAGGGCGCTCAGATGTGGGCGACCTCGCCGACTTCGTACTCGTGCTCGCCACCCGGCGTGACCACGCGCACCTCGTCGCCTTCGGCCTTCCCGATAAGTGCCCGCGCCAGCGGGGACATGACCGAGATCTTCGAGTCCTTGAGGTCCGCCTCGTCCTCGCCGACGATCTTGTATCGCACCTCGGCGTCTGTCTCCAAGTCGAGCAGCGTGACAGTCGCCCCGAAGACGACCTTGCCCGTCGGCCTGATCTTGGTGACGTCGATCACTTGCGCATCGCCGAGCTTCCCTTCGATATCGCGGATTCGCGCTTCGGTGAGACCCTGGCGTTCCTTCGCGGCGTGGTATTCGGCGTTCTCCCTGAGATCGCCATGCTCGCGCGCCTCGCCGATGGCCTTGGAGATCGCGGGACGCACGACGTTCTTGAGGTTGGCGAGTTCCTCGCGCAACCGCTCCGCACCTTCGACTGTCATGGGTGTGGCCATCGATTCTTTGCTTCTGTTTGCGCACCCGGGATGCCCGCGGAACCCGGTGGGCTCAAGCCCGCTAGCCGCTTGCCGACACAAAGTCCTGCAGTCGCCGAACCTTGTCGACGCTACCGTCGCGAATGGCCGTGCAAAACGCCTGGCCACCGGACAAGGTGGTTGTGTAACACACTTTGTTCTGCAACGCGAGCCGACGGATGACCGCGGAGTCGGCGATCGCCTGACGCCCCTCGGTGCTGTTGACGATCAGGTCCACGGGGTCGTTCATGAGCAGGTCGGCGATGTGCGGTCGGCCTTCGGTCACCTTGTTGACCACGTCGCACGACACACCGGCATCAAGCAGGCACCGTGCCGTGCCCCGGGTCGCCACGATGTCGAAACCGAGGTCCTTGAGCTGTCGTCCGACCGCACCGACGAAGGGCCGGTCCGACGGCTTCACGCTGACGAACGCCCGGCCGCCGCGCGGCAACTGTTCACCGGCGCCGAGGGTGGCCTTGGCGAACGCCTCCGCAAACGTCTCGCCCACGCCCATCACCTCGCCCGTGGAACGCATCTCGGGGCCGAGGATGGGATCCACGCCGGGGAACTTCGGGAACGGGAACACCGACTCCTTGACGCAGACATAGGGGGGCCGGACCTCGGCGGTGAAACCCTGCTCCGCGAGCGACTTGCCAGCCATGCAGCGCGCCGCGATCTTGGCGAGGGACACGCCGATGCACTTGGAGACGAACGGCACCGTCCGCGACGCCCGCGGGTTCACTTCCAGGATGAAGATGTCCTCTTCCTGGACGGCGAGCTGCACGTTCATCAACCCGACCACGCCGAGTTCGACGGCCATGGCCTTGACTTGGCGGCGAATCTCGTCTTGGAGATCCGCGCGCAAGGAGAACGGCGGCAGAGCGCACGCCGAGTCGCCCGAATGCACGCCCGCCTGTTCGATGTGCTGCATGATCGCGCCGATTACCACCTGCTCGCCGTCGGACACCGCGTCGACGTCAACCTCGACAGCCTGCTCGAGGAAGCGGTCAAGCAGCACTGGTGCCGAGTCCGAGGCGTCGACCGCGTCGGTGAAGTAGCGACGTAATTCGCGCGCGTTGTAGACGATCTCCATGGCCCGGCCGCCGAGCACGTACGACGGCCTGACAACGATCGGGTAGCCGATTTCCGCGGCAGCCGCGACACCACCGTCCACATCCACGGCAGTGCGGTTGCTCGGCTGGCGCAAGCCGACCTTGTCGATGACTGCCTGGAAGCGCTTCCGATCCTCGGCCCTGTCGATGGCGTCGGAGCTGGTGCCGATGATGGGCACGCCCGCGGCATGGAGCCGGTCGACCAGCTTGAGCGGCGTCTGCCCGCCGAACTGGACGATGACTCCGGAGGGCCTCTCGATGTCGACGATCGCGAGGACGTCCTCCAGCGTCACCGGTTCGAAGTACAGCCTGTCCGAGGTGTCGTAGTCGGTGGACACGGTCTCCGGATTGCAGTTGACCATGATGGTCTCGAAGCCGTCCTCGCGCATGGCGAGCGCGGCATGCACGCAGCAATAGTCGAACTCGATGCCTTGTCCGATCCGGTTCGGCCCGCCACCGAGGACCATGATCTTGTCGCGGTCGGACGGCGCCGCTTCGCATTCCTCCTCGTAGGTGGAGTACAAGTACGCCGTGGCCGCTTCGAACTCGGCCGCGCAGGTATCGACCCGCTTGAAGACCGGCTTCACGCCGACCGCCAGACGCGCTGCACGAACCTCGTCCTCCGTACTCGTGAGGAGCGCCGCCAATCGGGCATCGGAGAATCCGTCGCGCTTATAGAGGCGCCAATCCGTGGCATCGAGGTCGGCGACCCTCACGCCTGATAGCGCCGCTTCGCGATGAGTAAGTTCCTGGATCTGGGCGAGAAACCACGGGTCGATGCCCGTGGTCTGGGCCACCCACGGCACGCTCAGCCCATCGCGGAAGGCATCGGCGACATAGAGGATGCGCTCGGCACCGGCGCGGCTGAGTTCATGCACCAGGGCACTGCGACGCACCGGGTCGTCCGGATCCGCGTCGTCATCGCCGCCGTTCAGACGCGGATCCAAGCCAACCACGCCCGTCTCGAGGCTGCGCAGGGCCTTCTGCAGAGATTCCTTGAACGTCCGCCCGATGGCCATGGCCTCGCCCACCGACTTCATCTGCGTCGTCAGCCTGTCGTCCGCCTGGCTGAACTTCTCGAACGTGAAGCGCGGCACCTTGGTCACAACATAGTCGATGGCCGGCTCGAACGAAGCCGGGGTCACGCCCGTGATGTCGTTCTGCAGTTCGTCCAACGTGTAGCCTACGGCGAGCTTGGCCGCTACCTTGGCGATCGGGAACCCTGTCGCCTTGGAAGCCAGCGCCGATGACCGCGACACCCGGGGATTCATCTCGATCACCACCATCCGACCGGTCTCGGGATCGATCGCGAACTGGACGTTCGAGCCGCCCGTCTCGACCCCGATCTCGCGCAGCACGGCGATCGAGGCGTTGCGCAGGAGCTGATACTCCTTGTCGGTCAAGGTCTGCGCCGGCGCGACCGTTATGGAATCGCCGGTGTGGATGCCCATGGGATCGACGTTCTCGATGGCACAGACGATGATGCAGTTGTCGCGCTTGTCGCGGATCACCTCCATCTCGAACTCCTTCCAGCCGAGCAGGGATTCGTCGATCAACAGTTCGCTGGTCGGCGACAGGTCGAGCCCGCGCCGACAGATCTCGACGAACTCGTCCCGGTTGTAGGCGACGCCGCCGCCGCTGCCGCCCAACGTGAACGACGGCCGGATGATGCACGGGTAGCCGAGCCGGCTCTGCACCTGCAGCGCCTCCTCGAGGCTGTGCGCGAGTCCGGCGCGCGGCGTCTCCAGGCCAATCCGGTCCATGGCGGCGATGAACCGCTCCCGGTCCTCGGCCTTGTCGATCGCGTCCTGGCTCGCGCCGATCAAGGCCACGCCGTTGGCTTCGAGCACGCCCTCCCGGACCAGGTCCAATGCGCAGTTCAGCGCGGTTTGGCCGCCCATGGTGGGCAGCAGGGCGTCCGGGCGTTCCGCGTCGATCACCTTGGCGATCGTGCGCCATTCGATGGGCTCGATGTAGGTCGCGTCGGCCATTGCCGGGTCGGTCATGATGGTCGCCGGGTTCGAGTTGACCAAGACGACGCGGTAGCCCTCGTCCCGCAAGGCCTTGCAGGCCTGTGCTCCGGAGTAGTCGAACTCGCACGCCTGACCGATAACGATCGGGCCGGCGCCAAGGATGAGTACTGTCTCGATGTCGGTGCGCTTCGGCATGCTTACGCGCGCGCCGCCATCGCGTCCACGAAGCGGTCGAACAGGTAGCTGCAGTCGTGCGGACCCGGGCTCGCCTCGGGGTGGCCCTGGAAACCGAAGGCGGCGTGCCTCTTGGAGCGGATGCCCTGCACGGTGCCGTCGAACAGCGACACATGCGTGACTTCGACATCGTCGGGCAGTGACTGCCCGTCCACGGCGAAGCCGTGGTTCTGGCTGGTGATGACCACGGCGCCGCTGGCCAGGTCCTTGACCGGATGGTTCGCGCCGTGGTGTCCGAACGGCATCTTCATGGTCGTGCCGCCGCAGGCGAGAGCCAGCAATTGGTGGCCGAGGCAGATGCCGAAGAGGGGCAGGCCGGCATCGAGAAAGCCGCGAATTGCCTCGATGGCGTAGGTGCAAGGTTCAGGGTCGCCCGGGCCGTTGGACAGGAAGACGCCGTCGGGTTCGAGCGCAAGCGCGATGTCGACGGGCGTCTGCGCGGGGACGACGGTGACCCGGCAGCCACGGTCGGTGAGCATGCGCAGGATGTTCCGTTTGACCCCGAAGTCGTACGCCACGACATGGCTTGCGCCGGGATTGGCTTGGGCGTCCGCGTAGCCATCTTCCAGCGACCAGGCGCCGCCCTGCCACGGTCCTTGCTCATCGCGCGTGACGACCTTCGCCAAGTCCATGCCCGCCAACCCCGGGAACCCCCTCGCTCGCGACAAGGCTTCATCGGCGCTGGCTCCCTCGCCCGTGGCGATGCAGCCGGCCTGCGCACCCTTCTCGCGAATCAGACGCGTCAACCGGCGCGTGTCCAGGTCCGCGATTGCGACCGTACCGCTGACGGATAGGTAGTCGGGCAATGACTGTTCATGACGCCAACTCGAGTGGGTCGTGGGACAGTCCCTGATCACGAGTCCGGCCGCCCACACCCGCGACGACTCGACGTCGTCCGCGTTGACGCCCGTGTTGCCGATGTGCGGATAGGTCAGGGTGACGATCTGGCGTGCATAGGACGGATCGGTGAGGATCTCCTGGTAGCCGGTCATGGCCGTGTTGAACACGACCTCTCCGACCGCAAAGCCGGGCGCACCGATGGAACTGCCGCGGAAGATCGTCCCATCTTCCAGCATCAAAAGCGCTGTCATGCTTGATTTCGCTGCTCCGGACGAGTGGACCTCGCCGGTTCCCGCGCCCCGCCGGTGCCCGCCGAACTTGGGATGACAATTCTATGGCAAACGGGTGGGGCCGCCAACGGCGGATTGACGCGATTGCTGCGTTCTCGATCGCGTCGCCGGTCGGCGACGCCGCTAGGCGGCTCGCGCCATCGCCGCCGTCAATGCATCGATCTTGCGCCGATATTCATCCGCATCCGCGTAGCGGCCGGCGAGGACGAATCGACTCGCGCCCGCGTCCCGTAACGCGACCAAGCTCGCGGCCGCCGCCCCGACGTCGCCGAGCGGCAGCCCGCCCATCACCACGATCTCGCCGACATCGCGACCAATTGCTCCGCAATGCTCGGCGTATTCGGCGCGGGCGGCGGGGAGCTTCTCGGGCGTCATGCCCATGGGCAACCAGCCGTCGCCGTAGCGCGCCGCCCGCTTCAAGGCGTGTGGTGGCGAGCCGCCGACATAGATCGGCGGACAAGCCGGCCGGGGGCGGAATAGGAAGGTCTGTCCATTGGCGGTGACTTCATCGTGCTCGAAGCAGTCGCGAATGAAGGCAAGAGTCGCGTCCGCCAGACGCCCGCGAACGTGGCGATCGACACCAAGGGCGCGGAATTCCGGGTCCATCCAGCCGATGCCGACACCGAGTAGCAGACGTTCGCCGGACAATTCCTGCGCCGTCGCGATCTGCTTCGCCGTGGGCAGCGCCGGGCGGTAGGGCAGGATCAGGACGCCGACCCCGAGCCGGATGCGCTCCGTGACGCCGCCAAGCCAAGCCAGGCAGGCCAGCGGGTCCAGGTACCGGCCGTTGGAGCCTTCGGCGTCGTCGGGCGGAATGGCGATGTGGTCGACCACCCAAAGCGACTCGAGGCCGGCAGCCTCGGCGGCCCGCGCGCAGGTGGTCATGATTGCGCGCGTGGATTGGTCGCCCATGTTTCGTAGGGTTACGCCGATCTGCACTGTCTACTCCTTGCCCGCCGCCCGCACGCGCAATCGGGGCGCGCCGCCATCAATACGCTGATCTAACAAATCTCTCGGCCACGTGTCCATGCCGGGGTGCAGCGCTGAACGTTCGGCTGCACCTCGGCGCGGAAACCAGGCAGGTCGGGAACCGACTCAGAGTGCTGGGCACTACCGGTCCCGACCACGTTCTCGGTTCGGGGAGATGACGGACGCAGCGGTCGAGTCGCCCGAGGGCGAAGGGCACCGCGTGGTGCTGTCGGTGACGCGAGGAGATGGCGGCGGATTCCTCATGCGCTCAATGTACTTGGCGAAGGTGCCCAATACCCGGTGGGAAGTGGTGGCTGAACCTGTCATTTCGGTGAGGAACGAAACGCCGGCCTCGCTAACGCTGACCAGCGAAGAAGGCGAGTTGCACTTTGATGTGGAAATCAGCGAAGGCAAATCCGCTGAACTGCGTTCGCAGTTCATGACCGACAACGCGACCGACTGACCGACCCACAAGAGGTCCCGTTCGGCGGCAGTCGTGCGACAAACACCAAGCGGTGTACCGTGCCTAAAGGCCGCTCGGCGGCTAAAGCCCGAGCACGTCGTCCATGCCGTAAAGGCCCGGTTCGCGCCCGACGACGAAGCGTACCGCCCGCAGCGCGCCCGCAGCGAAGTTCTCACGACTGCCGGCCCGGTGGGTGATCTCGATGCGTTCGCCCGTGCCGGCGAAGGTCACCGTGTGCTCGCCGACGATGTCGCCCCCGCGCAGGCTGTGGAAGCCGATGGTGCGGCCGTCACGTGCGCCGGTGATCCCCTCGCGGCCGTACACCGCGTCCGTGGACAGGTCGCGGCCGAGGGTGTCGGCGAGGATTTCCCCCATGCGCACCGCGGTGCCGGACGGGGCATCGATCTTGTGCCGGTGGTGGGCCTCGAAGACTTCGACGTCAACCTCGTCGCCCAAGGCCCGGGCTGCGGACTCGATCAGTTTGAACGTCACGTTGACACCGACGCTCATGTTCGGGGCCATGACGATGGGGACGGCCTCGGCCGCGCCGGCGATCGCTGCGAGGCCCGCCGGCTCGAAGCCCGTCGTGCCGATCACCATGGCCTTGCCGTTGTCGCGGCAAACGACGAGCTTTTCCAAGGTCGCTGTGGCGACGCTGAAATCCACGAGCACATCGAAGTCCTCGGTGCAGGCCTCGGGTTTGGCGTTGACGGAAACGCCGGTGGCACCGATGCCCGCCAACGCGCCCGCATCGGCGCCAAGGTACTCGGAATCGGGCCCTTCGAACGCAGCACCCAGGGTCAGATCGTCGGCACCCGCTATGCCCGAGACGAGCATGCGTCCCATGCGTCCGCCGGCGCCCGCAACCGCGATCACGATCATCAGGCGAGGCCCTCGAAGAAGCTCTTGACGGACTGGAACCAGTTGGATTCCTTCGGCGAGTGACGCGTGCCGTTGGCTTGCAGGCTCTCGTCGAACTGACGGAGCAAGTCCTTCTGCGTGTCGGAAAGGCGCACGGGCGTCTCGATGACGACCCGGCACAGCAGATCGCCGGTCGGCCCGCCGCGGACGGCGGGGACGCCGCGTCCGCGCAGGCGGAACAGCTTGCCGGTCTGCGTCTCGGCCGGCACCTTGAGCTTGACCCGCCCATCGAGGGTCGGCACGTCGATCTCCCCGCCCAGCGCCGCATCGGCGAACTTGAGCGGCACGTCGCAGTACAGGTTCGTCCCGTCGCGGGTGAAGATCGGATGCTCGGCGACGTCCACCTGCACGTAGAGGTCACCGGGTGGCGCGCCGTTCGCGCCCGCCTCGCCTTCGCCGGAAAGCCGGATGCGGTCGCCGGTGTCGACACCGGGTGGAACCTTCACTGCCAGGGTCTTGCGCCGCTCCACCCGCCCGTGGCCACCACAGGCCCGGCACGGATCGAGGATGACGCGGCCCGCGCCGCGGCACCGCGGACAGGTCTGCTGCAACGAGAAGAAACCTTGAGAGACCCGAATCTGACCGCGACCGTTGCATTCGGGGCACGTAGCGGGCGACGTCCCAGGCGCAGCGCCGGAGCCGTCGCAGTCCTCGCACGCCGCGAGGACAGGCACGCGGATGTCCACCGAGTCGCCGCCGACGGCTTGCTCCAGGGTGAGATCCAGGGTGTAGCGCAGATCTGCGCCGCGACGCGTGGCATTGCGAGCACGTCCAGCGCCGTTGCCGAAGATGTCGCCAAACACCTCGCCGAAGATGTCGCCGATGTCCGTGAATCCGCCGGTGCCGAATCCGCCACCTGCGGTCGCATCGACCCCGGCATGGCCGAACTGGTCGTAGCGCTGGCGCTTCTCGTCGTCGGTCAGGACCTGGTACGCCTCGGTCGCCTCCTTGAACCGCTCTTCGGCATCGGCGTCGTCCGGGTTGCGGTCGGGGTGGTACTTCATGGCCAAGCGGCGGTACGCTTTTTTGACGTCCGACTCGTCAGCCCCGCGGTCGACGCCGAGAACCTCGTAGTAGTCACGTTTGGCCATGGCCCAAGCGCCTCGATCGTTCTGCCTAAGGCCCGTCCGTGGTCACCCCGGCACTAGCCCGCGCTGCCGGGTTTGCTGTCGGTGTCCTTGACTTCCTCGAACTCCGCATCGACCACGTCGTCGGCATTGCCCGGCGCCTCGGCACCGGCGTCGGCCGCACCCGTTCCAGGGTCGGCGGCATTCTCAGCCTCGGCAGCATACATCTTTTGCGCGAGCGTGCCCGATGCTTCGGTGAGCACCTTGAGCTTGGCCTCGATCTCCGCCTTGTCGTCGCTCTTGATGGCCTGTTCCAAATCCTTCGCAGCCGACTCGATGGCCTGCTTCTCTTCGTCGGTGGCCTTGTCGCCGGCATCCGCGACCATCTTGCGCGCTGAATGCACCATGCCGTCCGCCTGGTTGCGCAGCGTCGCCAACTCCTCGAAACGGGCATCCTCCTCGGCATGCGCTTCGGCATCGCTCACCATGCGGTTGATCTCGTCCTCCGCGAGGCCGCTCGACGCCTTGATCACGATGGACTGCTCCTTGCCGGTGGCCTTGTCCTTCGCCGACACGTTGAGAATGCCGTTGGCGTCGATGTCGAAGCTGACCTCGATCTGCGGGACGCCCCGCGGCGCCGGCGGGATGTCCGTCAGATCGAAGCGGCCGAGCGCCTTGTTCTGCGCCGCCTGTTTGCGCTCACCTTGCAGGACGTGGATCGTCACCGCCGTCTGGTTGTCGTCGGCCGTGGAGTAGACCTGCTGCTTCTTGGCCGGAATGGTCGTGTTCTTCTCGATCAGCACGTTCATCACGCCACCGAGGGTCTCGATGCCGAGGGACAGCGGCGTCACGTCGAGGAGCAGGACGTCCTTGACGTCGCCCGAGAGCACGGCCGCCTGGATCGCGGCACCGACTGCCACCGCCTCGTCCGGGTTGACGTCGCGGCGCGGGTCGCGGCCGAAGAAGCCGGCCACCTTTTCCTGGACGAGGGGCATGCGCGTTTGGCCGCCGACCAGGATCACTTCGTCGATGTCGCCCACGGCCAGGTTGGCATCGGTGAGCGCGACGCGGCAGGGCCCCATGGTGCGCTCGACCAGGTCTTCGACCAAGGCCTCGATCTTGGCCCGCGTAATCTTTACGACCAGGTGCTTCGGCCCCGTGTTGTCGGCCGTGATGTAAGGCAGGTTGACTTCCGTCTGGGTGCTCGACGACAGCTCGATCTTCGCTTTCTCAGCCGCCTCCTTCAGCCGCTGCAGCGCAATCGGGTCGTTGTTGAGGTCGATGCCGTTCTCCTGTTTGAACTCATCGGCCAGGTACTCGATGATCTTGAGGTCGAAGTCCTCGCCGCCGAGGAACGTATCGCCGTTGGTGGAGAGCACTTCGAACTGGTGCTCGCCGTCCACCTCGGCGATCTCGATGATCGAGATGTCGAACGTGCCGCCGCCCAGGTCGAATACCGCGATCTTGGAGTCGCCTCGCTTCTTGTCCATGCCATAGGCGAGGGCGGCTGCGGTCGGCTCGTTGATGATGCGTTTCACGTCGAGGCCGGCAATCCGTCCCGCGTCCTTGGTGGCCTGGCGTTGCGAGTCGTCGAAGTACGCCGGCACCGTGATGACGGCCTCGGCGATGTCCTCCCCCAAGTACTCCTCGGCGGTGCGCTTCATCTTCTTCAGAACTTCGGCCGAGATCTGCGGGGGCGCGAGTTGCTCGCCGTTGCCTTCGACCCACGCATCGCCATTGTTCGCCTTGACGATCTTGTAGGGCACCATGGACAGATCGCGTCGCACGACGTCGTCGTCGAACCTGCGTCCGATCAGCCGCTTGACGGCGAACAGGGTGTTGGCCGGATTGGTGACGGCCTGGCGCTTGGCGCTCTGGCCGACGAGCACCTCGCCGTCCGTGAAGGCGACGATGGACGGCGTCGTGCGGTCACCTTCCGCGTTCTCGATCACGCGCGTCTCCCGCCCGTCCATCACGGCCACGCACGAATTCGTCGTGCCGAGGTCTATCCCAATGATCTTTGACATGCTGATTTGCTCCTGGAAATCGGTTTTTCGCGGCCGTCCGCAACGCGCCGATGGCGCCTAGGTTGTCAATATCGGTCCGGCGCGAGGCTATTCAAGTCGCCTCCGCTTCCGGTTCGTCGCTGGCTGGCTCCGACGGGGCCTCAGCCGATGCCGGCTCGGCAGGCTGACGCGCAACGATGACGCGTGCCGGGCGAATCAGGCGACCATTGACCGTGTAGCCCTTCTGAAAGACGTCGACAACCGAGCCCGGTTCGACCTCCGCATTGTCGACCATGGTCATCGCCTCGTGCAGGTTCGGATCGAACGGTGCGCCGATCGGGTCGACGACGGCGATGCCCTGGCGCCCCATCGCGCCGAGCAGCAACTTGAGCGAAAGCTCGATGCCTTCCGCAATCGCGGAGGCTTCCGTACCCTCGCCTTCGGCATGGCCCGATGCGGCTTCCACCGCGCGCTCGAAGCTGTCTACCGCCGGCAGCAGGTCCTCGACAAATCTCTCCAGCGCGAACTTGCGTGCGTTCTCGATGCTCCGGTCGGCCCGGCGGCGCACGTTCTCCGCTTCGGCCGCCGCGCGCAGCGCGCGATCCTCGAGGCTGGCGATCTCGCGCTCGGCTTCCTCGATCGCGCCTTTGAGCGATTCGACATCCTCGGTCTGGTCGTCCGCCGTGGTTGGCGCGTCGTCCGCGGTGTCCGCCGCAGCACCACCTCCGAGCCGACTCTCCGACTCTTCTTTCTTTTCCGCATCGCTCGATGCTTTGGCCTCGCTCGCCATTCGCCTCAAAACGCTCCCTTGGACCACGACACGCGTAGATGGCGGCGCAGGCGAAGAAAATCAACCCTTGATCGACACCGGGTTGCGCAGCGTCCGGTCGAATCCCCGTGCCTGCAGCGCTGACGCGAGAACGCGCAGCGTTCTCGATCGAGTCGCCGCTAGGCGACTCGCCTAGTGCGGGCGCTGGTCGTAGTCGATCGCCGCACCGAGCAGCCGGGCGGTCACGTCCACCACGGGGATTACCTTCTCATACGCCATTCGCGTGGGTCCGACGACGCCGAGGACGCCGGCCACTTCGCCACTGACCTCGTAACGGGCGGCGATCAGGCTGTAGTCGTCGAGCAGCCGGTAGCCGGATTCCTCGCCGATGAACAACTGAATGCCTTCGGTTCCGAGGCAGCGGTCGAGCAGATGCACGATCGCGCCCTTGCGCGTGAACGCATCGAAGAGTTCCCTGACTTCCTCGACACTGGCAAGCGACTCGACCAGGTTCGATTCTCCTGAGACCACGTAGGGCTCGCCGGCGTCTTCGTCGGGAGCAAACGCCTTCGATGCGACGTCCAGCGCCGCCTGCATCACCGAGTCCAGGTGCGCCTTGTCGCGCTGCATGCTGTCGAGGACGCCGTCGCGGATCGCGATCAACGACCGACCGGCAAACTCCCGGTTGATGTAGTTCGCAGCCTGGTTGAGCTCCGTCTCTTCGTAGTCGCGCTCGGTGTGGATCACCCGGTTCTGAACTTCGCGGTCGTTGACGACCAGCACCACGAGCACGCGGTCGCCGGATAGCGGCAGAAACTCCACATGACGCAGGGATACCTGTTCGGGCCGCGGCACCGTGACCAGTCCGGCCATGTGCGTGACGCGCGACAGCAACTGCGATGCCGACTCGACCAGTTGATTGGGCGGCAGGTCGGGATCCAGACTGCCGCGGATGCGCCCGACGACCTTCGCGTCCATCGGCTGAACGGAAATCAGGCTGTCCACGAAAAAACGCAGGCCCTGGTGCGTCGGCACCTTGCCCGCGGAGGGATGGGGGCTTGATACGAGGCCACGCGCTTCGAGGTCGGCCATGACGTTGCGCACGGTGGCCGCACTCACCGTCACGTCCGTGGCCGACGCCAAGGTCTTCGAAGCCACCGGCGCACCGTCCGCCAGGTAGTGCTCGACGAGCATCTTGAGGAGCTGTTGGGCGCGTTCTCCAACGGCCCCGGAGGGCGCACGGGCCGCGAGGGACACGCGTTCGCTTTCTTGCGAGGGGCGAGCCCCTCGCGCTCCCCGGCCGAGGGCTCCTTCTTGCGAGGGGCGGGCCCCTCGCGCTCCCCGGCCGAGGGCTCCTTCTTGCGAGGGGCGGGCTCCTCGCGCTCCCCGGCTGAAGGCTCCTGGCGGCTTGCGGCGGGCCATCGGCGTCGGTTTGCCTATTCTGCTTGACCGCGGTTCATGTTCGCGGTCGGATCAGGTTGTCTGGCCGTTGGGCGTCCGTGCTTCTTGCCCATGGCGGAGCCCCGCTAGGTATTAGGCGACATCGTTCGCTACTCTACACCTTTCGCTGCCGTGCGCATCCGCCACTGGCGCGGCCCCGATTCGACCATGCTGAAGGCGCTCAACATCCGCAATTTCGCGCTCGTCGCGGAGCTCGATATCGAGTTCGCCCCGGGGCTGACCGTGATCACCGGCGAGTCCGGCGCCGGCAAGTCCATCCTCCTCGATGCGTTGTCACTGGTTCTCGGTGCCCGCGTCAAACGCTCACAGTTGCGACCCGGTGCCACCGCATGCGATGTCAGCGCAGAGTTCGACGTCGCCCAGAGCGCCGAGGTCCGCGCGCTGCTCGATGACCTCGCGATCCCCGCGGCTGACAACGACACGACCTGCCTGGTCCGACGCACAGCAGCCGAAGGTCGTTCGCGCGCGTTCGTCAACGGCGTGCCCACCACGCTCGAGATCCTGCGTTCGTTGACCGAACCCCTGATCGACATCCACGGCCAGCACGAGTACCGGCAACTCCTGATCCGAGATGTACAACGCCGCCTTCTCGACGACTTCGGCGTCGACTCGGCCAGCGTCGAGGCGGTGAGCGACGCATTCCGCTCCCGGGCAAAGCTGCGTCGCGACCTGGCCGCCCAGCGCACTGCGGTCGCCGAGGCCCGTGAACGCAAGAGCCTGCTCGGCTACCAGATCGACGAACTCGAAGCGCTTGGCGATACGCTCGACCGGGTCGCCGAGATCACCGCCCTGCACAAGCGCCTGAGTCGCGCCCGTGAGTGGACAGAGATCACCGGCCACGCGGTCGAGACGCTCGAAGGTCATCTGGTCGACCACACGGCGCGGCTTGCGACGACGCTCGATGGCATCGACGACGATCATGCCCACCTCAAGGATGCCCGCGAACTGACCTTGTCGGCCCAGGCCCACTTGGAGGAGGCCTTGGGCGAGCTACGCCGCTACCGGGACGTCTTACCCGACGATCACGCCCAACTCGGCGACCTCGAGACCGTGCTCGAGGGAATCCACGACGTGGCCCGCAAGCATCGCGTCCATGCGACTGATCTTGGCGAGCATCTCAACAAACTGCGGGACGAGTTCGACGGGCTTTCCGGTGCCGAAGAGCGCATCGACGAACTCGCCCGCCTGAGCGCCGAGGCGGATGCGCACTACCTCGCCGCGGGCGCGACGCTTTCCGAGGCGAGACGCCGTGCCGCGGAACCTTTCAGCGAAAAGGTCAAGGCCATCGTCGCCAAGCTCGGCCTGCCCGACGCCGAGTTCAGCGTCCGTTTCGAGGCCACCGAGACCGCCAGCGGACTCGAGACCGTCGAGTTCCACATGACGACCAATCCGCGCTATCCCGCTGGCCGACTTTCGGAGTTCGCTTCCGGGGGTGAACTGTCGCGCTTCGCTTTGGCCATCGAGGTCGTGGCCGCGGAGTCCTCGGAGCTGCCGTGCCTGGTCCTCGACGAAGCCGACATCGGCGTTGGCGGAACCACGGCCGACGTGGTTGGACGGCTCTTAAGGCAACTCGCGCGCAATACGCAGGTGATCGCGATCACCCACGCTCCGCAAGTCGCCGCGCTCGGCACCACGCATCTCCTTGTCTCCAAGACCAGCGAACAGGACACGGTGATCGAGACCTTGGACGATGCCGAGAGAACAGAGGAACTTGCCCGAATGCTCGGTGGTCGAACGGTCACCGACAAGTCCCGCAACTACGCCAAGGCGCTGCTTGCCGACGGCGAGTCGCGGTAACATCCGCGCCCGAAAAAACTCTAGGCCCCGCTTTAAGTTGAACAAGACGCTCGCCGCCACGATGATCGTCCTGCCCCTGACGGCGGCCTTGTGCGTCGCGTGCACTCTGCCGCGTGTCTACAGGCTGTCCGTGCAACAAGGCAACGTCATCACCCAGGAGATGATCGACGGGTTGAAACCGGGGATGTCACGGGAACAGGTGGCCTACGTGATGGGCCAACCGGTCATCCGCAATCCATTCGACGACAGCCGCTGGGACTACGTCTACACGCTGCGCGTGCCGGGCTTCGTCAACGAGACGGTGAAGATGTCCCTGTTCTTCACCGACGACGTGCTCACGCACTTCACCGGCGACTTCAAACCGAGCGACGCCGAGGACGCGGACGCGGACCAGGCGGATGCGGGCGACTCGACAGTGCCCGATTCCGCCGAGCCGTCTTCGGATCCTCCAGTAGGGAGCTAAGCAGTTCCACGCGGTCGCCGTCGCGCAGGGGTCGCGTGGGCGTCACGACCTCGCCATGGATCGCGAGCGCCGCAAACGCCGCGTCGGCGAACGGCGATGCGGCCAGGGCCTCAGCTACCGTCGCACGTTCGGGCACGTCCAGCGCCACCGAGTCCGCGCCAGCCGCCGTCGCCCGCGCCACTTCGATCCGCACAGGCCTCCTACACCGACTGGTAGATCGTGTAACCGAACACCACAAGCACGCCCGCCGGCGCGATGAACCGGATGGCCGCCTGCCAGAGTCGTTCCTGCCAGCCGTCGAAGCCGAGTTCCTCGGCGACGACCGGTTTGGCGAGCACCCAACCGGCAAAGAGCGCGATCAACAAGCCGCCGACCGGCAGCAGGACCTTGTAGGACACGTAGTCCACGAAGTCGAAGAACGTCAAGCCGCCGACCACGTGCACGTCGGCCCAGACGTTGAACGACAACACCGTGCCGATGCCGAGCAACCAGCAGCCCGCCCCCAGCGAGATCGCCACGCGCGTGCGCTTGGCGTTGTACTGCTCGACGAGGAACGCCAGCGCCGGCTCGGTCAACGAGATGGCCGAGGTGACGGCCGCGAAACTGACCAGCAGGAAGAACACCGCACCGACCACCGCGCCGAGCGGCAGGTTGCCGAACGCGATCGGCAGCGTGACGAACATCAATCCCGGTCCTTCGCCCGGCTCCAAGCCGGCGGTGGCGAATACGATCGGGAAGATCGCGAGCCCGGCGGCCAGCGCGACCACGGTGTCGAGCACGGCAATCGTGGTCACGGTACCGGCGATGGACGTCCGTCCAGGCAGATAGGCACCGTACGCCATGATGGCCCCCATCCCCAGGCTCAACGTGAAGAAGGCGTGGCCCATGGCGGTCAGCAGCCCGCCCACCGAGAGCGAGCTTACGTCGAAACTGAAAAGGAAGCCGGCGCCGCGCGCGAAGTCGCCCACTGCGGCCCCATAGCCGACCAACACCAAGAGCAGCACGAGCAACAGGGGCATGAGCCACCGCACGGCCGTCTCAAGACCGCGCGCAACGCCGCGCGCGATGATGAAGACCGTCACCGCCATGAACACTGTCTGCCACAGCAGGATCGCCCACGGGTCGGCCAGGAAAGCGTCGAAGGCGGCCTGGGACGCCGCGCCGTCCGCGCCGTCGAACGTGCCGCTGGCGAGACGCCCGACGTAGTACACCGCCCAGCCGGCTATAACCGCGTAGTAGGACAGGATCAGGAACCCGGCGAGCACGCCCATCCAGCCGATCACCGGCCAGAATCCGGACCCACCGCTTGCGCTAGCGAGCTTGCGCATCGTGTTGATGGGGCTCATGCGTCCGGCTCGGCCGAGCATGACCTCTGCCATCATGATCGGCACGCCGACCAGTGCGATGCAGGCGAGGTAGACGACCACGAACGCCCCACCGCCATTCTCGCCGGTGATGTACGGGAACTTCCAGATGTTGCCGAGGCCGACCGCCGAGCCCGCCGCGGCGAGCACGAACACGAGGCGGCTCGACCACATGCCGTGCCTGGATACATCAGTTGCCATGAACCGTCCCCATCGGAGCCTTGAGCCGGCATTCTATAATCCCGCCATGGCCAAACCGAAGCGCTCGACCGATCCGGACGGGGCCGGGAAGCGCACAACGATCGCCTTGAACCGCCGCGCGCGGTTCGACTACGAACTCGGCGCGCGCTTCGAGGCGGGGCTGGTGCTCGAGGGCTGGGAACTGAAGAGCATCCGGGCGGGGCAAGCCCAGTTGGCCGACAGCTACGTGCTCGTCCGCGACGGCCAGGCGTGGCTCCTCGGCGCACAGATCGTCCCGTTGACGAGCGCATCGACCCACGTCGTCGCGGACCCGACACGTAGCCGCAAGCTACTGCTGCACGCCAAGGAGATCTCCCGAATCTTCATGGCCGTACAGACCAAGGGCCAGGCCTGCGTCGCCACGGCGCTGTACTGGAAAGGCCGGCGCGTCAAGTGCGAGGTCGCGCTCGCCAAGGGCAAAGCGGCGCAAGACAAGCGGGCCAGCATCCGCGACCGCGAGTGGAAGCGCGACCAGGCGCGGCAGTCGAAGCAGGCGGCCCATTGATTCGGCTGCGCAACTCTAGTCAGACAAACAGCCTGACGTAGATGTACCACGCGCAAAGCACGGCCATCACCACGAAGGTTGCGCCGATGCACCACGACACCCACATCCTCGGACGAACCCGCGGGTCCATGCGCGTACGCTGCATGTAGAGCGTGACGAAGGCCTGTACGGGCAGCATGAACGCGCCGAACGTCGCCCCGAAAATGATCAGGGGGATCGGCGCCTGGTAGGTGAAGTAGATTCCCGCGCTAACCAGGGGCATCACGATGATGTAGCCGGTGATCCACTTCCGGCGCAACTCGAGGTTGCTGCGGCGGATGAAGCCCAAGGTGACGAGTAGATCCGGGAAAGAACGCGAGCCAGCGCCAAGACCCGAGAGCACCGTGGAGAAGAGGATGAAGAAAGCCGCAAAGATGAACAGGAAGAACGACCATTGACCGAGAGTCGACGTGTACATGTTCGCGAGGGTCAAGATCGTCTCGTTGCCTTCCGGCTGAAGACCCAGCCGGTGCAAAACGCCGGCGCCGAGGAAGTAGAACGCGAGCGTCGCGAACGTCAGGATGACTAGGGTGACCCAAACGTCCATCTGCACCACGCGGATCCACCCCTTGGCCCTAGAGACCCAGCCGGGCTCGGTAGGGTCTCCGCCCACATAGCTCGGATAGCCCTTCTCAACGCACCAATAGGTGTAGGCGGAAATCTCCCCCGAGGCGACTCCCGTGGCGCCATACATGCCGATCGCGAGCACGATGTACTCCACCGGAAAGTCGAACTGCAGACCGAGCACGACGTCATCAACCGTGGCCCGAAACTCGGTGGATTGCATGAGGAAGGCGCAGACGATGGTGGCGAACGAGAAGCTCATCACCATCACCACCAGGATGCGCTCGATCCGCTTGTATCGGCCCGTCCACAACAGGAGCATGACCAGAAGTCCCGCTAACACGGTCGCTAGACCGCCACCCAAGCTCACGCCGAGCGGCTCGAGGATCAGGTTCAACGCCTGGCCCGCACCGCCGATGATCCCGCCGGCTGTCAACAGGCCCGGAAAGAAGCCCACCAAGCCAAGCCAAATCGGCCACGAAATCGGCTCCCTAGGTTCCCCGTCGCGCCTTGGCGGCAGTCCAATCCTCCCGGGCATGCGGTTGAGCGCACGCAAGTAGGTATCGCCGCTGGTGACGACGTAGCGCGCGATCTCCGCCTGGATCAATGACTTGATCCAGCACGAGAACAGCACCCACCACAGCAGCGTGAAACCGGCCGCCGCACCGAGGCCGGCGGTGAGCAGGATTTCCCCGGAGCCGACGATCGAACCCGAGACCACGATGCCGGGCCCGAGGCTCTTCAGCCGACCGAAGAACGTGGTCGGCGGTTCCCTAGTGCGGCCCGGCTGGATGGTGTACGGGTCGTCGCTCATCGACGGTCCTTAGGGTACGGCAGCGCGGTCAGTTGGGCTTCGGCGCCTCCATGCCCACATCCGCCGGCTCAAGGCCGTACGCCTCGAGGACCTCGGTTGAATAGCGGATGCCGCCCGTGCGCTCGCGCGGATCGCCCGTCACGAGGGCGAGCGCAGCCTCCGCCATGGCCTCCACGGGTTCGGCTGCGTCGAGCATCTCCTGGGTGTACCGGCGGCCGAACATCTGCCCCGGTGTCGCAACGACCTTGTCCGGGGACAAGGCGTTCACCGAGATGCCGTTGTCGTACATCTCGGCCGCGAGCCCGGTGGTGAAGCGTTCGATGGCCGCCTTGGTCATGCCGTAGACGGCGCCGTCGTAGGACCGCTGGCCCACCTTGGGGTGGATGGCCGCGCGCGACGAGATGTTCAGGACGGAGCCGCCGCCGCGTTCGATCATCCCTGGCAAGGTGAGTTGGCAGAGGTGGTGCGGCGCCTTGACCAGGATCTCGAACATCCGGTCGAAGTAGCGTTCGGGAAAGTCCACCGTCGCGCCCGGTACCAGGATCGCGGCATTGTTGACCAGGATATCCACTTGGCCGTAGGCGTCGAGGGCGGCTGCGACAAGTTGCTCGCGCTCCGGCTTCTTCTGCAGGTTCGCCGCGACGGCCTGGGCCTCGCCGCCAGCCTCCCGAATCGCCGCCGCGACGCTGTGCACGGTGCCCGGCAGACGTTCGTCGCGGACCTCCACCGTACGGGCGGTCACGACCACCTTGGCGCCCGCGTTCGCGAAACGCCGCGCGATCGCTTCGCCGATCCCCCGCGACGAGCCGGTGACGATCGCCACCTTCCCGGTCAAATCACTCATGTCGCCCTCCCTTTCGGGTCATGCTATCACCTCCTTCGGCACGCCAGTCGGCTCAGATCTCGACCATCTCGAAGTCGGACTTCGGCGTCGCGCACTCCGGGCACACCCAGTCCTCCGGGACGTCGTCCCAGCGCGTGCCTGCCGCGATGCCCTCGTCCGGCAAGCCCTCGGCCTCGTCGTAGATGAACCCGCAGGTCATGCACTGCCATTTCCTCATGTCGTGAATCTCCCCACAAAATCTCGTTTTGGCACAGGTCCGTGCCCTTTCAATCCGCGTAGCCGGTCGGCCCACAGTCGGAAAGTGATAAGATGCCAGATTGTGCCGCGCAATTGCCTCGATTTGTCCGCACGCGTTCTCCGTCGCTTCGTCGCCACGCTTCTCCCGTTCCTCTTCGCGTCGTTTGCGGTAGGCGCGCCGTCGACACCGACGCACGGCATCGTCGTCTTCGGCAGCTATCTGAACCCGGGGGCCGCCGAACGGCAAGCGGAGACCATTGGACAAGAACTCGGCGTCGAACTGACCGTCGCCGCCGCCCGCGTTGACGCGGCGACCTTCCACCGCGTGGTCTCGCTGTCGTTGCCCGAGGCCGCCGCCCGCCGCCTGATTGCGCATGCCGCGGAGCGCGGGCGGGACGCCTGGTTCGCGCAGGCCGACGAATCCCCCGCAGCCATCGTAGCCGAGCCCATCCCGCCGACCCAGCGCGCAGCGGATCCCGCGCCCGAACCGTCGATGCCGGTCGTGGTCGAGCAAGCCGAGCCGCCGTCCGACGAGGCGTCCGTCGCGGCAACGATCACGGACGACTCGGCACCGGTCATCGCCGGCACGCGCATGGACGAACCCAACATCGTCATCGACGGGCGCGTGGACGAAGTGGCATGGGCCCAGGCGCCGGCGTACGACAACATGCGCGTGATGGAGCCCGAGACCCTCGCCGAGCCGACTTTTACCACGGCGTCGCGGTTCATCTACACCGCCAACGGTCTCTACGTGTCGGCGGTGATGCAGCAGCCGCCCGAGACGCTGGTGACGCGCCTGTCGTCTCGCGATCAGTACATCAATCGCGACAGCTATGGCATCACCCTGGACACCTCCGGCGAGGGGCTTTACGGCTACTGGTTCACCGTCGCGCTGGGCGGGTCGCTGGCCGATGGCAAGGTGGCCGCCGAGCGGTCGTTCTCGCGCGAATGGGACGGGCCCTGGCGCGGCGCGTCCGCAGTCACCGAGGACGGCTGGAGCGTCGAGATGTACCTGCCCTGGTCGATGATGTCCATGCCGACCAACGCGGGCGATCGCACGCTCGGATTCTGGGTGGACCGCAAAGTCGCGCACATGGACGAACGCTACAGTTGGCCCGTGCTGCCGTTCACCTCGCCGCGCTTCATGTCGGCGCTGAAGCCGATGGGCGTTGCCGACGTGAGTCCAGCAAAGCAATGGGCCGTGTTCCCCTATACCTCGGGGACGGCCGACGCGATCCACGACGAAAACAAGGCCAAAGCGGGCATCGACGTGCTGTGGCGGCCTTCCACCAACACCCAGGTCACGGCCACGGTGAATCCGGATTTCGGCGCGGTGGAGTCCGACGACGTGGTGGTCAACCTGACGGCCTTCGAGACCTACTTCCCGGAGAAGCGCCTGTTCTTCCTGGAAGGCGGCGAGACCTTCATCACCTCGCCGCGCGCGAATCCGCAATCGTCGCAGTCCGGACCGCAGGGCCAAGGGGCGCGACGCTCGCCGCAGACGTTCTTCCGGGAGCCGACCACACTCCTCAATACCCGCAGGATCGGCGGCAAAGCGCGCCATGTCGAGATTCCCGAAGACGACGACATCGACGTGCCCGGGGTCGAACAAAGCAAACCCACCGATCTGCTCGGCGCAGCCAAAGTGGTCGGCCAGGCCGGCAAGGTCCGCTACGGCGTACTCGGTGCTTTCGAGGACGAGGTGGTCTGGCGCGGCACGCGCAACGGGGAGGACGCCGTCCTGCGGGCGGACGGGCGCAACTTCGGCGCAGTGCGCATGCTCTACGAGGACAGCACGGCCGACGGGCGGCGCGGCATCGGCTTCATGAGCACCATGGTGGACAAAGCCTACGAGACCGCCGTCGTGCACGGCATCGACACCCATTGGCTCGGCGCCAATGGCAAGATCGAATGGGACACACAGTTGATTGCCAGCGAGGTTGGCGACAAGCGCGGCGAGGGCGTCTACATGGACCTCAACTACACGCCGCGCATCGGCTCGTTCCACCGCTTCGCCCTCGAGTACCTCGACAAGGACCTGGACGTCAGCGACTTCGGGTTCATCCGCCGGACGGACTCGATCAGCGCGCTGTGGGGCACTTTCCAGTACATCACCGGGCCGCAACTGCCGCGTTCCATTCGAAACATCCGCACATCCCTGTTCGCCAGCTACGAGCAGAATACGGACGGACTGCGCACCCGGAGCGGCGCGTTCGCTGGCGTCGGGTTCACGTTCAGCGACAACTCGCAGCTGCGCCTGATGCTGAACTACTTTCCCAAGCGGTGGGACGATCTGAACAGCCGCGGCAACGGCGCGTTTCGCGTCTCCGACCGATTCTTCGCCCAAGCCCAGTACGGGACGGACTCCGCCAAGCCTTTCGCCCTGTCCTTGGCACTGGGCGTCGATCGGGAGGACCTCGGTGGCACCACGCCACTGTTCGATACCGGCTTCACGTATACGCCGTTCCACCGTTTCACCGTCGACTTCGACCTCCGTTACAAGAACCGCGACGGCTGGTTGGTGTACCGCGGCGACAAGGAGTTCACGACCTACACCGCCGACGACGTGCAGCCGAGGATCGCCATCGACCTGTTCCTCACCGCGCGCCAGCAACTGCGGATGACCACGCAGTGGGCGGGAATCCGGGCCGAGCAGCACGAGTTCTTCAGCATCCCCGAGGGCGGCGGCAAGCTCGTCATGCGCGAGGCGCCGGTCGACAACGAGGACTTCGCCATTTCGAGGCTGACCGCCCAACTACGCTACCGCTGGGAGATTGGTCCACTGTCCGACCTGTTCGTGGTCTACACGCGCGGCGCGAATCTCCCCGACCCCGAGTACGAAGGGTTCGACGACCTATTCATCGATGCCTTGCAGGAACCGGTCGTCGACGTGTTCGTGGTGAAGCTGCGCTATCGATTCGGATCCTGACGCGCGGCCGGGTGTGCACACGCTTTCGCGCCATTCTCCTTGTAGGTCAAGCACACGAACTCAGTCCGGAGGTAACTGATGACCCGGTCGGTCATGTCTTCGTACTCGCCCGTTGTTGGGCCAGGTTGTCGCCTCTAGCGGCGCACCGGCGCCCACCGGGACCGCCCGGCTGAATTACCTATGACCCGCAACGGGCGACCGCCCATTCGTCGGCAATCGTTTGGTTGCGATGCTACCGTGCCTCGGCCAACCGTACGGCTCGTCTCGAGTCGGCTTTCGGCCCTCAGGCCTGCCAAGATCAAAAGGCTTCCTGGCCAGCGCACGCCCCATAGCTATCTCGTAACGATCTTGTTGAACTTCCATCCGGTGACAGCCACGACTCAGGATCAGCAGGCGGTATGATAGCCCGCTTCCCAGCGACCCTAGGGTGCGTGGCCGACAAAGGTCGCACCGGCAAATCGACCTGACAGAGGGACACCATGACCTACAACAACATCATCTACGAAACCGACGAGAGGCTCGCGTTCATCACGCTCAACCGCCCGGAAAAACTCAACGCCTTGAGCCACGCGCTTCGGGGCGAGGTCTACGACGCGATGAAGGAAGCCGAGGCGGATCCGGCGATCGGCGTGATCATCCTCAAGGGTGCCGGGCGAGCCTTCTCCGCCGGTTACGACCTGGCACCGAATCCCGACGAGCAGAGCGACTACGTCAGCGACCGGTCCAACATGCCCGACGTTGGCACGACCCATCCTCAGCACTATGACTGGTCGCGCCACGCGCTCATGGGCCATTGGCAGATCTGGGAACTCGCCAAACCCGTCATAGCACAGATCCACGGCTGGTGCCTGGCGGGCGCGACGGAACTCTCGTCGATGTGCGATATGCGCATGATCGCCGACGATGCGCGGGTCGGGTATCCGCCGGTTCGCGCCATGGGCACCATGGACATGATGTGGGCGCCCTGGTTCCTGCCGCCTGGAAAGGCCCGCGCATTCGCCTACACGGGCGACTGGTTCAGCGGCCAGGAGATGGCGGACTTCGGCTGGGCCACCTACGCCAAGCCGAAGGACGAACTCGAGGAGTTCACCATCCGCTTCGCGCGACGCTTGGGCCACATCGACAACGACCAGTTGAACTACAACAAGCGGGCCGTCAACCGCCAATACGAGATCATGGGCATCCGCACGGGCTTGATGTCCGGGACGGACGTTGAGGCCATGTCCAAGCACCGCCCCGCCGCCGGCGAGTTCGGCCGCCGGGTACGCGAGTTTGGGCTCAAGGCGGCCCTCGAGTGGCGCGACGGTCCGTTCGAGGACTTCCGCGGCGCCTACGCCTCGGCACCGAAGAGCCGGCCGATCGCCGGCACGGAAGGCCAGTCGAAGCCGGGCGACGCCGACTACAGTCGGTAGCGACGATGACCTACGCGGTGGCGACGACGTCGCCCGAAATCGACCAGGCCATCGTCAAGCCCCGCCAGTGGGCCGACGAGGAGTGGTTGCATGCGCAGTTCGCTTGGCTGCGCGCCAACGACCCAGTGCGCCGCATGGAACCGGACGGCTTCGAACCGTTCTGGTCGATCACGCGGCACGCCGACATCCTAGCCGTCGAGGGCGACAAGCGGCTGTTCATCAACGACCCGCGACCCATCCTCGGGCCGAAGGTTTTCGATGCGCTGGTTCAGCACATGACCGGTCGGCGCCACCTGGTCAGGTCGCTCGTGGAGATGGACGATCCGGACCACAAGGCGTACCGCGCCCTGGCGCAGCCCTGGTTCCTCGGCTCGAACCTGCGCAAGCTCGCCGGGCGCATCGACGAACTGGCGAAGGACTACGTCGACCGGTTGGCGGACTTTGGCGGCGAGTGCGACTTCGTGAAGGACGTCGCCACGTGGTATCCGCTACGCGTCATCATGTCGATCCTCGGCATCCCGGCGAGCGACGAGCCGCGCATGATGAAGCTCACCCAGGAGCTCTTCGGCAGCTCGGATCCGGATGTCGCAAGGTCGTTCGAAAACACGGCGCTCATGGAGGTGGTCGCCGACTTCGACGCCTACTTCCAGGCGTTGAGCGCGGAGCGTCGCGCGCGACCGACCGACGACATCGCCAGCGTCATCGCCAACGCTACGATCGACGGCGAGCCGTTGCCGGTCCACGAGACCAACGCCTACTACATCCTGATCGCCACCGCCGGTCACGATACGACCAGCGCCACGACCGCCGGCGGGCTGCTGGCCCTGGTCCAGAACCCGGACCAGTGGGCCAAGCTCAGTGCCAATCCCGAGCGCTACATGGCATACGCGGTCGACGAGATGATCCGCTGGGTAACGCCGGTGCGCCAGTTCATGCGCACGGCGACCGCGGATTGCGAGGTCGGCGGTCAGGAAATCGCCGCCGGCGAGTCCTGCGCACTGTGGTATCCCTCGGCGAACCGGGACGAGGCGGTGTTCGACGCACCGTTCGAGTTCCGCGTCGACCGCCAGGAAGCGAAGCACCTGGCTTTCGGCTACGGCGCGCACGTCTGCCTCGGACAGCACCTGGCGCGCATGGAGATTGCGGCCTTCTACCGGGAACTGCTGCGACGGGTCGAGACCGTTGAACTCGCGGGCGAACCGCGGTTCAAGGAAGCGACCTTCGTGGGCGGCCTCAAGAGCTTGCCGATCCGCTATCGGATGAAATAGCGGCGCTACGCCAAGCGAAACGGTGGGGCCACCAGCGCGCGGAGTTGCTGCGCGTGGCCACTAGCGCAACCTGCAGATCAGGCCTGCTGTTCCCGATCGGCAAGTTTTGGGCCGATGAAGCGCCCCATAGCCGTGTCCGGTACCTCGCGTTCGCTCGGCCCCGGCGTCGCCCGCCGGCCCAAGGCCGGCCGCCTCGGCACGTTGGAGCTCGCACCACCAAGTCGCCATTGCCGTCGCCGTTGGCAGATACTTGGCGCTTCGGCCACTGTGGATCGCGGAATGAAAAACGCCAACGACTCGGCGCTTCGCCAACGCGCCGCGCGCACAATCCCCAACGGCATGTACGGGCACATGGCCATCGGCCCGCGCATGCCCGCCGGCTATCCCCAGTTCTTCTCCCGCGCCGAAGGCGCACGCCTCTGGGATGCCGATGGCCGGGAGTACATCGACTACGTGTGCAGTTACGGGCCGATGATCGTCGGTTACGGAAACCCACGCGTGGACGCCCGCGCGGCCGCGCAGCGCGCCGCGATGGACATCGGCAACGGGCCCACCGAGACCATCGTCGAACTCGCCGAAAGGCTTGTCGGCATGGTCTTGCACGCCGATTGGGCGGTGTTTTCGAAGAACGGCAACGATGCCACGACCACGTGCATCATGGCCGCCCGCGCCTACGCCGGGAAGTCGAAGGTGCTCGTCGCCAACGGCGCGTACCACGGTTCGCAACCGTGGGCCAACCGGCGCGCGCCGGGAGCGCCCGCCGGAGAACACGATGCCTTCCCGACCTACGACTACAACGACGCCGCCAATGTCGAGCAGGCTGCGCGGGCCTCGGCCGACGATCTCGCCGGCATCATGGTATCGGCCTTCCGGCACGACGCCGGCTATCACCAGGAACTGGTCGATCCGCAGTTCGCTGCGACTGTGCGGAGACTGTGCGACGAACTCGATGCCGCGCTGATCCTCGACGACGTGCGCGCTGGGTTCCGGCTGAGCTTGGATGCCTCGTGGTCGCTGCTCGGCATCCGCCCCGACCTTTCCGCCTGGGGCAAGGCCCTGGCGAACGGAGAGGCCCTGGCCGCCACGCTCGGCAGCGACCGCTACCGCGACGCCATGGCATCGGTCTTCGTGACCGGTTCCTACTGGTACCAAGCCGCGCCTATGGCCGCCGCGCTGGAAACGCTTGAAATCCTCACCGAGGAAGACGCGCCAACGCGCCTGGAGGCGCTCGGCGAGCGGCTGCGCCAGGGCATCGACGAAATCGCCGAACTGCACCAGCAACGCGTGCGCCAGAGCGGTCCGCCGCAGATGCCGACCATCATGTTCGAGGACGACGCCAAGGGCGAGCGGGGCAGCGCGTTCTGCAGCGCCTTGATCGAGCGCGGCGTCTACTTCCATCCCTGGCACAACATGTTCTTGTCCCTGGCGCATACCGAGGCGGACATCGACCGTACCCTGGACGCCGTGGACGCCGCCATGAAAACGTTGTAGGCGATCGTGGCGCATCGGTCCGCGATCACCGCGATCATCCTTTGCGGTGGCCGCGCAACCCGCCTCGGAGGCGTGGACAAGCCCCTGCTGACGGTTGGCGACAAGGCGCTTCTCGAGCACGTGATCGACCGCGTACGGCCGCAAGTGGATGCGCTTTTGCTTTCGTGCGGAATAGCCACGCCGGCCTACGAGGCCTTCGGGCATCCCGTCGTCGAGGACCGCCATGCCGGCCAAGGCCCGCTCGGCGGGTTCGTTTCGGCGTTGCCGCAGGTGCGCACCCCGTGGGTGCTCACGACGCCAGCCGACACGCCGTTCCTGCCGGACAACCTAGTCGCGTCGCTCGCGGTGGTGTGCGGGCGAGCCGGTGCCGCGGTGGTGACCGCTGGCGGCCACCGCCAGAACCTGGCGATGCTACTCGATGCCGAACATTCGCAATCGCTCGCCGCGTTCTACGAGGACGGCGGACGCGCCATCCACCGGTGGCTGGTCGCCAACGCAGTCACCGAGGTGGACTTCCCGGCGGGCGAGTTTCTGAACGTGAATACGCCCGACGATCTCGCAGCGGCAGAAGCGAGACGCATGTCCGGACTCGAGGCCGGGTAGGCGACCGTCTTGTAACAGCCTCCGGGAGCGTCAAGCACGCATGACACATCAGCCGGCGCTCTGGTCCGCCACTGGGCCTGGGCAGCTTCCGAAGGACGGATTAACCCCGCCACGGCGGCCGCATTGGCGACCGCTTGCCGCAAAGTCCTAGAGGTCCAGGACGACTGGCGGGATCTATCGGTGCTGTCACTAGACGTCGACCAGAGTGCCTCGTTGTTCCAAGCCTCAAGGTCGGGCGAACTAAAGTACAGCAGCCTACATGACTACGAGCAGAAGTTCCGTCGCGCGGTGTCGGCGTATCTCCACTACCTCAAGGAACCGACCAAGTGGAAGTACCCGTCTAGGCAGCCGACCCACCCACAGCTGCCCACATCGAACGGCAACGCTAACGGGCAAGTCAGCCGATCCGACACCGACGTGGACGATAGCGATTCGCACGGACACCGTGGGCACGAGTATCGCTATCCGTTTCGTCCCGACTTCATGGCGAAACTCGTGATTCCGCGTGACGCCACCGTTGGCGAAATCACCCAGCTCGTAGCATGGGCCAAGACACTTGCCGTTGATTACCAACCCGAACGATGAAATGTCGGGCACTGACTAGACACCTTACAGCGCAAGGATGCCGACTACTGCGTCAAGGTAGCCCACACGAGTGGTGGGTGAATGTGGCAACCAACGAACGCTCGTCCGTACCGCGGCACGGCGAAATCACGAACGTGCTCGCAAACAAGATATGCCGCGACCTTGGCGTAGCGCGGATCGATAGATCCTAAGGACGCGCATCAACTGCGACGGACACTTGCTCGTACCCTTCGCAAGCAAGAGCTCGCGCATGGTCTCGGTTCATCTCCAAGGCTTCCCGCAAGACTTCCGAAAGGGAATCCAGCAACGCGGCGCGGGTTCGCTCCTGGGCGTTCACGCCCGGCAACTCAGCAATCCATCCAACCCACCACCCATCGTCTTGCGAGATGATCGCTGTCCACATGGAACGGTCCACGGCTTAGGCAGCAGAGAACTGGCGCGAGATTAGCACATGAGGTACGAATCGGAGTCGCGTGTCGGTTGCTTCGACTGCATAGGTGGCGTGGTGGCGCCCCTTCCGCGGTGCACGTATGCTGCGCGCGCTATGACGGAGATCGACATCGACAAGATGCGCGCGGCCATGAACGCCGGCAGCTATCTGTCCCGTTGCGACGCGATCCGGGCGCTGTGCCCGTGCCGCAACAACAGCGTGCGCGACCTCGCCGTCTGGGCAGAGATCTTCCGCAAGGCCCGCGAAGGGGGCTTCCGGGAGCGCGACCAGGCGGCGCACGCCATCGGCACGCTCATGGACAAGGCCGCCCGGAACGCCGAGTGGCGCGACGTCCTGCAGGCCTTCAGCGACGAACTCGACGCGCTGGTGCGCGATCCGAGATCGGCGCGGCTCATCCTCGGGCAGATGAAAAAGCACGGCCACGCGCATCGCGGTGCCGCCAGTCAAGGCTACCGCCGCCGGCGCGCGGTCCTCGACCTCCGGACCCCGGCGGAACTCGCCGATTGGGTCAACGACCACCTCGGTCTCACAGGACGCGCCCGCGTTGTGCCCAACGATCCGGGCTTGAGCCGGCTGTGGCGCTGGCTTGCCCATCGTGTGCGCTGCCAGCCCGGTCGGCGGACGAGCAAGAAGGAACTGATCGGGCGTGGCCAGCGCTACCTGCCGGAACTGTTCCAGCGACCGGCGAATGCCGCCGGCAGCGTGACCCGGGCAGCCTGAACCACAGGCTTAAGGATCGAGCCTTGCAACGCCCACAAGCGCTGCATCAAGATCGCGCTGCCACATTGAGCCAAGGAACTCCCGCATGATCATCGTGAACGGTCGCCTCGAGTCGACTCCCGAGGCTGTCGCCGCTTTGAAGGACGCCCTCGGCGCCATGGAGACCGCGAGCCGGGCCGAGGACGGCTGCGACGACTACACCTTCTCCGCGGAGATCAACGATCCAGGCGTGATCCGAATCACCGAGCGGTGGCGCGACCTTGACGCCCTGGCTGCGCACTTCAGGAGTCCACACATGGCGGTCTTCCAGCAAGCCATGCGGGCCCATCCGCCGACCGCGAGCGCCGTGACGTTTTTCGAGGCAACGGAAGTCGCGCCGCCGCGGCCGTGAGGACCTAGCGCCTCACGCGGACCGCCACGTCGCCGCATCGAACTGACGGCCGTTTACGCCACGGGAATCGGGCCCCATGAGGTAGAGGTACAGGCCCATGTGCGCGCTCGGCTCCGGCAAGGTCTCCGGGTCTTCGCCCGGGTAAGCCGCTGCCCGCATGGCGGTGCGCGTGCCTCCGGGGTTGAGCGAATTCACCCGAATCCGTCCCGCCTCGGCGACTTCGTCGGCGAGGACCTGGACCAGGCCTTCCGTGGCGAACTTCGACGCGGCGTAGGCACCCCAGTACGCCCGCCCGGTACGGCCCACGCCAGATGACGTGAAGACTATGGAGGCATCGTCGGCGACATCCAGGAGCGGCAAAACCGCTCGGGTCAGCGTGAACGCGGCGTTGACGTTGACCTGCATCACGTCGAGCCACGCCTGCACCGGGTAGTGGGCGATGGGGTTGCGCGGCCCCAAGGCACCGGCATTGTGGAGCACGCCGTCCAGGCGACCGTATTCGCCGCGGATGGCCGCAACCAGCGAGTCCGCAGCCTCTTCGCCGACATGCAGAAGGTCCGCGGGCACGACCACGGGGCGCGTATCCGTACCGGCTTCGATCGCATCGAAGACGGCCTCGAGCTTGGTGCGCGTCCGGCCGAGCAGCACGACGTTCGCGCCGTGCTCGGCATAAGCCAGGGCTGCCGTTCGGCCAATGCCGTCCCCTGCCCCCGTGACCAGCACGACACGCCCGGCGAGGAGATCCGCGCGCGGCCGGTAGACGCCGTCCCGGGCGCGCATCACGCGCCACGCTTTGCATGCAGGATGTAATTCACCCCCACATCGTTTGAGACGCGGCAACGTCGGGTAAACGGGTTGTAGACCATCCCCCGGATATCCACCACCTCCAGGCCAGCGAGCCGACAATGCCGCGCGAGTTCCGAGGGCCGAATCAGCTTCTCGTACTGGTGCGTCCCCTTGGGGAGCAGGTCGAGCACGTACTCGGCGCCCACGATCGCCAACGCGAACGCCTTCGGCGTGCGGTTGATCGTGGCGAGGAAGATGTCGCCACCGGGTGCCGTGAGATCCGCCAACGCCTTCACCGTCGAGCCGACGTCGGGGACATGCTCCAACGTCTCGAGGCACGTGACGATCGCGAACCGAGCCGGGCTCCGGTCCGGATCCGCCAAGTACGACTCAGGCGTCGCGGAAAGGTACGCGATGCGCTCCTCGAGACCGGCCTCGGCGGCGTGCATTTGTGCCACCGCAAGGGGGGCTTGCCCCGGGTCTATGCCCGTGACGTTGGCGCCGAGGGCGCACAGGGCTTCCGTCAGCAAGCCTCCGCCACAGCCGGCATCGAGTACCGTGCTCCCTTCTACGGCGCAGCGCCCCCGGATGTAGTCGACGCGCGGGCCGTTGATGTCGTGCAGCGCCTTGAACTCGCCGTCCGGATCCCACCAGCGGTCGGCGAGCGCTTCGAACTTGGCGACCTCCGCCGGGTCGACGTTGATCACGAGTCGAGCTTCCCGCGCCAGGAGGCCGCCTTTGCCAGCACGTCGTCGATGTCCAGGGTGTGGTACGCACCGTCCTCGTAGAGCAGTTGCCCGTCGACGAAGGCGTGCGTCACGCGGGCACCGGCGGCACCGTGCACCACTTGCGCGTGAACGTCGTGCAGCGGCTGCATGGACGGGTGTTGGATGTCGATGGCGATCATGTCCGCGCGCTTGCCTATCTCGATGCTGCCGATGCGTTGATCGAGCCCGAGGGCGCGGGCGCCTCCCAAGGTGGCCAACTCGACGACGTCTGCCGCCGGCAGCGCGGTCGCATCCGCCGCCTCGTTCTTCGCCAGAAGGGCCGCCAACCGCGCTTCGGCGAACAGGTCCAGACCGTTGTTGGACGCCGCGCCGTCGGTGCCGAGGCCCACCGTCGTGCCGGCCGCGGCGAACCGCGGTACCGGGCATACGCCGCTTGCCAGCTTCATGTTCGAGTGCGGACAGTGGATCACGCGTACGCCGCGCTCGGCCACCAGCGCGACTTCCGCCTCGGTGACCGCGGTCATATGCACCGCCTGCAGGTTCTCGTTGAAGAGGCCCACACCATCGAGCAGCCGAATCCAGGTCGTGCCGACTCGGCGATTGGCCAGGGCCACCTCCGCTGCCGTTTCGTGCAGGTGGGTCTGCACACTGATGTCGACCTCGTCGGCGAGCATGGCGACGCGTTCCAAGTTGTCGCGACTGACCGTGTACGCCGCGTGGGGCCCGAAGCACGTCGTGATCAGCGGATCGTGCCGAAACCGGTCGTGCAGTTCCAAGCCCTTCGTGAAGCACTCGCCGGCGTCCTTGGCGTAGACATTCGGCATCTCGATGATCGGGAACGCGGCCTGCAGGCGGAAGCCGGCGGCTCGGCAGGCCTCGGCCGCGACCTCGGGGTAGTAGTACATGTCCGACGCCGTCGTCGTCCCCGAGGCCAGCATCTCGGCGACGGCCAGCCGGGTGCCGTCGCGGACGAAGTCGACGCTCATCCAAGCATGTTCGAGCGGCCAGATGGTGTTCTCGAGCCACGCTTCGAGCGGTTCCGACTCGCCGAGACCGCGCAGCAGGCTCATCGCCAAGTGGCCGTGGGCGTTCACCAGGCCCGGCATGACGACGTGATGGTCGAGTTCGACGCGGCGCACCCCGGGGTGGTGCGCGAAGACGTCCGCGCGCGGCCCGATTTCGATGATCGCGCCCTCGCGTACAGCCACGCACGCGTCCTCGATGGCGGTGTTCTCGGGTGCCACGGGCAACAGCAAACGAGGCGTCACCAGGACGTCGGCAACGCCGCGCGAGAGCACTCCAGACATCGCTTGAGTATAGCCCGCGTGATAGAATGCTCGTTTACCCCGCCGATGGCGCAAAGCGCACCCGATGTCCGACATTGAAACCGGCGCCGACGCGCCGGGAAGCCCCGACCGCGGCATCCTGCCGCGCAGCATCGAAGACGAACTCCGGCAGTCCTACCTCGACTACGCGATGAGCGTCATCGTCCGTCGCGCCCTGCCGGACGTACGCGATGGCCTGAAGCCGGTGCACCGGCGTGTGCTCTACTCCATGAGCGAACTCGGGATCACCTTCAACCGGCCGCCTCGCAAGTCCGCCTTCGTCGTCGGGGACGTGATCGCGAAGTACCACCCGCACGGCGACAGCGCGGTCTACGAGACGATCGTGCGCATGGCGCAGGACTTCGCGATGCGCTATCCGTTGGTGGACGGCCAGGGGAACTTCGGCTCGATCGATCGCGACCCGGCCGCACACCAACGCTATACCGAGGCGCGGATGGCGCGGATCGCGGGGGACCTGCTCGCCGATCTCGACAAGGAAACCGTCGACACCGTCCTCAACTACGACGAGACGATCAGCATGCCGTCGGTCCTGCCGACGCGGATTCCGAACCTTCTTGTGAACGGGTCGCAGGGCATCGCGGTCGGCATGGCGACCAACATCCCGCCGCACAATCTCACCGAAGTCATCGACGCCTGCCTTGCGCTACTCGACGATCCGGGTCTCACCGTCGACGACCTCTTGGGATACATCAGCGGGCCGGATTTCCCGACCGGAGCGATCATCAATGGCCGTGCCGGGATCATCCGTGCCTACCGCACCGGGCGCGGGCGAATCTATGTGCGCGCCCGTGCCAGCGTCGGAGGCGTGGGAACCGGCAAGGAGTCCATCGTCATCACCGAGATTCCCTACCTGGTGAACAAGGCGCAGATGATCGAGAGGATCGCAGGCCTTGTGAAGGAGAAGCGCATCGAGGGCATCACCGAGATCCGCGACGAGTCCGACAGGGAGGGGCTGCGCGTGGTGATCGAACTGCGCCGCGGCGAGAACGGCGAGGTCGTCCTCAACAACCTCTATGCGCAGTCGCAGTTGCAGACAGTGTTCGGCATCAATTGCGTGGCCCTGGTCGAGGGTCAGCCGCGCACCGTCAACCTGCACGGAATGCTCGATGCGTTCCTCAAGCACCGGCTCGAGGTCGTCGTCAGGCGCTCAGTCTACCTTCTCGGACGCGCCCGACGGCGCGGCCACATCCTCGAGGGACAGGCGGTCGCCCTCGAGAATATCGACACCGTCGTCGAACTGATCCGCGCATCGCGCACGCCCCAGGATGCGCGCACGGCGTTGATGGGACGGGGCTGGCAGGCCACCTCCATCGCACCGCTCTTGGAACGCACCGACGCGAACGCATGCCGACCGGACGATTTGGGACCCGAGTTCGGTCGCCGTGACGACGGCCTCTACTACCTCTCGGAAGAGCAAGCCCAGGCCATCCTGGACCTCCGCCTCACCCGTCTGACGGCGCTGGAGATGGACAAGCTGCTCGCGGAGTACGGCGAAGTCCTTGGCGAAATCCAGGAACTGCTCGAGATCCTTGCGTCCGAGGAACGCCAGAAGGCCACCATTCGCGAGGAGCTCAAGGACGTGCGCGAGCGCTACGGCGACGACCGGCGCACCGAGATCTTGAGTTCGCAACTCGACCTGACCGACGAAGATCTCATCACCGAAGAGGACGTCGTGGTGACCGTGTCCCACCGGGGCTACGCGAAGACGCAGCCACTCGCGGTCTACCAGGCGCAGCGCCGCGGCGGCACCGGGCGGTCCGCGACCGGCTTGCGCGACGAGGATTTCGTGGAACACCTGCTGGTCGCGAACAGCCACGACACGCTGCTGTGTTTCTCCAACGTCGGCAAGGTTTACTGGTTGCGGGTCTTCCGAATCCCGCAGGGCAAGCCGAACGCGCAAGGCCGACCACTGGTGAATCTGCTCGCGCTGGCTCAAGACGAACGAATCACGGCGATTCTGCCACTGCCGAAGGGTCTCGATCTTTCCCCCGCGACCAATGGCGTTGACGACGAAACCGAGGACGACGCGGAGTCCCCGGACGACACACAGGAAGAGACGAGCCGAGCCTACGTCTTCATGGCAACAGCCAACGGAACAGTCAAGAAAACGGCAGTCGAGCGCTTCTCCCGTCCCCGCAAAGCCGGACTCATCGCGCTCGCGCTGGAGCCAGGCAATGCGTTGGTCGGCGCGGCGATCGTCGAACCGGACAGTGAGGTGATGGTGGTCGCGAGTTCAGGCAACGCGGTGCGCTTCAAGACATCCGACGTGCGCGCCGTGGGACGGCAGGCTCGCGGCGTGAGAGGAATCAGACTCAAGGACGACCACCGCCTAATCGCCCTCATCGTGCCGGAGGTCGGCGGCCAGGTGCTGACCGCCAGCGAGAACGGCTATGGCAAGCGCACGGCGGTCGACGAGTTCCGCATCACAAAACGCGCGGGGAAAGGCGTCATCGCGATGCAAACCGGGGAGCGCAACGGGGAGCTCGTGGGCGCAGTGCAGGTATTCCCTGGCGACGAAATCATGCTCATCAGCGACCAAGGCGTGCTCGTTCGCACGCGTGCCGACGACATCTCGCTGATGGGTCGCTACACCCAAGGCGTGCGCCTGATCCGGCTGGGGAGCGACGCGAAGCTCTCGGGCCTCCAGCGCATCGACGAGTCCGTGAACGGCGACACCGCGGCGGAACCCGAAACAACCCATTGACCATGCGGGCCTACAATTTCTCGCCCGGCCCAGCCGCGCTGCCGGACGCGGTGCTCGAACGCGCGAAGGCCGAGTTCATGGACTACCAGGGCATGGGCCTGTCGGTAATGGAGATGAGCCATCGCTCGAAGGCTTATCTCGACATCGCCGAACGCGCCGAGGCCGATTTGCGCGCGCTGCTCGGTGTCGACGACGACTACCACGTGTTGTTCCTGCAGGGCGGTGCATCCATGCAGTTCGCCATGGTGCCGATCAACCTGGCCCGCCAAGGCGCAACGGTCGACTACGTCCACACGGGTTCGTGGGGCTCGAAGGCCATCGCCGAAGCCGAACGCGTGGCGCAGGTGCACATCGCTGCTTCGTCGGCGGACGGCTTCACGCACATCCCGCATGAGTCGACATGGCGTCCTTCGCCCAGCGCCCGCTATTGCCACATCACCAGCAACGAGACGATCGGCGGCGTTCAATTCCAGTACTTTCCGCAAACCGATGCACCCCTGGTCGCCGACATGTCGTCAGACTTCCTGTCGCGGCCAATCGACATCGGCCGCTTCGGCTTGATCTACGCCGGTGCGCAAAAGAACGTCGGGCCCGCCGGTCTCGCCGTGGTGATCGTGCGCAAGGACCTGTGCGGACGCGCGCCGAACGACACGCCGCGGATTCTCGATTACGCCGTCCATGCCGAGCACGGGTCGATGTTCAATACGCCAGCCACGTACACGTGGTATCTCGCCGGACTGGTGTTCGCGTGGCTGCGCCAGTTGGGCGGCGTCACCGCCATCGCCGCGGTGAACCGCCGCAAGGCGTCCAAGCTCTACGCGGCCATCGACGCGAGCAACTTCTACTCCTCTCCGGTCGCCCACGCGGACCGCTCGCTCATGAACGTGCCTTTCACCTTGGCCGACCCGGCCTTGGATACCGCGTTCCTAGCCGGTGCCGATGAACGGCGGCTGCTCAACCTGAAGGGCCACCGCAGCGTCGGCGGCATGCGCGCCAGCCTCTACAATGCCGTATCGGAACAGGCGGTGGACGCCCTCGTCGACTACATGCAGGTGTTCGAGAAGGAGCAGGCCTGACACATGCCGGAAAACCTCGACAACGTACGCGAGCGGATCGACGAGATCGACCGTCAACTGCGGGAACTGCTGAATCAGCGCGCGGCGTGCGCGCAGGAAGTGGCCCGCATCAAGGCGCGGTCCGAAACGGGCGAGACACCGGCCTACTACCGGCCGGAGCGCGAGGCGCAGATCCTCGCGCGGTTGCGCGCCGAGAACCAGGGGCCGCTGCCCGATGCCCACATCGAGCGCCTGTTCCGGGAGATCATCTCGTGCTGTCTGTCGCTCGAGCAGCCGCTTACCGTGGCCTGCCTGGGTCCGACCGGCACATACACCGAGGCCGCGGCGATCAAGCAGTTTGGCCATTTCGCGAAACTGCGCGCCTTGGCGTCCGTCGGCGACGTGTTCCGGGAAGTCGAGTCGGGCGCCGCGCACTACGGCGTGGTGGCGGTGGAGAACAGCGCCGACGGCATGGTCAAGCATACGCTCGACTGCTTCATCACCTCGCCGCTCAAGGTGTGCGCGGAGATCGAGTTGCCGATCCATCATGCATTGCTGGTCAAACGCGGCGGCAGCGCCGACGGCCTTCGCGAGATCTGTGCCCACGAGCAATCCTTGGGGCAATGCCGCCACTGGCTCGATACGCACTACGCGACGTTGTCGCGGCGACCCGTCGCAAGCAACGCGGAGGCGGCGCGCATCGCGGCCGAGCAGGACGGCGTCGCCGCCATTGCCGGCGAAATGGCGGCCGACCGCTACGGCTTGGACATACTCCACAGCAACATCGAAGACCAGGCGGACAACAAGACACGGTTTTTCGTCATCGGCGACCAGACCGTCGAGCCGTCCGGTCGGGACCGCACCTCGATCATGGTCGCAACCCGCAACGAACCGGGCGCGCTCTACAAGGTCCTCGAGCCGTTCCATCGCCACGGCATCAGCCTGTCGAGAATCGAGTCGCGACCGTCGAAGTCGTCCAACTGGAGCTACGTGTTCTTCATCGACTTCGAGGGCCACGCCAACGAGAACGGAATCGCGGCCGTCCTTGAAGAGTTGGCGAGCGTGGCGACGGACCTCAAGAACCTCGGATCCTACCCGCGGGCCTTGTAAGGCGCCCATGGAACAAGCCCGTGTCTTGATGCCTAGCGGTCGGTGCCCTTGCACGGCCGGGCGAATTCGCGCAGCGAATTCTCGGCGAGCGCTTGCGGTCGACAGCGACGCCGCTTGCGGTCGACAGCGACGCCGCGAAGCGGTCGCGTCATGACCGACGGCGTCAACACCGCCATCGCGGCGCTGCATCCCTATCAGCCGGGCAAACCGATCGAGGAACTCGCCCGCGAACGCGGCATCACCGACATCGTGAAGCTCGCCAGCAACGAGAACCCGCGGGGACCCGGTCGTCTGGTTCGACAGACCCTTCAAGCGGGGGTTGCGGACCTGTCCCGGTACCCGGACGGCAACGGCTTCCGCCTGAAGGCCGCCTTGGCCGAACACCACCGCGTCGCACCGGAGCAGATCACGCTCGGCAACGGTTCCAACGATGTCCTGGACCTGGCGGCCCGGGTGGCGATCTCGCCGGGCACGTCCGGCGTCGTGGACGAACACTGCTTCGTCGTCTATCCACTGGCCATCGCCAGCGCGAACGGGCGCGTGGTGCGCGTACCGTCCACCGACTGGGGCCACGACCTCGACGGCTTGGCCGCGGCGGTGGACGAGGCCACGCGGATCGTCTACATCGCCAACCCCAACAACCCGACGGGAACCTGGGTGGACGACTCGGCCATCGAGACATTCCTCGCCCAGGTGCCGGAAAACGTCTGGGTCGTGGTCGACGAGGCGTACGCCGAGTACCTTGCACGCTACCCGAATGCGATCCGGCTCCTCGATAGCCACGCCAACCTGATCGTCACCCGGACCTTCTCCAAGATCTACGGGCTCGCGGCCTTGCGCATCGGCTACAGCATCAGCTCGCCGGAATTCGCCGACCTGATGAACCGCGTCCGGCAACCGTTCAATGCCAACAGCCTCGCGCTCCTGGCGGCCGAAGCCGCGCTGAAGGACGCGGACTACGTCGCCGAGAGCCGCCGTCTCAATGTCGACGGACTCGATCAGATCGAACGCGGCTTGCATGCCTTGGGGCTCGATTGGATTCCGTCGCTGGGCAACTTCATCACCTTCGACGCGGGCGCGCGTGCAGCCGCCGTCTACGACGCCATGCTCGACGACGGGGTCATCGTTCGTCCGGTGGCGAACTACGGCATGCCCAATCACTTGCGCGTAACGTCCGGCCTGCCGCCCGAGAATGCCCGGTTTCTGACGGCGCTCGAACGCGCTCTCGAACGCACGGCACCGCGACCATCGGTCGCGCCGTGACCACCGACTCCAAGCCGCACAAGGCGCCTCCCGCAACATTGCTCCTGGTTGGCACCGGGCTAATCGGCGGTTCGTTCGCATTGGCCGCCAAGGCGCATGGCGTCTTCAGCCGCGTCGTCGGCACGGACCGCAGGACCGAGGCCCTCGATGCGGCCCTCGAACTCGGCATCATCGATGACCGGGCCAGCGACGCGGACGAGAGCCGATTCGACGCGGCCTGCATCGCCGTGCCGCTCGGCGGAATCGCGTCCTGTGTCCGGGAGGCCAGCGGGATAGCGACGGTGGTCTTCGACGTGGGCAGCGTCAAGGGGTCCGTCATCGATGCCTTGGAGACACCGCCCGAGAACTACGTCCCGTGCCATCCAATCGCTGGTTCCGAAAGGCACGGGCCGGCCGCAGCGGATGCCGGACTGTTCAGCAAACGGACTGTCGTGATGACGCCAACGGCCACGACGGCCCCGTGGGCGGTGGAGGAGGTCCGTCGCTTTTGGGAGGCCGTTGGTGCCGACGTCGAAACACAGACGGCTGACCAGCACGACCAGCGATTCGCTCTGCTCAGCCACCTGCCCCACTTGGTTGCGGTCGCTTTCATGGACGTTGTCGGACGAGCCGGGTCCTTCGCCGGCGCGGGCAGCGGCTTCAGGGACTTCACGCGCATTGCCGCAGGAGACGCCGAAGTCTGGCACGACATCCTGCACAGCAATGCGGGGCATGTCCGGCGCTATCTCGACGAGCTGATCGACGACCTGCGCACTCTCGGGGACGCCGCCGAGAAGGGCGGACCTTCCCTGCATCGCCGGATCGAAGGCGCAAGTCGGCTTCGCCGCGCGTTCGACGCCGCCCGTGACTGAGGGGCACATGCCCCTGGCCACACGTACGGACATTCCGGTCATCGCGATCGATGGGCCGAGCGGCGCCGGCAAGGGTACCGTGGCGGCGGCCGTCGCCGACCGCCTGGGTTGGCACCTATTGGACAGCGGCGCCTTGTATCGCGTCATCGCCCTAGTTGCCAGCAGACAAGGCTTAGACCAGCGCGACGGTCCCGCGCTTGCGAACCTGATCGGGGGGTTGGACGTCGCGTTCTCGCCGGCCGGCGTGACGGTGGGGGGCGTGGACGAGACCCTCGCCATCCGCGACGACGCGGTGGGTGGGGCCGCGTCGATCGTCGCCGCCATACCGGAGGTCCGGAACGCGCTGCTCGCCACGCAGCGCCGGTTCCGCGACCATCCGGGCCTCGTGGCCGACGGCCGCGACATGGGCACGGTCGTGTTCCCTGACGCCGCGGCGAAGGTCTTCCTGACGGCAAGCGCGGAGAGCCGGGCACAGCGCCGCCTGCTTCAGCTTCGGGACATGCAGCGGTTGAACGAAAATCGGGCCGGTGGTAGGGTGTCGCGCCGCTCCCAGCCGGTCGTTCCGGAGTTCGACGCGCTGCTTCGGGAACTCGAAGCGCGCGATGCCCGGGATCGGGAACGAACCGTATCGCCGTTGGTGCCCGCCCCTGATGCGCACACCGTCGATACGACCGCGATGACCATTGACGAGGTCGTGTCCACCGTCATGGCCCATGTCGCGAAGCATGTTCCTTTAGACGGATAGAGGACGAACGGTGCAGGGCTACAGCAACTGACCAGAAAAGGTGCACAGCAACTAACGATATGACGGACAACACCGAAGAAGTCGTCTCGGACGCCACCGCGGACGTGCAGATTGATGAACAGCCCGCGGTGGAGGACTTCGCCGCGTTGTTCGAGAACAGCCTGCGGACCATCGAGATGGACCCCGGCGCGATCGTCACCGGAACCATCGTCGACATCGACAAGGATTTCGTCATCGTCCATGCCGGGCTCAAGTCGGAAGGCGTCATTCCGCGCAGCCAGTTCCTGAACGAGGACGGCGAATTCGCCCTGGAGGTCGGCGATCAGGTGAAGGTCGCAATGGAGACCGTCGACGACGGCTTCGGCGAGACCCGGCTGTCCCGCGAGAAGGCCAGGCGCGCCGAGTCGTGGGACATGCTCCAGGACGCCTTCGACAACGCCAAGGTGGTCAAGGGCATCCTCAACGGCAAGGTCAAGGGCGGTTTCACCGTCGACATCAACGACATCCGGGCCTTCCTCCCGGGATCCCTCGTCGACATCCGGCCGCTGCGCGAGACCGCCCATCTCGAAGGCGCCAACCTCGAGTTCAAGGTCATCAAGCTCGACCAACGGCGCAACAACGTCGTCGTCTCCCGACGCGCGGTTCTCGAGGAGGAGAACAGCGCGGAGCGGGAACAACTGCTCGCCTCGCTGCAGGAAGGCCAGGAGATCAAGGGCATCGTCAAGAACCTCACCGACTACGGCGCTTTCGTGGACTTGGGCGGCGTGGACGGATTGCTGCACATCACGGACATGGCGTGGCGCCGCGTCCGCCACCCTAGCGAGATGGTCAACGTCGGCGACGAGGTGCCGGTGAAGATCCTTCGCTTCGACCGGGAGAAGAACCGCGTTTCGCTCGGCATGAAGCAACTCGGCGACGACCCCTGGGTGAACATCAAGCAACGCTATCCCGAACGCGCCCGCGTCCTGGCCCGCGTCACCAACCTCACTGACTACGGCTGCTTCGCGGAGATCGAAGAAGGGGTCGAGGGGCTCGTTCACGTCTCGGAGATGGACTGGACCAACAAGAACATCCATCCGTCCAAGGTCGTCGCGGTCGGCGACGAGGTCGAAGTCATGGTGCTCGACATCGACGAGGACCGGCGACGCATTTCCCTTGGCATCAAGCAGTGCCGGGCCAACCCGTGGGACGAGTTCGCGGCAAGCCACGCCATAGGCGACCGCATCCGCGGCCGGATCAAGTCCATCACCGATTTCGGCATCTTCATTGGCCTGCCGGGCGGCATCGACGGTCTCGTCTACCTGTCCGACATCTCTTGGAACGAGCCCGGCGAAACCGCGGTTCGTCGGTACAGCAAGGGCGAAGAGGTGGACTCGGTCATTCTCTCGATCGACCCGGAACGGGAACGGATCTCGCTCGGCATCAAGCAACTCGATCAGGAGCCGTTCAACGACTACGTCGCCGTCCACGACCGCAACAGCGTGGTGACCGGCGTGGTCGCCTCCGTGGAGCCGAAAGTGGCTTACGTCACCCTGGCACCGGACGTCGAGGGCCGCCTGAAGGCGTCGGAGATCAACATCGACCGCGTGGAAGACGCGCGGTCCGCACTGTCGGTGGGCGAGGAGATCAGCGCCAAGATCATCGGCGTCGACCGCAAGAACCGCACGATCAACCTGTCCATCAAGGCGCGCGACCAGGACGACGAGCGGCAAGCGCATAAAGAGTATCGCCAGCAGGAAGACGACCGGCCCGGGCCGACGACACTCGGCGATCTGATCAAGGCACAGATGCGGCGCTCAAGCGATCCCGAGGACTCTTAGGGATCGAGGGGCCGCATTCGTGCTTCGAACTGCGACGGGCTTGTTCTTTGTCGCCGCGCAAGTTAGTTTGATCGTCCGCTTGGCGGCTTTTGGCCATGACGAAGTCGGAACTCATTGACAGGATTGCCAGGAACGAGCGCGACCTGACTGGGACCGACGTGGAGTTGGCCGTCAAGACCATCATCGACGAGATGACGAGTGCGCTCGCCCAGGGCGAGCGCATCGAAATCCGCGGCTTCGGCAGCTTCGCACTGCAATACCGGGCGCCCCGGATCGGCCGCAACCCGAAGACCGGTGAGGCCGTCCACCTCGGCGCCAAGTATCTGCCCCGGTTCAAGGCCGGCAAGGAACTCCGCGAACGGGTCAACGCGGGCGCCATGCGCACCGGGCCACACGACCGTTAGATGCCTTGAGAGCGCCGAACGTTGACATTTGAGTCAAGTTCTATGACGCCGGCGGGAGAACGTGCAGCATCGAACCGCCTGCCGTTCGCAACCGCCTTGCGGTTCGCCTCGATTCGCGCCCGTAGGGCGCGCCGTCGCCGCCAGCGACGCACCTAGTTTTGGATCCGCCGTTCGTCCCCGCTTCCTTCGTGATCGGCCGATGCGCGTTCTGAAAGGTCTCTGCATCGTTGCGGTCGGCTTGGCTGTCCTGATCCTCGGCGGCGTGCTTTACGTCGACAACCACACGCCGATTGCCCTGCGCCTGCTCGACCGCGAGAGCCCGGCGCTGCCGGTGTTCATCTGGCTCTACGCCGCGTTCGCGACCGGCGCAACCGTCGGGTTCGCCCTGTGCTTCTTCGGCTTCGTGCGGGGCAAACTCGAGCAGCGCCGGCTGCAAAGGGCCCTGCGCGATCAAGGTCGCGAGTTGAACCGCCTGCGCGACGGTGCGGACACGGCCCAGCAGGCTTGATGACCCCACCCGGAAAGGGCGCGTGGCCTACATGACGAAACGCTGCTGTCCTACAAATCGTCGGGCGGTTGTCCTACATAATTCCCGATTTCCTGCCGCTAAGGTCGTCTCCTCACACACCAACGGAGACCTCCGATGTCAATGATCCGCACTTTGCTAGCGCTGCTAGCCATAGCCGTTTCGAGCGCCGTCCTGGCGCAGGCTCCCGCCTCGGGCGGACCGCCCATGCAGGTCAACATCAACACGGCCGATGCCGAGACAATCGCCAGCGTGCTCAGCGGCGTCGGGCTAAAGAAGGCGCAGGCGATCGTCGAGCATCGCGAGCACCACGGACGCTTCGACGCGGCAACCGACCTTACCAAGGTCAAGGGCATCGGTGAGGCCACCGTGACGCGGAACGCCGCCAAGATCGTCGTGAGTACAGCAGGCGACGGCCAGACGCCCGGCAAGTCGGCCAAGTCCGAGCAGCGCGAGTAGCTTAAGCGTTGGCGACCAGTGGCCTTGTGTCCGCATGGGACCACCACATCCTGGTCGCAACGTCCGCGTTGCTCGCCGCCGTCGCGGCCACCGCTCTCACACGCTTCGCTGCGGTTCGGCTCGGCTTGCTGGCCGAGCCGAATCGGCGCAGCTCACACGCGACGCCTACGCCGACGGCGGGGGGACTCGGCTTCATTCTGCCCGTCGTCGCCTTCCTCATCCTGTCGATCGACGACTATCCGCCGGCGCTGGTGTTCGCGACGGCGGGGGTCGCCATCGCGGTCGTCGGCTTTCTCGACGACCTCAAGGATCTGCGCCGGGACGCCCGGCTCGTGGCCCATGTGGCCACTGCCACCGGCTGCGTGGCGATGCTCACCAACGAACCTCTCCTCGTCACCGCCGTCTTGGTCATCGGGCTCGCGTGGTGGATCAACCTGTACAACTTCATGGACGGTATCGACGGCATCGCCGCGTCTCAAAGCCTGATCTATGCAGGTGGCGTACTCGTCATCGGCGAACCGGCTCAGTCGGCCGCCATGGCCTGGGTGCTGCTCGGCGCAAGCCTGGGGTTCCTGTGCTTCAATTGGGCTCCGGCCAAGGTCTTCATGGGCGACACCGGGAGCGGCTTCCTCGGCGTCGTTATCGGCTCGCTGGCACTGTGGCTATGGCAGAGCGGTGAACTGCCGGCTGTCGCCAGCCTGATCCTGCTGGTAGGATTCTGGTTCGACGCGAGCTACACGTTGGGCGTGAGAATCGTTACCGGACAAGCATTCGCCGACGCGCATCGTTCGCACCTCTACCAGATCCTCTCCCGCCGCTGGGGACACGGTCGCACCACCGCGCTGTTCGGCGCACACGCGGTGGTCTGGCTAGGGCCGCTGGCTGCGCTCTCGGTGGCCTTCCCGAGGTGGCAGGCGGCGTGGCTGATCGCGGCCTGCGCGCCCGCAGCCTGTGCCTGCATCGTATTCAGGGCCGGAGCACGCGATGCTGATTGAGGCGGTCGAGCGGTTGAGTAGGCGGCAGAAACAGGCCATCGCCATGGCCATCGACACCAGCATGCTGCCGCTGCTTTTGGCCGCCTCCCTGGTCATCCGCCACGGCCACTGGAACATGGATTGGTTTCAATTCTGGCCGGCCTTCGCCGTCGCCTTGGTCGCAGTGCCGTTGTTCGCCAAGATCGGACTGTATCGCCACATCATCCGCTACATGGGTTCGCAGGCCGTCCTGGTCATCGTCTACGGTGTCGCGATCCTGGCGGTGCTGCTGCTCGCGGTCGCGTTCATGGTACGCCTCGAGGACTTCCCCCGGACGATCCCCTTCATCTTCGGCTTGTTGGCCTTCGTCTACCTCGTCGGTACGCGGTTCCTGGTGCGCTTCTACGCCGACGCGGTGGTGCGCAAGGACGAGGCGCGCAAGCCCGTCGCAATCTACCCTGCGGACGACGCCGGTGCCTATCTGGCATACCTGCTTGCCCGTGACCGGGAGTACCGTCCGGTCGCCTTCATCGACGACGACCCGCACCACCACGGCCGCGCCATTCACGGAATCCGGGTGTATCCGGTCACTGCCTTGCCGCGTCTCGCCGACGAGCACGTCCTCGACCAGGTGCTCGTGGTCGCGCCCGCCTCGCCGGAGGAACGGCGGCGCATGATCCAGATGCTCGAGCCGTATCCGATCCACGTCCGCCTGATCCCCAACGTCGATGCGATCGTCGCTGGACAAAACCCGACTGTGAGTATCCGCGAAGTCGACGTCAGCGACCTGCTCGGCCGCGATCTGGTCGCGCCCCTGCCGCACCTGATGCGTGGATCGGTCACCAACCGGGTCGTGCTGGTGACGGGTGCCGGTGGTTCCATTGGATCTGAGCTCTGCAGACAGATTCTGCCCCTGGATCCGCAGACACTCGTCGTCCTCGACCAGAGCGAATACGCCCTCTACCGGGTCGAAAACGAACTCAAGCGCGTCCGTGACCGGGAGGGCTACGCGGCACACGTGGTCGGCGTGCTCGGATCGGTTCTCGACGGGCCATTGATGGAGCGGACCATGCGTGGCTACGGGGTGGACACGGTCTATCACGCCGCCGCCTACAAGCACGTGAACCTGGTTGAGAACAACGTGATCCAGGGCATAAAGAACAACACCTTCGGCACCCTCCGCGCTGCCGAGGCCGCGCTGGCCGCCGAGGTCGCGGATTTCATCCTGATTTCCACGGATAAGGCGGTGCGCACCCGCAACGTCATGGGTGCGAGCAAGCGGCTCGCCGAGATGGTCCTGCAGGCGTTCCAGGAGCGGACCAGCCGGACCCGTTTCTCCACCGTGCGTTTCGGTAACGTCCTGGTCTCATCCGGGTCCGTGGTGCCGCTGTTCCTGGACCAGATCGACAAGGGCGGCCCTGTCACGGTGACCCACCGCGATGCCACCCGGTACTTCATGACCATCTCCGAAGCCGCCGAGCTTGTGCTGCAGGCTGCCAGCATGGCCACCGGCGGCGATGTCTTCGTACTCGACATGGGCGAACCCGTAAGCATCCTGGAACTCGCCAAGAAGACGATCCGGCTGAAGGGCTACAAGGTGCGCGACGAGACGACGCCGCACGGCGACATCGCCATCACCTTCACGGGCCTACGCGCCGGCGAGAAGCTCAACGAAGAACTACTTGTCGGTGGCACGCCGCTCGGCACCGAACATCGCAAGATCATGCGGGCCGTGGAATCCCACCTGCCATGGGACGATTTGGAGCCCGCTTTGGTCAACCTTGAGAAGGCGTGCGACACCTTCGACTACGATGCCATCAAGACCTTTATCGAAGGCTTGCTCGAGGGCGCCGACCTCGCCCAGCAGCTCTTCCGCCTGCCAGCCCGCGCCAACGTCCTGGCCCTGCCGGAGCGACCGAGCACCGGCGACAAGCGACCGCGGCCTTAAGGACGCTATCCGCTGCCGAGAGCCGCATTGCGGCCCGCTTCACGTCCAAACACCGCCCCGGACGTGAGTCCGGTACCTCCCGGATAGTTGAAGTAGAACAACCCGCCGACCAGTTCGCCCGCGGCATAGAGACCCGGGATCGGCTCGCCCTCCTCGCTCATGACACGCGCTGCCTGGTCCACGGCCAGCCCGCCGAACGTGAACGTGATCCCGCAGGTGATGCCGTAGGCTTCGAATGGGGGCGTGTCCAGGCGATTGGCCCAGTTCGATTTCGGCACCCTCAACCCGCGTGTGCCACGCCCGTCCTTGACCGTCGGGTCGAACGGCGTCCCGGTGTCTACCGCCGCGTTGTAGCGCGCGACCTCGGCCACGAACCCGTCGCCGTCGACACCCTCCATCTTGGCCGCCAACGCTTCGAGCGTAGTGCCAGTCACCTTTGTTATCCGCCGGATCCTGTATTCGTCGCGCAGCAGATGGCTCACCTTGGCATCGAAGACCTGCCACGCGCATTGACCCGGCTGACTAAGCACCTCGCGACCGTACCGGGCATAGGTGTAGTTGCGGAAATCCTCGCCCTCGTCGACGAAACGCTCCCCGCTTGAGTTGACCATGATGCCGAACGGATAGGAGTGCTTCTGGAAGTTGTCCCCGACGTCGAGGTCGCCGAACTCAGGCGCGTTCATGTCCCAGCCCACGGCATGGCAGCCGGAGTAGTTCCCGCGGGTGGCCGCCCCCACGTCCACCGCCATGCGAATGCCGTCGCCGGTGTTGAAACGGGTGCCGCGAACTTTCGCGAGATCCCAGCCCGGCCCGAGATAGCGCGTACGCCACGCCGGGTTGGACTCGAAGCCGCCGCAGGCGAGGACGACGGCGTCGCCACGAATCACCTCGGAACCGCTCCTGACCTCAAGCCCGCGGGCGGTCGTCACGAGTCCTGTCGCACGCACGCGATAGCGTACGTCGACGCCGAGCGCAGTGGCGATGCCGGTCAGCGTGTCCACGAGACCGGGGCCGCCGCCCCACGCTTCCACGGTGAGCCCACCCCAGAACCGGACCTTGCCGTCGACCTCGAACGATTGCCGGCCATACAGCGGCAGGAAGCGCACGCCCTTGTCGCTCATCCATCTCAAGGTTTCGAAACTCGAATCGATCAGCCGCTCTGCCAGGTCGGGGTCGGTGCGGTACTGGGTGACGCGCCCCATGTCGTCGTAGAACTGCTCGCGGCTGTAGGCGCCGAAGTCGGTGCGCGCGATCTCGGCATCGGTGAGGTCCGGCATCAGGCGGCGCAGATCGTCGACGCCAGCGTAGACGGTGCGCATCGCGCCCGCCGTGAACCGCGAGTTCCCGCCGCGCAACGCGAACGGCGCCCGTTCGAGCAGCGTCACTTCGGCCCCGGCCTCGCGCGCCGCTATGGCGGCGTTCAGAGCGGCGTTGCCACCGCCGACAACGACGACATGGGTCACCCCACCACGCCCCGAGCCTTCAAGCGGGCGATTTCGGGCGCGTCGTAACCCAGTTCGGTGAGCACCTCGGCCGAGTGTTCTCCGAGGCGCGGCGGGGGTCGGCTCGGTGTTGCGGGCTCGGCATCCACGGTGAACCCCGCACCCAGAAACCGCAGCCTGCCACCCTCGACCCCCGGTACGTCAGCGAGTTCCGTGATCGTTCCCCGATAGGCGATCTGCGGACTTTCAAGCGCCCTTGCCGGACCCTTCAGTTGCCCGCAAGGCACGCCTGCCGCACGGATGATCGCTTCCCAATGCGCCGCCGTATTCGCCCGGTAGTGGGCCGCGAAGATCCGTCGAAGTTCGGCACGGTTGGCACTCGCCGCCGCGTCGGAGGCGAAGCGCGGATCTTCGAGCAGATCCTGGCGGCCGAGCGCGTTGGCGAGGCGTTCGAACAGCCGATGAGTGTTGGCGTTGACCAGCAGCGTGCCGTCCTTGGTCTCGAATGTCCCGGCGGACCCCGCCTGGGCCAGCGGATTGGGGCCGACCCGGCGGCCCACGCGACCGGTCGCCAGGAAGTTGTAGTAGTTGAGGCCCATGAGCGCCATCGACGACTCGAGCATGGAAACGTCGATGAACGCACCATCGCCGCAGCGCCCACGACGCAGCAGGGCGGCGAGGATCGCCGAACTGGCCACCACCGCTGTCCCGGAGTCCGCTATGGCGAAGCCCACGCGCACCGGTTGCTCCTCCGTGCCCGTCGCCATGAACATCCCCGACTCGCCTTGGATGAGATGGTCGTAGGCCGGCCGGTCGCTGTCCGGGCCGCTTTGCCCGTACCCGGAAATCGCGCAGTAGACGATGTCGGGCTTCAAGTCCTTGACCGCGTCGAAGCCGATGCCGAGCCGATCCGGCGTGCCCGGGCGCATGTTGTGCAACACCACGTCAGCCGTCCCGATCAGCCGATGCACGGCTTGCAGGCCTTCCGGTTGCTTGAGATCGACAGCCAGCGAGCGCTTGTTGGCGTTCTGACCGAGGAACGCCGGGGGCAAGCCCTCGGGGTGTCCGGCGCGCAACTGATCGCCAGCCGAAGGCGACTCGACCTTGACGATGTCGGCCCCCATCAAGGCGAGTTGATAGGCGCACAGTGGGCCAGCGTGAACGTGCGTGAAGTCCACCACGCGGATCCCATGCAGGAGATCCACGTCGGCGCTGACCTGCTCGGGCATGTGTCGCTGTCCCTAACCGTCGAATCGGGCAAGCTTACCCCGGCAGAGCGCTACAATGGCCCGAACGCGGTCAGCCAACCGCATTCAGGAGGAGTCATGCGCGCGGAAACGATGTTATTCGTGAAAGACGTCGAGGCCACGTCCAAGTGGTACCAGGAAGTGCTCGGCATGCAATCGGGCCACGGCGGCCCGGAGTTCGAGATGCTGATGGACGGCGATACCTTGCTCCTGCAACTCCACCAACTCGACGCTGACCATGACCACGGCGTGGGCCTCTCCGCCCCCGTCGGCCATGGCGTGCTCGTCTACATCCATGTGCCGGACGCCCACGAGGCCTACGAGCGCGTCAAGGCGCTCGACGTGCCGATCCTCGCCGAACTGCAATACAACCCGCAGGCCGGCATGACGGAGTTCACCGTACGTGACCCGAACGGCTATGCCATCGGCGTGTGCAGATCAAAGTGGGGTTGACCGTTGAGCGCTCTCTCGGACGAGGACAAGTTCCTGTTCGACCTGCGGGGCTTCCTCGTCGTCAAGAACGTCCTTAGTACGGACGAATGCGAGGAACTGATTCGCCTCGCCGACGACGTATGGCCCCGGCAGCCGGACGACGGGCCGTACCGACGCTTCAACGGCATTTCCGCTTGGGGTGAGCCGTTCGTCGACCTGATGGACGACGACCGGCTCCTGCCCTACCTCGTCGAACTGGTCGGCAGTCGGCTGCGCATCGACCACGACTACTGCATCTTCATGCGCGAACATGCGGCGCGACACACGCTGCACGGCGGCCCTTGGCGTTACGAGTCGGACCACTGGTACCGCTACCACGACGGCATGATGCGCAACGGCCTCACCGTCGCCACCTGGAATCTAACCGATGCGCCGCCTGGCGCCGGTGGCTTCGTCTGCGTCCCCGGTAGCCACAAGTCGAACTTCCTCCAGCACATGCCGCGGGACGTGGCCCGTTTCGAACGGGCTGCGGACTGGGTGGTCCAGCCGGCGATGTCGGCGGGCGACGTGTTGATCTTCACCGAGGCCCTTATCCACGGCACCGCCGCATGGACGGCCGGACACGAGCGTCGCACGCTGCTCTACAAGTACAGCCCGCCGCACTCGACCTGGGCCAAGGCCCCCTACGATCCGAACGACTTCCCCGAAGCGACTCCGCGTCAGCGGCGGCTGATGGCACCGCCGTCCGTGGAATCCCATCCACCTGTGTTGGAAGAGCGTTGAGCGGATGAGAAGCGCCGCGTTTGCGCTTGGCGGGTGCGTCCTCGGCGCCGCGATCATGGCGTCTTGGTATGCGCTGAGCCCGTCCGAACTCGGCGCGGAAGGCGAGCCCGACGCGACCGTCCCCGCGCAGACGCTGCCGGAACCACCGAGCAGTCAGCCCAACGCAGCACCCGCACCACCAAGCCTGTTGGGAATCGCAGCGCTCGCCGACGATTTCGAACGCAACCACGCGCTCTACGAACTCGTCGCCAGCACCGGCCGCGCCCAGATCGAGGATCTCCTGGAGCAAACGCTCGACCTGCCGACGTCGCTGCATAGGCACGACATCGTCCGCGTGCTGTACATCCGCTTCGCATCCATCGATCCCGGGGCCGCTTTGGCGCACCTGCTTGCTTCCCACCGACAGCCGCGATCGTCGCTGAAGGCCATTTTCCGCGTCTGGGCGCACACCGACCTCGACGAAGCGGTGCGACGTGCCGCCACCCTCGACGAACAGGACAAGGGCGTCGTCGCACCGACGTTCTTCGACATGGACATGCCGGCCTGGCAGCGGCAGGACATCGCCGAGCAACTCGAAGCCACGCCTGCGCTTGCGCAAGTCCTCGCCCGAGAGGAGTTGGCCACCGGCTCGCCAGAGCAGGCCTGGGGGAACGGCCTGGCGAGTCCGCCGGGACCGCAGCGGCAGCGACAACTCACGATCGCCATCAACGCCTGGGCGAAGACGGATCCGGAAGCCGCGCTACGCGCCGCGAGCGAGATCGAGGATGACAGCGGCCTCCATCTCAGCGCCAGCGTACTGACTCAGTGGGTCAAATCGGATCGTCCCGCCGCCCTCAACTGGCTGTCGCTCCAGGATCCTAGCCGGCGCACGAAGATTCTGACGATGACCATGGCGCGGGGGCTGGCGGAAACCGGGATTGCCGAGGCACTCGACGCCTTGGACGATGTCCCCAGATGGGCACGGCGGGACATGCAGCAGGCCATTCTGAGCCGTTGGATGGCCGTCGACCCGGCAGCAGCGACTGTCTGGCTCGGGGCGTTGCCCTTGGCTGACCAGCAAGAGCTCAGTTCCTCCGTGGCGTACGAGTACGCCCATCGTGACCCACGAGGGGCTTTCGAATGGGCGATGGCTGCCGACCCGAAGATCCGCGACAGGCTTCTCAGCTCGGTGTTGATCTCAATCAACGACGCAGCCATCTCCGAGGAGCTTTTTCGGAGCATTGACGACCCGGAGCTGCGCGTCGACCTGACCTACGCCCTGTTCCTCGGACACGGAGACGGAGATCCAGTCGAGGCTCTGCGTTGGGCCGAGACCTTCCAAGGCGACGTCCAGGAGAAGCTGAGGTCCTACATCTTCACCAATTGGGCAAAGGCCGACCCGGACGCGGCCGTTCGCGAAGTGCTCCGGCAGCGCCACCCCGTTGCGCGGGACCGTGTTGCCACACAGGTGATCTCGGGTTTGCTTGACACCTTCAACGTGGCCGCCGCCGAACGGCTCTTTCAGGCGATCGACTCGGTCGAAGCACGTGGGCAGGCTGCACGCCAGTTCTATTTCTACTTCGAACGGACGGACGCCGATCCCGACAAGGCGGCGCACTACCAGGCGATCTGGCGCGCCAGCAGGCGCAGCGGGCGGTGAAGCGTTACAAGAACCATGTCAGTCTCGTCAAAAACACCTTACCCGCATCAAAGAGAGGTGCGCGCCATGGCCAATAATCCAGAAAACCGCCGGCACAGGGCGGTTCTCCCGGCGCTCATGCTCGCGACCGGCCTGACCCTCGGGCTGCTTTGGCCGAGTGTCGCGCAGGAGCAATCGTCGCCGCCCGGGGGAGAACCACTCGCCTATGTGCTCGTCAGCGGTCGCGTCATCGACGACACCGGGTTGGCGGCCTACGGCGAGGCTGCCGGACCTCTTGCGCAGGCGGCGGGAATCAACGTGGTGGCACGCGCCGAGACGGCGAATGTCCACGTCATGGAAGCGCCCCAAAGCCGGTCCGGCGCTTCGCGTTCGCTACGCGCCGGGCGCGTCTCCGGCCCAAGGCCACGCCGACCTCCCGCGCAACAAACACCGCCGGTCGCTGCGCTCCCTCTAGTGTTTGCTACACGGGAGGCGAATGGCCCTACGCCGAGGGATTCGTCGCGATCGAGACGTTCCGGTCCATGGACGACTTCACCGCATTCTGGAACTCGCCCGGCTACCAGGAGGCGATCGAACTGCGCAAGGGCAAGGTCGAGCTCGACTTCGTCGTCGCGCTCGAAGGACTCCCGGACTCGCCTTAAGCGCCGAAGCCGTAGAGCTTCGCCGCGTTCTCGCAAACGATCTTGCGACGGATCGCCTCCGGAACGTCGGCGAGTTCACGGGCGATGAACGCCTGCGAGTCCGGCCAGACGCCGTCCGGGTGCGGGAAGTCGCTGCCCCACATGACGTTGTCCTCGCCGAGGATGTCGAGCAGCCGGATGCCGATCGGGTCGCTCTGGTAGGTCGCGTAGCACTGCCGGTGCCAGTAGTCGGACGGCTTCATGGTGAGCGTCAGGTCCTTGAACTGGTCCTCCCACTCCAGGTCCATGTGCTCGAGGATGTACGGGATCCAGCCGATGCCACTCTCGCCGATCACAAGCTTCAACCCCGGGTGGGCTTCCAGCACGCCACCGTAGATCGTCTCCATGATGATCTTCGACATCGCAAGCTGGAAGCTCGTGATGTGCACCGCGAACGCCTGCCGACGCTGTAGGTGGCCCATGGTGTCGTAGTCGTAGTCCATGCGCGGGCCGATGGTGTGGTAGTGGACGGGTAGCCCGGCCTCCTCTGCGGCAGACCATAGCGGCTCCCACGACGGGTCGAAGAGGGGTGCCATATCGTGCGTATTGGCCACTTCGATGCCGCGGAGCGCACCCCGCTTGGCAACGCGCGCCACTTCACGAACGGCCGCCTCGACGTCGTGGCTGGGAATCGTGGCGAGCCCCGCGAAGCGGTCCGGATGGGTGGCGCAGAAATCGGCTAGCCAGGCGTTGTAGATGCGCATCATTTCGTCAGCCGCGTCGTTATCGCCCAAGCGCATCGCCGCCCCGAGGATGCCGTAAAGCACCTCGCCCTGAACGCCATCGAGATCCTGGTCCTTCAGACGCAGATCCGGCTCCGTGAGGCGCCGGATTCCGCGTTCGCCGTCGTGGTAAAGGCCCTGCTCCGCCATGCGGTCGGAGCGGTGAATCTGCCCCGGCACGTAGCGCCGGCCCGCGGATCCCATCCCGTTCTGCAGACCGAATTGCGCCCCGTTCTTACTCACCCAGTAGCGCCCCTTCTCGGTCTCGGCGACATAAGGCATGCGGTCCTTCAGGTCGGCACGCGCTTCACTCGCGAACAGGTTCTCGGGCAGCCAGGGCAGGTCGATGTGGCAGTCCGCCGAAATGACACGGTAGTCCATGGGCTCCTCCCTTGAAGGCGTTAAGATTGTCCGTCATTTTCACTTCAACGTCATTCCATGCGCGCTTCGCTCGCCATAGGTTGCACCGCGCTCGTGCTCTCGGCCTGCGTGCCCCTCAACACCAACGTGCCAGCCAGTTTCGATCTCACCGGCCACTGGGTGCTTGACGACCTGGCAAGCGACGCACCGCTCGACCTCGACGCGATCCGACGCCGCGAGGACCGCAAGGTCGCCCGCGGGCGCCAATCGAACCCGGGAGGATCCGCCGCGTTCGTGTTGCAGGACTTCCCCGTGCTCAACGCCACGGAGATGCGCATCGAGCAGGACTCGGCCTCGATGGGGATCCGTTACGGCGACGACACTTACCGCGACGTGTCCTGGGGCGAGCGCGAGCGGGACTTCTGGTCCGTGCGCACGGGGTGGCAGGATGGCTCGCTGGTCATCCGCTCCACCCGGGGCGGCACCAAGGGCACGGAGATCCTCGTTCTCGAGGACGCCGGCGAGCGGTTGCGGATCACGGTCCGCGTGGAAACCGAGGGCGAAGACGTGCGGACCGTACGCATTTTCAATCGGCGATAGCACGATCCTGCAAGTCGCCCACGCGATGAGCGATATTCGCCCACGCTATGACCGACATGCCGGAGTCTTCCCCGCTCAACGAATGCGTCGGCACTCCAAGTAGTAGCGCTTTTCGTGCGGTTCGCCGAGTGAGAACGTCTTGCGCGGGGTTGCGCCGTCCTCGATGACGGTCCGGAACAGGTCGTTCTTGTCCATGGCGGGCAGAAGGAAGCCGACGCGCCCTTCCCCGGCCGCCAATTCCAGCAGGACGTCGTCGCCGTGGATGTAGTCGATCCCGGCGTCGGTGCGGTCCAGGAACGCGTCGAGGAAGTCGTGGAGCGTCGCGGTCGGCAAGAGATGGCCCGGCGCGTGCATTTCGACCGTCCCGAATTCCCGCCCCGCGACGTAGGGGATGCGATGCCCGACGCTGGGATGCGCACGAGACCCTTCCCAGGCCTCGCGACTCGCGAACGCGTGGCGCCGGAATCCATGCGCCGCCATGGCCGCAAGCACGTCTTCGGGCGAAACGCCGTCGACGAGGCGGTGGATCGGCTCGAAGTCGAGCGCTTCGTCGTGGACGTTCACGAGCTCGACCAGCGCATAGCGGCCGGGATGGTCTGCTGGCACCTGCGCCCGGATCTCCTCCCAAACCGCCTTGGCAGCCGCGAATGAGTGGTTGCCGTCGCCCATCGCATAGATGAGCGGCGGCTCGCCGGCGCGAAGCGCTGCGAGGCGATCGGCCACGCCATCGACCATCGCCGCGTCGTCGACGCGCCAGCCGCGCAGTCGACCCCCGCCCTGCATCAGCTCGAAGTCGTACGCCGGTGTTAGATCATGCTGGAACAACGGCTCGATGACGGTGCGCCCGGGGTCGTCGATCAGCACCATGATGTGCGGCGTTTCCAAGGCCGCATCGCGGCGCACTGCGATCCGGGCGGGCAAGCGGTTGCGATCCGTTCCTTCCGTGCTGCGAATCAGTTCGCGCGCACCGGGCCGGTAGTCGAAGGCGTCGAGGTCGAGGGCGACGACAAGCCCTCGCCGCGGCACCGCCCGGCCGACGCCGCGTTCCACGAGCATGAACGCCGGCGGTTGCGGCTCGAGGACGCCGCTCGCGAGGTAGTCCGCCATGCGGTCGTTGATCGCGGCAGTCGCTCCGTCGCGATCTGCGCGGCCGAGTTGCGCCTCTGGAAGGATGAGACGGAGCGTCGACGGTCGATCACCCACAAGCCGCCCGGTCTCCTCCCAGTACTCGGGCTGGGATGTGTACTGATCGCAGGCGACCACCGACCAGGACGCCAAGGGCACATCGGCCCGCGGCAACAACAACGTCGGCACGTGCAGGCCGATCTCCGGATAGTGGCGTTTCACGCGGGACAAGAGCCAAACCAAGGCGGGTGCTGTATGGTAAGCGGTTTACGCGTATGGCTTTCGAACAAGGGAGGGAGGCGATGGCGTACGACTTGGTCATCGAGAACGGCACGGTGGTGGACGGCACCGGCGCACCCGGCTTCGCCGCCGACGTAGGAATCCGCGACGGTCGCATCGTCGGCATCGGGCGCATCACCGACCGGGCCCGGCAGACCATCGACGCGGAGGGCCACGTGGTCACCCCCGGGTTCGTCGACGGGCACACCCACATGGATGCGCAGGTGTTCTGGGATCCCATCGGCTCGTGCTCGTGCTACCACGGCGTCACCAGCGTCGTCATGGGCAATTGCGGCTTCACCCTGGCGCCATGTCGCGAGTCCGAGGCCGACCTGGTCTTCCGCAACCTCGAGCGCGCCGAGGACATCGCCCGCGAAGCCATGCTTGCCGGCATCGCCTGGCGTTGGGAGAGCTACCCGGAATACCTCGACGTGCTCGACAGCCTCCCGAAAGGCATCAACTACGCCGGCTACATGGGCCACTCGGCGCTACGCACCTACGTCATGGGCCCTCGCGCCTTCGAGGAGGAGGCCAGCGAAGACGACGTCAAGCGCATGGCCGCCCTCGCCGTCGAGGCGGTGCGCGCCGGCGCCATCGGCTTCACAACATCGCGCTCCCCCAACCACCAGACGTCGGACCACAAACCGGTCGCGAGCCGGTTGGCCTCCTGGAACGAGGTCCGCGCGATCGTCAACGCCATGGGTCGCACCGGCGCCGGCATGTTCGAGATTGCCGGTGAAGCCGTCGGCCGCGACCCGGACAAGATCCGCGAGTACCACCTGCGACTGAAGGACCTGGCCGTGGAATCCGGCGTGCCCGTGACGTGGGGCCTGTTCGCGAATCGTCGTGCGCCCGAGGTCTGGCGCAGCTACCTCGCCCTGCTCGACGAGGTGGCGCAAGCGGGCGGTACGATGTTCGCGCAGGTGCACTCGCGCTCGCTCTGCGTCATCTACACCTTCGAATCGCACCTGCCGTTCGATACCTGGGAAGTCTGGCGCGACATCCGCAAGCTGCCGTTGGCCGAGCAACGCGCGAAGTTCGCCGATCCGGCGCTCAAAGCCAAGCTGGTGGCCGTGGCAAGCAACCCGAGCGAACGCCACAAGCGCTACGGCACCACCGTCAACCCGCCCGACTGGAACTGGGTGTTCGTCATGGCCGGCACCGACGGCCGCGACCAAAGCGTCGCCGAGCTCGCCGCTGCCCGAGGCATTGCGCCCGCCGAGATGATGATCGACCTCGCCCTGGAAGAGGACTTCAAGACGCTCTTCCGCATGCCCATCAACAACGAGAACGACGCCGACGTCATCGAGATGATGAAGCATCCGCACTCGGTGGTGACGTTCTCGGACTCCGGTGCCCACGTCTCGCAAATCATGGACAGTTCGCTGCAGACGAACGTGTTCAGCCAGTGGGTTCGCGAACGCGAGGCGCTGACCCTGGAGGAAGCCGTGCGCATGGTCACCGCGGAACCCGCGGCGCGCTGGGGCTTGCATGACCGCGGCCTGCTGCGCGAGGGGCTCGCGGCGGATGTCGCCGTCTTCGACCCGGCGACGATCGCACCCAACATGCCGGAGATCGTCCACGACCTGCCGGCCGGCGCAAAGCGTTTCAAGCAGACCGCCACGGGCATCAAGGCGACGGTGGTCAACGGCGAGGTGCTGCTCGCAGACAACGAGCACACCGGTGCGGCACCAGGAAAGCTCCTGCGCGGACCACTCGCCGCTTAGCGCCCGGCGCCCAACAACCTGGCCGTGGCGGCGAATCCCGCGGCCGCCGCGACATCATGTGCGGTTCGCCCGGCCGCGTCACGCGCGCGGCGGTCGGCGCCGGATGCGAGCAACACCGACACCAGTTCCGGTTTCTCGCCCCACCACGGCCGCGCCGCCGCGTGCAGCGGCGTGGCCCCCGCGCTGTCGCGGGCGTTGACGTCGGCGCCGCGGGCCAGAAGCCAGCGCACCGTCTCGACCCCTCCCTCGCGCGCCGCGACCATCGCCGGCGTCGAGTCGCTGACGCGCTCGGCGTGCGCCGCCGAAGACATCCGCCACATCGCGTCTTCCACCGGCACGGTCCGCGAATCCACATCCGCACCGGCGGCGAGGAGCGTCTCGAGCACGGGCATCCAGCCGTAGATCGCAGCGAGGTGGATCGGTCGATCACCGAGCGGTGACGGTGCATCGCGTTCCGCACCGGCCTCGAGCAAGACCGAGGCGATCGCGGCGGCATCGTCCGCGTAGCCGTGCGTGCAGGCCGCCTGCAGCGGAGACCAAGCGCCGAGCCCGGCGGCAAGAGCCTCGAGTTCCCAGATGAAGAAGCCAATGCGCGGCAAGGGCCTGTTCGGATCGTCGCCGGCACGGAGCAACGCTCGGACCGCCGCCAGCCGGTTCTTCACCAAGGCGAATCCCATCGGCGTCATATGCTCGGCAAGCGCACCGAGGTCTCGGGCCGGGGCCATGCGGCTGATCTCATCGGCAAGCCCCAAGGCAGAGGCACAATGCAGATCGCATGACTCGCCAGCCGCGAGCAGGGCCCTCGCCACCTCGTCGTCGTGTAGGGAGGCAAGCTGCAACGCCGTGAGGTCGGATTCCGAGCCGAGTCCAACCGCCGCCCGCGACTGCGCATGCTCACCCAGCAGCGCCGCCTTGACCCGAGCGACCTGGCCCTTGCCAGCGGCCCCAAGGACCTCGGGCTTTGGGGAACCAGCCATCCTAGGAGTCCACCAAGCCTGGCTAGCGGTTGGCTATCCAGTTCCCGTGGAAGCCGTAGGGGATGCGATGCGGAAGTTCCGCGCACGCCACCGGTCCCGCCGCCACGTCGTTCGCGTCCAGGAACACCAGGTCGCTACGGTTATCACGGCCACGATGCACGACGCCGAGCAGGTAGCCGTCGCCCTCGGGGGCGTCGGCCGTGCGTGGCACGAATACGGGTTCGCCGACCGTGTCGCCGTCCGGCAGCACGTAGTCCTGCCGCGCCCCGCTAGCGAGGTCATAGTGCACCACCGCGTTGAAGTGCAGGCCGGATCCGCCGACGTTGCCGGCGCAGTAGGCGTGCCGATAGCCGTTCAGCGCGAAGCGCTCGTCCAGGCGCGGGAATTCGCCGGGCAGGTCGTCGAGGTAGCGCCGCGTGATGCCACCGGCGTTGCTGCCTAGGTCGATGGTCCACTCGCAGAGACGCGCCTGCGCCTTCTTCGGATCGGTCGCCCCACCGTCCACCCGGGGAAACAGCGGCACCTCCTCGAACTGCATCACGTGCGCGACGATGCGGTTGTTCTCGGAGTAGGCGTTCACCGGGTGGAACACGTAGCAGGGGTCCGTATCGAACCAGCGCATCTCGGCCACGCCGCCGTCGCGGCGCATGACGCCCACATGCGTGCCCATGTCGGGATCCCAAGCCAACGGCGGACCGCCCGACATCGCCCGTTCCATGCTCGCCGTCACCGGAAAGACCGGGAACACGACGTGCTCGGCCGTCGCGATGAAGTCATGCATCATGCTGGCGAACGGCGCGTCGAAGCGCTCGGCGCGGGTCAGCCGGCCTTGGGCGTCCACGGTCTGGTAGCTGACCTCGCGGCTGAACATCCCGGCCGCCATGTACCCGAAGAACAGCATCTCGCCGGTCTCAGGGTCGAGCTTCGGATGGGCCGTCATGGGGCCTGCGAGTTGGTCGTCGAATCGCCACGGCCCAATCGTGTCGAGCGTCGCCGGGTCGACCTCGACCGGCGCATGCCCTTCCTCCAGCGCCAGCAGCCGATTGCCGTGCCAGACGATGTTGGTGTTCGCCAGCCCCTCGTCGGCGACGCCCTGCGTGAGGGGATCGTTGTCCAAGGGGTTGAACGGGTTGTAGAGGCTGCGGCCCTCGCCGCGCTCCAACGCCCACTTGCTCGTGCGCACCCAACGATTCCGGTAGCGCACGCGGCCGTCGCGGATCGTGAACATGTGAACCATCCCGTCGCCCGCGAACCAATGATGGTCGGCGCGGGGCGGGAACTGGGGATCGGGGCCGTTGCGGTAGTACGTGATATCGAGGTCCCGCGGCAGGTCGCCGCGCACGATGACATCGTCGATATCGCATTCCATGCGGATCGGCGCGAAGTTGCCGTTGAGTTGCGGGTGGTCCGGGTACGGTGTTGTCACGGCGCTTGTCGGTTGGCTGAGCGTGCGCCGACTCTAACCGAAGGCGGCACCAGCCGCACCGCCCGCCGCCTTGCCAAGGCCGATGATGGGCAAACAGCACTTGCCTGGAAGGCGCTGCCGAGTACACTACGCGCCTCCGTTCCGCCTTAGCTCAGTTGGTAGAGCAGCTGACTGTTAATCAGCGGGTCGCTGGTTCGAGCCCAGCAGGCGGAGCCATTTTTTCGAGCGCGAACTAGAGCGACTCGATAGTTAACGCGAGGCCCCGCAGGGTGACCCCTTCGGGGCCTCGTCGTATCTAGCGTGTTCTCAAGGAGTTACGCCCCTTCCTACATCTTCCTCGATTCTCCGGTTCGGGTCGGGAAGACAGCACCCCCCGTTTCCCCCTCCCGTCAATTGGCCCGCTGGCCCGCCGACCTTTGCGGCCTCTCATCTCCTTGTTTGACCTGTCATATGACAGGTGTATATTGGTCTTGATGAGACGCAGCCGGGCTTCCCCCCGGTTGACGATGCAGCTTTCTCTACCGCAACCGCGATCTCACTCGAGAGAGGCTCTGCCATGGGCAGCCAGGCGAGAGGAAGACCACCCATCGGGGAATCACCGCTCCGCACCGGCGTACGCTTAGCGAGCTGCGCCGCTTCATCAACCGACGGGGATTTCCCCCAACGCTCAAGGAACTCGCGGACATCCTCGGGATATCGGGCCCGAGCGTCCGTGACCAGGTCAATCAGCTCGTGCCGCAAAGGGCTACGTGAACCGGGAGTCGAGGAAAGCACGCTGGCTTACCGTTCTTCGGGAGCCGCTGGACGAAGTGCTCGTGCTTCACCTCAGTGAACCCTGAAATCGGACCCGAGGAGAGATCATGAAGGCGCCCCATAGCCGTGTCCGGTACCTCGCGTTCGCTCGGCACCGGCTTCGCCTGCGGCCCAAGGCCACTCCGACCCCGCATGAAACAAATGCCGCCGCTCGCTGCGCTCGCTCTGGCGTTTGTTTCATGCGGGGCAGAAGTATGCCCCGCTTGGTTTCAATTGGGGAGAGCGCCGCAACATCCGGCGTACTCGCTTGGCTTTAGTTCAGAAATAGAGAGGAAGAAATGGAAACACGCATCATCAGGTTTTTCTTGATCGCCTGCGTGTCACTTCTGTTTCCCGATATCGCTTTCGCGCAAGAAAGCGAAATCGAGGAAATCATAGTGACCGGCAGCCACATCAAGCGGACAAACCAGGCCGACGTGCCATCGCCAATCGACGTGGTTGGCATTGAGGACATCGCCGCCAACGGCTGGTCCAGCATCGAAGACATCGCCGAAACCTTTACGTTCAATACCAGCTCTAGCGGGCGCACCGGACTGCTGTCCACTTGCTGCGGCGCGGAGCGAGGTATTGAGCTCAGAGGGCTTGGCTCGGGATCGACGTTAGTCCTGCAGAACGGCAAACGTGTCGCATCAAACGGCCAGGGTTCGATCAACGACGATATGACCAATATCAAGGCGCTAATGCCGGTAATCGCGATCGATCGTATGGAAACGCTGCTCGACGGCGCCGCGGCGATATACGGATCCGATGCCATTGCGGGGGTTGTGAATATCATACCGCGCAAAAACTTCGAAGGGTTCGAAATGCGCGCCGGCAGCAAGAGTATCGAAGGTTCCGGCCAGGTCGAGTTCCAGATGATCACGGGGGTCGGAGGCGACCGGGTGCGCGGGATGGCCGCGATCGGTTTCACCCATCAGGATCCGCTAAGAAACCACGAGCGACCGTTTCGGCTAATCAACAATACCTCCGGCAACGGTAGTCCCGGCACGTATACGCTGCACGAGCGACCGCTCGCCGACGACGGCGTTAGCGATCTCGTGATCAACAATAGCGAGCGCGTCATTAACTACACCCAGTTGTGGGATCAAGCCACCGACACGTCGAACCTCGACGCGGACGGGCGCATCGCGTCCGGGCCGTTTGCGGGGCAGGCGCCGGTCACCAGCCTCCGGGTCGCCGATCCGCACTGTATTCCCGGTATCGTGGAGGACTTTCCAGGCGGACGTATTATGGAGTGGAATGCCGACGGTTCCTCACCACCCACGACAGGCCGACTCGGTGCCGTCGTCCCCGGCGGCGGGCAGTTCAGCCCGGCGTTTGGCGGTGCGCCTTGGGGCGTAGGCAGCTGTCTATACTCCTTTCAGCCGAGCAACTCGATCACACCTGAGGAAGACATTGTGGTGGCCTACACCAACTGGGGACTCGACATCGCCCCCGGTCAGGACATCGAGCTCGAATACAGTATGAGGTGGACGGAGCAGGCCGCGGAGTACACGCCGAGCGTACCGATGACCAACGGCCGTCCGGTCGTTCCGGCAAGCAACCCGCTCAATCCCTTTAATCAGGACATCCCCTGGACAGGGCGCCCGCTCGGCAATGCGTACCGATACTCACCTGTCGACGCCCGTCAGGAGGACGATTTTCAGTCACATCGCTTCGCCGTCACCTACAACCTCGACTTCGGCCAGTATCTGGGAGGGGAGATGCTCTCGACATGGAGCATGTTCGTCTCGGGACAGTACTCGTGGGACCGCATAACGGAGCGCGACCGCGACACCCATCTGCTGCGGCTGCAGTACGCGCTGCAAGGCTACGGTGGAAGCAATTGCGATGTCCGCTTCGACGGACCCGGACCCGGTACCGCTCCGGGGACGGGTAACTGTTACTACTGGAGCCCGTTTGCTGCAGACATCTACCTCGACACGTTCGATTCGAACTCCGGCCATGCGTCTGCATTTCGGGTGGACAGTGATGGCAATGTCGTGAAAGCGCCCGGCGCAGAAACCTATGATGTCATCGAATGGTTCATCGCGGACTCCGAGAGCTTCAACGAGCGTGAGCTGCTCGTCGGGGAAGCTGTCGCTGCCGGTGACATATTCGCGCTGCCGGCCGGCAACGCCGGGCTCGCGGTTGGCTTCCAGCATCGTCGCGATGAGTTCGAACGCTTCGATACGGCGTTTCAGGAGTCGTTGAATCAAGGCTTTTTACCGCCGCAACGCGGGGGTGAAGGTCGCCGCTCCGTGGACGCTGTCTTTGCTGAGCTCAGTATGCCGGTGCACGACACCTTAGACGTCCAGTTTGCGGTGCGTCGTGAGGAGTACAGCGGGGGGCTCGAAAGCACCGACCCGAAAGCCGGTATGAAATGGAGCCCGACGGACTGGCTATCGCTGCGCGGCAGCTACTCAACGTCGTTCAAAGCGCCGTCGCTGAGGTTTGCTGTCGGCACCGACAGCGAAGGTTGGGTGGAAGAGATCCGGGACCCGATCGATCCGGTCGAGTTCTACAGCAACACCGGCACGTTTAGAACGATCTTGCTCGGGAAGAACCCTGATCTCGAGCCCGAGGAATCGGACAACTACAACTTCGGTTTCTCGTTCCTACCCGAGTTGCCTTGGGGTGACGGCAATCACTCACTGCAGGTGGACCTCGACTACTTCACGTTCGATTTCGAGAATCGCATTCAGATCAAGCCGTCAAGCCAGGTCGTCACTGAAGATCCGTGCGGACCGAGTGTTGTTCGAGACACCGTCAACTTGATCCCCAACCCGTTGCTCGAAAACGACCCGACCGGGAACTGCGGCTCGGGTCCTGTGGGTAACGTCCTGATCGTCAAACAGTCGTACCAGAACTCGGGTGGAGTTGTAATATCCGGAGTCGACTTCAAAGCGAAGTACTCCTTCGATATCGGCGAGACCAACGTGACGATACGCAGCCAGACTTCGATGATGCTCGACTACGACATCCGCAGTACCCCGACCAGTGCCGTCATGGACGGCGTTGGTTACACCAACGACGGCAACGCGGGGAGCCCTGTACCGAAGACACGCTCCAACTTGTTCGGCCATGTGAACATGGGTAACCACGCGGTGAACGGCGCGATTCGCTACATCAGCGAGATGAAAGACGACGTCTTCGGCGACCGCAGCGCGAACGTTCGCCTTGTCGATGCCCACACGGAGGTGGATTTGCAGTACCAGTACACCTTCGGCGATGCGCAGCGCTACAACATCGCACTGGGCGGGATCAACATATTCGACAAAGAACCTCCGTTCCATAGGTTCGAAGGGTATGTGCTCCGAGTTCACAACCCCTTCATGCGCCAGCTATACGCAAGACTCACGGTTTCGCTGTAGCCCGTCGCTCGAGCGAGGGCCCCATTGGGGCCCTCGCTACCCACCTCAACACCCGCACGTCCGTTGGCTAGAGCCTATCTAGTTCCTGTCCGGGAATGACAGATCGGCGCGCCTGAGACGTGACTTGGCGCGAC
>JAPOVK010000022.1 GCA_026708185.1 Gammaproteobacteria bacterium | reverse complement strand
ACTGGCCGGCGATGCCCACGACGAAGGCCAGCGGCAGGAACACGGCGATGGTGGTGAGCGTCGACGCCAGTACCGCGCCGCCCACCTCCGAGGTGCCTAGCCGTGCCGCATCGGCCAACGTTCGCCGCGGGTCGTTGCGCAATGAATCCCGGTGGCGGGCGATGTTCTCGAGCACCACGATCGCGTTGTCCATGAGCATGCCCACCGCCAGCGCGATCCCGCCCAGACTCATGATGTTCAAGGTGATGTCGAACACGTCCATGAGTACGAAGGTCGCCAGCACCGACACCGGGATGGTGGCGGTCACGATCAACGTGCTGCGCACGTCCTTCAGGAAGAGGTACAGGACGATGACCGCGAAGATCGCGCCTATGATGGCCGCGGACTGGACCTCGTCGATGGCCGCGGAGATGAACTCCGCCTGGTCGTAGATCTTGACGAGCTCGTAGTTGGCCGGCAGTTCCTCGGCGATCTCGGCCATGCGTTCGTCGATGGCCGCGGCGACGGCCACGGTGTTGGCGTCGCCTTCCTTGTACATGGCGATCTCGATCGCCTCGAGGCCGTCGACGCGCATGATGCTGTCGCGTTCCTTGTGGCTCTCGAAGACGTCCGCCACGTCCTTGAGGCGCAGGATCCGCCCCTCCTGCTGGAAGACGATCATGTCGGCGATGTCGTCCACGGTCTCGAACTCGTTCATGGTCCGCACCAGGAACTCCTGGCCGCGGTCCGTGAGCCGTCCGCCCGACAGGTTGATGTTGGCCGCCTGCAGCCGCTGGCCTAAGGCCTGCACGCTCATGTCGAGTTGCGACAGGCGTTCCTGGTCGACGTTGACGGCGATCTCGTCCTCGTAGCCGCCACTCACCAGCACGGCGGCGACGCCGAGCACGGGGTCGAGACGCTTCTTGACCACGTCCTCGGCAAACCGCCGCAGTTCCTGGAGTTCCGCAATCTCAGCGCCGTCGTGCCGCGTACGCAGGACTATCGCGGCGCGCGCGATGGGGTCGAGGTTGGGGTTGAGGCGCAGGATCGACGGCCGCTCGATGTCGAGCGGCAACTGCACGAGATCGAGCTTCTCGCGCACTTCCACGGCCACGTTGGTCATGTCCGTGCCCCAGGCGAACTCGAGCACCACGTCGGATCGCTCCGCGGCGGAAATGGAGTGCATGCGACGCAGGCCGTTGATGACGCCGACGCGCTCCTCGAGCCGGCGTGTGACTTGTTCCTCGACTTCCGCAGGCGCCGCACCCTCGAAGTCGGTGCGCACCGTGAGCGTGGGGTAGGCCAGTTCCGGCAGCAGGTTGAGACCAAGGCGGTCCAGCGACAGGCCGCCGAACAGGGCGACCGCCAAGGTGGCCATCGCCACGGTGACGGGCCGGGCGATGGCCGTGCCGATCACGCTCACGAGTTAACCGCGGTCAAGGACCTAGCTGGGCTCCGACGCGGCGTACCCCTCGACGATGCTAACCCGCGTCCCGTCGCGCAGCCCGTCCTGGCCGGTCATCACCACCTGCTCGCCCTCGCGGGCACCGGTGAGAATCTCGATGTTGCCGTCGGAGACGTAGCCCGTCGTCACCTGGCGACGCTCCGCGACGTCGTCGCTCACCACGAACAGGCTGCTCCTGTCGCGCAGCGTCACCACGGCCTCGAGCGGCGTCAGCAGGGCATTGGCGCGAACGTCCGTGCGCACGTCCACGCGCCCGAACATGCCGGGCTTCAGCCGGCCATCGGCGTTGTCGAGGGTCACCGTGACGCGGAACGTACCCGATGTCGGATCGACTTCCGGGGCCACCCTGGTAACCTCGCCCTCGAAGCCGTCGTCCGGCAGGGCGTCCACGATCACGCGCGCGAACTGCCCGGGGCGGATGCGCTGGATTTCGCGCTCCGGCACGTTCAGTTCCGCCTCGATGTTGTCGAGGCGCTTCATCTCGAACGCCGGCGCGTTCTGGGCCAAGGTGTGGCCGACCTTGATGTGGCGTCGGGTGATGACACCGCCGATCGTCGCCCGGATCGTGGCTTCGCGAAGCTCGTATTCGCGCAGGCGCAGGTTGGTCAGCTCGGTCTGATAGCCGAAGCGAGCGGCGTCGTACTCGGTGGGCGAGATCATCTGGGAGGCGTTGAGGCGTTCGGCGCGCTCGTAGGCGGCTTTGAGGTTGGCGAGTTGTGTGCGCGAGCGCGCCACCTCGAGCCGCAGCCGTTCGGTCTCGAGCTGCGCGAGGGGCTGGCCCGCCTCGACGACATCGCCCTCCTCCACGAACAGCGCTTCGACCACGCCCAGGGTCCGCGCGACCACCACGGCCTCCTCCGCGGCCGTCAGATTGGTGGAGCCTCGGTAGTAGGCCTCGACGACGCCCCGCCGGACTTCGGCGACCGCCACCGGTACGCGCGGTACGTCCTCGGCCAGCCGGCTGTTGGCCATGTTGCGAAACCGGGCCGCGCGCTGCTCGGTGCCCGTCCCCGCTGTGCCCTGCGAGGCGCTGCTCTGCGCGCTCCCGCCGCTAGCTCCTTGCGGGCTGCCTCCGGTGGTCGCTGCGGCGGCGTCGTCGCTGCCGCAGCCGGTGAGCGCAAACGCGCAGCCCGCGGCGATCGCGGCGCACAGAACGCTGGCTGCGAACCGGTTGTGCGACAACGGTGATCCTCCGGTGTGGACCGCGTTTTGAAGCAAACCACCACCGTACCATAATTGCGTATCACGACCCCAACATGACGGGCGTGTCCATGCTGTGATGGGGCGACGCAGAGGCGTCACTCGGCAACCGCAGACCCGGTTTCCACGTAACGCTTGAGGCGCAGGAGTTGACCTAGCTGGACGCGGTCCACCGGCTCCGCCCAAGCACCGACGTTGCGTCCGTTGACCGTGTAGCGATACGTCACCCGGGTACCTGTTGCCGTCGCTTCGAGGTCGAACGACATGCTGCCGGCGACAGCGAGGCGTTGCAGGGGGCCAAGACCGCCGGCAAGCACGAGCGACTTGCCAGGGCGCCAGGCATCCACGCGCATGTGGCGGACTAGGCCCGAATCCGCGTCGACGCCCTCGCACAGGCCGCAGACCTCATCCAACGAGAAGTTCGCCGCATCGCCCGAATACGAATGCGCCGGATCCCACCACCGGTCGATCTCGTCGACCAACGCGTCGAATACCCGGGACGGCGGCGCCTCGATCGCGACCTCGTGCGCGGAGACGAATCCGTCGTCGTTCGTTTCGAGGACTTCGGCACCTGCGCCCCAGGCGAATGCCACGCAAACCAGAATCGACTCTCTGGGCAACAACATCATCGACATCCCTGTCACCGTCCTCAGACGAAGCCTACAGTCGTCTGTCGCGATGGGCCACTTGCCCCTGCCGCGGCAAACGGGGACACTCGGATCAGCAATGCCTAGGAGGGAGGAACGATGGCAAGCGAAGGTGCGAAACTCCGTGCGGAACTCGGCCACCCGGTGATCGACGCCGACGGCCACTGGCTGGAGTACGGCCCGGTGGTGGGCGAGGCCATGCGCAAGATCGGCGGCGACGCCGCCGTTCGCGCGATGCAGATCAACGGCGGGCGGGTTCGTCGCTCCCTACAGATGACGCCGGCCGAACGGCGCCACGAGAACGTCGCCCAGGAAGCGTTCTGGGGCGCGCCGACCAAGAATACGCGCGACCGCGCCACGGCCATGATGCCCCGGCTCCTCTACGAGCGGCTCGACGAGTTCGGCATCGACTTCGCCATCCTATTCCCGACGATGGGCCTCGGCCTCCCCCGGGTCAACGACACCGAGGCCCGCTTGGCGGCCTGCCGGGCATTCAACGTCTACCAAGCGGAGCTCTTCGAACCACTGAAGGACCGCATGACGCCGGCAGCCGTCATCCCGATGCACAGCCCCGACGAGGCGATCGCCGAACTGGAACACGCCGTGGGCGATCTCGGCCTCAAGGCGGTCATGCTGAACAGCATGGTCGACAGGCCGATCGGCAAAGTGGCAGATGAACGCCCCGACGCGGCCGATCTCGGCATCTGGTACGACATGATCGGCCTCGACAGCGAATACGACTACGACCCCGTGTGGCGCAAATGCGCGGAGCTCCAGGTGTCGCCGACGTTTCACCGCGGCTCGCGCGGGCGCGCCTTCCGCATGTCGCCTTCGAACTTCTGCTACAACCACATCGGCCACTTCGCCGCCGCCTCCGAGGCCGTGTGCAAGGCCATCTTCCTCGGCGGGGTGACCCGCCGCTTCCCGGCGCTCAACTTCGCCTTCCTCGAAGGCGGCGTGGGCTTCGCCTGCCTGCTCTACGCCGATCTCATCGGCCACTGGAGCATCCGCAACCGCGAGGCGCTCGAGGAAGTCAATCCGGCCAACCTCGACCCGGCCATGCTGCTGTCCCTCGCCGAGCAATACGCCAGCCCCGAGATGGCCGAGGCGATTCGCGCCGGCACAGGCATCAGCACGTCCAACAACGAGCGCACCACCGGCGGCATAGAGGAGTTGGACGACTACTCGGCGTGCGCCATCACCAGCAAGGAGGACTTCAAGGACCTGTTCGTCGAGCCCTTCTACTTCGGCTGCGAGGCGGACGACTCCAACAACGCCTGGGCCTTCAACCGCGACTACAACCCCGGCGGTGCCGAGATCAAGACCCTGTTCGGGTCGGACATCGGCCACTTCGACGTCCAGGACATGTCCGAGGTCGTGACCGAGGCCTTTGAACTCGTCGAAGACGGCCGGATCGATGCCGGGGGCTTCCGACGCTTCGTCTTCGAGAACCCCGTCAACTTCTGGGGCAAGACGAATCCGCGGTTCTTCGAGGGCACGCGGGTCGCCGAAGCGGCGGGGCAGGTCTTATCCGGATAGGCGCCGCCTTTACGCGTCGGGATAGACGATGAACTCGAGCAGGTTGCCGTCGGGGTCGCGGATGTAGGTGCTGGTGCCATCGGTGCCTCGCCCTCCTTCGCGCGGCACGGGGCCTTCGATCGATGCGGCGCCGAGTTCGGCGAGCTTGGCAGTCAGTTCGCCTAACGTCCCCGCCCAGACGAAACAGAAGTCCCCGCAACCCGGCCGGGCCGTCGGCCCACGCAAGGTGAACTCAAGCGACTGCCACGCCTTCGGCGCGTGGAAGTTGATCTTGTTCGCGCCGAAGTAGGCCGAGTAGAACAGCCCCGGCTGGACTTCACGAACCGTGAACCCCAGGCGTTCGTAGAAGTCGAGCATGCCGTGCACGTCGGCGATCGGTATGGCGGCGTGATCAAAAGCGGCGATCGACAAGGGCTATAGGTCCGGATACGTGAAGTGGCGCGCCCGCAGGGACTCGAACCCCGAACCCCCAGGTTCGAAGCCTGGTGCTCTATCCAGTTGAGCTACGGGCGCGTTGCACGCATTGTACCCGCCAACTCCTCACGACCCTAAGGTTCGGCGTGAACGCTGTCTCCGACTTGCCCCTTGCCGGCATCACCGTCCTCGACTTGGGCCAGATCTACAACGGTCCGTACTGCGGCTACCTGCTCGCGATGTCCGGCGCGCGGGTCATCAAGGTCGAGCCGCCCGGCGGCGAGGGCATGCGCGGGCGCGGCGGAGGAGCACTCAGGAGCTACGCGTTCATGATGCTCAACGGCAACAAGGAGACCGTGACCCTGAACCTCAAGTCCGCGCGCGGACGCGAACTGCTGCGCGCGCTGGCGGCCAAGGCGGATGTCCTGTTGGAGAACTTCTCGCCCGGCACAATGGACCGGCACGGCGTCGGCAGCGACGCCTTGCGGGCCATCAATCCGCGTCTCGTTTACGCCGCCGGCACCGGGTTCGGGAGCAACGGGCCGCATCGCGACTACCTCGCCATGGACATCACCGTGCAGGCCATGACCGGCGTGGTCGCCATCACGGGCAACGACGGCGAGCCGCCGTTGAAGGCGGGGCCCGCGCTGTGCGACATGCTCGGCGGCGTGCACCTGTACGCCGCCATCACCACGGCCCTGGTCCGCCGCGAGCGCACCGGCCAAGGCGCCGTGGTCGATGTGGCGATGCAGGACGCCGTGTTCCCGACGCTGACCACGGCGCTCAGCGCCTACTATGCGCGCGGCGGCGAGCCGCCGCGAACGGGCAACCATCACCAGGGGATGGCGGTCGCGCCGTACAACGTCTACGCCGCGCGGGACGGCCACGTGGCCATCATCTGCATCCGCGAGCGACACTGGGAGTCGCTGCTGACCGCGATGGAGCGCGAGGACCTGGCGGACGATCAGCGGTTTGCGGACATGCGCACACGGGCAAGGCACATGGAGGCCACCGACGCCGTCGTCGAGGCCTGGACGTCGACGCTGCCCAAGGCCGAGGTGTTCCATATCTGCCAGCAGCACGACGTCATCTGCGCTCCCGTGCAGTCCTTGGACGATGTGCTCCACGACCCCCATCTGCTAGCCCGCGGCGCCCTCGCGAAGCTCGCCCACGAGCACTACGGCGAGGTCGTCCTGCCGAGCACGGCGTTGCGCTTCGATGACGTCGAACCGCCCAGCGTGAAGCTGCCGCGCGGTGCCGGCGCCGACAATGAATCGGTCTACGGCGAGCTGCTTGGCCTGTCGGCGGACGAGGTGCGCAATCTCGCCGCCGAGGACGCCATCTAGGCCATCCGGAACGTGGTCGCGACGAACGCGTGCGGCGGCAAATCGGCCACCGCGTTGCCGTTCGTGACCCAGCCGCCGAACTCCCTTGCGGTCACGACCTCCGGTTCGTCAAACGTGTTCTCGGCCTTGAGGTCCGCGTGCAGGATTTCCGAGTCCGCCACGCCCGCGATCTCGCGGTCCGCGCACTCGACGGTCAGCTGCATCGCGTCCTCGACGTGCCGGTTCACTGCGAAGACGTGCAAACGGTCACCGTCGAGCACGGCGGCATGGTCGAGGTAGTTGACCGCGCCGTACCGTTCGCTGGTGTAGCCCGAGCCGTCCACGGCGCCCCGTAGCGACACGCCGGCCTTGCGCGCGGACACCATGCGGAAGGCGTAGAAGATGCTTTGCTTGAGCAGGTCGTCGCGGCGGGTCAGCAACGGGCCGATGACGTTCACGAGTTGAGCGAGGTTGGCGATCTTCACGCTGTCGGCATGGCGTATGAAGCTCATCAGGAAGATGGCGACGACCAGCGCGTCCTCGAGGTTGTAGCGTTCCTCGATCAAATGCGGCGCGAATCGACCGCGGCCGTCGCTGTGGACTCCGCCGCGGGCGCGGTACCACACGTTCCACTCGTCGAAGCAGAGATACGCCCGCTTGGGCAGACGCAGTCTCTCCTGGACGTAGCGGGTGCAGGCATCGACGGCCTCGATCTGCCGGTCGATGCTGTTCGAAAGCGCGAGGTAGTCCTCGGGGCTGTCGTTCGGGTTGCCGACGTAGCGGTGCAAGCTGACGTAGTCGGCAAGCGCGCCGAGATGCTCCAGCACGTTCCGGTCCCATTCCAGGAACGTCGGCATGCCAGGCGCCGACGAACCGCAGGCGACTGTCGCGATGCCGCGATCGACGTCCTTCATCATCTTGGCCGCCTGCTGCGCCCGGATCGCGTACTGCTCCGCCGGGACGTGGCCGAGCTGCCACGGTCCGTCCATCTCGTTGCCGAGACACCAGAACGGGACCGCGTGCGGCACCGGCGAGCCGTTGGCGGAACGCAGATCGGCGTCGCGGGTGCCCGTCGGCGCGTTGCAGTACTCCACCCAGTCGCGGGCCTCCTCCGGACTGCCGGTGCCCAGATTGACCGCGATCATCGGCTGCCAGTCGAGCTTTCGGCACAGGGCGATGAACTCATCGGTACCGAACGTGTTCGGTTCGAGCGACTGCCATGCCAGTTCGCGCACAGCCGGCCGGCTCTCGCGAGGGCCGATCCCGTCGCGCCAGTGATAGCCGGAGGCGAAGTTGCCGCCCGGGTAGCGAACGACGGTGAGGGCCAATTCGCGCAACGCCTCGATGACATCGGTGCGCATGCCGTCCGCATCGGCGTGGCTGCTTTGCGGGTCGTAGACGCCCTGGTAGATCGATCGGCCCAAGTGCTCCAGGAAGCCGCCGAAGATCAACGGGCTGACCTCACCGACCGCGAACCGTGAATGAAGGACCAATCGCGTCGTGACCATCGTCCTACTCTCCTTGAAACAAGTGCTAATCTCGCGAATGTAGCTTACGACCGACCCGCTTTGAGCATGTCAGGAGCCTTCGACTCGGTAGAAGACGCCATCCGCGCGGTCGCCGCGGGCGATCTCGTGGTCGTCGTCGACGATGACGACCGCGAGAACGAGGGCGACCTGATCATGGCCGCTTCGAAAGCGACCACGGACAAGGTCGCCTTCATGATCCGCCACACCAGCGGAATCCTGTGTACGCCGGTGAACGAGCCCCAAGCGCAACGGCTCCACCTCGATCCGATGGTCGCACGCAACGACGCGCCGATGGCTACCGCGTTCACGGTGAGCATCGACTACAAGGTGGGGCTGTCCACCGGCATCTCCGCCGAAGAACGCGCGAACACGGTTCTGGCTTTGGCTAGCAACAACACGGCGGCCGAGGACTTCGTGCGCCCGGGACACATCTTCCCGCTGGTCGCCCGCCAAGGCGGCGTGCTCGTCCGCTCCGGCCACACCGAGGCGGCCATCGACCTGGCCGTGGCCGCGCAGTGCCCGCCCGTGGGCCTGCTCGCCGAGATCGTCAACGACGACGGCACCGTGCAGCGGCTGCCCGAATTGCAGGAGTTCGCGGCCAAGCACGGTTTGCGCATCATCTCCATCGCGGATCTGATCGCCTACCGCCAACGCCGGGAACAGCTCGTCATCCGCACCCGCGAGTTCCAGGTCAACACCGCCATCGGCCGCGCCCAGGCATTCGCCTACCGCACCAAGTTCGAGGACGCCGAGCATTTGGCCTTGGTATTCGGCGACCGCGGCGCGCGTCGCTCGGACGGCGTCGTGGTGCGCATCCACCGGGAGAAGCTCGTCGAGGATCTGTTCGGACCGCAAAGCAGCCATGCCAGCAGCCTGCTCGACGCATCCCTGACCCGCCTGGGCGAACTCGGCGGCGGCATCCTGATCTACCTGCGCAGCGGCTTCGCCGGCGTGCCGCTCGATCACCTCGCGCAGGCGGACGGCGACGGCAGCCGGGCCGGGAAGCGCAACCAGGATTGGCTCGAGGTCGGTGTCGGTGCGCAGATCCTGCGTGACCTCGGCGTCACCAAACTGCGGATACTCGCCGGGCGCGAGGTGGACTTCGTGGGCCTCGACGGATTCGGCCTCACGGTCACCGCCACCGAGTTGCTGTGACCCGGATCGGCATCACGCTGGGCGACCCGGCGGGAATCGGTCCGGAAGTCGCCGTGAAGGCCTTGCACGGCCGCAATCGTCCCGCCGCCGAATTCGTCGTCTACGGCCCCCGGTGGGCGTTGGAACTCGGTGCGGTGCAAAGCGGCCTTGAGGTGCCGGACTGCGACACCGTCGACATCGAAGTGCCAGAGCCGGCGGGTTTCGAGGTCGGCGTCGTCTCTGCGGACTGCGGCGAAGCGGCCGTCAAGAGCGTGGAGCGCTGTGCGCGGGACACCATCGCCGGCGCGGTCGATGCGATGATGACCTGCCCGCTCAACAAGGAGGCCATCCACGCCGCAGGATACGTCGACGACATCGGCCACCAGGAGATTCTCGCGCGTCTGACCGGCGCATCGACCACCGCCACGATGCTGATGACGCCGGGCTTGCGTGTCGTGCATCTGTCCACCCACAAATCGCTGATCGAGGCCGCCCGCTTCGTGACCCGCGACAACGTTCTCGCGAAGCTCACGCTGTGCCACGCATCGCTCACCCGGTGGGGCTTGCCGCGCGCCAGGATCGCCGTCGCGGCGCTCAATCCGCACGGCGGCGAGGGCGGTCTGCTCGGTACCGAAGAGATCGACGCGATCCGCCCCGCGGTGGACACTGCGCGCGAGGCGGGAATCGACGCCACCGGGCCGCTGCCGGCCGACTCCGTCTTCAACCGGGCGATCGGCGGCGAGTTCGACGCTGTGCTCGCGATGTACCACGACCAGGGACACATCGCGATCAAGGTGCACGACTTCCACCGCAGCGTGACGGCAACTCTGGGGATTCCCCTCATCCGCACGTCAGTCGATCACGGCACCGCCTTCGACATCGCGGGCCAAGGCATCGCAGACGCCACCGGGGCGACCGCCGCCCTGCAGGCCGCGGTCGCGCTGGCCGAGGGCTCGCTCGGCGACTAACGCGAAGTCGTCAAGCGCCGAACCGTCACGCGTTCAACGCGGCTTCCCGGATTGCCTCGACGATCATCCCGGTCGGCGTTTCCGCGGTCACCGAAACGCTGCCGAGGCCGTCGCACAAGACAAGCCGGATGCGTCCATCCAGGGCCTTCTTGTCCATGCCCATGGTGGTCAACACGGCGTGCGCATCGACTCCGGAAGGCGCCACCGGCAAACCGGCGCGGCGCAGTAGATCGTGCAACCGCTCGACCTCGGCCTCGGGCATGGAACCCAAGCGCGCCGACAGGCTCGCGGCAATCGCCATGCCGATCGCGACCGCTTCGCCGTGCAGGTAGGCGTCGTAGCCGGTTTCCGCCTCGATGGCATGGCCGAACGTGTGGCCGAAGTTGAGGATTGCCCGCAGGCCTTGCTCGCGCTCGTCGCCCGCGACGACGTCGGCCTTGATCTCGCAGGAACGCCGCACGGCCGTAATCAAGGGAGCCGGCTCGCGACGCAGCAACGCGTCCATGGAACGTTCCAGCCACGCGAAGAAACGCGCGTCGGCGATCACGCCGTACTTGACCACTTCCGCAAGACCGGCGCGGAATTCCCGCTCCGGCAGCGTCGCCAACACGTCCACATCGGCAATCACCGCGCGCGGCTGGTAGAAGGCGCCGATGAGGTTCTTGCCCGTCGCGTGGTTGACGGCCGTCTTGCCACCCACTGACGAGTCCACCTGGGCCAGCAACGTGGTCGGGATCTGCACCAACGCAACGCCACGCTGATAGGTGGCGGCCGCGAAGCCCGCGACATCACCCACGACACCGCCGCCGAGCGCAACCACCGTGGTGGCGCGGCTATGACGCTTGGCGATCAATTCATCGAGGATCGATGCGTAGGTGTCGAGGGTCTTGAAGCGCTCGCCATCCCCGACCAGGACGACGTCCACCGCGCGATCAGCGAACAGTCGCCGACGAACGCGGTCCAGGTAGTGTCCTGCGACCGTCGCGTTGCTGACCACGAGGACCTGCGACCCCACAAAGGGATCGAGCAACCCGTCGGTGTCCAGCAAGCCGCTGCCGAGGACGATCGGATACGAGCGGCCGTCGGCGAAGCGGACGGCAAGACGCTCCTCAGTCACGGTTTCGCGCTCGTATGGCCTTGAAGCGCGTCGATCACGTCCGCGGCCACGACGCGCGCCGGACGGCGGCCCACGTCGACCACGATATGCGCGGCGTCCCGGTAGAGCGGCTCGCGTTCCCGGCACAGCGCATCGACCCGTCCGCCGACGTCGCCCACCTGCAGGAGCGGCCTATGCCGGTCTCCTCGGACGCGCTCGGCAATGACCTCCGGAGCAGTATGCAGATAGACCACCGTGCCACGCCTTTTCAGCCGCTGCCGATTACACTGCGCCAGGACGGCACCCCCGCCAGTCGCGACCAGCACGCGCTCCGCGCGGGTCAACTCGTCGACGACGTGTTCCTCGCGACGCCGGAAACCGGGTTCGCCTTCGCGGTCGAAGATCCACGCGATGTCAGCCCCGGCCCGTTCCTCGATCACCCTGTCGGTGTCGTAGAACGCAAGTCCAAGGCGGGTGGCCACGAGGCGGCCGATAGTGGACTTGCCCGCCGCCATCATGCCGACCAGGTAGACGTTCTCGGACATGCCGCGCACCATACCCCACGGTGCCGGCTGGCACCAACGGGCGTACTGTCCAACAAGCGATGGTGAACGCAACTCGACCGTCCTCGCCTTCACCAAATGGTCATCCGACACCGGACCGCTTCACGAACCGGCCGGCTTCACCATCGCTTCCCAATGGACACGGGACGGGGGCCTCAGGACGGATTCGCTGCCCCGGGCGAAGTCGGCGCGCCGTCGGCACTGCGCGGCGTGATGAAGATGAACAGTTCCTGCTTGTCATCCCGCTCTAGTGTGCGCCGGAACAAACGGCCGAGGACGGGCAAGTCACCCAGGACCGGCGTGCGCGTCGCGGTCCGGTAGCGGTCGGTCTGGAAGATGCCGCCGAGCACGACAGTCTCCCCGTCGGCAACGCGAACCCGCGTTTCGATCCTTGTCGTGTTGATGCTCGGCACCCCGTGGTAGATCCGGCCCACGGTGTCCTGCTTGATGTCGAGTTCCATGACGATGTCGCCATCGGGCGTGATGCGCGGCGTGACCTCCAATTGCAGCACGGCGTCCTTGAAGGCGATCGACGTGGCCCCAGAACGGGTGGCCTGCTGGAAAGGGATCTCCACGCCGGACTCGATGACCGCCGTCCGCTGGTCGGCAGTCACGACCTTGGGCCGGGCCACGATCTCGGCATGGCCGGCGGCCGCCAAAGCCGACAGTTCCAGGTCCAGCAGGTAGTCCGCGCCGAGGATACCGACGCCGACCGTCTGGTCGCGGAGGCGCAACGCCAGTTCATGCTCCTTGGCCCCTTCACCGCCAGTCTCCAAGTTGGCGCGCCAGCGAACGCCGAGTTCCTCCGACGCGTTGCTGTTGGCGGTGACGAGACGCGCCTCGATCCAGACTTGCCGCACGGGGACATCGAGGCGCTCGACGATGCGCCGGAACGCCGCGATGTGCTCGGCCGTGTCACTGACGATCAGCGAGTTTGTTCGGGCATCGACGCTCACCGAACCGCCTCCGGAGAGCGCCGCCGGCGCGGCGTCACCGTGGGCGAGCGACGCCAGCACCGAGGCGTCAGCGTAGCGAATAGGTATGAAGGTCGTCAGTCGCGGTGCCAGCTCCGTTAGGTCCCGCCGACGGACCAGCGCCGCCTTCTCATGCGCCGCGATGTCCGCGACAGGCGCAACCAGGATCGCGTTCGCGGTCCGCAGTTGACCGAGGCCCCGCGTGGCGAGCACGAGTTCAAGCGCCTCGTCCCAGGGCACGTCCACGAGGCGCAGCGTCACCCGCCCCGTGGCATGGTCGCCGGCGACAAGGTTGAAGCCGGCGAAGTCCGCGATGAGCTGCAACGCCGTGCGCATCTCGACGTCCTGGAAGTCGAGCGAGATGGGGTCGTTCAAGCGAGGGGCGGGTCCCTCGCGCTCCCCGGCTGAAGGCTCTTGCTTGCGAGGGGCAGGCCCCTCGCGCTCCCCGGCTGAGGGCTCTTCCATGCGAGGGGC
>JAPOVK010000047.1 GCA_026708185.1 Gammaproteobacteria bacterium | reverse complement strand
TCGAGGTAGTCCGCCTGCAAGAGGTTGGCGAGGACATGGGCTGCGGCCTCGCGCACCCTCGCATCCGCAGACCGGAGCTGCTGGCCGACCGCCGCAAACGCGGCGTCGACTTGGGCCGCTACGTAGGCGCGCCGGCCGACGGCTGCGAGCAGCGCGACCGCCCCGCGACCCTCGGCGTCGCCGAGGCCTTGGGACAAGCGTGTCACGATCTCGTGCCGGCCACTCAGTTCCTGTAGCGCGAGAAGTGCATCGACTGCCCCCAGCAGCGGGTCGTCCGGTCCTTCGAGTCTTGGAAACGCCGTCTCCGCGGTTAAGCCGTGAGCGAAAGCGCCGTAGCCGACCGACGAGCGGCGAAGCATCAGCAACCGCCGCTCGCCAGGGCGGATGTCGTTGGGATCGAAGCGGGTCGAGTACGAGCGCAGGTCGTCGCCCGACAGCAGCAGACGGGGGCGTGAATAGACGCCCTTCAAGACGCGGATCGGCGCGAACGTGTACTGGGTGCGCGGTACGTAGACCTTGGTGCCGGCGACGACCGGCAATTTCTCGCGATCATCGACGCGCACGGCGATGACCAGCGCAGCCGCGCGCAGCCACGGTTCAAGGTCGAGATCCTCGACCGGGCGGCTGCTTGCGAAGCCGGTCGAGGCCCCGACGCACAGGCCGGCCGCCAAGGCGACGCAGGCGAACGGATGGGGACAGGACTTGCCGAACAGGCACACCACGGATGCCGCCTCACGCCGATCTGACCGCTACAAAACTAGCATATCTGGCACCGGTGACATGAGCCAGATGATCGCTATGTCGCTATGCCACATCCTTTCCCATCGGCTCAAGCGGATCGCAACGGTTGCGGTCTGTGGCCCTAGCGGGGCTACGCCCCATCGAGAGACCCGCCAATCGCCAACGGTAGAAACTTGATCCAACCGCGAGCGCAAACCGCGGTCACGCAAACTAGACAGGCTCGCTCTACGCCTTGCGTTCGGGCGCGGCCAAACGGGATAGGATTGTGCATCGCAAAGGCAAGGCGATTTCAACTTGAAGCGTATCCGCGCCGTTCGCTGCCACGCCATCAGCGACGACATCACCACCGTCACGCTCGACGAACTGGACATGCCCGACCCCCGCCCCGGTGAGGTCCAAGTGCGCCTCAAGGCCTGCGCCGTGAACTTCCCGGACATCCTGATGATCCAGGGCAAGTACCAGCACAAGCCGCCGCTGCCGTTCTCGCCCGGTGGCGAGGCGGCGGGAGACGTCGCCGCCGTGGGTGCTGGCGTGACCGGTCTGAAGGAAGGCGACGCGGTCTGCTTCGGATCGCGCGTCGGTGGCTTCACGGAAGCGGTGAACGTGCCGGCCGCGTCGGTGAAGCCGATTCCCGGCAAGATGAACTACGAGAAGGCCGCGTCCTACAGCACGGCGTACATGACCGCCTATGTTGCGCTCAAGGTCCGCGGCGACCTCAAGGCCGGGGAGTGGCTGCTCGTGCACGGGGCAACGGGCGGCGTGGGCATGGCAGCCGTCGATCTCGGCAAGCACTTCGGCGCCCACGTCATCGGCACCGGAGGTCGCGACGACAAGCTGGCCGTCGTCAAATCGCGCGGCGCCGATGCGGTCATCAACTACACCATGCCGGACGGTTCCTTGGGCGGCTTCCGCGACAAGGTGAAGGCGATCACCGGGGCCGGCGGCGCCGACGTGGTCTACGACCCGGTCGGCGGCGACGTCTTCGACGAGTCCATGCGCTGCATCAACTGGCGCGGCCGGATCTTGACGATCGGCTTCACCAGCGGGCGCTGGCCGAGCGCGCCGGTGAACCTGATCCTGATCAAGAGCATCTCGGTGATCGGGGTCCGCGCGGGCGAGATCGGCCGCCGCGACCCGGAGCTTGGCCGGCAGAACCAGGCGGCGCTTTGGGAACTGGCCCAAAGCGGCGCCATCGACCCCTACGTGTGCGCCGGCTTCCCGCTGGAGCGAGCGGTCGAGGCCATGCAGATGCTCGAGAACCGAGACGTCGTCGGGAAGTGCGTGGTGACCATGAACGGGTACGAAGTCGCCGGTACGCGGACGTCCTCGTCCGCAGCCGTGCTATAGGCGCGCAGGATGTCGACCCCGCAACTCACCGCCGCGGAAAAGGCGCGGTTCGAGACACACGGGTTCCTGGTCCTCGAAGGCTTCCTGACCGCGCGCGAGTGCCGACCACTCGAGGACGAAGTTGACGCTCTGACCGCTCGCCGTGCGGCCGGCGAGCGACCGATGGTGGTCGACTATCCCGCGCTGGCCTTGCTCACCTCGCACCCGCGCATGATGGCCCTGGTCGGACAGTTGATGGCGGGCCGCGCATTCGCGATGCACCACATCCACGCGGCGCGCCACGACGCGGGCTTGCGCGGCGTCGCCTGGCACCAGGACTACGAGCAGGTGCCGCAAACCAATCGCTCGCACCTGATGGTGCACGTCTTCTACTACCCGGTTGGCCTGAACGGCAAGATCGGCGACCTGCTCGTCGTTCCCGGATCGCAACGTCGTGTCGTTGCCAACGACGCGCTGGTGATCTTCGGTACGGAGAATCTGCCGGGCTCGGTCACGGTTGACCGACTCCCGCGCGGCTCGGCGGTCATCGTGCATTCCGCGTTGTTCCACGCACGCCGCGCGAAGCCGGGGGGCGAGGGCAGCCCGCGCTATTTCATCGACGTCTCGTACTGCCAGAACGGCATCCGCTGGCCTGGGTACCCGGGCGTCGAGGGGATCAACACGAAGCTCTTGGCTATTGGTGCAGATCGCGACGGGAGATACCCCTGGCTGTACGACTCGACGCGCTTCTTCGATCAGCGCGCGGTGCGAGGGCGCATGCGTGGGGTGCGGGGAAGCATGGTCTGACGGAGGTCGTCACCGCCAAGGATTGATGACTTCCACCGGGGCCTCCTCGAAATCCGCGACATTCCCCGTGACGACGGCCATCCTATGGACGATGGCCGTTGCCGCGATCAGCGCGTCCCGCTCAGCGCGTAGGTCCGGCACGTGTAGCTGTGCGCACGTCAATGCCACAGCCGGGTCGACAGGTAGGGTGCGTTCCTTGAACTCGGGCAGTACACGCGTGTCCATCCATGTCCGCAACACGTGCCCTTGGCGAACATCGCGTCTCTCGAGTCGCAGAATGCCGATTTCCAGCTCCATCAGAGTCAACACGGAAATGTAGAAGCTGGCCGCGTCTGCGTCTGCCAGCCAAGCCGTGACACGAGCATCGGCCTTTCCGTCACCGACCTTGCGCAACTCGGAGATCACGTTGGTATCGAGAACGAACATCAGGACAGATCAGCTGGACGGATCTCGATGTTCAACTTTGGCGGCTCGAAGTCGATTTCCGCTAAGCCGGACATAGCCAAGGCTTCCACGAGACTGCGGCCTTGCGCCGAGATGCGTTGGTAGTCCTCGATGCTGAGCAGCACGTGCGTGGTCTTGCCCCGGTTCGTGACGAACACGGGCCCCGACTTCGCGGCGATCCTCTTCGCCCGCCCGATGTCCTGGTTGAAGCCGCGGCTTGATATCGTGGTGATGGTCATGTGAGCCCGCCGCGAGACGTAGTGATGTAACTACATACTAGCCATGATGCACCCGAAGGCGCAAGTCCGTTTCAACAGATCACGTCCCGGCGGCCTGCATCGTCGGATCAACGCCACCCGCGCGCCGCCGCCCGAGCTCCTCGAGGATCTCCGCGTGCCGTTCCCGCGTCAGCCTGTAGTGCGTATAGCACCAGATCGACACGAATCCGAAGGCAGCGACGATCGGCCCGTACACGAGACCTAGGTTCACCAGCGTCTCGGGCGGAACGTCGGCCGCGGTCTTGATGTGCGCGCCCCGGGGCCAGGAGATGAGGTCGAGGGCGAATCCCGCGATGACGTTGCCGATCCCGGAGGTCGCCTTGGCCGAGAACGAACTGGCCGCGAAGAAGATGCCTTCCTGCCGCTTTCCCGTCTCATATTCGTGCTCGTCGATGATGTCGGCCACCATCGAACCAAACGCCACGTTGGCCTGCACCGTGCAGGCGCCTTGGATGACCTTGATGGCGATGAGGAGCGTGATCAGCATCGGATCGCCGTTCTCCGGGAACCAGTCCATGAGCCGCGCCACGATGGGCAGCGTCTGCCAGAACGGCCAGGACAGACCGCCGAAGATCAGGCCAGCCTTTTTGCCGAAGCGACTGAAGAAGGCCGGACAGAAGAAGGACCCGACCATCACCCCGATGGGATAGGCGCAGATCACGACAAGGATCGCCGCGCGGTCGAGTTCCCAGAAATACGTGAAGATGTAGAGGTCGAGGCCGCCGTTGACGCCCACCATCACGAAGACGATCAGGACGCCCATGAACAGCCAGCGGAACGACAGGCTGCGCATCGCGGCCACGATGTCGAGGATCACCCGCCAGAGGATCCGGCCAAGCCCGAGTCGCGGCGTGGCGGGCGGGACCGGGAGGAACGGAATCGCGGCCCGTGTGCCCCAGCCGCTCCAGAAAATGGTGACGGCCATCAGGACCGCGAGCAGCGCCGCGAACCACGGATACGCCGCGGCATTGAGCTGTCCGTTCTCGAACTCGGCGGTCGGCGTGAAGAAGTACAGGAAACCGACGGCGAAGGCGAACAGAACCCCGACGTTGGCGAAGAACATGCGGTAGCCGACGAGCTTGGACCGCTCGTCGTAGTCCTCGCTCATTTCTGCACCGAGCGCGATGTGGGGTACGTGGTACAGCGACATCGACGTGCGCGTTGCATTGGAAAAGACCACGAGCCAAATGAAGAGCCCGAGTTGGCTGGTCACCAGCGGGTTGAACAGGAAGTAGAAGGACGCGGCGAGCGGCAGGATCGATGCGTACATGAACGGGTGGCGGCGGCCGTAGCGCGACTTCCAGTGATCCGAAAGGGAACCCGCCATGGGATCGGTGAAGGCGTCTACCACGAGCGCGATGCCGACCGCGAACCCGGCCAGCGAGCCCGGCATGCCGAGCACCTGGTTGTAGTAGAAGATCAGGAACGTGCCGTAGGCAGCGCCGAAGAGCCCCTCGGCCGCCTGGCCGACCCCGAACGACAGCTTCATGTTGAAGCCGAGTTTTCCCTGCAACGGCATCAGCTACCCCTTCCCGCAGCGCGTAACGCTAACACGCCCATGGTGCGCGGGCTTCCAGCCCGCATCAGCGCGCATCGTTTGCGGGGGGGACGTCCGCGCACCGGAACGTACCGGTTGCGCTAGGATGTCCGCTCCGCGGCCGAACCTCTTGCCATGACCGATCATTCCATCAAGGAGGCGTCGTCGCGCATCCCGTGCCCGACTTTCGAAACGCCCGCGTTCACCCCGCCGAAACCGTTGGCCGAGGCTAAGGTGGCACTCGTGTCGTCCGCGTCGCTGCACCATGCCGACGATGACGATTTCGCCGTCGTGGACACCGGCTACCGCGTCCTGGAGCGCCACCGTCGGGATATCGTGGTCGGCCATTGGAGCCCGAACTTCGACGCCAGCGGCGTCAGCGCGGACCTGAATGTCGTCTTCCCCATCGACCGCCTAGAGGAAATGGCGGCCGACGGCACGATCGGTAGCGTCTCGGACGTGCACCTCGCGTTCGCCGGCAACCAGTTCGATCTCGCGGCGATCCGCATGGACGGCGGGCCCGCTGGCGCAAAGTACCTTGCCGAGCAGGGCGTCGACGTCGTCCTGCTCACCCCTGTCTGACCACTGTGCACGCGTACGGTCTGTACGCTTGCGCACATCTTCGAAGCGGCCGGCATGGCGACGGTCGCCATCGGTTCGATCCGTGGCCAGATCTACGGCACCGCGCCGCCGCGGGGGCTGTTCTGCGACTTCCCGTTGGGCCGTCCGCTTGGCGTGCCCGGCGACCCGGTGTTCCAGCGTCGCGTCATCGAGCGTGCGTTCGCCATGCTCGAACGCACTGAGCCGGCCGTCGAGGACTACGAGGTGGTGATCGACGACGACTCGCAGCCCCTCGCGTGCCCGCTGCCGGCACGCATGGATCCGGACGCGCACCCGGCGATCGACGAGGCTAGGGGCCTGCGTCCTGCATACGACCGCGCGATCGCCAAGTACGGCAACCGCGCTGGCGCCGTCCGGCTGCTCGATGCCGATTCCATTCCGGCCGCTATCGAGTCGTTCATCCGTGTCGCCGAGGGCCACCCGTGGAAGCAGGCCGGCATTCCCGGGATTCCGGCGCGGGTCTCCCAGGACATCCGCGGCTACTACGAGATGGCCGCGATGGAGATCGCCGATCACACCCCGGCCGCCTGGGCCGGCTATCGCTGGTTCCGCGACCAGACCAAGACCGGCGAAGTGATCAGACAAGCGCGCGACGCGATGCGCGAGTCGGGGGCGAAGGAGCCGCTGTGGCGGTTCCTGATGCCAAGCGACAGTTGAGCGGCGGTTTCGTGCAACACCGCCTGCTGGCGGCGTGCGTCCTGCTGTGTGCTGCTTTCGCACACGCGGACGACCGACCGTCCTACGTCGTCTACCTTGCCGGCCCCGAGGTCTTCCTGCCCAACGCCCGGGAAGCCGGCGAGGACAAGAAGCGCTTGATCGAGCGGCTGAACGCCAGCGAGAACTGGCCGTTCAAACTGGTCGGCCTCTACCCGCTCGACAACGAGATCCCGGACTTCGCACCCGATCGCGAGACAGGGATCAGGATCTATCGCGCGAACATCGCCATGATGGACAGGGCCCATGCCGTGGTCGCCAACATGGTGCGCTTCCGCGGCCCCGGCATGGACGGCGGCACGGCGTTCGAGATGGGTTACATGCGGGGCTTGGGCAAGCCCGTGTTCGCCTACTACGACGCCGAGCCGTTCTACGGCGAAGCTGAGCCTGCAGGCTTGTATCCCGATAGGGTGCGCCGCCTGGTTGGTCAGAGACCCGACAACGCAGCCGTGGACGTCGACGGCCTCCTGATCGAGGACTTCGGGATGGCCGACAACCTGATGATGATCGGTGCCTTGGACGACTCGCGCGTGACGCTGCAGGCGTCCTTCGAGCAGGCGCTAATGCGCGTGGCCGAGCATGTCGCGAGGAAGCGGTGATCATCTCGCCAAGCCACAAGTTCGTCTACATCGGCATCCCGCGCACGGCATCGAAGTCGATGAACGAGTGGCTGATGCGCCACTACGGCGGGATCTGGTACGGCGGCCACCACGACTACCATGGGATCCCCGAAGACGCCCGGTCGTTCCTCGTCTTCACAACCGTGCGCAATCCCTACGACCGGGCGGTGAGCGGCTTTTTTCGCACGACCGTGGGATGATCGGCCGCGACAGGTCGATCTGCGCGTGGCGATCGAACCGCCAACAGCGAAGGACATCGACCAACTCATGGAACGCGGCCGACGCACGGACGCGCAGCACGCCACCTATCGAGAGTTCATTGACGGGGCTGGCGTCTCGCTGCTTCTCTATTTCGAGCGGCTGCCGGAGTGCCTGCTCGAGTTGCCGTTCGTGGACCCGGCTACGATTGCCTCGTTCCCGCACGTGCTGGAGCGGGGGATCAGGCCCCCTGGTGATTTCACCGATTTCTTCGACGATCGCTTCGAGAAGTTTGTCTGGGACTCGAATCGCGACGATTTCGCCGTTGCTGGGTACGAGCGCTACAACCTAGGTATTGCCGACGGATCGAAAGCGGCGAAGTGGCTGGGCGACGATCGGTCAATTGACCGCTCGTTCTGACTGCGTGTGGGATGGTGCGATGCCGGGCATGATTTGCAACTTAACCTGTGCATGACTGACTTGGAGGGCTTGTGGCCAGCAGGCAAGTGGGGGCAGCAGAGTTCAAGGCCAAGTGTCTCCGCATCATCAAGGAAATGCAGGAAACCGGCGAGTCGGTGATCGTGACGAGGCGCGGTCACCCAGTGGCCATCGTGTCCTTGCCGCCATCGGCTGAGCCGGCGAAGCCGATCTTCGGCAGCATGCGCGGATCCGTGATCAAGTACGACGATCCGTTCGAACCTGCGACCTCGCCCGAGGACTGGTCGGCCCTTCGGTGATTTGTCCTCGACTGTCGTCCCGAACCGGGGTTGAGATCGCACGCCAGTCCTCGTGAGGCGTGAGCTTCGCTCGCAGTCGCACGTCGCGCGGCGACACCGGCCGCTCATGGACGACCGCCGGCCTTCGCCCCTCGCGTGGGCTAGAGCCTCTGTGAGCGATTGGACGAGTTCATTCCCGAACGTGCTCATTTCTCCTCCCTTGCGGTTACCCTTAGCGCCGATGCGAGCGCCGACACCGCGGATACGAGGGCAATCGTTCATCCAAGTAGTAGCAGATGGCTCGCGCGCCGCCACGCTTGCCTTGGCCAGTCGTCGCAAGCGAAGTTTGCGGACGCCGCCTGTGTCGGGGATCACGTCGCCCGACATTGTAGTCCCCGCCGCTGCGGGTGTAGGCTGACTCCGCAACTGTCTGACAAGTCTGGGGAGGGGCAGGTCATGCAGCTTCGAACTTGGGCGATGCTCGGTGCCGCTTGCGTCGTGGTGCCGATCACCGCGGAAATCCCGCGCACCGACGACGGCAAGCCGGACTTCTCCGGCACCTACGACATCAGCAGCCTCACGCGCATGGATCGGGATCCCAACCTCGGCGAGCGGCTGACGTATACCGTCGAGGAGATCGAGGAGATGAAGCGCGTCGCACACTCGCGGGTGGACGAGGCGGCCGCACCTACGGATCCGGACCGTGAGGGCTTGAAGCCACTCGAAGGCCAGGCGCGGGAGCGGGGAGTCGACAGTTCAGGGACGTACACGCCCGGCAGCCACGACTGGTTCTGGTTCGATTGCGGCGGCCAGTACTGCGACTACTACCAGATCGACGGCGAGTACCGCACGTCGATCATCATCGATCCGCCCAACGGCCGGAGACCGGCGTTGTCGGAGGCTGGCAGGTCGCGCCGCGCCACGTTGCACCCCTACTACAAGTCGAAGTATCCCGGCGAAGCCTGGTGGCTGGCCGAAGGCGGCGACCCGTACGACAACCCGGAGAACATGTCCATCGGCGACCGCTGCATCTACATGTCGCTGACGGTTCCGGCGACGCCGTCGGCCTACAACAACATGAAGACCATCGTGCAGACGGACGACCACATGCTGATCATGGTCGAGTGGATGCACTGGGCAAGGGCGATCCGGCTGAACTCGGAGCACCTCCCCGAGGACATGATCTCCTACGGCGGCGATTCCATCGGCCACTGGGAGGGCGACACACTCGTCGTCGAGACCACCAACTTCAAGGACTTCATGGGTCCGCACGACCCGCGCCCGGGTCTGCGCATCGTCGAGCGCTTCAGTCCTATCGACGGCGATAGCCTCTTGTACAACTTCACCGTCCACGACCCGGACTACGAGGCGCCCTACACCGGCGAGTTCCCGTGGAACAAGAGCGACAAGCGGCTTTACGAGTACGCCTGCCACGAAGGCAACTACTCGATGACGAACACGTTGAAGGGTGCCCGGGTGCTGGAGGCCCTGTGGATCGAGGAGCATGGCGAACCGCCCGCGGGTGGGGATACGCCTTGAAGCGAACGATCCTCCTGCTGCTGGCCGTTGCCGTCGCTGGCTGCGAAGCCCCGCCGCCAACCGAGGAAGCCTGGAAGGCCGCGCGCGGCCCCGGCGGCGTCAATCCCGACCTGAACGGCGTCTGGCAGGCGCTGAACGAGGCCAACTGGGACATCGAGCGGCACATGGCGCGCTCGTCGGTGGAACTGCGCGACGGTCCCATGGGACCGGTGCCGTCGATCGCGACCCTTCGCATGGGCACGCTGGCCTCCGTGCCGCCGGGCCTCGGCGTGGTCGACGGCGGCAGGCTGCCCTACAAGCCGGAGGCGCTCGCCAAGCGCGACGAGAACCGGGCGCGCTGGAGCGAGCTCGACCCGGAGGTGAAGTGCTACCTGCCGGGCATCCCGCGCGCCAACTACATGGGCCAGCCGTTCCAGATCTTCCAGGGCGAGAACAGCCTTGAGTTCGTCTACCAGTACGCGGGCATCAACCGCAACATCCTGATGGAGGACCCGGGCCCGGCGCCCGGCGACTTCTGGATGGGCCAGTCCGTCGCCCGCTGGGAAGGCGACACGTTGGTGATCGAGGTGACGGCGCTGAACGACCAGACCTGGTTCGACCGCGCCGGCAACCACCACAGCGCGGCGATGACGGTGGTCGAGCGGTTCACGCCCACCGGCCCGGACCACCTTCTCTACGAGGCGACGATCACCGACCCGGAGACGTTCACGGAGCCGTGGACGATGCGCATGCCGCTGTACCGGCGGATGGAGGAGAACGCGATGCTGCTCGACTTCAAGTGCGTGGAGTTCGTGGAGGAGCTGGTGTACGGCGAACTGCGGCGCAACCCGCTGCCGCGCTAGGCGTTCGGGATGACGACTGAACGAGGTGGTGCGCGGACGTCCACGTCCGCATCCCGGGGCGGGTGCGGGCACACTGCGGGCCGGGAGGCCCGCGCACCTCGACGGGCGCGGCCCGTCGGGAAGGAGGAGGGGACCATGAGATTCGCTGCAACGCTAGCCCTTGCCGCCGTGGCGCTGGCCGCGCCGCCGGCGACGGCGCACCACGCCTTCGGCGCCGAGTTCGACCCGAACCTGCCGGTGCAGCTCAAGGGACCCATCGTGCGCATCGAGTGGGTGAACCCGCATTCCTGGTTCCACATCGAGCACACCAACGAAGACGGCAGCAAGACGGTGTGGATGGTGGAGGCGGGGACGCCGAACACGCTTTACCGCCGGGGCATCACGCGCAACACGGTGCCGATCGGCACGGTGGTGGTGATCGACGGATACCAGGGCAAGGACCGTGCGATGCGTGCCAACGGCCGCCGCATGACGTTCACCAACGGCGAGACCCTGTTCATGGGCTCGAGCGGCACCGGCGCGCCGCGGGACGGCGCGGACCCGACCGAACGCTAGGCTGATGCGGGCCGCGCGCCGGCGAGTGCGCCCCGGGTCGTCGCCGTTCGGCGTCAACCAAGCACACGCAGCGCCGTCTCCGGCGCCTTGTCGAGGATCCTGAGCAACGCCCTGGCCGCCCCCGTCGGGCCTCGCTTGCCTTGTTCCCAGTTGCGGATGGTCTCGTGCGGCACGTCGATGCGGCGCGCGAACTCGATCTGGGTCAGCCCGAGTCGTCGGCGCACGCGGCGTGCGAAGCGCCCCATGTCGCGCATCGCCTCGGCGTCGTCTTCGCGTGCCTGGCGGGCGATCTCGGCCTCGCCGGTCGCATCAAGCACATCGTGGTCCACGCGCCCCCGGGGAACTCCCTCCGGGCTGTCGGGATCAATCGTCAACCGTGTTCTGCTCATACTCACGGACCTCTCTGCGGTTGGCCTTGCGGGCGGAGATGATGCGGATCGTCGAGCCCCGCATGGTGTAGATCACCACGAACACCCGACCCTCTACCGCGCCCAGCAGCCGGTAGCGGTCCTCGCCGTAGTCCCAGCGCCGGTCCTCGCTGACGATCCGGTCCTCGTCGAGGAATGCGTGCGCGACGTACGCGAAGTCGAAACCGCGCTCTGTGAAACAGGCGTCGTTCTTGGCGTCGTCCCACTCGAAATCCATGCTCCTTTGTAGGCCAATGACCTACCCGTGTCAATCTCTTGCAGGGTCGTCGGCCTTGCCGATAGCGCGACTGAGTCTGACATCGGCGGAGAGCGCGGAGCTCTTCTGGCAGCGACCCGCGGCGCGGGTGTACGATGGACACCGCTACCACACGGTAGCAACCGTTTGGCGAGTCGGGGAGGGCTGGTCATGCAGGTTCGATTAGGGACGGCACTTATCGGCGCTGGCATCGTCTACGCGACGTTGCCATTGGCGGCCGAGATTCCACGCACGGACGACGGCAAGCCGGACTTCTCCGGCACCTACGACATCACCAGCCTCACGCGCATGGAGCGCGACCCCAGGTTGGGCGAGCGGCTGACGTACACCGTCGAAGAGATCGAGGAGATGAAGCGCGTCGCGCATTCGCGCGTCGACGAGGCGGTCGAACCGTTGGACCCCGACCGGGAAAGCCTGAAAGCGCTCGAAGGAGAGGCGCGCGACCGCGGCGTCGACAATTCGGGGTCGTACACACCGGGCAGCTACGATTGGCACTGGTTCGACTGCGGCGGCATCTACTGCGACTACTACATGATCGACGGCGAGTACCGCACGTCGATCATCGTCGATCCACCGAACGGGCGCCGGCCGCCGCTTTCGGAGGCGGGCAAGGCGCGACGTGCGACGCTCAGACCGTACTACCAGCCCAAGTACCCGGGCGAGGCCTGGTGGCTTGCCGAGGGCACCGATCCCTACGACAACCCGGAAGGTCTATCCATAGGCGACCGCTGCCTCTACATGTCGCTCACCATCCCGGCCACACCCTCCGCCTACAACAACATGAAGACCGTCGTGCAGACCGACGACGAGGTGCTGATCATGGTGGAGTGGATGCACTGGCCGCGCGTCGTCCGCATGGACTCGGAGCACCTGCCGGCGGACATGATCTCCTACGGCGGAGACTCCATCGGCTGGTGGGAGGGCGACACGCTCGTCGTGGAGACCACGAACTTCAAGGACTACATGGGGCCGCACGACGCACGCCCGGACCTGCGCATCGTCGAGCGCTTCAGCCCCATCGACGCCGACAGCGTGCTCTACAACTTCACCGTCCACGACCCGGACTACGAGGCGCCGTACACCGGCGAGTTCCCGTGGACCAAGAGCGACAAGCGGCTCTACGAGTACGCGTGCCACGAGGGCAACTACTCGATGGCCAACACCCTGAGCGGCGCGCGCTACCTGGAGGCGAAGTGGATCGAGGAGCACGGCGAGCCGCAGGCCGGGGAAGCCGAATGAGAAAGATGATCCCGTTCGCCGTGCTGGCGCTAGCCGCCGTCGGCTGCGAGGCACCGCCGCCAACCGACGAAGCGTGGAAGGCCGCGCGCGGCCCCGGCGGCGTGAACCCGGACCTGAACGGCGTCTGGCAGGCGCTGAACGAGGCCAACTGGGACATCGAGCGGCACATGGCGCGCTCGTCGGTGGAACTGCGCGACGGTCCGATGGGACCGGTGCCGTCGATCGCGACCCTGCGCATGGGCACGCTGGCGTCGGTGCCGCCGGGCCTCGGCGTGGTCGACGGCGGCAGGCTTCCCTACAAGCCGGAGGCGCTCGCCAAGCGCGACGAGAACCGCGCCCGCTGGAGCGAGCTCGACCCGGAGGTGAAGTGCTACCTGCCGGGCATCCCGCGTGCGAACTACATGGGCCAGCCGTTCCAGATCTTCCAAGGCGAGAACAGCCTTGAGTTCGTCTACCAGTACGCGGGCATCAACCGCAACATCC
>JAPOVK010000054.1 GCA_026708185.1 Gammaproteobacteria bacterium | reverse complement strand
GGATCCACGCGCTGCGCAACGCGCTCCTCCCGGTGGTGACGGTGTTCGGCCTGCAGACCGGACGCATTTTCGCGGGCGCCGTGGTCATCGAGACCCTGTTCGGCATTCCGGGCATGGGCAACTACATGGTGCAGGCCATCTTCGCGCGCGACTTCATGGCCGTCCAAGGCGCCGTGCTGCTGATGGCGCTGGCGGTGCTGTTCGCGAACCTCGTCACGGACATCGTCTACGCCTGGCTCGACCCGAGGATCAAGTACGGTGAGTGAGAGCGCGGCATTGCCCGCTGCGCCCGCTTGGCGACGGCTCGGCCACCATCCGGCCCTGGCGACTCTGCGCAAGCTCTCGCGCATCCCGCAGGCGGTGTTCGGTGTGGTGGTGATCGTCGCGACCGTGCTCGCGGCGGTGCTGGCGCCGTGGATCGTCCCAGTCGACCCCGAGGAGATGGATTTCGCCAATCTGCTGTCGGGAATCTCGGCCGAGCACTGGCTGGGCTCCGACCAGATGGGACGGGACACGCTCGCGCGCCTGATCGTTGGCGCGCAGGTCGCCTTGATGGTCAGCGTCGGAGCGGTGGGCCTAGGTGTCGTGATCGGCGTCCCGCTTGGCCTGATCTCGGTCTACTTCCGGGGCTTCGTGGACGACGTCATCATGCGCTTGATGGACGCGCTGGTGGTCTTCCCCAGCCTACTCATCGCCGTCGGCCTGGCAGCCGCCATCGGTGGTTCGCTCGCCACGGTGATTCTTGCCATCGGGCTTGCCAACGTGCCTTGGATGGCCCGGGTGATCCGCAGCCAAGGGTTGATGATCCGAGAACTCGACTACGTTGCGGCTGCGCAAGCTGGTGGCATGGGCCATCTGCGCATCATCGTCAAGCACATCCTGCCGAACAGCGTGGCCCCGGTGATCGTGCAGAGCACGCTCAGCATGGGCTACGCGGTGCTGACCGAAGCCGCCCTCGGTTTCATCGGCGTCGGCATCCAGCCCCCGACCCCGACTTGGGGCAACATGCTCCAGCAGGCGTTCCCCATGCTGGATCAGCAACCACTGCTGAGCATCGTCCCCGGCCTCGCCATCTTCGTTCTGGTGTTGGCCTTCAACTTCGTCGGCGATGCCATGCGCGACATTCTCGACCCACGGTTGAAGGGGGTCATTCACTAGGTGCGTCTCCAAACCCTGCGGCGGTCGGCTATGCTTCGAATCGACCGGCCGACGGCGACATCGATGAGTCCAAGGGAGATTCCCGACAAGCCAGCGAAGAGGTTTGCCACGAGCGCCAACTTCGCGCACAGCCGCCACCGCGGATTCCGGGTGCCGAATCGGTACTCCGCGAAAGACCCGGAGGAACTCAAGACGCTCGGCGTACGCGAGGACATCGTCGTGTCCAATGCGCGCTATCTCGATCCGGCGCCGACGCTCGACAGTCACGGCTTTCAGTTGGTTGTCGCACCCACCGACCTCGATCTCTTGGACACCGACATCGTCCGCGGGCCCTTCTTCGAGGAGTGCCGCGCGCTCTTGGGTCGGGTCATCGGTTGTGACGAGGTCCGCGGCGGCGGCCACGAGTACCGCAACGGCTTCGGTGGTCGGACAGGGCTTCGGGGCGTCAAGCCGACGCCGAACGGCAGCGGCGGTGCGTACGCGCAAGGTATCCACGCCGACATGTGCGCAGCCGTCGAGGACCGGTTCCTGACCCTCATTCCCGACGAGCGCCACTTCGAGAGCATCAACATCTGGCGCAGCGCGAACCGGGAAACGGTGCGCATGATGCCGCTCGCGGTGTGCGACATGCGCTCGGTGAAACCGGACGACATCGTCTTCGGCGATGGTCAGAACACCGGCAACATCAAGCAGTACACGAAGGTCGTGGATCAGCGACTGATCCACGGTTCGCACCAGCGCTGGTACTACTTCTCCGACATGGGGCCCGACGAAGTGCTGCTGTTCCGGCAGTACGACACCCGCCAGGAGGAGTTGAACCTGCGCACGGTGTTCCACACCGCGGTCGAGGACCCGTCGTCGTCGTCGGACGCTCCCATGCGCTACACCATCGAGGTGCGCATGCAGGCGATCTACGGCGAGGAGACCGACAAGGCGGCGCGCGTGGCCCGTTTCAAGGCGCAGATTCCCGCGGTCTACGCTGACGGGAGACCGTGCGACTGGTGGAGCGGACCGATCGAGGGCTACGTACCGCCTGCGCGCTGACGCCAAGCCGGAGGACGGACGGTGCCTCGCCTACCGTCTGTAGACGTCCCTCCGGTGCCCGATTTTCAACACGACGACAATCACCGTCGCCTCGGATACGGAGTACAGCACTCGGTATTGACCTACGCGGATTCGAAATACGTCGTCGTACCCGAGTAGCTTGCGGGTACCTCTCGGATACGGGTCGGTTGCCAACTGCAGCATGGCTTGAACGACACGTGCCTGGTCGGCTCGGGGCAGCCGTCGAAGTTGCCTCTCAGCCGTACGTGAGATCTCGAGGTCATACCTCGCCATTCAGCTTGAGTTCCTTGAGCACCTCTGCCAACGGTCGTGTCGGTTCATGCCGAATCTGCTTCAAGTGCTCGACGTCTTCGAGTTCCTCGAGACGGTCGAATAGGGCTTCCTGGACGAAATGGTTGATGACGATGCCGTGCGACTTGCAGTAGCGCTCCACTGCCGCTTTCAGCGTTTGGTCCACACGCGCGCTGATTTGTACCGTTGCCACAGTAGTCGAACCCAGAGAGTCAGGGACTCTGACGCTAGCATTTGCTAGCACACGGTGCAACGACCGCGCCGAACCTTCCGGCCGGAGCGGGAACGGGATGGCGTTGACCTACGTGGCCGCGCGCCCGGCGTTGACGTCCTCGGCGTCGCCGGCATCGGGGTACGCCGGGGCGTACTGGGCGTACTGGTAGGCGCCGATCCGCTCGATGCGTTCGCGCTCCTCCGGCTCCAGTGGACCGCATTCGAGCGCCTCGATGGCGAGGTTCATCTGTTCGGCATTGGCCGGGCCGCACAGCACCATGTCGATCGCCGGTTGCGACAGCGAATAACGATAGCAGTCGCGGGCGCTCGGGGGCTCCTCGCCCGGCGGCATCTTCTCTGGGTCGAGAAGGTGGCCCCAACGGGTCGCCGTGTAGGTGCAGATGAAGGGGCCACCGGTTTCCGGGACGTAGGGAAAGACGTCCTTCTCGGCCCCCCGGTGCACGCCGTTGTAGCGCAGCATCAGGAGTTCAAAGGGGCTCTTGCCCTCGGCGTAGGCCTTGAGCAGCTTGGGCAGCATCGGCCGGTTGTGGCTGCTCAAGGACAGGAAGCGAACTTTGCCGCGTTCCCGCAGGCGCTCGAACACTTCCCGGTAGCCGTCGCCCGGCACGTCGTTGCGGTTGCCGAGAAGCAGGAAGTCGAAGCTCTCCATGCCGGCGGCCGTGAGCGCTTCCTCGACTTCGCCCTCGATGGTCCCCGGGTCGTTGGAGTAGGACTGGATGGTCAGGATCATGTCGTCGCGGTGCCGCTTGGCGAGGTTCACCATGGCGCGCGCGAAGTCCGGCTGGCGCACCGTGCCCCAGTACAGGTAGTTGATCCCGCGGTGGAACGCGTCCTCGATGACGCTCGTCGGGGCGTTGAAGGTGGACCCGATGCCAAGACGGCTCGACGACAGGCCGGTGCGTCCGATCGGACGCCGTTCCAGGAAATCGCTCATCCCTAATCCTCTCGAAAGAACCCACTCTAGTGTTGAGACGACCAATGTTAGCTGACTGGTTGCGTTTCGGACGCTGGCGGGAGAACGCGAAGCGTTCTCGGTCGCGTCGCCGCAAGGCGACGCGCCTAGTCCGGCAGCGCGAACACGAACAGGTTGTTGCCGAAACTCGGCCGGATTTCGGGCGTCATGTGCAGAAAACTGCCGGTCGTCGCTGAACTGCCCGTGCTGACCGCGACGTACTGCCCGCCATCGACCGCGTACGTGATCGGAAACCCGGTCACCGGCGAGCCGAGATTGACCTCCCAGAGCACCTCGCCTGTGTCCTGATCGAGCGCCTTGAATCGCCCCGCCGTGTCGCCGCCGAACAACAGGTGGCCGCCCGTGGCGAGGAGCGACGTCGTCGAGGCCCGTTGCTCGTAGAGCCACTCGGTGCGGCCGGTGGCGGCCGAGATGGCGTGGATGGCACCCAGCGCGTCCTTGCCGGAGGACAGTTGGAAGCGGACCGAGAGCGCGTACTCCCTGTGAGATGCCTCGGGGGCGGTCGTGGTCAGCGTCGGCATGCACGCGTTGCGCAGCGGGAAGTACATGGTGTTGGTCAACGGGCTGTAGGCGCCCGCTTCCCAGTCCCTGCCGCCGTGCATGGACGGGCACACCAGCAGCACTTGGCCGAGTGCGGTGAAGACGAGCTCCTCGTTCTCGGTCACGGTACCGGTGGCCCCGTCGATGTCGGCGATCACGTTCTGCTCGACCGTCGGCCGCGCCCAGAGGAACTCCCCCGTTGCCCGGTCCAGCGTATAGACCAGGCCGGTCTTGCCCGGAATGCCGGTGACTACCCTACGCGTCTCGCCGCCAGTGAGCCGCGGATTGATCCACGGCACGGCGTTGGCGTCGGGCGCGACCTCGGTGGTGAGCAGCATGCGCTCGAACGGGTGGTCGAGGTCCCAGTGGTCGTTCAGGTGCTGGTAGTGCCAGCGAATGTCACCGGTGGCGCCGTCCAGGGCGAGCGTCGAGTTGTGGTACAGGTAGCGCTTGTCCGAGCCGTCCAGCATGAACTTGGGTGCGGGGGACGTGACCGAAGTGCCGACCAGGACCAGGTCGAGGTCAGGGTCGTAGCTCGGCGGCATCCAGGCACCGACATGACGACGTTCTTCGAATGGCACGTTGCCCCAGCTCTCGTCGCCCGGTTCGCCGGGGGCGGGGATCGTGCGTCGCCGCCAAACTTCCGCGCCCGTTTTGGCGTCGTGCGCGGTCACTACGCAAGCGTCCGGACCGGCAAGCGGCGAGCAACTGCGTCCCGAGACGGCCCGGCCGTTCGCGATGATCGGTCCGGCGCCCTGGATGGCCGGGTGCGTGCGGTAGTCGAGGACCTGCGTTTCCCACACCTGTTGGCCCGTCGTCGCATCGAGGGCGAAGACGTGGTCGTCCACGCTCGTGTCGATGATCAGCCTGTCGTAGATCGCGATGTTGCGGTTGTTGCTGGCGAGCAGCCCGCCGACGAAGCCCGCCGCGTCCTCCGGGATGGGGCGGACGTGCTCCCAGATGAGGTCGCCGCTCGCGCCGTCGAGCGCCTGGATGACGTCGTTCGGGTTCGGCATGTAGAGCACGCCGTTGTAGGCGAGCGGCGTCGCGGTCTGGCTGCCGTCGCGCAACGCCCGCGACCACACCATGCGCAAGGCGGCCACGTTCTCGGTGGTGATGGCGTCGAGCGGGCTGAAGCCGAGGCCGGCAGTGGTCCGCCGCCAACTGAGCCAATCCGCCGGTGCCGGATCGGCGAGCATGGCGTCGGTGACCGGCACGAACGTGTCGTCGCCAGCGGCGGCGCCGCACGGTGCCGTGAGCGCGGCTAGCGTGGTCACGACCGTGAGCGTCTTGAGCCTGTCCCAACAGAACATAGGCAGTCCCCTTCGCTTCGCTTGCCCATATTGACAGAGGGGGAGTTGGTGCGGTAGGGAGACGGGTTACCTCAGCCGTGCCTGCTTCGGGGAGGCGTGATGGGCGGGAGCGGGGTTCCTATCGAGTTCGCCAAGGCGCTCGCTGCGGCGGGAATCCTCGCTATCGGCGTTGGCGCATCGGGTGCCGAGTGGGACGTTTCGGTCAGCGGCGTCGGCTACTACAACTACGAGAGCCCGCACGCCAATCCGATCGCCCTGTTGCCCGACGCTTCACTGGTCTACGCGGTGAACACGCCCGCGGACACCGTCGATGTCATCGATCCCGACACCCTTGAGGTCGTCGCGCGGATCAGCGTCGGCATCGATCCCGTGGGCATCGCGGTCCGGCCGGACGGCAGGGAAGTCTGGGTCAGCAACCACATTTCGGATTCGGTGAGCGTCATCGACTCGGATCCGGCGAGTGCGACCCGCCACGAAGTCCTGCATACGATCGCCGCTTTCAACGCCGCCAAGGCGACCGTGTTCGACGAGCCCGTGGGGATCGCGTTCGCGGGCAACGCCAAGGCTTACGTTGCGCTCTCGTCCTCGAACCGGATCGCCGTCGTCGACGTCGCGTCGCGTGCCATCCGCAAATACCTCACGATCACCGCCCAGGATCCGCGCGCACTCGCCGTGCGCGGCAATCGGCTCTACGTGATTCCGTTCGAGTCCAACAACCAGACGCAGCTCTCCGGCTGCTGGCCGGAAAACATCGACGGCGTGCTGTGTACCTTCGATGCCCGCAAGCACGTCACGGAGGCCGCCGACGGCAGCGACCAGAGCGTCTCTAGGGGCTACGTTGCGGATATCGTGAAGCACCCGGACATCCCGGATCGCGACTTGTACGTCTTCGACACCCGCTCGGACGCCCGGGTGCAGATCGTCGACACCCTCGGCACGCTGCTCTACGGCATCGCCGTGGACTCCGGGCAACGCGTCTTCATCACCCAGGCGGACGCCCGCAACGACGCCAACGGCAAAGCTGGTACACAGGGCCACGGCATGGCCGAAATGGAAAACCGCGCCTTCCTGAACCGCATCACCAGGGTCGACTGCCGCGGCACCTGCCGGGCCGGAGAGGACCTGGAACTCGAGCCCCTGCCGCCGCAGAACCCGCTGTTCGACGAGGCGCTTGGCACTCCGTTCGGCATCGCGGTGAGCGCTGACGACTCGACGCTGGTGGTCACGGCTGCCGCGTCGAACCGGCTGTTCACCATGGATGCGGACAGTGGCGAAGTGCTCGGCATGGTGGACGTGGACTGGATTCCGCGCGGCGTGGCGCTCGAGAGCGATGCCGACGGTGCGCCGACAAGGGCCTGGGTGCACAACACGCTGGCTAACTCGGTGTCGGTCGTCGATCTGACGGAAACCAGCGCTCCGGTTCTCGACGCCACGATCCCGCTCGACGATCCGACCGAGCCGGACCTCAAGCTTGGTCGCATCGTGTTCAACAGCGCGCATGCGTCGAGCACCGGGACGTTCGCCTGCGCAAGCTGCCATCCCGACGGCCACACCGACCAGCTCCTCTGGGTGCTGGATACGCCGTTGTGCGACCCGGGATGCGACCAGATCCAGCCGCGACTGGTGCAGGACATCCGCGGCCTGCGCGGCAGCGCGCCGTACCACTGGGACGGCATCCCCGGCGACCCGTTCGGTGGCGTCAACACCGCCAACATCGACAGGTATGTCGCGCCGAATTGCGACGGTGAGGTCGAGGAGACGTGCACGCGCCACCTGATCGACGGCTCGATGGCCACTACGATGTGCGACCTCGCCGACTGCGAAACCAACGACGAGGGCAAGGAGGGTCCGTTGACTGGCGTGGAACGCGACGCCATGGCCAAGTACCTGCTGAGCGTCCCGTATCCGCCCGCCCCGCAGCGCCCCTATACCAACGTGATGACCGCCTCGGCGCGGAAAGGCATCCACAAGTTCCACGTCGAGAAGCAGTGCGGCAACTGCCATCGCATGCCGTTCTGGACCATGACCAACATGGGCGGCAGCGGCATGGACGTGCCGTCCTGGCGGGGTGCCAACGACCGTTGGAAGAACGCGCCGCAGAACCGGTTCTTCTTCGCCGACCTCGTCCGCAACGATACGCAGGGTTTCCCCGAAAGGACCGGATTCACGAACGACCGGGACATGTTCCAGATGATCGTCGAAGGCAGCATGGGCTTCTCCGGTGCGCTCGGGCGACAGGTCACGCTCAACGCAGCGACGGCGGAGTTGGCCGGAACCACCGACCTGCTGCGCGCCCTGGAGATCTCCGCCAACGCTGGCGGCGTCGTCCTGCAAGCCGATGGCGTACGGTTTCGGAAGGACGGCAAGACCTTGGATCTCGCGCTCCAGTACGGGGATCGGCGTTACCGCGACCGCAATGGCGGTCGGGCCGCGTACTCGCGCAACCGTTTGATCCAGTTGGCCGCCGCCGGCGAGGCGTTCGTAACGGTGACCGCGCGCTTAGGGTTCAACACCACCTACGACGACCCGCAGCCGACCCTGCGGCCGTTCGAGCTCCCGATCCGACCGATGTTCCCGGGGGGACGTCCGGCGGAGTTTCCGGAACTCTACGTCAACAGGCCCATCCACATCCGCGGCGAGCACATCCAGGAAGGGGCCTACGTGCTCGTGAACGGCAGGCGTGTGGCCGGGAGCGTCCGTTGCGAAGCCGGCCGGCTGCCGAACTGTCGCGACGGCGTCGTCGTGATCCGCCTGGAGGAGTTGCCGACGCGTGCGGGCATGTACCTGCTGCAGGTGCAGAACCCGGAGGGCCTGTACAGCAACGACTTCGTCTTCCACGTGATCGACGAACGGCCGCGCGCCAAGAGCGCGAACCTGATCTCGAGCGGCGGACGGTTCAACGGCCAGGGCTCGTGGTCCGCGCAGACCCAGAACGCGTCGGTGACGTGGGACGGTCAGGCCGTGTTCACCATCGCAGCACCGTCCGCCCAGCCCTGGCGCGTCCAGCTTGGCCATCGCGTCGCGGTCGTAGAAGGCGTCGACTACTCCCTGTGCTACAGCGCGAAGGGCGCCGACGTTCGCTACTTGGAGGCCAACGTGCACACCGGCGAGCCGGACTACCAGAGCGTCATGGGGACGCGGTTCACACCCGAGGTCGGCGCCGGCACGCGGTCCTCGGGCGCCAGCCTCTCCAAGCATTGGCACAGGTACCACCACCGCTTCACCAGCTCCGTGACGGACAGCACCGCGCACCTGAACTTCAATCTCGCACAAAGCTCCGTCGACGTGACCATCGACAACGTCGGCCTTTTCCGGGGTCCCGGCTGCGGCAGCGCGGATGCGCCACGGTAGAGACAAGACGGAAGCAAACTCGGATCTTAAGAACACCTGCGTCCCGACATGGCGGGTTAAAGTGGGGTTCTCAAACGGACGGGCCGGAGCAACGCCTGACCACGACGAATCCATACGCCGAACTGACCGAGCGCGGTTTCGTGGTCTTCGAGGGGGTCCTGTGCGATCCGTTGCTGTCGACGCTTCGCACGATCACCGATGTCCTGTGCGACGCCCGGACACCTGATGAACTCCGACGCCGGCGCTCGCAGGGCACGATGCTCAGCATCATGTCCGACCCGGCCTTCGCCGACCTGATCGCTTGGCAACCGGCGATCGATTGTCTCAGCGCGATGGGGTTCAGAGAGCCGACTTTCACGGATGGCTACATCATCAGCAAACCGCCGCACAGCCCGCGGCTCTTCTGGCACTACGACTGGTTCGCGTGGCGCGACCCCGGCGCTCTCGACGTGCGCCCGCAGCAGGTGTTTTTCATGTATTACCTCACGGATACTACGGCTGAGAACGGGTGTCTGCGCGTGTTGCCGGGGTCCCATCGGCGCCACCATCCCCTTCGCGATCTGATCGGCAATCCCCACAACGAAAGGCTGTCTCGGGCGCTGGATCTCGATGACCCGGCGTTCTCCACGCAACCCGACGAGGTCGACGCACCCGTGCGTGCGGGCGATCTCGTCGTCGGCGATGCGCGCATGCTGCACGCCGCCCACGCCAACGCGAGCGACGAGCGGCGCACCGTCATCACCCTCTGGTTCCAGCCGGATTTCGCGAGTCTGCCGGAACGCGTGAAGGCGCAGATGGTGAAGAAGACGCAGCCGACGCCGGCGGATTGGCCGGCCGCGGCCAGGGAGACGGTCCGGGCCTTGAACCCGCGCTACGACGGCGACGCCGAGCCCTATGGACGCGACCTTTACGCGCGCCCGACCGTTTGAGGAGGTCACACCGAACTTGAACGAACTATGCCGCGCGACCGAGAACGCGGAGCGTTCTCGCACGCGCCCGCAGGGCGCGCCTTGACTTTCGCGGCTAGCGCACTATGGTGCGCGTCCCGCTCCGTTGCGGTCTCGACACTCATGAACATGCCGCATACGAACATCCAAAACGGCACGTCGCGCGATTGCGTGGCGCGATTGCCGTCGTGCGGCCTCGATCCTGGTTCCAACGGACCACCTTAGACAACCGTCCGTTTGAGAACCCCGAAGCGCCGCAAGCCCTTCGGGGTTTTTCGTTGTGGCGTGCCAACTTTTTTTCGCTCAAGCCAAGGAGCAGCCATGAAGGCGCCGTCTCGGCAACAACTCCAGCGCAATCTCAGCCGCGCGCTGATGCTGTCGTTCTTCCAGCACTTCATGCTGGTGATGCCGATCATCGTCATCCTCTTCGAGTCCAAGGGCGTGCCGCTCTCGGACGTTCTGCTGCTGCAGGCTTGGTTCGCGGCGTTGATCGTGATCCTCGAAGTGCCGTCCGGCTACGTCGCCGACCTCTTTGGCCGGCGCGGCGCGATGATGATCGGTGGGGTTTTCTTGGGTCTCGGCAGCACCTGGCTCGTGTTCGCGCACGGGTTCTGGCCGTTGGCGGCCTTCGAGGCGTGCCTGGCCGTTGCGTTCAGCCTCATCTCCGGGGCGGATCTGGCGCTCCTCTACGACACCGAGTTGGCGTTGGCGGAGAGTGCGGAGCAGAAGCAGAAGTCGGTCCGCCGGCTGTTCTTCGCGAGCGACCTCGCCGAAGCGGTGGCCGCGGTGGCGTGCAGCGCGCTGCTTCTCGTCACGGTGCTGGACACCGTAGTTTGGGTCCAAGCGGCGTGCGGATGGATTCCGTTCCTGGTCGCGTTCACGGTCGTCGAACCGCCTCGCGAACGACTGGCGAAGACCGGGCACGGGCGGAACTTCGCGGGCATCCTCCGTGCCGTGCTGCTCGACAGCCGGATCCTGCGCCTGACCTTCCTCGCGATGGCGATTTGGGGCCTCACCACCATGTATGCGGTGTGGCTCCTGCAGGCCCTCTGGCAAGCCAAAGGCGTCGAAGTGGTCCACTTCGGCTACCTGTGGGGTGCCTTGACGCTGCTCTCGGCCGTAGCGGGTCGTTATGCGCAGTGGCTCGAAGAACGCCTCGGCACGACGACGATGCTCCTCGTGATCGGCATCGGCCCCGTGTTCGGCTACTTGGGCTTGGGGCTCCTCGGGGCGCTCGGCGGGATCGCCATGTGCTCGGTCTTCTTCGTGTGCCGGGGGTTCGGCGCGGTGATCCTGCGCGATGCGCTGAACCGGCGCGTCAGCAGCCGGTTCCGCGCGACGGCCAACTCGCTGGCGAGCTTCGGCTTCCGCGCGGCGTTCGCGTTGACGGCACCGCTGGTCGGTGGTGCCCTGGATCTCTGGGGACTCAATATGACGCTGCTCCTGCTCGCCGCAGCCAGCTTCGGCATCTTCGTCACCTTGATTTTGCCGTTGATCCTGGCTGCACGTGGAATACGGCCTCGAGCCGGCGCAGAGGCTCCGTCGAATCCGGTACCGAATCCGTGAGCGGCTACTCCCGTGGTCTATCGCAGATCCACTCCATGCCCCCGGACGGGTCGCCGTAGGGCGTGCGGCAGAGCGGAATCTCGTCCATGAACGTGCACCGTAGGCGCTTCAGCCGAAGGCTCTGGCTGCCGTGGATGCCGTCCGTCTTCGGCGCGCGCTCGCACGTCACGCGGTAGCCGTCGCTGCCCCATTGCCGGCGGTAGTTGGCAACGATCGTCGCGAAGTGGAGGAGGTGCTCCGGCCGCACCTCGGCCATGGCGTCCCGGAAGTAGTTGCGGATGGAAGGATCCGTCTCGGGCATGGCGGCCACGCCCAGCCAACCGATGCCGGCCTCGATGTCGCGCGGAACACCGCCGCGGCCGTGCAGGTAGATGTCGCCGGCGCGTGCCTGGGCCCACTTGAAGCCGCGCTTCGCGGCCGTGACCAGGTAGGGCAGCGCTTCGGCGTACTTGCCCTCGCGATACAGCCGGCTGCCGCGATTGACCACGCTGTAGGTCTGCACGATGTAGGTCGGCGACGGCATCTCGCCGCGTTCCGGCCTCTCGGCGGTGACGATGATCTCGTCGTCTATGTCCGCGAAGTCGCCTGTCGCGGACTCTGTCGTGCGAGGGGCGGTGCCCCCGCCCGCCGCGTGCGCGGCGGGGCGCTCCCCCGCTGAGGGCTCTTTCATGCGAGGGGCGGGCCCCTCGCGCTCCCCGGCCGAGGGCTCTCGGCGACTTGCGCGAAGGCGCGGTCCGCGGCCTCGAGGGTCTGGCGGATCTCGTCGTCGCCGTGGGCGCCGGAGAGGAAGGCCACCTCGAACGCCGAGGGCGCGAAGTACACGCCGGCGTCGAGCAGCGCGTGGAAGAAGCGGTTGTAGCGCCCGGTGTCGCATTGGGCGACGTCGTCGAAGCTCCGGACCTCGGGCGCCGACGTGAAAAAGATGCTGAACATGCCGCACACGCGGTTGATGCGGATGGGCACGTTGTGCCGGCGCGCCAGTGCCGAGAGACCGTCCGTCAGCTCCGTGGTGCGTGCCTCGAGGTTCGCATAGAAGGCCGCGTCGAGGGATTCCAGCATCGCGAGCCCCGCGGTGGTGGCGAGCGGGTTGCCGGACAGGGTCCCGGCCTGGTAGACCGCCCCGACCGGGGCGACGCCATCCATGATGTCGGCCCGTCCGCCGAAAGCCCCGACCGGCAGCCCGCCGCCGATGACCTTGCCGAGCGTCGTGAGGTCCGGCGTGACGCCGTAGCGCTCCTGGGCGCCGCCGGCGGCCACGCGGAAACCGGTCATCACCTCGTCGAAGATGAGGACGGAACCGCTGGCCGTCGTGAGCGTGCGCAGGGCCTCGAGGAAGCCCGGGGCCGGGGGAATGCACCCCATGTTGCCGGCGACGGGCTCGACGATGACGCATGCGATGTCGGAACCGAAGCGCTCGAATGCGGCGCGGACGGCGTCGGCGTCATTGAACGGCAGGGTCAGGGTATGGCGCGCCACCGACTCCGGCACGCCGGGAGAGTTCGGCAGGCCGAGGGTCAGCACCCCGCTGCCGGCCTTCACCAGGAGGGCGTCGGAGTGGCCGTGGTAGCAGCCGTCGAACTTGACGAGGAGGTCCCCGCCGGAGTGGCCCCGCGCCAGGCGGATGGCCGACATGGTCGCTTCCGTCCCGGAGTTGACGACGCGGACCTTCTCGATGCCTGGAACGACCTCGACGATCCGCTCCGCCAGCAGGATCTCGAGTTCCGTCGGAGCCCCGAAACCGAGGCTGGACACCGCCTGCGCGCGCACCCCGTCGACCACCGGGGCGAACCGGTGACCTTGGATCATGGGACCCCAGGAACCGACGTAGTCGATGTAGCGGTTGCCGTCGACATCGACCAGCCACGCCCCTGCGGCGGACTCGAAGAAGACCGGCGTGCCGCCCACGCCCCGGAAGGCGCGCACGGGCGAGTTGACGCCCCCGGGGATGACCTCCTCGGCGCGGCGGATGAGGGCGGCGGACGTGTTGCGTTCCACTTTTCTTTGCTTCCCTGCGGCAGGTTCTAAGGCTTGAGCACGACGAGAATCACGATGGCGACCAGC
>JAPOVK010000005.1 GCA_026708185.1 Gammaproteobacteria bacterium | reverse complement strand
TTCATGCGCGTGTCGGGGATGATCCAGACGTCATGCGCAAGATCGATCTCGTCCCAAGTCGCCCCACGGACCTCGCCGCTGCGCGCCGCCGTGAGCACGAGAAAGCGGAACGCTAGTTTTGTCCCGGTCCACGCATTGGTGTCGCGCACGATGGCAAGCGCGTTGGCTACCTTTTGGTGTGGTAGCGCAGCCTGCCGTCGGGAGCGTTGGGCGTCGCCGCGTCGATTGGGGAGCGCCGCGCTCGCGGCGTCGAGGGGATTGTCGGTCCGGTGGCCCTCGGCGATGGCGAGCTTGAAGATGGCGGAAAACCGGTGTTTGATCTTCACGGCGGTTTCGCGCTTCGTTTGCCACATTTCGCGGAGCACGGCGATGCAGTCAGCGCTCGTGACCGCGTCGACACGCAAAGTCATGATGCGGGCGGCGTGGCGGTTCAGGCCGTTGCGCCACTCGCGCGTGGTGCGGGCGGCGTCACGCCAAGTGGGCGAGTCGCGCTCGATGACGGACTCCATCGTGTCTGCGACGGTCGGGATGTCGCGTTGGCGCGTCTTGCGAGGATCGTCGCCGGCATAGGCAATGCGAGCGTTCTCCAGAGCGAGCGTTCGGGCTTCGGCAAGAGTGACCAAGGGGTAGCCGCCGAGGCCGATGTTGGTTGGTCTGCCCTTGATGCGAATGCGCTGGTACCAGCGCTTGAAACCGTTGGGTTGGACGACGAGCGTGAGGCCGAAACCGCCCCGTCCGTCGCCGTAGGTTCGGGTTCTGGAGTCCGGTTTGACGGTACGGACAAAGGCGGCAGTGAGTTCAATTCCCAACTTAGGAATCCAACCTAGGGCGGTTTTCGCGTGGCATCCCGCGTAGCACTTTGGAGTCTGCACTAGTATGCTTTAGAGTGCAATAGGCGCAGAGGCGAGTTGGGAAATGTCGAGGAAAAACAATTGCTAGTGCATGGATTTGCACGAACTTACTTCAGGCGGTGTCGAATCTCCTCGGCACCAGGCAAGAGAAATCGCTAGGTGATCTGATCGTCGACTGTGGCGATCGAGCCGACGCTGGCGGCTACCTCTGCTCCCCACCGCCCCGCAAAGCAGCCTGTCGAAGTTGAGGCTTGCGCCAATGCGCAAGCCCGCCTCGCGACCGTGCCGTGGGTCGGCCCGGCCGCCTCCCGGCCCGAAAGGGTGAATCTCTCTCTGGCAACGAACTAGAGGGGCGGCGAGAACCGCGAACATCGATTGACAGGCGAAGGAGCGAACGATGGAAGAACAAGCCAACGCGGAACGGGATTGGCTGACCGTCTTTCGGACGGACGAGGGCAACGAGTGGCTGCACGGCGAATTGGCCGAGGGCCGGCTACGCCAGGGATGGGGAGCACCTGGGCTGGACCTGACTTCAGCGTTGGGGCACCCCGTGGAGAAGGGGCAATGGGAGGCGGCGCACCGCGGGTGGGCGGACTGGCGGGACCCTAGCCCGCGGCGTTTCTCGATCCTGCGCAGGATGCTGGAGCTCGATTGCGGCGATGTCGTCGTGATACCGAAGATGCCGACTTGGAAATCAGTTCACGATCGCTCGCGCGAGCGGTCGCTACCGTTTCGAGTTGGCGGATGGGAAGCAGGACTTCGGCCATGTGATTCCGGTGGATCCCGACAGCGTGCGGACGTTCGTCTACGACGCGTGCAACGGAGCGCTTCTGGTGTCCGCTTTGTTCGGCCGGGCGAACCACCGGCCAGCCGTCTCGTTCTGCTACAGCGCGAAGCACCTGCAGGCGGCGCGAGATTTGTTGGAACAGGCGGGCAGTCTGGAGTCGAGGCCGCGTCGGGAACTGTGGGAAGCGGCGGTCGCCGACGCGTACCGGGCAGCGGCGGAGTCGCTGGCGCGGGATGTGAGGGCGTGGAACGGACAGATGTTCGAGGATGCGGTTCGCCAGTGTTTCGTGGAACAGGGCTACGAAGAGCAGGACTACCGGCGCTACGACGGCGAAGGCGGCGACATGGACATGGTGGTGTCGCCGCCGCCGAGCCGGCACGGCATGTTCCTGCCAACAGAGATCGCTGTGCAGGTGAAGTGGAAGCAGGGCGTCGACGCGGAAGATGCGTGGGCCGTTGAGCAGATCGATCGATGGGCGCGGTGGCAGGAGAGCAGCGCAACAAAGTACGTCATCAGCTCAGCGAGAGGCTTTACGGAGAGGGCGCGGAAGGAAGCCGCGGAGCAGGCGTGGTGCTCGTCGGCGGTCTGCAGACGATGTGCTTCCTGCTCGGCGTGCCTGATCGCTATAGGACGGAGTGGGACCAGGAACGCGGTTAGCAGGGGAGCGGCAGAACGGATCGTTGATCGAGGAGGCGCGACTCGACGACTGGATGGGGTGGGGGATGGTGACCGTCGCGCGGGTCGGCGGCCGACGGTGCGGTGGACGAGCTGCATGTAAGCGGGCAACGCCGTTAACGCTGATGTTGGACATGCAAAAAGCACATTAGGTGTCACGTACATCGGTGTTTGCGGCGCATAGGTGGCTAATCTACGCTATGCGTATGATCATTGACGCGAATAGCGCACAATCTCCGGCGCGAATGTGTTGGAAACCGGCAGTGGGTCAACAGATGCAGGGGTGGCGAAGCGGGTCGATTTCGCGTGCGGCCGGGGACTCCGGGTGCGCATGCGGGTACACGAGCCTGACGGGGCTGATCGTTCCCGATATTCACTGCGCCGGCAGCCGCTTCCCGGCTTTGCCCGCGGGTCGCCCGCGAGAGCGGCTTGTCTCGCGAGTCGACGGCGGTGGCCCGGTCGGTGACCGGTTGCCGGACGGTCCGCCCCCATTGTCGTGGCGGCGCACGGTCCAAACCGGTCGAGTCGACGGGGGAAGGTCGCGGAGGAGTGCCTAAGCCGGAGGCTGGATCGTGCAGGTGATCTTCGATGTATGCGAACCCAGGGCGGACGTGCTCGGTGGCGCGGTGGAGTCCGATTTCGCAGCGGATCTAGCTCGTGTCGTTCGGGGCGAGGCGACCGACGAGTACGCGGATCCGGTGCAGTTCTTCGCGAGGACCTATCCGACCACCGGTCTGCGCGATCTGCTGGCGAATGTCTGCCGTCGCCTGAGCGGTGCTGGCGGGGAAGCGGCGGCGATCTTCCGGTTGGACACGTCCTACGGAGGTGGCAAGACCCACGGACTGATCGCCCTCGCGCATGCGGCGGCGGGACTCGCCGGCGTCGCCAACGCTGCGGAGTTCGTGGATCCAGCGCTGCTACCGGCCGGCAATGTCCGGGTGGCCGCGTTCGACGGCGAAAACGCCGATCCAACCAACGGCCGCGACATGGGCCGCGGCGTCCTTGCGTACACCCCATGGGGCGAGATCGCGTTCGCACTCGCTGGCGAGGAGGGATATGCGCGCGTGCGCCGCAGCGACGAGCAACGGATCGCGCCCGGTTCAGAGACGTTGCGGGAACTGTTCGGTGGCGAGCCAACGCTCATTCTGCTCGACGAACTCTCCGTTTACCTGCGCAAGGTGAAGGACATCGGGGGCGCGGCGGACCAGTTGACGGCGTTCCTCACCTCTCTATTCAAGGCCGTGGAGAGCGCGCCGAATGCCGCCCTGGTCTATACGCTGGCGATCGGCCGCGATGGCCGCGCGGTGGACGCGTACTCCGAGGAGAACCAGTTCATCGCGGACCGTGTGGCCGAGGCGGAGAGCGTTTCGGCGCGCAAGGCAACGCTGCTCAATCCCACGAGTGCGGACGAGTACCCGCTGGTGCTCCGGCGACGGCTGTTCGAGAAGATCGACGATGCGGGGCTTGAGGCGGCGGTCTCGGCCTACCGCGATCTCTGGCGTGCGCACGGACAGGGTCTCGACCCGCGGGCGACCCGGCCGGAAACCATCGAGCGCTTCCGCGCCAGCTACCCATTCCACCCCGAAGTCCTCGACACCCTCACCGAGAAGACGTTCACGCTGTCGAGCTTCCAGCGGGTCCGCGGCATGCTGAGGCTGCTGGGGCGCACCGTCGCGGAGCTTTGGCGTGCACGGCCTGGCGATGCCCACGCGATTCACCTCCACCACATCGATCTCGGCGTCGATGGCATCCGCCAGGAACTGGTGACGCGGTTGGGGCAGTCGGGGTTCACTCCTGCCATCGCGAACGATATCGCAGGGCCGGTAGGGAATCCGTCGCTGGCGGAACGGCTAGACACCGACAGACACGCAGGGTTGCCCCCGTACGCGCGCTACGTCGCGCGCACGGCCTTCCTCCACACGCTGGCGTTCAACGATCCGTTGAAGGGCGTGACGCCGGAACGCCTGCGCTATGCGGTAATTGGGCCGTCGACGGATTTCAGTTTCGTCGACGAGGCCCGCAAGGCGTTCGCAACGGACTCGGCGTATCTCGACGACCGGCCCGGTGCGCCGATGCGCTTCGACGCTGAGCCGAACCTGACCCGGCTGATCCAGACGGAGGAGCGCAACGTCGACGCTGGCGAGGCCCGGGCGCATCTCAACGACCGGATCCGGGAGATCTTCGAGGGCCGGGTGTTCGAGGCGGTACGGTTTCCGGGCGGACCGTTCGACGTGCCCGACGACGCCGCGGAAGGGAAGCCGCGCTTGGTCGTGCTGGCCTACGACGGGGTGTCCGTTGGCGGTCTCGTGCAGGAAGTGCCCGAACTGGTTGATCGCATCTACAGGCACCGCGGCGCCGAGGGCTCGGCGCTGCGGCGTTTGCGCAATAGCCTGGCTTTCGTGGCGGCCGACGACGCGCGCAAGGAAGACATGCGGCGCCGAGCCCGCCGGCGGCTTGCGCTGCAGCGGCTCAAGCAGCCGGATCGGTTGGCCGAACTCGCGGAGCATCAGCAGGCCAAAGTGCGCGAGCTGGAGTCGCGTTCCGAGACGGAACTGGCGATTTCCGTGCAGCAGTGCTATCGGCACGTCTTCTACCCGTCGCCGAACCGGCTGTCGCCCCAAGGCGATCTCGCCTACACGGTGATCGACACGCCGTCCTCGTCGGATCGTCCCGGCGCCGGACAGCAGCAGGTGGTCAGGGTGCTGCGCGATCTGAGCAAGCTGCGGACCGCCGAGGACGAACCGGACTCACCGACATATGTGCGCGACCGGACACCGTTGCGTCAGGGCCAGATGACGACGGCAGCGTTGCGGAACGAGTTCCGGCGCGATCCCACCTTGCCGATGCTGGTAGGCGACGACGTGTTCGTGCGAGGGATCCGGGCCGGCGTTGAAGCGGGGGAGTACGTCTACACGCAAGGCGACTTGGTGTACGGCCAGGGCGACCCGCCGGCCGTGATCGCGATCGACGAGCAGGCGGCCGTCCTGACCATGGCATTCGCGCGGAACAAGGGTGTTTGGCCGCGTCAAGAACCGCAACCGGAATCTCGCGAGCCAACGGAAGTGGATGAGCCAGAACCTTCCGACCGTATGGCGTCGGAGCCGCGCGAGCCATCGTCGACGACCACGGTGCACGAGGAAGGAGTGCTGAGGGAAGCCTTGGCGGTTTTGTGGGAGAAAGCCCGGGGTGTGGGCATGGATGCGATTGGGAGATTAGAGATCCGCGTGTTCGACCACGGTGACGGGTTCCGCCTATTGCGGGTCGTCGGCGGCATACCAGCGGCGGCGAAAACCGTGCGCTACGGCGGCGGCTACGAGACCCGCGATGGCGGCGTGTTGGAGTTCGCCTTCGCCGGCCCGGTCGGCGACGCCGAGCCGCTGCGGGAGTTCTTAGAGGCGCAGGTGAGGGACTGTGCGGCGCAGACGTTGGAGACGAACTTCGAGCTGGCGTTCGAGGAGGGCTTGCAGCTCAAGGGCGACGCGCCGGAGAAACTCGCGGAGCGGCTGTCGCGGTTCGCCACCGCGGCGGCCTACGTGCAAGCGACCGCCCAAGCCGCCGAACAGGGGAACTCATGACGAGGGCCTTGCTGGTGGAGAACATGCCCGCCGCGCCAGCCTACGAGCTACGCGTCGACCGGCTCGGGCTCGGCGACGAGCGGTTCGAGATCTGGGCGCTTCCGAGTCCGGCGACGCCGCACCTGGAGACGGCGCGGCGCGTGGGCGGATTGCGGGGCAGGAACTTCGAGCTGGTCGAGCACAGGGTGCGTAGGCGGCTCGCCGCGGTCGGAATTCGTCCGATGGCACTGAACAGCGAAGCGGCCGTCCAAGCGCTGCCGGAAGACGCGGCGCTCTCGCTCGGGCTGCTGTTTCGCGTGCTTGCGCCGATGCGCAGCCGCGAACGCATGCGGTCGGTCGCCGAGGGCGTCGAGGCCATGGACCGCGAGGAAGCGGCCTACTGGCTCGGCATGGCGATGCACCGACCGAATCCGCGGCGCGTGCTCACCGCGCTGCGGGTGATGCTCACCGAGCCGAAGGCTAGGCGGTGAATAGGATCACGCTCCTCGCCCCCGATGGGCGGTGCGCATGGATGCGCCTCCCGTGAGCGGATCGAAAGCGGACACGCGCCTGATCGAGCGCTGGCTGCCGATCACTGCCCTCGGTATCGAGAGTGTGCGCGAGCGAACGCCGATGACGCCCTTTCCGGCGCCAAATCGGCTCCACGTCTGGTGGGCTCGCCGACCGTTGGTGGCATCCCGCGCGGCCGTGCTCGCTTCCCTACTGCCCGGTGACGCGGACCGCGAGAGGTTCATGCACGTGCTGGGGATTCATGGCGACCCAATTGCGGCAAGGCGTCGTATCGAAAAGGCGACAAGAGACGGTAAACGTCTGGGCGCGGCTGCGTACGGGTATCCAAGGGCCTTCGGGTACGCTCCTGGCGAGGAAGATCGTCACTGGATCGAGGACAACACGACCGGCAATGAGTTGGTCTTGGATCCTACGGCGGGCGGCGGGAGCATTCCTTTCGAGTCCAGCAGACTTGGGCTCCGCTGCTTGGCGAACGACCTAAACCCAGTGGCTGCACTTATCGAACGGGCGACGGTGGAGTGGCCCGGACGTTTCGGTGCGGCTTTGCTCAAGAGCTTCACGGAAGTCGGCGCGAAGTTCTCCGAAGAGGTACGCGCCAGACTCGGTGGCTTGTTTCCAGACGAGGAGGAGCGTGAGTGTGTTCCAGACGGATATCTTTGGGCGCGGACGGTAGGTTGCCCATTCTGTGAGGGACTGGTGCCGCTGTCGCCCAACTGGCGGCTCGCGCCGGAGGGCACCGGCGTTCGACTCAAGCCGAATCTCGGCGCCGGACCGGGTTCGCCGGACCGCAGCTGCGATTTCGAGGTCGTTGCGTCCGTAGGCGAGCAGTCCGAAGGAACTATCACTAGAGGCGACGGGCTGTGCCCGTACCGCGACTGCGGGCGCGTCATCAATGGCGACGAGATCAAGCGACAGGCGCAGGCCGGGATGATGGGGGAGCAGTTGTACGCAGTGGTCGTCAAGCGTCGTGTGGAATACCGTACCAAGACCGGCAGAGTGCGCTGGAAGTGGGTGCGTGGCTACCGTTCCCCGCGTCTGGCGGACGACAACTCGGCGGAGGTTGAGACACGGCTGGCCGAGATAATGCCGGAATGGGAGGCGTTCGACTACGTGCCGACGGAAGCGATTCCTGAGGGAGCAAAGACGAGCGAGCCGCGCCGATACGGCATGTTGCGATGGCGCGATTTGTTTGCTCCGCGCCAGCTATTGTGTCACGGGACTAGCGTCCAGGTTTTCCGAGAGATGCTGGAGCAGGACCGGCAGGGAGGCCGGCTAGACGACGTGCGCCAAGCTGCGTATGCGTATTTGGCGCTGACAATTGATTCATCGATGGATTACAACTGCCGTGGGAGTTACTGGGACGCGACAACAGGTCGTGGGATTCGTCACCTGTTCAATCGGCACGACTACGCGATGGTGTGGTCATTCGCAGAGATGGCGCCACTGGTTGCCGGGGTTGGGTATGACTGGGCGATAGAGAAAACCGCAAAGTGCATCAAGGAACTCGTTGAGTTGGTCGGGGGTGGGGGTGGTGACGGACAGTTGTTCGAGACCAAAGCGGTGCCAGCAGTTGGAGTCACCTGCAAGGCTGCAGACCAGATAGACCATGTGGGGTCAGGGTCGGTCGACGTGGTGGTTATGGATCCACCCTACTACGACAACGTCATGTACGCGGAGCTTTCGGACTTCTTCTATGTCTGGCTAAAGCGGACCGCAGGCGAGCTGTTCCCAGAGTTGTTTCGGCGGGGACTTACGGACAAGGAGAACGAGGCGGTCGCCAATCCGGCCCGGTACCGGGGCACAAAGGGAGCGGCGGCGCTGGCAGCACGGGACTACCGGGAGCGGATGGCCGCGATCTTCGCTCTGAGTGCCGGCGCGTGCTGAAGGCGAACGGGCTGATGACGCTGATGTTTACCCACAAGGCGACGGGTGCCTGGGACGCGCTAACGACGGGACTAATGGAGTCCGGCTTCGTTATCACGGCGTCGTGGCCGGTGAACACGGAGTCGGGTGGAGGACTGCACATCAAGAACAAGGCGGCGGCAAAGAGCACCGTGCTGCTGGTGTGCCGGCCCAAGGAAGAGAGCGGCGAAGATGTGGCGAGTCAGTACTCACCCGTGTATTGGGAGGACGTAGAACCGCGCGTCGCCACCGCCGTGCGCCGCCGCATGGACGAGTTCAGCGAGGCGGGCATCGGCGGCGTCGACCTCTTCCTCGCCTCGTTTGGCCCGGCGCTGGAGGAGTTCTCACGGCACTGGCCGCTAAAGCGTGGAACCCCGCGGGAGCTACCCGCGAAACGTAAGCGCGCGCGTCAGCAGCAACTGTTCGAGGAGGAGTGGGATCCGTACGCGGCGACGCCGGAAGACGCGCTCGATGCTGCGCGCCGCGAGGTGCAGCGGTGGCGGCTGCGCCAGATTGCGCATCCGCGACCGAGCGCCGATCTCGACCCGACCACGGCGTTCGTGGTGTTCTCCTGGGACACGTTCAAGGCACCGGTGTTCCCCTACGACGAGGCGCTGCATCTCGCGCGGAGCGTGGGCGTCGATCTGGATGGAGACGTCGTGGGACGTCTGGCGGAGAAAAAGTCCGGGAACCTGCGGTTATGGGACAGCGCGGAGCGAGCGGCGAAGGGTGCCCTGGGGCCCACGGACGGCAGCCGCAGCATGATCGACGCGATTCACCACGCCGCCAACGTCTCCAGGTCGCGGTCCGTTTCGGCAGCGCGGGAACTGCTCGGCGAAAGCGGCGTAGAGGGCGAGGCCGGGTTCTTCGTGGCACTCGAGGCTCTGCTCGAGGTCCTTCCGCCGTCGGTACGTTTTACGGGCGTGGAGTTGAAGGGCGACGTGGCAGCGGCGGCCGATGACTTCGAGGCGCTCTACAGTCTCTACCGACTCGCGTACACGGAGGAAATCGACGAACCGGCCCAGCTCGAACTGTGGAAGGACTGGGCGGGCGACTGATCCGGTGCTGCGGGACCGCGACTGGAAGCTCAAGTACACGCCGGACGACGGCGACCTCGTCGAGCTTTTCTACGTGCCGGCGTTGGAGGACGCGGAGCGCTACGACCGCTTGACGGGCTACTTCAACGCCCGCGCACTCGCACTGGCTTCTCGCGGCATCGAGGGACTGGTGCGGAACGGCGGGCGGATGCGCTTGGTCGTCGGCTGCACGCTCGACGCGGCAGAGGTCGATGCCATCGAACGCGGCGAAGACTTGCGCGATGCCGTCGAGCGCAAGCTCGTCGCCCTGCCGCTTGCTCCGCCGGACGGTGACGGTTCGGACGCGCTGGAGCTGCTGTCGTGGATGGTCGCGAAGCGCCATCTCGACGTGAAGGTGGCCGTGCCCTGTGATGGCGCCGGTCGCCCGGTCGTGGACCAGGCCATCTTCCACGAGAAGTCGGGAATCATCGAGGACAGAACCGGCGAGCGAATCGCTTGGACAGGCAGCCTGAACGAGACGGCTGCCGGGTGGCGTACGAACTGGGAGACGATCAACGTGTTCCGGGGGTGGTCCGAGGCGGAACGGGTCGACGAGGAGGAACGGAACTTCGCGCGCATCTGGAGCGCGAAGGACGACAACGGAAACAGGCGTCTGCTCGTACTCGATGTGCCGACGGCGGTGCGACGGGATCTGATGCGGTTCCTACCTGCGGGCGATGGTCGCCCAAGGCGGCTGGTCGACGCTGGCGTGGAGGAGAAGGGTGATACTCCCTTTCCGCCTAGCGCGGACGCGGTGAACGACCCCGGCACGTTGGATCGGCGCGCGGAAGCTTGGGCGCTGATCCGGGACGCGACAGGCTTGCCGGGCGGGGAGGTCGTTGGGGAGGCGACGTCGGCCGTCACGCCCTGGCCGCACCAGGTGCGCGCGTTCCAACGTCTGTACGACAACTGGCCGCCGAGGCTGCTCATCGCCGACGAGGTGGGACTAGGCAAGACGATCCAGGCAGGCATGCTGATACGCCAGGCGTGGCTCGCGGGACGGGTGAAGCGGGTGTTGGTGCTTGCGCCGAGAGCCGTGCTGCGCCAGTGGCAGATCGAGTTGCGCGAGAAGTTCAACCTCGACTGGCCGATCTACGATGGAAGGCGCCTGTCCGGGCGTGCGCCGCCCGGGGACACCGGAGGGAGTGATCGCCGGGTCGCGCGGAACGCCTGGCACCGGGAGTCCGCGGTAATCGCAAGCAGCCAGCTGGTGCGGCGTGCGGGACGGGCCGAGGCGCTGCTGCAGGCGGAGCCGTGGGATCTAGTGGTGTTGGACGAAGCCCATCACGCGCGGCGGCGGGGCGCTTCGACGGAGGACCGGCCCAATGCGTTGCTCGGGCTGATGCGCCGGCTCAAGGACCGTACCGATGGGCTGCTCCTGCTGACGGCGACGCCCATGCAGGTGGACCCGGTTGAGGTATGGGATTTGCTGCGTCTGCTCGAGCTTCCCGACGCGTGGACCGCGCAGGAGTTCATCAGGTTCTTCGAGGATGTTGGGCACCCAAACCCTTCGAACGAAGCGGTTGCGCGCGCGGCGCGGCTGTTCCGTTCCGCGGAGGAAGCGTACGGGCCGGTCGGGGACGAGCAGGCCCAACGGATCGGCGGGCTTTCGCGGCTTCGAACGCGCAAGGTGCTCGCCGCGCTGCGCGACGCGCGGGCGCGGATGCCGTTGCGGCGGCTGGAGAACGACGAGCGATCGGCGGCGCTGACGGTGTTGCGGTCGTGGACGCCGGTCCGGCACCTCGTGTCCCGGCACACGCGCGAACTGCTGCGCCGCTACTTCCGCGAAGGGATGGTCGACACCCCGATCGCCGACCGCAAGGTGGAGGATCGGTTCATCGACATGACCGGCGCGGAGACCGCGCTCTACGACGCGGTCGACGAGTACATAGCCTCGACGTACGCGAACGCCGCGCCCAACGTCCGCAACGCGGTGGGGTTCGTGATGACGGTGTACCGGCGACGCCTCGCGAGCAGCTTCCATGCGCTGGCCGAGACGCTGCGCAAGCGGCTGTACGCGCTCTCGGACGGCGACCCGGACATGTTCGGCAACGTAGAGGACGCATCGGACGACGAGACCGGGGAGAGTGTTCAAGACAGCGAGGAAGTAGGCGACTTGGAGCGGCTGGCGCTGGTAGCGGAAGAGCGTGACGATATCGTGCGGTTGCTGGCGGCTGTTGAGGCGTTGCCGCCCGACAGCAAGCTCGACGTGCTTACGGAAACGCTGGACACGTTCCGCGCCGACGGCTATCGGCAAGTGATGGTTTTCACGCAGTACACGGACACGATGGACTTCCTTCGCGAGCGGCTGGCGGAGCGTGGCGGGTGGCGGCTAATGTGCTTCTCGGGCAGGGGCGGGGAGGTTCCCGCGGAAGGACGCGGATGGCGGCAAGTGACCCGCGAGGACGCGAAGCGCCGGTTCCGCGACGCGGAAGCCGACGTGCTGCTTTGCACGGACGCCGCCGCCGAGGGGCTGAACCTCCAGTTCTGCGGCGCGCTGGTGAACTACGACATGCCGTGGAATCCAATGCGCGTAGAGCAGCGGATCGGGCGGATCGATCGTCTCGGGCAGGAGCACTCCCGCGTTCGCATCGCGAACCTGCACTACGAGGATACGGTGGAGACTGACGTCTATCGGGCGTTACGGGGACGCATCCAGTTGTTCGAGTCGGTCGTCGGTCCGCTGCAGCCGATACTTGCGAGGTTGCCAGGCGAAATCGGTAGGGCGCTGCTCAAGGGGCGGCGGGAGGACGTCGGCGGAGCGGTCGAGGCGCGAATCGACGAGGAAGGACGCGGAGGTTTCGACATCGACGCGGGTCTTGAAGAGGAGTTTCAGATGCCGGAACGTGGCGATTCGCCGCTTACGATGGAGTTTCTCGATGAAGTGCTCTCGACGCCCGCGCTGATGGCGCCTGGGGTGTTGGTGCGGAGGCTGGGCCCCAAGGAGTACGGGTTACGTGCGCCCGGGATGGACCGTGAGGCGCGGGTGACTACTGACCCGACGTACTACGAAGCCCATGCGGACAGCCTCGAGTTCTGGTCGCCGGGCGGGACGCTGTTTGAGCGTGTGCGACCGTGACGAAGGCCGCGTGGCCGCCGTTGTCCGTTGCGGCGTGTCTCCGTGTACCGCACTCGGAGTGGTTGCGGACGCTGCGCGTTGCGGGTGCCGGCAGCTTCTCGCGCGATTGTTCGGTGCGGGTGCCGAACAAGCTCAACAGGCTGGCGATGCCGACGGGCCTCCCGTTCTGGCGTCGGGTGATGCGAGGGGTCCCGGTCTGACTCCGGATCACTGTCACAGCCTGGCTTGCGCTCTGTCAAACAAGGCGCTGGACGGCGGCGTTGCCGGCGGGGGGTAGCCACGCGCGGTGAGGTCGGGGACGGCAGAGTGACCGGGGACCGGCGCGCGTGCAAACCTGCAAACCGGTACAGAACGACGCGGGCGGCGATCGTCGCGAGTACCGCCGAGGTCCCGGAGGACCGGTCCTGACGGAGACGGACGGGCCATTCGTGCGCCGGGAGGGTAGGGCAATCGAGGCTGGGATCCGGGAGCGGATCGTGGAGAATCTGCGGTTGCTGACCACGAGCTGACGAGATCGTGATCGAGCCAGAAACGGTTTGGCGCGTTACATGTGGCTGGACGCCAGATATTGGATGGTTGTGGGATCGACGGCTTTGGTGCTGGCGTTTGCGGGGCTGGCCATGGTGAGTGTCGCTACCCTACCTTGGCAGGTTCCTCCTGCTTGGCGGCTTGTTGTCAGGAGGCGAGACGTGGAGCGGCGCGTCGTCAACGTTGTAGGGTTGTAGGAGATTCTGAGTGGTGGAAGTGATCGCGGCGTTGGTGCCGCACTTGCTATGGGCGGTGTTGCTGGTGTGGGTACTGCGCCGTGTGGGGTGGGACACAGTCCGGGACGTGCTGACTCGGATAAGCGAGGTGGAAGTTGCCGGCGTGCGCGTGGCGATAGAGTCGGGTGTGAAGTCGGCCGCGGAAGCGCGGAACGTGGCAGTTCCATTAGAGGAGAGGAGGATAGTCGCTGAGCGTCTGCGAAAGGCTCAGCGGCGACTTGCGGGTGCGCGAGTATTGTGGATAGACGACCTTCCGGCCGGGAACGAAGCAGAAATGAAGGTCCTGAACAGGCTTGGCGCCACCATTGACGTGGCGCGTTCCGACGGCGAGGCGAGGAAACGGTTGGACGGAGGTGTCTACGACGTTGTGCTATCTGATATTAGGCGAGG
>JAPOVK010000044.1 GCA_026708185.1 Gammaproteobacteria bacterium | reverse complement strand
TGCACCCCGAGCCGCCGTTGATGGGCACCGACGCCAAGTCCAAGGCGGTGATCGAATCCGCGCAGCGGCACATGGAATGGGATGGATTGATGCCCGTCGCCGACGCCTTCCGCAACGGCAACCCCGCATTCGCCGACCGCGCCGTCTCAGGCACCGAAGGCGTGCCCGTGATCGCGGACCTGGTCGATCGGGGCAAGAGTCTCGCCGGACGGTTCTACGACTCGCTGAATGCGACGCTCGGCGAATCGGAGTACGTGGCCGGCGACAGCTTCTCCATCGCCGACATCACGGCGTTCTGCGTGGTCGACTTCGCCAAGTGGGTGCAGATCAGGGCTGGCGACGAGCATCCGCACCTGCAGCGCTGGTACGCAGCCGTCAAGGCCCGACCGAGCTCAAGCGCCTAAAAGCAAACTGGCCGCGGGCTACTCCGGAACGTAGCCCGCGGGCCGGTCGTAGTCCTCGTTGGCCAGGAACCGGCGCATCTGCTCGCTCAAGTAGCTGCGCGCCTCGCGGTCGGCCATCGACAGGTGATGCTCGTTGATCAGCATCGTCTGCACATGCTGCCACTCCTGCCACGCCTTGGCGGAGACGTTCTCGAAGATGTCCTCGCCGGCCCCTCCCGGTAGCGGCGGCGCGTCAAGGCCCGGCAACTCCTCGCGGTACTTTCGGCAAAACACGGTACGGCTCATGGCTCGAGTTCGATCGGCTGCGTCGCGGCCAAGAGTCTAACGGCCAACGCCGAAACGCCAAGCCGGTGATCGGGCCCGATCCAACGTCCCGGAAGGCCCGGCGGTTTCTCCGCTAAGCGGATGTAAACCGGCTCGACATCGAGGTCGAAGTGGGTGAAGCCGTGGTGAATCGTCGGCGCGGCGTTGTATTCCAGGACCAGAACCGAATCCACGCCAAGAACCTCGAGGAACCGCGTCGCTGATTCGTCCGCATCCCTCGCCGGCGGTGACCAGAGCCCGCCCCAGATTCCGGCCGCGGGTCGTTGTTCCACGTAGCACGTCCGATCCGGTGCCGTGAGTACGAAGAAGCGGCACCGTTCGATGCGGCGTTCGCGCCGCACGGCTCGTTCCGGGAAGCGAGCGACATCGCCCCGTGCTAGCGCGCCGCACATGTCCTGCACCGGGCATTCCGGACAGGACGGGTCCTTGCGCCGACATAGCGTTGCTCCAAGGTCCATGATTGCCTGCGTGTAGTCGGCCACGCGCTTCTCCGGTGTGTGGGACTCCGCGAAGTCCCACAACGCCCGTTGCGTTGCGGCCGACGATGGCGGTCCGGCGACGCGGTGAAACCTCGCGAGCACCCGCTTCACGTTGCCGTCCAGAATGGCGGCGCGTCGGCCGAAGGCCTGTGCGGTGATCGCCGCGGCGGTTGAACGACCGATTCCGGGCAACTTCGTCAATGCCTGCTCCGAGTCGGGAAGACGGCCGCCGAAGTCCGTCATGACCACGCTCGCCGCGCGATGCAGGCTGCGCGCACGAGCGTAGTAGCCGAGTCCGCTCCACAGGTGCAGGACCTCATCGAGGTCGGCACCGGCAAGCGTCTCGATGTCGGGGAAGCGCGCAATGAAGCGTTCGAAATACGGCGCGACCGCGGCAACCGTGGTCTGTTGGAGCATGATCTCGGACACCCACACCCGGTACGGTGTCCGGTTCCGCTGCCAGGGCAGATCCTTGCGACCGTGTTCGTCCCACCACGCCAGCAGACGCCTCGCGAAGTCGTCCGCGGTCTCCGTCGAACGAGGATTGATGGGCTCGCCCAGGCTCGACGTCGCCATGTGCTTTACACTGCCACGTCGGGTTGAGACCGGATCGAGCGATGAGCGATGTGGGCGCTTGGGAACCGGCGCCGAAACTCGGACCCCTTCACGCGCAGGCCCTCGATGTCGCGGCTGCCGAGGCGGCGAACGGTACGCTTTCCGTCGACAGTGACGTCGCCGCTTGCCTGCGACAGGTATTCGCGGCCACGCCGGACGAGCGTGCCGGCCTCTTCGACGGTGAGCCGTCGCGCCGCCTTGTCGGCTGGGCCCGTGCCCTGACGCTGGCCGAAGAGACCATTCCAGGGTGCGAAGCGGGCGCCAAGTCGCCGGTCATCGCGCTTGCCCGGATGCTCCGCGCCCGCGGCGACTATCCGCACGATCTCACGCCCTGGATCAGGCGTGTCAGCAGCAATCGTTTCCTGCCGTACGGCAGCCTGATGGACCGGCTGCAAAGCTAGTCGGTTGCAGTCTTGTCCGCGTAGCGGCCGACGATCACCTCGCGGGCACGCAACGGGTCGGCCAGGACCTTGGCGCGAGCGACGCCAACCTCGGCGGCGCCCATGAGCTGAAAGCCGCTTGGCAGCGTCTCGCCATTGAACTCGAGCAGAACCCAGTTCAGCACGCGCGCCAAGGCGTCGTCGGCCAGCGGCGCTTGGGCCACTTCCGGCACGCGGGCGATGTAGTCCCGCCCTTCGGGCGTCGCCACCAGAGCCCCCATCGGGCCTCGCAACGACGGCACCTCGGGCGGCGCCCCGCTGCCGTCCGGCAAGTGACAGCCGGAACAGTGCAGCAGGTAGTCGAAACGCGCTGCAGCACGCGCCACGTCGGACAATCCGTCGTCGTCACCCTCGCTTCCAGCGGCGAAGCCGATGGTCGCTACGAGGAGCAGACCAATGAGCGGTCGCGCCCTCGGTGTGGTCATTCCGTGGCCGGCGCTTCCGCGGTTTCGTCCGGCGCTTCGCCGAGCACCGCCGAGACGGTGCAGTGGTAGGCGTTGCTTTCGACGCCGAAGCACCACAGCACGTTGTTGCTCTTGCTCGGGAAGTAGACGGGCTTGGCCCCCTCGGTCCGGTGACAGAAGCAGCGCGGGCAGAAGGCCTTGCCGCAGCAGTCGTTGTAGGAGATCAGGTACTGCTTGCCGTCCGCGGGATTCCGGCACGTGCCAACCCAGGTGATCGGTGATGGCTCAGCACCCGGCGGGCACGCGCTGGCGCTACCGCCGCAACAGGCGCAAAGCGAACCACCCAAGGCGCAGTAGCGCCAATAGTCGCAACTCTGCGGATCGCCGAACTCGCGCAAGGCCGTCACGGCCGGCGCGTCTCCCGCTGTCTCGCCCTCGGCCGGCGCTTCGGCACCGAATGATCGTGCGACAGGCAGCAACGGCAACGCACCGGCCCCGGCCAGCAACACGCCGACACGGCCGAGGAAGCCGCGACGCGACGTGCGTTCGGCGAGGCCCGTCGTGGATTTTCGTGCGACCGCATCAAACATGCGCGCCAATAGGCCGCCTTGGCCAGGCATCCGCGATCCCCGTGCCTTCATCATCCGTTCTCCTTGCTAGACCGCGGGTCGAAGACGCCGACCCCGCCGATCTCCTGTACATAGTCCTGCAGCGTTGCAACCCCGGTGCGCCACGACTCCATCAGGCTCTCGAGGTGTTCCCGGGAGTTCACCAGGCCCCGCCCGCGCAACACGCCGTCGGCGCCGATGAGCACCGCGAACGGCAACCGACTGACGCCGTAGCGCATCCCGAGCGCCTGCGAGAGCACATAGGGGAACCGCTCAAGTCCCACGTCGCCCGCGAACGCCCGGTGCCGTGCGGCGTCGAACCCGTCACTTGCGAACACCAGGCGCAGGCTCTCCGCCGCCGCCAGCGACCGCGCGGCCGGCAGCAGCGCCTTGCACACGGGACACGTGGGCGAGATGAACAAGACCAGGGTGTCGTCCGCCGAAGGACCACCGATCCGGTGTCCCGCGCCGGAGAGATCGTCCGCGTCCACGGCCTCGGTCAGTTCGCCGACCTTGGGCCCGGTCGTCGGCATGAGCGCGCCGGCGGGCGCCACGCGCTGATTGAGCACGCCGACCTGGCGTGCGAGAGCCAGCACGGCCAAGGTCAACACACCGACGAATACCCAAAGCACGATGTCGAGCGCAAGCGCCACCGGTCAAGCCTCGCGCCACGTGCGGATCGCCGCACTGTTCGCCAGCAAGGCACCGGTGGCGAGATAGAGCAACGTTCCAACGACAAGCACCGGTGCTGAGACCGCCACGTCGCCCCAGTCCGGCGAGCCTGGACTACGAGACACCAACGTGGCGATGGCAAGGCCAGCGAGAACCGCGTTGCGCGCCACGAGCCCCCAGGTCAGTTGCTCGCCGCCGCCACAGCCACAGTCAATCCAGGAACGCCCACGCACCAGGTTCGCCGCGATTGCCGCGCCGTATCCGGCCATCAGGGCGGTGGTGCCAATCGCCGCGGCATTGGCCGCATCGGCGTACCAAGGTGCCGCGAGCCAGAGCATGGCAAGCACGGCTTCGACCACGGTGACGACAACGCCCGTCGGGCGCAGCAACGCCTGCGGCACGATCCGGTAGTCGGCGACCACGACGGTAAAGGCGGGTAAGTCACCGAACTTCCGCCACGCCGCGGTGCCGAGGAGCAAGGCGAACCCGACCGCGGCACCGAGCATTGGCGAGGCGTCCATCGCCTCAGTAACGCAGCAGCGAGCCGCCGCCCGTGCTTTCGATGATCCGTTCGCGTTTCCCGGTGCGCAGCCCGAAGACCCGCACACCGCCCGCTATGGCGGCGAGGAGCCAGGGTTCATCGGCGGGTTCATCCGACTCGACCACGAGCAGGGAACTGGCCGTCATGCCTTCCTCGAACTTGATCCGGCCGATCCGGCGCTCCGCCTCGCGATGGAACACCCAGGCTTCGGTGCCGTCCTGATCCTGGGTGTCCTCCTTGCCCTCGTGCATGAGCACGACCAGCAGGTCGTGGCCGGCGTGGAACGTAATCGGCTGACCACCGCCTGGTCGCCAACCGTCGTCGTCATCGCCGAGGATGGACCACGAATCGCCAACGGCGATCTGCCCGTCCTCGACCGATGCTTCGAGGGCTAGACCCTCGAAACTCAAGAATTGCCAGCCAGCGGGTGTCTGCACGGGCTCGTCGAACAGTGGATCCTCTTCAACGGAGAAGAACGGTTCGCTGCGGACACGCGCCGCCTCTGCGCCCGCCTCGTCCAGGCCGATCCACTGCAATGTGCCGTCGCCGCACATCATCAGGAAGCCACGCTCGCCCGCAGGCAGCGTCATCGCGCAGCCGGGCGTCGAGATTTCCCCGACGAAGCGCCGATCCTCGACGTCCACCACGCTCACCGATTGGGCCGGGGTCATGTTGAACACGGTGACATAGCGGCCGCCGGACAGGATCGCTAGGTAGTGGCGGTGCAGCGCCGTGATCTTGTCCGGGACGTCGATCTCCGCGACCGGGTTGAGCGTCGCATGCTCGTAGATGCGCAGCACGTCGTCCCGTTCACCGCCGTATTGACGCGAATAATGGGTCTCCGCCGCGTAGATCTCGTTGCGTCCCGGGTGGCGACGCACGGTCGGCGTCCACGGCGTGAGCGACAGCGTGCCACGCATTTCGCCGTCGGCCGCATCGAACACGTACGCGGCACCGAGACCGCCCTTGGCGATGAACCAAGTCGACGCGGGCGCCCCCAGCACCGTCTCCGAGACGGTCTCCGGCGTCACGCCGTCGGCGATCGTCACCCCGGCGGCCAACAAGGCTGCGATCCCGATGCCGCGTCGAACGACAAGCATGCGCATGGCGCGTCCCTAGACCTTGGCGAACCCGGTTGAGTCTGTCGAATTGCCACGCCAACGGCAAGTTGGCGCTCCAACGGCAAGTTGGCGCTCCAACGGCAAGTTGGTACCCCGGCTCGAAGCGCGGCCTCGAGCGCGGCGCAGGTATACTGCGTTTTTCGCTGGCATCGCATCGCCCATGCCCACCACCAACCGCACGGCGTCGCGAAGCCGCAAGACGCTCGAAACCGCCATCGAGGCAACCGTGGACCTCGACGGCAACGGCCTGGCGGAGATCACCACCGGTCTGCCTTTCTTCGAGCACATGCTCGACCAGGTGGCCCGCCACGGCCGTCTCGACCTGGCTGTCGAGGCCCGCGGCGATCTGGCGGTCGACGCGCATCACACGGTGGAGGACGTGGGCATCGTCCTCGGCCAAGCGATCGCCGAGGCACTCGGCGACAAGACCGGCATCTACCGCTACGGCCATGCGTATGTGCCGTTAGACGAGGCCCTGTCGCGCGTCGTCGTGGACTTCTCGGGGCGACCGGGATTGCACTACAACGTGAACTACACCCGGGCGCGTGTCGGGGACTTCGACGTCGACCTGCTGCGCGAATTCTTCCAGGGATTCACGAACCATGCGCTTGCGACGCTCCACATAGACAACCTCAAGGGCGTCAACGCCCACCACCAAGCCGAGACCATCTTCAAGGCATTCGGCCGGGCGTTGCGCATGGCACTGGCGAGGGATCCCCGCACCAGCGACACACCGTCCACCAAGGGCACGCTGTAGTTGCTGCTGATCCCGGCCATCGACCTCAAGGACGGTCGCTGCGTACAGTTGCAGCAAGGCGTCATGGCGTCGGCTTCGGTTTATTCCGACGATCCGCCGGCCATGGCCAGGCATTGGTGCGAGCTCGGCGCCCGCCGCCTGCACGTCGTCGACCTCGACGGCGCCTTCGCGGGGGAACCCGTGAACCGTCGGCTCGTCGAGGGGATCGTCGAAGCCGCGCGCGACGTGCCAGTGCAGGTCGGTGGCGGCATTCGCAGCATCGAGACGGCGCAGGGCTACATCGACGCCGGTGCGTCGCAAGTGATCGCGGGCACGCGGGCCACGGAAGACCCTGATTTCCTGCGCGCGTTGGCAGCCGAGTTCCCCGGGCGCGCGATCCTCGGCCTCGACGCCAAGGATGGAAGAGCCGCGACGCGCGGATGGACGACGACGAGCGGCGTCGACGTTCAGGCGTTCGCCGAAGGCATTCGCGAACTGGACCTGTTCGCGATCGTCTACACCGACGTCGCCCGGGACGGGATGCTGAGCGGCATCAATGCCGCGGCGACGCGGCGACTTGCAGAAGTCGCGGCGGCACCGGTCATCGCCTCGGGCGGTGTGAGAAATCTCGACGACCTTCGCACTCTGAAGGCCCTTGACCTCGACGGCAAGCGGCTGCTCGGTGCGATCAGCGGCTCTGCACTGTATGAGGGCACGCTGGACTTCACCCGCGGTCAGCGGTTGCTCGACGACGGTTAGCCGATCGCGGCGGATCGCGTCCGGGCCGCCTCGTTGGAAGGGACCCGGACGCTCGCTCGGCACTACAACGCGGAAACCGTCGCGAACGCTGATGCGCCCTGCCGGAACGGGATCGGCAATGGCGTGACCGGCGGCAGGAGGTAGTCGCAGCGGTCCGGGATGCGCTCATCCGCGGGCGGAGCTGCAAAACCGCAAACAGACCCGCCCGCTAGAAACAGCGCCACCGAGGCGCCCGGAGGCGCGATTTCAGCCTGCGGAGCCATTGCAACACCCATGACGGCTGCGGCGATGCCCGCAGCCAACAGTCGTCTCTTCATCTCGATCTCCTCTTGTGTCCGATGAAACAGCAAGGGAGACGATAGGCGTCGCGGACCGGCCTTTGGTGCCGCCAAGCCGATGTCCTACACAACAACGGGAGATTCGCCTTTTCCCGCCGAAAGCGCCTCGTCAGCCGCCTATCACGGCGGTGGTCGCCGCCGCAAGCAGACGTTCGTCGTAGGCGCCCCACGCCTCATCTTCCCGCCGCGCCACGGCGACATCCGGCGCAACGCCGTTGGCCTGCAGCGAATGCCCATCCGGCGTGAGGTACCGCGCGGTGGTGAGCTTGATCGCGCGGGTGTCCCGGAAGTACATCACCGACTGCACGGAACCCTTGCCGTAGCTCCTGGTGCCGACCACCGTGGCCCGGTCGTGGTCCTTGAGCGCCGCGGCCACGATCTCGGACGCCGACGCCGATCCGCCGTTGATCAACACCGCCATCGGGGCGCCCTCCAGCAGATCGCCGGGGTTGGCGTCGTAACGGCGTTCGCTCGACGCCTGCCGACCCGTGGTGGACACGATCACCCCGCGGCCTAAGAACGCATCGGCGACGTCCACAGCGGCGTTCAGCAATCCGCCCGGATTGTTGCGCAGGTCCAGGATCAAGCCGCTCAGGTCGTCGTCCGCGCTCAAGCCCGCCACGACGACGGCGAGGTCATCGCCCGTGGTGTCGTTGAACTGGGACACGCGAACGTAGCCGACGCCGCCGCCCAGGGCACGACCGTGCACGCTCGGCACGGTGATGGTGCCGCGTTTGAGATCGAAGTCCAAAAACGCGCCGGCCCTTCGGCGGACCCGGACGTGCACGTCGGTGCCCGGTTCGCCACGCAGGCCGTTGATGGTTTCCGTCAAGGACCGTCCGCTCAAGGACTCGTGATCCACTTCGACCAGCCGGTCGCCGGCGCGGATCCCAGCCCGTGCCGCCGGGCCACCGTCGTAAGGGCTCACGATTGTGAAGTAGCCGTCCACCAGTTCAAGCTCCACGCCGATGCCCCCGAAATGGCCGAGCGTGTCCTCCTCCATCAGCGCCAGCGCGTCCGCGTCGAGGTAGCTCGAGTGATTGTCGAGGCCAGCGACGACCCCGCGGATGGCGTTGTCGACCAGGACCGAGCGCGGCACTTCGTCGATGTAGGTGTCCCGGATTTCGCGCACCACCGACAGCAGCATGAACTCGTCGCGCACCTTGTCCATGTAGTCGGTGAGTTTCCAGAACGCCAATGTGCCCAGCATGACGCCGCACGCCATGCTAGCCACGAGCCCGAACAGCACCGAAGGTCGCAATCGAGACATGCACGAATCATAACCGCGCCGGCTCAAGGGGGCGCGCTTGCCGGGCGTTCCGCAATTGGCCAGACTGTCGAGCGACCACAACGCCAGGGCAAGACATGCTGAGCTATTCGCCCCCCGTCGACGACATGGCCTTTGTCCTGTTCGACGTCTTCGACGCCGAAGCCGAGTGGGCGCGAATGCCGGCTTTCGGCAACGTCGACCGGTCGCTCGCCCTGGCCGTGCTTCGCGAAGCCGCCAAGCTCGCGAGCGAAGCCATGGCGCCGCTGTATCAAAGCGCCGATGCGGAAGGGGCACATTGGGACGATGGTGCGGTGCGCGCTCCGAGGGGTTTCAACGACGCATTCCGCGCGCTCGCCGAAGGCGGCTGGTTCGGCGTCTCCGGCAATCCGGAATTCGGCGGCCAGGGTCTGCCCAAGGCATTGACGGGCCTCGTCGAGGAGATGTTCTGGGCCGCCAACAGCAACCTGTACCTCTACGGCGCGCTGACCACCGGCGCCGCGACATGCATCAACGCCCATGCCGACCCCGACGCCAAGGCGCACTACCTTCCATCGCTCTACGCCGGCAAGTGGACCGGCGCCATGGCTCTGACCGAAGCGCACGCGGGGACCGACCTCGGGCTAATGCGCACGCGCGCGGTGCCGGACGGGCAGCACTACGCGCTTACCGGCACCAAGGTGTTCATTACCAGCGGCGAGCATGACCTGGCCGAGAACATCGTGCACCTGGTGCTCGCCAAGCTGCCTGACGCGCCGGCGGGCACCGGTGGCATCTCCTTGTTCATCGTGCCGAAGTTCCTGCCCGGCGGCGGCCGCAACCGGTTCTCGAGCGGTTCCATCGAGCACAAGATGGGCATCCGCGGCAGCGCGACGTCGGTGATCAACTACGACGGCGCCACGGGCTACCTGATCGGCGAGCCGCACAAGGGCTTGCGTTGCATGTTCACGATGATGAACCACGCCCGGGTCTCGGTCGGCATCCAGGGCTTAGGCTTGGCCGACCTCGCCTACCAGAATGCCGCGATCTATGCGCACGAACGCCTGCAGGGGCGTGCGCCCACCGGGCCTATGAACCCCGATGCGGCGGCGGATTCCATCCTCGTGCACCCCGACGTTCGGCGCATGCTGCTGACCCAGCGTGCCTTCGCCGAGGGTGGTCGAGCCTTCGCCGCCTTGGTGGGACTGTTGCTGGACCAGGCGGAATCTGCCGAGGAGCCTGCCGACCGCCAAGCCGCGCAGCAATTGGTGGACCTGCTGACGCCGGTGGTGAAGGCGTTCCTGACCGACCGCGGCACCGAGGGCGCCTTGCTAGCGCAACAGGTGTTCGGTGGCCATGGTTACATCGTCGACCACGGCATGGAGCAGATCGTGCGCGATGTGCGGATCACGCAGATCTACGAGGGCGCCAACGGCATCCAGGCGCTGGACTTCGCAGGCCGGAAGGTCCTGCGCGACGGCGCGCAGACACTCCGACTGTTCCTCGACCGGTGTCGGGCCGATGACGTGCCGGAGGAGTTCCAGGAGCCCTTGGGCACCGCGTTGGACACGATCGAGCGCGTTGCGAGGTACCTGCTTGCCAGCGCTGGCAAGAACCCGGACCTGCCCGGCGCCAGTTCCGCCGATTTACTCGAACTGACGGGCTTAGGCATCTACGCGTGGCTCTGGGCCAAGATGGCGGGCGCCGCATCGAGAGGCGATCACGGTGCGTCGAAACTGGCCGTCGCGCGATTCTTCTACGCCAAGCTGCTACCGAAAACCCAAGCCCTGGCGCAGAACATCGTCAACGGGGCCGATCCTGTGATGGCGTTGCCCGAGTCGCAGTTCTAGCTTAGTAGACTGTCGCCGCCCCGGAAGGAGTTCAGATTTGTCTGTTTCACTATATGAAGCCAGCGTCGGTCGTTTTCTGCAGACCCTCGGCGCCGTATCAGGTTACCTCGACAAGGGTCGATCCCATTGCGAGGAAAACAACGTGGACCTGAACGAGATCGTCAACACTCGCCTCTATCCGGATATGCTGCCGTTTCGCTTTCAGGTGATCCAGGTCGCTAGTCACTCCCTCGGTGCGATCAACGGCGTGCGGGCAGGGGAGTATTCGCCGCCGCCAGCGCGTGAGGATCTTGACTACCAGGCACTGCAGGATCTTGTGGCCGAGGCGCGATCGGGTTTGCGACAACTGACCGCCGAGGTGGTGAACCGATGGGGAGGCAAGGAGGTACTCACGCCCTGGTGGACCTTTACCGCTGAAGGCTTTCTGATGTCGTTCTCGCTACCTAGCTTCTATTTTCATGCCACCACGGCCTACGACATTCTGCGAACAAAGGGTGTGCCAGTCGGCAAGCTGGATTACCTGGGTCAGCTCAGCATCAAGGCTTAAGGCCAGAGGTACGCGGGCCTCCCGGCCCGCAATGAACGTCGTACAAGGCCGGAATGGCGTCCACGCACCGACTCGGCTCGGGGACGTCCGCGAACCCTCGCGAGGCCCGCCATCAGCTCACAACAGGCCTTTGAGCCTGCTGTAGATTCCGCCAAAGGCGCCGTTGCTCATCAACACGATGTGGCACGTGCCCGCCTCCGGGGACTGCGACATCGCCACCGAGGCCAGTCGCTCGGCTAGGCGGTCCACGTCGTGCGCGACAACCGCCGGCACTGGGCTCCTGCGCGTCACGTCCCGAACATCCCAGCCGATGTTGCTGCCCTGGAACCAGATCGCTTCGTCGGCCGGGGCGCAGCAGGTCGCGAGATCCGCGCGCAACGTGCCAAGCGACATGGTGTGCGTGCCGGGTTCGACAACCGCCACGATCCGATCGTTGCCGACACGGGCGCGCAGCCCTTGCAACGTCGCGCGGATCGCCGTGGGGTGATGGGCGAAATCGTCGTAGATCCTGTAGTGCGGTCCATCGGCGATGACTTCCATGCGCCGCTTAGGCGCCTCGAACGTGCCGAGCGCCGCTGCCGCCTCTTCAGGCGGCACACCGGCATGGCGGGCCGCGACCACCGCGGCAAGTGCGTTGGCGACATTGTGATCGCCCATCAACGGCCAGCGCACCGTACCGGCGAACTGCCCGTTCAGGGTGACCGTGAACGCGCTCCCGTCGGGCGCCAAGTCCACCGCCTGCCACAGTTCGCCTGGCGTGCCGTGCCGATCCCGGTTCTCGGCCTCGGACCGGTCGACGCGGAACCGCGAGACCGGTGTCCAGCAGCCCTTGTTCAGCATGTCGTCGACGTTCCTGTCGCCGACCGGCGCCACGATCAAGCCAACCGACGGGACCGTTCTCACGAGTTGGTGAAATTGCGCCTGAATCTGCGCCACGTCGTCGAAGATGTCGGCGTGATCGAGTTCCAAGTTGTTGACGATCAGCGTCTTTGGGCGGTAGTGGACGAACTTCGAGCGCCGGTCGAAATAGGACGTGTCGTACTCGTCGGCTTCCACGACGAAGTGCACGCCTGCGCCTAAGCGTGACGAGACGCCGAAATTGCCCGGAACTCCGCCGATGAGGAATCCTGGTTCCAGCCCCGCGCAGTCGAGGATGTGCGCGGCCATGCTCGCCGTCGTGGTCTTGCCGTGCGTGCCCGCCGCCGCGATGGTCCACCGACCGGGGAGCACGGTGTCCCCCAGCCACTCGGCGCCGGATGTGTACGGCAGGCCGCGATCCAGGACGTATTCGACGCCCTCGTGACCGCGCGGCAACTGCGCATTGCCGATGACGACAAGGTCCGGTTCCGGCCGAAGCTGGTCCGGGGCGAAGCCTTCGTGGACTTCGATGCCCGCATCGGCAAGTTGATCGCTCATCGGCGGATAGAGCTTGCGGTCGAAACCGCTGACGCGCCAGCCGAGTTCCTTGGCGAGCAACGCCAAGCTGCCCATCAGCGTACCGCCGATGCCCAGGAAGTAGACGTGCTTCGTGGTCACCCCACCCGCACGCCACCGGCCGCGGTGATCGCGGCCCCCAATGCGGCGATGGTGATGATATGCCCGACGGCGCGAATGCCGAACGCCACCAAGATGCCGACCCAGAGTTTGCATCCGAGTGCCCGGTGCAGGATGAACCCCGCCACGACGACGGTCCAGATCAGAAATGCGATCCGCGCGTCACCCACCCGATCCGGCCCGACGATGTAGATGCCGATCCACATCGCTGCGCCGATGATCAGTTGCGTTCCCAGCATCGCACCCAGGGTCGCCGGGAAACGCGGTTCGAGGTTGCGCACATAGAGCGCGAACCAAGTCAGCGCCGCCGTCGTCGTGATCGCGATCAGCGCGACGTTGAGCGCGAGACCCGCCGACAGCGCGGGCGGGACAGCGCCAAGGACGAACACGGCCAATGCCAGGTTCGCGGCGACCAGCGTGACCAGGAACCACGCCTGCGTGGGCACCGATTCCGGCCCGTTGCGCAGCAGGCAGATGCCGAAAAGGAGCTTGAGCACGGCGGTCATGGCCGCATTGTATGCCCGTTAGCGCGCCAACATGCCGGTGTGGAGCCGACCTGCGATGAAGTCCTCGCCGCCGAGCGTCGTTTCGAGCAAGGCACGATTCGTGGCAACGCCCTGAATCTCGAACGCCTTGACGCCGACGAGCGCCCGACCGATCGCTTGCTCGCGCGTCGCGCCCGTGCCGATCACCTTGCCGAGCAGCGGATCGAAATACGGCGTGACCCATTGACCCTCCGCGTAGCCGGTGTCGACGCGGACACCAGTCAGCGTCGGCGGTCGGAAGACCGCAAGCCGGCCGGTCGACGGCAGCATGCGCTCGGAGTCCTCGGCGTAGATGCGCGCTTCGACCGCGTGGCCTCGAGCCTCGATCGACTCGGGCAGGATGTCGGCTAGGGCGTTGCCCGCCGCGATGCGGATCTGCGCCGCCACCAGATCGATGCCGGTGATCTCTTCCGTGACACCGTGCTCCACTTGCAGGCGCGTGTTGACCTCGAGGAATCCGAAATCCCCGTCGGCGTACAAGGTCTCGACGGTGCCGAGACTGTCGTAGCCGGCCAGCGCCGCCACGGCCGCCGCTTCGACACCCGCCAAGCGGTCCCGGTCGGGCAGCGGTGCCGGCGCTTCCTCGATCACCTTCTGATGGCGCCTCTGCACGGAACACTCGCGTTCGAAGACGCCAACCGTGCTTTCGCCGTCGCCGATGACCTGGAACTCGATGTGGCGTGGCTCGGCGAGCCACTTCTCCAAGTAGACGGCACCGTCCCCGAATGCGCTCGCGGCCAAGGCCCGGCCCGTCGCGAACGCGGATGACAGCCCCGGCTCGTCATCCGCCTTGAGCATGCCGATGCCGCCCCCGCCAGCGGCCGGCTTCAGCAGCACGGGATAGCCGATGCGGCGCGCCGCCGCGAGCGCGGCGTCCAAGTCCGTCAAGACGTCGCTGCCGTCGCGGACAGGGAAGCCGGCAGCCGCCATCGTCGCGCGCGCCCTTGTCTTTTCGCCCAGATCTTCAATCCACCGCGGGCCCGGTCCGATGAAGCACATGCCGGCCGCCCCAACGGCGCGGGCGAAGTCAGCGTCCTCGGCCAGGAACCCGTATCCCGGATGCAGTGCGTCGGCACCGCTCGCCTTCGCCGCGGCGATCACCTTGTCGGCGTTCAAGTACGTGGCCGCGGCCGTATAGCCGGTTAGGCGCGCCGTACCGGTGGCCTCCGCCAGGTGTGGCGCCACGGCGTCTATGTCCGCATAGGCGGCGACGCTCTCCAGGCCCAGGTCATTGCATGCACGGACCACGCGCCGTGCGACGGTCGCGCGGTTCGCCACGAAGACGCGGCTAAACACCGCGTTCCTTAAGCTCGCGCCACGCGGCCACGAAGCCTCCGAGGCTGCGCCCCTGGGTGGTCGTATCGCCACGCGCCTCGGCCGCCTCGACGGCGGTCAGGATCCCGTCGACGAACTCGTGCAAGACCACCTCGAACATGTCCGTCTGTTCACCGCCCTTGTGGTCGGACGGCTTCGGCAACGGCGTCTGCTCCATGGCCGCACGGAGCGGCGGACGCAATGCCGCCGGCACGAGGCATGCCGTCTCCTCAAGCATCCGGCGCGACATCACGTCGGGGCGGTCGCACAGGGTCTTGTAGCGCTGCCAGTCCATGCCGCGACTATTCAGTGGTGGAAGAGGCGTAGGCCCGTGTGCACCATGGCGATGCCGTACTCGTCACAAGCCGCAATCACTTCGTCGTCACGGGACGAGCCGCCCGGCTGCGCGATGAACGCGACGCCGTGCTTCTGGGCATGGTCGACGTTGTCCCGAAACGGGATGAAGCCGTCGCTGACCAACGAGACGCCCGCTAACCGAGCCGTCCATTCGGACACCTCGTGAGCGCTGAGCGGCGCGGCCGACGATCCGGTGGCCGCGGCGAACGCCGCCTCTTCCGACGGCGTCATGTCCCCCTCGATGTAGCGCACGCGCCAATTCACGCGATCCTGTCGCCGGACGCCGCGCGCAAAGCTCAAGTCCAGCACGCTGGGATGCCGGCCAAGGTGCCAGATGTCGGCCTTCGCGCCGGCGAGCTTGGTGCAATCCACGCGGGACTGCTGGCCTGCGCCGATGCCGATCATCTGGCCGTCCAAGGCATAGCCGACCGAATTCGACTGCGTGTACTTCATGGTGATCAGGCCGAGCAGCAGGTCCCGACGGGCGTCGTCGGTGAGCGTGCCGCAGACGACCTGATCGAGATCCCGCGAGGTGATCGACCGGTCGTTGCGCTTCTGGGTCAGCTTGACGCCGAAGACCTCCCTCGACTCCTCGGCTGGCGGCCCATAACGCGGGTCGGCTTCGATGACCAGAAAACTGCCGCCCTTCTTCCGGCTCAGCACTTCGAGCGCGCGGGGCTCGTACCCCGGTGCGATCACGCCGTCGCTGACGACACCGCGCAGGTAGTCGGCGGTGTCCTCGTCCACGCGATCGGACAACGCCACGATGTCGCCGAACGAACACTTCGGGTCGGCTCCCCGCGCCCGGACATACGCGGTCGCCAAGGGCGTGAGTGAGCGGTCACTCACCTCATAGGCCCGGCGCAGGTCCTCCGGCAACGGGGTCGCGACGGCGGCTCCGGCTGGCGAGACGTGCTTGAACGACGCCGCCGCGGGGAGATCGAGCGCGCTACGGAGCTCGGAGACGAGCTGCCAGGCGTTGAGCGCATCGAGCATGTTGATCATGCCCGGGTGGCCTGCGAGCACGCGCACGGGACCGTCGTCGTCGCACGTGAAGTCCGCCCGGTCCTGGTGCGGGTTACACCCGTATCTCAGGCTCCTGCGCACCTCGCGTCGACCAGCGGTTTAGGGGAATACGAGCTCCGACCCGGTCAGGAGTCGGTAGGCCTCGAGATACCGCGCTATGGTGTTTGCGATGACGTCTTCCGGCAACGGCGGTCCCGGCGGCGTTTTGTCCCAGTTGCCGGCAGCGACGACGGTCTCCAAGTGGTTGCGCACGTACTGCTTGTCGAAACTCGGCTGTTCTCCACCGGGCTTCCACTCGTCGGCCGGCCAGAATCGGGAGCTGTCCGGGGTGAAGATCTCGTCGATCAGGACGGGCTCCGCCACGCCCTCGACGATGCCGAACTCGAACTTCGTGTCCGCCAGCACGATGCCGCGGTCGAGGGCGTAGTCGCGCGCCAGGCCGTACAAGCGCAAGGTCGCGTCCTTGAGCCACATCATGGTCTCCGCGCCCACGATGGCCGCGCCCTCGTCGAAGCTGATGTTCTCGTCGTGGCCGGTGTCCGCCTTGGTGGACGGCGTGAACAGCGGCTGCGGCAGGCGATCGCCGTTGGTCAACCCCTTGGGGAGTTCGATCCCGCACACCTGCCCGCTCGCCTGGTAGTCCTTCCAGCCGCTGCCCGCCAGGTAGCCGCGGGCGATGCATTCCACGGGAATCACCGTGGCCGCTCGGCACAGCATGATGCGCCCGGCAAGCTGCTCGCGCTCGGCCTCGCTGATGCCCGGGATGTCCGCCGGGTCCGTGGAGATCAGGTGATGGTCGACGACGCCCGCGAAGTGGTCGAACCAGAACTTCGAGATCTGCGTCAGCACGACCCCCTTGCCCGCCGGACCGTTGCCGAGAACCACGTCGAAGGCGCTGACGCGGTCGGTCGCAACAATCAACAGCGCCTGGCTGCCGTCGGCCATCTCCACGTCGTACAAGTCGCGAACCTTCCCACTGCGCTTATTGGGCAGATTCAGGCTCGTTTGCATCACCAGTCGGGGCACCACAATTCTCCTAAGCGCCAGTTTTTCTCAGCAGAGCAGGAACTCCAGCAATGCCTTTTGCGAATGCAACCGGTTGCCGGCTTCCGTCCAAGCCACCGAACGCGGGTCGTCCAGCAGATCGCCGCTGATCTCCTCGCCACGATGCGCCGGCAGACAGTGCATGAAAAGCACGTCCTTGTCGGCAACGTCAAGCAGCGCCCGCGTGACTTGGAAGCCCGCGAAGGCCCGCAGGCGATCACCTTCCTGTCCCTCGTGACCCATGGACGACCAGACGTCGGTCACCACCAGGTCGGCCCCCGCCACCGCCTCGCGCGGCGAGTTGACAAGATGCGCATTGTTCGCGCCGCCGAGAACTTCGAGGTCGGGTTGATGGCAGGGCGGGGTCGCGACCTTGAGGTCGAAGCCGAACAAGCGCGCGGCCCGGACATAGGAATTGCACATGTTGTAGCCGTCGCCGACGAAGGCGACCTGTGCGCCCGTGATGTCGCCACGGTATTCGTTGAAGGTCTGCACGTCGGCGAGCAACTGGCACGGGTGCGACGTGTTCGACATGCCGTTGATCACCGGGACGCCTGATGCGGCTGCGAAGCGCTCCACGTCGGCATGCTCGAGCGTGCGGATCATCACGGCGTCGACCATCTCAGCGAGCACCTTGGCGGTGTCCTCGAGCGGCTCCCCCCGGTCGAGTTGCGAGTCGGCGGGACCGATGAAGAGCGCATGGCCGCCGAGCTGACTCATGCCGGCCTCGAACGCGACACGCGTACGCGTCGACCGAAGGCCGAAGATCATCGCCAGGGTCCTGCCCACCAAGGGCTGGTAGCGCGTGCCGGCCTCGTGCATTTGCTTGAGCGCAGCGCCGCGCGCGACGATGCGCTTCAGTTCATCCGGCGCGAAGTCGTCAAGCGTGATGAAGTGTCGCGCGGGCATCACGGCGTCAGGAATCCAGGGACTCGATCAAGCCGACGACCATGTCCACGAGCGTGTCGGCCTCGGCATCCGACATCGTCAGCGGCGGCAGCAGGCGGATCACCGAATCGGCCGCAACGTTGAGCAGCAGTCCCTGCTCGACCGCCTCGCCGATGAGTTGCGTGCACGGTTCGACGAGTTCGACGGCCTGCATCAGGCCAACGCCGCGAATCTCCTTGACGCGGTTGTTGCCGCGCAGGGCGGCGCGAAACCTGGCCTGCATCCGGTCGCCGAGTTCGGCGGCACGCTCGATCAGTCCCCCTTCGGTCAACTCGTCTACGACCACGTTGGCCGCAGCACAGGCAAGGAAGTTGCCGCCGAAGGTGGAGCCGTGCGTCCCGGCGACGAGCATCTCGGCGGCCACGCCCCGCGCTAGGCAGGCACCGATCGGCATGCCGTTGCCGAGCCCCTTGGCTGTCGCGACCACGTCCGGAACGATACTCGTGTGCTGGTAGGCGAAGTACCGCCCCGTGCGGCCGTTGCCGGTCTGGACTTCGTCGAGCATCAGCAGCCAGTCGTTGGCGTCGCACACGGCCCGCAGACCATCGAGGTAACCCGCGTCGGGTATCCGAATGCCGCCTTCGCCGAGGATCGGCTCGACCAGGACGGCGACGACATTCTTGTTGTTGGCGGCGATCTTCTCCAACGACGGGATGTCGTCGTAGGGTGCGCGGACGAAGCCGGCCAAGAGCGGTTCGAACCCGGCCTGGGCCTTGCGATTCCCGGTGGCCGTCAGCGTGGCCATGGTGCGCCCGTGGAAACTGTTGTCGACCACCACGACCGCAGGCGCATCGACGTCTCGGCTGTGTCCGTAAAGGCGGGCGATCTTGATCGCCGCCTCGTTCGCTTCCGCACCGGAGTTGCAGAAGAAGACGTTGTCCATCCCCGCGATCTCGGTGAGCCTCACCGCGAGGCGCTCCTGTCCCGGAATCCGGTAGAGGTTCGAGGTGTGCAGCAAGGTCGAAGCCTGCTCCGCAAGTGCCGCAGCCACCTTGGGGTGCGCGTGCCCTAGGCCGCAAACCGCGATACCAGTCAAGCCGTCGAGATACCGCTTGCCCGTGTCGTCGTAGACGTAGCTGCCCTCGCCGCGGACGAACGACACGGGAATGCGACCATAGGTCGGCATCACGGCCGCAGGAATGTCTTGGGTACTCTCGGTGGCCATCGATCACGCCCCCTTGGACTTGACGATCCCCAGTGCGGAAAGGCCGGCGCCTCAAGCCGCATGGGGTCGAAAAAAACCGCCAATACTATCGCGGCCCGGCGGCGAGTCAATGCGCATCGGGCCGTACTTCAAGCGCCGCCGCGACGCGTGCTCACGCGGCTTCGACCGCGCTTCGCAGCCGCTCGATTCCGGCGTCCAACATCGACCGTGAACAGCCGAGGTTGAACCGCAGGAACCCCGGTGCGCCGAACTCCACGCCGTCCGAAAGGCCTAGGCCGAACGCCTCGAACCAGTCGGCCGGATTCGGCAATTCGAGGGCGCGCACGTCGAGCCAGGCCAAGTACGTGCCTTCCACGTGGGTCGTGGCTACGCCTTCCATGGCCGCCACCGCCCGGGCCAAGGTGTCCGCGTTGCCCGCGAGAAAGGCGTTCTGCTCACGCAACCAATCCGAACGGTCGTTGAACGCCGCTGTGGCCGCGGCGTAGGCCAGCGGTGAGACACCGCCCAGCAAGCCCTTGCCGACCTCCTCGAAACGCTCGCGCAGGGCCCCGTCCGGAATCACGGCCACGGCAATACCCACGCCCGGGAAGTTGTACGCCTTGGTGGGCGCAAAGAGGGAGATCGTGCGCGCCTCGATCGCGGTGTCGAGACTCGCGATGGGGATGTGCCGACACTTAGCGTCCAGGATCAGCGGGCAATGGATCTCGTCGCTGATGAGAACCGCGTCCCTGGCGAGCACAAGTGCGGCCAGCCGATCCAGCTCGTGGCGGTCGTAGACCCGGCCCGTCGGGTTGTGCGGGTTGCAAAACAAGACCGCGGCCGTGGCGGGCGTGATGTTCGCGCCCAAGTGATCGAAGTCCATCACCCAACGGCTCCCGTCTCGGACGAGCGGCGACACGACGCCACGTAACTCCGCCTGGCGCGGTACGCGCAGAAACGGCGGGTAAACAGGCGCCGGTATCACGATATCGCTACCGAGGTGCCGGAGAGCACGCGCCGCGACGTTGAAGCCGGGTACGACCCCGGGGATCCAGACCAGCCAGTCTTCGCGAACCCGCCAGTCGTAGCTGTGCCGAATCCAGTCGACGAACGCCCGCGCGGCGGGCTCGGGTGTTCGGGTGTAGCCGAGGATCGGGTGCTGCAGGCGTTCGCGCACGGCGTCAATCACGAACGGAGCCGTGGGCAGGTCCATGTCGGCGACCCAGAACGGAAGCACGTCCCGGCCCGCGTACTTCTGCCACTTCTCACTGTACGTGCCGCTACGGTCCACGGCAGCGAACCGCCCTACATCCATCGCACCGGTAAGCGAAGAGAGAAGCGCGGCATTGTAAACCGCGGCCCTTCGGCTAAACTGCGTCGTAGACACAAGCGAGGTACCCATGACCCAGGAAGTGCTGGACACGATCCGCGAACAGATCGCCAACAACCCCGTGCTCCTCTACATGAAAGGTTCGCCGCAAGCGCCGCAATGCGGCTTTTCCGCCCAGACCGTGCAATGTCTCATGGCCTGCGGCGAGCGGTTTGCCTACGTCGACATCCTCGCCAACCCGGCGATCCGCGCGACCTTGCCGAGCTACGCCGACTGGCCGACCTTTCCCCAGCTATACGTCGATGGCGAGCTGATCGGCGGCTGCGACATCGTCACCGAGATGTACCAATCGGGCGAACTCGAGCCGCTCATCAAGGCTGCCGCTGGCCAGCCCAGCGAAGAGGCCTAAGCCCGGCGGAACCGCCTTCCGGTCGCGGCTCAGACAGGTCCAACCGCATTCACGACGGCGCAGAACAACTGCGCGGTCACTTCCGCATCGTACGCGGCGGCGTGGGCCAGGTTCGCATCGTAGACGACGCCGGCCCGGGTGCAGGCTTCACTCAGCACGGTGTGGCCGTAGGTCACCGCCGCCAGTGCAACCGTGTCCATCACCGAGAACGGGTGGAAGGGATTGCGCTTGACGCCGTTGCGCAGTGCCGCAGCGTGAACGAAGCCGAGATCGAAGTGCGCATTGTGGCCCGTGAGGATGGCGCGCTGGCAGCCGTGGCGCTTGATCTCCCGCCGCACCACGCGGAATAGCTCCCGCAAGGCGACGTCCTCGGCCACGGCACACCGGTCCGGATCCTCGAGATCGATGCCCGTCACCTGCAACGACGCCGTCTCCACCGCGGTCGCCGGGTGCGGCACCACCGCCCAGCGATGGCGACCGGCGATCCCCAGTCGCTCGCCCTCGAAGTCGAGCGTCAGAGCAGCGATCTCGAGCACCGCGTGTTTCGCGCACTCGAAGCCACCCGTCTCGAGGTCCAAAACCACCGGCAGGAAGCCGCGAAACCGCGATTTCATTTCCATGGACGCACCATAGCAGGTTGCGGTTTGGCACCGGTGCGGGCCGGTCGGACGCACTTAGCCGATCAGCGCAGGTTCCATTCCGGCGGGCGCTTCTCGGCAAACGCCCGGGCGCCCTCCACGGCATCCTCCGACGACCACACGGACTCGATCAGCATCGCGCCCATGCGCCGCGCGTAGTCGAGGGGCATTTCCAGGCCCAGGTGCGCGAGTTTCCGCGTTGCTCGCACCGCGAGCGGCGCGTTCCCGGCGATGGTCTCCGCCATTTCGACAGCGGTGTCCAAGAGCTCCGGATACGGCACGACGCGGGTGACCAAGCCCATGCGCAAGGCTTCCTCCGCGCCGACAGGCTCGCCGGAAAGCAACAGCCACATGGCATTGGACAACCCCACCAAGCGGGGCAGGTTGAACGACCCGCCTGGCGGGCAAAGGCCCACCTTGACTTCGGCCAGGGCCATGCGGGCGTTCTCCGAACAGATGCGGATGTCGCAGGTGAGGGCCTTTTCCAGACCACCGCCATACGCGGCGCCGTTGATCGCGGCGATCGTCGGCTTGCCGTGGTCCGCCGCGATCCGCTCGAAGCGCGAGATGGGGCCGGTCGTGGCCGCGCTGGGGCTCGTTTTCTCACCCGCCTCCTGTTCAGCCGCTTCCTTGAGATCCCGTCCGGCGCAGAAAGCCCGGTCGCCGGCACCGGTGTAGATGCCGATCCAGACGTCGTCGTCGCCGATGAACTGCGCCTCGGCTTCGCGCAGTTCCGCGCTCAAGGCGCGACCTAGGGCGTTCATCCGCTCGGGCCGGTTCAGGGTGATGATCGCGACGTGGTCGCGTTTTTCGTAGGTCACGTAGGCCATTCAGGTGCCTCGCATCGAACAAGCGCCAAAGGGAGCGTACGCGACCGGCGGCGTTTGTTCCATGCGCGGTCGGAGTGGCCTTGGGCCGGAGGCGTACCCGGCGCACGGCGTCAGGCGAAGGCGCGTCCTTCGGACGCGGCCGGGCCGGCTATGGGGCGCTTTTCTGCCAAAAGGCCGCAGTGTACCCGCGATGCAGAGCCCTAAGTCGCCTTAAGCCGATTCCTCGCGCCACCACGCCGTTCGCGCCGCCGGGTGTGCGACGACGCCGTCGTAGAGGACGTCGACCGGGTCGCGGCCATCGACGCCCAGGCCGAAGCGGTGGTAGCCGAGCAGCCGTTGCAGCTTCTTCGGCATCTTGCGGACCTCCTCGCGCGGTACGGACAGGAGCTGGATCTCCTGCGGACGCAGGTAGGCGACGTTGTGGCTCATGAAGAATCCCAAGCGCTCGCGGTCCTTCGAGATGTTGGCGCCGCCGCCGTGCCACAGGCCGCCTTCCCACATGAGCATGGTGCCGGAGGGCATGACCACGCGCATCGTCTCCACGTCCTGATCGACCGGGCGGTCATGCCACTTGTGGCTGTAGGGGACGATGTGCGTGGCGCCGTTCTCGATGTCGAAGTCGTCCAAGGCGATCAGTGCATTGCAAACGAAATGCGGATGCGGGCGCGGGATCGGCCAAAGGCCGTCGTCCTGGTGGAGGAATTGGCGGGTCTCGCCCGGCAGGAGGTTGAAGAGCGTGGTGACATTGACCTGGGTGCGCTCGCCGAGCACGCCTTCCACCACGGCGCGTAGGCGCGCATCGAGAAACAGGTAGTCCACGGCGCGGGTCTTGGCTAGCAGGTTGTGGGCGCGCAGGGTCTTGCCGGTGTTCGTGCCGATCGCGCGCATCTCGGTGATGAGGACCTCGGTATCGAACGCGTGCCGGATGCGCGCCACCTCCGTCGGCGTGATGAAGTCCGGGATGATCGTGTAGCCCTGATCCTCGATCTCGGCGACGCGTTGGGTGACGTTCAGCCCGTCGACGATCAGATCATCATGTTGTTCGGTGGTGGGTACGTTCGCGTTCACCCGGCCGCGACCTTGTCGTTCTTCGCATCGGCTTTCATACGTTCCGCACGTTCCACGTTGCGCTCCGAGGTCATCTTGCCGTCGTGGTAGTGGTAGTCGTACTTCGGGCGCAAGGTCGTACGGCCGTTCGCGGGTTCGGTATCGAACAGGCTGCGGTACTGGTCGATGGTCTGGCCGTTCTTGGTGCCCGGGTCGGCCGCCCCCATGCGGTCGAGGTCCCAGTCGTTCTTGCCGAAGGGGAACAGGCTGTAGACGTCCATCAGCCCTGCGAATCGGACCGGATTGCGGTCCAACGCCTCCTGGGTCACCGTCTCCCGATAGGCCTCCTCCGTCTGCCGACGGCGACGCATGTACTCGCACTGCAGCGTCATGCGGAGTCCCGGCGTCTTCTTCGGGTACGAGCCGTGCCAGGTGTGATTGCCCCAGATCACCATGGACCCGGCCGGGGCCTCCACCGCCACGGCGCGGTCGGCCCAGTAGCGCGAGTCGTCGGGGTTCACCTGGCGGCGCCACTTGTGGCTACCCGGCACGAACGAGATCGATCCGTCGTCCTTGGTGTAGTCCGTGAGCATGTAGTGCATATTGCAGTTGTTCATCTGCTCCGGCTGAGCCACCAACGCCGGATCCAGGTAGTCGCCGTGGATGCCGGTACGCACCTCGCCCGGGCCCTTGACCCAGGCCGCGCAGAGGCTCAATACGCAGTCGGTGCCGAGGAGCCACTCGGCCAACCCCAGGCCGGCCGGGTTGTAGCTGAGCTTCTCGAAGATCGGATCCTCCCAGAGCATGAAGCGCTGGATGTCGTTGACGTTGCTCCAGCGCTCCTCCGACAGGCCGTCGGCCCCGTAGCGGCGGAGCATCGTGCGTTCCAGCGCCTCGCGCACCTCGCGACAGAACTCCGGGGGCGCGACCTTCTCGGGGGGTACGACGGTGAACCCGAACGCGTCGAGTTCCACGAGGTTGGTCTCGAGACCCAGTTGCCGCAGTTCGCGCAGCAGGGGCGCCACCGAACCGACGGATTTCCAGTCTTCGATCTCCACAGCACTCCCCTCAAAGTGACGCTTCGGGCGAACTGCCGATTGTAGCGTTCCCTTAACGACCCGGCAGAGCGACGAAACGTCGATCTCCTACAAATCGCCGGGCCGATGTCTCTAACGATCCCGGTTTTCGCGTCGGCAGAATGGGGCGCGAACCTGCTCCCGAGAACACCTATGGTACTGTGCCATGATGCAGACGAGACCCGCACCAAGCACCGCCCCCGTGCGTCCTCCGCTACCGGCGCCGGGCCTCGCGGCGCTGCACGCCCAAGCCCTGTACCGACCTGTCCCGCCGGTCGACTGTGACGACGACGGGTACCCGTGCGGCGACAGCAAGACCGTGGAGAGCACCAAGCACGACCGCACCGCCGGCTATCTCGGCACCGTCATGCGCGAGCGCTATCGGGACCAAGTCGATGTCTGCGTCGCCTCCGACCTCGGCGTTTTCTTCGAGCGCGGCAACCGTGCTGCCCTGCTGGCGCCGGACTTCATGATCGCCATCGACGTCGATGGCCGCGGCGACCGCCCGTCGTTCAAGGTCTGGGACGAAGGCCGCGTTCCAGACCTGGCATTGGAGCTTCTGTCCGTCCACACCTGGCGGCGGGATCTCCGGGTCAAACCGGGTCTGTATCGAGACCTCGGCGTGCGCGAGTACTGGACGGTCGAGCTGCTCGACCGGTTCTCGCCGCCGATCATCGGGCGGCGGCTGCGCGGCGGCAAGTACGTGGACATTCCCTCTGAGGCATCAGGTGGGCTGCACAGCGAAGTCCTCGACCTCGAGCTGTGCATGGTGGATGACGAGTTCCGGTTTCGCGAAGTGGACACGGGCGAAATCATCCCCGACTACACCGAGTTGACAGATATGCGGCGGGCGGAATCCGACGCGCGACAATCCGCCGAAGCACGGGTCGCGGCCCTAGAAGAGGAACTCGGCCGACTGAAGGGCTGACGCCTGTCAGTCCGCCACGCGGATGATCCGCGTGCCAACGTTGCCGCCAGCCAGCATGTCGATGAACGCTCTCGGCGCCTCTTCGAGACCGTGGAACTCGTCCTGCAAGGGCTTGAGCTCGCCGCTGTCCACCCAAGCCTTCATCTGTGCACGCCCCTCGGCGTAGCGATCCGCGTAGTCGAAGACCAAGAAGCCCTCCATGCGCACGCGGTTGTTCACCAGCAGTCCCGGGATTCCGCGCGGGCCCGGTGCCGGGTTGCCGGTGTCGTACTGCGAGACGACGCCGCAGCAGACGATGCGGCCGTGCGGCTTCATGCGGCGTAGCGCACCGCCGAGGATTTCCCCGCCGGTGTTGTCGAAATAGATGTCGATGCCGTCGCCGCACGCCTCCTTGAACTCATCGCGAAAGCCGCCGTGCCGGTAGTTCACGGCCGCGTCGAAGCCTAAGTCCGCGCACAACATGCGGCACTTGTCGTCGCTACCGGCGACGCCCACCGCCCGGCAGCCGCTGATCTTGGCCATCTGGCCGACCAGGTGACCCACTGAACCGGCGGCCGCGGAGACCACGACGGTCTGTCCCGGCTTCGGTTCGCCTAGGTCGAAAAACCCGAAGTAGGCGGTGAGCCCATTGGTGCCGTAGACGCCGAGGTGGTGTGCCGGATCCCCTTTCTTCTTGCGAGGGGCGGGCCCCTCGCGCTCCCCGGCTGAGGGCTCATCGACCACCTGCAGGCCAGACGCCCTGTGGACGGAGTAGTCCTGCCAGCCCGCCGGGCAGGTCACCAGCGAACCGACGGGTACACGTGCGTCGTTCGACTTCTCGACGCGAGCGACCGCCGAGCCGCCCATCACGATGCCGCTGCGCGGAGCGCCGGCGTAGCTCGCGCTGCCTTGCAGGCCTGCGCGTTGGCCGGCACCGACCGTGAGCACCAACGTGCGACACAACACTTCGCCTTCGCCCGGTTCCGGCAACGGCGCCGTTTGCAGGGCGAAGTGCTCAGGCTCGAGCTTGTCCGTGGGCAATGCGGCGATGACGACTTGACGGTTGTCCATGGGGGGCCTCGACCATGTGGAGAAACGCCAAGCATAGCCAAGGCGAGTCGCCTTGCGGCGACCCGGAACCCTTCCCGTATCATCCGCGCCTTTCGAGGTACGGATCGACCGATGCGGGATTTCATGACGCTTGGCGAGATTGCCAAGCAGGCGGAACGCAATCTGAACCAGAACCTGTGGGACTACCTGCGCGGCGGGGCCGACTCGGAAGCCGCCGTGATCCGCAACCGGATGGCGCTGGCATCGCTCGCATTCCGGCCGAAGGTGCTCAACGACGTCTCGACCATCCGCACGGAGCGCACGCTGCTCGGCAAGCCGATGCGCATCCCCGTGGTGCTGCCGCCGATCGGTTCGGTCCAGCAGTTCCACCCCGGCGGCGGTTCCTCCGTGGCCGAAGCAGCGACGGAGTTCGGTACCACCATGATCCTGAGTTCAGCGTGCTTCCCGGCCTTCGAAGAGGTCGCCAAGGTCGGCGCGTGCTCGAAGATCTTTCAACTGTACCTGGCAGGCGACCAAGCGTGGATGGACGACATCATCGAACGCACGATCGCCGCCGGCTACGACGCCTTCTGTCTCACCGTGGACACGTCGCTTTACAGCCGCCGCGAGCGTGACATCCACAAGCGCTTCATACCGGGCTCCGGACGCACCGCCACGCCCGGCAGCGTTTTCGACGCGCAAGCGCGCATGGACTGGGACACGGTGGCCCACATCAAGGAGACCTACGACATCCCGCTCATCCTCAAGGGCATCGCGCGGGCCGACGACGCCACACGTGCCGTGGAGGCCGGGGTGGACATTGTCTACACGTCCAACCACGGCGGCCGTCAACTCGACCACGCGCGCGGCTGCATTGCCGTGTTGCCCGAGATCGTGGACGCGGTCGACGGGCGCGTGCCGGTGATCGTCGACGGGGGCTTCCTGCGCGGTGCCGACGTCGTCAAGGGCTTGTGTTTGGGCGCGACCGCGGTCGGCACCGGCCGGTTGCTCGGCTTGAGCATGGCCGCCGCCGGCCCGGCCGGTGTTGTGCGGGCTCTCGAGATCCTCGAGCAGGAGATCCACCTCACCATGGGCCTCATGGGCATCGCGGACGTGGACGACCTCTGTCCGGACCTCGTCGAGGCCGCGCCGATGCTGCCCGGACCCTACGACATGATGTCAGCGTTTCCGCTGCTCGCCCAAGGGTACTAGCGGCAGTGCACGCCCTCGGTCGGGCCAGCCGGCGGCGCGCTGCGTGCTACGCTTCGGCTCGCGCCGGCAGTCGCACTACCTTTTCGTAACGGAGTTGAGATGAAACCAAACGTTGTAGCCGCCCCGGCGCGCGCCGTGCTCGTCGCCGGCGTGCTGTGCCTGGCGTCCTTCATCGCGGCAGCGCAGGAGGCCGCCAAGGCCACCGAAGTGGCCTCGGTCGAGGGCATCACGGAATACCAGCTAGCCAACGGCCTACGCTTCCTGCTGTTCCCGGACCAAAGCAAGCAGCAGATCACGGTGAACATCACCTACCTCGTCGGATCGCGCCACGAAGGCTACGGCGAGACGGGCATGGCCCACCTTCTAGAGCACCTGCTGTTCAAGGGGACACCCGACCACCCGGACATTCCGGCCGAACTGACGGAACGCGGCGCCTTCCCGAACGGCACGACCTGGCTCGACCGCACCAACTATTTCGAGACCTTCCCGGCTAACGACGACAACCTGATCTGGGCGCTCGACCTGGAAGCGGATCGGATGGTCAATTCCTTCGTCTCCAAGGACGACCTCGACTCCGAGATGACGGTAGTCCGTAACGAGATGGAGAGCGGCGAGAACAACCCGGTCGGCGTCCTGCAAGCCCGCGTCGCATCGACGGCGTACCTCTGGCACAACTACGGCAACTCCACGATCGGCGCACGCGCCGATGTCGAGAACGTGCCCATCGACCGGCTGCAAGCTTTCTACCGCAAGTACTACCAGCCGGACAACGCGGTACTCGTGGTTGCCGGTCGCTTCGAGCCTGCCCGGGCTATCGAAATCATCGAGGAAAAGTTCGGCGTCATTCCACGCCCCGACCGCACCGGCGCCAACCAGCTTTTCGAGACCTACACCGCGGAACCCGCCCAGGACGGCGAGCGTACCGTCACGCTGCGCCGGGTCGGCGACTTCCAGCTTGCCATGGCGGCCTACCACATCCCCGCCGGATCCCACGAGGAGTACCCGGCCGTGCAGGTGCTTGCCCACCTGCTGGCGACCCGACCGGCAGGCAGGCTCTACAAGAACGTCGTCGAGCCGTGCCTGGCGGCGGCGACCGCGGCGTTCACCATGCAGTTCCGGGAACCCGGCCTCTTGTTGGCCATCGCACAGGTTCGCGAGGAAGACGACCTCCGAGCCGCGACGGACGCGATGCTAGAGACGCTCCACGAAATCGTCGACACGCCGCCCACCGAGGAGGAAGTCAATCGCGCGGCGACCGAGTATGCCTCGTCCTTCGATCTCGCCTACAACAATCCGCAGTCCATCGCGCTCCAGCTCAGCGAGTGGGCGGCCATGGGCGACTGGCGGCTCATGTTCCTGCACCGCGACCGGGTCGCCGCCGTCGCGCCCGAAGACGTCCTGGCCGCGGCCGACAAGTACCTCAAGGCGTCCAACAGGACCATGGGCTTCTTCTATCCGACCAAGGAGGCGCCGGCGCGCGCCGAGGTTCCGCCGGCACCGGACGTCGCGGCCCTGGTCGCCGGCTACAAGGGTCGCGAGGCTCTTGCCGAGGGCGAGGCGTTCGACCCGACGCCCGAGAACATCGAACGCCGCACCACCCGCGTCGAGATCGCCGACGGCATACGCGCGGCGCTCCTGCCCAAGGAGAACCGGGGCGATGCGGTCACGATCCGGCTGATCTTCCGCCACGGCACCGAAGACGCGCTCCTCGGCAAGTCGACGGCGGCCAGTTACGCCGGTGCGCTCCTGATGCGCGGTACGGAGAAGCGCTCCCGCCAGGAGATCAGCGACGAGTTCGACCGGTTGAAGATCCAAGGCGGCGTTGGAGGCGGCGTCACCGCGGCGAGCATCGGCTTCACGACCGTACGCGGGAACCTCCCCGCGGCGTTGCGCCTGGGCGCCGAGATCCTCCGCGAACCCGCGTTCGACGAGAACGAGTTCGAACTCCTTCGCGAGGAGTACCTCGCCGGTATCGAGGCGCAGCGTTCGGAGCCCCAGGCGCTAGCGAACAACGCGCTCAGCAGGCACCTGTCCCAAGCCTACGGACCGGATCACATTTTCTATGTGGCGACATTCGACGAGCAGGTGGAGCGGCACAAGGCGGTGACGCTTGCCGAGGTCCGGGGTTTCTGGTCCACGTTCTACGGGGCCGGCCATGTCGACATCGCCGTGGTAGGCGACTTCGACCCCGACGAGACCGTGGCTCTCATCCGGGAACTCTTCGCCGGCTGGCACGCCGAAGAGCCGTACGAGCGCGTCGCCACGCCTTACAGGGACCTCGAGGCGGTCGCCGTCGACATCGAGACGCCCGACAAGGCGAACGCCATCATGTACGCCACCCAGCGCCTGCGTCTGCGTGACGACGCCGCCGACTACGCCGGGCTCGTGGTCGGCAACTACATGCTCGGCGGCGGATTCCTAAACTCGCGCCTCGCCGTGCGCATCCGTCAGAACGAGGGGCTCTCATACGGCGTCGGTTCGCAGTTCAGCGCCGGTTCCATCGACGAAGTCGGCGGGTTCGGCGGCTACGCCATCTTCGCGCCGGAGAATGCCGACAAGGTCGTCGCCGCGTTCAAGGAAGAGGTCGCCAACGCGCTCGAGTCCGGTTTCACCGACGACGAGGTGGAGGCCGCCAAGAAGGGGCTCTTGGACAGCCTGCAGAACGGCCGGTCCAGCGACACGGCGGTGGCCGGCATCCTGCAGCGCAACCTGTTCCTGGGGCGCACGATGGCATTCACCGCGAAGCGGGAGGCCGCGATCGCGGCGTTGACCCCGGACGAGATCGTGGAAGCCATGCGGCGCCACATCGACGTCGCCAAGCTCTCGTTCTTCCGCGGTGGCGATTTCGCCAACAAGCTCGTCGAGGCCGACGGGCCGGCGGACTGAGATCCTCAAGGGCCGAATCAGCAGCCCAACCCCACGGACAACGAGCGGACCGCTTGACACGCCTCGGCATCTATCATAATGATAGGTCGATGGTCGAGAAAAGAAGCGCTGTCATCCATTTTCCGACGCTCGGCCGGCGTGAAATCGTGGCTCGCGTGCGCGAACTTGCACGGAACACATTCAACATCACTTGGACGGAACATGCGCTCGAGAGATTGGACGAGAGAGGCGTGACGACACGCCAAGTCCTGTCAACGCTGCGCCTGGGCGAGGCCGAGCGCGATCCAAGCCCAGATCAGGATGGAGATTGGGAAGTCGTCCTAATCAAGCGTAGCGCCGGGAGACTTGTGAGAGCAGTGGTTGCGCTCTCCGGTTGCCGGCTCTACGCGATAACCGCAACATGAGGAGCCGACGGCGAAAGATGGAAACCGGAAAGCCACATCACTATACGCAATGCGGCTTAGGCAACGTGTACCTGCGCAACGGCTTCGAGGTCGTGCCCACGAAGTATGGTGAGGCGATCAGGATTCACGACATGGATGGCCTGCATAGTGCCATTGGCAGGTACTTGATTCGGGAAAAGAAACAACTTGACGGTGCGGAGATCCGCTTCCTAAGGCACGAGATGGATCTGTCGCAGAATGTGCTGGGCAAGTTGCTCGACAAGAGTGCGCAGTCCATCGCGCGATGGGAGAAGGGCCAGTCCAAGATGGACGGGCCGGCGGACCGGCTATTGCGGCTACTCTACGAGAGCCACGCGACCGACACGGGCCGCGAGCACGGGATAGCGGAGTTGCTTCGGCAGTTGGCGGAGCTCGACGACACGGATCACCTCGCCGATGTCCAGTTCGAGGACACCGAACGGGGATGGAGCCGAGCCGCCTGACGCCTACAGGAGGGCGGACCTCACGTTTACAGCCGCGTTACGTACCCGTGTAGCTCGGCTTGCGCTTCTCCAGGAATGCGGCGATGGACTCCTTGCGGTCGTTCACGGCCTTGTTCCCAAAGGAGAGGCTCGTCAACTCGAAACGCAGCGCCGTCTCCAGGTCGCATTCCATGTTGTGCTGCAGGACGCGCTTGGACATGCGCAGGGCGAGCGGCGGCCAAGAGGTCATCTGTCCAGCGAGTTCGAGCGCGGACTCCATCAGGTCGTCGTGGTCGACGAGGCGGTCCAAGAGGCCAATCCGATGGGCTTCCTCCGCGTCCACGGTTCGGCTGGTGTAGATCAGGTCCGTGGCGCGGGAGTAGCCGACGATGCGCGGCAGGAAGAAGCTCATGCCGGAATCCGGTGACAGGTTGCGCTCGATGAACACGGTCTTGAAGCGCGACTTCTCGGTCCCCACGCGGACATCGCAGGCCAAGGCGAGACTCATGCCGGCGCCCGCCGCCACGCCGTTGACGGCACCGATCACCGGCTTGTTCAGCCCGTAGACGGCCAGCGCTTGGCGGCCAACCCAGCCCAAGTCGTCAAGGTGCTCGTTCTGCGTGGGGGCGGTGTTCTGGCCACCGCCCCCGCCGGTGAGATCGGCCCCGGAACAAAAACCGCGTCCCGCACCGGTGAAGATCACGGCACGCACCGTGTCGTCCGCCTTGACGTCCGCGATGGCGTCGAGCATGGCGTCGCGCAGTTCCCCGTTCAGCGCGTTGAGTTTCTGAGGCCGGTTTAGCGTCAGCACCGCCACGTGTTCCGTCTTCTCCACCAGCAACGCCGCGTCCGTCATGTATGCTCCCGCCGAATCGAAAAGGTTGAGGCGGACATTCTAATGGCGATCGATTTCACGTTTCCCGACGAGGTCGAGGACGCGCGACTGCTGGTCAAGCGATTCATGGCGGACGTCGCGAAGCCGAAGATGGCGGAACTGAGCGCGCGCCGCGCCTCTGGGGACGAATGGCGTACAGCGATTCACGAACTGCGTCAGACCGCCCGGGACCAGGGCTTGTGGGCGCCGCACATGCCCGAGGAATGGGGCGGCATGGGCCTCGGCATCACCGCGGTCGCGGCCATGTCGGCGGAAGCCGTGAAGACCAACATGGGCCCGTATCTCATCAACTGCCAAGCACCCGACGAAGGCAATATGCACACGCTTCTGCACTTCGGCACGGACGAGCAGAAGGACAAGTGGCTGCGAGGGCTGTGCGAAGGCACGATGCGGTCCTGCTTCTCCATGACCGAGCCCGAGGTCGCGGGCTCGGACCCCACGCAGATCCAGACGGCCGCTGTGCGCGACGGCGACGACTGGGTCATCAACGGCCACAAGTGGTTCACCTCCGGTGCGCACGGTGCAACGTTCGCCATCGTGATCGCCAAGACCGACCCGGATGCGGAGATCGCGCAGGCCAGGAACAGCGCCTTCATCGTGCCCACCGACACCCCCGGCTTCGAGATCGTTCGCGACATCTCCACCATGGGCGGCGGAGGGGGCCACCCGGAGATCCGCTACAACGACGTGCGAGTCCCGCACGCCAACATGCTCGGCGAGCAGGGCGGTGGCCACAAACTCGGGCAGGTCCGCCTCGGTCCCGCCCGCCTAGCCCACTGCATGCGCTGGATCGGCACCATCGAGCAGGCGCTGGAGATGCTCGTCGATCGGGCCCAGAAGCGCTACGCGCACGGCTCGCTGCTCTCCGAGAAGCAGGGCATCCAGTGGATGATGGCGGAGAGCGCGCTGGAGCTTTACTCGTCAAAGCTCATGGTCCTGCACGCGGCCTACAAGATCGAGAACGGCATGGACTTCCGCTCCGAGGTGTCCATGGCCAAGCACCACGTCGCCAATACGCTGTGGAAGACCGTGGATCGCGCCCTGCAGGTGCATGGCGCGCTCGGCTACTCGAACGACTCCCCGCTTGCGCAGATGCTGATCCAGGCGCGCTGGTCGCGCATCGCCGACGGCTCCGACGAGGTGCACCTGATGCGCATCGCGGAGATGGTGATGCGCTCGTACAACGAGACCGGCAGCGTCAACCACGCCGTCGGCGACCTGCCGCTGTAGCGCGTCATGCTCATCATCAACAACGACGACCGTGTGCGCACGGTGGCGCTCAACCGGCCCGATGCGTTGAACGCCTTCAACGGACAGCAGTACGACGAAGTGACCGATGCTTTGCTCGAGGCCGGTGCCGACGACGACTGCCGCGTCGTCGTGCTCACGGGCACCGGTCGCGCCTTCAGCGCCGGCGCCGACCTTTCCGGATCGGCCGGTCCGCCGCCACGGCACGGTTTCCGGGGCATGCTGCACGCCATCGTCGACTTCGAGAAGCCGTTCGTGCTCGGCATCAACGGCCTCGGCGTCGGGATCGGTGCGACGATCTGCGGCGTTGCGGATTTCGCCTTCATGGCGGCCAGCGCCCGGCTGCGCTGCCCGTTCTCCGAACTTGGGCTCGTCGCCGAGGCTGGCAGCACACGGACGTTCCCGGCCCTCATGGGACGCCAGCAAGCCATGTGGTTCCTCATGGCCTCCGAGTGGATGTCGGCCGAACAATGCAAAGCGGCCGGACTCGTCCTCGACGTGCTGCGCGACGAAGGATTCGCCGCTGCCGTGCACGCCAAGGCGGCGCGCCTCGCGGCGCTGCCGCCGGACTCCCTCGCCGAAGCCAAGCGCCTGGTCACGGGGCCGGATCGCGATCGGTTGAAGGCGGTGATCGACGCCGAGAACGCGGCCTTGGCGCGGCTCTCCGGCGGTCCGGCAAACCGCGAAGCCGTGGCCGCGTTCCGCGAGAAGCGCAAGCCGGACTTCTCGGCGCTCTAAGAGGACACCTAGCCCATCCGCGCAGCCACGTCCGCGCGGGTGATCTCGAAGCGTCCGAGGATGTCCGCGGTCGGTACATCGCGCTCCCCGCAGAGCGCCCACAGCACGTCGAGCGTGGTGGCCTGGGGTCGCCCAGCGGACCGTGCCTTGGCAACGGCCATCTGCATGACACGATTCAGCGCCCGCGTGGGCTGGGGTACGTCGTCGTCGCCCACGCCAACGACGGTTGCATCGACATATGCGCGAAGCTCGCCCTCTAACGCGTCCACCCGGGCATCCATCGACCGCAGAACACGAGCGATGCTCGAGTGGGCAATCAGGGCGAGGAGGAGGCGATCGAGCGTCACGTACTTCGTCGTTTGGTCTCGGGCCTTGGCGAACGCGGCCTGTGCCACTTGCTCCACCTGTTCGTCGAAAACCGATGCGGCGGGCTCCTGGTTTTCGACCGCGACGCGAGGAAGCCCGTGGGTCACGTAGTTGACGATGTCCCGCTGCTGGATTCCTTGGTCCTTGAGCCGGTTCGTTGCCGCACAGCTCTCCCCGAGCAACCCAGCCAGCAGGTTCGCGGAATTGGTTCCCTCGCGACCGATCGCGCCGATGAAATTGGCTCGGTAGACCGCCCCGGAAACCGCTTTGGCTACGTTTCTGACTCCTCCGTCTCCGGCTGGTGCTCTCAACTGGGATCGCAGGATGTCGGTGTCGGCGCCCGCGCATCTGAGGGCATGCGCCGCAATCGGATCATCCAACAATGTGAGTAGCAGGTGTTCATCGGAGAAGGTCTCGTCACCAGACAACGCACCGCTTAGGGCAAGCCGAAGCTCGTCCGTAAAGTCCTCGGCATACTCGATGAGCTGCGCCAACGTGTACGACTCGCCGTACTGCACCCTAACCCTCGCGTCGAAACGGTCCGCGCCCCGCGTGCCGCCTCGCATATCGAAGACCGGCGTCCAAGCGACGTGTGCCTCGAGATCCCCCCAAGCCTCGAATCCATGCTCGCGCGCTGTGGCAAGGCGCGCCACATCGATGCCAATGGTCTGCGCCGCACGGGAAAGATCCCAAGCCGCGCCGTTGACGTACTCGAAGCTCGCGTTGCCCGGCAGTGCGCGGACGGTTGAGCCCGAGCTCGTCGTGTCGTAGCGAACCGTCAACTTCGCCGAACACGCGTTCTCGTGGTCGAAGTTCTGCACACCAAGCAACCAGTGCCGGTAACCCACGGCTTGGATGGCTTTCCCGCCGATGTTGGCGGCAATGGTCAGCGTCTTGCCATCCTCGGTGTCCACGCGGGCACCGTGCAGGAACTCCTTGCCGCCGCCGAAGTACATCGCCATTGCGTTGGACCCCACATGCTCGAGCGTGGCGGTGAATGCCGCCGGACGTTCGAAGCGGAAGTAGAAGTTCCGGTGGGAACCGCTTTGCTTTTCGGAAATCGGCTCCAACTCGAACCGCACCGAACCCGGCGGATGGATCTGCCGCTCGACGACGATCGGCTCGAGGGCCTCGACGGGACGTTCAGCAAGTGCGACCGCCACCCGCCGGATCAGGGCACGGTATTGCTCCGACCACTCGTCCGGGTGCGCCTGGACACCCGCGAAGACGAAGCTCGCCTGCCGCACGACCACGGCGCAGTCCTCGTGCTGTTCCGGAACGAGGATGTCGTCAACGCCTGGACGGTAGTCGGCGATGCCGCCGGAGAAGTAGATTCTTGGCATTCCCGGGGGCCAGGCTTCGAGCCGAGGCTTTTGCACCCTCCATGGGCGAATAGGCTCAGCCGACTGCTTCCCCAAGAGTTCGCTGTCGGCAACGAGCATCGTCAAGTCGTCCGTCACGTTGCCGCCCCGGAACTCGATCTCGTCCAGTTGGGCACAGAGCCAGTCGGCACCCGGGGCCATGGCGATGATCCGGCACCGCTTCAGCGCGTCGATACGATCAGCCGAAAGCGTCGTGTCGCGCTCCCGGTCCAGGTTGAGGATGAGGACATCGGCATCCCCGTCGAAGACAGCGTCGAGGCTATCCGCGATGTCGACTCGGTCCGACCCGCCTTCGCGAAGCAGCGCGGCGAAGGCCTCGGCCCACCCCGCGCTGTCGGCATCCGAGAAGACTGAGAAGGTCGCTTCGGGCATGGCATGGCTCCCCATTGCGTCGCCTCTCCAACATAGACCCGCTTGTCAAGCGGCGTTGGACGCGGCGATTCGCCAAGCCTCCAACGTATGCAGGTGTGCCGCGCCAGCGCTTGCGAACAGGCGCACACCGACGCTCTCCGGCAGTGACGGGTAGATGCGGCGCGCGATGGCCTGGCGGCTGTTGGCGAACACTTCGACGACGGACCGGTCGACGAATACGCGGAGCTTCAGCCGCTCGCCCGGGTCCAACTCGAACGGCGCCGCCTCGACAGCTCGCGGGGTGTCGTCGGGACCCGATCGGCGCGTGTCGACCTTCAATCGCTTCTCGGTGACGTCGTAGGAAATCGACGTCTGCTCCGCGCCATCGGGTGATGCGCACACGATAAGGCCGTACGACGAGGCTCCCTGGCCTTCCAACTCGACGAGCAACTCGAGGCCCGTGCCGGCGACGCCATCGAGGGGTAGGTCCGAGTCGGCCTTGACCGTGGCGGGCCCGTGCCGGAGAGCACCGTAGCGCAACGTCTCGATCTCCTCGGGAACGTCCATGCGGAGTCGTCCGTCATCGCCCATGGACAGTACCCGCGGCAAGCTCAGCACGCCCGACCAGCCGTGCGCGGCGCGCACCCCGAAGCGCGGCTCGTCCATGATCCACGCCCACATGATGCGGCGACCGCGGTCGTCGAGAAGGCTCTCCGGGGCAAAGAACGAGTGGTCGACCCAGCTCATCATGGCATGGGACTCGGGATGGAACTGCTCGTCCTTCCACGTCCCAACGTAGTAACGGCAGCCCAGGCGGTGGCTTATGCAGAGCAGGACGTGCTTGTCGCCGAGCCGGAACAAATCCGGACACGACACGTCCTCGTCAAGCGCCACGCCCTCGACGCCATGCGCGAAGAGGTCGCCCATGTAGCGCCACTCGCCGTCGAGTGCGCTCGACCTGGCGATGCCCGGCCGCTTGCCACCGAAGATGGCGTAGTAGGTGTCGCCTTCAAGCCATCCGAAGGGGTCCCAGGACCGGTACCGCTCGTGGTACTCGTCGCCTTCGGGGGTCGTCGGCGTGATCGTGTCCAGCTTCCGCCACGCGTTCAGGTCGTCGTCGAGCGCCACCGCCATGGCGTTTCCCTCGCCCTTCTGGTGGTAGCAGATCGTCGGGACGCCGTCGCCGTTGATGAAACAGTTGCCGCTGTACATGCCGTCGAGCAAGCCGGTCGGGTGGTGCCGCCAATGGAACAGGTCCGTGCTGGAGACATGGCCCCAGTGGTCGGCGCGCTGGCCGGATCGTGAATCCTGGAAGATGTAGAACAGGTGGTAGCGGCCCTTCCAGTAGATGGCGCCATTCGGATCGAAGGGCATCGCGACGCCCTCCGGGTTCGCGAAGTGGTATCCGGGCCGCACCGGGTCGGCCAAGATGCGCTCGCGCAGTTCGCGGGCGTTCTCCGCCCGGCCATCCGCACCCTTGGACAGGCGGACGGAGAGACACCGCCACGCGCCGTCCGCCTCCTTCGCCATCGCGAAAACGAACGAGCCGCCGCCTGTCGGCGAACGCAGCCGTGCGCCATCGACGGTCGCCCGATCGGCCTCGACGACGACTGTGGCCGCGTCGAGGGTGAATCGCTTGTCCTCGTACTCGCCACGCGCGAGCTGTGTCTCAAGGCGACTTCTGAGCGCCGCCTTGCTGGTGTCGGCGCGGTCCGCGAAGAAGTCGACCTGGGCGTGGACATCCCGGTCGCGCACGGCGATGTCGTAGGCGCGCACCGCCGCCAGCACCTCGTCTTCGACCGTCGGGTCGGACGGCTTCACCTCGTTAACGTCCACCGCACCTGGTCAGGTCAGATCCCACCCGGGCAACGCCGCCGCTTGGCGGACCCAACTCGCCATCTGCGCCTCGTCGAGTTCGCCCTCGTGGATGTCGACCCAGCGCGAATCCTGGTCCTTGCCTTTGCCGACACCCGGCGGAAGCGGTTGCAGCGACGAGCCGCGGAAGAAGGTCACCTTCACATACCGCGTGAAGACGTGATAGCTCACGAACCAGCCCTGGCCCTCAACGCCGTAGAAGGGCGAGTTCCACCTCACGCATTTCTGCACATCCGGCACGGTGCGCTCGATGAGCGCGTCCAGGAGGCGGCCTAGGTCGCGTTTCCAATCCGGCATGGCGGCGATATAGGCCTGCACCGGGGCGTCGCCGTCGCCCTTGGGAATCTGTGGATTGCCGCCACTGAGCAGACGCGGCCTGCCATCCGCGGGCTTCGTTGACGTCCTAGCAGGCCGGTTGGTCATTTCGCCCCTTCTTCAACGTCGGTCCGCAACTGCGGATCCAGCGAACACCCGGCCATGAAACGCATCTTCTCCGTCCCGTCCTGGCTGTCGTAGAAGCGGATCATCGCCTCGTTGAACTCCAACGTGAACGGGTTGCCTTCCAAGGCAACGGTGTCGTGGACCAGGCCCTCGAGGACCTTGCGAACACGGAAGCACGCCCGTCGGACATCGCGTCGTTGGTCGGTCCGGAACACGACCGGCCCATAGGTAAATCCCAACCCGCTCAAGCTCGCGTCGGCCATGGCGCTCACGTCAAGAACCGTGACGCATTGTCGCGGAACCCCACCGCGAGTCAAACTCCTTAAGCCCCTAGCGGTTACGATCCGATCCCACGGTACAACAACGGCAGCAAGGCACCATGACGGACGACGCAAGCTGGGACGACCGCCTCGAACACGCGTTCGCGACCTATACACGCTTCGTACCGGACGCGGAGCCAGAGCGCGTACTCGCATCCATGGAGCGGCGCCTGGGAGCGCTCGGCACATTCGCATTCGCCGCGGTGGGTGAGATGTGGGATCGTCCGCAGCTCTCGCGGCGCGACCGCAGCCTGATGATCATCGCGGTGCTGGCGGCGCAATCGCGTGCCGAGGAACTCGAACTGCACACCCGCATCGGGCTGCGCCACGGCCTCAGCCGCACGGAGATCGAGGAGATCAATCTCCATATAGCGGCCTACGCGGGTTTCCCTGCGGCGATGGCGGCCAGTCGGCGCATGGATGCGGCGTTCCGCGAAGCGGAAGGGGTACAGCGGATCGAGGGTCGAGAACCGGCCGAGCACCTGTCCGATGGCGAGCGACTCACACGTGCCGCCGATGTTCGGGCCTCGCTCACCGGTGGGCGTGCCGACCCCGACCCCAAGGCGGATCTCGAGGCGCTTCGGCCACGCCTCGGGGGCTTGAGCGATTGGGCAATGAAGTGGGCCTTCGGCGAGATCTGGTCTCGGCCGCAGCTTAAGCGCCGGGATCGCTCGCTGGTGGTCATCGCGATTCTCGCGACGCTGGGACAAGAGGCCGAACTGGGCTTTCACGTGCGCGGGGGGTTGAACCATGGCCTCAGCGCGGACGAGATCGAAGAGGTCATGACGCACCTGTGCCTGTACATCGGGTTCCCCCGCGCCGTCGACGCCATGCGCGCCGCGAAGGCGGCCTGCGGCGAACCGTGAGATAGGCGTCGAAATGCAAAGGCCAGACCCGGACTCATCGCCCCAAGTGGGCGTGCCAACCGGCACGGTGACGAAGAACACTTGGGCATCCAGCCGCATCTACCCCGGCGCGACCCACCACTATTGGGTCTACGTCCCCGCGCAGTACACGGCCGCCGAGCCCGCCTGCGTGACCGTGTTCCAGGATGGCCAAGCCTACCTCGACCCAACGGGGCCCGTGCGGGCACCGATCGTTTTCGACAACCTGATCCACAAGGGTGAGATCCCGGTGACCATCGGCGTATTCGTGAATCCGGGCGCGAAGGAGGAGATCTACGACCAACGACAGGCGCAGTACGTTCCGCTCGACGACACTTACGCACGGTTCCTTCTCGACGAGATCCTTGCTGAAGTCGGCAAGAGCCACAACTTGGTCGACGAGCCCGCAGGGCGGGCGATCTGCGGGATGAGCGACGGAGGCCTGTGTGCGTTCACCGTCGCCTGGGAACGGCCCGACGCCTTCAGCAAGGTCATCAGTCACATCGGCAGTTTCACCAGGCTTCGAGGCGGTTCGGAGTACCCGTACCTGATCCGTCAGACCCGCGGGAGCCCCAAACCCTTACGCGTTTTCCTGCAGGACGGGCAGAACGACATCAACCTCGCCGAAGGAAGCTGGACGCTCGCGAACATGACCATGGCGTCCGCGCTAATGTTCGCGCGCTACGACTATCGGTTCGAGTTGGGGGCGGGCGGGCACGACCTGACACACGGCGGCGAGATCTTCCCCGATACACTGCGATGGCTGTGGCGCGACTTTCCCGGCGTGAAAGGCGTTCCGCCTAGCCCGAACTCCGTCGCCGGGACGTGGGACGTTGTAACCAACGCCAACGGGGCCGTACGCCACGGTGTACTCACCATCTCTCGAGTCTCGGATGGTCTCGACGCGACCCTCCTCGACGACGTGGACGGCACGATCGAGGTCACGCGCGTCGGTTTCGACGACAGCATACTCAGCTACGATTACGTGGCGCCGCAGTCGCAGCAGCATTGGGGCAAGGGATCGGTGCGCACGATGGAGACCTGGTTGAAGGTGGCCGGGGACACCTTCGAGGGCGCATTGAGCTGCGGAACCGATCCTGTGATCGATTACTCGATCACGGGTCGACGGCGCGGGTAGCGCGCATGGCCACACCCGAACACCCGAACTTCGTCTTCTTCCAACCCGACGAAATGCGCGCCGAGAGCTTGGCCTGCTACGGTCACCCGCTGATCAAGACCCCGAACTACGACCGCCTAGCGGACGAAGGCGTACGCTTCGACCAATGTCATGTGCAGAACGCGCAATGCGTGCCGTCCCGAACCTCCATGATGTCCGGGCTTTATCCGCATTGCATGGGCCATCGCTCCAACTGGCATCTACTCAGGCCACACGAACCGCACCTGTTCAAGTATCTATACGAAGGCGGGTACGACATCCATTGGTTTGGCAAAAACGACCTTCTCGCCCGCGAAAGTCTGTTCTGTATCAAGGAATTCCGCGAACCCCAAGGCGCACAAAGAAGGAACCCATATCAACTAAGCGACAAGGAATACTACAGCTTCGATTTCCAGCCGTTGGATTGTGAACACGACGAGGTCGGGGACTACATCAAGGTGAAGGCGGGAATCGACTTCCTGAAGAGTCGTCAGGAAGGCTCCAAGCCTTTCTTCCTCTTTCTGCCTCTTCTACAACCACATCCATCCTATACAACGCATCCGGACTTCTATTCCCTGTACGACCCCAAGAAAATCCCCGACTTAAGGCCGCCGGGTCTCGACAAGAAACCCGATTTCCATCGACTGATCAGGAAATACCGGCGTCTGGACGAACTGTCCGACGACTTCTTCAGGAAGCTGAATGCGGTCTACCTCGGCATGATCAGCTACACGGATTGGCTGCTCGGCGAATTGATGGCCGTGATGGAGGAAGAAGGGCTCTTCGAGAACACCGTCCTGATCGTCTCATCCGACCACGGAGACTGGGCCGGCGACTACGGTTTAGTCGAGAAATGGCCGAGCGACTACAGCGATCCATTGACGCGTGTACCGCTCCTGGTCAAGGCACCGGGTAAGAAGGCGGGGCATGTCGTGGAAGGTCAGGTCGAGATGTTCGATCTGATGGCGTCGGTCATGGAGCTAGCTGGACTCCCCATCGAACACACGCACTTCGCCAAGTCGTTCGTTCCACAACTGGCGGGCGAGCCCGAGCAACGCGACAGGCTGGTTTTCGCGGAGGGTGGCTACGACGCTTCAGAACCACACGCCTTCGAGGGACAGTGGATCAAGAACGATCCCTCTGTCGACGGAATCTACTATCCGAAGAGCCTGCAGCAACAGGAGGTGCCGGAAAGCGTATGCCGGGCCACGATGGTCCGGAGTCTCAACCACAAGCTGATTCGACGCACGTCGGGCCAGGACGAACTCTACGACCTCGGCAAAGACCCGCAGGAGCTCCGCAACCTCATCGACGAACCGGGCATGCGAGAAACGAAGGCAGACCTCGAACGAGCCATGCTCGACTGGTTCATGAGAACGTCCGACACCGTGCCATTGGCGCGGGATCCGAGGAAGTTCCCATCTCAGCGCTGACGCGAGAGCCGCTGCCGAAACCAGTCAGCCAAGTCAGGCTCTGAGATCACGCCGCTCGCCACGCCTTCGATCAGCCGGATGGCGTCGACGGGATCGAACTCAAGCCCAAACCCGTTGTCAGCAAGAAACAACCGAGCAGCCAACCACGCGACACGCTTGTTGCCATCGACAAAGCCGTGGTTCCTCGCCAGACCAAACGCGTAGGCGGCGGCCAAGTCCGCCGCGTCAGGATCACCATAGTGAGCCACATTGGCCGGCCGCGCGAGTGCGGCATCAATCCGTCCAGCGTCAAGGACACCCTCCGTGCCGCCGTGCTCAGCGAGCTGACGACCATGGACGGCGTAGACCACATCGACACGGATCCACCGCCAGTCAGCGGCGGATGGTGTCACCGCGCCAAGGCCCGCAGGACCTCGCGGTCGTCATGCATGATGTCCTCGGCTAGCGCCATCTGCCGTGCGAAGTCGGGATCGTAGGGCGTCAGGCGATACCCGCCGTCGGGCGCCTCGGTCAGATAGAGGGTATCTCCCTTGCGAACCTTCAGATGCGCCATGACCTCCTTGTTCAGAATGACCCCCGCCGATGCGCCCACGGTTGTGATCTTCAAAGAGTGCATGGGACTGCCTCCGTCTATATAACAACGATTATATAGCAAGCATCGCGCCGGGGTCCCAATCGTTGAGCGCGTCGTTTGCTAGGATTCAATCCATGTTCGATCTCGCGTATCGGCGTCACCTTCGAATCACCTTCCCCGTCGTCCTCGTCGCGGTCATGCTCGTCCCCGACGCGCTAGCCGGCGGGCAGGATTTCTACCTCGTATCGGACTACGACCCCCGGCGCGACACCGGGGCGCTTATCTCCGACGCGATGGAGCGTGCCGCCGCCGAGAACAAACGAGTGCTCCTGGTCCTCGGCGGCGACTGGTGCGGCTGGTGCAAGGTGCTGGAGGACGACATCGACCGGTCAGAGAAGCTCATCGACGTGCTCGAGGAACACTATCTCATCGCCAAGGTGTATTGCGACTCCGGGTCGCCGGGAATCCGGTTCAAGCCGCGCAAACAGCCCCAGTACGGTGCTTCGTACGTCAACATCCGCGCCAAGGCGTATCCCCACCTCGTCATTCTCGACAGCGACGGCAACCGGCTAATCTCTCGCGACATGGGCGGGCTGGTCAAGAAAGGCCGCTACTCCGAGAAGAAGCTGCTGCGGCTACTGAACCGGCACAAGTAGTGCGGCCGGGATCACGCCTGGGCGCGAACAGAAAGCCCTGGGAACTTCGATCAATGGAACGGGCGGTCGCCCCTAACGGTGACACGCAGCCCGCTTCGCGTCTCCGGGTAGTAGTCCCACATCGCCATATGCTGCACGCACCGGTTGTCCCACATGGCGACCGAGTTCTCGCGCCAGCGGAACCGGCACTGGAACTGGGGCCTGGCAATGTGCGCGTAGAGGAACGCGAGGATCGCCTCGCCTTCGGCCTTCGGCACGCCGCATAGTTCGGTGGTAAACACCGAATTAACGTAGATGCCTTTGCGGCCCGTACGCGGGTGCCTGCGAATGACGGGATGCTCGGCGCGCGGATAGACGCGGTCGCTGTCGTCGAAGCCGATGCGCCGATTGCGGTCGCGGTAGTTCGGTCCGCCGTCATGGATCGCCGTGAGGCCGGCCAAGTAGGTCTGCATGGCACTCGACAGGGCGTCGTACGCGGCGTACATACTTGAGAACAGCGTGTCTCCCCCGCCCCCGCACGGAAGCGTGTGCAGCTTGAGGATCGAGAGCATCGGCGGTTCAGGATCGCAACTCACGTCCGAATGCCACCCATCGCCCGCCGTGCGTTTCGTGTTCTCGTCGGCATGGACCTTGAGGATCTCGGGATGACCCGGCGCGCCGGGCGGTGCGCTCGGATGGATGTGCAACGGACCGAAGAGTCTCCCGAGCGCCTTGTGCTGGTCGATGTCCATTTCCTGATCGCGGAAGAACAACACCTGGTGGTCCAGAAGCGCCGCTTCCACTTCGGCGAACTTCGCCTCGTCCAGGGTGGCGAGGTCGAGGCCATGGACCTCGGCGCCAATCACAGGGGTCAGCGGTTCAACGTTCATGCCCTGATTATAGGCGCGTGACGGGTGGTGTCTTTCGCTCAGCCGCCACTACCCAGGTCCGGGCAACGCATCTGCCTTTTGCCCGGGCCGTCGAAGTTGCGCACGGCGAATGTGAGCCTGCCGGGATAGGCGGTAGCTAACGCGGGGCGCACCGTGCCGATCTGGCCCGGGTCCGGAGCGGCACCACCCATAGCCGCTTCCAGTTCCGCATCCGCGAGAACCCCGGACGAATACAGCAGCCTGGCGAATCCGCAGTCTACCCGTCTGTGTCCTCGATTGATGCGCAGCGACAGTCCTCGCGTGCCCTTGATGCGTCGACACGCCATGCCGGTGGCGCGGCGTCCGTAGCGGTTCCGGTAGTCGGCGACGATATCGTCGAAGCGCTGCTCGCAATCCCGGCGCCCGCCGCATAGCGCTTCCCTGGTTTCGCGCAGTCTCTTCTGCGCCATGGGTTTGATGTTCCCCTCCGCAGCCACCCCGAGCCAACCAACAGCGGCGTCCCCGTCTTGCGGGACGTCCTCGCCGATCCTCAGCATGGTCGCGGCGATGAACTGGCTGTCGATGTCCCCGTAGCGCGCCCCCATCCTTATGTATGGCCACGCGTCTCGTTTCCGGCCGTCCCCGTAGAGCCGCTTCCCGCAGCGGATGGCGCGGGCTACGAACTCCATGTCCTCGTAGGACATCTCCCACTTGCCGACGCGCTCCGCGGTCACAGTGATGTCCGGCTCGCGTTCGATTTCCGCACCGACGCCGTAAGCATGCAGCGCCACCAGCAATGCTGCGCAAATGCGCGGCGTCGTCACGCGCCTGACGTCGCGGGCGGCAATCGATAGACGCGCGCCGCCGTGCCGCTGAAAAGCGACGTCTTTTCGCCTTCGCTCAGCCCCATCTTGCTCGCGATCCGTTTCATCAGGTTCCAAAGCGTGCGGTAGGACACCGACTCCTTGTCGACGGGGAAGTTGCTCTCGAACATGCATCGGTCCGGACCGAGCGTCTCGATGGCGTGGCGATAGAACGGGTAGAGCATGTCGCAAAGCTCCTCGGACGACAGGGGGCCCTCTGCACGGTGGTACATGTGGAAAGGTGGCTCCCAGGACCGCCCGACCCGCTGCTGGGCACCGCCGCATTTCATGACGACGTTTGGGCAACCGGCGAGGGAGTCGATGCACGCCTGCCAACGGGCGATCGTCCCCTGATCGGCGTCGGGGTCGATCTTTCCGCCGAGGTGGTTGACGATGACGGGAACCTCGGGATGCGCCGCCGCCAGCTTGGCCAGGGCGGGGAGCCGTTCGTAGTCCGGCGAGTAGTTGTCGAAGCTCAAGTCGTACTTGCCGAGCATCGCGTAGCCTTCCCGGTACTCGGCGTCGAGATCGGCGGGAAACCCGGTGCGGATGCCCCGGAAGTTGGCCGAGGCGGCGATGTGCGCCTGGAGCACGGGCTCCACGGCCTTGCCCAAGCGAAGATCCGCGGCGCTGAAGATTCCGGTACAAAGCCGCGCGTCGCCGTACCGCCCTGACCGACTCATCGCGGCGACGCCGTGCACGAACTCGGTCTCGCCAACGCAGCGCATCTCCTCCGGGCCGTCGGCGCGGTAGAAGGCACCGCACTGCGCGAAAACGGTCTGCACCACGTTGTGCCCGGATGCCCGGATCTCCTCGGACATCTCCTCGCAGAGGTAGACCTTCTGCTCCCACGGTGCCGGCAACCCCCGCATGTCCCAGAGGTGGTGGTGGGGGTCGATGATCGGGAGGTCGGGCTCGAGGACGTCCTCGGGCGTCTCCTGCGCCAGCCACTCCTCGATGGGCGCGTTCTCGGGATAGGGCATCGGTGGGGTCCTTGGCGGAAGCGCTCGATCATACCGTAGCCGACTGTGCGCTATGCTGAGGCGGCAAGAAGAACGAAGACCCGAACCGCTAGGCGATGACTCGTCCGACATGACCCGTTTCGGCTACCTGATTCCCACGCGGGAAGCGGTCATGGGCGGCACTCCCGCGGCGGCCCCGCTGCTCGAACTCGCGACGCGTGCCGAGAACGCCGGATACGACAGCGTCTGGGTGGGCGACTCCCTGCTCGCGCGTCCCCGGCACGACCCGTTGACGCTCCTCGCCACGATCTCTGCACGAACGGAAAGCGTCACTCTGGGCACCGCCGTCCTGCTGCCGGCCTACCGCAACCCCGTGCTCCTCGCACAGCAACTGGCCACCCTCGACCAGGTGAGCGCGGGACGGCTTGTCATGGGGGTCGGCATCGCGGCCGACCGACCCAACATCCGCGCCGAATTCGAAGCCGCCGGCGTGCCCTTTGAGCGACGTGTAGGTCGATTGCTGGAGGGCCTGAGACTCATGCGTGCCCTGTGGCGCGGCGACGCCGTCGACTGGGACGGCCGCTGGACGCTGCGCGACGCGGTGCTCGGGCCGCTGCCCTACCGTCCCGGAGGGCCAACCGTGTGGGGCGCGGGGTCTCACCCCAACGCGCTGGCACGTGCCGGCAAATGGATGGACGGCTGGTTGCCGATCTGGCCGGACGAGGGACCACGGTGGCGGCGCTTGTTCGACGACGTCTGCGACCATGCCCGCGCCGCCGGGCGAGCAAGACCGACGGGCGCCCACTATCTCACCTGTTTCGTCGACGAAAATCCCGAAGTGGCGTTGCAGCGCGTGGACGACTTCCTCGCGAGCTATTACGACGTCCCCGGCCCTGTCATGCGCAAGGCCCAAGCCTGCTTCGGCGGCAACGCCGAACAGACGGCGGACTGGATCGAAGGCTTCGTCAACGCCGGCGTCGAGCACGTCGTGCTGCGCTTCGCCGGCGACCATGTCCGCCATCTCGAGACATTGGCCGAACTTCGCGCACGCCGCGGCTGGTGAGCTAGGAACTTCCGTCCGCACGAGGAGCAAGAATGCCCACCACCGAAACACTGCGCGTCCTGGAACTCGGCACCGGATTCGCCTCGGCGTACGCCGCCCGGCTGCTCGCGGATCAAGGTGCGGACGTGGTGAAGGTGGAACCGCCCGAGGGCGACCCCGCGCGGCGCTTAGGCCCGTTCGCCGACGCCGTCGACGAGGAGCGCAGCGGGCTGTTCCTCGCCGTCAATCTCAACAAGCGCGGGGTCTGCCTGGACCTCGAAACGGACGACGACAGGGACCGCCTGGCCCGGTTGGTCGCTTGGGCCAGCATCGTCGTGCACTCGTTGCGACGAGACGAAGCCGCAGCCCTCGGCCTGGATCCGGCATCGGTGCACGCGAGCCGTCCGGACCTCGTCGTGCTCGCGATGACGCCGTTCGGCCTCAGCGGTCCCTATGCCGATTTCACAGCCAGCGAACTGACCCTGTCCCACGGCGGCGGCTGGGCCGGGCTGTGCCCGATGGCGCACCCCGAACCGAGCTATCCGCCGCTCAAGATGCACGGCCACCACTGCAGCATGATGGCCGGCGTTGCCGGCGCCATGACAGTGTTCGCCCTGGTCCGCGACCGCGCGCGCTGCGGCGTCGGCGAGTACGTCGACTTCTCCGTGCTCGCCTACGTCGCGTCGGTGCTGGAGTTCGGCATCCACGTCTACACCTACCACGGCTTCGTGATCAAGCGAACCGTTCCGCGGTCGCTGATTCCCTGGCGCATTTTCGACACGAAGGACGGCGCGATCTTCCTCGCCTGCATCGAGCAGGACCAGTGGGAACGGCTGGTCGAGTTCATGGGCAATCCCGAGTGGGCGACGCTGGAAGTGTTCGCTACGCCCGCCGGGCGCAACCAGAACCAGGACGTCATACACACGTTCCTGGAGGAGTTCATCGGCGGCTGGAACACCTTCGACCTCTACCACGCCGCGCAGCAGAAGCGCATCTGCTTCGCGCCGGTCATGACGTTCGAGAACCTGGCTACGGACCGCCATCTGGCCGATCGGCGGTTCTTCACGACGTTGGCTGGCGACGAGACCCGATACCTCGCGCCCGCGCTGCTGATCGACGACGAGCGCCCGCAGTACCGCCGGCCGGCACCCCGTCTTGGCGAGCATAACGACGAGATGGGCACCGCAGCGCCGCAAACGGTTCCACCGGCCACCGCCGCGCCGTGCAGACCGCTCGAAGGCGTGCGCGTTCTCGATCTGACCTGGGTGTGGGCGGGACCGTTCGGGAGCATGAATCTCGCGCACCTTGGCGCGGACGTGATCCGCGTCGAGTCGTCCGTGCGCCCCGACCTGTACCGGCGCGGGCCGGCGGCGCCCGAAGGCGTCGAGCCTTCGCTCAACACCAACGGCATGTTCAACCAGTGGAACCAGGGCAAGCGCAGCGTGGGAGTCGACCTCCGCGATCCGAGCGGCATCGAGATCGTCAAGGCGCTGGTGGCCGAGGTCGACGTGGTCTTCCAGAACTTCGCCACCGGCGTGCTGGAGCGCTTGGGGTTGAGCTACGAGGTCCTTAAGGCCATCAACCCGCGGGTGATCCTGGCTTCCGTGAGCGGCTACGGCCAGACCGGCCCCTATCGCGAGTACATGGGCTACGGCCCCGCAACCGGGCCGCTGTCGGGGCTAGCGTCGGCCTCCGGATTCCCGGGCGAAGGGCCCGAGGAGACCGGCGTCGCCATGCCCGACCCGACCGCAGGAATCACGGCCGCCTACGCCGTAACCGCCGCTCTGCTGCGCCGCGACGAGACCGGCGTCGGCGAACACCTCGACGTGACGCTGTGGGAAGCGACCGCGGCACTCAACCTCGACGGCTGGATGGAGTACGCGCTTCGCGGCACCCAAGCCGAACGCATCGGCAACCGCGACCCGTGGATGGCGCCGCACGGCTGCTTCCCCGCCGCGGGCGACGACGAGTGGGTGACCATCGCCTGCACCGACGAAGGCTTCCCGAAACTCGCGGAGATCGTCCCTGGCCTCAACGACGAACGGTTCGCGTCGCTTGCTTCGCGCAAGCAGCACGAGGGCGACCTCGAATCGGTCCTCTCCGCCTGGACGAGCAAACTCGACCGCTGGTACGTCACCGGGCTGTTGCAGGCCCAAGGCATCGCCGCATTCCCCAGTTTCACGGCCAAGGACATCATCGAGGATCCCCACCTCAACGCCCGCGGCTTCGTCGAGCGGCTGGAACATCCGGAGGTCGGCGCGCGCGCCCACACGGGGATTCCGTGGCGCTTCGCCGAACGGCCGAACGGCGTGCGCATGCCCGCACCGCAGCTTGGCGGGCATACCGACGAGGTCCTACGCGACGTGCTCGGACTCGGCGGTGCCGAAATCGACGATTTGCGGGGGCGAGGTGTCCTGACTTAACTCTGCGATCGCAACTCAACGCAACGAGGCACACACCCCAATGCCCACCGTCAACATCGAGCTTGGCACCAAGGCCGACTTCCTCGTCCTCAAACAGCAACTCGAAACCGGCTTCGCCAAGGTTGAAGCGACCGTCACCCAAGCCCATCTGCGCACCATCGGAATCGGCCTCGCGGGCTTGGCTGTCGCCACTGCTATTCTGCTGACGCTTGGGTGACGTCCGTCGGCGGGTGAGTCCGCGCGTCCGAGGTCGCTGGCAAAACCGAAGCTCAGCCGGGGAGCGCGAGGGGCCTGCCCCTCGCCCCCCGTCACGAGGTGGCAAGCCATGCTTTCACGGCGACCACGGCTCCTTGTCGTCGGTCCCGAAGCCGGCCACCCTACCCGCGCGAAGACCGTTCGCTCAGGGCTGTCCGGTGGGTCAATCTTCACTTTCGGTTTCCCGGTTCCGGCCTTCCACCCGCTTTCTCTGCCGTAGTTCCTCGTGCGTCATGATCTTGATGCCCCCGAACATCTGCTCGACCGCCCGTTCGACCAGATTCCACGCCTCGTCGCGCTGAGCGGCCAGTTCTTCGTCCGCTTCGCACCGAGCGTCTTCCCATCGGAGTCCCCACGCCTTCCGCATGATTGCCCACCAGTAGCCCATCAAGACGCCCATGCCGTCCACACACTCCCTGCCCTCGAAGTTGTCTCCGGAGACGCGACCAAGAAGTCCAGACCAGATGGTCCCTAGGATGAACCGATGGTCGGATTTCCACTGCGTGTCCCCGCCGATGCCAATCGGTTCCCAACGGTCCTGTTCAGGAACTCGCTGTGTTTAGAAAGGTACTCTGAGAAGGTGAGTACTTTGGCCGAATGCCCTTCGCCGAACGTGCCGCAGATGGCCCCTTCGGCGTCGCCGTCGATTTCGTCCCTCACGTCCTCTCGGATGTCGAGCCATAGGTCGGAAGCCAGCTCATGGCTTTTTCGAACCTGTGGTTGCCCATCGGGGTTCTGGGACAAGCCCTGTGCCAGGGACTTTATCGCCAGTTCGAACGACATGCCGATGTCGGAGGCGATGGTGAAACGCATTGAATAGGCTATGCCACTAATGCCGGACGTAGGCGCGGTGGAGGTCTCAAGCATCTGCCTGTATATCCACGCGGCACCCATCATCCGAGCGCACGCTTGGACGAACAGCGTCGGTCCCGCCACGACCAGCTTCGGTTTTCCGTTTTTCGCCATGGGGCAAACTCCGTCGGGTGTCCTCAGTACGGTTTTCGCGTCTGGCCGAGTCTTGCGAACCGCCCGTGACACAAGCGTGACCTTAACACGGCCTCTGGGTGGCCATCCATATGATTCCCAAAGGTATTGTGCATGTGCCGACCACGTCGCCGATGCCGAAATGGTTAAGTTGGAGGATCGGGAAAAGGCCTCAACGGCGCTTGGAACTCTCGTCGACGCTGCCATTCGTCGCCAACCCAGCAGTCCGGGACCAACATGCCGCTGCGCGAGTGTTACGATTCCGACTGACCGCCCGGGAACTCCGCAGATGCTGACCATCAAACAGGCGTGCCAACCGAGGCCCGGCACCTTCGACCCCGCTCGCCGCGATACCGTGCTCGACCTCGGTGACCTCGTCGAAGGCCGCATCGATGCTGCCGAGTTCTTCGAGGAGAACTACATCACGGAAGGCATGAGGACCCTGCTAACCGAAGGGTTCCGGCGGCTAGAAGGTCAGTCCTCCCAAGGCGTCTTCAAGCTCACCCAAGCCATGGGCGGCGGTAAAACCCACAACTTGCTCGCGCTCGGCCTGCTCGCCCAGAACCCCGCGCACCGGGCGTCGGTCATGGGCGGCTTCTACACGCCAAGCGACGACCTTGGCCCGGTTCGTGTGGTGGCATTCTCCGGGCGTGAGAGCGATGCGCCGTTTGGCATCTGGGGCGCCATCGCGGCTCAACTCGGAAAGCAGGAGCAGTTTGGGGACTACTACACGCCGCTGGCCGCACCCGGCCAGACGGCATGGGTCAACCTGCTGAAGGGTGAGCCGCTGCTCATCATGCTCGACGAGCTGCCGCCGTACTTCGTCAACGCCGCATCCAAGAGCATCGGCAACTCCGATCTCGCGGCCGTCACGACGACCGCGTTGGCCAATCTCCTGGTCGCCGTCGGGCGCGACGAACTGCGCAACGTCTGCGTGGTGATCTCCGACCTGCGCGGCGCCTACCTCGGCGGCGAAGCGCGGATCGCCACGGCGCTGGACGACTTCGAGAGGGAGTCCGATCGCAGCGCGATGGATGTGGAACCGGTGCGCATGAACACCGACGAGTTCTACCACATCCTCCGCAAGCGCATCTTTGAGAATCTGCCGAGCGAGGAGGAAGTCGGCGAAGTCGCTCAAGGCTACGCCCAGGCGATCCGCGATGCCAAGCAGATGGACGTGACGAACGCCTCGCCCGAGCAGTTCGCCCGACAGGTGGCGGTTTCCTACCCCTTCCACCCAGCAATCCGCGACCTCTATGCGAGGTTCCGCGAGAACCAAGGGTTCCAGCAAACCCGGGGTCTGATCAGGCTAATGAGGATCGTCGTGTCCCGGATCTGGGCGACCGACCAAGACCCCTACCTCATCGCAGCCCACGACTTGGACCTGGCGAGCCAAGAGACGCTCTCCGAGATCAACCAGATCAACAACACCCTCGGCAACGCCATCGCCCACGACATCGCCTCCGGCGGCCAGGCCGTCGCCGAAATCCTCGATGCCAACCGCGACGATGGCACCGACGCGCAGGACGTCATGCGTCTCTTGCTCGTCGCTTCGCTCGCCAGCGTGCCGAACGCGGTCAAGGGTCTCCTCGTCCCGGAGATCATTGCCAACTTGTGCGCACCCGACCGCGATGTCGCCGGGCTGCAGAACGACGTGATCGCCCGGCTGACCACCGCGGCCTGGTATATGCACTCCACCAGCGACGGCCGCCTGCACCTGCGCAATGTCCAGAACCTGATCGCACGAGTGACCACCACCGCGGGCGCGTATCTGCGGGATCAGGCCAACGCCGAACTCAAAGATCGTCTAGACGAAATATTCGAGCCGGTAGAACGCGACTGCTACCAGCGGTTGCAAGCGCTTCCAGCCGTCGACGAAATCGATATCGACCCAAATCGGGTAAGCCTCATCGTGGCCGAGCCGCACCTAGCTGGCCTGCACCCAGACCTTGTCACACTCTACGACCAGCACACCTACCGCAATCGCATTTGCTTCCTCACCGGCCAGCGCACCTTCGACTCGCTTCTGGAGCGGGCCCGGGAGCTCAAGGCGATTAAGCAGGTGATCGGCGAACTGCATGAGGAAGGTGTGGCAGACGGCGACCTGCAGATGCAGCAGGCGCGCGAGATGCTCCTGCCGCGCTTCCTAGCACAGTTCCACAGCGCGATTCGAGAGACCTTCACGACCCTCTACTACCCCACGCGGGACCTGCTCTCGAAGGTGGACTTCCTGATGGAGTTCCGCAACAACCGCTATGACGGCGAGGAGCAGGTGCGCGCGGCCCTCGCCGGCAAGCAAAAGTTCACCGAAGATGTCGCCAGCGAGACATTCCGCAAAAAGGTGGAAGCGCGGCTCTTCACGCAGCAATCCATGCCGTGGTCGGAAATCACACGCCGCGCCGCGACTTCCCCCGTCTGGCAGTGGCATCGCCCGAACGCCCTCGACATGATGAAGGCGGACTGCGTCCACAAGGACATCTGGCGCGAGGAAGGCAGCTACGTCAACAAAGGGCCCTTCCCGAAACCCGAGACGGGCGTCCGCATCCAAGAACTCGCGCGAGACGGCGACACCGGCCTGACTACGCTGCGCCTCACGCCCGTCAACGGCGACACGCTGCACGTAGACATCGGCAGCGCCGCGACGCCCGCGTCGATGCGCCTGGAAGGGCGCGAATTCGAGACCCAGGCGCTGCGCGTCTCCTTCCTAGCGACAGACTCCTCGGGCGTACATGATGCCGGCGAGCCGTACGAGTGGATCGGCCGCATCACGCTCAAGTCCCGCGAGTATCTCGACGGCGAGCGCCGCATGGTGGAGATAGGTGCCGCCCCCGACGCACCCATCCGCTACTCCACCGACGGTTCGGATCCAAAGGTCGCCGGCGGCGCCTACAACAGCCCGTTCGCCGTGCCGGACGGCACGCGGCTGGTGCTCGCGTACGCCGAGAAAGACGGCGTGGTCTCCGAGACCCACCAGCGCGAAATCACCGAGCGCCCGGTGGCCAAGCCCATCGACAAGACCCAGCCTGTAGTCTGGAAGCCTTCGGGGAGTGTCGAGTTCAAGGACAAGCGCACGGCTTACGGCTTCCTTGCCAGGCTGCGGAAGTACGGCGGCAGCGCAGCCGGCGGCCTGCGCCTCACGGTGCAGCAGACCGACAGCACGTGGGGTGAACTGAATCTCTCCAAGGACCTAGCGTTGGGCGGAGACGCCATTGAAGGGCTGGTCGAGACGTTGCGGCGCATCGTGGCGGAGGGCGAAGTCGTCGTGGAAGCGCCGACCCTCCACTTCGACACCGGCCAAGGCTTCCTCGACTACATCACCGAGGTGCGGGGCGAATACAAGCGCGACGAGGTGGAGCCGTGAACCCGCCTCGTCCGAAGATCCAAGGATTCGGGTTCCAGCCCGATGAGTCCGAGCACCACTTCGTCGCAACGATTCCGCGCGGCAGCCGCCAGGACGTCGTGATCACCGAGCACGTGCGTTTCGATCCGGACACCTCGCGCCCGTCGCTCGGCGTCGGCAACCAGGACGCCCGCGTGCGCGTCCTGCTGGCGCACGCCAAATGGGATGCGATCGCCGACGATGCGCGCGTGGAGTTCAACCGGCGCCTCAAGAAACAGGGGCAACCAATCAGCCGCTGGAAGCGAGGCAACAATCCACTCATGCGGCTGCTTGGCAAGGAGCTGACGCTGTTGGCTTGGGCAATCGAGGACGCCGACCCCGCGCTGATCCCCACGGCCATCAAGAACTGGCTGGGCCTCGCCCCAGAAGAACGCTGGTGGCTATTCACCATGACCAACGCCGCCACGGGTCACGCTCTACACGGTCGGGATCGTGGTTGGCGCAAGGCGGTGCGCTACGCCCTCACCGAGAACCCCGTGAGCGGCGAATCACGCGAACGCCAGAGAGAGTTCTTCCGGCTCGTCGAGGATGGGCACGGCACGTACGCAGTCGGCCGCAAGAGCAGCACCGTGTCCGCGGGAGCCTGAAAGTGGCCGCCGGGCCAAAGGAGAACGGCGACTTCCAGCCAGCCGCAGCCTGGCTCGACCCGGATGCGCCGAGCTTCATCGAAACCCAGTTCCCGGTCTCGAAGCTCTCCAAGGAGAGCTATAAGGAGCGCAAAGGCAACGCCAGCCAAACGTTGACGGGGCTCGGCAAGTGGTGGGGGCGCAAGCCGCTCGTCATGGTCCGCGCAGTGATCCTCGGGTTGCTGATGCCCGCCTCGGAAAACCCACGCCGAGACCTCAAGATCTTCCTCGCGTTGATGACGATGGACGCCGAGGGACTCTGGCGCCGCAAGACCAAGAACATCCCGTTACGGGATGTCTTCATGCAGCTCTCAGCGGAGGAGCGCGACGAATGGTTCGACCAAGGCGACAACCCGACTCGGCCCAAACTCAAACGCCGTCTGGACTCAGCCAAGAGAAAGGAACTGCAGCGGATCGTCTTCGACCGAATGAGTTACGACGAGAAGCTGAAGTGGTGCGACCGGCCCGAGCAGATCGACGGGCCGTCGCCGGAAGCGTGGCGGGCGATCAACGAACATCTAGGCACCTCCTCGAATAGCCTCGCCGACCTTGTCCAGGAACTGGGCACGCGACGCTTCGGCCGTATCCCGCGGGTGGGCGACGCCTTCTGCGGCGGCGGCAGTATCCCTTTCGAAGCGGCACGCCTCGGCTGCGAAGCCTTTGGCTCGGATCTCAACCCTGTAGCCGCACTCCTGACCTGGGGCGCGCTGAACATCGTCGGTGGTGGACAGGACGTAGCCGAACGGGTCAGACAGGCCCAGACCGACGCATTTGACGCGTTGGACCGGCAAGTCACGGCCTGGCGTATCGAGCACAACGATGTGGGCTGGCGCGCCGATTCTTTTCTTTACTGCACCGAGACCGTGTGCCCCGAATGCGGCTGGCGCGTCCCCTTAGCCCCGAGTTGGGTGATCGGCGAGAAGACGCGCACTGTGGCGCGATTGGTGCCGAGGCCAGAAGACCGAGCGTTTGGCATCACGATTCACTCGGCCGTCGATCCAGACGCGACCGCACAAGCACGCCGGGCGGGAACGCTCAAGGGTTCCCGACTCGACTGTCCGCACTGTTGCGAGTCCACGTCCATTGCGGCGATCCGCGGCGATCGACGCGAGAAGGACGGCAGAGGTCGCGGCCTACGACTGTGGGAAGACGACGACCTCGCACCGCGCCCGGACGATGTCTTTCAGGAACGCCTTTATTGCGTGCGCTGGCGCCTGCCCTCGCTGGCCGACCTGCTGGCGCAGCAGCTAGGCCGGCCAGTCGATGCCCCCGTGCCCGATTGGGTAAGTCTTGATGCGGCGATCAACGCTTTGGCGGAACTGCTCGACACTGAAAACCAGCAATGCCTCGCTCGGCTCCGGCAACTCGACCAGCGCGCAGTAGACAAGGCGTTGGAGGATGCGCAGACCATCGCGAAGGCTCTGCCAAAAAGCGTATACCGGGCGGTGACCGACGCCGATCTCGAGCGGGAGACGCTGGCGATGACGCTGCTTCGTGAGCGTTTCCACGAATGGCAGCGGCTCGGCTATATCCCGAGTCGAAGGATACCGCCCGGTGCGAAAACCGATGAGCCGATAGGTACCCGTGGCTGGACGCATTGGCATCACCTATTCACGCCACGGCAGTTGCTCGTGCACGGTTTGCTGGCGGACCTTAGCGAGAAAACACCAATCAGCCAAGACGGTGCCGCTGCTTGCCTTTTGGGCATCGGTCGCGTCGCCGACTGGGACAGCAGACTCGCCCGGTGGTGGACCGACAAGTCGCACGAGAAGGTGGTCCAGACTTTCAGCAACCAAGCACTGAACACGCTAGCTACATTCGGTAGCCGAGGCGTCCTTGCGATGGACGACTCTTGGTTCCTCGCCCCGCGCAACTACGCGACTCACCAACGCTCGATAACGGAGCCTGCGGACTCGCGGTCGCTTCGTCGGCCGGCCGATGTCTGGATCACGGACCCGCCCTACGCCGACGCGGTCAACTACCACGAGCTCTCGGAGTTTTTCCTCGCGTGGTACGAGAAACGACTCACCAGCCTCTTCCCCGACTGGTACACGGACAGCAAACGAGCCCTCGCGGTTCAGGGCAGTGGGGCTGATTTCCGAAGCAGCATGGTCGCGAGCTACCGCAATCTCGCAACGAACATGGCGGAGAACGGTTATCAAGTCGTCATGTTCACCCATCAGGACGCCGCCATCTGGGCAGACCTGACGCTGATCCTCTGGGCATCCGGATTGCGCGTCACCACGGCTTGGACGATCGGCACCGAGACGCCGTTCGGCGTCAAGGAAGGCAACTACGTCCAAGGCACGGTGCTGATGGTGCTTCGCAAGCAAACTTCGGAGGAGACCGCCTTCCTCGACGAGCTAGTGCCGGAGGTCGAAGCCGAAGTCGAGAGGCAGCTCGACAACATGCTTGCCCTCGACGACCGCGAGGAGCCCAACTTCTCGGATGCGGACTATCAACTCGCTGCCTATGCGGCCGCTCTACGAGTTCTCACACAGTACAGTGCCATTGAAGACATCGACATCGCTCGCGAGTTGGCCCGAGAGCCAGACCCGGCCATGGTCAACCCCATCGAGACGATCATTGAGGACGCCGTGCGTACCGCGAGCAACGTTCGCGTCCCCGCGGGCCTAGGGGATGCGCGGGCGCTCTGGCTGCAACTGGGCGCTGAGGAGAGACTTTACTTGAAAGGGCTGGAGGTCGAGAGCCACGGTGACTACCGCGCCGGCGTCTATCAGGAGTTCGCGCGCGGCTTCGGAGTACGCGACTACCGCGTCTTGCTCCACACGGGCAAAGCGAACGAAACACGTCTCAAGACGGCGTCGGAACTCGGACGCTCCGATCTCGGCAGTTCGACGTTCGGCACAAGCCTCGTCCGCCACGCCCTCTACGCCACTTGGCGCGCCACCGAGACAGAGGCCGTGACGGAGAGCCTCACTTGGCTCCGCGACGAACTCCCAGACTACTGGAACAGCCGCGAACCCCTCATCACGATTCTCCGCTATCTTGCCGCCACCGAGGCCAGCAACTGGCGCGACGATGCGACTGCCGCCCGCATCGTCGCCGGTGCCGTCGAGAACGACCATGTCTGACGCAACCAAATCTAAGGCGGGGGCGTACTTCCACCGCTGCGCTCTGCAGGTCAACCCCGACAGCTACCGCGAGGACTTTCGGGGCCAGCCCACCGGTGTGGACGAGATCAGCCATGCTCGGGCTGTGATCGCAAAAGCAGTTGAACTAGGCATCAATGTCCTCGCCATCACCGACCACAACAGCGTTGCCAGCATTACCGCCTTTCGCGCTGCAGCCAGTGGTCAGGACATCGTCGTATTCCCTGGGTTCGAGCTTTCTACCAGCGAAGGCGTGCACGTCCTTTGCCTTTATCCACCGGAAACGGAGCTTGATGTCCTTCAGCGGTATCTCGGCGAGTTCGGCATCCGCAATCCTGCCCCGTCTTCCGACACCACGCCGATGCCGCTCTCCCGCGTATTGCGGACGGTTGCCTCGCAGGCAGGGATTGCGGTCGCTGCCCACGTTACAGGTGCCAGCGGCCTCTTCAAGAAGCTAAGCGGACAACCCCTGATCCGCGCATGGCGCGACGCGAACCTCCTAGCTGTGCAGATTCCGGGGCACGTCGACGACCTTCCCCAGAATGTCCGGCAGATCATGCACAACGACAACCCCCACTATCGACGCGACCAGGCCGCTGCGCCATCCCAGGCCGTCGCCGCCATCAACGCCAAAGACATCGTGCAACCGGACGACCTAGCCAACCCCGCGGCCACATCTTGGATCAAGATGGACAACGCCTCCATTGACGGACTGAGGCAGGCTTTCCTAGACCCAGACTCCCGAATCCGACTGAATGACAAGGACGGCAACCTTGAGATAGATGAGCACATGGAGCTAGTGTCCCTTGGTTGGGAAGGGGGATTCCTCGGAGGCGTCAATGTCCACCTGAACCCCAACCTGAACGTGCTGATTGGCGGACGTGGCGCCGGGAAGTCGACGTTCGTAGAGAGCCTCCGTGCCGTGCTCGGGCTACAACCGAATGGCGAAGATGCGGCGAAGGCACACGATGGGATCGTTCGCTATGTTCTGCGCAGCGGCACCAAGATCACACTCCGGGTCCGTGTCCAGCGGCCCGGCACGCACGAGTACGACATCGAGCGGACTATTCCGAACCCGCCAATCGTGCGCGACACAAACGGAGAAGTGCTCCATCTCGGGCCCCAGGACGTCCTTCCGCGGATCGAGGTTTTCGGACAACACGAGATTTCAGAGCTCGCGAAGAGCCCAGAGAAGCTCACTCGACTCCTTGACCGGTTTGTGGAGCGCGACGAGTCGCTGGCGCAACGCAAGGATTCTCTGCGCAGCGAACTCGCGAAGAACCGTCGTGCTTTGGTCGACACGCAGATGGCGATTCGATCTGGGGAGGACCGCCTCGCAGGCCTTCCCGGAATGGAGGAGACACTCGCACGCTTTCACGAGGTCGGCCTCGAAGAGCGGTTGCGGGACCGGAGCTTGCTCGTCCGCGAGGAACGTGTGCTCGGGTCCATCCCCGAGCGCCTGGCACCCTTCCGAGACGCCTTGGAGACTATACGCCGCGAGCTTCCCATTGACCTCGCATTCCTTTCGGACCGAGCCTTGGCAGACCTACCTGGCGGAGAGACCCTTTCCAATGCCCGCGGCGTTTTGACCGCGCTGGGCGAGGACATTGAGCGTGTCGCGACGGACTTAGGTGCCTCGTTGGCACGTGCCGAGGATGGCATTGAGCGAATTCGAGTGGAGTGGGACGTTCGGCGACAAGAGAGCCAGACGGAGTACGAACGCATCCTACGGGAGCTACACAAGGCGCGTGTGGATGGGGAGGAGTTCATCGAGCTTCGTCGCCGCATCGAGGAGTTGCGACCCGTTCAAGAGCGTTTGGTAGCCCTCCAGCGACTGGCGGAGGAGCTCAACGACAAGCGGCGCACTTTGCTCGCCGAGTGGGAAGACACGAAAGCAACCGAGTTCAGAACTTTCGACAAGGCCGCCGCGCAAGTCAACAAGGAGCTTCGCAACCGTGTGCAGGTGGACGTCACGGCTGGCGCCAATCGAGAGCCGCTCTTTACGCTCCTTCGAAACGAGGTCCGAGGTCGTCTGTCGGAAACCGTGGAGAGCCTACGGAAGTCCCCCGACCTGTCGCTGACGCAATTCGTCGCGGCATGCCGGTCCGGGGCGCGCGTACTCAATGCGACGTATGGCGTTGTACCTCGACAGGCCGAACGACTTGCCGAGGCGGACGCGGACGTACTCATGCAGATCGAGGAACTGGATTTGGCTGCCACCACCGCGATCCAACTCAACACCGCGCCGGAGGGTGAGCCGCCCTCCTGGCACCCACTCGACGACCTGTCGACCGGACAGAAGGCTACGGCCGTGCTCCTTCTGTTGCTGCTCGAGTCGGGTGCCCCGCTGATCGTGGATCAGCCAGAGGATGACCTCGACAACCGCTTCATCACCGAAGGCGTGATCCCACGAATGCGAGAAGAGAAGCAGCGGCGGCAGTTCGTCTTCTCAACGCACAATGCGAACATCCCCGTCCTCGGTGATGCGGAACTCATACTCGGGCTCTCAGCAGCAGGCGAAGCCGCCGATGGCCAAGCAGAGGTCCGATCAGACCACGCGGGCTCCATTGACGCGCCAAGTGTGCGCGAGCTTGTAGAGGAGATACTTGAGGGTGGCCGCGAAGCATTCGAGACACGCCGGCGCAAGTACGGGTTCTAAGTCCTATGCTCAAGGCCGAGTTGCTCGAGATCATCGCCGCATCCGAGAACTCTCGGGTCGAATTCAAGCGCGACGACGTCCACGCCGATCAACTCGCCCGGGAAATGTCGGCGCTCTTGAACTTCGAGGGAGGCTTGATCCTCCTCGGCGTGGAGGACGATGGCGGAATCTCCGGGTTGACCAGAAGCCAAGCGGACGCCGAAGAGTGGGTCATGAACATCGCCCGCAACAACCTGCAGCCCTCTACGACGCCCGCATGGAGCACCGGGACGATGTCAGACGGCAAAGTCGTCGGCGTTCTGGAGCTCCAACCCGACAGTCCAGGCAAGCCATACAAAGCCAAGCGGGGCAATGCCTGGGTCACATACACCCGCGTTGGTACACAATCCCGCGAAGCGACACGGGAGGAAGAGGCAAGGCTGTATCAGGCTGCACGAATCATCCGCTACGAGACGCGCGCCATCGCCGATCTCGGGTTGGAGAGCCTAGATCGAGACCGTGCCCAAGGCTACTTTCGCTATGTATTGAGGCGAGACGCTCCCAGTGCCCAAGATGTTGATGGTTGGCGGCGGCTTCTACTCAACTCGGACCTACTCGTAGAGACTCGAGACGGGGACCGACTAACTGCAGCTGGCTTGTTGCTTTTCGGCGAAAACCCCAATCGTCGGCTGCCCCAGGCTGGCGTCACTGCATGGGCATTCCCAGACACAGAGAAGGATTACAACACCATTGACGAGGAGGTAATCCGTGGGCCGCTCGCCCCGCTCGTCAACAAACGGCGAACCGTCGTCGACCAAGGCGTTGTGGACCGCACCGTAGATTTCGTGAAACGGAACATGGGCAGCATCGCGTGGCTTGAAGGGTCCCGTCGGCGCCGGAAGAGGTCTTATCCTATCGAAGCTGTACGTGAGGCCGTCGTGAATGCAATCGTGCACCGTGACTACGCTCGCGAAGCCACCGACGTCGAGGTCTCCCTTTACAGTGATCGGCTTGAGGTCATCTCTCCCGGTCGACTGCCGAATGGCGTCACGGTGGACAAGATGAAGGAGGGTGTCGTGCGCGTCGCGAGAAACGAGTTGCTAAAGGAGGTCCTGCGCGACTATCGCTATGTCGAGCATCAAGGCATGGGCGTTCGTAGACGCATTATTGGCGCTATGCGACAGCACAATGGCACCGAGCCAGACCTTGAGGAACACGATGATCGCTTCGTCGTGCGCCTTTGGAAGCAACTCCTACCGCCACACACGCGTTGAAATGCGCCGCCACTCGTCCCGTCGCCAAGCCCTTGCCTCTGACTTCCTGAACACCCGTCTCGAAAACGCGGCGAGCTACGATCGCATCGCCGGTTACTTCTCCTCCTCCATCCTCGAAGTCGCTGGCGAAGCATTGGAGCGCGTGACTGGCACCATCCGCGTGGTGTGCAACTCGGCCTTGTCCAAGGCCGACGTCGAAGTCGCGAAGGCGGCGCAGGCAGCGATGCGCCACGAGTGGTGTGACTCCCACCCCGAGGGCCTCGGCGAAGCCGCCAGACCGCGGTTTCGCAGACTTTACGAACTGCTGAAGTCAGGGAAGCTGGAGATCCGCGTTCTGCCGGACGACGTCTTCGGCCTGATCCACGGCAAGGCCGGCGTCATGAGTTACCCCGGCGGTCGGCGAACATCCTTCCTTGGCAGCGCGAACGAATCCAGGACGGCATTCGAGCTCAACTACGAGCTCATCTGGGAGGACGAGACGGCGGAGTCCGTGGCATGGGTGCAGGAGGAATTCGACGCGCTTTGGACCTCGCCTTTCGCCGTGGCATTGGCCGACTTTGTCGTCGAAGACCTGGACCGACTCGCACACCGCGACCTCATCGACGACCTCGAACGCTGGCGCGACGAGCCCGACCCGGCATCAACGGTCGTGGAAGCGCCCGTCTATCGCGAGGCCGTCGGGCTCTGGGAGCATCAGAAGCACTTCGTGAAACTGGCCTTCGACGCCCATCGCGGCCCGCACGGCGCCCGGCTCGTGCTGGCGGACCAAGTCGGCCTCGGCAAGACGCTTCAGTTGGCGATGGCAGCCCAGCTCATGGCACTCACCGGTGACCGGCCCGTGCTGGTTCTTGCGCCCAAGGCGCTGGTCTGGCAGTGGCAGGACGAGATGCAAACGATGCTTGGCCTGCCGTCGGCAGTGTGGAGCAACGGGCAATGGGAGGACGAGCGCGGCATCGTACATCCCGGCGTCGGCGCCGATTCGATTCGGCGGTGCCCGCGTCGTGTCGGCATCGTCTCCACCGGATTGATCACTAGTGGCTCTGATGCGGCCGAGCTTCTTGCAGGATTGCGCTTCGAGTGCGTGATTCTGGACGAGGCGCACCGGGCACGACGACGGAACATCGGTAGCGGCCCGATGCGGGCCAACGCTCGGGGAAACAACCTGCTCGAATTCCTGCGACGGATCTCGCCCCGCACGAAGAGCCTTTTGCTGGCCACGGCGACACCGGTCCAGCTCCACCCGGTTGAAGCTTTCGACCTGCTCGACGCGCTTGCCCGCGGTTCGGATGCGGTGCTGGGGTCACCAGGAAGCCGCTGGCGTCAGCCCGAGGCTTCCCTCAATCTCCTACTGGGCCGCAAGCCATTGCCAAACGAGTTCCACGAGCGCTGGGATTGGCTGCGCAACCCGTTGCCGACCGCCGAGGAAGACCGGACCTTCGAACTCATCCGTCGCTCCATCGATTTGCCAAGCGAGGCCGCCTATGCGAGCGGCAGGACGGCGGAGGATCTCCGCCCAGCGGACAAGCAACGGATCAACGATGGATTCGAGCGACTTTTCGAGCGGCACAACCCCTACATCCGTAGCATCGTCCTCCGGACACGCGAGCAGCTTGAAAGCACCATCGATCCCGATACGGACGAACCTTACCTCGCCCGCGTCGGAGTCCGCTTATATGGCGAGTCTCCCGAAGACGCGATTCCGCTGCCGCCGTACCTCCGTGACGCCTACTCCCAAGCTGAGGCGTTCTGCAACCTGCTCGGGGAACGTACCAACGCCGGGTTCTTCCGCACGATGCTGCTGCGTCGTATGGGCAGCACCATAGAGGCGGGCCGCCTCACAGTCGGCCGCATCCTCAAGGACTGGAACGACGCCTACGACGAGGACGATGACGATGACGACGAGTCTAACGCCGCGCCCCGCACACTGACCGAGGACGAGCGCCGCCTACTCGACGGCCTGGGCAACGCCCTCGAAGAAAACAACGACCGTGACCCAAAGTGCGCCGTCGTCTCCCGGCTACTGCTCGATGACGGCTGGCTCAAGCAAGGTTGCATCGTCTTCAGCCAGTATTACGACTCTATCTGGTGGCTGGCTATGCAACTCACCGCCGAGATGCCGGACGAGACGTTTGGCATTTACACCGGTGCCGACCGCTCGGGACTGATGCGTGGCGGGGTGTTCAAGCGACAGGACCGCGATGCGCTCAAGGACGCCGTCCGACGCGGGACATTGCGCTTGGTACTGGGCACCGACGCGGCGTCAGAAGGCTTGAACCTCCAACGCTTGGGCACGCTCATCAACCTCGACCTGCCATGGAACCCATCCCGCTTGGAACAGCGCAAGGGGCGAATTCAGCGCATCGGGCAGGTTCGGTCCGCCGTGGACATCTACAACATGCGCTACGCTGGCTCCGTTGAGGATCGGGTGCGTGAACTGCTCTCCGCCCGCCTGAAGGACATCTCTCGCCTCTTCGGACAGTTGCCAGACACGCTTGAGGACGTCTGGGTTCAAGTGGCCTTGGGTCAGAATGACGAGGCGAGGAAGACGATCGACGCCGTCCCGCAGGCGCATCCGTTCGAACTGCGCTATCGCGATGTCCAGCCTGTGGATTGGGAGTCCTGCACTCGGGTCCTCGACGAGGACGCCAAGAGGCAACGGCTCGAGCAAGGCTGGTAGCCGGCGACGGCTCTCACTGGCCTTGTCCGCGCACTCCAGTTGAAACAGGCCGCCAAGCTACCCACATTAGGCCATTGAAGGGCTCGGCTCCCTGACAGGACCGAGATTGACCAGTTCCATCTGGGCCGGACGTACGAGAATGCACTTCAAACCCGAGGTGAGGGACACGGAGCTACCCGAAATCCTACGTAGATTCATTAACATAGCCGACCGGAAAAGGTGGGAGAAGCGGCTCGCGTGGCTGGATCGGGAAGCACGCCGGGACGTTGGGATGCGGCATTTTTGGCAAGAACGGTGTGCGCTCGAGCTTGCCTTCTCACGCACCCGACGACAATACCGCAATACCGGGCGGATTTGGGTCGACCCGTCGGAGACCGAGACACTTAGGTTTCTCGCGTTCGCCGCGATGACCGTCAGTTGCCACGACAGACTGACACCGAGAGGCCGCTCCAGATTGGAAGGAATGCTGCGCGGTGCGACGACGCGGGACTTTGGACTAGGACCCTTAGGTTACGAGATGAAAGTCGCTTCGCACCTGATGAGTCGAGGCTACGACGTCATTTTCCACGACCTCGAAGGGGGCCGTGGCTACGACTTTCTTGCCGCCAAGGAAGGCGTGAGTGTGGAGGTAGAGTGCAAGCACATGTCAGGCGACGCTGGCCGGAAGATCCATCGTAAGGAGCTGTATCGGTTCGGCGACCGGGCGGCATTGTGGATGCGCAACCATCTGGCCAGCCTGACGACAGGCCTCTTCGTCCGCTTGACGATACCCGACCGTCTGGAGTCGGGCGATCAGTACCAGAAGGCGCTATGCACATTCCTGGGTCAGGCGCTCCTCAGCGGCGAGCCCGATGCGGAGCGCGACGGCAACCGAATCCAGGTGCAAGAGTTCGATGTCGAGCAGGTCGCCGGCCCTTGGCTCGCAGCAGGCAAGTTCGACAGGACGGAGATGGAAGCAAGGCTGACGCACCACTTCGGATTGGCGCACAAGAACGCTCTGCTCTACCTACGCCCGCATCAGAGCGTAGTAGCGTTGCTGATCCAAAGCGACCAGAAGGACAACGTGCTCAACGCGATGCATGCCGAGTTGAGAAAGAGCACCAAGGACCAGTTTACGGGCGAGCTACCAGCAATCCTGTGCTGCCACCTCGCGGACCTCACCCAGGAGCAAATGCTCTCGCTCGGGCGAGGTGGTCACGGAAGGGCGTTGGATTCCCTAGCCACGGAGCTGATGCGGCGCAGGCCCCACCTTTACTCGGTGACTTTCACGGCCGCGGGCAGCGTGTCGGCGGATTCCGTTAGAGAGAAAGGACCAGCGTACACGATCTTAAATCGAGACCATCCACGCGCTACGGATGAACGGCTGTCCATCTTTCGCGATGGTTGGCCTTGAGCCTATGTCGTCGCTGGCGTCCCGACACTCGAGCCAGGCGCGAACACCGATCCCCACGGGATCGAGATCGTCAAGGCGCGCTGGTCCCTAGGTCGACATGGTCTCCCAGAACTTCGCCACTGGCGTGCTGGAACGCTTAGGCTTGAGCTACGACGTCCTGAAGGCCAGCAACCCCCAGGTCATCCTGGCCTCCGTGAGCGGCTACGGCCAGACCGGCCCGTACCGCGAGTACATGGGTTACTGCTCCGCAACGGGACCGCTGTCGGGGCTGGCTTCTTCCTCCGGACTCGCGGGCGAAGGACCCGAGGAAACCGGTGTCGCCATGCCGGACCCGACGGCGGGGATCACGGCCGCGTACACCGTAGCCGCCGCCTTACTGCGCCGCGACGAGACCGGCATCGGCGAACAGCTAGACGTGACGCTGTGGGAAGCGACAGCGGCACTCAACCTCGACGGCTGGATGGAGTACGCGCTTCGCGGCACCCAAGCGGAACGCATCGGCAACCGCGACCCGTGGATGGCGCCGCACCGCTGCTTCCCCGCCGCGGGCGACGACGAGTGGATGACCACCACCTGCACCGACGAAGGCTTCGCGGAACTTGCCGATATCGCGTCCCGGCCTCAAGGATGAACGGTTCGCGTCGCTTCCCGCGCGCAAACGGCACGAGGGCGACCTCGAATCGGTCGCCTCCGCTTGGACGAGCCAACTCGACCGCTGGTACGTTACCGGGTTGTTGCTGGCCCAAGGCGGCGCCCGCGGCTTCGTCGAGCGGCTCGAACACCCGGAGGTCGGCACACGCCGAAGAGCAAGGCTCCGGCGGCATCCTCGCCCGACGAGGCATCTCGCCGGTCGTGCGCAACGGTAGCCTGTGTGGTACCGTCGACGTGTGGCCCGCTCCGATCTCCTGCCCCTCGGCGCCGCGCCACTGCGGCGCTCAGCTGCGGGCTGCCCGTCACTCACTGCCCGCACACAAGCCGCCCCAACCGAAGTACATCCTATTCGACTAAAGACGCCGGAACCCATGAGTAGCCCAATAGACTTTTTGACTCCCACCGCAGCGCAAATCCGACACCAAGTGCGCAATATCATAGACAGCTATAACCACGACTGGGATCTCATCGCCGAGCTTGCCCAGAACGCAGTTGATGCAATCCGCATACGGCAACCGAGCAAAGGCCACATGGCATTGACCGTCGACGCACCCAACAGACGTATCCAATTCGAAGACAACGGGTGCGGTATCGATCCGACCAAACTACCCAATCTGTTAGCTCCTTTCTCGTCCGACAAAATCGACAACACTGCACTAATCGGCCAGAAGGGGGTCGGAGTCAGCTTCGTCATCTTCAGCTCAGCTACGTTTCGAATTGAAACCCGGCATGAGAACGGCGCATCCGAAGCTACAATCGATGGGGCGTGGGCGTGGATAGACTCCAAAACTGACAACTTACCCAAACTGAGCATAAACCCGAGACAGGAGAGCAGAGATTTCGGTACGACAGTCTCTATTACTCTCCCGGACGTTACCGACTACGAGTTCTTTGAGCTCTCGTTGAACCAACTGGAGATGGTGTTGCGTTCTCGTACCGCAATTGGCGACACGGAAACAATTTGGGGAGGCGAAGCCACGAGCTCTACGGTGATCACGTTTACGGACCTGAATGGCGAAAAACATGTCAAGGAGGTCGAAGGCCGCTACTTTCTTCCTACCGAGAGGCTCGCAAGTAAACAGTATATTTCACTGCGTGACTTTCAAGAGTGGAACACGGGAGAGAAGACGGATGCGCAGAAGCGCAGAAGACTTTATAACAAGCTGGTGTATCTTGACGGTACACGACAGGGCGGTGGGCGACGAATTAGGTTCTGGGCCTGTTTCGTACCGAGTCGTAAATCGTGGGACACATTGTCGGTGAGTGCGTCACTCATCGAAAAGGAGATTCTCGACCTGAACCCAGTTGTCCGCCAACAGGACTACGGGGACGCCGAATACCTCTTTTCCGGCGGCATGTACACCTCCACGCGCGGTATGCCGACGGGGATTCGTTCGGACATTCCTCCAAAGGGATCGGCTGGATATTTGCCAAACTTCTTCATAGTCCTGGACGATCCTCAGCTTCGGTTTGACATTGGTCGAAAATCAATTCCAGGACGCCAACTCGGAATGCTAAGAGAGATTGCCTCGAATGTCTTTAGGGATTTCGTCAATGGCATCAAGAAATACATAGGAGGTGAACCCGATGTTCAGGATGCATGGGATCGGACGGCCACCTTCAACGAGATCCGTGACTTGCCAATTCTTGCCTCACCAAACACGCTGTTTTCGCGCCGTCCATCTGGACAGGAGGCAACTGTGGTTGCTCTCTTTTTCGAGTTGCTGGGACGCGGACGACTTCCGGGTTTCGTGCCGTATCTCTCCGGGTATAAGTCGAAGTATGATCTCTACTCCAAGTTTAGATCGTCGGATGTGGTCGTTGAGTTCAAGTACGCACTCTCCGCGTTGTTTCGAGATTTTGACGACGAAGCGAAGCTATTCGACGAGATAGATATCGTGGTTGTTTGGGAGATCACGGAAGCCGACCATGAGGTCGTAAAGACTAGGGGTTTGAACCTTGATGAAGTCGAAGCCGGCCTAGATCCGGGTGACGAGGCCATCTTCCACTTTGATCTCTCGCTCTGGTCCACCAAGCCAATTCGAATAGTCTGCCTTAAGGAGCTTGTCTTGTAGCCGCTGCTCCCCGTTCGCGGTTCTGAATGCCGCCTCGGTGGGGCGGGCCATCGCCCTGCCCTCCTGCTGACGCTAGGCTGACATCCTTCACGAAGGGTTAGCGCGTCCTACGTCGCGACGCCCACCTGCAATTCCACGAACCTCCGGTACGCGCCCGCAGGCCTAGCCATGAGTTCCTCGTGGCTGCCCGTCTCGATGATGTGCCCTGCGTCCATGAAGCAGATGCGGTCGGCGCGCCGGATGGTGCTCAGGCGGTGGGCGATGACGACCAGCAGCCGGTCGCGACGGCCAGCCTCCAGCGCCGCCACCAGAGCGTTCTCAGTTTCCGGGTCCAAGGATGCGGTGGGTTCGTCGAGTACAAGCACGGGTGCCTTGCTCACTAGGCCGCGGGCGATGGCAAGGCGTTGCTTCTGGCCGACCGACAGCGTGCCGCCCATTCGTCCCAAGCGCGTGGCGAAGCCCTGCGGCAACGCCTCGATGAACGCGAGTGCGCCGGCCACGCGCGCGGCTTCGACTACCTCGTCGTGGGTTGCGTCCGGAGCGCTCAAGACGATGTTGTTCTCCACGGTGTCGTCGAACAGGAACGCCTCTTGGAATACGAAGGCGACCTGCGTGCGCAGGCAGTCGACGCTCAAACTGCGCACGTCCACGCCGTCAAAGCGCACCGAGCCGGCCTGCGGTTGGACGAATCCCGCGAGCAGGTAGGCCAGCGTGCTCTTGCCCGCGCCAGTCGCGCCGACAAGGGCGACCACCTCGCCGATCCGCCCCTCGAGGCTCGCATCACGGACCGCCTGCGTCCCGTCCGGGTAGCGGTAGCTCACGTTGTCGACTTCGACGCCGCGGCCCAGGCGTTCAATGATGTCGTTGCCCTGCAGGTCGGCATCCACGGGGGCGTCCACCACTTGGTAGACGCGGCGCATTCCGGCGACGTTGTTCTGCAGGTTGAACCACATCGAGCCGAGGCCGCTCAGGTTGCCGACGAGCTGCACGAAGTAGGCGTACACGACGCTGAAGTCGCCCGGCGACATCCGGCCCACGATGATCGCTTCGCAGATGTCGAAGAAGACGTAGAACACGAGCGACACGGTGACGACGGACTGGACGGCGATCAGGAGCATGATCATCACGATGTACGCCCGGAAGCGCTTGAACGACTGCCGGCTGTCGTCGGCGAACGCATCCCGCTGCCGCGCGCTGGCGCCCAAGCCCTGCACGGCAACGACGTTGCTCATGCCCTCTTCCACCGTGGCCGTGGTCGTAGCCCCCGCGACGCGACTGGCGAGCGAACGCCGCCGAGTGACGCCGGTCATCAGGAAGGTCCCGAGCAGCACCATGGGGGCGGCCAGGCAGGCGACGATGGTGATGGACGGCACGGCGCTGAAACTGTGCGCGGTGGTCCAGATCACCGTTGCGATCACGAACAGGTTCGCAATCGGCAGGACCAGGATGTCGTAGCAGACGCGGGAGATCGCCGGGGTGTCGTACATGGTCCGGTACACTGCGTCGCCCACGCTCGCGTCCGAGAAGCGGGTCAGTGGCCATGCCATCAGGCGGCCGAACAGCAGGGTTCGCAGGCCATGGTTGATGCGGTGTGTGATGCGCAACTGGTAGCGGAACTCGAAGAGGCCGAGGAGCCCGCTCACCCGGCTGCCGGACTCGTTGGCCTGGTTCTCGCTCTGCGTCGCCGTGTCCAATCCCTCGGACAGTCCTCCGCTCGCACTGTCGCGTGCAACTCCGCCCCCGAACGCTCCGACCAGGACGATGCCGAGCAGGCTGACGCCGACGATGACCCAGACGATTTCGAACGGCGTCAGGCCGTGGAGGAGGTCGACGAACCAGCTCACGTAGGGCGGGTAAGGTGTCGGCGACGAGCCGACCGGCAAGCCCATGACCACGTGGTCGATGAGGATCTTGATCGGCCACGGCAGGAACAGCACGATGGCCAGGCCAATCAAAGTCAGCGCGATCTTGACCCCGATCTGGCGACGGTACGGCCACACAAGACGTAGGGAGCGGCCGAGCAGACGGAACGTCTCGCCCGTCGAGATCCGATCGGCGAGTGCCGCTTCCGCCATCAGCTGCCTCCAACGCCTGCGACGCGATTCACGGTCTCCGCGCTCACGAACCGTCGATAGGCCCCATCCGGCCGCGCCATCAACGCGTCATGCGTACCGGTCTCGCGGAGGCGGCCGTCGCGCAGGTAGGCCACGGTGTCCGCTTGGCGAATGGTGGACAGGCGGTGTGTGATCAGGAAGATGCAGCGACCGCGTCCCCAGGCCTTCAGGTTGTCCAGCACCGCGAGTTCGGTCTCCGCGTCCAACGCAGCCGTCGGCTCGTCGAGGATCAGGATCGGCGCGTCCTTGACGACGGCACGGGCGATGACAATGCGTTGGCGCTGACCGCTCGACAGTTTCGTCGCACGTTCGCCGAGCGGGGAATCGTACCCGTCCGGCAACGCGGTGATGAACTCGTCCGCGCAGGCCACCTTCGCCGCTTCGACTGCAGCCTGCCGCGTCGCTCCCGGGGCCGCGTAGCGGATGTTCTCCAGAACGGTGTCCGAGAACAGGATGTTCTCCTGCGTCGCCAGCGCGATCTGCGCCCGCAGCGACTCGATCTTGAGATCCTTGAGGTCGTTTCCGTCGATCTCGATCCGGCCTGCGTCCGGATCAGCGAGCCGAAGCAATAACGACATCATCGTCGACTTGCCGCTTCCGGTCGGCCCCACGATGGCCGTGACCGTCCCCGGCTTCGCCTCCAGGTCGATGTCCGTCAGCACGGGCCGCCCGGGCAGGTAGCCGAAACCCACGTTGCGGAACATTACGGCGGTGCGAAAGAGCGGCATCGCACGGGCGTCCGGCGCGTCCTCGATGTCCGGTTCGAGATCGAGCACCTCGAATACACGGCCCAAGCCCACCGCCATGTCCTGGGCTCGCCCCCACAGCGAGATCAATGCGTTCACCGAGCCCAGACCGTCGGCGATGCGCCCCGTGGCCGCCGTGAACGAGCCCAGGTTCCAGACCGCGAAGCCGAAGCCCAGCAGGATGTTGCGGGCGAAGGTCGAGGCTTCCACGTTCGACCACATGGCGGCCATGGACTGTGTGGCGAGCACGGCCAGGCCAATCACGGCGAAGGCCAGGATGCCGAGCACGGTCAACATGACACGCGACCGGAAGGCCGCCTCGAATGCGCCAAGCGAATAGCCGCGGAACGAGCGCTCGCGGTTCGCCTCGCTGCGGGTCGCCTTGACGACGCGCACGCCCAGCACGCTCTCCTGGATCCACGACGTGAGCAGGCTGTTGCGCTCCCGGGCCGTGCGGAAGGCTCGCCGCAGGGGCGACGAGAACACCCGCCCCAACACCAGGATCGGCAATGTCACAACGGCCAACATCGCCGCAAGGGCAGGATCGAACGCCGCGACGATGGCGACCGCGAACAGGAAGCGGCCCATGAACATCAACGGCTCCAGGAAGATGGCGCGGATGATCTGCGTCACCATCGCGCTGTCCTGGTAGACGCGGTAGATGGCGTCGCCCGTCCGCGCGTTGGCGTGGAAGTTGAGCGACTGCGCCTGCAGGCGGTCGATCAGCGACACCCGCATGCGCTGGTTGATGCCCTGGAAGATCCAGACGCTGTAGTAGTAGAGCCCAAGGCCCCCGACGACCACCACCCCGACGAGCGGAATCGTCGTGAGAATCACCAGCCAGCGCAGCGAACGACGTGCATCGGGCCCGAGTTCCCCTACGTCGACGTACACCGCCGGATCGAGCCCGTAGATCGTCACGTGCAACTGCCCGAGCGGCCTGCCGCCGACGATCCCGCCGTTCATCAGCCCTGTGATGATGAACAGGAGCGCGGCGCTGAAGATGGCGATCGCCACCGAGACGAGGATGAAGACGACGAGGTGGCGTACCGCTGGCCAGATGAACGGCGAAGTGCGCAGGAAGATGTGAACGACGCGACGAAAGTCGAGGTCGTCGTGGCCGTGGAAGACCTCGTCTGGAGCACGTTCGCCCTTCGGACCTTGCATCATTCGGCACCGACCCGCGCACAGCCCGAGATCGACCTCGAGGCGGCATGCTCCGTCCGAAGGATCATGGCGTTGGACGTTACTATGAAATCTCGGTGGTAGCCGCCGAGTTTTCATAGTCTTGGCGGTCAGGCAAGCCGCCCCATCTGCGGGTCGGCCGCCATCGCAACTTGACGCGCCGCACGCACACCCGACAGGAACGCGCCGTGCACGGTGGCTGGATAATCCTGATGCGTCGCCTCACCTGCGAAGAAGACCCTGTCGTCGACGGGCCTCGCCAGGTCCCCGTGCCGACGAAAGGACGCGCCGACGGGCACGTACGAATACGACCCGTACGACCACGGATCCGACCGCCAACGCGTGATCCGCGAGTGCTTCGGCCGTGGCACGCGCCCATACATGACCTCAAGTGCCGCTAGGGCCTGGGCCACGATCTCCGCGTCGGGCATCTCTTCGATCCGTGCACCGAACGAGCCCGCGTTGAACATCATGAGAATCGGCTGCCCGGTGTAGGGGTAGAGGTTGAGTGTCTCCGCCCATTGCCCGGTCTTCTCCCCCGCATAGCCGATCAACTCGACGTCCTTTTCCCAGAAGACATCCTCGAAAAGCAGGCAGGTCTTGTTCAGAACGCCCATGCCGAGTTCGTCGATCGCGCGCCGCGTCCGGCGCGGAAGATCAGGCCGGAACACTACGGAATCCGCTTTGAGGACGCCGAGCGGGACGGTGACGACCACCGCATCCGCCTGCAACGTAGCGGCACCGGTATGGACGACGACGCCCGGTCCCGCGTAGTCGATCTGCGTCACCGCATGCTCAAGGCGGATGTCCACGCCCTCGGCCAGGCGGTCCACGACTTGGTGGTACCCGGCGGGGAAGACCGCGTCGCTTCCGCCGAACTCCTCCCCACCGTTGACGCTCCGGAACGACAGGTCCGCAATGTCGGCTGCGAACTCGTGCTCGACGGCCGTGTTGAGCACGTACGCGAGGAAATGCTTATCCCTTTCGGAAAGCGACGCCGCGTAACGCTCGTACACATCACCAAGGGGCGCATTCGGGCGTCGACGAGCCAACGCCCAAAAGCCCCGGAGGAGACCGGGCCGCGTCGGCGCCTCCTCGCGGTCGTGGAAGTGCACGGACGCATTGCCATAGTCGGTTGCCGAGAGCTCAATGCCGTTCTCGGCGGCGATCCGGGTGATCGGATTGCCTTCGACGCCATGTATCCAAGACGCGCCGAGATCGACAGGCACGCCATCGCCGATCCGCCTCGTCCAGATGCGGCCGCCGATGCGGTCGCGCGCCTCCAAGACGACCACATCGTGAAGACCCAAGTCGCGAAGCGCCGTCGCGGTCGCCAAGCCCGAAATGCCCGCGCCGACGACCACTACCCGCCCTGCTCCCGGCCGCGACCCGGTCGATCCGGGAGCGGGACGAAGAACGCCACAGCCAGGCATCATGGTCGCTACGGTACCAACGCTGGCGGCACGGATTCCCCCGTTAACGAAGTCGCGCCTGTTCAGCAGGGCGTCCCGCCAGCCGGACCGCTCGACATCAAGCGTGAGCCACTTCGAAACCGGTCACGTTGCGTGCGGCGCTGCTGAACTCCACACCGACGAGGTGGATCGGCTCTCCCGAGGCGCGGTACTTGGCGGCGTAGTCCTTCTTCTCGAGCTGCTTGAGGGCCGACCCGGGCGGCGACTGCTCCGCCACCTTGAAATCGAAGAGATACACGCGGCCGTTGGCGCGTACCGCCATGTCGAGGCGGCCGTGGCTGCTTGAGTCTTCGACCACGATGTCGAGTCCCAAGGCCGCGAAGTACGAGTAAAAGACGCTCGCGTAGTAGCCCTCGTAGTCGGCGATGTCGTTGTTCGTGTACCACTGGTGCGGGATGCTTGCGTAGAAGGCCTCGAAGAGATCGCGCATGCCGTCGAAGTCGTTCGCGGCGAGCAATTCGGTGAGCCGGATGCTGTTCTTGAGTTCCCGGCCAACGTCCTTGACGAGGTTCCCCAAGAGCGCCCGGTTGAGGCTCTGGCGCACTTCCCGGTTCGGATAGCCAAGGCGGAACAGCTGCTCGCCGATTACGTCGTCCACGGACCGGACCGTCAGGTAGCCCGTCTGGAACAGCAGCGCCTCGGTGCCAATCTGGCCCACGTCGAACGCCGACAGAAGCTCCACGCCGCCGACCATCTCGGCGAGCGCCATGGTCGTCACCCGCCGCTCGAAGAGCGTGTCGACCAGGAACCGGGGCGTACCGGTCTCGAACCAGTAGGCATCGAAACGACGGTTGCGGAAGAGGAGAAGCACGTCGTAAGGGTTGTAGACCTTCTCTTCGCCGAGCCACGCGTAGCCGTTGTACCACTCCCGAATCCGCGCCCGGTCGAGGCCGGGAAGCTCGGCGGCGAAGACGTCGTCCAAGTCCGCCTCGGTGTAGCCGCAAATCGCCGAGTAGCGCGCCTCCAGGGTGATGTCCGTCAAGTTGTTGAGTCCGGAAAACAGGCTGACCTTCGAGAACTTGCTCACCCCGGTCAGGAACGCGAACCGCACATGCGCGTCCGCATCCTTGATGACGCTGTAGAAACCGCGCAGGAAGTCCCGGTTCTCCCGGGCGACCTCCGGGTACTCCAGCGCGTCGAGGATCGGCTTGTCGTACTCGTCCACCAATACAACCACGCGGCGTCCCGCGCGACGATGCAGGGACTCCAGCAAGTGGGCCAGGCGTCCCCCCGCCGTTTCGAACTCGGCGGCAATGTCGTTGGCGCGTTCGATGGAAGCCAGTTGCTCCGCCACTGAGGCCCGGACCTGACCCGGATCGGTGTAGTTGCCCCCGCCGAAGCTCAACCGAACGACTGGATGGCGCACCGACCAGTCCCAATCGCCGTGGATGGCCAAGCCGCGGAACAGCTCTTCGCTGCCTTCGAAGAGTTCCTTCAGGGTGTCGAGGAACAGGCTCTTGCCGAAGCGCCGCGGGCGCGACAGGAAGAAGTGGGTGCCCTCGTCGTTGAGCTGCGCCAAGTAGGCGCTCTTGTCCACGTAGTAGTAGTCGTCCTCCCGGATCTTGCGGAAGGTCTGGATCCCGATGGGCAGTTTTCGCTTTTGCACAGTCGCACCTTACGATAGCGCCGGGTGGTTGCAAAGGCGGACGCCGCAGTCGGTTCAGTCGTCGTAGCGGTAGCCTGTCCGCCAATCGCCGAACGCGAGTTCGCGGCTGGCGAACGCGTAGACGACGACCTTCTTGCCCGACAGGCGGTCCCGTCCCCGACGGATGCCCGACGCCAGCGCCGCGCGGGTGGCGTAGCTGCCGTTGTCGTTGATCGCGAGCGCATCCACCGGCCTGCCGAGCGCCGCGCTCAACTGCGCCGCCAGGCCTGCGCCGCTGCCCCAGCCCAAGGACGGCAGGGCAAAGATGTTGGTGAAACTGTCGCCGAGCAGGAGGACTTCCGCGTTGGGTTGCGGTGCCCAAGGCTGTCCGTCTCTGGAGATCCGCTGAAGCGTGACCGTCTCCACCCCTCGGCGGGCCAGGTCCAGCATGGCAATGGTGTCGCCGCGGCCGGCGACCTCCGTCGGTGTGCGCGCATACGAGACCTGGAACCGCTCCCACGAGACCCCCATCCTCTCGATCGCCTCGCCGAGTGCTGCGGCGCCCAAGGCGACCCCGACGGGTGACCAGTGCGTGTCGGTGGTCAGGAACACCGATCCCTCGGTTTTCCGAGCTTCCCAGAGCAGGGCACCCAGATCGACATGCGCGATGCCAGCGTCGTCCAAGCGCGCGAGAAACTGTGCGTAGGAGGGATTCTGGATCGCGGTCTGCCCGCCTTCGAAGCGGGCACTGAACCGCTCCGGGTAGATGCTCGGCTTCACGGGAATCGGGGCGACGATGAGAGCGATCTTTCGCTCGGCAAGTGCCCGATGGAACTCGTCGAGAGCCGGCAGTGGATCCCATGCTCGCTCTACCCGGCGGCGAGGCGTCAGGAATCCAGGTCCGGTCACGTAGTCGATGTCCGGCCGGAAGAACCACCAGCCGTCGCGACCGCGATAGACCGACTCCGTCGAGCCCCCAAGGAGGTCCGTCACGACGGCGTTAACCGTTGGCATGAGCGCATCGATCACCGGCGAGCCATCCTCGAGGTCAGTCTCGTAGTCGGCGATGTTCGTGCCTATCCGGTCGTTCGCGGCCTTGAGCGCGGCCGCCCAGCCGGCCTCCGCGGCCACTGCACGCACTTCCTCCGGTGCTGGCAGCAGGCGCGTCGGGTCGAGGATTCGCGGCCATGGGCGGGGCGTGTCGACAAGGTCCGACGCCAAGTGCCAGACCGTGCCCCCGGCTACCGTCACCACGAAAAACGCCGACAGGAACCACTTCACCCCGCGCGAGTAGGACGTGACGCCGACTTCCTCCCGGGCCTGCCTTTCACGCTCAATGGATAACGACGCCATGTCAGAAGATGAAGTAGATGAACGGATTGAACGCCTGGCCCATCATCACCGCGAGGGCGACCACGAACGCCGCGGCGCCCCACGCGGCCTTCGGCCAGGTCATTCGGCGCGTGTAGTCCCAGGTCTGCGGCGCGAGCCAGACGACGCCCGCCGCGACGGCCATCACGAGCAGGTAGTACGGCTGGTAGATCAGCCCGGCGATCATCGGCCCGCCTGCCGTCTGCGGACCCAGGGCGAACATCGCGCCAAGGTAGTCGAGGGCCTCGCCGAGCGTTGGCGCCCGGAAGAACACCCAGGCGATGGTGACGATCAGGAACGTCAGCGCCATCTTCACCGGTGCCGGCAGACGTCGATAGAGGCTGTCTTTTTCAAATCGCCTCTCCAACGCAAGCATCGCGCCGTGGATGCCGCCCCAGATGACGAAGTTCCACAACGCGCCGTGCCATAGGCCGCCGAGCAGCATCACCATCATCAAGTTGACGTAGGTGCGCACCTCCCCCTTGCGGTTGCCTCCCAGCGGGATGTACAGGTAGTCGCGCAGGAACGACGACAGCGACAGGTGCCAACGACGCCAGAACTCCGTGATCGATTGCGATCGATACGGCGAGTCGAAGTTCTTCGGAAACGCGAACCCGAGCATCAGCCCCAAGCCGATGGCCATGTCGCTGTAGGCGCTGAAGTCGAAGTAGATCTGGAACGAATAGGCGACGATCCCGTACCACGCGTCCACGACGGTCAGGGAGCCGGCGTCGAAGCAGACGTCAGCGATCTTTCCGCACGGGTTGGCGATGAGGATCTTCTTCGCCATGCCGAAGGCGAAGAACGAAACACCACGGGCGAACTTGGCGACGCTGTGGCCACGCTCGGCGAGTTGATCCGCGATTTCCCGGAAGCGGACGATGGGCCCCGCGACCAGTTGCGGGAAGAGCGCAACGTAGCAGGCGAAGTCGACGAAATTGCGGACCGGCTCGGCGTGGCGCCGGTAGACGTCGATGGTGTAGCTCATCGACTGAAAGGTGTAGAAACTGATGCCGAGTGGCAGCGTGATCCGGAAGAAGGTCTCCCATTGCAGGTGGTCGCCGCCGAGCGCCGTCACCAGCGCGTTGTAGTTGTCGATGCCGAAATTGGCGTACTTGAAGAAGCCGAGGAGGCCCAGGTTCGTGACGATGGACGTCACCAGGGCGGCCCGCCGCGCCCCGTCCCCGGCATCTCTGCGGCCGGCGATCAGGCCGCAGCGGTAGTCCACGGCCGTGCTGAACAACATGAGCAAGACGAAAGCGGGATTCGCCCAGCCGTAGAAGCCGTAGCTCCCCAGCGCGAGGAGTGCGTGTTTGATCCTGCGCGGCGCGACGTAGTAGGCCACGAGAACCCCCGGGAGGAACACGAAAACGAACACGTAGGATGAAAAGACCATCCCGCGCGGATTCCGCTATTCGGCTGCCGTCGGTTCGGATACCGCGTAGAAGAGGGGCAGGTGCCAATCCTCGTCGTTGCCCACAATCTGTAGGCCGCCAAGTTGCGGATGCCCCTCGAACGGCTCGAGTTTCAGGACGTAGTGCCGCCCGACAATCAGATCGCCGACAACGCGGTTGCGCCTGCCGTTCAGGTTGCCACGGTGGGCGACGAGCAGCTTCTCTTCACCATACTCACCCTCGTGAACCGTCGAGACGCGGTAGTCGTAGACCACGAGCGAGTTCGGATACACCTCGGCCCTCGGAATGGGGCGCTTCTCGACGAGTCGTGCGTCGACCTCGAGCACGGGCAGTGGCGAACGGCCCGCCAGCCGTGCGACGTTGGCGTTGTAGTGCGCCGCCGCGTCGGTGGCGCTGAACGCCCGCGTGTACAAGGCAACGCTCTCGACGCTGCCGTTCCACGTGCCCGGCGCGCCGAACGCCAACGCGGCGTCGGCGCTCGACGACAGATCGAACTCGGCCTGGGGGAACCGCCGCGATCCGCCGTCCAGGTAGATGTCGAGCTCACCCGCGTTGTACGTGATCAGCACATGGCGCGGCCTTTCGCCGAGTTGGAAGCCGACGTCGAAGACCCGAAAACCCTGCGACTCCGGCCCGGCCAAGCCGAAGAAAACGAGGTTGAAACGCCCGCCGAGTACGAACCCGTACCGCTTGCACGCATCCGCCTCCGGGCGGAACGCGTTACACCGGCCTGCGGCTCCGATCGACAAGCCGAACGACATGATTTCGTAGAAACCCTCGGCCGCCTCGCCAGTGCTCGTCAGTACCGCCTCGATGGTGAAAGCTTCGCTGTCCCGGATCGCGTCGCGCAGCAAGGCGTCCGTTTCGGCTTCCGCGCGGAAAGCGCCAGCGCTCAAATCCATGGCCCAGAAGCGGTCGAACACGGCACCAGCCTCGGGGATGAGCCGGCACAGCCTGCCGATACCGTCACCGGTCGGCACCGTGTTGGATGCCTCGCCGTTTTCCCAGAGGAACACGAGCCCGTCCGTGCTCGGCGGCCACTCCGCTTGGGCAAAGAGACAAGCCGCGAGCAGGCCGACCACGGCGGCCCACGCCCCACGCTTGAGTCCGATCATCTTATGCCTGGTCAGGGCGCGAGCCAGCCCTGGCCAACGCCGTCCCCCACGGTAAAGTCACCGTAGACCATGTTCCGCGCGAGACCCTTGTTCCCCAACCTCACCGTCCTCCTTGCGCAAAACGACGGCGACTTCCGTGTTCGACAGCCAATGCACGCCGCCCAACCGTTCGACATTCTCGGCGATGACATGGATCGTCGAGTCCCCGCGGCGCAAGCGACCCTTGGCGGCGGTGCCATCGATCCACGCGAACTTGGTGCCGTCCGGCGAGAACTCCGGCTGGTTGCCGTTGCCGACGAGGACGCTATCCGCAGTAGCGAGTTCCGTCAGGTAGATGCGTCCATCGGAGTGGTGGATCAGGGCGCCGTCGCCGACTTCGGCACGGAGCCACTCGAGATCGGTAGGCCGTTCTTTGGCGTCCCCGTCCGCCAGCGCCAAGGTCCCCGCCAGCACACAAGCCGCCATGGCGAATCCGCGGCCGCGCGTGTCAATGGCCAACATCGAAAACCTGCCTCCCTCGGTCAGTCGGCGAGCCAGCCTTTGCCGACCCCGTCGCCGACAACGAAGTCGCCGTAGACGCCATGGCGCGCGAAACCCTTGTTGCCGAGGCGCGTGCTGCGCTGCCCATCGGCGCTCATCACCACCGGGTAAGTGACGTCCTTGGACTCTTGGTGGACTTCGTCAACCACGACGATATAGGCGGCCGACGCACTCGCCCAGCGGTGATTGTCGAAGCCGCCCTCGTAGCGCCAGTGGAGCGTGCGCTCCACGCCGCCCGGACGGATCGCCTGGATTGCGGCCGTCTTGTGGTCGTCGTGCAGCGAGGTGACGGAACGGCCGTCCGGCGACAGGCTGACCGAACACGTCCCCGCAACCCGACCGCGCCGCCCGTCCGAAGTCCGCCAGGCTTCGTCGGCAACGTACGACCAGACACCGTCCTCGGCCTGGCGGACATCGCATTCATAGCCCCCGGTTCCCAGGGCGGTCAACTCGGGAATCTCCGCTTGGCGACCGTCGAGGGAAACGCGAAACCACTTCCTGTCGCCGTCCCGCCGGAGCACGACGGCCACTTCGCTGTTGGACAGCCAATGGACGCCGCCCTCACGGCGAACGCCTTCGGCGATCACGTGAACGGTCGGATCACCCTTGCGCAAGCGGCCCTTGGCCGCGCCGCCGTCGATCCATGCGAACTTGGTGCCGTCCGGCGAAAACTCCGGCTGGTTGCCGTTGCCGACGTGGACGGTCTCGGCGGTGAGCAGTTCGGTGAGGTATATGCGCCCGTCGGCATGGTGAACCAGCGCACCGTCGCCTACCTCGCCGCGAAGCCACGCGAGATCGGTCGGGCTGCCCTCTCTGCGTCCGTCTGCCAGCGCAACAACGGTTACCAGAAGGGGAGTCACGAAGATCAAGCCGGAGCCGACGCGGCGAGGTGTCACCTTCGATCCTTGTCGATGCCTTGCCGCGATTGCGAAGACGCAACAATACCGCAAACGCTCAGTCGACCGGTCTGGCGTCGAAGATCACTCGTCGGGGACCGTGGCGAATGCAGGAAGGTCAGGGTCCAGCACAACCCAGTCCGCCTTTTCCGCGACGTGGAGGTTGGCTCCCGCACGTAAGCCCGGATCGTCGTCCAGGCTCCCGGCGGGTACGTCGATACGTCCCGATGGCGCCGAGCGGGGCATCGGCGAGCCACAGGTACTGCAGAAAGCGGACGAGGCGTGCAGCGATCCGGGCTTCGAGAAGCGGACCACGTTCGACTCGCCCGCCGTCCAACGGAAGGCTTCGCGTTCGATGGTGACATAGGTGGCGAATCCCGCGCTCACGGCACGCCGGCAGGCCCGACAGTGGCAGTTGACCATCTCCACGGGCCGGCCGCGGAACTCGAACGCGACGGCGCCGCATAGGCAACTGCCACCCGTTCTGCCAGGGGGCGACGTCGAGCGCACCGGCCGCCACGTGACGGAGGCGTCGAACCCGAACGACGCCGGGTATTCGTCGAACTGCGGCAGATCGTCGGGGATCTCGTGCCACGGCGCTTTCGAGCCCACGAAGAAGTGCGATTTCGGCCGTGCGGCGGGGGTCTGTGCCACGTTGCCCAATGCGATGGCAACGGGTGTGCCCGGAACCGCCCGTGGCACGACGGACCCGCAACGCGGGCAAAAGGGCCGCCTACCGATTGGCGAGGATCGATAGCTCCGGGCCAGGGATTCGCCGCGCAGCATCCGGAAGTCCTCCGGCGCCGCACCACCATACGTGGCGAACGCGGCACCGTGGGCCTTGCGGCACATCGAGCAGTGGCATTGATCCACGTGCTCGATGAGGCCGTCTACGACGAAGGCGATGTCACCGCAAAGGCAGCTTCCCGAGTACATGAAGCCGACCCGGGGTGCCGGGCGCAACACTCATGAAGCCGCGCCCGACCGCCGGCTAAGCCGCGGAGGGGTTCCGCAGTACGCGCCCTGCCCGCTCGCCCGTGTGCTCGTCGTCGGCGAGGATCACGGTGCCGTTGCAGACTGTCGCCTTGTAGCCGACCGCCTTCTGGATCAGCCGCGGCGCGCCGCCGGGGAAGTCGTGCACCAGCTTGGGCTGCCGTTCCCGGACGCGGGCCATGTCGATGACGTTGATGTCCGCCTTCATGCCCTCGCGCAGCGTGCCACGGTCCTCGAATCCCAGCACCCGGGCCGAGGCGCTGGTCATGCGCCGGACGGCTTCCTGGATGCTGAACTCGCCCTTCTCGCGCACCCAGTGCGAGAGCAGGAACGACGTCCAGCCGGAGTCCATGATCTGGCTGACGTGTGCACCCGCATCACCGATGCCCGGCAGCACCCAATCCTCCTTCAGGAAGCCAGGCAAGGCCTCGAGGTCGGTGTTGAAGAAGCGCACGTGGAACATCGCCTGGCCCTCGGTCTCCAGCATCTTGTCGAGCCAGATCTCCACCGGGTGCTTGCCCGCCGCCTTGGCGAGGCTCTTCAGGCTTTGCTCCGCCGGCTTGACGTACTGCGGGCGATCCTCGTCGCCGAGCCAGAAATAGTTCGCAGCCCGTTCCTCGATACTCGGATCGGCCTTCGCCTCCTCGACGAGCTTCGCGCGCGTATCCGCATCTTGGATCGCGGCCAGCCGCGCCTCGAAGTCGAGCTTCACGAGGCTGCCCCACGCGGTGGTTTCGCGCGGTCGCAGGCCAGCACCCGGTGCGAACAGGATGTCGGTTTTCAAGCCGGACAGGAAACCACCGCTGCGTGGCAGGGTCAGGCCGCTGATGTCGATGCCCTCGGCCTTCATCGAGGCGATCGCCTCGTCGTAGCCGGTACGCTGGCCGTTGGTGCCCGGGTTGTACGGGGCGCTGAACAGCATCCTCGTGCGTCCGGCCCGCCCCTGCTTCGTGAGGATGGCCATCTCGTCGTCGAGCTTGCTGTAGTTCAGGACGCTCTGCAGGATGCCGCCGTGCTTGCCGACCTGCTCCGAGATCGCGACAAGCTCTTCCGGCTGGGCGAAGGTGCCCGGGATCGAGCGACCGTCCGGCAGCACATGTCCCGGGAGTCGATTCGTCGAGAAGCCGATCGCGCCCTCCTTCACCGACTGGCCGACCAGGGCTGCGATCTGGCGGATCTCGTCCTCGGTCGCGTCGTCGGTGATCGCGCGCTCGCCCATCACGTAGAAGCGGGACGCGCAGTGGCCGACGAGGCCCGTGATGTTGATCGCCGGGTCGAGTTTCTCGATGGAATCGAGGTACTGCCCGTAGGATTCCCAGTCCCAAGGCAAGCCGGTCAGGATCGCGTTCTTGGGGATGTCCTCCACCGTTTCCATCATGCCGGCAAGGAACTCGCGGTCGGCGGGCTTGCACGGCGCGAAGGTGACGCCACAGTTGCCGAAGAGCGCCGTCGTGACGCCGTGCCAGGACACTGGCGTCAACAACGGATCCCAACCCGCCTGGGCGTCGAAGTGGGTGTGCAGATCGACGAAGCCAGGCGTTACGGCGTGGCCTTCTGCATCGACTTCGCGGTCGCCCCGGTCGTCGACCTTGCCGACCTTGGAAATGGTTGCGCCGTCCACGGCGACATCGCCGGTGAATGGCTCAGCGCCGGTGCCGTCGACGATGTTGCCGCCGCGGATTACGAGATCGTGTGGCATTGGGTGTCTCCCCTCCCGTTTGCTCAAGGGGCCAATCATACGCCGTCCGCGGGAAGTCGCTACTCGGCTACGAGGTCGACCTCGATTCCGCCGACCCAGCGGGAGACGACGTTGTAGAGCCATGCGTAAAGTGCGCCACCGACAAAGCCCGCGCCTCCGTAGAGCAAGGGCAACGCGACGGCTGCTATCACTTGCCACGTGGATCCCGTGAAGTAGATCACGACGGCGAACGGGATGCCGAAAACGAGTCCCACAAGCGCACCGATCGCACCCGCGATCTTGGCTACCGACAGAACGCCAATCACCTTGATGACGGTCATTTTCCTCTCCGCATGTTTCAAGACTCGTTGAGCGTACACTCTTGACCGTCTGTCGAACCGGAGGACTTGCCGTGCAAGGCGTCAACGAGCCGCTGCCGCAGCCGACACGGGACATCGGGCAACTCAAGCGCGATGTCGACGAGTTCGGCTATTGCGTCTACGAGCGCGCCCTTGAGGGCGACTTCCTGACCGCGGTGCGGGACAGGCTCGTCGAGCAAGCGCAGGCCGAGCTGGAGTCGGGCCTCGCCTTCGAGGACGGCGGGCGCGCCCAGCCCATGCCGAGGAACTTCACGGACGAACCGGACAGTGCATTCCGCGCAAGAAACGGCGGCGTCAACCAGCGCCTGTGGATGCTCATCAACAAGGGCGAGGAGTTCCGCCAGGTCGCGATGCACCCCGGAACCTCCGAAGTGGTCGCGCACATCCTGGGCCGCGAGTTCCAGCTCTCGACCCTGTCCGCGAACATCGCCAAGCCCGGCGGGGCGGAGATGAAACTGCATACGGACCAGTGGTGGATGCCGGCGTCTTCTCGACCCGAAGACACGCCCGTGCGACCCGGAAACATCACCCGCCTCGACTTCGACCGCGACAACGACGAGGCCGAAGTGGTGCAGATTCCACCGCCGTCCGCGTGCAACGTGCTTTACATGCTGAACGACTTCACGGCCGACAACGGCGGCACGCGGCTGGTGCCCGGAAGCCACCGGACCGGGCGGCAACCCACCGAGACGCTGGGCCTGCAGCCTATCGCCGCCGAGGGTCCCGCGGGAACCGCCGTCATCTTCGAAGGGCGCACCTGGCACGGCACGGGTGCCAACACCAGCGACCGCGTGCGACTCGGCCTGCTCGCCACCTTCTGCGGACCGCAGTTCCGTACCCAGGAGAACTACACGCTCGGCATTCTGCCGGAGGTCTACGAGCAGTGCTCGCCGGAACTACTGCGGCGGTTGGGCTTCGGGCTGTGGAACGCCTACGGGCGGGTGGGCAGTCCGGCCCGCGCGTTCGCAGTGCCCGAGGAGGAACGGATCGGCGCGTTGAGACCTTCGGATGATGCGGCGTCGATGAAGCTCTAGATGACTTGAGTGAGCCGGATGTCCATTGACAGGTGCATTCGCGACGCCGGTGGGAGAACGCGGAGCATGTGATGGGACCGCGGCCCTTCCGTTCGACGTCGGTGCGAAGGTTCGCCCTCGCATCGTCCCTCGGCATCGTCGTCGGCCTCGGCGGCGCGGCGCATGCCGCGCCACGCGTTGAAGCGTTCTCCCCAACCGGTCACAGCAAGGACGCTCGCCAAGCCGTCGCGCGGTTCTCTGCGGACATGGTGAAGCTAGGCGATCCCGACCTGCGGGATCCGTTCCGCATTCAATGTCCGACCCAAGGTGATGGCCGTTGGCTGGACGAGCGCACGTGGGTCTACGATTTCGACCACGACGTGCCCGGCGCGGTGCAATGCCGATTTCGTCTGCGCCGCGGGGTAAAAGGCCTCGGCGGACACCGACTCGAAGGCGAGCGCAGCTTCGCTTTCAACACCGGCGGTCCGAGCGTTCGCGACAGCCTTCCCAAGCCGGACAGCATCGTCGACGAACACCAAGTTTTCTTGCTCGGCTTGGACGCCCCGGCGCAAGGCGCGACCATTGCCGCCCATGCCCAGTGCCAACACGACGCCGGCCGGCAAACCACCGCCGTCGACGTGCTTCGGGGTGAGGAGCGGCAAGAGATCCTCGGCCTATTGGACGAACACCAGCGTCACCGGTTGGAAGACCTGGTCGACACCGTTAGCACGTACCTACCGCCGTTCATCGGCGATGACCGCAGGCGTCGAGAAGCACTGCGCCGAATCGTACTCGTACGCTGCCGGGACACGCTCGCCCCCGGCAAGGCCGTTGCGCTGGTGTGGGGCGCGCGGATCGCGGGGATCGATGGTCAGCAGTCTCCGGAAGGACAAAGTGCTGGAGTTCCACACACGCCCGGCCTTCGAGGCACGCGCGGAATGCACACGTGCGCTCGGCGGCTGTCTGCCGGTCGCGCTAGGCATCCGCTTCACTGCCCCCTTTCCGCGCCAGTTCGCGTCGAGCTTTCGTCTCGTCGGTCCGGACGGGTCGCACCAGCCAGCGACGATCAAAGCCGATGACCTCGGGCCGCAGATTCGATCGGTCCACTTCCCCGGGCAACTGATCGAAGACGCGGTCTACCGGATCGAGTTGACCGGATCCGTGCGAGACATCGATGGGCGACCGCTCGCCAACGTCGACGACTTCCCAATGCCTGTGCGAACGCGTCGGCTGCCGCCCGGTGCCACCTTTTTCGGTGACCTGACCGTGATAGAGGTCGGTGCCAAGCCGACCATCCCCTTGCTGCTTCGTCGCCCGACAGAGTTGGCGGACTGCTTGCCCTGCCGGGTCAACGGCCGCGTGGTCGGGGCCGACGGCGACGCCGACGTTCTAGACCTTCTCCGCCGAGTCGCCGCCACGACCGTCCAAACCGTGCACTACGATCCCGCCGGCAAGCCCTACCGTACGTACGACCGGCCGTGGAACTGGCCGAGTTCGCCAGTTCCCGTCCTTCCCGACGACGTCGGCACGCCGTGGCATGCCGTTGTCGACACGTCTATTCCGTACCAGTTGCTGGCCCTCCCCGCGGCCCGCGGATACCGCGCCTTGGAGATCGCCCTGCCCCGCTCGCCCCCAATCGGCGGCTTCGACCACGTGGCCGCGGGCGCCCTCGTAACGGATATGGCCGTGCACTTGATCCGTGGACGCGAGTCGTCCGTGGTGTGGGTGACCCGCCTAGCCGATGCCGGGGTGGTCGCCGGCGCCCGTGTCCGGGTCGCGGACACCTGCACAGGGGAGGCACTCTGGAGCGGCGAGACCGACGACCAAGGCCTGGCGCGGATACAGTCGGCTCTACCCCAGACCGGCGACTGCCACCCTTTCTACGGCGACTACCTGGTGTCGGCGCGCACGGACGACGACTTCAGCTTCGTGATCACGGGCTGGGAACGCGACAGATGGGCGATGCGCGACCGGCGCATCGAACTGACCACGCCGAACACCTTGCTACACGTCGTCTTCGACCGCTCGCTGTACATGCCCGGACAACGCGTCGCCATGAAGCTCGTGCTCAGAACGCCGGTTTCCGACGGTCTGGCAATCCCCGCCAAGTTACCGGCGACGGGGGAGCTGGTGCTGGAGCATGACGGCTCGCGCCAGTCCTTCTCGATGCCGGTCGGCGTCGACGCGCGCGGCAACGCGCTTGCACATTTCGATCTCCCCCCGACCGCCCAGCTTGGCTGGTACGACGCTCGCCTACGGCTGCACGGGACCGACTGGCGCGGCGGTGCATTCCGAGTCGAAGAGTTTCGGGTCGGCGCGATGCGCGGCGAGATCACCGTACCCGGGCGGACGATGGTCGACCCGGATGTCGTGCCCCTGGGGCTGTCGGTGTCCTACCTCGGTGGCGGCGGTGCCGCACGGGCCGCGGTCACCGTGCGTACATTGTTCCAACCCGACAGCACAGTTCTCGGAACCCGCCGACCGGACGTGGAGACCGAGGCCGAACTGACGCTGGACGCCGACGGCCGCGCTACCCATCGGGTAGCCAATCTGCCCGACGTCGGACTCGGGGCGAGGCTCTCCGTGGAGATGGACTATTTCGACGCTAGTGGCGAGAAGGTGACCACGGAGGCCTGGACCGTACTGCTGCCGGCCGCACTCCACGTCAGCGCCGACAACGCCGGCTACAGTCCGTCAGGGCAACGACGGATCCGGATCGAAGTGCTGGACCTAGACGAGGCGCCGGTCGCCGGTCGCGAGGTAGACGCGACGTTACATGCCGTACCAGGCAGACACTTCTCCACAGTAGCGAGACTGGCGGGCGGCTTCCGCACGTCGTGCTACGGCGCAAGCCCACCCGCCGAGTTTGTCGGCGACTGCTCGGGCGTCACCGACACCGACGGCCACATCACGTGCGACCTGCCGGGCGACTCGTCGGCACAGAGCATCATCGTCAGTTCCCGTGTCGCCGACGCCGAAGGCCGCATGGGTGAATTCGAGCATTCGGTCTATCCCGACCGGCGCGCATCTGGGCAACACCTGGTTCTGACCGATCTCAATCGGAGGCGCAAAGGATCGCGCACGCCATATATGCCCGGCGAGGTCGCGAGAGTCGAGGCAAGCACCACGTTCGAAGACGCGACGGCCCTGGTCACAGTCGAGCGCGAAGGCATTCTGGATGCCTTTGTCACGCCCGTTCGCGGGCCGGCGTCCGTGATTTCGGTGCCGGTGCATGAACGGTACGCGCCGAACATCGAGGTAGCCGTGCTGGCGATCCGCGGCCGCATCGCACCGGCGCCCGTCCTGGCGGACGTCGATGCCGCCACTCTCGTCGGCGCCGACGGGCGGCCGATCAAGCCATCGGATGCAGCCGGACCCAATTCGCTGCGGGCAAAGACCTGGATCCGCGTCGACACGGCACACCACGAACTCAACGTCGCGGTTCGCACCGACCGCGAGGTCTACCGCGTGCGCGACGCGGTGGAGGTCGGCATCGAAGTCACCAGACCAGACGGCGAGCCAGCCGGCGGCGGCGAAGTCGCGATCGCCGTCGTGGACGAAGCGCTGCTCGAGCGTTGGCCCAATGCGAGCTGGCGCATCCTTGAGCGCATGATGAACTGGCGCCGCGTCGACACGGAATCCGCGACCGGGCTCCGCGGGCTGTACCGAACGATCGACTACCCGCCCCAGCCGTCCGATCCACGGGCGGGCGCGGTCTACGAGATGGTTGTCACAGGGTCGTATGGTCGCCGTGACAACTTCGAGATGCCTTCGCCCGGGGACGTCATCTTCGATCACACCTACCAGCTAGGCACTGCCAGCCGGCCTGAAGAGGGTCCCGTGGCGAGAAAAGACTTCGACCGGCTCGTGCTGTGGCAGGGGCGCGTACTCCTCGATGACCACGGCAAGGCCGAGGTCGCCTTCCCGCTGAACGATCTGCTGACCTCCTTTCGAATCGCAGCGGTCGCCGAGGCCGGCACGGACCTGTTCGGTACAGGCGAGACATCCATTCGGACCACGCAGGATCTCATCGTCCACGCAGGTTTGCCTCCTACCGTCCGCGAGGGCGACCGCTTCGACGCTGCCTTCACCGTGCAGAACCCGACTCAGCGCACACAGGACGTCGAGGTCGTCCCATCCCTGAACGGTCGACCACTGGACGCACGACACGTGACGCTGACCCCCGGCGGATCGCGCGAACTCGCCTGGACGGTCACGGTTCCGAACGGAGTGCTCGAGGTCTCCTGGCAGGTCGACGCCACGGCCGATTCGGCTACCGACAGGCTCCAGACCACCCAACAGGTGCTCCCGCTCGTACCAGTCGAAGTCCAGCAGGCGACGATCAGACAACTCGACGAGTCCGCCGAATTGCCCGTCGAGAAGCCGGCGAAGGCGTTGCCTGGCAAAGGCGGCGTACGCGTCGCCCTGATGCCGACGCTGGGTGTCGGCCTCGACGCGGTCCGAGACCACATGGGACGGTATCCGTATACGTGCATCGAGCAACAGGTGTCGGCAGCCGTAGTACTCGGTGCCAGCCCGGAACGCTGGGCGACGGCCATGCAGACGGCCACAGCCGCACTCGACCATTGGGGGTTGCTGCGTTTCTTCCCGCGGGAGGGACTTCAGGGATCCACGACGCTGACCGCCTACGTACTGACCATCGCCGATGTGGCGGGTAGAGCGATTCCCGACGACCTCCGCCAACGGATGTTGACCGGCCTGAAGGAACGCCTACCGTCCCTAGCCCAACCGCGAGCGCCATACGAGCGGGGCTCCGCGTGGACAAAGTCGCTGCCCATTCTTGCGGCGCTCGCCCGTTACGGCGAGTTGGAGCCGTCGATGCTGCCTTTGCACGACCAGAACCTGGCGCTGGCACCGAGTTCGGCGTTGCTTGACTGGATCGACACACTGACCCGGTTGGCGCCGCAACACCCGGAGTTGCCAGTGGCGAAGCGCTTGCTATACGCCCGATTGAACCTGCAGGGAACGACGATGGCACTATCGACGGAAGCAAGGGACCACCTGTGGTGGCAGATGGTGTCCACCGACGCCAATGCCGCCCGCATGTTGCTGCTAGCGTTCGACGAGCCGGGGTGGGACGCCGACCTGCCGCAACTGATGCGAGGTCTTTTCGGTCGGCAACAGCGTGGGCGTTGGGATACCACGGTGGCGAACGCTTGGGGGGCGGTCGCAACCGAACGCTTCCGGACCTCGCACGAAGCAGAGCCAGTTTCCGGGGCCAGCGCCATCCGCCTTGGGGAATCCGATGAGCGAGTTCATTGGATCGGGGACCAAAAACCCCAGCCTATCGTCATGCCGTGGTCTTCGGCCGAGACCCTCACCCTTGACCACGAAGGCGCCGGCATGCCGTGGAGCCTGGTCGCCCTCGAGGCTGCGGTACCCATCGAGCGCCCGGTGCAGCGCGGCTACCGCATCGAGCGCACCGTCACACCCATCCGCCGAGAAGGACGGCGATGGCGGCGCGGGGACGTCGCCGAGGTCACCATCGGCGTAGAGGCCGACCGTGACATGACCTGGGTGGTGGTCGAGGATCCAATCCCTGCCGGCGCCACAATCCTGGGTGGGGGCCTCGGCGGCGATTCGGCCATGCTCGCCGACGACGGCCTCCGCTCCGGGCATCGCTGGCCCGCTTTCGTCGAGCGCACGCTCACAAGCTACCGGGCGTACTACGCGTACGTGCCGAAGGGCGCGCTGACGTTGCGCTACCGAGTCCGGTACAACACCGCTGGCCGCTTCAACATGCCGCCCACGCGGGTAGAGGCCATGTACGCGCCGGAAATGCACGCCCAACGACCCGTGGCCGCGCTCAACATCCGATAGAAGTGCGCGCTCGGCACGTCCCGGCGTTACTCGCCCCGCTCGGTCCCCTCTTGGTGGTGTTGGCTAAACGACTCACCGAGCGATGGATTGCGTGCGGAAACGATAGACCGTCGTCGTCGAGTAAGTCTCGCCCGGACGCAGCACGGTAGACGGGAAGCCGGGTTGGTTCGGAGAATCAGGGAAATGCTGGGTCTCCAGGCACAACCCGCTGTGTCTGAAGTGTCTCACGCCGCCAATGCCGACATGGCGGCCATCGAAGTGGTTGCCCGTGTAGAGCTGCACGCCCGGTTGGTCCGTCAGCACGTCCATGACCCGCCCGGTCGTTGGAGCGTAGACGACCGCCGCGAGGATCATGTCCGCGTCGGCTTCGTCGAGCACGAAGTTGACGTCGTAGCCACCGCTTGCGCGTAGCTGCGGATGGTCGTTCGCGATGCGCGCACCTAGGGTCTGTGAGCTGCGGAAATCGAACGGCGTGGCCGCCACCGGGACGATCTCGCCGGTAGGAATCGACTCGTTGTCCGCCGGCGTGTAGCGCGCCGCGTTGACCGTCAGATGGTGGTCGAGCACCGTCCCCGCGCCACCGTCCGCGAGGTTGAAGTAGCTGTGGTTGGTGAGGTTCACGACCGTGGGCTTGTCCGTGCGGGCCTCGTAGTCGATGCGCAACGCGTCGTCGTCCGTCCACGTGTATGTCACCGTGGTCGTCAGTTCGCCGGGATAGCCTTCGTCGCCGTCGGGACTCACGTAGGTGAATGCGACGCCGTCGCCTGACGCGGTCGCCACGCCGTTCCAGACCACCTTGTCGAACCCGCGGATGCCGCCATGCAGCGCGTTCTCGCCGTCGTTCTGCGCCAGTTGCCAGGTCTCGCCGTCGAGTTCGAAGCGACCGCCGGCGATGCGGTTGGCGTAGCGACCTGTGATCGTCCCGAAGAATGGATTGTCGGCCACATAGTCGTCCAACCGGTCGTAGCCGAGGGCCACGTGGCCAAGCCGGCCGTCGCGGTCCGGAACGCGGATCGAGACGACGATGCCGCCGTACTCGGTGATGCGAACTTCTGCGCCACGGGCGTTGGTCAGCGTGAAGAGGTTCACCGGCTCGCCATCGACGACGCCGAATTGCACAGCCTCAAGCGACCGCTCCGCCATCGACGCTGTCGCCGCAAGGACCGCAGTGGCTGCGGTTGCCAGCCGGACGGTCATACCAATGCCTGGTACACCAACCGCTGAAAGTCCTCCTGGTAGGTGTTGCCCGGCATCATGCCATGGGACATGACCTGGGTGAGACACACCCCGAGCAGTTCCTCAAGAGGGTCGGCGAAGTAGGTCGTCCCGGCCGCACCGCCCCAGCCGTATGTTCCAGCGGACCGGATCAGCGGGAACCGGTCGCGTCCGTGGTACATCGCAACGCCCAGGCCCCAGTGGAACCCCGGCCCGGTCATCGGAATCACCATGTCGCCGGTGTGGTTGCCGATCATCAGATCGACGGTCTTGCGCCCTAGGATGCGTACGCCGTCGAGTTCGCCGCCGTTCAAGAGCATCTGGCCGAAACGGGCGTAGTCGCCGGCCGTGGAAAGGACGCCGCCCATGTCGCCGCCGGCCGCGAACTCCACTTGCGGGCCGACCGTCTTTTCACTGGTTGCGGCCTTGTCCACCGCTACCAAGTGGATTTCACCGTCCACCTCACGCGGCACGTAGCTGGCGCCGAAGCGATCCAGAGCGCCTTCCTTGAGGTAGAAGCCGGTGTCGTTCATCTCCAGCGGATCCAAGATCGCCTCCCGGAACAGTTCGTCCAGGCGCTGGCCGCTCGCTTCCTCGAGCACCGCAGACAGCAACCGGTAGCCGAGGTGATAGCCGAACTGCTCGCCGGGATGGGCGGCCAGCGGCAGTTCCGCCTGGGCACGCACGCGCTCGCGATTGGTCGGCGGGGATTCGCCGTCCGGAAGAGAGAGCATGTTCGCGTCCCGGCCGATCCAACCGAGGGTGGTCAGCACTTCGCCGTACTGCTGGCGATAGAAATGCGGCATCGTGCTCGGGTTGACGAGGCCGGTGGTATTGGTAAGGCAGTCGCGGATGGTGATGCCGCGCTTGGCCGGCTCCGTCATCATCGGCGCATCTGCAAGACGCACCCGCTGGTTCGCGTACTCGGGCAGGAACTTCGACACGGGGTCGTCGGGGGTCAGCAAGCCGCGCTCGTAGAGGACCATCGTGGCGGCACCGGCGATGGGCTTGGTGTTGGACCACATGCGGAACAGCGTATCGAGGCCCGCAGGCGCATCGTCGTCCAGATCGAGCACGCCGCAAGCGTGGTGGTGCACGACCTGTCCGCGCCGGGCAACCAGCGTGACGAGATTCGGCACGCGCCGGGTGTCGACGAACTCCTGCATCGCCGGGGCGAGGCGGGCGAGGCGTTCGGGATCGAAACCGAGGGCGACGGGATCGCCGACGGGGAGAGGAGAATCTGTCATAGGAGGCTTAGGGCGTTGTCTGGACACCCTATTCTCGCCCGGACCTCGCCGACGGCACAAAGGCCCGCGCGTTCCTCATTTGGCACAACACAAACGTCTACGTCGGCTGATGGGTTGGCGCGCCCGGTGCGACTCGAACGCACGGCCTTTGGCTCCGGAGGCCAACGCTCTATCCAACTGAGCTACGGGCGCTTAGGCGTTACCTTAGCAGGAACTCAACGACGCAGGCGCATCCAAGCGCGGGGCGCCCGCCTCGTTCACTGTTGGCGCTGTCCTTCCCGAGCCGGACCCCGTCCTCCCGCTCGCCCACGCTGGCCGGCCCGCATCTCCGCCATCATCTCCCGGTACGTGGCCATCTGTTCCTCGTTGAGTACCTCGCCGAGTTTCTTCTCCGTTGACACCATCACGGCCTGCATCCTGTCGCGCACAGCACGTCGATCACCGGTATCCCTTGCCTCCTGCATCAGGGCGCGCCGTTCCTCGGCCTGTTCGCCGAGGATCTTCCCCACTTCAACGGTTTGCTCGTCCGACAGACCCAGTGCAGTCTGTAGACGATCCAGCATCGGACCGCGCTCTTGCGCGTTTGCACCCAAGCCTAGGGTGACCAAGACAGCCAAGGTAGCCAACGACAGTGCCTTCATGGGGTTTCCTTCGAGGTAGCTTCTGCACATTGTACGGGCCGTGGCGTCGCACCCGTCGGCTGGCGCGCGCGACTCGGGCCGACACCGAGTTGCCACGTATCTATGGATGTGGCACTCTGGCGATCTAGTGGCATATACAGAGATCGTGTCGGAGGCATTCGATGACAGAACAGACCATGGCTCGACCTCAGGCAAGCATCACGTTGGGAGCTCAGGGACGGCTCGTGCTACCCGCGTCTTTCCGCAAGGCGCTCGATCTCTCGGCAGGCGAGCACCTCTTGGTCCGACTGGAGGCCGACCATCTGGTGATTGAGAAAACCGCCGCCGTGGAACGTCGGGTACACCAACGGTTCCGCAAGGCCGACGGGCGCAGTTTGGCCGACGAACTCATCGAAGAACGGCGCGGTGAAGCCGCGAGCTCCTAGGAACCACGAGTGAGTGTCGTACTGGACTCGTCGGCGCTACTCGCCTACCTGCAACAGGAGCCCGGTGGCCAAGGCGTAAGGCAGGTCCTCGACCAAGCCGTGATGTCGACGGTGAACTGGGGCGAGGTGGTCGGCAAGGCATGCACCGCGCAGGTCGACACGACCGGCTTGTTGTCCGAGCTCGAAGCGCTGGGGCTTTCGGTGCTCCCCTTCTCCACGGCGCAGGCGGAACTCGCGGGGAGCCTTGTTGAGGTGACGAAGCCGCTTGGGCTGTCGCTGGGTGACCGTGCCTGTCTCGCCGTTGCGATGGACCGCCGGGAGAAGGTCTACACGGCCGATCGGACGTGGACTGCACTTGCCGCGGATGTCCAAGTCGAGACGATCCGCTGAAGACCATAGCCGCACAAGCGACGTGTGTAGAATCGCGACGAAACGGCACACTCAAGGGAGAGGGACGATGAAACCCATTTCGGCGGATTCCCACGTCGTGGAGGGGCGCGACGTGTTCACCGGGCTCGCGGAACGCTTCGGCGACGAGGCGCCGCGCATCATGGATGTCGGCGATCAGGTGGACGCCATCGTCGTACCGGCCGGCGGCATGCGCGGGGTCAGCGTGGCGCGCATGGGCATGGCGGCGACGCGGCTGGCCCGCAACGAGCCGTTGAAACGCAAACCCGGCCACAAGCCGGATGTCGCCCATATGAAGGACCCCGAGCTTGTGGCGCTCTTCAACAGCGGCTACGCCGGCATGCGCAAGGGCCTCGTCGACGGTGCGCACCGTTACGAGGACCAGGACGCCGACGGGCTCGCCGCGGAGTTCCTCTACCCCGGCTTCTTCGGCATGTTCGGCATGGCCAATACGCCGCTGCAGGTGGCGCTGCAGCAGAACTACAACGACTGGCTGCACGACTACACGACGGCGTCGAACGGGCGCCTCTTCGGCCTGCCGGCAATCCCGGTCCAGGATCCCGAAGCCGCCACCGAAGAGATCGACAGGGTCATCAAGATGGGCTTCAAGGGCGGCTGCATCCCGTGCACGTCACCAGCCGATGCGCCGTACTACGACGACGTCTACGAGCCCATCTGGGCCCGCGCCGAGGAGGCGGGATTCCCGCTCTCCATGCATGTCGGGTGCAACGCCTATCTACCGAAGGAGCGTCGCAACACGGCGCATCGGCCCGACGCCATCGCCGACTACGCGGCGACCCAGGGCACCGTGCAACGGACCATCGTCGAGTTCATGTGCCGCGGCGTCTGCGAACGCCATCCGGACCTAAAGATCGTCGTCGCCGAATTCAACGCGGGCTGGATCGCGCATTGGCTGGACCGCGTCGACCAGGGCCTGCAGCGGGAGAGGCGCAACATGGACGAACCGTTCACCGGAACGCCGCCGCACGAGGTCTGGCGCCGCCAGTTCTACGCGACGATCGAGGATGATCGACCGGCGCTCGCGACACGCGAACTCATCGGCCTCGACAACCTGATGTGGGGCTCCGACTATCCACACACCGACTCGACGTGGCCGTGCTCGAACGACGTGCTCGACGAGTTGTTCGATGGGATCGACGAGACGCACCGAGCGAAGATCACTCGGGACAACGTGAAGGCGTTGTACGGGGTCTAGGGTACCGGAGGCACTCGGGCAGTACGGTGCTTCAACCCACATCTCTGATGACGGTGGTAGAAGGCTCGACGCCGGCGCGTGTTGGAAGCGTGTGGCGCTGCACTGTGCATGTAGCGGACAGGATTGCGGCTGCCTACATCAAGCCCGTGCCCGTCTACCAGATCGTGCGCGAAGTCCTCTGCGCCCTGATCGCTCAGGATGTTGGTCTGCCCGCTCTCCGGCCGGGTGTTGTGCTTGTGGAGGACACACCCTTGAGCGAGCACGGAAGATACGCCTTCGGCACGTTGGCTACCGACACTCGCGAACTGCAGGGAATGCGTGACGACACCGTGCTGCGAAGTCAATTGGCAAGGTGGCAACACATGGCGCTTGCGGTCGCATTTGACGAATGGATCGCGAACAGCGATCGGACGCCCAGCAACCTGCTATTCAGGGGTGCCAGCCAGTTCGTCCTGATCGACCATGGCGAAGCGATACCGGCCGATCTCCCGCCCGACGGCGCCTCAACGACCAACCTACTGGCAAGGCTCGCGTACTCGGATGTCAGCCGCGACGAGGAGTTCGCGGCGGTGCGGCGCGTTCAGAACGCGGCTACCGCGTTCAGCCGCGTAAACATGGCCGCTATCGAGAATGCGTCGCTCGCGGGAAGCTGGGATCCCGACGCGATGTTGCCGGAGTGCTGCCGTCTGTTGACTGACCGCTTGCCTCATCTGCCCGACCTCATCGCGCAACGCTTTGGCGACCCCCAGCGAAATCTACCCATGCAGCCCAGGCGAGGTACAACACGACCATGAACAGCGCCTTTCCAACCGCCACGCCCAAAGGCCTAACCGTTCACTGGGCGCCGCTGTTGATCCATCCCATCGCCGACGGTCCTGAGTGTTTCGTCGCGGCGATTGCCGCGACCACCGAGACCGGGGAGGCGGTCTGTCGTCGACTAGTCGACGGACGACGGCTGAAGGCCATGTTCCGGGACGGCTTCCCCAGCCTCGGAGCGGTGATTGACGCGAGCGTCACCAGTCTGGGGAACCACCTCAACGCAGCCGTGGCTCAGCAACATCCGGTGCGTGCGTCCTCTTTGCGCCGCTGGTCAAGTCCGTTTCAAGGCGTCCGCCTTGGCGAGCCCGACACCATCTTCGTTTCCAAGTTCAGCGATGCTTTTGCCCGGGCTGCGCTGCTCTGTTCAGCGTTCGGTGGCGAGCAGCTTGGAGCCACCAGTTTCGCTACGCCGGAGGTGAACCGTTGGGCCGAGCCCGTCGCGGCAGTGGTCAAGAAGCTCCGCCCGCAACTGTCCAACTCTCTCAATGCGCAGTTGAGGCTGAGCGCCACCGAGCATGCCATCACGTTCACCTTCTTCGGCACCTCATTGGCAGCCAACGTCGTGGTCTTGAGCTCGCAACGGATGGCACTGTCCATGCGGGAGGCACGCGCGCACCTCTGGAACCTCAGTTTGCTCGCAGACGCACCCGACTTGCTTATCAAACCGGCCCGGCTTGAGCTATTCGCAGGCGTTCGAGAAGAGGGGCCTCAGGTACGAAACGCGATTGAAGAGTTGGCGCTCGAAGCCGGCAGACGGGCAGTAAGCGTTTCCCGTGTCGAGTCATCCGAAGACGCAGCAAGACAGATCATCGCAATGGCAGCCTGACCGCGGAGCAACTCTACCGACCGGCCTTAGCCGAGCCCCTCGTAGAACCGCGCGGTTAGGCTCGCACCGCGTTCGTCGCCGAGCATGTTCATGTCCATCTGGTTCATGACGTAAGACAGGCACGCGCGGTTGGTGTGGTCGACGAGGATCGTCGAGCCGCCGGCGCCGCCCCAATAGCAGATCTTCGCGTCCTCCGGCACCTGCTGGACAAATAAGCCGCTCAAGCCGTAGCCGATGCCGTGCTTGACGCCCATCCCGGCCATGTCGCCCTGCTCGCGGAAGATCTGCTCGATCGTCGCAGGCGAGACGAGGTCGACACCGAAGGCGGTTCCGCCGTTGGCGATGGCCGTCTGTGCGCGTACCACCGAACGCGCGTTGCCGTGGCCGTTGCCGGCCGGGATCTCGGCCTGGCGCCAACCGTCGGTATTCGTCGCGGGCGGCATGACGTCGGGCGTGCCGTCCACGCGACCGCGCATGTACTCCGGCGTCATCTCCTCCGGCATCTCTGGAATCGGGCCGCCCGACAACATCTCCGCGGTGCGTCCGAAGTGCGCCGGATTGAGCCCGATGTGGAAGTCCGCGCCCAGCGGACCGGCCACGTTCTCGCGATAGAACGTCCCCAAGGACATACCGGTGATGCGCCGGACGATCTCGCCGACGAGGAAGCCCTGCGTGAGCGCGTGATAGCCACACTCCGCTCCCGGCTGCCACCAGGGCTCCTGGCGCTCGAGTACGCCAATCACGTGGTCCCAGTCGTAGAGCTCTGCCTCGGTGAGCTTCTCGCCGAACCCCGGAAGCCCGGCGGTGTGGCCCATGAAGTGGCGGATCTCGGTCGACTCCTTGCCGTTCTGCCCGTACGCAGGCCAGTACTTCGTCACCGGATCGTCGAAGCTCAGTTCGCCACGGTCGAAGAGCACCAACGCGCAAAGCGCGGTCATCGTCTTGGTCGTGGAGAAGACGCATACGATCGTGTCTTCCTCCCACGGCAGCGTCTTCGCCCCGTCGCGATGCCCCGCCCAGATGTCCACGACGTATTCCCCGTCGACGGTCGCGGCGCAGCTCGCCCCGACATCGCCGCGCTCGGTGAAGTTGCGCTCGAACTCCTCGCGCAGCGCGCCGAACCTTTCGTCGCAGTAGCCGTGAATCTCCATCCTTTCTCCCTGCATGCCGATGGCCAACGACAAGCGTAGCTGCTTGCTGGAGAGGCTGCATGAACATGTTACGGTTAGGCGCGTCGAACTCGCGGAGAGCATCGCATGGCGGACCAGCGTCCTCGGTACGTGTTCGCGTTCGGCGCGCAGACCGACGGCAATGCGAAGATGCGCGAACTGCTCGGCGGCAAGGGCGCGAACCTCGCCGAGATGGCCCGCATCGGTCTCCCGGTTCCGCCTGGATTCACCATCTCCACCGAAGTCTGTACTTACTACTACGACAACGATCACAGCTACCCGACGGGTCTCCATGAAACCGTGCGCCAACAGCTTGCCTCCATAGAGACACAGCAAGGCACCCGTTTCGGCGATGCCGCCGACCCTCTCTTGGTGTCGGTTCGCTCAGGGGCGCGCGAGTCGATGCCCGGAATGATGGACACCATCCTCAACCTAGGCTTGAACGACGAGACAGTGGAAGGGTTGGCGAAGCTCACCGGCGACCGGCGCTTCGCCTACGATTGCTACCGTCGCTTCATCCACATGTACGGTGACGTCGTCCTCGAGGTGCGCGCCGAGTCCGATGAGGTCGCCGATCCGTTCGAGGAGCTACTCGCCGCCGCCAAGCGGCAAGCCGGCGCCGCCCAAGACACCGATCTCGACGCCGACGCTCTTTTGGCCTTGATCGAACGCTACAAGGTCCTCGTTGCCAAGCACGTCGGCGCGCCGTTCCCGCAGGATGTCCACGAGCAGCTCTGGGGCGCCATCGGCGCCGTGTTCGGCTCCTGGTCGAACGACCGCGCCGTCCTCTACCGCCAGCGCTACGGCATCCCGAGGTCGTGGGGCACCGCCGTCAACGTGCAGGCAATGGTGTTCGGCAACCGCGGCGCCGACAGCGCCACGGGCGTCGCCTTTACGCGCGACCCGGCCAACGGCGAGAAGACGCTCTACGGCGAGTACCTCGTCAACGCCCAGGGCGAGGATGTCGTGGCCGGCGTGCGCACACCCAAGGCCATCGCCGAGTTGGCCCAGGACATGCCGCCCATTTACGACGAGCTTGAAGAGGTGCGGTCGAAGCTCGAAGGGCACTTCCGCGACATGCAGGACTTCGAGTTCACGATCGAGAACAAGAAGCTCTACATGCTGCAAACGCGCAACGGCAAGCGCACCGGCCTCGCGGCCGTGCGGATCGCCGTGGAGATGAACGAAGAGGGTCTGCTCGAGCGCGACCGTGCGCTCATGAAGATCCCGGCCGACTCGATCGACTCGCTGCTCGCGCCGATGTTCGACCCGGATGCGCTCGCCGGATCCCACGAGATCGCACGCGGGCTGCCGGCGGGTCCGGGCGCCGCCACGGGTCGCATCGCCTTCACATCCGATGGCGCCGATGCGGCGACCAAGCGCGGCGAGCGCGTGATCCTGTGCCGGACCGAGACCAGTCCCGACGACTTGAAGGGCATGCTGGCGGCCGAAGGGATCCTGACGTCGCGCGGCGGCGTGTCATCGCACGCCGCCCTGGTGGCGCGGCAACTGGGCAAGGTGTGCGTCTGCGGGGCCACCGAAGTCGCCATCGATTACGCTGCCCGAACGCTTGTTGCCGGCAACGTGGTCTTGCGGGAGGGGGGCGCGATTTCGCTGGACGGTTCGACCGGCACGGTCTACGCCGGCGAAATCGCGACTTCCCCGTCGGAGGTCCGGCGCGTGCTTGCCGGCAACCTGGATGCGACCCGAAGCCATTGGTACAGCCTTTACCAGACCGTGATGACCTGGTCGGACGGTTTTCGCCACATCAAGGTACGCACAAACGCCGATACGCCGTCCATGGCCCGGGACGCCCTCGATTTCGGGGCCGAGGGCATTGGACTGTGTCGCACCGAGCACATGTTCTTCGAGGGCGACCGCATCGACGACATGCGGCGCATGATCCTCGCCGCCGACGAAGGCGAAAGGCGCGCCGCGCTGGCGCGGCTGCTGCCGTTCCAACGCGACGATTTCGCAAGCATTTTCGAGGCCATGGCCGGGCGGCCGGTGACGATCCGTCTGCTCGACCCGCCGCTGCACGAGTTTCTGCCGGCCGAGGCGGACGTGCGCCGCGCCCTTGCTGACAAGCTGGGAGTTTCGCCAGCCAAGGTCGAGGAGCGGGTACACGACTTGACCGAGGTCAACCCGATGCTCGGCTGTCGCGGGTGCCGCCTAGGCATTCTCTACCCCGAAATCACGGAGATGCAGAGCCGCGCCATCTTCGAAGCCGCCGTGGAAGCGCGCCGCGCCGGCATCGCGGTCAATCCCGAGATCATGGTGCCCCTGGTTGGCTTCCGGGAGGAGTTGGCCGACCAGACGGCCATCGTGCGCCGCGTCGCCCGCGAGGTCATGGATTCGACCGGCGTCGAGGTCGACTACCAGGTCGGCACGATGATCGAGGTTCCGCGCGCCGCACTCACGGCCGACGAGATCGCACACGACGCCGAGTTCTTCAGTTTCGGCACCAACGACCTGACGCAGATGACCCTTGGCTTGTCGCGCGACGACATGAACTCGTTCTTCGACCGCTACGTGCAGAAGGAGATCTACGCCGCCAACCCGTTCGCCAGCATCGACGAGCACGGTGTCGGGCGGCTGATTACCGAGGCCGTCAACCGCGGCCGGTCCACTCGCAGCGACATCAAGATCGGCATATGCGGCGAGCACGGCGGCGATCCGGCGTCCATCGAGTTCTGCCAGCAGGCAGGGCTGGACTACGTGAGCTGCTCACCGCCACGGGTACCCGTAGCCAGGTTGGCGGCGGCTCAGGCCGCGCTGTTGGAAGGCGACCGATCCTAAGGCCCCGGCTCGACTCCTGCTATTCTTCGCGCCCCGCGCAAGACGGCAACGAAGGACACCCCATGCCACGCGACCTGACGTTTTATACCAATCCGCTGTCACGTGGCCGAATGGTGCGCTGGATGCTCGAGGAAGTCGGCGCGAGCTACGACGTGGAGATGATCTCCTACGACGGAGCCCTCAAGTCGCCGGAGTATCTCGCCATCAACCCCATGGGCAAGGTGCCAGCCATCCGCCACGGCGACGTGGTGGTCACCGAAACCGCGGCGATCTGCGCCTATCTTGCCGACGCGTTCCCGGAATCCGGCTTGGCACCGGCGCCCGACGCGCGCGCTGCGTACTACCGCTGGCTGTTCTTTGCGGCCGGCCCGCTCGAAGCGGCCACATGGAACAAGATTGTCGGCTTCGAGGCGAACCCGGAACAGGAAGCCGGGTTGGGCTACGGCAACCTGGACACCGTCCTGAACGCTCTGGAAGGCGTACTGAAGAGCAACTCCTACCTTGCCGGTGACCGCTTTTCGGCTGCCGACCTGTACGTCGGCGCCCACCTCAACCTGGACCTGAACCTCTTCAAGACCGTCGATAGGCGCCCGGCGTTCGTCGAATACACGAGTCGGCTCACCGCGCGCGAAGCCTTCAAGCGCGCGGGTGCCTTGGACGATGCGCTGGCGGCCGCGCAGAGCTGATCGGATCGCGTGGTCCCGGCCTTTCAACTCCCCGCGGGTCCGTCTTTGACAACCGCGCAGTAGTAGGCGCACGATCAGTCATTGGTAGAGGAGGTCTACTAAAGTAGGGGAGGGCTACTGATGACTGACTACGACGTGCTCATCAAGAACGGAACGATCGTCGACGGGACGCGCGTCCCACGCTTCAAGGGCGATCTCTGGATCAAGGATGGTCGCATCGCGCAGATCGGTGGACGCGCCACCGGCAAGGCTGCCCGGGAGATCGATGCCGAGGGCCTGATCGTCGCGCCCGGCTTCGTCGACCTGCACACCCACTACGACGCGCAGATCCAGTGGGATCCCTACTGCACGATCTCCGGCTGGCACGGGGTCACATCGGTGGTCCTCGGCAACTGCGGCTTCGGCTTTGCGCCGGTGATGCCCGAGGGCCGCGACCGGGCGATGCTCACCATGTCGCGCACCGAGGCAATTCCGTTCGAGTCAATGAAGGCCGGCATGATCTGGGACTGGGTGACCTTCCCGGAGTGGCTTGAGACCCTGGCGCGGATCCCCAAGGGCGTGAACTGCCTGACCTACATGCCCGTGGCGCCCCTGATGACCTGGGTGATGGGCCTCGAAGCCGCCAAGACACGCCCGGCCACGCGTCAGGAACAGGCGGAGATGAAGTCGCTCCTGCACGAAGCCATGGACGCAGGCGCCTGCGGCTTCTCCGTGCAGCGCCTAGGCAAGAACTCCGTGCAGGCCGACTTCGACGGCACGCCCATGGTGACCGACACCATGTGCGACGAAGACGTGCTGGCCCTCGGTGAAGTGCTCGCCGAACGCGACGAGGGGTTCATCCAGATCACCCAGTTCACGGGCGATCTCGATAAGGACCTGGCGTTCCAGGAGCGACTGGCCGGAGTCAGCGGGCGACCGATCCTGCACAACATCGTCGCCGTCAGCCGCGAGAAGCCGGAGATCCATCGCAATCGACTGCAATGGCTTGACGGCGCGAACGCCAAGGGCCTGCGCATCTTCGGACAGGGCGCGACCATCCGTACCGGGTTCGCGTTCACGCTCGAGCACTGGAACCTCTACGACTCGAGTCCGGCCTGGAATCGCGCCACGACCGGCACGTTCGACGAAAAGATGGCCAAGTTCCAGGACGAGGAAGTCCGCGCCGCGATCCGTGCGGAAACCGACGCCGCCATCGAGAAACTCGGCAGGACGCAGGCGCTCGGCGGGCCGATCGAGGAACTCGTCATCCAGTCGGTCGACGACTGTCCGAACGCCGAAGCCCTTGAAGGCTACGTCGGCAAGACCGTCCAACAGGTTGCGGACGAGGCGGGCAAGCACCCCATCGACGCCATGCTCGATCTCGCCGTCGAAGGCGGGCTCAAGGTGGAGTTCCTGGGCCGGGACCGGGGCCAGAACGCCGACTACATGGCGGAAATGATCACGGCCCCGTACTCCATCCCCGGCGTCTCCGATGGCGGCGCACACACCAAGTTCTTCACCGGCGGCGCCTACACGACGGACTTCCTCGGATGGATGGTGCGCGACGAGAAGAAAATCACGCTGGAGGAGGCGCACTACCGGTTGAGCTACCTGCCCGCGTTCGCCGCCGGCTTCCGCGACCGCGGCTTCTTACGGGAAGGCGCGCCTGCGGACGTGGTTGTCTACGACCTCGATGCCTTGGAGGTCACGCCGACGTGGGTCGGCGAGGTCGCCCACGACTTCCCGGCCGACGAGTGGCGCCGCGTGCAGCACGCCAAGGGGTATCGTGCGATCCTGGTGAACGGCGTCACCACGTTCGAGGATGGCGAGTGCACGGGCAGCACGCCGGGCCAATTGCTCCGCCACGGCCGCGCCTAGACGGTCAGACCAACGGAGACGATCGGCCTGATCGACGCCGTGACGCGTCTACATCGCGGCGGCCCGCGATCGTAACACTCGGCGGCGTCGCGAGACGCGGTCGGACATTCGACCCCGACGTCGACTTCTCGCAGCGTACCCGCGACTGTTGACGTCGCAGGGCTGGCTCCGCTCCTCTCACACATGCCCGGGCCACCTCCTTGTCGGAACGGTCCCATGACAGCAACGCGTTCGGGGGTCGGAGACTGTCGGAGACCGGTAAGTGTCCGCAACGTCCTCACCAACACCGTGCTAGGCTCAGGCCATGGCCGACGCCCGTGCTGCAAGCATCGAACGCGCATTGGTCGAGTCCCTGCGCGAACTCCGGTGCGAGCCTGCGGGCAAGCTGGCCTTCCTCGCGTTAACCCGGAAGTCCGAACGCCACCTCTGCGACCTCATGGCCTGGCGTCTGCAACGCCGGGTTTGCTCCCGCGCACTCCTGGTCCGCTGCGAGAAACGTCTCCAAAGGGAAGATGCGTCCGTTGACATCGCCGTGATGCGAGACGGCGAACCGATCGCGCTGGTCGAGGCGAAGCAGGGTTACACCTTCGACCTAGCCCGCCTGGTTCTCGGGCATAGCCCCACCAAAAACGGTATCGAGGCCGATGTTCGTAAAGACATCGAGAAGCAACGGTGCAGGCAATCGATCTGCGAGCGTCGTTACATCTTGCTGTTCTTCGCGCATCCCCGCAGCGTGCCGCCCCAGGGGGTGTTGCGGGACGAGTACCACAGTCCGTTGGCCAAGTGGGTCGAGAAGGCGAGGGCAAAAGGCATTCCCACCCCGGATTGGGATCGGGAGACTCTCGATAGGGGCTTTCGTCGGCTCTCGGAGGACCTAGGTGGGTGTCTACATCCAGTGTGCGACGGCCACAGCGATTTCGATGCCGGAGACGCGTTCGAGACCAACGTACGCATTTTCTACTGGCTTCTTCGGGTCGGCGGATAGCGCGGGGCGGCTGCCCGGCCGGCGCCTGGTCGGATACGCCGCGCGACCAAGCGACTCGCTCGCGATACCAATAGGCTACCGCCCCGAGGGCATGGACTACATCGTCGTGACCGCCGGCGAGGGTCTCGTCGAGAGCCCTCAGCCGGGGGCGCGAAGGGGCGCACCTCGCAAGAAGGCCTAGATCGCGGCGACTCCGCTGTCGCCTACCGGGTAGAGGCCGACGGAACCCGTGAGCCCTCGCCACCCGACAGCACCCGCATACCCTGATCCAGGTTGCGCGCCTTCTCGTCGTCCCACCACCAAGTGTCGGGAAACCCCGGCCGGTACTTGCCGATCACCCCGGGCCGGGACAAGCGGTCCCAATAAATGAAGCGGTAGCCCGGAGCGTAGAAGCCGGGGACGCCGTAGAAGTTCCAGAGCAGGACGCGATCGAGCGCACGCGCCGCGGCGATCATCTTGGGCCGCGACTCGGCTGCGATCACCTTCTCGATGAGTTCATCCACCACGGGATCCTTGATGCCCATGAGGTTGCGCGATGAGTCCACGTCCGCCGCGTAGGAACCGAAGGTCGTGCGCAACTCGACGCCCGGGGTGAGGCTGCCGCCGATGCCCAGAATCGTGGCGTCGAACTTGCGGCGCCGCAGCCGGCTGACGTAGTTCGACGGCTCGATGGTTCGCGCGGAGATACCGATTCCCATCTTCCTCAACGTCGTCACGTACGGCAGACCGACGCGCTCTAGGTGATCGCCCGCATACATGAAATCCAAGGTGAACCGCTCGCCCGTGTCGCGATGCACGCGGCGACCGTCTTCGAGGACCCAGCCCGCTGCTGTCAGCAACCGCTCCGCATGAACGATGGACTCTCGGTGCACACCGCGACCCTTCGTATCCGGAACCCTGTAGACGTCCGTGAATACGCGCGCCGGAATCCTCCCCCGGTACGGTTCCAGGATTTCGAGCTCCGCCGGCGATGGCAACGTGCCGCTGTGGGACATGTCCGTGTTGGTGAAGTAACTGTCCGCGCGCAGGTAGAAGTCGTGGTAGAGCACGCGATTCGACCACTCGAAGTCGTACAGCCACCACAGTGCCTCGCGTACTCGGATGTCCGCGAACTCCGGTTCGCGAAGATTCCACATGAAGGCCACCGGAAAACCGGCGGGATTCTGGTGGAGGATCAGCTCCTTCACGAGCAGCCCACGCTCGACCTCGTCTATTTGATAGTTGCTGTACCAGTCCTTGGCGACGTCCTCTAAGAGCACGTCGAAGACGTCGCCCTTGAGCGATTCCTTTTGCACATGCTTGTCCAGGTAGTAGTCGTAGCTGATGGCGTCGAAGTTGTAGCGCCCGACATTGACCGGCAGCTTCGATCCCCAGTAGTCCTCGACCCGCTCGTAGACGATCCACTTGCCGTCGCGCGTCTCCGAGATGCGGTAGGGCCCGCTGCCGAGGGGCGGCTCCGTCGTCGTGCGATTGAACTCCCGCTCCGCCCAGTAGTGCCGCGGCAGCGCGTAGAGGCTCGCCAGGTACAGCGCCACATTGAGATTCGTCGAGCTGCCCGCACCAACGTGGAAGTGGATCTCGTAGTCGCCGTTCAGGGTCGCGTGCGTGACGTCCCGGTAGATGGTCTTCAGGCTCGGGCCGCCGTGCGCCTTGATCATGTCGAAGGTGAACTTGACGTCGTGGGCGGTGACCGGGACGCCGTCGTGAAAGCGCGCAGTGCGTCGCAAGCGGAAGGCGACCAGGGTGAGGTCATCCGACACCGCGACCGCTTCGGCCAATCGACCGTACTTCTCGGCGGGACGGTCCGCCGTCGGCTGCATCAGCCGATCGTAGAGGTGGTTGTCCTCGCCGAAGTTCGCCACCCCCGCCGGCGCCCGGCCTTTCTCGATCAACGGATTGAAGGTGTCGAACCGGCCTACCGCGGAGAGCCGCAGCGTTCCGCCTTTCTCCGCATCCGGATCAGACCACTCGAAGTGCTTGAAATCCGGCGGGTACTTGAGCGTCCCGAAGTACGAAAGCCCGTGCTTGAAAACGAGGTCGTAGTCGGCCACGTTCGCCATGCCCGCAGGTGCGGCCACCAGGACGAACCAGGCCACGACGAGTCTCATGCGCCCATAACACCACAGAACCAGCACCGAGGGGAAACGCGCTAGAGTTGGGACGAAAGGCGCTCTTGATCCCCGGAACGCACGAGGCGGTGCCATTGCATACATCTGGAGGACATTTCCATGAGAAGGACGTTCCCGTTAGCGGTCGTCGCGGGCGCCTCGCTGGCCCTGGCGATGTCCGCGTGGGCCCAGCCGCCCGCCGACGCCGAACCTGAGACTTGCGAAGGCACCGGTTTCGTGCCAATGCCCGACTACCAATCCGTTGAAGTGCTGGCCGACGGCCGGGTGACCTTCCGCATCTGCGCACCAGAGGCCACCGCGGTGCGGCTGATCAGCAGCGATGCTGCAGATGTCATCCCCCTCGGGTTCGGCGGCGAGACGCCGGGCCTGGCCATGAGCAAGGACGACGAGGGCCTGTGGACGGTCACCACGCCGGCACCGCTCGAAGTCGACACGTTCCGGTTCGTCTTCAGGGTCAACGGCGTCGACGTCGCCGACCCCGAAGGCAGCAGCGTCATCGGCGGCTATCCCGGCGGCGTGAGCAGTGTCGTTGCGACCGGCAGGAAGGCTGGGGCCTTCCAGGCCTACGATAAGAACGTCCCGCACGGCGCCGTATCGCGGATCGAATACTTCTCGTCGTCCTTGAACGCCAAACGGCCAGCCGTCGTATACACCCCACCCGGCTACATGAGGAGCGATGCGGCCTATCCCGTCCTCTATCTCGTCCACGGTGCCGGAGACCGGGAAGACGGCTGGACCGCGATCGGGCGGGCGCACTACATCCTCGACAACCTGATCGCGGCCCGCAAGGCCGAACCGATGATCATCGTCATGCCCCTCGGCCACACGCCGCCGCGGCCCGACGCGGACATGCTCGCGAACACCGACTTCTCCGACGACCTGCTGACCGACCTCGTGCCGTTCATCGAGGCGAACTTCCGAACCGTCGCTGAGCGCGGCGCACGGGCCATGGCCGGCCTGTCGATGGGAGGCGCACACACGATGTCCACCGGACTCGTGAACCCGGATCTATTCGCCTACGTCGGCATCTTCAGCATGGGCCTGATGTCGGCGGAACGCGTCGATGCGTACGAGGCGCGCAACGCCGCCGCGCTGGCCAAGGCATCCGAATCGATGAAGCTCGTCTACTACGCCATGGGCAAGACGGACTTCCTGTACGGTTCGGTCGCACCCACGCGGGCCGTGTTCGAGAAGCACGGCATCGCGCACGTCTACGTCGAGAGCGAAGGCGGACACACTTGGGCCAACTGGCGCGACTACCTGGCCGATTTCCTGCCACGGTTGTTCAAATGACTGTGGCCCGAAGGAGATGCGTACGGCGACGTCCGCGCTTCCTCAGCCTTACGCGCCGTACCGATCAACGCAGCCTGGGCAGCACCTCGTGCGAGAACCGCTTTGCGGCGACCTGTGCCTCGGGCGAGTTCGCCGCGAAATTCGGTCCCATGACGGCGAACTTGTCGAGGCCTAAGTCGAGGAGCGCCCGGAGCTTCGCCGCGCAGTGGTCCGGATCGCCGACGATGGCGTAGCCGTCAATGAAATCGTCGGTGAGCGCCGTGGTCTGCTGGCCGCCTTGCCGACCGTGAGCGGTCATGTCGTAGCGATCATGCAGGTTCTTGAACACCTCCCGCTGCTCTTCATCGGCGGGCCCTGAAACCTCGCCGTACATCACGGAGAAGCGTGCGAAGAGGCCCGTGGTTGCGCGGCCCAGTTCACGGCCGGTCGCCACGTCGTCATGGCAGACGATGTTCACGTACGCGCCGAAGCGGAGCGACTCCGGATCCCGGCCCGCAGCCCCGGCGGCTGCCTTGGCCGTGTCGATGCCCCAGGCGACCCGCGCTGGATCGGTCCCCACCGCCAGCATGACGCGCTCGGCCTGGCGCGCCGCGATGCCGATGACCTTGGGCCCGGTCGCGGCGACTTCGACCGGGACCTTCGGTCCATCGCCGATCCACTGGATCGCACTGTTCGGCGGGCCGTGGGCGAGTCCGAGCTTCTCGGCCGGCGGTGCCGCTTCGGCGGGGATCTGGGCATCCTCGAAACTGACCTCCTCGCCGCGAAGATATGCCTGCAAGCTCGCCAAGTAGGCCTCGAACCAGCCTAGACGCGCAGGCGCCCGGCCGAGGTGGGCCAGGGCGCTGTCGCCGCGTCCGATCCCGAGCACCATGCGACCGCCGGACAGCCGTTGAAGCGTGAGTGCGGAACTCGCGGTGACGGCCGGATGCCGCGTGACCGGGTTGGTGACCGACGTGGCGAGACCTAGTCGTTCGCTCGCAGTTGCCGCCTGACCCAAGCACACGTAGGGGTCGCCGGACAGGTTCTGCGAGTCGACCACCAGCATCCCGTCCCAACCTTCTGCTTCCGCCTGCTTGGCGAAAGCCGCGCTACGCGTCGGTGCCGCCACCGTCGAAGTCCAAAACTGCATGGCCAATCCCGTCGTGTCGATGCACCAAGCTTACGGCAGAGGCGCCGCAACGTGCGGCCGTGGCCTATGCGTTCACTTCGGCGCGACGGATGTGTGTCGAAAACCACGCATCGATGTGTGCTGCGCTGCTTTCACGGGTTGCGGCAAGCGATGACGCCAAGTCAGCGAATGCGGTGCCGTCGCAGGCTTGCGCTAACGTCGACTGCTCCTCAGGCGAAAGACGGGTGGGATCCTGGTCGACCGACGCCATGCGCATGAAACCGTCGAAGTTCTGCCAAAGCCTTGCGGCGCTCGCTAGCTCGGCTGCAACCGTCGCATCGATGAGGCCATTCCGCGCCCCTGCCTCCAAGGTCTCCACCAGCCCGTCAGCGCCCGTGATGGGTACCCCAGATGCTCCGGCGGCGACCAAGCGCAGATGCTCGACGAGAAGCTCGATGTCGGTGAGGCCGCCGGGCGCTCCCACGACGTCCCACGGCCCCTCGACTCGCTGCGGGCGCAGCGCCGAAAGGGACGCGCTCAGCGCGTCGAACCGCCGCCCACGGCCAAGAGCCGCTTGACGAACCGCTTCGAAGCGCTCGCCGAGATCGCCGTCGGCGAACACGACTCGGGCATGCACCAGGGTGCGCAGATCGGCGATTGGCGCAGCCGCGACGTGCTCCTCGAACGCTTGCAGGGAGCACGCCGCATCGGAGTGCCCTTCCCAATGCCACGGCGGGGACGGTTTGTACAACACGGCGCCCGGCGACAACTCGCCGAATGCGCGCACGAAGCGCTGCAGCAACGACGTGTGCCACGACTGCGGGTCAACCGAAGTCGCTGTCGCCTCGGTGCAGTCGTACAGGAGCAGTACGCGCAGCGCGCCCCCGATGGAAAACTCTCGCCGTCCGTGTGCGTCCAAGGCCACCAAGGCCAACCGTCCATCGCGCACCGGACCATGCTCGGCAGCGCAATCCCGCCGGACTGCGGCCAGCACCTGGACCAGGCAGGTGTCGAGGATGTCCGAGAACGGCCGCGCCGCCTCCAGGGGTTCCACCGCGCCGCGCAGCATGTGCGCGCCAAGCTGGAACGCGCGCTGCTGTGCCCAGTTCCGAATCTCCACGACGAGACCGTCGGTAGAAGGTGCCTTCTCGGCGATCGCGGATAGCTGCTCCCGCATCGCCTGCTGGTCGAACTCGCGGCGGTAGTAGAGCCGGACCAGGCCGGTACGGGCGATGCGTGCGGTCTCGGGATCGAGTCCCTCGTCGTCCTCGATCAAGAGGTCCGTGAACTCGCGGCTCTGCAGGCTGTCCTGAAGGAATGGGTAGCGCGCGAGCCACTGAGCCACCCGCGGCGCTCTGCCGACGAGGTCGCCGAGACTCGTCGCCGTGCGCTGCGTGCCGATTCCGATCCGGTGCAGGACGAGCCAGAGGGCTGGTACGAAGACTAGGGCTGCAACAGACGACACCACGACACCGAAAGCCAGCGAAACCACCATCGGAACCATCGGCGCCGCACTGGGGCTGCGGGTCAACATCAACGGCATGAGGCCGACGAATGACGTCACGGTGGTGATCAGAATCGGCCGGCATCGCAAAGCCGCGGCATTCTCCAGAGCGGTTTCAACGTCATCTCCATCCGCGCGGAAGCGCTGCACGCCGTGTAGCAGCACCAAGGAGGCGTTGATTGCCACGCCAGCCGCTGCCAAAAGCCCGAACGCGGAGGGCATGGAGAAGCCGAGCACGATTCCGGGGATCATTGTTACGAGGTGTCCCAAAACCGCACCCACGAAGCAAAACGGCAGCACCGCCATGACGATGAGAGGCTGATGGTACGAGCGCAGCGGAATCGCGAGGAGCGCGTAGATGGCGCCGAGCGCCGCCAGGAACAGCGGCGCGGCGTTTGCCACCGTTTCCCTTACCGCCCGGTTGCTCTCGATCTCGTAGCCAAGTCCGGGACTAGCGCTGACCGTCGCGTCCAAGAACGGTCCCATCGCGGCCAGCACTGCGTTCCCGGATGTCTGATCCAGGTCGACCTTGCCGGTCACGTTGATGGAGCGTACGCCGTCGACGCGCTCGATCAACTGTGTGCCTCGCCCCCACTCCGCTTCGGCCACTGTGCGAAACGGCACGTACGTGCCCGCGGGCGTGCGCACATGGAGTGACTGCAGGGACTCAAGTGAACGCCGCGCGACCGCAGGGTAGCGAACCATGACGCGCAGGTCGTCCTCGCCACGCTGGACGCGTTGCGCCTCCTCGCCGTAGAAGGCCTGCCTGACTTGCCTTCCCACGTCGGCGAGGGTGAGTCCAAGCGCGGCACCGGTGTCGGTAAGCGAGAGTGAGAGCTCCTCCTTCCCTTCCATGAACGAGACGGCAACCTCGCGGACGCCCGGGTAGCTGACCAGTTCGGCCTCGACGGCGGCCGACGCGGCGGCTAGGTCGTCCACGCTGTTCCCGAACAGCCGGATATCGATGTCCGGGGCCACCTGCCTGAAATCGGTGACGAAGACAAGCTGCTCGGCCCCGTCGATCGGCCCCGCCGCGGTGCGCCAGGCGTCTGCCACCTCAACGGTCGCAATCTCGCGTTCCTCCGATGGCGACAACTGCAGGTAGATCTCGCCCAGGTGGCTCCCGGTGGGCGCCATGTCCCCGTCGCCCGACCCACCCGGCAGATGCGAGCCGTGCGACTCGGCTATATGCATGATGATGGGCGCCCCGTATTCCCCCGCGAGTTCGGCCTGCAAACCCCGGGCCGCCGCGGCCAATCGCGCCAGCGCCTGATCGGTGTCGTGCCGCGGCGCGCCGAAGGGCATGGTCAGCTTGGCCACGATCCTGTCGCCCTGGTCCGAGATCAGGAAGGAGAACGGCAAATGGCCGCCGACCACGGTCGCGACGGCAAGTCCGAACGCAACGACCCCGGACGTGACGGTCAGCGCACGCTTATCCAGCGCCTGCCGGACCAGGCGCCGGAAGGTGCCTTGGATGAAGGCCTCAAGTCCCCGTTCGAAACGCACCTGAACACGGGCGAACGCCGCCCCCAGCCAACCCAGCGCACCGCTCATGTGTGCGGCCACGACTAGGCATGTAACGCCGGCCATCAGGCCTATCGCATCGCGCGGAGTCGCCGCCAGCACGATCGCCGCGAGCACGGCGACGGCCAAGAGGGCGATGCCGAACTCGCCGAGCGGCATCGAGTCCGATCGATGCCCCAAGTGCAGCGGCAGGATCACGTGGCACTCGATCAGCGAAAACGCCAGGCAGCAGATCACGGGCGCCGCCACGGCCGCCATGAACTGGCCGGCGACGCCGGTCAGGAAGAGCATGGGGATGAACGCGGCCACCGTCGTCAAGACCCCGAATGTAACAGGCACGAATACGCGCCGGGCGCCCTCGATGGCCCCGGCCAGTTGACCCGCTCCTTCGCGCTGCGCCACGTACGCGGACTCACCGACGACGACCGCGTCGTCGACCAGGAGCCCAAGAACCAGGATGAACCCGATCAGCGAAATCGCGTCGATCGAGACGCCGAAGCAGAAGAGCAGGAACACGGCGCCGAGCAGCGCGATCGGGATGCCCGCCGCAACCCAGAGCGCCAAGTGCGGCCGCAGGAACAGCGCGAGCACCACGAGTACCAGCAACAGTCCCTGCAGACCGCTGTCGATCAACGTCGACAGACGATCTACGAGCAGCGACGATTGGTCGTTCCACACGGTGAGCTCAACGCCTTCCGGGTACTTGGCCGCGGACTCAGCCACATGGCGCCTGACCTCGGCGGAGATCTCCCGTAGATCCTGGCTCCCTACCTGGGAAACGCGTATCAGCGCCGCCGGACGCCCATCGAACCGGAACTCCTGCCCCGTGTCCGCGAAGCCGTCCACGACGCGCGCGACGTCCTTAAGGAGCACGCGCGTGCCGTCGTCGCGCGTGGTCACCTCGATTCGGCCGAACTCCTCGCCGCGATCCGCCTGCCCGTGCGTGCGCAGGAGGAGTTCACCCCGTTCCGTCTTGATCGCACCGCCCGGGAGGTCGACGGAGTTCCCGCGAATGGCGCCCGCCACCTGATCGAAGGTGAGCTGGTTCCGCTGCAGCGACGCCTCGGAGACTTCGATGGAAACCTCGTAGGGGCGGACATTCGCGACAGACGCCCGCGTGACCGCCGGCAGGTACAGAAGGTCGTCGCGCACGCGACGCGCCAGTTCCTTCAGCGCCCTCTCGTCGGTCGGACCCGTAACGGCCACCTCGATCACGACGTCGCTCGACGACAGCAGCCTCACCACGGGCGTCTCCGTCTCCTTGGGCAACGTGTCGATCGCGTTGACCTGGTTCTGGACGTCGGCCAGCACGGCGGCCCGGTCGGCATCGAAATGCAAGGCGACCGCCACCCGGCACCGCCCCTCCTCCGCGGTGGACCGAATGCGGTCGATCCCCTCGATGCCTTCGAGCTTCTCGTCGATGCGCGCGCAAACGGACGACTCGACCTCCTCGGGTGCGGCGCCGAGATACGGAACGACGATGCTGATGATCGGCACGTCGAGGTCCGGCCAGATCTGCACCGAGATGCGCGCGAACGACGCGATGCCTGCAAAAAGCAGGAACGCCACCAGGAGATTGGTCGCCACGGGATTCGTGGCGAACCAGGAGACCAGGCGTTTCACGGTGCCGGTTCCGCTGTGCCCCCGTTGCCCGCCGTCCGGACATGCAAACCGTCGACCGCGCTGGGCAACCGCGTCAGGGACACCCTTTCACCGCTCTCCAGACCTTGGACGTAGGCCTCCTCGCCGAGCAGTCGCAACACGTCCACCTGCCGCACGGCGAGCCGACCGTCCGCGTCGATGACATGCACCTGCCTGTCCGACTGAAGCGCTGCGCGCGGGACTACCACCGCATCCCCGACCTCGCGGCCCTCGATCTCGGCGTCGACGAAAAGGCCCACGGTGAGCGGCGGCTTGCCTTCCGGCTGGTCGTACGGCCGCTGCACCTCGGCGATCATCTTGACCATCCGGGTCCCGGGGTCGATTTCGCCCTCCGTACGCACGATCCGGCCCCGCCACTCGTGCTCGCGACCGGCGAACCGGGCCCGCAGCACCACGTCGAGTTGAGCCGCAGGGTCCAGCGCACCGTCGAGGGATACCGGCAGAAACGCCAGATCCTCGTCGTGCACCGGCAGACGCACTTCGGCAACATCGACCGAGTAGAGGTTGGCAAGGGTCTCTCCCCGGTTCACGAACTGGCCCGGATCCACCAGTTCGCTGCGCACGCGACCGTCATACGGGGCGAGGACGTGCGTTCTCTCGAGATCCCGTTCCGCCCGTTTCTCGTGAGCCGTCGCCTCGCGCAAGCTCGCTGCGGCCGCCAGTTGCCGGTTGGCTGCTTCGTCGCGCTTCGATTCGCTGCCCGCGTCCGTCTCCGTCAGCCGTTCTTGGCGGGCAAACTCCCGACGAGCCCGCGCCAGTTCGCTCTTGGCCGAAGACAGCCGCGCACGCGCCTGTTCCAGCGCCAATTCGTAGTCGACGCCGTCGATGCGGAGCAGCACATCGCCGCGCTCGAAGAAACCGCCGGCGACCATCGAGTCCGCAACCGCCACGATGCGGCCGGAAATCTCGGACACCAAGCGGCTCTCCGTCTTCGGCGCCACGACGCCGTGCGCCGCCACGGTCAGTCGGGGCGGCGCGGGTCGGACCTCGGCGAGGCGCACCAGCGGCGGTTGCACCGTATCCGCCTCCGACTCGGCGACCGGCCCCGTCGCGACAACCACGACCATGAGCGCAAGGCCCACGACCGCGACCGAAATCGACCCCAGGTAACGTCTGAATCCCGTCACGCTAGCCCGGATCTCTCAACGGTGACTCCGACCATGCGCGCCCCGGACTAAGGATGAAGCCGCCGAAGGCGTACCCATCCCGCCCTCGGCGGCGACATCAGGCCGCGGCGTCGGCCGGCCGCCCCCACGCCATCCGGGCGCGTTCGCGGACGCCTTCCCCCAGCAAGAGGATGGCAGGCACCACGAACAGTATCCCCGCGCTACCCACGGCCAGCCCGCCTATGATGCTGACCACCATCGGCACGTAGTTGGTCACCGTGGCCTCCGACGTCAGATACAGCACTGGCAGCAGGCCTCCAACGGTCGTCACCGTGGTCAGGAAGATCGGTCGAAAACGTTCACGCACAGCACCGCCGATCGCCGCAATCGCCGGTAGCGTCGTGTCCGCTCGCAGGCTATTGCAGCGGTCCATGAGGAGCAGCGTGTCGTTGATCACCACCCCGAGTACAGCGACCACCCCAAAGAGCGACGTCATGTTCATGTCGTAGCCCAGCACCAGATGCGCCAGCACGGCGCCAGCCGCCGCCAGCGGCATCGCCGTCAGCACGACCAGCGGCTGGGCATAGCTGCGAAACTGCACCGCTATGATCAGGTAGATCACCAGGAGGACAACCGGCAGCGTGTAGGCGAGCGGCGCCAGCGTCTGCGCATCCTCATCCACCCCCGATTGAATCCACGCAAGGCCAAGGCCTGGATACTGCGCCTCAAGCTCCGGAAGCAGGTTGGCCTCGACGTGCATCTGCAGTTGGCGCGGCGTCGTCACTGCGCGATCCACGAAGCTGCCCACTTCCGCGCCGCGGACGCCGTCGATACGCATCAGCGTCTCGAGTTCCCGCGTCTCGACCACCGTGGCCGCCACCCCCAGGGGCATGTCGCCGCCAACGGGCAGTTCGATGCGCTCGTCCTCCAGAGCGGCCATGCTTCGCCGCCGGTCCTCCGGGTAACGCACCATGACCTTCACCTCGTCACGGCCGCGCTGGATGCGTTGCACCTCGGCGCCGAAGAAGCGCGCGCGGAGCTGGGAAGCCAACGTGCCCCCCGTCAGTCCTGCCGCCTGTCCGGCCGGCGTCAGGCGCAGGTCGAAGTGGCGCCGGCCTGGCGTCAGGGAGTCGAAGACGTCCAGCACGCCGGGGGTTGCCTTGAGCCCCGCCACCATGTCTTCGGTCACACGCGCCAGAACCTCGCTGTCCGGGTGGACAAGAGCAACCGATAGGTCGTAGCCCTTGCCGCCGTACCGGTCCGCCGTTGCGAACGTGAACTCGTCGGCGCCGACGATCTCGCCCGTATTCCGCCGCCACGCGCGGGCCACCTCGTCGGCACTGACCGCCCGTTCCGACTCCGCCCGCAGTTGAAGCGTGACCGCGGCGAGGTGCGTAGCGCTGCGCCCGTCCGGCACGAAAATGCCGCGGGAAGGGTGGTGCCCGACAACCGTGGCGACAGACATGACAGGGGATCCAGGGAGGTCCTGGTTGGTCCGTCTGGCCGCCTCCTCCAACTGGTCGGCGCCGACGCGCGTGACTTCCAGCGGCGTTCCCACGGGATAGGTGATCGCCCCCTCGACCCTTCCGGTGCTCAAGGCTTCCACGTCGCCGAACCGGACGACGCCCCCCGCAAGCAAGGCACCGCTAACAACCACCAGTGCAACCGCCACCAGCACCGCAGCGACCGGGCGGCGGGTCGCTAGGGCCACCGCCGGCACGGCGATGCGGTCGCGGAGTTGATCGATCGCCTGCCTGACCCGCGCCTGCACGGCGGCCATGGGCCAACGGCTCCATTCGCCGCCGTGTGACAGATGCGACGGCAAGATCAGGAAAGCCTCCAACAGCGATACGGCCAGTACCAAGGTGGCCACGATTGGAAATACGCTCAAGAACTGGCCCAACACCCCGTAGGTAAAGGCCAGGGGCGCAAACGCCAGCAAGGTCGTAGCAACGCCAACCGCCACCGGCCAGAACACGCGCTGCGCCCCGGCGACGGCCGCCGCCGTTCCGGTCAAGCCACGCTCCCGCTCCGTCTCGATGCTCTCTCCCACCACGACAGCGTCATCGACGACGATTCCGATCATCATGATCAATGCGAAGATCGTGGCCAGGTTGAAGGTGAGATCGAACACGGGGAACATCAGGATCGCACCCAGGAACGACACCGGCAGACCGACCGCGACCCACGTCGCCAATCGGAAGTCGAACACCAGCGCAAGGACAAGGAATACAAGCACCAGGCCCAGCGCGCCCGTCCCCGTGACAAGGTCCAGACGGGTCGACGCCCGCTCGGAACTGTCTTGCCATATGGTCACCTCCGCCCCGGGCGGCGGCGCGTAGTCAGCGAGCATTGCGCGCACATCGCTGGCAATCTCCACCTCCGACTCTCCCGGCTGCACAGCCAGCGCGGTCACGAAGACGGCCGGCACGCC
>JAPOVK010000057.1 GCA_026708185.1 Gammaproteobacteria bacterium | reverse complement strand
CTCCGGCCCAAGGCCACTCCGACCCCGCATGAAACAACCGCCGCCGCTCGCTGCGCTCGCTCTGGCATTTGTTTCATGCGAGTATTCGTGAGGGCCGCACCCCGGCCGTCAAGCGCTAGGGTGCCAGTGCAGGTCCGAGCGCATCCTTCATGGGCCCGAGCCATGGCTCGAAGTTGCGCCACTGGTCCAGCCCGCTGCGGTAGATCGGTTGCCGGACCTGCTCGGAGCTCGGTGTTCGAATGCTCCGTTCCGTGCGGTGGTATTCGACGCATGCGGGTTCGAAGTCAAGGCCGCAGAACTCCAGTAGTCGCCGGACCTGCCCCTCGAGGTCGTCGACCACGTCCTCGTGCTGTACCCGCAGGACGAACCCGGGCAGCACTTGGTCCCAGTGGTCCATCAGCTTGACGTATTGCCGGTAGTAGTTGCCGATTTCCGCCTGACCGTAAGAGAACTCCTGGCCCTCGCCGAAGAGCTGCTTGAAGCCACTGAAGCAACAGGCCATCGGATGGCGCCTGGCGTCGATCACCTTGGCGTTGGGCAGGATCAACCGGATCAGGCCGATGTGGAAGAAGTTGTTCGGCATCTTGTCTATGAACAGCGGCGCATCGCCCCGGTAGGCCCGGGTGTCCTCAATGAATTGCTCGCCGAAGCGGCGGAAGTAGTCCGCGTCCAGTTCGCCGAGGATGCGCGGATAGCGCGGCGATTCGATGCTGTTGCCGGAGGCGTCGTCGCGCCCGCGTAGCCGTTTGGCGAGGTTCAGGATGTTGTGCAATTCCATCGTCCCGTCGACCCGGGAGTGCGACGCCAGGATCTGCTCGATCAGCGTGGAGCCCGCACGAGGAAGGCCGACGATGAAGATCGGGTCGGCTGCATCGCAGCCGACACCGTGGCGCGGCGTGAAGAGATCCGCCGTGCATACGGCGATCTGGCTGTCGATCCGGACTTGGAGGTGGGCAGGGCTGTGGTAGGTACCTTCCTGCTTGAGTGCATTGCCTTTGGCGTAGTAGTCGAAGGCGCGCTCGAACTCGCGCCGCGTCTCGAAGGCATTCCCGAGCGCGAAGCACAGCTGGATGCGATCGTTGTCCAGCGTGTCGTCGTCGGTGACCGCGGAGATCATCTGCTCGATTTCCTGGTCGGTGAACGCGTACGACTTCGTATTCGCGAGGCTCCAGTACGCGTCGCCGTGGTTGGGTTTCAGGCGGTAGGCCTCGCGATACAGCGCAACGGCCCGGTCAATGTCGCCGTCCGCCTTGTAGACGTGCGCCGCCGAGACGGGGAAGATGTGGTTCTCGGGGTGGGCTTTGGCGAGGGCTTCGAAACAGGCGATGGCGTCGCGATTGCGACCGACGCCGCTGCACGCCGACCCATGCAATGAGCGGACCAAGTCGAAGGTCGTCGCGTCGGCCGCGCCGTCTTCGCCATTGGTGAGCTCTGCTAGCAGTACTTCCGTTTGCTCGGCGGCGCGCACGAACTTCTGCACGCGCAACAGGATGTTGGCGTACTGAATGCGTGCCTGGCGGTGGTCGGGGGCGAACTCGACACAGCTCTCGAGGAGGAACTCGGCCTCGTCGTAGACCTTGTTCCGCGTTGCGATCTCCGCCAGCAGCCGCATGCCCTCGACGTGCGTCTTGTGATCGCGCAGAAAGTGCTTGCACAGACGCTCGGCTTCGGCGAGACGGTCTTCGGCCAAGTAGCTGATCACGGCTATGAGCGGCGGCGGCAAGGCGCTCAGGAAGGCGACCTGCTCCTCGGCCGAGGCGAGCTTGGCCTGATTACCGCTGTCCGCATATAGCTTGGCGAGGCACTTCCAGCTATTGACCAGGGATGGATCGGCGTTGACGGCGCGCTCGAACGCGGCACCTGCGGCCAGCAGGTTCTGGATCGCGATGTAGTTGTAGCCGATCTCCTGGTGGGCGCGACCGAGGTTCGGGCTGCTGGCGATGATGTCCTGCAGCGTCTGCAACGCGGCCGGGAACAGGCGCTGATGCCGCAATGCCACGGCCAGGGTGTAGAGCGCTTCCGTATTCTCCGGTTCGATGTGCAGAACCGCTCGCATGGCGTTCGCAGCCCGCGCGGGATCACCGCGGGCCAGCGACTGCTGGGCTTCCTGGATTCGCTGCCGGGCTTCCTCCACTTAAGGCGTGGGCGGGCGGAATCCGCCCGCCGCTTACCGCAGCTTAAGTCACTGGAAGTCGTACGAGAAGCGAACACCCACGCTGCGCGGGCGTTGAACGCTGACGACAGGCGTGTAGTGGCCCGCGATCTGCATGACCATGGCGTCCTCGTTCAGCCAGTTGTCCACGTAAAGTTCCGCATTCCAGGTGTCGCGGCTGACGCCTACCGCGGCGTTCACCGTCATGGCAGACGGGTTGACGAACCGCGAGTTGTTTGGCAGACGTTGGCTAGAGCCCTCCGGGATTGACACGGTACCGTAGCTTCCGCCCTCGTTCTGGATCTCCAGTCCCGAGTAGTAACCGGACTGGCGGAACAGGGTGTCGTCCATGAACTCGGCGCTGCCGATCATGCCGGAGACGTGCTCTCCGCGGAACGTCAGGCTACCTTGGACGTAGGCGTCGAGGTCAAAGCCCGTCATGAAGAAATCGTAGCGGGCGCGCACGTTGCCGGCGAATCTCGGCGCCATGGGCAGATCGGACCCGGTGGGCACGGCGATGCCGTCGAGCTGCCTGTTGAGGCGGGTCAGTTCCGTACCGAGCAGGCTGGCGGCACCGGCGACCGTCAGGCTGTCCGTAACCGCCCACTGGAAGTCCGCGTCCAGCCCATTGATCTCGGCGTCGCCGACGTTCTCGATGAAGTAAAGGAAGGCGACGTTCGACGGGTCGAAGCGCGAAAGCTGGAGGTTGTCGATTCTGGATTGGTACCACGTCGCATTGAACCGCAATCCACCGTCCGCGAAGTCCCCTTTCATGCCGAGTTCAATGCTCGTCAGGTCGTCGGTCAAGGCCACGGCCGGCACCACGTAGTTGGTGAAGACGCCGCTTTGGTTGGTGGACAGTTGCCCCGCGTTGCGGTTGAGAGTCGCCGGACGATAGCCCTCGGAGTAGGTCGCGAACAGCAATAGGTTGTCCTTGGGCTGCCAGTTCACCGACGCCTTGAAGATCGTGTCGGTCTCGTTGATCGACCCGTCGGACTCCAGGTTGTCGATGTCGAGATCCCCGGACTTGATGGCGGCCAAGGTCGCTTGGTTGCTGCCGCCGCCCCGAAACATGTCCCGGGCACCGTTCGGGCTTCGCGCGTTGAGGACGACCGAGTCGTCGCCGCTCGATTTGTACTCACCGAGCGTCACCAGCCGGGCAGTGACGTCGTTGCTGAAGGCGTGACTGTTGCAGCGACCGTCACGGGTCCGTTCGGAGTTGCCGAAGCCCTGCGGGGCGATGCCGTAGCGGCAACCGAAGGAGAAGTTGGCGGCGCCTTGGAGTTTCGAGGTGAGGTCGTAGCGCCTGGCGCTCAACGAGACCCCCCACTCGTCCGTCAGGTCGTAGGCCACTTCGCCGAACAGGGCGAATTCCTCCTCGGTACGGGTGAAGTCGTTGAAGAACGTGGTGAACGGACTGCGCGGCCCGACGGAATTCACCCCGGCCGTGGGCACGGCCGTGTTGCCGAGCAGGAAGCCAGCCCCGGAATTGTCGTTGTAGTAGCTGCTGACGTGCTCGCCGAAGGCGGGGTTGGTCGACGCGTACTGGAAGTCGCCGATATGGTTCGTCTCGACATCGTTGACGTAGAGACCGCCAAGTAGCCTCAACCGCTCGGCCGAATCCGAGTTGACCCGGAACTCGTGCGTCGTGCGTGCGTTCTTGGTGTCCTCGGTGTACTGCTTGGTGGGGTCGTAGCAGTTGTTGACGTCAGTGGCGTCGTAGACGTTGCCGCTGCAGAGGTAATAGGTGATGTAGCCGCCGCCGTTGTTGTAGTGCGTATAGTCGATGATGCCGTCGACCTCGCGGCTGAGGTGGCCGCCCGCGTAGATCGCATCGAGGGTGCCGATGCGGCCTTGCAGGGTCCACGTCGTCAAGCCGAACTCGTCGCGGTTGTACTCGGGGGAGAAACGCGCCGACGCGTGGGGCTGATCCAGGCTCGGGTCGACGATGAAAGACCCCTCGGCTTCAAGCGTCTGCGCGTTGTGCTGGATGAGGAAGTCCCAGTCGTCGTTGATGCTGTAAGCGAGGCCAAGGCGCATGCCACGATACGACGCCTCGTTCCAATCGTCCTGGACGATGGCGTCGTTGCGAGCGCTAATGATCGTGTCGGCACCGGTCAAGGCGGGGCCGTAGCCCGCGACGTTGTTGCGGTCCACGACTTCGCCGCTCGGCGTGAAGGTGGCGGGGATGTTGTCGATCCAGCCGCCCTGGTTGTCGCTGTACACGGTCACGCGCAGGGCCAGCGCGTCGGTGAGCGGCAGGTTGACGAAGCCGTCGGCGGCCCCGCTGTCGGCACCGCCCTGCGTGCCGCTGTAGCGGAGGTTCACACCGGCATCGAAGCCGGACGGGTCAGGCCTGTTGGTGATCAGGCGGAGGTTCCCGGATTGCGAACTTGCGCCGAACAGCGTCCCCTGGGGGCCGGACAGAACCTCGACGCGTGCGAGGTCAACGGCATAGACGTCCAGGTTGCGCCCTTGGAACGAGACCGGCTGTTCGTCCACGTAAAGGGCGACGCCGGGTGCCGAACCTTGCGCCGCCGTGATGGTGACGCCGCTTTGCTCCGTGGCGCTGCCGCGGATGTAGAGCTCCTTCTTGCCGGGTCCGTTGCCGGTCCCGACGACGTTCGGCAGGTATTCGACGTATTCGTCGAACGTCTCCACGCCGAGTTCGCGCAGTGTTTCACCGGTGACCGCCTGCAGGGCGATGGACACGTCCTGGGCACTCTCGGCGCGCTTGGTCGCGGTGACGATGATGGTTTCGAGTTCGCCCGCGACGGCACCGGACGATGCGCCGGCCACTGCCGCGGATATAGCCACGCACAACGGCTTACGCCGCATAACCGTGTTCGAGCCCATGGAAACCCCCTTGCTCTTTTATGAGCTTTATGCGCCTTGTAACACTCGGCGACGCGCGATGCAATGCCGGTGGCGTCGGTGCCCATCGAGGTTCGGTTGTGGCCGATGGGCGTTGTTCTACCGTAGCGGATTGGGGACACTCGGCACGGTCAGCACAAGCGCCGGTCAGCACATGGCAACGTCGGAACCACCGCGGCTCTCGGGCACGTCCCGGCCAACGCACATCGGCTTCTTGATGGTCCCGGACTACACGATCGTCACGCTGACAAACGCGGTGGCTGTGCTGCGCATGGCGAACCGGCTCTCCGGGCAATCCTTGTACCGCTGGACGTGCCATACGCTGACCGGCGACCCCGTGGACTCGAGCGCGCATCTCCGGCTGGTACCGGACGGCGACGTCGACGCGGCGCGAACGGTCGACATGCTCTTCGTATGCGCCGGCTACGAGCCGGCGCGTCAGGCCACGCCGACGCTGTGCCGCACGCTTGAAGGATTCGCCGCGGCCGGCACGCCGCTCGGCGCGCTGTGCACGGGCTCGCATCTGCTCGCGGCGGCAGGGGTGCTCGACGGCTACCGGTGCGCGATCCATTGGGAGAATGCGCCGGCGCTGCGCGAGCAGTTCCCGAGCTTGAGCGTCTCGTCGAGCCTCTTCGTCATCGACCGGGACCGCTACACCTGTTCCGGCGGCGTCGCGTCGATCGACCTGATGCTCAACATGGTGGCTTCGGCACACGGCCGCGAGCTCATGCAAGGCATCTCGGCCCAGTTCGTCCTCGAACGTGTGCGCACGGAAGAGGACGCCCAGCGCACCCCTTTGCACTACCTGGTCGGGGCCGGACAGGGTGGCCGACTGATCGACGCCGTCGCGCTGATGGAGGCCAACGTCGAAGAGCCGCTCAGTCTGACCGAACTGGCCGGCTACGTGGGCATTTCCCGTCGCCAGTTGGAGCGCCTGTTCCACGAGCACCTGCACTGCACGCCGTCGCATTACTACCTCGACCTGCGCCTGCACCGGGGGCGGCTGCTCTTGCTGCAAACCGGTGCGACGGTCGCGGAGGTTGCTGCGCGGTGCGGCTTCGCGACGCCGGCGCGGTTCACCAAGGCGTATACGAGGCGCTACGGCAAGTATCCGCGGGAGGAGCGGCGGGCAGCGACGGGGTATGTCGCGGAGCCGAGCGCGAGTACGCCATAGCGCCCCGAATACCCTTGCCCGAGATCGGCCACGGTGATGACGCTCGCTTAAGTCTCGGCGAGGCGTTGTGGCGCACGCGCGGCTACCTTTGGCCGCAACTGAGGCATTTCCTGCTGTTCGGTGCGTTGTCCGGCGTCGGCATGCTTCTCGAACTGGCGGTCTACCTAGTGGGCTTCGATCTGTTGACCAACAAGGTGTTCCGAGGGGAGCCGCTCAACGCCACCCAGGCAGGCTTCGTGGGACTCGACGCGGAACGTTTCGTCGCGGTGGAGGCGCTCGACGACGATGCCCGCCGGACCTTGCGCACGATGTTCCTCGTGCTTATGGGATCGTTGCTGGCGGCCGGTTTCCTGCTCGGCACGGGACTGCGCTACTACCTGACGTGGATCCTGCAACGCGTCAACCAGGCGTTGCGCCTGGCTATGCTGGAAAGGTCGGTCCACCTGTCGCTCCGCTACCACGACGAGGCGCCCGTCGGCGATGGCATCTACCGGGTCTACCAGGACAGCGCCATGGTCACCAATGTCGTCCAGAACGCCCTGATACAGCCACTGACGGCACTCGCGAACCTCCTCGTCGCGCTCGCGGCCCTGACTTTCTTCGATCCTTACCTCGGCTTGCTGTTCTTGCTCGCCCTCGTGCCTTCGCTCGTCGCCGTGCGGGCCTTCACGAGCCGCCTGCGCCGACGCAGCGACCGGGCACGGCGTGCGAACAGCGCATTGACGGCACACATCCAGGAAAGCGTGAACGGGGCACGTGTCCTTAAAGCGAACCGCGCGGAAGGCGCAGCGTTCGGCACGTTCCGGCAGCGCTCCCTTAGAGCCTTGGACCGCGCGTACGAACTGCGGCGCAGTATCGCGGTCCTGAACCTGATCGTGTTCCTGTCGACGGCCACGACGGTGATTGCCGCCGACTACGTCATGGCGGGCTGGGTCTGGACCAAGGCACCGACCTTCGGCTACGGCCTGGTGGCGCTGGTCGGCTTCGCAGCCTGGAACCTGGGCGCGTTCCAGGCGGCCCGCGACCGGCATGTCGCGTTGTCGGGCATCTGCGTCTCCCTGGCGATGCTTTGGGGCATCCTGCAGGACATGGGGGTCGGCCTGCGGCGCGCGTTCTTCCTGCTCGACTTGGAGCCCGGGGTCCGCGACCGTCAGGATGCGGTGGCGATGCCGGCTGTGGGGGAAGGCGTGCGCTTCCGGGATGTCGAGTTCGGCTACCGTGCCGGCGTATCGGTCATCCAGGGTGCGACGTTCACCGCGCGTCCCGGTACGGTCACGGCCATCGTTGGTGCATCGGGTGCGGGCAAGTCAACGCTGATGAGTCTGCTCCTGCGCCTCTACGAGGTGGATGCCGGGCGTATCGAAGTCGGCGGCACGGACATTCGCGACATTCGCGTTAAGGCTCTGCGCAGCGCCGTAGCGATCGTGCTCCAAGAGAACGCGCTGTTTCCGACCAGCGTTCTCGAGAACATCCGCTACGCTGTCGAGGACGCGCCCATGGCCGCCGTCCGACATGCCGCAGCGGTGGCCTGTGCCGACGAGTTCATCGCGACGTTGCCGTCCGGTTACGGGACGCTGCTCGGCGAGCGCGGCGCCAAGCTGTCGACGGGGCAGCGTCAGCGCCTGTCCATTGCCCGGGCCGTGCTGAAGGACGCCCCGATCCTGATCCTCGACGAACCCACCGCGGCGCTCGACGTGCACACGGAGCGGCGCGTGCTCGACAACCTGGGCGCTTGGGCGCAAGACGGGAAGATCATCTTCCTCATCACGCATCGCCTAGCCACCATCCGCCAGGCCGACCAGATTCTCTTGCTCGAGGACGGCACCGTCGTCGAGGAGGGCGACCATGCCACGTTGATGGCACGCGACGAAGGCCGCTATCGCGCGTTCGCGGCCGCGTCGCTCGTCGCGGGAGAGACGGCGTGAACGCCGAGGTCGGCCACGGCTCCTATGACGACCGGATCGATGTGGATCCAGCGCTCAACGCGCTGGGCGTGGCGCGGATCCTGGGCCGCGCGCTTCGCTACATCCTGCCGAATTGGCGACTGTTCCTGCTCAAGTTCGGCTTGATGCTCGGCAGTTTCACGCCGCTGCTGATCGTCCCCTGGCCCGTGAAGATCCTCATGGACCACGTCGTCCTCGAAGCCCCGCTGGCGGACTCGGACGTGCGATACCCGCCGTTCTTTCAACCGTTCGTGGATGCCGTTGCGGGCCTTGAGCCCGCCGGCCTTCTGCTCGCGACCCTGGCCTTGCTTGGAGCCCTCGTCGTGTTGTTCGGGGCCGGGGCGGGCGAGCCTCGCGGCAACACGGCATTCCTGGCCCAGGGCCAGGACACGGCGACGCAGAGCGAGAACATGATCAGCGCAGGCTGGTCCATGGCTGGCGGCGTTTGGGGCCTCGCGGATCTCCTCTGCAATGTGCGCCTCGTGCAGCGCGTCACCGACGGCTTCCGCACGCACTTGTTCGGTCGGCTTTTGCGTCTTCCCATGCCGGTGCTCGACGACCAGCGCATCGGCGACGGCATCTACCGAACCATGTACGACGCGCCCGCCATCCAAGGCATTTGCTTCGACATCACGCTGATGCCGGTGGTGTCCCTGCTTGGGGCGGTCGTCTCCGTCTACCTCATGCATTACAGCTTCGGTCACGTCATCCCGGAGTTGATCTGGCTGGGGGCGGCGACGATGCCGATAGCGCTGTTGTTCACCGCGCCGCTTGCCGGGGTGGCCCGCCGCGCCAGCCAGGCCAGCCGCAGCGCCGGCAGCGCGACCACAAACCGCATGGAGGAGAGCACCGCCAACGTCGCGGCCGTACAAAGCTACGGCGTCGAGGACCGGGAGCGCGCGGCCTTCGCTGAGGCCAGCGCGGAGTCATTCCGCCGGTACCGGTACGTGGTGGCGGTGAACATCGCCATCGAGGTGATGTCCGCCTTGGCGTTGGTCTCGCTCGGCGTGTGGGCGTTCGTGCTCGTGTCCGAACAGATCATCGCCGGCCGTCTGCTGCCCGGCGACTTCCTCGTCGTGCTGGGGTTGTTCGGCACCGTGGCGGGATCCGCGATCACGTTCGGTCGGCTGTGGGTCGATTTCCAGAACAATGCGGCCGGCGTCCGCCGGGTGCTTTTCTACGTCGACCTGCCGAACGATGATGCTCGTCGCGGTGCCCAGCGGTCGCACGTGCGGCAGGGGGTCGTCTTCGAGAACGTCAGCCTGACGTACCCGGATGGACGCCGCGCATTGCAGGACGTCTCGTTCGAGGCGCGGATGGGCCAGACCATCGCGATCGTCGGCCCGACCGGTGCCGGGAAGACGAGCCTCGCCTACCTGATCCCCGGCTTTTTGCAGCCGACCGCCGGGCGCGTACTGCTCGACGGCGTCGACCTCAAGACACTCGACATCGACAGCGTTCGGGACCAGGTCGCGTACGTCTTCCAGGAGCATCTCCTGTTCTCCGACACGATCGCGGCCAACCTCCGCCTGGGGCGGCCGGCGGCGACGGAAGCGGAACTGACCGCTGCGGCACGCGCGAGCGGCGCCCATGATTTCGTCGCCGACTTGCCGGACGGTTACCAGACCGTACTCGGGCGCGATGGCGGCACGCTCTCCGTCGGGCAGAAGCAGCGCCTGTGCCTGGCCAGGGGGCTGGTCCGCGACGCGCCGGTGCTCATACTCGACGAACCGACGGCGGCGCTGGACCCGGAGACCGAGCGAGCGCTGATGGCCGCCTTGGAGGCGTCGAGCCGGGACCGCATCGTATTCGTCATCGCGCACCGCCTGTCCACGGTCGCGAGAGCGGACCGAATACTCGTGATGGAGGACGGACGCATCGTCGAGAGCGGTACGCACAGCGATCTGCTGGCGAACACCCGCGGCGCCTACCGGCGGTTCGTCGAAAGCGCAGAAGGATGAAATCGATCTGCGCTATGGTTCTCAGCGACTGCTCTGACCATGGAATGAGTGATGATTGAGCGCGTGGTCCATTCGCGACCAGATCCGCTACGTCGCGGCGTGGGCGCTTACGGCGTGCGCCAGTGGGCCGCGTCCCGGGGCCGGCGTCGAGGCGGCGCTGATGGCGGCCTTGGGCGACGACACGGGGTATACGCCCGCGGTGGCCTGCGAAGGACTGAAACGCCTGGCAACGCCCGCGGCACTGATGGCGGCCATCGACTACCTGGAGACCTATCGCTGGGATCCGGTCCACCATCGCTTCTGGCGCACCATGGTGAAGGCTAGGGCTGCTGCATAGTCCGTGCTGCCGGGCCTGTTCGGCCGTGTCGCCTTTCGACCCGTCCATGTCGCGCCCGGCGCGGCCATTGCCGCCGCTGTTGGGTAGGCTGCGCGGGTTAAGGTCCCGACGGGATGAGTGGCCATGTCCAACGACGAATTCCAGCGGGTCGACTATGCCGGGTTGCGGCAAGTCGAGAGTGTCGACCAGTCCGACCGCAAGGTGCCGATCAATCTGCGGCAGTCCGGGCCTACGCCCGTGGGCATGCTGATCTCCACCCGGGTGCGCAAATCTCCGTATTGGCACCTTTCCATGGCGGCGGGTTGCTGGCGGGCGACGGTCTACAACCGCGTCTACCATCCGCGTGGCTACGTGCGGCCCGAAGACGGTGGGGCCATGGTCGAGTACGACGCCTTGGTCAACCACGTCACTCTTTGGAACGTCGCCGTGGAGCGGCAGATCCAAGTCAAGGGACCGGACGCGGAAGCGTTCGTGAACCATGTCGTCACCCGGGATGCGACGCGCATCGCGCCGATGCACGCCAAGTACGTGATCCTCTGCAACGAAGCCGGGGGGGTGCTCAACGACCCGGTGTTGCTCCGGCCGGCAGACGACGAATTCTGGTTCTCGCTCGCCGATAGCGACCTCGAGCTTTGGCTGCGGGGTGTCAACGTGGGGCTGGGCTTCAACGTCGACATCGCCGAGATCGACGCCGCACCGGTGCAGATCCAGGGACCGAAGTCCGAGGCTCTGATGGTCGACCTGTTTGGCGAGGAGGTCCGCGACATCCCCTACTACGGGCTGATGGCCGGACAGGTGGCGGGCCGCGACGTCGTCGTGTCGCAGACCGGTTTCACCGGGGAGAAGGGCTACGAGATCTATCTCAAGGACGCCACTCGCTACGCGGAAGACATGTGGTACGCCGTGCTCGAGGCGGGCGAGCGCCACAACCTGATGGTGACGGCCCCGGCCCACCATCGTCGGATCGCCGCAGGGATCCTGTCCTGGGGACAGGACCTGGACCAGGAGACACTGCCCTTTCAATGCAATCTCGGCTACCAAGTGCCCCGTCGAAAGCACGCCGACTACATCGGACGTGAAGTCTTGGAGGCGGCTCGCGCCGCGATCGAAGCGGGCTCGCCGCCTTTCCGGAACGTCCTCGTGGGCATCGTCTTCGGCGGCGCGCCTGTAACCGACTACGCCAACGACTTCTGGCTCATCTCCGGCGCCGAGGGCGGCGACCCGGTGGGCTACGTGACGTCGCCTTGGTATTCGCCGGAACTCGAGACGAACATCGCCCTGGCGTACGTGCCTTGGGAGATGCGCGGCGTGGGTACCGCGCTGCGCGTTCAGTTGCCGGACGAGTATGCGGACGGCGCCGCTGACGGGCTGGTGCGCGCCGAGGTCGTCGACGTCCCGTTCCGCCCTTCCGTCAATCCGAACATTCGCGAGGTCGTGCACGCCCGAGGGCGGGACCATGCCGACTGACCCAGTCGGTACGCCGACCCTGGGCGACGGCGTTGTCCCCATCCGTTTCGACGCCGCGGTCGCCTCGACCGTCCGTGAGCTCGCGCGCACGGCATCGGTCGAGGTGCTGCCGGGACAACTCGCGACGGTCGATGCGAGCGCGTGCCTGCCGTCCGGGACGGCTGTCTATGTCCCGTACCCACCCGGCGCGCCTTGGCAGGACACCGTTGCCGCGTGTCACCATCTCCGCGCAGCGGGCATGTGTCCCGTACCCCATCTCACGGCGCGTAGCGTGCGGGATCCCGACGACCTGCGCGCTCGCTTGGCGCAGCTTGCCGAGGCCGGTGTTGATCGCCTCCTGCTGGTGGCAGGCGACGGCGACCGGGCTGGTCGTTACCGCGACACGCTGGATGTCTTAGAATCCGGCCTGCTCGTCGAATACGGCTTTGATCGACTGGGCGTTGCGGCCCATCCCGAAGGACACCCGCTTGTCGAGCCGGCGGACTTGGAGCGCGCCTTGGCGCGCAAAGTGGAATACGCGGCTGCACAGGGGGCCTCGATGTGGATCGTGACGCAGTTTGGCTTTGCGCCGGCCGCCACCGCGGCTTGGCTCCTAGCGCTGGGTGCGGCGGGCTTCCCGCTCCGTGTCCGCGTCGGCATGGCTGGCCCGGCCCGGTTGTCCACTCTCCTCGGCTTTGCCGCCAAGTGCGGCGTGCGCACGACGGCGCGGCTCGTGGCTCGCCGGCCTGGCACGGTGCGCTTGTTCGGCCGCTATGCCCCCGACGAGTTCGTGGAGGGCATGGCGCGTCATGTCGTGGAGACACCCGACTCCCCGCTCTCGGGGATTCACCTGTTCGGATTTGGTGGAATCCGGGACACCAGCCGCTGGCTGCGCGCTGTCTCGGGCGAGCACGAACGCATCGCGGGGCTTGCGGACCGCGGTCCTCACAGGGTCGCCGCAGGCGACGTGCCTACGCATCAGCTTCTCGGAGACCGACATGGCAGCTAGCGCCCCGGCACCTTCCGACGGCGAGATCGCCGCATCGGTGCCGCTACGACCCATCCTGCCGATTGCCGAAGCACGCTTTGGCCTGCCTGCGGAGGCGGTGACCCCGTACGGCCACTACAAGGCCAAGGTGTCGCTGGACCACCTGACCGGGCTCGGCGACGCCAAGTCCGGCAAGCTGGTCCTGGTGACCGCCGTGTCGCCCACGCCGGCCGGGGAGGGCAAGACCACCACGAGCATCGGCTTGAATGATGCGCTGAACCGGATCGGCGCCAACGCGACCGTGTGTCTGCGCGAGCCGTCGCTCGGCCCCTGCTTCGGTATGAAGGGCGGCGCGGCCGGCGGCGGCTGGTCGCAAGTGACCCCTATGGCCGATATCAACCTGCACTTCAACGGCGATCTGCACGCGATCACCGCGGCCAACAACCTGCTGGCCGCAGTGCTCGACAGCCACCTCTACTGGGGCAACAAGCTCGACCTCGACGTCGACGCCATCTCTTGGCGCCGGGCGCTCGACGTCAATGACCGGGCGCTGCGCCGGGCCGATTTCTCCCTCGGTCGTGGCGCCCACCGGGTCAGCGGGTTCGACATCACGGCGGCATCGGAAATCATGGCTGTGCTGTGCCTGGCGCAGGACCGCGATGACCTCTTGAAACGCTTGGGCGACATCGTGCTCGGTCGCCGCAACGACGGCGGGCCCGTCCAGGTGCGCGACCTGGGCGTGGAGGGCGCCTTGGCCGCGCTGCTGAACGACGCTTTGAATCCGAACCTGGTGCAGACGCTTGAAGGCAATCCGGCGTTCATCCACGGTGGCCCGTTCGCCAATATCGCCCACGGCTGCAATTCGGTCGTCGCCACCCGCGCGGCCCTCGCGCTGTCCGACGTCGTGGTGACCGAGGCCGGCTTCGGTGCCGACCTCGGCGCGGAGAAGTTCCTCGACATCAAATGTCGCCAATCTGGTCTGCGCCCGGACGCCGTGGTCCTCGTGTGCACGGTACGGGCGCTGAAGATGCATGGCGGCGTCTCGCAGGGAGACCTTGCAGAACCGGATGTCGCCAGCGTGCGTGGCGGCGCGGTCAACCTGGTGCGCCACATCGAGAACCTCAAGGCGTACGGCTTGCCGCCCGTGGTCGCGATCAACCATTTCAATACCGACACCGAGGACGAGATCGCCGCGATTCAGGACATAGCAGCCGAGTGCGGTGTGCGAGCGGTGGCTGCCACCCATTGGGCCGACGGCGGCGCGGGCGCAACCGCCTTGGCGGAGGCAGTCATGGACCGACTCAGCCAGGAAGGCGGCACGGTGGAGTTGCTCTACGCTGACGAGGCGTCGCTTCATGACAAGATCGACACGGTCGCGCGGCGCATCTACGGCGCGTCGGGCATCGCCGTCGAGCCGGACGCGGCCCGGGATCTCGCGATGTTCGAGGACTGGGGCTACGGTCGGCTGCCGGTGTGCGTTGCCAAGACGCAATACAGTTTTTCAGCGGATCCGAAGGCACTCGGCGCCCCCGAGGGCCACGTGCTGCCCGTCCGGGAGGCACGCTTGTCGGCGGGAGCGGGTTTCGTGGTCGCCATCACCGGCGCCGTCATGACCATGCCCGGCTTGCCGCGGCGGCCCGCAGCCTTGGACATCGGCGTCGACGCCAACGGTCAAGTCGTCGGCGTGTTCTAGGGATGCAGACGCATGCGCGCGTAGTCGTCATTGGCGGCGGCGTCGTCGGCGTATCCACCCTCTACCACCTGGCCCGCAAGGGATGGTCGGATGTCGTGCTCGTCGAGCGCAAGGAGTTGACGTCCGGCGCGACCTGGCACGCCGCCGGACTGTTGCCGCTGTTCAACATGAGCTACTCGGTTGGACAACTGCACAAGTACTCGGTCGCGCTCTATCGCACGCTGGAAGCCGAAACGGGCCAGGATGTCGGCTTGCGGCTGGTCGGCAACATCCGCCTAGCGATGACCGCCGACCGTATGGACGAGTACCGCCAATACGCGAGCGTTGCCCGCACGATCGGCGTCGAGGTCGAGTTCCTCAACCCCGAGCAGGTGCGCGAGATCTGGCCGATGGCCGTCACCGACGGCTTGATCGGCGCCATCCGCCACCCCGGCGACGGCTATGTCCAGCCGGCCGACCTCACGCAGGCGCTGGCCCGTGGGGCGCGTGCCTTGGGGGCGACGATCCACCGCCAGACCGCCGTCACGGCCATCGAGCGACGGTCCGGCGGCGAGTGGCTCGTACGCACGGACCAAGGCGACATCGTCTGCGAACACGTGGTGTCGGCGACGGGCAGCTTCGCGCGCCGAACGGGCGCCATGGTCGGTCTCGACATCCCAGTCTTGCCCGTGCAACACCAGTACATCGTCACCGAAGCGCATCCCGCGATCCAAGCGCGTCACGCCAAGGGCTTGCCGGAGATGGGCGTCCTGCGGGAGTCCGACGGCTCGTGGTACATGCGTGAGGAAGCCGGTGGCCTGCTGCTCGGACCTTACGAGCGGGGGGCGCCGGTCTGCTATTTGGACGGGCCTTCTCCGGACAGCGAGTACGAGCTATTCAACGCGGACCTCGACCGCCTGGCACCGCATATCGAATCCGCGATCCGCCGAGTCCCGGCATTCGGCGAACTCGGGGTCAAGAACGTCTACAACGGCGCGATCGCCTACACCCCGGACGGCAGCCCGATCGTTGGCCCGGCCTGGGGCAAGCGGAACTTCTGGCTCAACGAGGGCCACAGCTTCGGCATCACGGCCGCCGGTGGCGCGGGCTGGCAACTCGCGGAGTGGATCGTCGAAGGCGAGCCGACCATCGACATGCTCGGCGTCGAGCCACGCCGCTTCGGCGACTATGCGACGCCCGCCTACCTCAAGGCCAAGAACGAAGAGGCCTACGCCAATGTCTTCACCGTCCACTACCCGGACGAAGAGCGGCCGGCGGCGCGCCCGCATCGCACGGCGCCGTGCTACGAACGGATGCGCGCACAGGGCGCCGTGTTCGGCCAGAAGTTCGGTTGGGAGCGACCGAACTGGTTCGCACCGCCCGGCGTCGGCCGGGAAGACCACTGGTCGTTCCGCCGCTCAAGATGGTTCGAACACGTCGGCGCCGAATGCCGCAACGTCCGCGACAACGTCGGTCTCCTGGACATGACGGCGTTCGCGAAGGCGCGCGTCAACGGACCGGGCGCGGCTGCGTTCCTCAACCGCTTCGTCGCCAACCGGCTGCCGCGTCGCCCGGGCGGTATCGCGCTGTGCCACGCGCTCGACAGCCGTGGCGGCGTGCACTCCGAATTCACCATCCACCGGGAGACCGAAGACAGCTTCTACCTGGTCTCGGCGGGCGCGTTCCAGCGCCTGGATCACGACTACCTGGCGCGGCAGATGCCGACCGACGGCAGCGTGCGTTTCGACGACCTGACGTCGAGCATGGGCGTATTGGTGGTCGCGGGCCCGAAGTCGCGCGAGCTTCTTCGCCGGGTCTGCGACGTCGACCTCGACAACGAGCGCTTCCGCTGGCTCACCGGTGTGGACGCAAACATCGGCCTAGCACCGGTCAAACTGCTGCGTCTGAACTTCGTGGGCGAACTCGGCTGGGAGATTCACCATCGCATCGACTATCAGAACGGCATCTTCGACGCGTTGACGGCGGCGGGCGAGGATCTCGGCCTGAAACCCTTCGGCATCCGCGCCATGGACTCGCTGCGCCTCGAGAAGTCCTACCGCATGGTCGGGGCGGAACTGTCGATCGAGTACGCCGCGCTGGAATCCGGCATGGACCGGTTCGTGCGCCTCGACAAGGGTGATTTCACGGGGCGCGCGGGACTCCTGGCGTGGCAGCAGCGCGGCTTCGCCAACGCATTCGCGACGCTGGTCGTGGACGGCCCGGACGACGCGGACCCGCTTGGCAACAACCCCCTGTACGCCGGCGGCGAGATGATCGGCCGATCAACGAGCGGCAACTACGGATTCCGCCTTGAGCAATCGCTTGCGCTCGCGATGTTGCGGCCCGAGTGCGCGACCGCGGGCACGCGCCTGGAGATCGAGATTCTCGGCGGACGCTATCCGGCGGAGGTGGTCGACGAGAGTCCGTGGGATCCCGACAACGTCCGCCTGCGCGCTTGAGATGCCGCCGCAGACGGTGCGGAAGACACAAATGTGTATCTGAATAGACAGAAAAGACAATTTACATTCATAATGGGTGGATGGCGTACACCCATCGCGAGTTGCGGGAGGCGTTCCACCTCCAGTTCCTAAGCCGGCTCCTGAAGCTGTCGGATCCACGACTCTACGTCTTGAAGGGGGGCGCTAATCTGCGGTTCTTCCATGGTAGCCCGCGCTATTCCGAAGACATGGACCTCGATGTGCTAGGCGGTGCGGTCTCCACCTTAAGGAAGAACGGCTACCGGGTGCTGAGCGACGCTGCCTTTCGCCGGTCGCTAGCCGCACTTGGGGTGGTCGACGTGGAGGTCAACGACCCTGGCCGGGCGAAACACACGCCGACGACGCAACGTTTCCGGGCACGGGTGGTCACGGCGGCAGGGGAGGCTCTGCCCACCAAAGTGGAGTTCTCGCGGCGCCGACAGGACGCCGCCTCACAGGCCATCGTGACCGGTACCGTGTCTCCGGATCGCACGGGACGGTATCGGCAACTCGCCTTCCAATGTCAGCACTATTCGGGCCATGCGCAGGCGGAGCAGAAGCTCGCGGCCTTGGTGGGACGATCCGAACCGCAGGTACGAGATGTCTTCGACCTCTACGTGCTCTGGCTCGGCGGGCATTGGGACGACACGGTGGGGCGAACGCTCCCCGAGCACGTGAGGACACGAGCGGCAGACCTCCTGGTGTCATTCAGCTATGCCGACTACGTGGACCAAGTCGTCGACTATCTTGATCCTGAGTCGCGTGCGGACTACGAGGGCGTCGACCGCTGGAACGACATCTGCGCGGCATTGATTGATCTCCTAGACGAAGGCGACACGTGATGCAAGGTATTGATTCGCTTAGCAGCTGGCCGAATCCGCCGGGTACGAAGGATCCAATCGTGTACCTCGCCCGGAACGCACTGTTCTCCACACGGTCCTTTGCTGTCGCGACGGGACAGCGTATGGACAGCGCGTCGCGGTGGCTCGGCGGGTTGGCGCGGCGAGACGCCCTCGTTAGAGTGACCCGGGGCGTCTGGGCGCAATTGGAACATCCGGCTTTCACGCCGTACGCGGCGACCGGACTACTGATCGGCAACGAGCATGGCTACGTCTCGTTCGTCTCGGCCTTGCATCGTCGCGGCGTCCTGTCGCAGATTCCCGGCGGAATCCAGGTCGCGACGACGGGCCATGGGCGCACGCTGGACAGTCCGATCGGTCGCTTCGAGTTCCTCCAACTGCGTCCGCCGATGATGACCGACGGGATCGAAATGTCGGAAACCGAGCCGCCCTACGCGATCGCCACGGCCGAAAAGGCGCTCCTGGACACGTTCTACATTGGGACTCGGCGGGGCAACCGCTACCAGCGGCTCCCGGAACTCGATCTCTCGGATATCGATCACCGCGTGCTCGCGGAGCTTCTCGAACGGCAAGTCACCGCTCGGCCGATCCGACAGGCCATAGCTACCAGGCTCGCAGGACTCGCGCAGGCTTCGGCGACCAGACCATAGGCGAGCTTCTGTACGTCCTCCCGCCTATCCCTACCGTTCCGTCACCATGCGGTCGGAGCGGCAGTTGGCGTAGCTGTATTCGAGCATGCTGGAGTTCTGCAGCTTCTTGACGTAGAACGCCCTTCCGCGCGAATGGAACTCGAAAGACCTTACGAGAGTCGCGCCCGTGGTCGAGTCGATGACAAACGTACGCGTCTCCGTGTACTCGTGCACGCGAACAGGGGGGATCGCAATGGCAACGGGTTCGGCGAGCGCGAGTGTCATCGTGAGCAGTCGTAGCCCTGGCTTCCGGACAATCAACGAGCCCCGCATCTTGACGCCGAGTTTGCGCATCAGTAGATCCTCGTCCTTATCCTTCGACGCCGGGGGCGCAAATGCCACCGTCAACGTGTCGTCGTCTTCCGACGTGATCACCAGTGAGTCGGGATCGACGTGCGATCGCAGTTCAAATCGCGGCGCGTTCCGGCGGGCCCGCGACTGCTTTCTTTCGTCGGACTCATAAACGGCCAGCTCTTTGGGTGAAGGTGGTCGCCCGTTAATCTCCGCCAGGCGCCATCCGTCGGAAGAGGAATAGGATTCTGTAACAACAGGTCTTTGGGAACCGGCATGGGTATAGGTGTAGTCGCAGACCACGTCGACACTGCTTCCTGCCGCCAGAATCGCTTCGAGGCGCTGGTCGTGTGAACCGTCGCCGTGAGTGGCTAGACCAAGTACGCCGAGGGGGACGATCAGCGAGATTCGCAAGGTTCGTAACACAGGTGACTCTCTTCGCATTGGAGGTTCGGCTCCCGCGCGTTCATGGGTCGTCTAAGCGAGTCGCGGTCCAACGAATCGCGTCCGCGACCACCGTTCGACCGGTGGTCCGGTTGGAAACCGCAACACGGGCTGGCCCTGCAGGCATGTCCAACTGAACCACCGGGTTCCACCCTGGCTGCCCCGCCGAGGCGTCGAATTCGGCCACCGTCTCTCGACCACGAGACTGCAGGGTCATGAAATAGGTGCCTTGCCTGCCCAGGCTGTGATCGCGCACATAGGCGAACACGGCGTCATTCGGCCCGGCGGAGGACGGCCTTCCGAAGTCCAAGGCTGGCAGGTGGTAGTCCAGCCGCCACGAGCCTGCGGTGGGCAACTCGGCGACGAACATGGCATGTTCGGCGCCGGATCCCGGCGCGCTGCGCGCGACCGTACGCCGGTACTTTCCCCAGCTCGTAGGCAACTGCAGACGCGACCAGTCGTCGATCCGTCCTGCCGGTGTGAATGGATCGAAGATCGGCAAACCCTGATCGAGCGGACGGCTTTGAGGGAGTCCGTGTCTGTCCACGTCTGTCCGAGCTCCCGCAATCGAAAACCCCGCGTCGAGGTCATCGACGATGACGACGCCTACCGGCCACGGCAGCCAGTCGCTGGGTCTAACTCCGACGAACTCCGGCTCCGACGGTGCGCCCGTCCCAAGAGCAACCAAGTCCAAGGTCACTTCGCCACGGTTCTGCGAGAGGTACGGCACCAGCCAGGCCTCCGCTGGCGGGTGCTGGCTGGTCCAGCCCAATTCGACGGCCGTGTTCCCGTCAACGCGAATCGGGTCCAATCGCCTCATCCCAGCCTCAGCGCGCGAACCAACGTAGCGAATGGTGAACAGCCCAGGGGTGGCTTCGTCGTTGCGCACGTGGGCGCGCATCCGATAGCGGGGCAGACCGGAATTGTCGTCGGGCAAACGGGCTACTTCCACAGCTGAGGCGGTAAATCCGGGCAGGCCCGCCCCGGTTAGCCAATCGCCTAGGGTCGCGTCGAAATCGGGGGCGATGGCAGCTAGATCCGATGCCGAGAAGGACTGGCCGCCGTGACGGTGACGTAGTACGGCCAGAACTTCGCCAATGCGTTCGCGGCCCAGTGTGTCCGTCAAGGCAGTCGCGTTCGCGGTTCCTTTGAGCGCCAACAATGCGGTGGCGTGTCCCGGGGCCACTCGGCCCACGTCGGAGAGCGGTACGTCGGCCGCAAGATCCCAGATCGGCTGCCTTGCCATCGCCTGACGCGCGAACGCCTCCGCCAACGTCGAGCCTTTGCCGAGCATGTCGCCGAGCACCTGCGAAAAGGTGTCGCCGACATCCATGGCGGCCCAGCGGTGTGCCGACAGCCAACCCCGCTCATAGCGGCCGAACAGCAGCGACCAAGCCAGCTCGTGCACGAGGGCGTCCAAGGCAGTGGCGCCTGGTCCGGCGGCGCCGGTGTGAACCCCCAAGAGGTTCCTCGTCGCGCCCGGGAAAACGTCCCCGCCGGTGATGTCCCACTTGAAGAAACGGGTCAGCGTGCCCAGATCCGCAACGTCTAGGCGGTCGAAACGGGCCGTGGGGAGGCCCTGTTCGCGTAGCAAAAGAACCCCAGGCAATGCTTGCACGGTGTCGAGCCGGGTGCCCCCGCCATAGACGCGCAGTTGTGCCGGGACCTCGACCACGCTGAACACAGCCGACGAATAGGGGATGCCGAGCCGTTCGGTCTCGGCAACGGAGTCTTCAAGCCAAGTCACAAGGTCCTCGGCGAGCTCGGCGAGGGGTTCCAAGGCGCTCGCATGGCTTGGCGTCAAGAGGAGCTCGAAGGTCACGCCCCGGACGGTCGCTGTTCGCCTCGCAAACCGAGAGGCGAACAGGCCGAAGTCGCCGACCCCCGCTGGCGGTGCCAGCCGAAACCGCACGAAACCGTCGGATCCGCCGGCCACTTCGGGTTCGCGTCCCGGCCCCGCGACCCACCAGCCGACCGGCACCTCCACATCGAGATCGAGCTCGAAAAACTCGGCGCCACGACTGCCAAAGTCGTGCCGCCCGACGTTCACGCCCGGACTTGGCAACCAGCGCGCGTCGGGCATCAGCGCGACATACGCGGCGTCGAAGAGCGATGCTTCGGTGCCAAGTACCGCCAAAGCGTCGGTGATCGGACGACGGCCCGGTTCGACTGCACTGTCGAGGTATGCGAATTCGGCCTTCGGCACGCCGGTTGCCCGCAGGGCAACGTCGACGTGCGACGCTGGCGCAAGCGGTTTCGCCAGCGCAACGGTCAGCAAGCCCAAGGCGTGGTCGAAGGGAGCCGCCTCGCCATCGACATCTACGGACGCGACAGCCATGCCAGGATTGAGACTGAAAGACAGTGCCGACAGTTCGTGGTCGGGCGGCGCGGCGACCCGCAGTTGGAGATCGAGGACCAGTGTCTCGCCGGGTTCGATACGCACGTTTCCGGCCAGTTCCAAGAGCTGTGGCGGTCGCGCATCCCGGTTCCCCAGATGGGCGTCGAGCCAGCGTCCGCGCATGATTTGCTGATCTTCGGCTTGCTTGAGAGGCACCGCGACGCAGAGTGCACTCGACAGGATGAGCACCGTGCCCATGCCCATGCGGCGTGCCGGTCGATCATCTGGGCGAGGGTGCGCCGCTGCCGTCAGCGTCAACAGCCCGGCGGCGCCCAAGAGGAGTGCGGCAACCTGCACGAACGCCTCGATGGCGATCGGTGGGGTGACGACTTCGGATGCAGCGCCGAGCCCCCACTCCCCAAGCGGTAGTGCGGAGAGCAGATAGGCGGGAATGCGGTAGATGCTCCACGCTAGAAAGCCGAGCAGGGCACATGATGCAAGCGCGGCCGCGAACCGGTTGCGCAGCCCGACGCCCAGCAAGGCAAACAAGGCAGACCAGGTCGACAGCAGGGGCAAGGCGTCGAGCAACAAGAAAGACAGCATTGAAGTCGGCCCGGGCGATTCGCCGAGGTAACCGCCAAGGGCGAGCGTCAGGCCGGCGAACACGGCAATCGGCAGCCAGGTCACGGTGACGACCCCAAGGATTTGCCCCGCAAGCAACACGGAATTGGACACGGGTCTTGAGTGGATGGCACCTTCAATACGGTCTCGCTGGTCCCGACCGAAGCTGTCGATCCCCAGCAGAGTGGCACCCGCCATGCCGAGCAGGACCAGGGGAAAGCCGAACCAGGAGACGAGCACTCTCGGTGACGCGAGGCCGACGGAAGCCGAAGTTGCAGAGAACTCACGATGCACAAGGGCCAGGCCTAGATAGACGAATAGACCCGTGCCGATCACCACCGACGCATACAGCCATGTGCGCGCCAGCCGAAGGTCCGAGCGAAGCTCCGCAAAGGTCACCGTGCGGACTCCGGCGATTGTGCGCATCACCGCTCGAAGCGACTCTTCGTGGCCTGCGCTACGCACCTTGTGGACTGTGTCGTTCGGGGACGAGGTCGTCCGTTGCCAGCGCCGAGTAGACGCGCAAGTCCCGCCATCGCCTGTCGATGTGGGTGCCGTGCCGGCGCGTGCCTTCGTATACCAGCCCTAGACGTTCGGTAAAGCGCACGCTCCGCGCATTGATCTCCTCCACGGTCGCCTCGACCCGATGGAGACCCAGGTCCGACCAGCAGCAGGACAATGCCGCCGTGACGGCTCGCGCCGCAGTGCCTTGGCCCCAGTACTGGTTGAGCAGGTAGTAGTCCACTGCGGCGCTGTGGACGTTCCAGCGGGCGTCGTAGATGGAGACGTAGCCCATCCATTTCGGATGCTCACGGCTGGAGATCTGGAACCGGAGCCCGGGGTTCGCGTAGATCGTTGCGCCTTCCTGGGCCTTGACCAGGTCCCTGAAGAGGCGCTTGCGGCTCAGCCTGCGGTCGCGCTTGCCAACAGCGTCGATGTTGGCGAACCAGTCGAACCAATCGACTGGAGCTGACTGGCGCTCCAATCCAAGCACGAAGGCATCTACGTCTCGGTCCCGGAAAGCCCGCAACGTCAGGTCATCCGTGACGATGCGTTTCCGCCGTCTCGTTCTCTTGGCCACGGTCACTCCTGCAATCGTCGTCGGGACATCCGCACGTCAGGCGGCGATCCGGTCGAAGTGCTCGGGCGCTGGGTTGGTCTCGTCGGTGGTTGCCTGGCCGCTAAGCGACGCGGTGGGGGCCGTCGACCCCTGGTCTAGCCCGAGGCGCTCGTTCGGCAGGTTCGCATGGACTTGCGCGAGGAAGTCGACCGGGGCCGTCATTGCGGGTAGGGCCCGAATGCGCGCATCGAGCGCGCGCAGGTCCCGCAACGCGCCCCTGCAACCCGCACAACCGTGCAGGTGCCGGTCTACGTCGGCACGTTCCGGGGCGTCCAACTCGTCGCAGGCGTACTCGTCGAGCCGTCGCGCGACCTGCTGGCAATCCATTGAGCTACTCATCGTCCCTCGCTGAAATGGCCGCGGCGAGTGTTCGCCGGGCGGTGTGCAGCCGTGACCGTACCGTGCCCACAGGCACATCCGTTGCCGCGGCGATCTCGTGGTAAGCCAGGCCTTCCCATGCGCGCAGCATGAGGGTCACGCGCTGGTCCGGCGGAAGACGGGCGATCGCCGCGAGCAACAAGGCATTGGCATCGCTCTCGGCAGCGCGAAGGGACGGGTCGCTCGGGCCGGGAAGGTCGTCCACGTCGACCCCTCCGGTAACGTGCCCGCGTGCCGCATGGCGTCGCACATGACGTCGGCAGACGTTCCGTGCAACGCCGTAGAGCCAGGTGCGGAAGGACGATTGGCGCCGCCAGGTGGCCAGCGATCGATACATCTCGACGAAGACGTCCTGGGCGGCATCCTCGGCTTCGTCGCCCCCGATCGACCAGGCGACGAACCGGAGGACCGGATCCTGGTAGCGACGCACCAGGGCATCGAAGGCGGAGCGGTCGCCACCGAGGAATCGGTCCACCAGCAGTTCATCGTCGGCATCGCATGAATCGCGCAACCGTCCCATGGGGTGGGCCTGTGCCTTTGCGGCGCACTCGTCCTAGGGACTCTCGGCTAGGATGTCCACGCACAACTCGACGCATTCGTCGCAGATATGCACGTGTCGGCCGGCGATGAGCTTCTTCACGTCATCCGCCGACTTGTGGCAGAACGAGCAACGCAGCTCGCTGTGGCGCCGTTTCCCGACAACCGCCTTGAGCATCTCGCTGACCGCCCTGCGTTCATGGCCCGCCGGCTCGGGTGCCTGGACGGGCTGGCGAGGAATCGGCTGTTCGGCGAAATCGAGGTTTCGCGGCGCTTCCCGATAGGCGGGCGGACTGGTCACCGGCACGCTTGAGTCGACCGACTCGAACCGCATCTGGCCGATCCAAACCGTCCCCGTGCCGCTCAAGAGCACACCGAATGCGATGTTGCTTGCGCGTTCGGCGACGTCGAGCACGACGACGCATTCGGTCCAGTCGGTCGTCCCTTTGATCCCGCGATCCTCCATGTTGTCGAAGGCGATCGGCGACTCGCCCCGCCCGCGGTCGACGCGCACCCACAGTCCGGCCCAGGCACTCACGTTAGACGTTTTGAGGTGGCAGGAGACCCTGATGCGGCCACCGGCGTAGTTGTCGGGGGCGATGTCCTGCATCAGCGTGCCGAAGCCGTCAACTCTCCGCTGGGTCGACTTCAGATAGCCGCTCGGCGTGCCCCCGATTGCGACGTTTGGGTCCACGCCGGCCACATAGGCCGTGCGGACACTGCCTGCGACGTACCATCCCGGGGGCGTCTGGGTGGTCGGATCCGCCATGGCGAAGCTCCTTTCCGGCGTTTGCCTACATAGTGACGCGAGATGCGGAAAAGTTCGTCCGGCTCGCACCGCCGAACGCTTAGGTCCTTATCGGGCCGTGACGATGCGTCGCAGATCCCGCGCCACGGACCGCGCCAATGGCGGCGAAACCGCGGTCGCCACCTGCCGATACTGGTCGACCGGCTTCACGCGACCGGTGCGGCCGAGTATCGGCCCCTCGAACACGTACTGATCGGGAAAGCCCTGCAAGCGAGCCGCCTCGCGCGGCGTGATGTAACGATCCGCGACCGGGTGGAACAGCGCCTCGTCGGCGTGCAGGGTCGGGGCCGGGGCGGACCTGCTGAGCCGACGGAACTTGGTGGTGTCCTTGCGCGTCAGGCGCCCGAGGATCTCGGCCGGCACGTCGGGGGACTTGGCGAGCCAGAGACCTTCGGGCACGTAGCCGATCCGTTCCCGGGCGCGCGCCGGCGTGGTGTCGACATGGTTCGGCAAGGTGATGGCGTCGCCGGGCCGTGTCGGCGCTGGGAGGTCTTCCAAGACGTCGCCGACGGTCGGCGGTGGCTGTCCCGTGGTGAGGGTGGCCAGCCCGAACGGTTTGCCCTTCGGTACGGCGACGACGACGGTTCGCCGCCGGCGTTGGGCGATGCCGTGCACGCTCGCATCGAGCATGTCCGCGTGCGTCTCGTACCCGAGTTTGGCCAGATCTGCGCGCAAGGCTTCCAGCAGGTGGCTACCCGCGGACGTGCGCATCGGCAGGAACCCAGGCGGCTGTTCGATGAAGACCGCGCGCGGCTGGAAGACCCGTGCGAAGCGCACCACCTCGAGCATGGCTTGCTCGGGCGCAGCATCGTTGCTCCCGAGCGCTCGTGTCGGCGGCCCACAGCCCAGCAGTGCGAGATCGCCGCTGTTCAGTCCCAGGGCGGCCATGGCGCGCGCCGGCTCGATGACGCCGACGTCGGCCTGCCAGACCACTTTGCGCGGTTCGTTGCGCCGCAACGTGGCGCCGCAGTATGCGTCGGCTTCGATGGCGCACAGCGTGCGGAAACCGGCTTGGCCGATGCCGACGTCCATGCCACCGGCGCCCGCGAACAGGCTGACGGCCGTGAGCGTCACCTCGTCGCGTGACGGCGCGGCGCGTGACGCGCTTGGTCTCGGCGGTCGGTTGTTGGCATGGCGTCGCGTCCCACGACGATCCACCGCGGCAGAGTATCAGGCGGTGCGCAGGGCGCGCAGCAACGACACGACCATGAGCGCGCCAACGGCCAGTAGCGGTAGGGAAACCACGAGCGTCGCGGATCGGGCGGCGTTCAAGGTGCCGATCACGACGAGCGCGATCGGCAGCAGCGCGAGCGCGAATGCCCAGAATACGCGATGGGACCGCGACGGGTGCGTGCCGGGCGTGAGGTTGCGCGTCGCCGACGCGGCGATGGCGTACGACGCTGAATCGTACGTGGTCGCCACGAAAACGAGACCGAGCACCAGGAAGATAGCGAGTGGCACGGGCTGGCCGGCGAGGCTGCCGACCGCCATGGCGATCGCCTGTGCGGTCTCGCCGTTGCGGACGAATTCCAGGAAACCGATGCCCTGGTTGAGGTCCATCCACATGACGCTGTTGCCCCAGATCACATAGAACACCGCACAGCCGAGGGACCCGAAGCCGATCATCCCGAAGATCACGGCGCGCAGCGTCCGCCCACGGGAGATCTTGGTCACGAACAGGCCCATGAACGGCCCGTAGGCAATCCACCACGCCCAGTAGAAGACCGTCCAGTCCTCGGTGAAGCCTGTCTCCAGGATCGGGTCGGTCCAGGTGTTCATGCGCAGGAACTCCTGCAGCATCAATCCGATCGCGGATGTGCCCAGTTCCAGCGCGAAGATCGCCGGACCGGTCACCAGGACCCAGACGAGGAATACGCCGGCAAGCGCGAGATTCAGGTTAGACAGACGGCGAATGCCGCGTTCCAGGCCGAGATAGACGCTGACCGCGAAGAGCGCCACGCACACGCCGGCAATGACGAGGGTGAGCGCGAACGACGCCTCGATCCCGAAGAGCCGCCCGGCGACCGCCCCGAGCATCGGTGTCGCGAGGCCAAGCGAGGTGCCGGTGCCGCCGATCAAGGCGATGATGAACAGCAGGTCGACCAGGCGTCCCCAGGGCCGGCTGGAGAAGTCTCGACCGAACAGTCCGGTGAGCGCCCCCGACAGGCGCAGATAAGGCAGCCGGTAGCGGTAGTAGGGCCAGGCGATCGCGACGGTGGGCAAGCAGTACAGGCACCACGCCGACAGTCCCCAGTGGAAGATGCCGTAGGTGGCGGCCCACTCCTGCGCCTCGGGGCTGCCCGGCGCGACCCCGAACGGCGGCTGGTCCATGTACGAGGCCCACTCCGCCGTTGACCAGTAGAGGAGTCCCGAGCCGATGCCGGCGCAGAACAGCATCCCCACCCAACTCACGGTGCCGTATTCCGGTTTGGATCCATCGCCGAGTACGCGCTTGCCGTGCCGGCTGAAAGCCAGCCAGGCGAGGAAAACCGTCGCGAAGATGGTTGCCCAGTGGTACAGGAGGCCGAGCGTGCTCGCGATCCATGCATAGACCGCGTCGACCAACGCGCCGGCGGCTGCGGGGTAGAGGATCATCGGCACGGCGGCACCGACGACGCAGGCGAGACTGATCAGGAAGACGGGCCGGTCCAGGGTCACCTCGCGGGTATCGCGAACGGCGCGAAAGGCGGTAGCACCGAGCGGCTGCTCTCCTGTAGCCAAGCCTCCTCCCGTGCGGCTCCAGATGGATCGAGCGTAACAGATCGGGTGCCGGACGTACGCGTCTGGCAGCCGTGGGATACGGGGTCAACGGCCTTGCCGGCGGCGCCCGGGTTCAGACACACTGGGCGCAAAACAGGTTCGTCAAGTGGAGAGATACTCCCTATTCGGTCTCCTGAAGCACGCGTTGCACCACCACGAGGATTGGCCTCGGGCATGGCGCGACGCCGAACCGAGGTCGTCCTACGACGTGGTGATCGTCGGTGGCGGCGGCCACGGTCTGGCGACCGCCTACTATCTCGCCAAGGTGCACGGGATCAGCGACGTCGCGGTCGTGGAGAAGGGCTGGCTGGGTGGCGGCAACACGGGCCGCAACACCACCATCGTGCGCTCCAACTACCTGCGCGACGAGGCGGCTTGGCTCTATGACTTCGCCCTCGAGCTGTGGCCGGATCTCTCTCGCGAGCTCAACTTCAACGTCATGTTCAGCCCGCGCGGCGTGCTCAATCTCGGCCACACCCTGCAGGAAATGCGCGACATCGAGCGGCGAGTCAACGCCAACCGGCTGAACGGCATCGATGGCGAAGTGCTGAGTCCGGCTGAACTCGAGGCGCGGGTGCCCCTTTTGAACTGTTCCGCGAGTGCCCGTTACCCCGTACTCGGCGCTTCTTGGCAGCCGCGCGGCGGCGTCGCGCGACACGATGCGGTGGCGTGGGGCTATGCGCGCGCGGCGGATGCTCTCGGCGTGGACCTGATCCAACAGACGCCGGTGACCGGCATTCGTGTTGAAGATGGGCGCGTCGCGGGTGTTGAAACCGACCGCGGACTCATCGCGGCGCGCAAGGTGGCTTGCGTGGTGGCCGGCCACTCGGGGGTGCTCGCGGCCATGGCCGGGTTGCGCCTGCCCATCGAATCTCGGCCGCTGCAGGCGCTCGTCTCGGAACCTCTGAAGCCGTGCCTGGACACGGTGGTGATGTCCAACGCGGTGCATTGCTACATCAGCCAGGCGGACAAGGGCGATCTGGTCATCGGGGCCGGCGCGGACGGCTACACAGGCTACGGCCAGCGCGGGTCGTTCCACATCATCGAGCACTCGTTGGCGGCCGTTTGCGAGTTATTCCCCGCGTTCAGCCGTGTACGGATGAACCGCCAATGGGGCGGCATCGTCGACATTTGCCCCGATGCCTGCCCCATCATCGGGAAGACGCCGGTAGGCGGCCTTTACTTCAACTGTGGCTGGGGGACCGGCGGCTTCAAGTCCACGCCGGGGTCGGGGTACGTGTTCGCGGACACCATCGCCCACGACCGGCCGCATCCGCTGGCGGCGCCGTTCGCCCTGTCGCGGTTCGAGCGAGGCGCCCTGATTGACGAACACGGTGCCGCTGGCGTCGCGCACTGACGGATCGCGGTGCCTAAGGGAACTGCTGTCGACATCGTGCGCGGGTCTTGCGCCCGTCGCCGCGTCTCGCCCACACTCGTTCGACGACACGATGCGGTGTGCCGACATGCTGCTGTTGCAGTGCCCACACTGCCTCGAAGCCCGTAGCGAAGAGGAATTCGACTACGCCGGCGAGGCCCACATTCAACGTCCGGCGACCGACGTTTCCGATGCCGAGTGGGCCGACTACCTCTACTTCCGGTCGAACCCGCAAGGCCGGCACTGTGAGATGTGGGTGCACACCGCGGGCTGCCGTCGCTACTTCAACGTCGTCCGCGATACCGTGAGCTACGACGTTCTGGCCGTCTACCCGATCGGCGAGCGCGAGCGGGAATCCCTCGTAGGCAAACCCCCACCATGACAGGTCAACCGCGCCGGTTGCCCGTCGGTGGCCGGGTCGACCGCACGTCGCCTATTTCCTTCACGTTCGACGGTCGGACCTACCAGGGTCTGCGCGGCGACACGCTCGCATCCGCTCTGCTCGCCAATGGCGTCTATGTGGTTGCCCGCAGCTTCAAGTTCGGTCGGCCCCGCGGCGTCGTCGGCAGCGGTGCCGAGGAGCCCAATGCCATCGTGCAACTCGGCACCGGAGCCGACGCCTTGCCCAATCAGCGCGCGACGCAGGTTGAACTCTACGACGGCCTGGTCGGCGCCAGTTCCGCCGCGCACGGCTTGCGCGGCCTGATCGATGCCGCACGACGTGTGCTGCCCGCAGGGTTCTACTACAAGATGCTCATGGCCCCGCCCATTCTGTGGCGGTTCTGGGAGCAAGTCCTGCGTCGCGGCGCCGGTCTGGGGACGGTGCCGCAAGGCGCGGATCCGGACCGCTACGACAAGCTGAACCGGCATTGCGACGTGATGGTGGTCGGTGCCGGGGCAGCCGGGTTGGCAGCGGCCTTGGTGGCGGCGCGGTCCGGTGCCCGGGTCGTCGTCGCCGACGAGCAGGATGCGTTCGGCGGCAGTTTGCTGGCCTCGGCATTGCACATCGACAATCGACCGGCTGCTGAATGGGTGGTCGACGCCGTGAGCGAATTGCGAACGTTCGAGGACGTCGTCATGCTGCCCCGAAGCACCGTCGTCGGTCTCTACGACCACAACTTCCTGACAGTGTTGGAGCGTTGCGCCGACCATGGGCCGTCGACGTCCGGGGCCGCGGCACGAGAGCGCCTGCATCGCGTGCGTGCCAAGGAGGTCGTGCTGGCGGCCGGCGCGATCGAACGTCCGCTCGTTTTCGCGAACAACGACCTCCCCGGGGTCATGCTGGCGTCGGCCGTGTCGTGCTACGTGAACCGTTATGGTGTCGCGCCCGGCGAACGGCTTGTGCTGGCTACGACCAACGACGCTGGTTATCGAACCGCGTTGGATTGGCAGCGGGCCGGTCGCGAGGTGGTCGCCGTGGCGGACAGCAGGGCCGATCCCAGCGGAGCGCTGCCGAGAGCTGCGCGGGATGCGGGCATCCGCGTGCTTCGAAGTCACGGGGTGGTCGAGGCCGTGGGCCACGCCCACGTGCGGGCCGCGCGCGTGGCATCATTGAACACGGCGGGCGACGCGTTGACCTCGACTGCGCGCAGGATCAACTGTGATCTGATTGCCTGCTCCGGCGGCTGGAATCCGGCAGTGCATTTGAGTTCACAGACCGGCACGCGCCCGGTGTGGAGCGACGAGGCCGTCGGCTTCGTTGCCGGGCAGCGGCGTGGCCTGCACTGCGCGGGAGCCGTCACCGGGGCTGCGACCGTGGCGGAGTGCCTGGGGCAAGGCGCAGCTGCCGGTGCGTCGGCAGCTCGGGCGGCGGGTTTCGCGACCGACGAGACCGAACCGCTCGCGACGGACGAAGCGCCGCTCGACGCCCAGCAAGCGCTGTTCGTGATCCCTCACAGCCGGCGTACGAGCCGGGCGCCACCGCAGTTCGTGGACCTGCAGCTCGATGTCACCGCGGCCGACATCGAGCTGGCGGCGCGTGAAGGCTACGAGTCCGTCGAGCATGCCAAGCGCTACACCGCCCTGGGTTTCGGTACGGACCAGGGCAAGCTCGGCAACGTCAACGGCATCGCCATCCTGGCCAGCGCCTTGGGCCGCGAGATCGGCGAGGTGGGCACGACGATGTTCCGTCCCGCCTACACGCCCGCCACGTTTGGCGCCATCGCAGGCCGCGACGTCGGCGATCTCTTCGACCCGGAACGTCATACGCCCATGCACGTGTGGCACGAGGCCCAGGGCGCCGTCTGGGAGGATGTTGGACGGTGGAAGCGTCCACGCTACTACCCCAAGCCCGGCGAGGACATGGACGCCGCAGTGGCGAGAGAGTGCATCGTGGCCCGCACCGGTGTGGCCATGATGGACGCATCGACGCTCGGCAAGATCGACGTTCAGGGCCCGGACGCCGCGCGGTTCCTCGACAGAATCTACGCCGGCGGGTTCCTCAGGCTCGGCGTCGGCCGGTGTCGATACGGGGTGATGCTGAAGGACGACGGCATGATCTTCGACGACGGCGTCACGGTCCGGCTCGACGACGAGCGCTACTTGGTGCACACGACGACGGGAAACGCCGAGGCCGTTCTCGCGTGGCTTGAGCTGTGGCGCCAGACCGAGTGGCCGGACCTTGACGTCTACCTCACCTCGGTAACGGACCATTGGGCGACCATGGCCGTGGTCGGCCCGAAGGCCCGCGAGGTCTTGGGGCGCGTGTGCTCGGACATCGACCTCGGGGCCGATGCGTTCCCGTTCATGGCCTGTCGCGAAGGACACGTGGCCGGTGTGCGTGCGCGCGTCTTGCGCATAAGCTTCAGCGGCGAGCTGTCCTTCGAAGTCAACGTGGCCGCCGGGCAGGCGGTTGCCGTGTGGGAGGCGCTGATGGCGGCCGGTTCGGCAGATGGAATCACGCCCTATGGGACCGAGACCATGCACGTGCTGCGAGCCGAAAAAGGTTACATCATCGTCGGCCAGGACACGGACGGCTCGATGACGCCACACGACATGGGCCTTGACTGGGCGGTGCGCCACGGGAAGCGGCACGGATTCGTCGGCGAACGGTCGTTGGCGCTCGCCGACTACCAGCGCGCGGACCGTTTGCAGCTGGTGGGCCTGCGCACTGTCGAACCTGCCACCGTGATCCCGGAAGGCGCGCAGATTGTCGCCGACGTCTACCGCATGCGGTCCGGACGCGTGCCCATGCGTGGTTTCGTCACGTCGGGCTACTACAGTGCCACGCTCAAACGATCAATAGCGCTCGCGATGCTGAAAGGCGGTCGCGGTCGTCTGGGCGAAACGGTTCATTGCCCCCTCGACAACGGCAACGTGCTCGCAGCCGAGGTGGTCGACCCGGTGTTCTACGATCCCGACGGAGAGCGGCAGAATGCCTGACGGCGTGGTTCTCGCGAAGCTGCCAGCGTGTGGTTTGCTCAACCTGCGCCTGCCGACAGGGGCGACGGGAACGCCAGGCGTGGGGCAGGTGATTGGCCTTGGTTTGCCGGAAACGCCGTGTACCTACGCGGCTGGTGCCGGCGCGGTGGTCTACTGGCTCGCGCCGGGCGAGTGGCTGGTGGCGGTGAACGCGGGCGCCGAAGGCGAACTCGAAGTCCGCCTGCGCGGCGCGCTCGACGGGGCGGGTGCGGTGGTCGACGTGAGTGCGGGCTATGTGCGCTACAAGCTGCGCGGGCCGGCGGCGGCGGAGCTTTTGATGAAAGCCTGTCCCTACGACTTCGACCGGCGGACATTCGGTCCGGGCCGTTGCGTGCAAACGGCGTTCGCGAAAACGACGGCCCTGGTCGCTGGAGGCGAGGACGAGTCGTTCGACCTCGCGATTCGGCGCAGTTACGCCGACTACTTCGAGCGCTGGACGGCCGATGCGGTATCGGAGTACAGCGGCCCATGATCGTGTCGCATCGGCACCGGTTCGTGTTCTTCGCGGTCCCCAGGACAGCCACGCATGCTGTGAGAGCGGCCTTGGCTGACGCGCTCGACCCCGGGGATTGGCGGCAGGAGGCGTTGACGGAACGTGTCGCGCTGCCCGTGCCTGCACTGGCGCGACTCGGCCACGGCCACATCTCCTTGTTGCAGGCCCACGCGCACCTTCCGGGGTCCATCTGTCGCGACTATTTCAAGTTTGCCTTCGTGCGCCATCCATTCGATCGCTTCGTTTCGGTTTGCGCGATGCTGAATCGCCGCGACCCCGAATATGGCGGTCGCGAACGGGCGTTCATGAAACGCGCGATCGCCCGGCCCCGGTTCCGCGCTCGCGTACTGGTTAGGCCACAGGTGGCGATGCTGACCGCGGCCGACGGCGACTTGGGGATGGACTACCTCGGCCGCTTCGAGACGTTGCAGCACTCCTTCGACGAGGTGTGCGACCGGATCGGCCTAGGGCGGCGGAGCCTCGATATCCGCAACGCCGCCCAGCACGGGGCGTACCGGGACATCTTCGATGCCGAACTCGGCAACTCCGTGGCAGCCTTCTACCGGGAGGATTTCGCCCGGCTGGACTACGAGGTGCCGGCATGCGTCTAGCAAAACCGTTCATCCGACTGCCGTATCGGTTCGACGCGGCGAGGCTTGCTGCCGAAGCCGATGCACTGGACCCCTCGGCCTGGATGCCCCATCCCACGGGGCTGCCCGGGAACTCAGCGGTCGCGCTGATCTCGAGCGGCGGGGGTGACAACGACTCCTTTGAAGGCCCGAAGGCGCCGACGCCCCACCTCGACCGCTGCCCGTACACGAGGCAGGTGATGGCGGGTTTCGGCGAGGTTCTGTCCCGGTCGCGATTGATGAAGCTCGAAGGCCACTGCGAGGTCAGCCTGCACGTGGACTTCAACTATCACTGGTACAGCCGTGTGCGGATTCACATCCCGGTGGTAACGAACCGGACGGTGACGTTCCACTGCGGCCGGGAGCGCATCCACATGGCGGCCGGCGAGTGCTGGATCTTCGACTCCTGGCGCCGACACCGGGTGGTCAACGGGAGCGGTGAGACCCGCATCCACCTGGTCATCGACACGTCGGGCTCGTCGCGGTTCTGGGACCTGGTCGCGACCGTGGAGGATGCGGATCCGGGAGAGATCGGGGCCAATGCGACCTTCGTGCCGTTCGAGCCGGCCAAACCGGCGCCTTTGAAGGTGGAACGCTTTGCCAACGCGACCGTGATGGCGCCCGGCGAGTGCACGGCTCTCGTCGAAGACCTGATCGCCGACTTCTCGGCCAATGCCTCGAACGATCCCCAGTTGGTGGACGCGTACGCAAGGCTGCTTAGGGGCTTCGCGTACGACTGGCGCGAGATCTGGCTCGTGCACGGCGACGGAGCGGAAGGCGTTTCGGCCTACCGGTCGTTGATCGCCAAGACGCGACAACGCCTCCACCCCAACCGCCGGGCGTTGACAACGTCGAGCAACGGGATCGGGGTCAATGCCGTCTTCGCCCAGCGTGTGCTCAACGCCGCGTTGGCCGGCGACCCGGGCAGCCCGTCGCGCGAGCGACGCCCCTAGTAAGATGTGCCCTCGTCAGCGCCATGGAATCACCCATGCCCGAGCTTGAGCACTTGCCGGAGGAGCACATCTATCAAGCCTACGGCATGTACCTGCTGAGCTCCCAGCACCGGTTGATCCGGCGCCTGAAGCGGGTCTACGAACCGTCGATCCATGGCAACAAGACGTGGAGGGCGAGCTTCCTGCTGATGGACTACCTCTTGCACAACCCCGTGCGGCGCGGGATGCGCGTCATGGAACTCGGCTGCGGCTGGGGCCCCGGGGCCGTTTTCTGCGCGCGCCGCTTCAAGGCGCGGGTGACGGGCCTCGACATGGACAAGAACGTGTTCCCGTACATGGAGGTGATCGCGGCCCTCAACGGTGTCGAGGTGGCGCCTTTGGAAGCCAACTTCAACAACCTTACCGAGGACGCGCTGGCCCGGGAACAGTTGTTGATCGGCTCCGACATCTGCTTCTGGGACAGCATGGTGCAGCCGCTGTTCGAACTGGTTCGACGCGGCATCGGCAGCGGTGTCAAGCGCATCGTCCTCTCCGACCCGGGCCGGCCGACGTTCTACGAGTTGGCGGACCTTTGCGCCAAGGAGGATTGGCGGACGACGCTCAGGGAGTGGTACGCCGTCGAGCCGACCCGGACCACCGGCGAGGTGCTGGAAATCCGGCCCGCGCGTTCTTGAGCTTACTCGGCGATGCGGATTGTCACGCGGTCGGGCCGAGGAAGCCCTTGATCTGATCGGACAGCTTGGTACACGCGGCCTGGCGGACGCGCGCGATGAACGGCAGCGGGACGACCACGGCGGGTACGAAGCTGGTACCCGAGGCTTCCGAACTCAACGTGCCGACGTTCATGCCCTGGTAGACATCCCAGACCGAGGCTTCGTAGTTGGAGCCGTTCTCCCAGGACAGGAAGCCGAAGCACGCCGGTATGCCGCCGCTGACGACCGTGCACTGCAGCGTGCCGCTCTCGTCCGACCGCTGCGTCGTGCCCTCGATCCAGACGAGGTAACGCACGCCGATCTCCTGGATGCGCTCGGAGATCAGCGGCCGGCCGATGACGCCGGCCAGGTCGTCCATGGTCCGCGGCGCCGTGCGGGGTTCGAACCACGGGAAGGTCGCGTCGACGAAATCCCGGGCCGGAAGTACCGGGAGCCCGTCGTTGCCGCCGTTGACGCCCGCACTGACGCAGGCAACGAAGTCATCCTCCGTTTCGCCCTGGGTCTTGTGCTTGCGGGAAAGGATGACGATGGCGTCGTCGCCGAGGTCGGTTTGCGCTTGGCGAACCTCCTGCACGGTCGTTTGCACGCCGCAACCGGCTGCACATAGCGCCACCGTGATCAGGGCGATGGCCGGCTTGCCGGGGAGCGCGAGGGGCCCGCCCCTCGCAAGTGAGAATGGGCGGATCAAGGCATGTCGTCCAGTGTGGTGAGCCATGTCTGCACCTCCGCCTGGTCCGGGAACTGGAAGGATAGCCACGCCGCGGCGTCGCGCAACGCCCAGATTGTCGCTTCGTTCAGGGCGACTTCCTTTTGGTCAATGGCGCCGTAGTTGCGCTGGTTGGCCTTGCCGTAGCCGATCACCGGCCACTCGCCGAGCAAGGCGCCGTCGGCGCCGAGGAGCTTGAGGTTGTAGCGGATCCAGACTTCGTAGAACTCACCTCCGGTCTGGTCGGGGATCGCGAACTGAACCTCGTCGATGCTCGGCGCGAGAATCCCGTCAACGGCGACTCGGGGGCCGTCCACGGGGCGGAAGCTAACCGCTGCCGAGGCGGCCGGCGTCGTCGGGTCTTCGACGGCGGGCTCTTGAATCACGGGGATGACGCGGTCGAACATCGCGTCGAAAACCTGGGCGAATACCGGCACTTGCGATGCGCCTATGTCGATCCGGTAGTCGCCGTATTCTTCGAGTTCCTCTTCGTGCACGTAGTTCTTCAACGTGTCATCGAAGTAGACGCCCATATCCACATCGAGCGGCTGGACGAGTGGGCGAGGCACGCTGATGTCGACGGTGACGGAGGCACCGCTTTGGCAACCCATGGCTGCGGCCGCGGCGAACCCCACCGCTGCAAGCCGGGCGAGTCGCCGGAAGTCCCGTAGCACGCCTACGCGGACGACTCCAACGTCCGCGGCGTGCTCGCCGACAGGAGCCCTCAGCGGGGGAGCGCGACGGGCGTGCCCCTCGTAAGAGAGAGCCCTCAGCGGGGGAGCGCGAGGGGCGTGCCCCTCGTAAGAGAGAGCCCTCAGCGGGGGAGCGCGAGGGGCGTGCCCCTCGTAAGAGAGAGCCCTCAGCGGGGGAGCGCGAGGGGCGTGCCCCTCGTAAGAGAGAGCCCTCAGCGGGGGAGCGCGAGGGGCGTGCCCCTCGTAAGAGAGAGTACACCCAGACGCCCGTGGGCATCGCGGTACGCGTTGGCTAACCATGCTTGCGCGGCTACGTTGGCGACATGGCCGAAGCCTACTCGAAAGAGGGCAGGGCGACAAAGGTGCCGTTGTTGCGGTAGGTCAGTTCGCGCATCAGCGCAGCAAACCTTACCGCGCCCGCCCCCGAGCCGCCTCTCGCCTGGAAATGGACCGGGAAGCCAACAGCATGAATCCGGACGCGGCGTGCTCCACTCTCATCGATCCGATTCATCTGGTCGACGCGATCAACGACGGCCTCTATCGAACCGCCCTCCATCCTGTTGAAGTCGTCCCCGAAGATGTAGATGCTGATTTTGCGGTCTTCCGCGTAGAACGCGTTTATGGCGGCTTGGATGCCTTCAACCGGGCTCGAATTCGAGAACACGTTCCAGGTGCGCATGCGTTCGACAATACCGCGGCGGATCGCGTTGGAGTCCGGAATCCACTGGCCGGCGTACTGAGGGAACATGTAGTCGCCCATGTCGTTCATCACTTGGATGCCCTTGACGCGGGGATAGATGCGCAACGTCTCGCTGACCTTGCGCTGCACCAGCGGCCACGCGTAGCTGAACATGCTGCCCGAGGTGTCGACCACGAAGATGATGTACTCGCTGTCGACCGTGATGCCCCCGATGGTGTTGGTCGTCCGCGTGAAGTCGAGGCCGAGCAACCGTTCCATCTCCTCGGTCAGTTCCTGCTTGGTGCGCGCGAATTGCGAACGCGCCTCGATCTGGCGTTCCGACTCGTCCCGGGTCGCCTCGAATTGGCTGAGGATGTCGGACAGTTCGCTTTCCACGCGCGCCAACTCGGTCAGGTCCCGGACGAGTTGCTGCTCTTCGGCGGTCAACTGGCGGGTCAGTTCGCGCGTCTGGCCCTGGATCTCGTTCAGCGACTCGCGCTTTTGCGTGACGACGCCTTCGAGGTTGATTTCCGGATCCTCGAGCACGATGGGCTCGACGACCTTGACGATCATCAACAGCAGGATGATGGCGCCGAAGCCGCAGCAGATGACGTCCAGGAAGGACAGTCCGATCTCCTCGAGTTCGCGGCGGATCATGGCCAGTCCGCCGACGGCGACATGTATGTGCCTGCGGTGGCGACGGCAAGCTGCCAATAGGCTCCGGACGCCATCGGATCGCCCTCTAGGGGGAACAGGATCACGTTGACGGGCGTGTCCCGGGGCAGACGCCGCGTCGCGTCTTCGAATAGCCGCAGGCGCTGGCGCCCGGTGACCGTGGGACGTCGCGGTTCGTCCGCGGAGCGCGTCGGCAAGCCGTCCGTGATGAGGAATACGTTGTCGGGGAGGGGGCGCAAGGTGTTGATGGCCTCGACCAGGGCATGGAAGTTCGTGCCGCCGCTGGGCACGGTGTCGTCGAGCAGGTCGAGGGCGTCTTCGAGGGCATCGGGATCCGTCGCCGGGTACCACGCGCGCTCGGGTAGTGCGAGCGCCGCGTCCTCGGCATAGAGCAGGATCTGGTAGTTGCTGTCGAGCGGCACCTGGGCGGCCAGCCACTCCACGGTGCGCACCGCCCGACGCCACTTCGGCGCGGTGCGTTGCCGCTCCGGGGCCATGTTGCGGCGCCGGATCACCTGCACGATGGTCTCGTCGAGCATGCTGGCGGACACGTCGAGGGCGATCAGGATGTGCCGGCCGCCGACGAACAAGCCCGTCAGGTACTGCCGATCCCCCTCGCCCTCGATCGCGCGGACCTTGGACCCCTCTTGGGCTTCCTCTTCGGCTTGCAGGCGCCGGACGTCGCGCTCGCGGGTCTCGACGTCGGTCTTGAGTTCCTCGATGCTCTCCTGCGCCGCGATGGTCCGTGCTTCGAGTTCCTCGACATCGTCCTTGCGCCGGTCGCGGTCGACGAGCTTGGCGAGCAGTTGTCGGCGGGCGTCGGCGACCCGCTGGCGCGTGTCCTCGACCCGTTCTTGGAGGTCCACGAGATCCTTCTGGCCGAGCTCGATCAGGTAGTCGAGCTTGCGCGACTCGGCCAGCGCTTCCCGATCGACGTCCGGCGTCTGGGTGTCTATGCGGTGGTTGATGACCAAAAAGATCAGCACGACCGCTCCGAATCCGCAGGACATCACGTCGAGGAAGGACAACGAGAACACCGTGAAGCGTCGTTTGGCTGTCCTGGGCATGGCTGGTCCTTGGCCGCCGTCAGCCGTCCACGACGGCGATCAGGTGAAACTCGTCGCTGCCGCTCTCGATGCGGTCGCCGGCGTGCGCCGGCCGGTCGAAGTCCAGGGGCTCGCCGTTGAGTCGAACCATGGCATCCGTGCTTGGGACGACTCGGAATCCGGCGCCGTCGGCTTGGATTCGGAACCCCGCGCTGGTGCTCGCGGGGTGGTCGCCGGCGTCGACGTCCTCGGCGAGGGGAAGCGCCACGGCGCCGCAGAGCAGGTGCGTCGGAACGGCCCGTTGCCGGGCCCCGGCGTCGACCGATTCGGTGAGCAGCGGCAGGCTGGAGACCATTTTCGCCCCGCCCGCATCCGGCGCGAAGAGCGCTGCATGGCGTGCGACCGCGCTGGCCACGCCGTCGGCGGGCACGGCCACGATGCGATGTCCCGCTTCCTGGAGACTGGCCGCCAGACCCGGCAGTGCGCGCACCCGGTGGCTGATCAGGAGGGTGGTCGGCGGCCCGATGGCCGTCGCGAGCAGCCCGTAGCGCTGCTCGGATTTCTGACGCAGCGCCCGGCGGCCGACGTTCACCTCGCGGGACACACCGTCGTGCTCGACGGCGACGGCGATTTCCGCGTTGTTCGCGTCCACCCGGGCAAGCAACTGGTCGTAGACCTGCTGTTCGGTGGCCGCGATGCGCAGGGGATCGAAGCGCGTGCCTTCCACGAATCCGTCGGCTACGGTATCCACCCAGCCCTCCACCAGCGCCGCGAAGCCCGCGGCGGGAACCTCCTCCACCGCGCCGCGCGCCACCGTTCCGTCCTGGACCTCGAGTTCCGTGACGAACGCCCGGTGCAGGGTGATGTCCACGAAGCGGCAACTGGCGGTGAGCGGTTGAAGGCTGGCTGCTGCGACCGCGGCGTCGACGACGGCGCGGATTTCGACTCCGGCCTCCTTGGCAATGCCGAGCAGCATGCCGAGCTGAGCCGCGGCGACCGTAGACGGCGTCGCCACCGCCAGTTCGGCGCGGTTGATCTCGACTGCCTCGAGGACGCGGCGCAGGTGCAGGTAGACCAGGTCCGCCTGGTTGGCCACGCCGCGGCCCGCCGGGGTCACCGGATCGGCGTTCAGGCGCTGCCAGAACTCGTTGTGTGTCTGTCGCGGATGCAGCCGGGACTGGGCCGAGGCTTCGTCGCCGAACAAGGTTCGGGCGCGTTCGACGAGAGCTATGCCTGGCTGGGCATAGAGCTCGTGGCCGTCCCGGGTGAGGCGGATCTCGGTGTCGTTGATGTCGAGCAGCAGCACGTCAGCGCACCTGCATGTGGCGGATCAGGAAGTCGTCGCAGTAGTGCTGGGTATCGAGCACCAGACGCTCTTGGACGAGTTGCAGCAGGTGCATCAGGAGCATGACGAAGATGCTGATGATCAGTGCGACGAACGTGGAGTTGAACGCCACGCCGAGGCTTTCGGTGACGCCGGCGATGTCGCCCTCCACCGCCCGGTAGGCCTGGCCGAGCGCTTGGCCGATGCCGCGTACCGTACCGATGAAGCCGATCGACGGGATGGCCCAGGCGATGTAACGCACCATCGCGAGTTCGCTGTCGAGTCGGTCCGACTCCGTCTCGCAGACGGCGCGAACCGCCGTGGACACGTCCTGCACGTTGCGCGTGGATGCGAAGCGCTGCAACGCGGCGAGCAGGGCCCTCGGCAGGAGATTCTGACGAACGTCTTCAGGCAGCGCTTGCAGGGGGCGCGAATACTCGCGGGTATCCTCCGGCAGGATGCTCATCCCCTCGGTGACCTCGATGTAGCTTTGCTGGAGCATGCGCCGCTCGCGGAGGGAGTTGCGCGTCTTCAGGGCGATGATCGCCATGGCCCACAGGGCCAGGATGAAGCAGGTCTCCTGCTCGTAGTCCCGCAGCACCACGTAGAGGGAGCGTTCCGGGACGTAGTCCTCCTCGATGGCGGCCTGCGCGGCCTGCGTCTCCAGAATGGTGTCGGCGTTGGGTCGAACGACCGTGACGTAGGCGAGGTGCACGACGATAACCGCCAGCACGAGGGCGATGATCTGGTAGATGAACTCGAAAGGCAGCGTCTTTTTCATGGAGCTTGTCAGATGTCTACCGGGAAGGGTACGGCGAAGTCCTCGGAAATGTCCTCGCTCGGCACGAAGATCTCCGCGGCCGGCTCGGCTTGTGGCGGCTCGGGCTCGTCGGCACGTTCGGCATCATCGGCGGCCCTCGACTCGATCTCCTCGTCCACGGGCGCTGCAACCGCGCCCGCGGGCGGTTCGCTTGCAGGTTCGACCACGGCGGCGGCCTCTTGCATGCGAGGGGCAAGCCCCTCGCGCTCCCCGGCTGAGGGCTCTTGCATGCGAGGGGCAAGCCCCTCGCGCTCCCCGGCTGAGGGCTCTAGGTCGGCCGGCCTCGTCTCCGCGGTCGCGGCGGACTGTGGTCTTTGATCTTCGTCCTGCGCACCTGACGTGGGCGACCAAGCGAGCGAGATCGCCAGCAAGCTCGCCCAGCCGAGCCCCGGTCCGGCACCTCGCCTACGTTCTCCACTCGCATTGGACAGCCGGAAGGTCATTCGGCAAACCGCGCGATCCGGAAGCCGACGTCCAGGCGACCTTCGGCACCGTAGTCCCGGAACGACAACCGGAGATCGGTGACCGTCCCCTTCTGCCAACTCGCGCCGCGGATCACGTGATAGTCGCCCTCCGCGGGCCCTAGCGGGTTCAGGGTTTCGCCCGCGCTTGGGATCTCGTAGTAGTCGTTCACCCATTCGGCCACGTTGCCACCTAGGTCGTAGATGCCCTTGGCGTTGGCCGGAAAGGTCCCGATCGGCGCGCTGACGTTGTAGTTGTCGTTGAAGCCGAGCACGATCCGGGCCACGATGTGCGATGCGGCCTGGTCGGCGTAGTTGCCGTGTCGCTCGGGGGGCGGCAGGCGGTCGCCCCAGGCGAAACGCAAGGGTTCGTCCTCGCCCTCGACCGTGCGTGCCGCCCAGGCCCACTCGGCCTCGGTTGGCATTCGGTAGCCCAAGGCCGCGGGATTGAAACCCACGACCTTGCCGAATTCCACCGTATAGAACGGTTCCAGTCGATCCTGGCGCGACAGCCAATTGCAGTACAGCGCGGCCTCCTGCCAGGACAGGCCGGTGGCCGGCTGCCCGTCGCTGTTCAGGTCGATGTTCTGATAGTCGCCCGACGAGTGGCCGGCGGCGAACACGCGGAACTGGCCGTTGGTCACCTCGTGGCGGCCGAGGTAGAAGAGGCGGGTCAGGTCGGCCGTACGCATCACCTCGTTGGCGCGTCGTCCGGGCTCCCGGCGGGAGGCGCCCATGCGGATGCGTCCGGGGCTCAAGAGCACCAACTCATGGCCCTGGCTGGTCGATCTCACCTGCTTCAGAGCGGCCATACGGGCTTCTTCAAGGGTCAGCAGCCTGACGCGCAGCGCTTGCGTGAACCCCGGCTGCGGCGTCACGGTCTTGCGGTAGCCGGCGTAGCCTTCCTTGCGGATCTCGATTTCGTGCGGCACGGCGGTAAGGGTGATGGTGCCACTCGCCGTGCCGTGGTGCTTGCCGTCGATCCAGAGGCCGGCGTCGTCGGGGTCGGTCTCGACCGCAATGTCGCCGCGCAGGGCGCTCAACGAGAACCGGATGGACCTTTGCTCGCCGGAAGGTACCGTGACGATGCGCGTCTTGGAGTCGAAGCCGACTTTGAAGGCCCGGAACTCGTGGCTGCGGTCAGGGGCGACATCGACCTCGAGCGGCGTCACGCCACGATACGTGCCGTTCACGGTGATGCTCGCGCCGCGGGGGCTGGAATCGACCTCGACCAGCCCGTCGGCCACGACCAGCTCGATCGCGGGCAGGACGCGGTCACGGCCGGCTTCGACGTACAGGATGTCGGTCCACGTCTGGTAGCCGGGCAGCTTCACCGACACCCGATGTTCGCCCGCGAGAATCGGTACAGGGCCAGGGGTGGTGAATCCGCTCGGCGCGCGGTCGATGAGCACTTCGGCACCGGGCGGCCGGGTGGGAATCACCACGTCGGCCCAATTCGGCGCGAGCGCCGCCGTCACTGTCTGCTCTCGGTCCATGCCCTCGACTTCGAACTCGACCGCGGCTTCCTGGTAGCGCTCGTGGCGAACGATCGCGACCTGCGGGCCGGCGGCGATCGATGCTTCGAACGGGGCACTCCGCGGCGTCTCGAAGCCTTCGACGTCGACCGTCGCGCCGGCGGGGTCGATGTCGAAGCGGACTAGTCCGGGCAGCTTCGTCAACGCCAACGTGAAGGTCTGGTTGCGTTCTTCGCCGATGTCGACTTCGGCGTCAATCGGGTGGTAGCCGGCGAGCGTCGCGCGCACGCGGTAGGTTCCGCGGCGCAGAAGATGTGTCTCGGCGAGTTGCACGGCGAACCCGTCGTCCACCGTGAGCGAGTCGGGGGGCGGCTGGACCTCGAAGCGCACGGACTTGGCGGTGAAGATGAACCACAAGACCCACGCGACAGCGGCGACGACGACGATGACGACCACCCGAGTTGGCGTGACCCATGTGGACCGATCGCGCCCAGTGGCGGCGGTTGGTTTGAACTCGACCGCCTGTATCCGGTCGTCCCGGCCGGTGTCGTGCTCAGCCACGGCGGTTCGCTCTCATCGACCTTGAGCGCGGTCGCTTGGGTTAGATCCGTTCCGCGCAGCGGATATCGACCGGCGCCATGCCTTGGGACAGGACGATCTCCTTGCGCACGTCGCGGCACCCGACCTGGCTGCCCACGATGACGTAGCGACCCGGCCGGAGTGCCAACTCGTGGCGATCGAATGCGCCGAGCTCACCGACCTTGTGGATGGTCACCTCGGTGGCGTTGTCGGAGACCAGCACCAGCGGCACGGGCTCGGCGCTGCGCGCCACGAGGTCGCGGAATTCGCCGAGGCGCCTGGCGAACGCTGCCCCAGCGTCGGCTTGCTCCGCGGCCAACCTGAGCGTCTCCTTGGCTGCGGCGAACTCCTGGTCGGACGACAGCCGGCCCGGGTCGGCGAGGACGGCGGCCATGGCGCGGATCAGCATCACGCGTTCGCGGACACGCGCCTTGCCGTCGCGCGCGAACGAAAGCGTGGGATCGATGGCAAGGACCGCGTCGTAGCTCGCGAGAGCCGCTTCCCAGTCCTCGGCCTGGGTCTCGGCGATGGCCTTGCTGCGCAGGTCGTCGATCGCCGCAAGGGTCTGCGCCTGGACGGTCTGCTGGCGGCCGGCCAGTGCCGTCGGATGCGCGGGATGCTCCCCAAGGACCTTGTCGAAAGCGTTCAACGCCGCTTCGTGGCGGCCCGCCGCCAAGGCGGCGAATGCGCTCGACAGCTGGGCATCGCGACGCGCAGTCGTCCGCGCCGATGCGATCCGTGCCGACAACTCACTGAGACCGTTGGTTTGCGGGTCGAGGCGGCGGGCTTCGGCGACGTAGCGGGACGCTGCGTCGTAGTCCTCTCGGAGGATGGCGCGTTCGGCTTCCCGCAACGCGCCGATGACCGCCGGCAGCTCGGCTGCGCGGCGCGCACCGGCTGTGGCGCGACTGTCTTCCGGCCGCATTGCCAACGCCCGATCGAAAGCCTGTGTTGCCGCTTCCACGTCACGGGCCGCGACTGCCTCCAAGCCCGCGGCGACGGCTTCTTCGAACAGCGTCTCGCCCTTGGCGGCCAAGGCCTGCAGGTCGGCGAGAGCCGCCGCGTATTCGTCGATCGCGTCGTCGAACCGTTCGTCGATGAACATGGTGTCCGCGGTGTTGGCGCGATCCTTGATACGGGCGAGTTCGTCCGCCCCCCACGCGGCGATGTTGAAGTCGTTCTCGAGCGTCAACTGCAGGTCCACGAAGTCGCGAAGCTTCTCGCGCGCTTGCTCTCGGGCCAGCGCGATCTGCTCGGCGCGAAACGGCGGGACGATATCGTCGGTGGCCGGCCCCGCGTCTTCGGCCGGTGCGCTGCCGGCGGGCGCGTTGGCCGGTGCCTTGGCCGTCGGCGCAGTCACCCGGTCGGGGAGGCTGATGACCACGAATGCCAGCGTCCCGCCGAGGAGGATCATGACGGCCGTGAACCACAACGCCCGCGGCGAAAGGGGGCTTAAGGGGCTGCGTGCGTCGCCGCCCGCCATGCCGCGCCCGCGACCCCCGCTGCGCGTCAGCGGGGCGGCGACGGGCTCGATATAGGTCGGGTGTTTCTCGCGAGGGTCGGGCCCCTCGCGCTCCCCGGCTGAGGGCTCAGCTGCCATCGGGGGTGCCGTCGACCAGGACCTCGGCGCCGGTGCGCTCGTCATCGGCATCGGCTGCATCGTCGGGAGGCAGCACCAAGCCGAGTTCCTCGTAGTAGATGCGTTTGAGGACGCGCCGCAACTGCTCGTACTGATCCTCGACGGTCCCCTGCAGGCTCAGGGTACGGTTTTCGAGTTCGATGGTATGCGGGGCGATTTCCGCCTCGGCGGAGGCGCCGAGCTCCTGGAGGACTTCGCTGTGGACCTTGGCGTCGGCGAAGGCCTGGATCCCTCGGCCCACGGCAGCAGCGCCTCCGATGATCGACACGGCACCGCCGTAACGCGTCAGCGTCGTATCGCTCATCTGGGCCGCCGCGCCGGCCGCGATTCCCACGGCGCCGGCAATGGCTCGCCGCTTGGCCTTCTCCCGCTGCTCGCGGAACGCGATCGCCTCGCTGTACGTGGCTTGCCGCCATTCCTGGTACGTGGGGTGCATCCGCGCGCTGAAATCCTCGAAGTACTCGTCAAGCGTGTCGATGAAGAGGTACTCGCGTTCGCGTACCTGGCGCACGCGGTTGAGCATCGGATCGTCTTCGGCCGGCAGCCTCTGGACCACGAAAACGCCGGTGGCTCCTTGGACCACGTACCCTTCGAAGGCGTCGGGGGAGAAATCGCGGGCGAACTTCATCTCCGCCGTAGTGCGGATCGCCTGGACGGTCGCGTCTGGCAAGGCCTTGCGGTAGGTCAGCATGTCGTCGGCGATGTTGCGGTAGATCGTCTGGAACGGGTCGACGCCAACGGGGACCAGATCGCCGTAGGCGTATTTGCTCGCCAAGGCCTCGTAGGTCTTGGCGAACCACACGGCGCCGCGGGCGTCCCGTGCCTCGGCGTGGAGGATCATGCGCTCGCCGTCGGAGTGGACGATCCTCCCGGTCAAGGTCACGTCGACGGCATGCGTGGCACGCGGGACCACGCGGACCGCGCCCCAGTTGCCGGTCGACTGCAACAGGTTCTTGGCGAAGTAGGCCATGTAGTTGGCCTCGGCGCGACGCACCTCGGGCGTGATGTTCTGCGCGACTTGGTCGTCGAAGACCTCGGGCACGTTGGCGTCGAACACGGTCACCCCGACGTCGAGCAGAAGCGCCTCGTCGACGAGCTCGTCGAATTGCTGCGGCGGTGTCATGTCCACCACGCGGACCGTGTGCGAAGCGCAACCGGCGAGCACGGCAACCGCCACCCCAACAATCAGCGATCGTGCCAGCGTCGCGCCCGGACCCGTGCTGCGCGCATGTCCTGCGGCACCTGCCGACAGGGTACAGCGAGGTCTGCGTGCTCCCGCTACAGCCCGGCTTTGTAGCGCTCGTACTCTTCCCACAGTCGTTCCCTCAGGTCCGGATCCGTTTCCGCCATGGCTGCCTCGCGCAGTTGCCGGGCGACGACGTCGTCATCCTTGGCGTCCGGGGTGTCGGGTCTGGCGGGCAAGGGGGGACTCGGCGTGGCCGGCGGTCGCGACGCGACCGCGCGGCGCCCCGGCATGTCGCCGCCGCCCGACTGCGAGGTGCCTTGACCCGGCTTGCCGGCCGCTTGCTGGACGCCGCCGCCGGTGGTGGCCGCGATCGCCCCGCTGGCGACATCGTCGGGGCGCCCGGCGGCGAGGCGTTCGTCGAGGATTTCGCCGTCGAGGTCTTCCAGCGCGCGTGCCAGTTCGTCGCCGCGGCCACCTTCGCCGTCCTCCTCCGCAGCGCCGCCCTCGCCCTCGTCGACCTCGCCCCCGCTTGCCACCCGATCCTCGTCGCCCCCACCGCCGGGCCGGCTCTCGTCGCCCCCGGGCGCTTGCTCTTCGTCCTCGCCGTCGGCACCGGTCTGTTCTCCTTGTGCGGTCGCGGCGGAAGGCGTTTCGGGGCCTTGCGGGCCGATGACGCCCGGCAGGTCGTTGCTCGTCTCCCAGCCATCGTCACCGTCGGTCTGCTCGCTTCCCGGTTCGCCACCGGCTTGCCGGTCGTCGCCTTGCTCTGGTGATCCGGCATCGGCCCGGTCGCGGTCGCCAGCCGGTTCGGCCTCGCCCGCGGCTTGCTGCGGACCCGCGGCCGCGCGCTGCTCGGCACCGTCCTGGCGGTTCTCCTGGCCTTGTTGACGTTCAGTCTGCTGGGGCGCGTTTTCGCCGTCGGACGAACGGCTGGGGCGTGCGCGCGGATCGCTCATGGCCGGGTCCGCGGACGGGCTGCTCGGGCTCGAGGCATCGGTTGGCCGCGGTAGCGACTGCGGCGGTGTACTCGGTGTTGAAGGCGCGGGCGACGGCCTCTGAGACGGTGTCGGCAGCGACGGACTGGAGGTCGGCGGGCTCGGTAGGGAGGGCATGCGACTCGGCGGCGACTGGGCCGGCGGGGTCGGCAACCGGCTCGGAGTCGACGGCGAGGGCATCGAGGTGGATGGCACCGGAGGCGTCGGCATCGGTGGCGAAGGCATCGGCGGCATGATCGGGGTTTGACATCCGGTCATCGTCAGCGCCGTGACTACTACGCTACCGGCCACCCACGCCGCAGCCATGCGCGCTCCGCGGCGAGGGGACACGGGCGGCCGTGCCGCCGTCCTCGTCTCATTGGCTCCCACCACCTTGGATGTTCTCCTAACCAATCGGTGCTATGGCCGTGTTTGACCGCGATGCGCTACAGAGGTTTCGATGCCGCCGTGGCGGACGTGGGCCGAGCGATAGTAAACGAATGAATGCTTGATGCGGACATCCTCGGTCGCCAGGGGGTTGAGGCCGTCGAAAGCCGGCCGATAGCGGGCCCGCTTGAGGGCGCGGCGGACCTTGAAGTCCATCAGGTCCTTGGGCTCCGAGTGCAACGTATCGATGTGGCTGACGAAGCCGCGAGGGTCGATGTCCACGGACAACTCGATCATGCCCTCCTGGGCCTCGTCCTCGTCGGCGCCGTCCGGCTTCGAAGGGTCGTTCGGCAGTGCCAGGTAGAGCGGCGTCGGATGGGCGAACGTGCGATCGCGCAAATCCGGCTTGGATTGGAGCAGTTCCCAGACGCGCCGGTACAGGGACGTCGCACGGGCGTGCTTCTCGAACATGGTGAACCAGTCGGCCAATTCGAGCATCGCCTTCGCGACATCCTCGCCGACGCCGCCGTCGCGTTCCTGGACGATGTTGATCACCTCGATCAATGCTCGTTCGCCCTTCGCGAAGCTGTTGACGGACGGATTGTTCGTGGGCCGGTACTGGAACCCGGCATAGGATCCGACTGTCGAGCCCCCCTCGTCGCGACGGCGCGTATAGAAGGGCGGGAAGCGTTCGTTGCGATACGTTGCGGCGACGCTACGCAAGGCGCGGATCTTGGCCGGATGGTCCCTGCGCAGGTGCTTGGTCGCCACGCTGGTCGCGTGCTCGTAGAGCGCGCGCGCCGAGAAGATGTTGTAGTTCGACATGTACCAGTCCGCCAACGCGAACAGCCCGGGCAACAACTGCGGGCTGTCGCCACCGTAGCTGCGCAGCAGGATCGTGTAGGCGTACTCGTGACGATTGTTGGCCGCCTTCCATCTGTCCAGCTTGGCCAGCAAGCGGGCTTCCCGGTAGACGATCGGCACTTGGCTCGGGTGATGCAGGCCTCGGTTCACGCGGGCGATGTGCAGGGCGCGGTCGTAGGCACCGAAGGCACCTTCAGTGTCCCCGACGCCGCCGAGCGCGTCGCCTAGGACGACGAGTGGGCGGACCAGGCTCAGGTCGTAGCGATTAGTGCGTTGCTCGATGTCCTCGATGGCCGCTTCGACCACGTTTATGGCTTCGACATACTCCGACAGTTCGACACGTGCTGCGGCTTCTTCGACCGCCTGCTGGCTGTCGGCGTCCGGCGCCGTGGACTGTGCCGCAGAAGCGGCTGTGCCGGTGACGCCTAGCATGCAGCCGAGACAGAGCATGGCGGCTAGCGGTTGGCTCAAGGGAATCCGCACGCCCGGCGAAAGAGGCGCGCCGAATCGGCGGTTGCGGTGCCACTGCCTCAATGCGGTCTCGTCGGTAAAGGTCGACTGTCTCGGACTTCGGAGTGTCGGCTTGGGCCGTAGCGCAGTCAAGGCGTGTTTGTAACGAACGGTTGCGCGGGTCCGCTCGGAGTTCACCCTCGCGAGTCTTCCTGATGCACCTCGGGGCCCGGCGCCGTTGGGACGGTAGAATCGTGCCCATGACCCACGCAGCGGATCATGCCATCGACGCGATCGGACTGGTCTGTCCGGAGCCCCTGATGATCGTTCGCAACAAGGTCCGTTCGATGGCGGCGGGAGAGACCGTTTCGGTGGTGGCGACCGACCCGTCGACGGTGCGGGACTTCACCAACTTCTGCCGGTTCATGGGGCACGAGCTGGCCCGTTCGACCCGGGACGGGGAACTCTACACGTTCGTTATCCGCAAGGGTGGGGGCGGAGCGGCACCGGGATCCGGGCGGAACCCCGGCGGCTCGCCGTCGCCGCCCGGGTCTTCGGCCTAGGCTCAACCGGTGGCGGAACGCTGCGACGCCGTCGTGATTGGCGCTGGGGTAGTAGGCCTTGCGGTTGCGCGGGCGTTGGCGCGGGCCGGTCGCGATGTCCTGATCCTTGAGCGCCACGACGTGATCGGGTCGGAGACGTCGAGCCGCAACTCCGAGGTCATCCACGCCGGCATCTACTACCCGACGGGGTCCATGAAGGCCGCCATGTGCGTGCGCGGAAAGGCGCTCCTCTACGAGCACTGCCGCACCCACAACGTCCCGCACAAGCGGCTCGGCAAAGTGATCGTCGCCACCACCGAGGAGCAGTTCGCGGTGCTCGAGGACTACCGGCGCCAAGCCCGAATCAACGGCGTCGGTGATCTGCCCTGGCTGACGCGCGACGACGTGCTGGCCTTGGAACCGGAGGTCGATGCATTGGCCGGGGTGTATTCGCCGTCAACGGGCATCATCGACAGCCACGGCTTCATGGTGAGCCTCGTCGGTGACATCGAGGCCGCAGGCGGCATGATCGCCTTTCTCACCGAGGTGACCGACCTCGAACGCACCTCGTCCGGCGTGCGCGTGCACTGCCACGACTTCGCGCTCGACGCGGATCTGGTGATCAACGCCGCCGGCCTGTGGGCGCCCGCGATGGCGGCCCGGTTGGGTGGAGGGCGGCGCGGCTACTTCGCCAAGGGGCACTACTTCACGCTGTCTGGCGCCTCGCCGTTCACGCACCTGGTTTATCCCATCGCCGAGGCCGGTGGCTTAGGCGTGCATGTGACGCTGGACATGGGCGGACAGGCGAAATTTGGGCCGGACGTGGTCTGGCAGGACGACGACGACTACAGCTTCGACAGCGTCGACATCGAGCGCTTCGTCGCCGCGATCCGCCGCTACTATCCGGGTCTCGACCCGTCGCGGCTCAATCCAGGATACACAGGCGTACGCCCGAAACTGGCCCCGGCCGGCGAACCGGCGGCGGACTTCGTCGTGGATGGGCCCGCCGACAACGGCGTTCCAGGGCTCGTCAACCTGCTCGGTATCGAGTCGCCCGGATTGACCTCGTCGCTGGCCATCGCCGAGCACGTCTTGACTCTGTTGGAAATCGCCTGAACGCCGGCCGCGCGCCGCAACCGACGTGCCGGATTCGAGCGGGAGAATGGGCAGCATTCTCCAACGAACCGCCGAAGGCGATTCGCCTTTGCCGTCAGGCAATTCGCCTATTGGCGATAGGACGAAAGGAAATCCCCCAGACGGGCGATGGCGCGGGTCAACTCGTCGCCCCGCGGCAGGAAGACCAGCCGGAAATGGTCGGGTGTGTCCAAGTTGAACGCCGTGCCCTGCACGACCAGGATCTTCTCCTTGCGTAGCAGGTCGAGCACGAAACGCTCGTCGTCGACGATGTTGAAACGGGCCTTGTCGAGCCTCGGGAAGGCGTACAAGGCGCCTTGCGGCTCGACGCAGGTCACGCCGGGGATCTGGTTGAGCATGGAATGGGCAACACGCCGTTGCTCGTACAGCCGGCCGCCGGGTGCGATGAACTCCTGGATGCTCTGGTAGCCGCCGAGGGCCGTTTGCACCGCGTGCTGGGCGGGCACGTTCGCGCACAGCCGCATGGAGGCCAGGATGTCCAGGCCTTCGATGTAGTCCGTCGCATGCTCGGTCGGGCCGCTGACGACCATCCAGCCGCAGCGGAAGCCTGCGGCCCGATAGGCCTTGGACAAGCCGTTGAAGGTCAGGGTAAGGACGTCTTCGGAGATGGCGGCGAGCGGGTGGTGGACGGCGTCGTCGTAGACGATCTTGTCGTAGATTTCGTCCGCGAAGAGGATGAGCTGTCTGCGCCGCGCCCAGTCGACGATGTCCTCCAAGGTGTCGCGCCCGTAGACGGCCCCGGTGGGGTTGTTCGGGTTGATGACGACGATGCCGCGGCAGCGCCTGGTGGTCTTGGCCCGGATGTCGTCGAGGTCGGGAGCCCAGTCGGCCGTCTCGTCGCATCGATAGTGCACAGCGACACCCCCCGCCAGGCGGACGGCGGCCGTCCACAACGGGTAGTCGGGCGCGGGAAGCAGGATTTCGTCGCCGTCGTTCAGCAGGCCCTGCATGGCCATGCAGATCAGCTCGCTGACGCCGTTGCCGATCGTGATGTCGTCGATGTCGACGCCGCGGACGCCGCGCTGCTGGCACTCCTGCATGACGGCCTTGCGGGCGGAATACAGGCCCTTGGCGTCGCAATACCCGGTGGAGGCCGGGATGTTGTGGATGACGTCGCGCAGGATTTCCTCGGGCGCGTCGACCCCGAACGGTGCCGGATTGCCGAGGTTGAGCTTGAGGATGCGGTGCCCCTCCTCCTCGAGGCGATGCGCTTCGGCTAGCACGGGTCCCCGGATCTCGTAGCAGACGTCGGCGAGCTTGGTCGACTTGGCGACAGCCGGAGCCCTCAGCCGGGGAGCGCGAGGGGCCTGCCCCTCGCAAGTAGAAGCCCGGGCGCGGGAAGGGAACGGCTCGACGGCCGCAGCGGGGTCGTTTGCTGTCATGGAAGGGCTCGTTGCGCGTAGAATGCTTCGCCCATGAGGCGCTACGCCAAGTCTACAGGACGCAAGCTATGAAGAAGGGCGCTGAGGTCGGCGTCGAAGAGGCCGTTGCGAACGCGCCGGACAGTGGTCCGGCCAGGGTGCCGGACAGCAAGCCGGCAAAGGTCGTGAAGTCGGACGCGCAGTGGCGTGCGCAATTGACGCCGGAGCAGTACCGCGTCGCGCGCAAGGCGGGCACCGAGCGGGCGTTCGCGAACGAGTACTGGAACGAGAAGGCCCAGGGCGACTACACGTGCCGCTGCTGCGGTGCGGCGTTGTTCGACTCGGCCACCAAGTACGACTCCGGCACTGGCTGGCCGAGCTTCTACCAGCCGGTGTCGGTCGACGCGGTGAGCACGAAGGCGGATCGCTCATGGTTCATGGTGCGAACCGAAGTGCTCTGCGCCCGTTGCGATGCCCACTTGGGCCACGTCTTCCCCGACGGTCCGGCCCCGACGGGGCTCCGCTTCTGCTTGAACTCGGCGTCACTGAAGCTGGAGCCGAAGGGCGTTTGAGCCGGATCTACTGCCGCGATCAGAAGCCGACGGCGCAACCCTCCTTGCGGTGATCGGACGCGGCCACGTAGCCGCCGTCGGGCAAACGCGCGATGAGTTGCGCGCCGCCGAACAGCCCCTCGTTGGGTACGATCGCCACGCTATGGCCGCGCTTGGCGAGGTCCGCGGCCACGGCGGGCGCGAAGCCAGGCTCCAAGGCCACCTCGAAACCTGGCGTGACGTGCCAGCGCGGTGCGTCGGACGCGGCTTGCGGGTTTTCCCCGTGGTCGAAGATCCTCGTAACCATCTGCACGTGGCCCTGGTGCTGCATGTGGCCTCCCATCACGCCGAAACTCAAGACCGGGTCGTCGCCGCGGCAGACGAATCCGGGAATGATCGTGTGGTAGGGCCGCTTGTTCGGGCCCACCGCGTTGGGATGCGCCGGATCCAGTACGAAGCCCGCCCCGCGGTTCTGCATGGCGATGCCCGTGGCAGGTACGACGACTCCCGAGCCGAATCCCATGTAGTTCGACTGGATCATCGACACCATGGTGCCGTCGCTGTCCGCGGCGGTGAGGTAGACGGTGTCGCGGCTAACTGGCAACGCCACGGGCGGCAACGGTGATGCGCGAGTCCCGATCATGGCAGCGGCGGCGGCGAGGGACTTGGGGTCGAGGAGTTCCTCCGGCGTCCGGCGCATCGCCGGCGGGTCGGCGAAGTGATCGAAGGCGGCACGGATCGCGACTTTCATCGCCTCCACCTGGAGGTGCGTCCAGTCGGCGGAACCGGGCGCGCGGCTCGATGCGTCGAGGTGCGTGAGGAGGCCCAAGGCGATCTGCGCGGCGAGGCCTTGCCCATTGGGCGGAATCTCGGCGAGATCGACGTCCCGGTAACGCTGGCGAATGGGCGTCACCCACTCCGCCTCATGGGCCCCGAGGTCCGCTGTGCGCATGGCCCCGCCCTCGGCCCTTGCTGCCGCGTCGATCTTGGCGGCCAGCGCGCCGCGGTAGAACGACTCGCCGCCGCTTGCAGCGATCTCCTCAAGAGTCGTCGCGATGGCGTGGTTGCGGAACACCTCGCCCGGTTTCGGCGCGTAGCCGGTTGGAAGGAAGTGGCGCTGGAACTCTGGGAATTCGCGGAATGCCTCGCCCGCGTGCAGCCAGATCGCCGCGGTTTTATGGCCGACGTGGAAGCCATCGCGCGCGTAGCGGATCGCCGGTTCGAACAGGTCACCGAATGCGAGCTTGCCGAAACGTCGCGACAGAGCCACCCAGGCGCTGACGGCTCCTGGCACCGTCACGGCGTCCCAGCCTCGCGTCGGCATATCGCTGTAGCGGCTGAACCGGGCGGCCGTCCAGCCGGCGGGTGACCGGCCGGACGCGTTCAGACCAGTCAGTTCGCCGTGCCGGCCGACGATGGCGAACGCATCGCTGCCGACCCCGTTGTTGCACGGCTCCACCACGGTCAACGCGATGGCGGTAGCCACGGCCGCGTCCACGGCGTTGCCGCCGCGGCGCAGCATCTCCAGTCCGGCGCTGGCGGCCAGTGGCTGCGATGTCGCGACGACGTTGCGCGCCAGCACGGGGGCGCGCCGGGATGCATACGGGAAGGACCAATCGAACACGCGGACCTCAGTCGCCGCGCAGGAGATTGGCGGGCGCGTACTGGTCGGTGAGCGGGCGCCGGGTCACGTCCCAGTCCACGTCCAAGGACAGCCGTGCCGGGAACTCGCGGATCGGCACGTCGTAGGCCCTAAGGCGCCCGCGCCAGGCGGCGGCGTTGGCGCGCAACTCGGCCTTGTCCGGGAGCGGACCGTTGCGGGCCAGGATCACGCGGTTGTTGCTCTCGCGCAGACGCAGGTTGAAGAACATGCCGAATGCCGCGCGATAGGTCTCGGACTCGTGGTCGTAGAGGCGCGAGGTCGCGAAGGTGTTGGCCGCGAGCACGCCGCCGTCCGTCATCAGGGCCCGCACTTCGTCGAGGAACTCCCGGGTCATCAGGTGCTCCGGGATGTAGTCCCCGCCGAATGCATCGAGCATGACCAGGTCGTAGCGCACGTCGTCCGTGACCGCACGCTTGATGAAAACGCGCGCATCGCGCACATGCACCACTTGGCGCTCGCCGGTCGCAAAGCCGAAGTACCTGCGCGCGGCGGCGACCACCGCCGGGTCGATCTCCACGGTATCGATGTGCGCCTCGGGCAGCAGGTCGTGTAGCGCGGTGGGCAACGTGCCGCCGCCGAGGCCCGCGATCAGCACGTTGACGGGTTCGGGCTCGAGCAGCAGGGCACCCATCATCATGCGCGTATAGGTGAACACCATCCGCTTCGGCCGCCGAGGGTTGAAGCAGGACTGGTTGCGCTGCTGCTCGCGGACCGAGAACTGCATGCAGATCCGATTGCGATCCTCAGTGATCAGGATGGTCTGGTAGAGGGAACGTTCCCGGTGCAGTACGTCGACAGCCGACGCCGCCGGAAGCGCAGACGCCAATGCGGCGGCCAGTACAAGGCGTCGCCACCGGATCACGCGGGGGCCTCCGTATTGACACCGACCGCAACCGCTAGGGCGCCGAGCCCAAGCAACAGTCCCGCCAGGCACGTGACGATGGTGTCGATCTCGAACCAGAGCACGAAATAGAAGCTCGTCGCCAGCGTCCCGAGAGCGCTGCCGAGGGTGGACACGAAATACAGGGTGCCCGCGACCTTGCCCGACTCCTCGCGCTGGCGCACCAGGAGTCGAACGGAGTACGGCGAGATGGCGCCTAGCACGACGGTTGGCGCAACGAACAGCATGAGCGATGCGACGAGGCTGCCGTAGCGCGGATCCTCAATACGTTCGAAGACCCACACCATTGTGGGCTCGGCTAGATGGACCGTGGGGTAGAGGATCACGGCAGCGACGGTGAGGATGCCGCCGAACTTGGCGAGCGTGGGTGCGCGCAACGACAGTCGGCCGCCAATCAGGTAGCCGAGCGACAGGGCCAGCATGAACACCGTGATGATGCTGCCCCAGACATAGATGCTGCCACCGAACCACGGCGCCAGAATGCGACCGCCGAGAAGTTCCAGGGACATGATCGAGAACCCGCCGCAGAACGCCAGCGCGTTGACCAGCAACACCCGGGCGTTCAGCCAGGTGGCGCGGTACGGGACGTGGGCCGCCACACTACCCGCCGCAGGGGACGCGTTAGCGGGCTAGGCCTTAAGCTATCTTCCTTGCCAGCGCGGCGGCCGCTTCTCGGAGAACGCGCGCGGCCCCTCGATGAAGTCCTGGCTGCTCGACAGCGCAGCCACGGAGTCGTAGCGGACCGCCATCGACTCCTCCAGCGAGCCCATGCTCAGGCTGCGGTAGACCACGTCCTTGCTTGCGCGAATGGACAGCGGCGCGCATTCGAGGGTCATCTGCACCCAGCGATGGGTCTCTTCCAGGAGCTTGTCGTGGGGCACCACGGCGTTGACGAAGCCCAGTTCGTAGCCTTCCTGGGCGGACACGTGACGACCGGTCAGGATCATGCCGAGCGCGCGCTTCGAGCCGATCTGGCGCGGCAGGCGTTGCAGGCCGCCCGCGAGTGCTGCAAGGCCGACCTTCGGCTCCGGCAAGGCGAAGACCGCGTTCTCGGAGGCGATGATGACGTCGCACGCCAAGGCGATTTCGAAACCACCGCCCATGGCCACGCCGTTGACCGCCGCGTAGACCGGCTTGGTCAGGTCGAACCGCGAAGTCAGCCCGCCGAAACCCCGTGGCGTCGGCACCCGCACGCCGCCTTCCGCCTGGTGGCGCAGGTCGTTGCCCGCACTGAAGCCCCGGCCTTCGCCGGTCATGATGGCGACCCACATGTCGTCGTCGTTGGCGAAGTCGTCGAAGACCTCGCCGAGCTCGGCATTGGCCGGCGGGTGCAGCGCGTTGAGGCGTTCCGGCCGGTTCAGCGTGACGGTCATAATGTGGTCGGTCTTGTCGACCTTGCAGAATTCGAGCATGGGAGGCTTCCCTCGAGTGGTGTTGGGTTCGGAGCAATGAGTCGCAGCGTAAGTTTGTCGGCGCGGGCAGCGATCCGCAAGTTGGCCGGGGCCCTGGCGCGACCGCTCGCCGGTCTCGTGATCCTGTCCGGTTGCGCCTACGAAGTGGTCACGGGCTCGGCGATGGGTACGACCTACGCGATTACCGCGAACTGCCCGGATCGGATCCCGAACGCCGCGGTGGCCGCCTTGCTCGCGCGCATCGATACGCGCATGTCGACCTATGACGAGGCATCGGAACTGATGCGTTTCAATCGCGGCCCGGTGGGCGAGTGGGTGCCCGTGTCGCGGGAGTTGGTGGAGGTCGTCGCGGCTGCCAAGACGGTGGCCGAAGAGACGGGTGGGGCACTCGATCCAACCGTCGCGCCGCTGGTGGCGTTGTGGGGCTTCGGCGCTTCGGCGAGCCAGGACAAGCCCGACGACACCGCGATCCGCACAGCCCTTCTGTCGGTCGGCCATCACCACCTGCGTTACCGGCTAGCCCCGCCGGCGCTGGCCAAGGACCGCGCCCTGTCGATAGACCTCTCGGCGATCGCCAAGGGGCACGCGGTTGATCGCTTGGCAGACGTGCTTCGAGCGGCCGGCTGCCGGGCCTTCCTGGTGGAATTCGGCGGTGAGATTCGCGCCGCAGGCCCCGCGCCTTCGGGCGGGCCATGGCGAGTTGGCATCGACTCGCCATCGGGCCGCGGCCAACTCGAAGGGCCGATCAGGCTGCGCGATGCTGGCCTGGCCACGTCCGGCGACTACCGTCAATACACCGAACGCGACGGCAGGCGCGACGCGCACATCATCGACCCGCGGTCGGGCCGTCCCGTTCGCCATCGGCTTGCGTCGGTCACGGTTGTGGCCGAGTCGGCGCGCTCGGCGGACGCTTACGCCACCGCGTTGATGGTGCTCGGCGAACGCGACGGTAGGCGTTTCGCCGACGACGCTGGCTTGGCGGCGTTGTTCATCGTGCGCACGGACGAGGGGTTCGAGACGCTTCGTTCCGAGGCCATGGCGGACCTTTGAGCCGGGTTGGCCCATCGCCCTGAGCGTCAGGCGCGCGTTGCGAAAACTCCCCACAGGTGCAAGGATGCCGACGCCCTACGAAGACGAAGCCCCAGCCGCAAGGAGCCCATCCCTTGTTTCGACCGTTGGCCGTGAACATCGGCCTGCGCTATGCGCATTCACGCGCGAGCTTCATCTCCTTTGTCAGCGTGCTGTCGCTGGCGGGCTTGGCGATCTCGGTGGCCGTGCTGTTGTTCGTGCAGGGCATCGTCGCCGGCTTCGAGCGCGAGATGAACGACCGTGTGCTCGCGATCGTTCCCCATGTCACGGTGACGGGTCACGCACCTCTGCACGACTTTCGCCACGCCGAGACGTTGGTCGCGGGCGTCGATGGCGTCGCCGGGGTCGCCGCGGTGGTGGAGGGCGGTGCCCTGTTGGCCACGCCGACGCGCGTGGCTGGCGTAAACCTCGTGGGCGTGGACCCCGGGAGCTATGCCGGCGTTTCGAGGGTGTTCGACTTCGCCGAGCTCGCCGAACCACTCGCAGCCGGACGTTTCAACGTGGTGCTGGGCGTGGGTCTGGCTAGCCGCCTGGGTGTCTGGGTCGGTGATTCCGTGACCGCCGTTCTGCCCGAGGCCACGGTGACGCCTCTTGGCACGTTTGCGCGCCAGAAAAGGCTGAAGGTTGCGGGACTCGTCAACACCGGCTCGCAACTCGACCGGGCGATCGCGTACCTGGCGCGAGAGGATGCCGGCCGACTGTTCCGGCTCGGCGATGCCGTGCACGGCCTGCATGTGGCAGGTAACGATCCCTTGCAGGCAGATGCGGTGCGCTCCCGGGTGACTCGCGTGCTCGGTGCCCACCGCGTCCGCGGACATAGCTGGTTCTCCTCGCTCGGCAACCTCTACAACGCGATCGGTGTCACCAAGAACATGCTGTTTCTGCTCCTGTCGTTGCTGATCGCCGTGGCGGCATTCAACCTGGTGTCGAGCTTGGTGATGGTGGTCAACGAGCGGCGCGGCGACATCGCCATGCTGCGCACGATGGGCAGTCCCTTGAGCATGACGGTTACCTCCTTTGCAGTGCTGGGGCTGGTCATCGCCGGCATCGGCGTCGCCATAGGCGTCGGCGGCGGCCTGGTCCTCGGCGTGATCGCCGAGGCGGGCTTCCCGTGGCTCGAAGCGGTCCTCGGTGTGCCGTTGATGGGCGAGTACCTGATCACGACGCTGCCGGTCGCGTTCGCCGTCGACGATGTCGCGCGCGTGGTCGGGACGGCGCTGGCGCTGTGCCTGCTGGCCACCTTGCTGCCTGCGTGGCGCGTTGCCCACCTGAACCCGGCCGAGGTGTTGCGCCATGAGTGACAACGGCGACTTTCCCGCGCTGCAAGCCCGCGGTGTCACCAAGGCATACGTCCAGGGCGATCGTCGACTGGAAGTGCTGCGGGATATCGACATCGAAGTGGCGCAGGGCGAACGCGTCGGCATCGTTGGGCGTTCCGGCGCGGGCAAAAGCACGCTGCTGCACGTGTTGGCCGGGCTCGCCGACCCCGACTCGGGCCGCGTCGAGGTCATGGGCCAATGCATCTCCGCCGCATCGCCCGGGACGCGGGCCCGAATCCGCAACGCGCGCATGGGTTTCGTCTATCAGTTCCATCACCTTCTGCCGGAGTTCTCCGCTCTCGAGAACGTGGCCATGCCGCTTCTCGTCGGCGGCGCCAAGTTCTCGACCGCCGCGGCACGTGCCCGAGACCTGCTGATGAGCGTACGTCTCGGCGCGCGGCTGGACCATCGCCCGCACCAGTTGTCCGGCGGCGAACGCCAGCGGGTTGCGGTGGCCAGGGCGCTCGCTGCCGCGCCGGCCATCGTGTTGGCCGACGAACCGACCGGCAGCCTGGACCGCGACAGCGCGGAGGACGTGATGGCGACCATGGCCGAGATGGGACCCACGACGGGCACGGCGTTCGTGATCGTCACCCACGATCCTGCGATCGCGGCCCGCGTGGATCGCACGGTCGTGCTCGCCGACGGCAGACTCGAGACGCGTGGCCTTGAGTCCTCAGCCCGGGAGCGCGAGGGGCCTGCCCCTCGCACGCAACGTGGATAGCCGGGTCGCTTTGGGGGTCGTGCGAACGTCGCTCATGGTCGCGCGCCGCTACCTGTTCGCGCGCAGCCACGGCTACGCCACGCTGATCAACTGGGTGTCGTTCGGCGGCCTCGCGCTCGGGGTGATGACGCTGACCGTGGTGGTCAGCGTCATGAACGGATTCGACCGGGAGATCACGGGCCGGATCTTGAGCATCGTGCCCCATGCCATCGTCGAGTCGCAGAGCGGACAACCGAGCCGGCTCGATGCGTTGCGCGGCGTGCCAGGGGTCGATCACGTGAGCCGTTTCTTCGAAGGCGAGGCCATGCTGGCCGCTGGCGGCACGGTGCACTTCATCGCGCTCGCGGGTCTCGATGCGGAAGGTCTGCAGCACTTGGCGGCGATCGGCGACGAGGCGAAGTCCGCGCTGGCGGCCATCCCGGCCGGCATTCTTCTCGGCGCGCCGCTGGCGGCGGCTAAGCGCCTCGACGTCGGTGACCCGGTCACCCTCGTGATCACGTTGCCTGGCGAAGCGGGCGTGCGTCCCCGGGTCGAGCGGTTCGAGTTGGCGGGCACGTTCGAGATCGGCGCTGACCCCGATGCGGGCTTGGGCATCGTCCGCCACGACGAGATCGTGAGTCGCGGCTTGACGCGGGCCGGCGCCGACGGCCTGCGACTCGGGTTTGCCGATCCGTTCGAGGCGCCGACGCTTGCACCGGCCATTGCCACGGCGCTGGGTCCGGGAGCGACGGCGCGGTTCTGGACCGACGACTACGGAGAACTGTTTCGCGCCGTGCAGATCGAGAAGGGCATCATGTTCGCGCTGCTGGCCCTGATAGTCGCCATCGCCGCCTTCAACATCGTCTCGGGCCAGGCGATGCTGGTCAACGACAAACGCGGCGATGTGGCCATGCTCGCGACGATGGGGGCGTCGCGCGGACTGCTGGTCACTGTCTTCTACCTGCAAGGATTCGCGGTGGCCTTCATCGGCGTGGCCGTCGGGCTCCTCGTCGGCGTGGTGGTCGCGGTCAACGCCGGGCCACTAGCGTCCCTGCTGGACCTGGTGGGCGCGAGTATCATCGAGGATACGTGGTTTTCGGAAGTGCCTTCCGACGTGCGCCTGGCCGACCTCGGCGTGATTGCGCTGCTGTCGCTGGGGCTATCGACCGTCGCGGTGCTCGCACCGGCGTTGCGCGTCGTCAGCGAGAATCCGGCGACCGCACTGCACGCGGCGTAGGCACGCCCTTCGGGCGCGAATCGAGGCGAACCGCAGGCGGTTCGATGCTCCACGTTCTCGATCGGGTCGCCGCGAGGCGACTCGCCTAGTGTCAGAATCCGTCCAAGTGTCAGGTACGGGTCCCGTTCGCTCGGGCTCTTGCGCTCGCAGCGGCCTTGCGTCGTGCGCGACGTTGCTGCCAACGGCGGACCACGTGCAGCCGCCATAGCGTGCGCGAGACGACCGCGCCGGTGAGGCCGGCAACCCAGCCGCACACCAGGCAACCGACGATCAGTGGCCACCAGATCGCCACCAAGGTCTCCCCGACCCACGACCAGGACAGTACCCACTCGACGTCCTGGGTTTCGACGCCGAGCAGCCACGCGCCGAGCTTGTAGGCGAAGAAGAACATGGGGGCGAAGGTCAGCGGGTTGGTGATCCAGACCAGCGACACCGAGATTGGCAGATTGCAGCGCGCGAGGACCGCGAGCAGCGCGGCGAGGAGCATCTGCGTCGGCACCGGTACGAAGGCGCAAAACAAGCCGATGAAGAAGGCGCCGCCGACCGAACGGCGGTGCAGGTGCCACAGTTCGGGCTCAAGTAGCCGATGTCTTACAGGCCCGAGAGAGTTCTGCCGACGAATCCACTCCTGGGTCGGCAGATACTTGCGAATCCACTTTCGAGGCACGGCGTTCGCCACGCGGATTGGCATCCGAAGGCACGCATTATGCCGGGCATGTTGGATCAAAAGGACATCCGACTTTGGGCTTTGGTGTTCTCGGCTTGCGCGGTGCTCGCGCACTGGCTGCCTTGGGCGCAGCCGCTGTGGCCCTATTGGCTGATTGGCGGCGGCCTGGCGTTGCCTGCCCGCCACCTCCGCTTGGTGGCTGTCGCGGCGCTCGGACTGGGTTGGACCGGCTGGAACGTCGCAGATGCCCTCCACGCCCCGATCGACGCCGCGTGCGGCGATGTTGAAATCGCCGGGCGCGTGGCTGGCTTGCCGACCCGATCGGATCCCGGCACGGATGCTGCGCCGGCGGACCGCTTCGAGTTCCTAGTTGGTGGCCCATCCGTCCCCGCCTGCGTGCAGGAAGGCCGCTTGCGGCTGGTGTGGCTTGGCGGTCCAGGGCTTCGCGGCGGCGAAAACTGGTCGCTCCGTGCTCGCCTGCGACCGCCGAGTGCCGCTGCCAACGAGCACGGCTTCGACGCCGGCCGCTGGCATGTGCGCCAACGGACCATCGCCACTGGTTACGTGACCGTCGGGCGGCCCGACGGCGACGCCACGGGCCCCGCCGCCATGCTGGACCGGTTACGCGAGCGCTTGCGCGACGGGCTCGGGGCCCTTCCGCTGGTCAACCCAGGCGTCCTCGCCGCACTGACGCTCGGCGACTCGGCGGCGATTCCGCGAGCCGACCTCGAACGCTACCGGCGCACGACGACGATGCACCTGTTGGTCATCTCGGGGCTGCATGTCGGTGTCGTCACCGCATTCGGCTTCCTTTTCGGACGCGGCGTGGCCTTCCTTCTGGGCGTGCGCTCCAAGCCGGTCGCGGTCGCCGGCGGGTTGCTGTGCGGTGCGGGCTACGTCCTTCTCGCCGGGGCGGGGCTGTCCCTTGTGCGCGCCTTCACCATGTCCACGGCGGGCATGCTGGCGCTCGTCAGTGGCCGGTCGGCCTCGGCCGTGGGTGCGTTCAGCTACGCAGCTGTGGTGGTCCTGCTGGTGGATCCCATGGCCCCGCTCGTCCCCGGCTTCTGGCTGTCGTTCGGCGCGGTCGCGGTCCTGCTGGGCTTCTTCGCGCCTAGGAGCCGACGAGATTCCTGGCTCCTCTCCGCGCTCAAGGCCCAGTTGGCCATGGCCCTTGTGTTCGCACCTTTGGTCATCGCGATCATCGGCCTGGTTCACCCCTTGGGCGTGCTGGTGAACCTGGCGGCAGTTCCCTTGGTGACGGTGTTCACGGTGCCGCTGGCCCTGGCCGGCACGGTGCTGATCGGGTTGCCGCTCGGCGAGTTGCTGCTGACGGCTGCGGACTTCTGTGTCTCGTGGTGCGATGAGATCCTGCGCCTGGCGGATCGTCTGCGACCGATCTACATCGCCACGGGCTCGCCGTGGCTGTTTGCGGGGGGAGCGGCCGCGGCGGTGTGCCTGCTGCCGGTATCGAGGCTCGCAAAGGCCGGTCTTGGGTCGGTGGTCGTTCTGGTGTTGGTTTGGCCCGTGCTCGGCCCGCCGGAGACGCCGCTCGGACACGTGGAGGTCGAAGTCCTTGACGTCGGGCAGGGCACGTCGGTTGTGGTTCGGACCCACAGTCATACGATGGTCTACGACGCCGGTCCGGCGTTTCTGACCGGTGGCGACGCGGGTTCGGGCGTCGTGCTGCCGGCGTTGCACGGCCGCGGGCTCGATCAGGTCGACCTGCTCGTCCTGAGCCACAGCGACCTCGATCACGTCGGGGGTGCCGAGTCGGTGTTGGCAGGCATCGAAGCGGTGTCCGTACTGGCCGGCGAGCCCGTGCCGGGGGTCGCGACGCAACCGTGCGCTGCGGGGATGACGTGGCAATGGGACGACGTCCGGTTCCGCGTCGTGTGGCCGCCGAGGACACGGACGTTCGAGGGAAACGACGCCTCGTGCGTTCTGCTCATCGAGACGAACGGTGAGCGTGTGCTACTGGCGGGGGATGTGGAGGGTGCTGCGGAGCTGGCACTGGACCTGCCGCGCGTGGACCTGCTCCTGGTCCCCCACCACGGCAGTGCGACCTCGTCGTCCCAGGCGTTGCTGGGCATGACGCGGCCGGCTTTCGCTGTGATCGGCGCGGGTTGGGACAGTCACTTCGGTCACCCTCATGCCGCCGTCGTCGAACGCTATCGCTCCACAGGCGCGTACATCGTGTCCACCGCCGTGTCCGGCGCGGTGCGGTGGCGCAGTATCCGACCCGATGTCGTGGACACGGTGCGCTGCCGGCCGACGCCGTACTGGCGGAAGCTCCCGGCCGGGCCTTGGCGCCGGCCTTCGGCCCTCAGCCGGCGATTGGCGGACTGTCACCAATGACGCGAGCGTTGAAAAGACGTGCGGCGCCCGCACTTATGCCGAAGAGCCAGTGTTGGCTGTTTTGAAGACACCCGAGGACCAACGCCATGCAACTCGAACGGTTGACCACCAAGCTGCAGGCCGCCATCGCGGCGGCGCAATCGGTTGCCGTTGGTCGTGACCAGCCCGCGGTGGAGCCGCTGCACCTCTTGGCAGCGTTGCTCGATGATGGCGGCACGAACGCCCTGCTGCAGTCCGCCGGCGTCGATTTGGCCGCTCTCTCGGGTAGCGTCGAAAGCCGGCTCGACGATCTCCCTCGGGTCGGCAAGCCGGACGGGCAGGTCGCCCTGTCGCCGGAGCTCGTGCGCCTGCTGAACCTGGCGGACCGCGAGGCGCAGCGGCGCGGCGACCAGTACATCTCGACCGAGCTGGTGGTGGCCGCCATGGCTGGCACGCGAGGCCCGGCCGGCGACGCGCTTGGCAAGGCCGGGTTCGACGCCAGCCGATTCGATGCCGCGGTCGATGCGGCCCGCGGCGGCGAGTCCGTCCGCGACGCCAATGCCGAGGACAACCGCCAGGCGCTCGACCGCTACACGGTCGATCTCACCGCGCGCGCCGAGGCCGGCAAGCTCGATCCGGTGATCGGGCGGGACGACGAGATTCGCCGGACCGTGCAGGTGTTGCAGCGGCGCACCAAGAACAACCCCGTTCTCATCGGCGAGCCGGGCGTCGGCAAGACCGCCATCGTCGAAGGTTTGGCGCAGCGGATCCTGAACGGCGAGGTTCCGGAGGGCCTCAAGAACAAGCGCATCCTCGCCCTCGACATGGGGGCGCTGATCGCGGGGGCCAAGTTCCGCGGCGAGTTCGAGGAGCGTCTGAAGGCCGTGCTCAACGAACTCGCCAAGCAGGAAGGCAACGTCATCCTGTTCATCGACGAACTGCACACGGTGGTCGGTGCCGGCAAGGCCGAGGGCGCGATGGACGCCGGCAACATGCTCAAGCCCGCGCTGGCCCGCGGCGAGCTGCACTGCGTGGGCGCCACGACCCTCGACGAGTATCGCCAGAACATCGAAAAGGACGCGGCCCTCGAGCGCCGCTTCCAGCAGGTGCTGGTGGACGAGCCCAACGTGGAAAGCACGATCGCGATCCTCCGCGGCTTGAAGGAACGCTACGAGTTGCACCATGCCGTCGACATCACGGACCCCGCCATCGTCGCGGCGGCTCGGTTGTCGCATCGCTACATCACCGGTCGCCAGTTGCCGGACAAGGCCATCGATCTGATCGACGAGGCCGCCAGCCGAATCCGCATGGAGATGGACTCCAAGCCGGAGAGCATGGACCGTCTCGAACGGCACCTGATCCAGCGCAAGATCGAACTCGAGGCCCTCAAGGGCGAGACCGACGAGGCGAGCGAGAAGCGCCGTGCCGGCCTCGAGGGGACCATCGCGGACCTGGAACGAGAGTTCGCCGATTTGGACGAGATCTGGACGAGCGAAAAGGCTAGCGTCAACGGCGCGCAGCGGGTCAAGGAGTCCCTGGATGCCGCACGCCTGGAGTTTGAAGCGGCCCGTCGGACGGGCGACCTGGCCAAGATGGCGGAACTCCAGAACGGCCATATTCCCGCCTTGGAGCGCCAACTCGCCGAGGCCCAGGAACGCGACGCCAAGGGCAACGTCCTGCTACGCAACCGGGTGACCGATGCGGAGGTCGCCGAGGTCGTCTCCAACTGGACCGGCGTGCCGGTCAGCCGCATGCTCGACGGCGAGCGCGACCGGCTGCTCAAGCTCGAGGAGGAACTGCACCGGCGCGTCGTCGGCCAGGACGAGGCCGTCAACGCGGTGGCTCTGGCGGTCCGGCGGGCTCGAGCCGGTCTGGCGGATCCCAATCGGCCAAACGGCAGCTTCCTGTTCCTGGGACCGACAGGTGTCGGCAAGACGGAGCTGTGCCGGGCGCTTGCCGAGGCGCTGTTCGACAGCGAGGACGCCATGGTGCGCGTCGACATGTCGGAGTACATGGAGAAGCACGCCGTCGCGAGGCTGATCGGCGCACCGCCGGGTTACGTCGGCTACGAGGAAGGTGGCCAGTTGACCGAACGCGTGCGCCGCCGACCGTACTCGCTCATTCTCTTGGACGAGATCGAGAAGGCACACGCGGACGTCTTCAACATCCTGCTGCAGGTGCTCGAGGATGGTCGGCTGACCGATGGCCATGGGCGCACTGTGGACTTCCGCAACACGGTGCTGGTCATGACCTCCAACCTCGGCTCGGACGCGATTCAGGCGCTTGCCAGCGAGGGGTTGGACACGGATATCCGCGATGCCGTGATGGACGTGGTCAGCCGCTCGTTCCGGCCCGAGTTCGTCAACCGCATCGACGACGTGGTGGTCTTCGAGTCGCTCAAGAAGGACAACATGGCGGCGATCGCGGAGATTCAGTTGGCCCGACTGCGAGCGCGCCTGGCCGACCAGGATCTCGGCCTGATCGTGGACGATCAGGCCATGGCGGCGCTGGTCGAGCAGGGCTACGACCCGGTGTTCGGCGCACGCCCCTTGAAGCGTGCCATCCAGCACGCCTTGGAGAATCCGTTGTCCACCGCGTTGCTCGAGGGCCGGTTCGCGCCGGGACAGAGCATCGCCGTCAGCTACGACGGCGACGGCATGCGGTTCGGTAGCGCCAACTGACGCGGGGAAGCGTGCCTACGGTGTCGGCGTTTCGACGCCGTCCAGCATGACGTTGACCTCGCCCCCGCCGAATGTGTCGGGCAACGTCGTTCGGCTTTGCACCATGTGGTGCGGTGGAGACCGGGTGACCCAGTAGAGGCCCGGGGCTCCCTTGGACTCCGGGTCGTTGATTTCCAGGCGGTAGGTGTCGAACGTGCCGGCCGGGGTCGCTGTGGTCTCGGTCCGCGTGACGACCACCCGCCAACGTCGTTCCATCTGCATGGTCGGTTCGAACGTGGTGAGTTCGACGGTGAAACCTGGTGACAACGGCAAGACGGCCAGCGCGCTCTCCATATGACCGATGGCCGGCGCACTCAAGGGGATGTCGATCGGCACGTCCTGGCCGTCGGGGAACGACGCTTGGCCTTGCACGGCGCCGTCGGTGTAGTCCATCGCAAGCCGCACGCCGGCCTGTTCCACGGTCCGGTGCAATGGGCGCAAGTCGTCGCGCCTCAAATAGATGTCTTCGACCATGCGGCCGAGCGAAGAGTCGTTGACAAGGTGCACGAGCCAGACATCCTGTCCGTCGCGGTTGGCACGGGACCACGACGTGCTGGCGGTCATGTCGACGGTTCCGTCGGGGAGCTCGACCGTCATCCGATAGGTACTGGTCTGCTCCGTCAGCTTTGCGCCGTCGAGCGCCGGGTTGGTAACTGCGGACGCGGCGCCGATAAACGCGACGGCGGATAGAGGCAGCAGGCGTCGGGTCGGTGGTCTGATGGCCAAGCCTCCTTGTCCCATGCGGTGACCGTCAACGTTGGAACAGCAAAGGAAGTCTGGCTGAGTTCACGCGCTCGCGGCAAGCCCTAACGGCCTTGAGCCGCCGATCATGCGGACGTGCTACGGTACAGCGAAACCACCATGCGGGGGTCGTGAGACATGGTCGACTTCCTCCAAGCTGGCGGTTGGCTCATGGTGCCGCTGGCGTTGGCCAGCGTAGTCGCGCTGGCGATCTGCATCGAGCGCGCCTGGTCACTGCGCCGCGCTCGCATCGTGCCGTCACACCTGTTGGCCGACGTCGCTGGTGCGGTGCGTGGCGACGATATGGCCCACGCGCGTTCGCTGTGCACCGCGAGCGCACTGGGTCGTATCCTGCTTGCTGGTTTCGACAACGCCGCGAGGGGCCGTGACGCCATGCGCGAAGCCATGGAGGACGCGGCCGGTGCGGTCGTGCACGACCTCGAACGTTATCTGACCGCGCTCGGCACGATCGCCTCGATCAGCCCGTTGATGGGCCTCTTGGGCACTGTGATCGGCATGATCCGTGTCTTCTCCGCGCTGATGCGCGACCAAGCTGCGGAGGTGACGGTGTTGGCGGGGGGCATTTCCGAAGCGCTGGTGACCACGGCCGCAGGGTTGACGGTGGCGATCCCGGCGCTCATGTTTCACCGCTACCTGCTGCGCAAGGTCGACGATCTCACGGTGGCGATGGAGCATCAGGCCACGCGTTTCGCGGATCTCCTGCATCCGGAGCCGCAGTCGTGATGTTCAGACGTCGCCGCCGCCCGGGTCGCGGCGCCAGTACGGTCGAACTGACCCCGCTGATCGACGTCGTATTCCTGTTGCTGATCTTCTTCATGGTGTCGACGACGTTCAAGCGCGAGTCGGTACTGGCCGTCGAACTCCCCGACGGCCAAGGCGCGCCCCGTGAAATCGCCGCGGCCGAGATCATGGTGCGAGTCGACGCCGTGGGCATGGTCGCGGTCAACGACCAACGGCTCCCCGACGGCCAGGTCGGCACTGTGGCCGATGCGCTGGAGAGGGCGTCGGGCGAGCGCGTGGTGGTCGCGGCCGACGCCGCGGCCCGCCACGATGCCGTGGTGCGCGTGCTCGATGCCGCGGGCCGCAGCGGCTTGACCGAGGTCCGCATCCTGACGGAACGCGAGCCCTCAGCCGGGGAGCGCCTCCGCCGCGAAGAGGCGGGCCGGGGCACTGCCCCTCGCAAGAAAGCGGTGGAGGATGGCGATGGCGGAGACTGAGCGCCCGACGCCACCGGAAGCGTATTCGACCGACGACGGCGACGGCCCTCCGCCCGTACGCGCCACCGGCGACTGGCAGACCTACCGACGCCTGTTCGGCTACGTGACCGACCAACTCGGATGGTTCTTGCTGGCGTTGCTGGGATTCCTGCTGACGGCGGTCGGCGAGATGGGATTCGTGAGGGTCTTCGGCGAGATCATCGATGCCGTCGCGTCCCCCAATCCGGCCTACATCTGGCAGTTCCCGGTGGCGATGCTCAGCCTCGCCCTCGTCCGCGCCTCCGGTGCCGTGCTGGGCGAATACACGCTGGCGCGCATCTCCTTCCGCGCGATCCACGTCATCCGTGCGCAGCTGTTCGAGTGCCTGCTGCTGATGCCGAGCAAGTTCTACGACGAGAGCGCGCGCGGGCGGCTGGTTTCCAGGCTCACGTTCACGACGGCGCAGTTGCGCGACACCACCACGGATGCCCTCAAGATCGTGATCTCCGACGTCCTCAAGGTGATCGTCTTCCTAGGTGCCATGTTCTTCTACAACTGGTTGCTGACGTTGATCTTCCTCGCGGTCGCGCCTCTCGTGGGGTTGATCGTGCGCTACGCGGCGCGACGCTTCAGGCGTTTGAGTACACGCATCCAGGGATCCATGGGCGATGTGACCCACGTCGCCGCGGAGGCGGTCGCGGGCTACCGTGAAGTCAAGATCTTCCAGGGCGAGTCCTACGAACGAGACCGGTTCGGCGCGGCCAGCGAGCGTAATCGGCGTCAGAACCTGAAGATGACGACCACCAAGGCGAGCAGCGCGCAAGTGATCCAGTGCATCGTCGCGGCTGCGCTGGCCGTGCTCGTTGGGCTCATCTTCCGGCCCGACATCGGTGGCGGCATGTCGCCCGGCGACCTGGCCGCCTATCTCGGTTTCGCCGCCATGCTCGCCAATCCCATCAAGAAACTCTCCGACGTCAACGCGCGTCTGCAACGGGGGCTGGCCGCGGCGACGGAGATCTTCGAGCAACTCGACGCGCCGGCGGAGGCGGATGCGGGCAACGTCGAGGTGGACCGTGTGGCGGGCGACATCACCTTCGAGCACGTCTCCTTCGCCTACGACCCGTCGCGTCCGGCGGTGCTCGACGATGTCTCCTTCACGATCCGCGCCGGCCAGACCGTCGCCTTGGTGGGGAAGTCCGGGGCCGGCAAATCGACGCTGGCGAGTCTGATCGCACGGTTCTACGAGCCGACGAGCGGCCGAATCCTGCTTGACGGCAAGCCTCTCGGTGAATACCGCCTCGCCAGTCTGCGCCGCCAGATCGCGCTGGTGTCGCAGGACGTCACGTTGTTCAACGACACGCTTGCCAGCAACATCGCCTACGGCGGGCTCGCCGGCGCGGGCCGCGACGCCATCGCCACAGCGGCGCGGCGCGCCCACGCCGATGAGTTCATCCGCGCCATGCCGCGCGGGCTCGACACCGTGGTGGGCGACGACGGTGTCCTGCTGTCGGGAGGGCAGCGGCAACGCGTCGCCATCGCGCGGGCACTGCTTAAGGACGCGCCCGTGCTGATTCTCGATGAGGCCACCTCGTCGCTGGACGCACACTCGGAACGCCACGTGCAAGCCGCGCTGGAAGAGGTCATGCGCGGCCGCACGACGATCCTGATCGCACATCGCCTGTCCACCGTGGAAAAAGCCGACGTAATCGCCGTTGTCGAGGATGGCGCTGTCACCGAGACCGGGACGCACGAGGACTTGATGGCGGCCGGCGGCGTCTACGCCGATCTCTACCGGTCCCAGTTCGACAACGGCGGTGGCCCGCCGCCGCCGGCAAAGCCGCGCCGGGTGCCGGTGACGCTGCCGACTGCGACGGCGCGTTTCGGAGGTCTCGTCGACGCTTGGTACGGCGATCGGTTCTGGCCACGGCTACTCACCCCCCTCGCCGCTTTGTTCGCGTGGTTCGCTCGGCGCCGCCGGCGGCGCTTCCTCACCGGCCGAGCCAAGGCCTGGGAGGCCCCGGTGCCGGTGATCGTCGTCGGTAACGTGACCGCAGGCGGTACCGGCAAGACACCACTGGTGATCTGGCTCGCCCGTTGGCTCAAGAATCGCGGCCTAGCCGTCGGTGTGGTGTCTCGCGGCTACGGCGGTCGCGCTTCCTATCCGCTCGTCGTCGACGCGACGACGCCAGCGACCCAGTGCGGCGACGAAGCCGGCATGATCGCCCGTCGCGCCGGCTGCCCCGTGGTGGTCGATCCGGATCGCCCGCGGGCCGTGCGGCAACTGCTCGGAACCGCCGACGTAGACGTGGTTGTGGCGGACGACGGTTTGCAGCACTACGCCTTGCGGCGCGACGTGGAGATCGCCGTGGTCGATGGCGCACGCGGGGTCGGCAACGGGCTTTGCCTGCCCGCGGGGCCATTGCGCGAACCGGTGTCGCGACTGCGCGACTGCCATTGGGTGGTCGCCAATGGCGCGGCTTGCGGCCTTGTGGAGCGGGAGGCCGTGATGGCAGCCCAGGCGACGGCTTTCGTGAATCTGGCGAGCGGCGAGCGTATCGAGCCCGGCGACTTCGTGACGCGCTTCGATTCTGTGGTCGCGATCGCCGGCATTGGCAACCCGAGACGGTTCCAGGAGACCTTGGACGCAATCGGCTTGGACGCGACCGTGCGGGGGTTCCCGGACCACCACGTGTTCTCCGGCGAAGACGTGGCCGTCGCCGGCGACGGTCAGGTCGTTGTTGTGACGGAAAAGGATGGTGAGAAGCTGAAGACGTTCGACGCCTCGGCGATCAGCCATTGCTGGTACCTCGAGATCGACGTGGGCTTCGCAGAACCTGTAGACGACTTCCTTGAGGAGCTTCTCGCCGAGCGCGGTGTTTTTCGCCGGATCGAGAGCCGGTAGCCGGTAAGCGTGCGCTTCTCGGTCGTCATACCGGCGCGCTTCGCGTCGACGCGCCTGCCCGGCAAACCGCTCCTGGACATCGCTGGGAAGGCGATGGTCGTGCGCGTCGCGGAACGCGCCTTGGCGTCGTCGGCGGAGAACGTCGTGGTTGCTACCGACGACGCCCGCGTGCTCGACGCCCTCGCTACCACACCTGCGGCCGCCGTGATGACACGGGACGACCATCCGACGGGCTCCGACCGGGTCATGGAAGTCGTCGAACTCCAAGGCTGGGCCGACGACGACGTCGTCGTCAATGTGCAGGGCGACGAACCGCTCATCCCACCGACGGTGATCGACCAGGTGGCCGGGCTCCTGCGCGACGGTTCGTGCGGCGTCGCGACCCTCTACGAACCCATCACCCGCGGCGAGGACGTGTTCGACCCGAACATCGTCAAGGTTGTCGTCAACCGTGCTGGCCGGGCGCTCTACTTCTCGCGGGCGCCGATACCGTGGTGGCGGGACGGCTTCAGCGCCAGTGACGTGCCGGACATTGCCAACGTGGGCACCGGTTGGAAACGCCACATCGGCATCTACGCCTTCCGCGTGGCGGCGCTCCGCGAGTTCGTCCATTGGCCACCCAGCCCTTCGGAGGAGACCGAAGCCCTGGAGCAACTGCGCCTGCTCGACCACGACCGCGCCATCGCCGTAGCCGAGGCGGCGGCGCCGGTGCCGGGCGGCGTCGATACGGAGGCGGACGCCGCTCGCGTTCGGACCATGCTTGCTACCGGGGACTGACCGGACGGCGTCAGTCCGCTGCTGCCACCAGTTTGCGCACCCAGCCGTCGCCCTTGGTCAACAGGTAGATCTCACCGTCGGCATCGATCCCGAGGCGCAGGTCGGCGCGCATGTCGCCATGGTAGGTGTTGTCGAACCCGGCAACCTCGAGCAGGTCGCGTTCTTCGCCGTCGAAGACAAGCCTGAGTTCCTCGATGTCGGCCGGGTTGCCGGGCTCGAGGCCGTCGGTGTCGATGAGGAAAAGCCGGCCGAGCGTGATGTCGGCGAACACGTACTTGCCCTTGAGGGCGTCGATGGCGTCGCCTTGGTAGACGTAGCCGCTGCCGATCGCGTAGCCCTCGCCGTGGTCGTACTGCGCCACGGGATAGACGAACGGCCCGTCGTCCTCGGGCAGCGGGTAGACCTGGCCGATCCGCATCGTGCCGAGGCCGTAGGCGGTGGCGAACGTTCCCTCGCGGATCCGCCAGCCGTAGTTGGCGCCAGCGATGCCCAGGTTGACCTCTTCGACCTGGTCCTGGCCGATGTCGTTGATGTAGAGGCGACCGTCCGGCCCCCACGAGAAATGCTGCGCGTGACGCAGGCCGTACGCCCAGACCTCCGGGGCGGCGTCGGAGTTGCCTAGGAAGGGGTTGTCTCCCGGAATGCCGTAGGCCGCTTCGCCTTGGCCGCCCAAGGGATCGATGCGGATGATCGTGCCGAGCAGAGTTTTCGGGTTCTGCCCATGCTCATGCGGGTCGTTGGCGCCGCCGCCATCGCCTAGGCATGCGTAGAGCATGCCGTAGTCCGACGAGCCCTCCCCGGCGGTCGGGTTAAAGGCCAGCGTTCCGACGTTGTGCGTCGGCGAGAACTGCGGCACGCGTAGAAGTTCGCGCATGGTGCCTTCGAAGACGTCGGCACTCGGGTCGGCCGTGGTCCACTCGCTGATCACGCTCTCCTGGTGGCCGCTGATGTAGGTCATCAGTGGGTTGGCCGGCGCATCGCCCACGGCTTTCTTGGCGCCGCTGAAACCGACGTAGAGCTTGCCGAAGCCGGGCTTGCCAGCGTCCGCGAAGTCGGGATGGAATGCGAAGCCCAAGAGGCCCGACTCGTTGGGAAAGGCCACATTGAAGAAGTCGACGTCGCGCGTCCGCAAATCGAGATATGTGCGCACCGAACTACCGTCGGACGACGCGACGTACAGCAGTCCGCGCACGTCGCTGAACATGACGCGACCCGACCCGTCGGGGATCGGCTTCAAGTACTGGATCCGGGCGTGGGCCTTGTTCGTGCCGACCGGCTGGGCCGGATCGGTAGTCATCGGTGCCCGCGCGAAGGGCACCACGGCCACGCGGATGTCGCCCTTTTCGATGGTCGTGGCGATCGGGTCGGCCAACGGCGTGGGCTCGGCGGCGCTCGCGGCGGCGACCGGTATCAGTGCGATCAGCGCGAGCGCCGTGATTCGATGTGGTGTCGAGGTCGAGAACATGCGTTTGAGATCCTTGGGGGCTGGCCAGCCACCAATTCTGGCACACGCGCGCCACAGCCGGCCCAGCGGGGGACGGAATGCTCGCGCGGGAGGCCCGCGCACCGTGGCGTCAAGCGAAGGGGTTGTCCAAATCCAGCGAAACCAAAGCGTCGTGGCCGGGCACGCGAATGCCGTCGGCGGTGATCTCGAGATCCGTGCCTTCGAGTACCCCTTCGCCGTAGCGGTAGATCGTCTCGGCATCCCCGCGCGTCGCGGCTGCGTCGTAGTCGAGCGCGGTGGTCCGTACGCCTTCGTTGCGGGTCGCGTGCTTGGTCATCGCGGCCTTGCCGTGGCGAGCGGCCATGATCTCGCGGGCCACGTGGGGTGCTAGGAGTAGCCCGGTGGCGTTGTTGCCGCCAAAGCCCTTGGAGTTCACCAGGGCCATGTCGACGGCAGCGGGGTCCACCTCGATGTGTTCCGGGGCGATCCGCAAATGGCTGTGGTGGACATCATCGGCCGGCTCGTCGATCGTGGCGATTCCCGGAATCCATCCGTATTTCCAGGTGCCGAGGGCGGACGTGGTCTGATCGCCGGACGCGGGGGCCAGCGTGTGTCCGAGGTAGGCCTTGACGGCGGCGACGTTCCAGCGTTCGATGCCGAAGGTCTTCGCCATCTCGTTCAGGATGTGCGACTCGGTCACGCGGTTCTGCGGCGTGCCGGTGCCGTGGGCGTGTACGTACGACCGCTGCCGCACGGCTTCCTCGCCGAGAATCGCGCGCCCGAGGCCGAGTGCCTTGGCGACCGTGACGTAGTTGCCGACGCCGGGGCCAGGGATCGATTTCTTGAAACCGTCGGCGTTGACGAAGACGTCCGCCACCGCGCCGTGGATGTCCGCGCCGAGTTCGACTGCGAGCGCATCGTCCGTCAGCACCATGTAGACGCCGGCCTCGGCAAGCGTGAACCCGCAGTTCTCGGCGAACGGCCGGCATGCACGGCGGTTGTCCACCGCGGCGCTGCCGTCGATGGCCATCAGGGCCTCGTCCTCGGCGAGCGCGCCCATGGTGCGGTAAGCCTCGACGACCTCGGGCAGGATGGGGGCCTCCGAACCGCCGATGACGGCGACACGGCAGCGTCCCGCGCGGATATCGTGGACGGCGTTGCGCAGGTTGTAGAGGAACGTCGCGCAGGCGCCGATCACGCCGCCCGTGGCGCCGACGCTGCCGATGACGTACGCGTTGACGAAATCGATCGGCATCTCGCACAGGCCCAGTGCGGCCTGTTTCGACGTTGGCCGGCGGCCCATCAGAGGTGCCTGCATCATGCCGCCGTTGCTGTTGTTGTCGAGTTGGCCCATCGCACTGCCGGCGTACGCCGCGAACTGGTCGGGGCCGACGTGACGGCGCAGCTCGTCCCAGGGAATCCCCACCGACTGCACCGCGTCGGAGGCGCCGTATACAGACAGTTGCAGCCCGCGCGGGTGGCTGCGGGCCGCATACAACCGGCCCGGTTCGAAGCCCGACGGCGCCTGGCCCGCAGACGTCACGCGGGACACGCGTCTGTCGGGAATGAGCACGGCCGTGCGTCGCGTCGTGACTTCGACCCGGCCGTCCTCGCGCCTGACCGTCGTCCAGCCGTCAGGCAGCTCGTCGGGGACTTCCCGGGCACGCAAGGTGAAGCTCAAAGTGCCGTCGTCGTCCACCGGCGTCAGGTGTGCGGCGCGCTGCCAGCGGATGCGCTCGGGGTCGAAACACTCGATGCGTCGTATCAGGGTGTGATCGCGCATGTGCTGACGTAGCGCCTCGTCGCGCGAGTCGCCTTCGACGTTCATCAGCGTTGCGAGGCTGGCGTAGGTGTCGTCGGCCGATACTTGGTCCATCGCGTCGATCACGGTGCGCCGGTACGCGTGGTGGAAGGACACTCGGCCCGCGGGGTTGACCCCGCCGAAGCCGACGATGATCGGTAGCGGCGCCCCCATCGTGGTTACCTCGCGCCCGCCCTAGAGCCGTTCGAGCGCGATGGCGGTGGCCTCGCCGCCACCGATGCACAGCGAGGCGACGCCGCGTCTGCCGCCGGTGGCGCCGAGGGCGTGCGTCAACGTGACGATCAGTCGCGCGCCGGTGGAACCAATGGGGTGGCCCTGGGCGCAGGCCCCGCCGTAGAGGTTCACCTTGTCGGCGTCGAGGCCGAGTTCGTCGATCGCCATCATCGGCACGCAGGCGAACGCTTCGTTGATCTCGAAGACGTCGACATCGTCCTTCGACCAGCCCGCACGGTCGAGCACCTTGGCGATCGCGCCGGCGGGCGCGACCGTGAAGGCTGCGGGATGGATCGAGTGGGTGGCGTGGGCGACGATGCGCGCGAGCGGCTTGGCACGGGCCGCTGCGTCTTCGCCGGCGATGACCAGCGCGGAAGCGCCGTCGGAGATCGAACTCGCGTTCGCGGCGGTGATCGTGCCGTCCCTTTTGAACGCCGGCCGCAGGCTCGGAATCCGGTCGATCTTGGAGCGTCGCGGCTGCTCGTCTTCGGTGACGTCCCCGAAGGGGCTGATCTCGGCGTCGAGCATGCCGCTTTCCATGGCTGCCAGGGCCTTGGTGACGGAGCGAATGGCGAAGTCGTCCATGGCAGCGCGCGTAAGCTGGTGCTCATCCGCGGTGTCTTGCGCGAAGCTCCCCATGGAGCCGCCCGTCTCGGCGTCCTCGAGGCCGTCGGTGAACATCGAGTCCGCGAGTTCGCCGTGCCCCATGCGCAAGCCGGCGCGGGCTTTCTGGACGAGGTAGGGCGCATTGGTCATGCTCTCCATGCCTCCGGCAACCACGCACTCGGCGCTGCCTGCACGGATGAGGTCGGTCGCCAACATGGCCGCCTTCATGCCGGATCCACACACCTTGTTCACCGTGGTCGCCCCGATGGCGTCGGGAAGGCCGGCTTCGCGCATGGCTTGGCGAGCGGGCGCCTGGCGGACGCCTGCACTGACCACGTTGCCCATGAACACCTCGTCGACGGCGTCGCCGTCGACCCCCGCGTGCTCGATCGCGGCGCGGATGGCATGCGCGCCGAGTTCGGGCGCTGTGGAGCGCGCGAGCGCACCCTGGAAACTGCCGATCGGCGTGCGCTTGGCACCGAGGACGTAGGCGTGGGTCATGGGGTCTCCTTGGAGAGGGGTGGGGTGTTCTCAGGCGTGTTCGCGGAACCGCGGCAGCAGTTCGGCGAAATTACACGGCTTGAAGTCCGCATCCAACTGATTTCGCAAGATCTTGTCCCAAGCCGTTCGGCAGGCGCCCGTCGAGCCTGGCATCGCGAAGACGAGCGTGCCGTTCGCGAGTCCGCCGACGGCGCGCGACTGGATGGTGGAACTGCCGATCTCGTCGAACGAGACCTGCCGGAAGAGTTCGCCGAATCCGTCGATGGTCTTGTCGAAGAGCGGCAACAACGCCTCCGGCGTGCTGTCACGACCGGTGAAGCCCGTGCCGCCGGTGGTCAAGACCGCCTGCACGCCGGCATCGGCGATCCACGCGCTCACGATCGCGCGGATCGCGTAGACGTCGTCCGTGACGATACGCCGCTCTGCGAGACGGTGGCCGGCACCCGTCAATCGCTCGACGAGCAGGTCGCCCGACGTGTCCTCGTCCGGCCCCCGGGTGTCGGAAACGGTGAGCACGGCGATGGCGAGGGACAGGTGGCTCATGGGCGGCGAACGCTGCGGTTGCGCTCCGGTCAAACGGCTATGGATTTCATTCCGCGTTTGTGGAATGGTTCGGTATGAGCATTATATAACTGCTTGAGCGTGCGACGGATTTACGCATGGACTCGATGACTCGCACCGCCGAGGGTACCCGCTAAGGCTGCATCGCGCAGCCTAGGACTCTTGCTGATGGACAAGGCGGCAGCACCCGACGATCTCTTCATGATCGCCGAGACCTATGCTCGGGACACTTCGTTGCTGCCCGACGAGGAGCAGCACTTCGATCCGCCCCTGCGCGGCATGGTGCCGGACGAGGAGGTGCGCCGCCAGGCCGAACTCCTCGACAACATGGACATCGACTCGTACATCGAGGCGGTGGTCACCGGCGCCGAGGATCCGAAGCGAGTCCCCGCACCGGACGTAATCCGGCGCCTCGGCACCCTCGAGAAGGAAGACCGGGACGGCCCGTTCTACTCGGCGATCGTCGTGATGGACTTCGACGGCGACCAACGCCGGGTGGGGTTCATCGCCCAGAACCGGGGCGTGCGCACCGGCGAGTGGATGCCGGAACATCACCTGAAGGCGGCGGCGTGCATCGAGGAGTTCGCCAACCGGTCCCTGCCGATCGTCAGCCTGATGGACACGCCCGGGGCGGCGGGCGATGAAATCGCCAATAAGAACAACCAGTCACACAGTATTTCTCGACTCATCGCCGAGATGTCCAATACCGACGTGCCGAATCTCGGCATCGTCTACGGCCTCGGCTACTCCGGCGGCGCGATCCCGCTCGCCGCCAGCAATCTCATCCTGTCCGTGCGCGACGGCGTCTTCAGCACCATCCAGCCGAAGGGTTTGGCAAGTATCGCGCGCCGCCTGAACCTGTCTTGGCAGCAGTGCGCCAAGCAGGTGGGCCTGTCGCCGTTCGAACTCAAGGTCCAGGGCAACATCGACGCGGTCATCGACTACGTGCCGGGCGAGGATGTCAAGAACCTGGCCGAGGCCATCGTCTCCGGCATCCAGCATGTCGAGGAAACCACCAAGCGCTTCGTCGCCGAGAACCCGTACATCCTTGACCACTACAAGCGCAGCCTCCTGCGCTACCTCGACCCGTCCGAGCGCCTGCGCAAGGTGCAAGCGAGCGCCGGTCTGAAACTCACCCGCAACCCCACGGAGTACCTGAACGTCTTCGGGGTCGCCTACCGCTACCTGCGCTACCTGCGCGTGCGTTGGCGGATCAAGGCGACCACCACGCGAGCCTACGGCCGGCTTGCGGAACAGGAACTGCCACGGGGCGAACTCGATGCCCGCACCGACCGGGAGCGTCGGCAGACGTTCTTAAGCTGGCTGCAGGATCCCGACAAGGTGATCTACGACGACACCGTGGCCCGCGCCTGGAAGAACTACGTCGAAAAGGCGCGTCGCGCCAGCGACGCGAAAGAGGCCGTCAACGCCGCCCGAGGTCGCTTCGCCCAGTTCTTCCTCGGCGAGCCGCAGAAGAATTTCGAGGACGCGCGCACAGGCCTCGTGGCCACCGTCGGCATGTATCTCTACAACCGATGGAAGATCGACGCCGCGGGCAACTTCCGCGCTCTCAAGGGCTTCACCGAGAACGTCGCGGATGCGCGCCACCTGTTCGGTGTTGCCGAGTTGGCGGAACCGCGCGGCCTGATTGCGGCGTTGCGCGGCGATGCCGAGCTCGGCCTGGCACTCCGCCAGCGCTTCAGCCACGAGGGCATGAAGCTCTTCGGCGACGTCGGCGACAAATCGGACGCCTATCTGCGCGAGCAACTCGCGACAGAACTGAACGTGGCGATGACCGAGGGTGCGCTGGCCGGCGACCTGCGCTCGCAGACCGCGCTGTCGCCGACGACGCGCCAAGCGGTGAACGGGCAGTCGTCCACCATCGTGGCGAATCGCCTGATCATCGAGGACCGCTTTCCGACGGCCTTCGAACACGTCCAAGCCGGCGGCGACCCTCCGCTGGCGGACATGACCGTCCTCGACGTCGTCCTCCACGACGAACTGCGCGACGACTTCGCGAAGGAGTGCGAGAACCTGCTCCTCTTCGACGCCGTCTACGACCACATCGTCGCCAACCTCGCGTCCATCGCCCGGGAGGCCGAGTCCAGTCGTGCCCTGTCCCGGGAATCCCTTAAGGGGTTGATCGAGGCAGCGCTTGCGCAGGCCGGCAACGGCAGCGGCGAAGACGCGACGGCGCGCCTGCGCAGCCAGTTCTTCGACTGGTACCAGCGCACGTCCGCCCAGCCGCGTTCGGCGCGCTTCTTCCGCGCCGTGGAGGAGTGGAAGAAGAACGCTTCCTCGCACATCTCGGACACCCTGTTCGTGGTCGTGACGTTCCTCTTCGAACGGCTGCTCACGTCCTATCTGCAGGCGGAATGGGACGGCCGCCGCTACGACGGCCGCATCGCGCCGCGAAGCATCGGGCGGCGCAAGGACTTCTGGAACCGCCTGATCCAGGCCTACCGCGATCTGCTGATCCGCGACGTGCTGCAAGGCTACAAGCGGCGCAACGTGACCGGCTTTGAGGCCTTCATCGCGCGGTTCTTCGACGATTTCGAGGAGCGCGACGCCGACCTCATCAGTTCCGATCCGCACCGCTTCCCGGGTCTGCGCGTGTCGATCGAGGGCGCGATCCAGAAAGGTACGCCGCCGTGCGGTGTGGTCACGGGCATCGGCCGCTTCAAGAACGGTCAGGACGGCTTGCGCGCAGGGGTCGTGATCTCCAACACCGCCTTCAAGGCGGGGGCCTTCGACATGGCGAGCGCGGAGAAGTTCTGCAAGCTCCTGGTGGCCTGCGCCGAGGAGCGGCTGCCGGTGATCTGCTTCATCTCCTCCGGCGGCATGCAGACCATGGAGGGTGCCGGGGCGCTCTTTTCCATGGCGGCCATCAACGACCGCCTGACCCGCTTCGTGCGAGACTTCGACCTGCCGGTGATCGTATTCGGCTTCGGCGACTGCACGGGCGGCGCGCAGGCGAGCTTCGTCACCCATCCGCTGGTGCAGACCTGCTACTTCTCCGGCGCGAGCATGCCGTTCGCGGGGCAGATCGTCGTGTCGAGCTACCTGCCGTCGGATTCGCACATCGCCAACTACCTTTCGGGTGTCGACGGCGCCATGCAGGGCTTCGTCAGGCACCCGTTCCTGCCCGACCTCGACGACGACCTGCGCCGAATCGACCCCGACATCCCGGTGCCGACGGAGACCGTGGAGGACGTCGTCAATCGGGTCATGGAGGGCGCCCACGACGTCGGCCCACAGGCCGAGGCGCCGCGTAAGACCGTGAGCGAGAGCGAACTCTTCCGGCCGGTCCAGAAGATGCTCGTCCATGCCCGCGGCTGCACGGCGACCAAGCTTGTGCGCGTGGCCCAGCGCCACGGCGTCTCGGTGGTGCTCGTCCAGTCGGACCCCGACATGGAATCGGTGCCGGCGGACATGCTCACCGATGCGGACAACCTGGTCGGCATCGGCGGCAATACCCCGGACGAGAGCTACCTGAATGCCGCCTCGGTGGTCCGGATCGCCGAGCTCGAGAACGTTGACGCGCTGCATCCGGGGATCGGCTTTCTGTCCGAGAACGCCCAGTTCGCCGAACTGGTGCGCAGCCGCGGCGTCAACTTCGTCGGACCGCCGGTGTCCAGCATGGAGACCATGGGCAACAAGTCGAACGCCATCACCACGGCGCTGGCGAACGCCGTGCCTGTCGTGCCAGGGAGTCATGGCATCCTCACCGACGGGGACCGCGCGGCCGAGTCGGCAACGGAGATCGGCTACCCCGTACTCATCAAGGCCGTGCACGGCGGGGGCGGCAAGGGCATCGAAGTCGTGGAGCGGCCCGACGACTTCCACGAGGCCTTTCATCGTGTTTCGGTGGAGGCGCGTGCGGCGTTCGGCAACGGCGATGTCTACCTCGAACGCTACGTCACTTCGCTGCGCCACATCGAGGTACAGATCCTCCGTGACCGGCATGGACATACGCAGGTCCTCGGCTTGCGCGACTGCAGCGTGCAGCGCGACAAGCAAAAGGTGATCGAGGAGTCCGGCTCCACGATGCTGCCGGACGAACTCGATGCCGATGTCCGCAAGCATGCCGCGGCGCTAGCCGACGCCGTCAGCTACGTCGGCGCCGGCACGGTCGAGTTCATCTACGACCTCGACGCTGGCGCCGTCTACTTCATGGAGATGAACACGCGTCTGCAGGTCGAACACCCGGTCACCGAGTGGGTCTCCGGGGTCGACATCGTCGGCGAGCAGTTGCGGATCGCCGCCGGGCAGAGCATCGAGGAGCTTGCCGTTGGTGACGACGGCTATGCGATCGAGGCGCGCGTCAACGCCGAGCGCCTGGTCGAGTCGGCAACGGGGCTGTCGTTCCAGCCGAGCCCGGGCGAGATCCGCGAGTGCGAGTTCCCGCAGGAGGAGGGCATCGACGTCATCGCAGCGGCGGCCGAGGGGAAATTCGTCTCTCCCTACTACGACAGCATGATCGCGCAGGTCATCGCGCGTGGACCGGACCGGGCCACCACGGCCGAGAAACTTGCCGACTACTTGGACCGCGTCCGCATCCAGGGCATCTCCACCAACGTCGCCCTGGTCAAGCGCATCCTGCGTGACGAGGTGTTCCTACGCGGCGACTACGATACGGGCTACCTGCCGGAGTTCCTGACGCGCCTCGACGCCGCCGAACTCATCGCCGAGATCGCCGATGCGGCGGGCGACGACGATGCTGGCATCGGCCTCGATGCCATCACCATCGAAGACAGCGACGAACTCAAGGTGGTCGCCCCGTCCACTGGCATCTTCTACGGCACGCCGTCCCCCACCGAGCCGCCGTACGTCTCGGTTGGCGATCGGGTCGGCGTCGATACGACGCTGTGCCAACTGGAAGCGTTCAAGATCTTCACCCCGGTGCGCCTTCTTGACTTCAACACGCCTGGCCAGCCCCCGCTCTACGACGGGGACAGCCGGTTCGAGGTGCGGCGGGTCAACGTCCCCACCGGCCAGCAGGTCAACGGCGGCGACCTGCTATTCGTCGTCCGCCCGGTTAGCGAGTAGGCGCGTCGCTCGCGCGACGCGAATCGAGGCGAACCGCAAGCGGTTCGACGCTACGCGTTCTCCCGCCGGTGTCACAGAACTTGATTCAAGTGTCAACGTTCGGCGCTCTCAAGGCGTCTAGGCGGTGCGCGGGCGTCCACGCCCGCATCCCGTTGAATGAGACGAAGGTTGCGGGCCGGGAGGCCCGCGCACCCAGGTCAGCGCAGCGCGTTGATGACCCGCTCGACCACGCCGTTCGGGTCGCCGGCCCAGCGCGTGACGACGACGAGGTTGTGCTCGGGGGAGACGAACACCAAGTTGCCGCCCGCGCCGATCGCGGCGAAGGCGTTCTCGGATGCGGCGGACCAGGGTTTGCGCTCCGGGTTCAGCCACCACATGAAGCCGTAGCGCGGGTTCTGCTCACAAGGCGTCAACGCCGCATCGATCCACTCGGGCGACAGGATCTGCGTACCGTGCCAGCGTCCGCGGGCGAGCATGAGCAGCCCGAACCGAGCATGGTCGTACGCACTGATCCACAGCCCGCCGCCCCAGTGTCCACCGCCGGGCACCGAGGGTAACGACCTGCCGGCGATTTCCACATAGGCGTTGCGGTACGGGTGCCACTCCCACGTGTCCGTCGCACCGATCGGGTCCATCACGTCGCGTCGCAAGACGCCCAGGAGAGGCTCTCCCCACACGTACAGCGCCGCCAGGCCGAGAGCGTTGACCCGCACATCGTTGTATTCCCAGAACGTCCCCGGCGTGCGCAGCCGGCGCGGCTCGCCCTTGCGCGGACCCTCCGGTCGTCGCCCGACGGAACGGTTGTGGTCCACGGTGTCGGGGATGCCGAACAACGTGCCCGACCATTCGCTGGTCTGCTGCAGCAGGTGCCGCCACGTGATCTGGCGGTTGTGCGCACTGGCGAACCAGTCCCCGGGGACGCTGTCGACCACGGGCTCGTCGACGTCCGCGATCAAACCCCGATCCAGCGCGAGCCCGGCGCAGGTGGCCAAGTAGCTCTTGGTGGCGCTGAAGGTCATGTCCACGCGAGTCGGCGTGCCCCAGGTGGTCGCGACGTAGCCGTCCTTGACCACCACGCCGGTTGCCTCGCCGCGCGGCTTGGTCGGACCGATGATCTCGTTGTACGGCGGCGGATCTTCGGCGGCGACCATGGCGCTCACGTCCGTCGGCCAGTCGATCTCCGAGGACACGGCGAAGTTGCAGGCGCGCGCGAGGTCGTCGGGGTCGAAGCCGAGGTCCTCCGGTGATCGGTGGAGCCAGTCGGCACGCCGTGGGAAGTGCAGGTCGGACATCAGTTCAAATCGGTGCGCGCGCCGAGAGCGCGTAATTGGGCTTCCAATTCGGCGATCCGCGCCTCGTAGGCCCTGCGTTGCGAATCCCTCCGCAATGCGTCGGCGCGCGCCTGCCGTTCTTTGTCGATCTGCCGCAGCATTTCGTGGAGTGGCGGGATGTGTTCCCCGTCACGCAAGTCGAAGATGCGCATCTCCTCGCCGTCGTAGGTCAGTTCGGCGTTCAAGACCGCACTGCGATAGGCACCGGCCGCGTTCGGGCGGATCGGTCTGTAGTCGCCCCGGCTCAGGCGGTAGCCCAAGATCGGGTTCGGTGTCCGTCCCATCGGGTCGAGTTGCCAGAACTCGCGGATCCCCAGGTCGCGGTACAAGGCGGGCTTGACGATGAGATCTCGACGCCAGGTCTTCTCCGACAGTCCTTCGATCGCAAGGTCCGGCGGCTTGCCCTCCACCCAGAATTTGTAGGAGTCCCTGTCGTGTCGGCCGACGCCGAACGACACGATTACGTCGGCTTCGGCGGTGGCGCGCGGATTGCCTTCCTCGAAGAGCATCAGCAGGTTGCTGTGCACGATGGCGTCCGGCTGCTCGTCCAGCAGCACGGGGACCACCGACCTGAAGTAGGTCAGGACGTTGTCATGCGCGCTGCTCTCGCAGATCTTGCTGTCTTCGCAGGGATAGCCTTCGTCGTCATAGCCGACCGGCGGTCGCGGTCGGTACAACGCTTCGGTGTGAATGACGGACAACGGCACACGCGCTTGACGGCGGGCTTGCTTCATCGGTGTGCGTCTCCCCGCTGCTGCGAGCTCAAGCGCGCTTCGAGTTCGGCGATGCGCGCCTCAGCCTCGCGGCGTCCGCGCGCCTCCTCGCGGAGCTGGCGCCGGGTCTTGTGCAGAGGCTCCACCTGCTCCCCGGTACGCAGATCGACGATGTGCATTTCTTCGCGGTCGTAGGAGAACTCGGCGTTCAACACCCCGCTCCGGTAAGCGCCGGACGGGCTCGGCGTGATCGGCCTGTAGACACCCCCGCTCAAGCGATAGCCGCGGAGAGTGGATTCGGTGTCCGCCCGATGGGATCGAATTGCCAGAACTCGCCAACCCCTAGATCGCGGTACAGCGCCGGCTTGACCTCGACGTCTCGAGGCCAGGTGCTCTCCGAGAGTCCTTCGATGACGAGATCCGGCGGCTTGCCCTCGACCCAGAGCTTGTAGGATTTCCTGTCGTGTCGGCCGACACCGTGCGACACCGTCACGTCCGGCTCGACCGCCGCGCGCGGATTGCCCTGCTCGAAGAGGATCAGGAGGTTGCGGTGAACCATGGTGTCCGGCTGGTCGACCACCAGCGCAAAGGCCGCGACCCTGAAATCGGCCAGGACGGTGTCGTGCCTGGAGCTCTGCGCCACCTTGCTGTCTTCGAAGGGATAGCCGTCGTCGTCATAGCCGACCGGCGGCCGCGGTCGGTACAGCGCTTCGGCGTGAATGACGGACAACGGCGGGGGCGGCGCAGTGCGCTTTTGCGGGGCGAGCGGTTGACCGTTGGGGGAGGTCACTTGCATGGTCGGAACCTACCATATCGGTTCTCGGCTGGGATGTCGGCGGGAAGCATGAGCAACCGGAAACCCCAAGCGTTAGAGACACTCGCCCGTCGCAACGTAAGACATCTGCCCGACGTTCGTAGGACATTGTCCCGACGCCGCCGCGAACCCACCCGACGCCCTGTCGGTAGTGGTTGAGCGCCTTCCTGTTCGGTGGCTATGTTCATCGCACTCACTAGCAGTCCAAGACTTCGATGGCCGCCCGCTCAGCCGTTCGCAGCGATACGCGGTGCATCAAGCAAAGCACGCCTGAAGATTGCAGTCAACATAATGATTTTAAACACATAAGTGTACGATTTGACGCCGCAGACGAGATGCTCTTCGATCCACAGATCAGACGAAAGCTCGGCATTCAGTCGATCCAGAGGTCGGAGACGCCTTTGATCACGCACACCGCCCCGAGCGACAGCACCGCCACCGTGGTGATGCGCCGGAACCGCTCGGTATCCAATCGCTCCAGCACCGCCGTCCCGATCCGTGCCCCCAAGATCGCGAGTAGGACGATCCCGGTGATCAACCACCCCGCGACGGGCTCGACCGCCGCGCCCGCCAAGCGACCGACGATGACGCCGTAGTACACGATCTTCACGACGTGCCCGACGGTCTGCGTGACCGCCTTGGTCGCGACGATCTGGCGACGATCCGTGTCGGTGCCCAGGTAGAAAGCATCCAGCAAGGGCCCCGAAGCGCCAGCGAGCAACTGTGCGGCGGTGACCGTCGCGCCACATGCCACGCTGGTCCCGCGCTCGCGGATGTCCAACCCGTGCAGGAACGGCACCAGGCGCGCCAGCCACGGCGACGCGCCGACCAGAATCAAGACCAGCCCCGGTTCCGGGACAAAGGCCACCGCCACGAACAGGCCCGTGGCAAGGGCGCCGCCGATCAGGTAAGGCGGCAGCACGTTCCACATCACGTGCCGACGCAGGAACCACACGCGTGCGCCGTTGGAGGTGGCTTGTGCTATGCCATGGACGACCATGGCCGTGGCGACCGGCGATACGGTCACCAGCACGGCCATCAGGACCATCCCGCCCGCCATACCGAGCACGCCGGACAGCACGGCGGTGGCGAGGACGGCTATGAGAACGATCGACGGGGTCATCCGGGCCTCTAGCGTCCGCAGCAAGCGGCGAACCGTAACCGACTTGCCCGCGGCGCATAGGCGCCCCAGGGCCGGCCCGGCGCTTCGCTGACGCTGTGCGCCGGAACGGCCGCCTGCGGCGCGCCGACTCCGGCCCAAGGCCACGCCGACCACGTAAGGAACAGCCACCGTCGGTCGCATACTCCCTCTGGCGGCTGTTCCTTGCGTGGCGTTACAGTGCGCATCCGTCACGCTGTCGGCAGACTACACCGCATGCCCGCACCGCCCGTCGCGATCGTCGACTACGACGCTGGAAACCTGATGAGCGTCCGTCGCGCCTGCCGGGAGGTCGGCCTCGACGCCGAGATCTCGAGCGATCCTCAAGTCGTGCGCGCAGCCGACCGAATCATCTTCCCGGGCGTCGGGGCGGCCGGCAGCGCCATGCGCAGCCTGCGCTGCAGCGGAATCGGCGAAGCGTTGGTGGACGCGTACCGCGGGGGCAAGCCCATCCTCGGCATCTGCCTCGGCCTGCAGATCTCGCTCGAACACTCCGAGGAGAACGACACACAGACGCTCGGCCTCGTGCCCGGGAAAGTGCGCCGCTTCCGCCTGAACGACCCGACGCTCAAGGTGCCGCACATGGGCTGGAACGCCGTCCGCGTCGTCAAGCCCCACCCCGTGCTGGCCGACATCGCAGGCGACGACGAGTTCTACTTCGTCCACGCCTACCGCCCTGTTCCGGCCCGGATCGAGGACGTGCTCGCCGTCTCCACCTACGAGGGCGAGTTCTGCTCGGCGTTGGGACGCGACAACTACGTGGCGACCCAGTTCCACCCGGAGAAGAGCGGCCGCGTGGGCCTCAAGCTTCTCGAACGCTTCGGCGCGTGGGACGGCCATGCTTAGCAAGCGCGTTATCGCCTGCCTGGACGTGCGCGACGGTCACCTCGCGAAGAGCATCAGGTTCGTCAACACACGAAACATCGGCGACCCGGTCGCCAAGGCACGGGAGTACTACCTCGACGGCCTCGACGAACTGGTGTTCTACGACATCACGGCATCCAGCGACCGCCGCAAGATCATCCTCGACGTGGTGGAAGCCGTCGCCGAGCAGGTGTTCATACCGTTGTCCGTGGGCGGCGGCGTGGCGTCGGTCGCCGACGCGACCGACCTGCGCTTGGCTGGCGCGGAGAAGATCAACGTCAACTCGGCCGCGGTGCGGCGGCCCGCGCTGATCGCGGAGTGTGCAAACGCCATCGGCAACCAGAACGTGGTGCTCTCCATGGACATCCGCCAGGTCGCGGCTGCAGGGGAGATGCCGTCCGGCTACGAGATCGTCGTCGACGGCGGCCGCAAGCCAATGGCCATGGACGCCCTGGCGTGGGCGCTGGAGGGCGAGAGGCTGGGCGCCGGCGAACTGGTCGTCAACTCCATCGACGCCGACGGCACCCGCGAGGGCTACGAACTGAAGCTGACGCGGATGCTCTCCGAGGCCGTGCGGATTCCCGTGATCGCGTCTGGTGGGGCGGGCGAACCGGGGCACCTGCACGACGTCCTGACCGAGGGGAAGGCGGATGCCGCCCTGGTGGCGTCGATGGTGCACTACGGCGACTACACGGTATCCGGCCTCAAGCGTTACCTGCACGAACGCGGCGTCAAGGTCCGCATGTCCTGGTAAGGAGGTCCATGCGCGCAATCCTGGTAGAGAACGGCGATTTGGTCTGGGGCGAGGCGGAGGAACCCGCGCTCGGCCCCGGCCTTGTCTTGATCGAGAACCATGCCACGGCGGTGAACCGCGCCGATCTTGCGCAACGGGCCGGCGGCTACCCCCCTCCACCCGGCGCGAGTCCGATCCTCGGCCTCGAATGCGCCGGCGTCGTCAAGGCCGTCGGCGAGGGCGTCAGCCGCGTCAAGGAGGGCGACGAGGTCTGTGCCCTGTTGGCCGGCGGCGGCTACGCGGAGACCGTCGCCGTTCCGGCCGGACAGGTGCTTCCCAAGCCAGCCGGACTCACGTTCGCCGAAGCCGCGTCGATTCCGGAGGTTTTCGCCACCGCCTACCTGAACCTGTTCATGGAGGCGGGGATGGTGCGGGGCGAGCGCGCGGTACTGCACGCCGGCGCGAGCGGCGTCGGCACGGCGGCGATCCAGATGTGCAAGGCATTCGGCAACCCGACGTTCGTCACCGTCGGCTCCGACGAGAAGGTGGCGCGGTGCGTCGATCTTGGGGCGGACGGCGGTGTGAACCGGCATGAGGGCGGGTTCGTGGACGCGGTGTCCGAATGGACCCAGGGGAAGGGGGCCGATGTGATCCTCGACCCGGTGGGCGGTAGCTACCTCGTCGACAATCTGGCCAGCCTGAACCTGGACGGGCGGTTGGTGGTGATCGGGTTGCTTGGCGGCTCACGCGCCGAGTTGCCGCTGGGGATGATGATGACGCGGCGATTGCGCGTGATCGGGTCGACGCTGCGGGCACGGACGATTGCGGCGAAGGCGTTGGTGCTTGATGCACTAAAGGACCGGGTTTGGCCGTTGATCGAGGAAGGGACGATCAAGGCGGTCGTCGAGCGCGAGTTCGACGTCGAGGACGCGGGGGCGGCGCACGAGTTGATCGCGAGCAACGAGACGTTTGGCAAGATCGCCATGAATGTCAGCCCAGAGACGGCCGACCGTCCTGTTTGAGGGCTGTGGACGTTCCGTCCACAGCGAGCAGGTCGGGGAGGCGAAGGCGCGCCTCAAGTCCTTGCTGTCGAGCAGTTTCATCGGTTGTGCTGCAGGTCCGGCGGATCTTGCAACGGACTACAAGCGTCGTCTGACCGACGAACTCGACCGCAAGCATGGTACTGGCTGACACCGGATACTGGCTGGCGTTGGCCAACCGCAGGGACCGTTGGCACGAAGCTGCGGTTGGGGTCACCCGTGGGCTCGACGAGCAACTCGTCACCACTTGGCCCGTGATGACCGAGACGTGCCACCTGCTGCTAGCAAGGCTCGGCTCGACCTCGGAACGGCGATTCCTGGAGCAGGTTGAAGCGAACGTGGATGTGTATGAAATCGGGGTGGGTCGCGTGCCCGAGATACGCGCATTGATGGTGAAGTCCGAGGACCTGCCGATGGATTTGGCTGACGCGTCCTTGGTCCTGGCCGCCGACGAGCTAGGGACCGCGCGCATTCTCTCGACCGATGTTCGCGATTTCCGAGCGTACCGGTGGAGAGGCCGAGAACCGGTCGACAATCTGCTGACTGAGCATTAGGCCGAACAGCTCGACAGCTTCTCTGATTGCTCGTCGTATGCGCTGCCGTCCCGAGAGTGGACGGTAACGCACCAGCGCCAACTCCGGAGACGATGAGCTATGGTCCACTGACCGGCTCGGCGCGAAACGGATGGTGAGTCGCAGTGCACAGCGGTTCGGTTGGCTGGCCGTAGCCATGGCGGCGGTGGTGGCCGCGGAGGATGGCGTCGTCGATCCGCGGGGACGGGTGAGTTTGTCAGTCGACTCGCCGACGGTGCTGGAAGGCGGTACGGTTGCCTGGACGGTGGCGGCGACCACGAAACGGCGCGGCCCGGCAGCGCGAGGGCACGTGCTTGTCGTGCGCGTAGTCTCGGCTGGAGACTGGGCGGAGGCGTCATACGACTACCGTCACCTAGACCAGTTGGTGAGCTTCGAGCATTCGGACTTTGCGCGCGACCGGGTGCCGGCTAAGCGACGAAGCGTCTTCGCCGGACGTTACCGTTCGGTGGGCACTACCTTCGGTCGGGGCTGGATCGCGAGGAAGTCGGGCATAGTGACGATCCTCGACGACATCATGGTCGAGGAAACAGAGACGTTCACGGTCACGCTGTCGATCATGGACGGCGTCGGCTGGGTTTCCGACGCGGGGGACGGCGTCGAGGTCTCGATTCGGGACACGGACGCTTGGGGTCTCGAACTGGTTGCCGGCCCGGACGAGATTGCAGAAGGGGAGACCAGCGAAGTGGAACTGACCGCGCGCATCCTTCGCGCCAACGGGAAGCCGCCGGCGGCGCGGACCTGCGTGGTGCCGTTCCCGATCCGCGTGCGGCTTGCGACCGGCGGCAGCGCCTCGCGGGGTGTCGACTACACGCTAACGGACGTGCCGGATCACTGGCGCATCCCGGCGTGTGCCCCGGACTTTACGTGGACGGTGCGGCTGACTGCGCATCGGGGTGACGAGGACGACGCCGACGAGTCCGCGCGCTTCACGCCGCTGGTCGATGAATCCAGCACGACGGCAGGCCGGCACCTGCGTTCGTCGCACCGGCGCTGGTGACGATCCGCGAGCGGCGATAGGCGAGGCGATGTCTTTCCCGGAGTCCTTCCGGACCGTAGCATTGCCTTCGTTCCCCCTCTAAGTTCCCACGAGAGAGAGGTGTCGCATGCAAGACGCGGTCGCCCCGAGAATTCGCTGCGCGAATTCTCCCGGCGGCGAGGCGGCGCTGACCGCCAGACAACACGACGGGTGTTTGTTGCATGGAAGCGTTCAGCGTCCTCTAGGATCACGAGGCAAATCAGGCCCGTGCTTGCGAGACCAGCGGCACCGTTTTGGATTGGCGCTCAACCGCTGCGGCGACAGTTTCGCTGATGCCGAGTTGCCGTGCGTGCATCGGCCAGATCGTGCGGAAGCGCTCGACGGTCTCGAGTGCGGGTTCGACCATGGCGGCTACCGGGACGGCCATGGCCCAGGCCAAGCGGCGGAAATCCTCGACCGCGAGTTGATCCCAGCGTTTCGTACGGCCGAGCGTCAGCGCCATGCGGTCGTCGGCGAGGTACGCGGTGGTCGAGAGCAGGTCGTAGGCCGGTGCGAGCTCGGGTGTTCTGCCGTCGCTGTAGATCAGCGACCAGTTCTTCAGGTGCATGTCGGCATTGCCTACGAGTGCGCTGAAGGCCAGCCGACGTGCGAACTGGTCGACGTCATGGTGGTCCGAGAACGCGGCGAGCACCGCACCGATGTTGGCATAGCTCACGCGTTCGTACTTGCGTTCCGGATACTGGTTGAACACCTGGGCGAAGTCCTCGGTGTGGACGCGACCGGCGGCCGAGCGGTCGAAACGGCGTACGGCGAGGGCGTTGGCGTCGGCGAGTTCGCCGAGCAGGGCATCCTGCGGCAACCCCTGGATCGCCCGCACGGGCACCAGCTCGACATCAGGGGTGTCGATGCCGACCGCGCGAGCGAGGCTCATGATGGCGAACTCGTTCTCCGGCACGCCTGGGTACGCCACGGACGGCAGCTTGACGATCCAATCGCCACCTTGACCGTGCGCGGGCACGGTGAGGCCACCAGCGGCCTCTGCGAGCGCCGAGAACTTGAGCTGTACCCCGGCGAGCGAGAATCGCAGGGGTGCATCGGCCGTCAACTGGTCTTCGGTTCCGGTCGGGTCGCCTGCCGGTTCGCGCTCACCGACGAGGACCACGGCGCCGGGAAGATCGCCTCCGAGCAGCCGTAGCAGCGGGAAGTCGCGTGTCTCGTTGACTTCCGCGCGGGCAGCAATGTAGCGGCGGAGGTGACCTTCCGGGAGAAGGTTCGCGAAGTACGGGGGCGCACGCCGGCGTGTTGGACGCTGGTCCGTGACGATGCCGCCGTGCTCGTCGTTGAAGGCCAGGCCTAAGGTGGGACGGTCGCTGTCGTCGATGTAGGCTCGGTCGAAGGCGAGGAGGATCCGGTCGTCGTCGAAGCGCACGATCGTCGCCACCAAGACGTCTCCGAGCCGCACCGACAGTTCATCGGCGATCACGGCGGGTCATCTCCAGGGATGCCGGTCAACGCTTCCACGGCAGAGCGTTGGCCTCCCTCGCGGTCTGTCCGCAGTAGTCCCTCGACCGCAGGTAGCCGTGCGCGCGGTACAAGCACCGGTTCGAACCCGAGCGCCCGAGCGAGTTCGATGGCGGTCGAGAGACCAGGGTCGACGTGTCCATTCTCGATCTTCGAGATGTGGCTTTGCGGGAGCCCAACGCGACGAGCAACCTCGTGTTGGGGGAGGTTTCGTTCCAAGCGTGCTCGCCTGAGCTTCTCGTTCCACGTGTGGGCGGGGCGTCTTGCCATTGCACACAGAGTCTTCCGGGATGTCCTATCTATTATGACATATCAGACATACGCTCAAATATGTGATCCATCATAGGTTCTTGCCATTCGGGAGATCACATGACGGACGGTCTCAGACATTCCCGCCCGCATTCAGCCCTGTGAGAGGCTCGATGCGGGCGAGAAGTCCGCACGCGGGGCGGCGCACACCGTCCTCGGAGACCACCCTTATAATCGGCTAGAGCCCCTCAGCGGCCGCCGCCCTTGCGCGCCTTCTTCGAAGTCTTCTGGCCGTACATCTACCGCTATCGCTGGCTGCTCGTCCTCGGCTACGTCACCAGCATGGTGTCGGCGGGGATCAGCTTGTCCGTGGGCCTCATCATCAACGCGCGCCTGGACGACGTGCTGGCGGACCCGGAGCGCCTCGAAGCGCTGGCGGGCTTCCTCTTGATCATCGTCGCAATCATCGCCGTGCAGGCCGTGGCAGGTTTCTGTCACTCGTACACGATGAGTTGGGTAGGCGCGCACATCGTGCGCAACGTGCGCCGGGAAGTGTTCGCCAGGGTGCTGGGCCATGGGGAGCAACTGGTCGACGAGGAGTCGAGCGGCGAACTGCAGACGCGCATCATCGCGGACACGGTCGCCCTGGGCGATTTCCTGGGCGGGCAGCTTCCGGGCGTTTTCGTGACCGCGATCATGCTTGTCGGCGGCATTGCCGCCGCGATCTACGTAAGCCCGCTCCTGACCGCGGCCGTGGTCATCGGCCTTGTCGTCCTGGCGGCGCCCATGCTGCTCGTCCTGCCCGTTCTCGGACGTCGGGGAGAGCGTACGCAACAGGCCGAAGCGGACACCGGGAGGAGGACGCCTTGGCAGGCATCGATCTCGTGATCGAGCCGAACACGCGCATCGCCTTCGTCGGTGCGTCGGGCTCCGGCAAATCGACGCTGTTCAAAGTGCTCCTCCGGCTCGTCGAAGAGACGACCGGCCGGATTTCGGCGAACGGTGTCGAAGCGCACCGCTATGCCGTCGCGGCCTGGCGCGAGCAGTTCGGCTTCGTGCCCCAGGCCGAGTACCTCGTCTCCGGCACCGTGGCGGACAACATCGCCTACGGTGTGCGCGACGCATCCAAGGCGGCGATCGAGGAGGCTGCACGCGAGGCTCATGCCCACGACTTGTCGCCGCGCTCCCGAAGGGTTACGACACGGGTCTGGGCGAGGTGGGCAATCGGCTCTCGGGCGGGCAGAAGCAGCGCATCAGCCTCGCGCGCGCCATCCTGACACGTCCGTGCGTGTATCTCCTCGACGAGGCCACCAGCGCCCTTGATACACAGAGCGAACGTGCCGATGAGCAGGCACTCGAGACGCTCGCACAGTCGGCCACCGTGCTGACCATCGCTCACCGCCTGCGCACGGTCCACCGCGCGGACCGGATCGTCGTGATGGCGGACGGGCGCATCGTTTCCGAAGGTACCCATGCGGAGCTGGACCGGACCGAGGCCGTCTACCGTCGGCTGATCAGCGCTTACCGCCAGTAGGAGGCCTGAGCGACGACCTTGCAGACCGCCCGTGCCCGCTCTAGGCTCAGCTACGACGTGGCGAAGGATGGTTCGATATGCCGGGATGGCTGAGTCGCTTGTTCGGTCGACCTGATTCGATGGGGCGCGGGACACGCGGGCGGGGACACGGCGATGGTGGCATAGCGCCTTTTGCGGCTACGCCGATCGTCGCGTCGGGTGGCGAGGAGCCGGACGCGGAAGATGGAAGCGACCCGCAATCGACCGGCGACACCATCGGCCCGGAAGCAGGATTCGACGGTGGGGGATCGTGTGGCGGCTCATGCGGGGTCGCGTAGAGTCGGACGCGTCCACGCAAGCCGTTTTAGCCCAATGCGCCAGAGATTGACGGAGTGCGGGTCCGACGGACGCGTGCTCAAGTCTGTGAGGGGTTTCCCAGCAACTCCCTAACCCGAGCCACGAGCCACTCGACGCGGTCCTTGCCCCAGAACCGTTCCCCATTGACCACCCAAGTCGGCACGCCGGGGCATCCGGCGTTATCGAAAGCCTCAAGGGACGCTGCCAACATTCGCCGTGGCCCTTCACCCGAGGCCGAGGACAACAACCGGTCGGCGTCCAGGCCTGCCGCAGAGACGGCCCGTCGCACGACTGCCTCCTCGTTGACATCCTGTCGCTCAACCCAGGCTGCGTGGAATGAGCCACGGTACAGGGCATGCTCGCGCCCGGTGCCAATCGCCGCGTAGTACGCACGCGCGGGTAGCTCTTCGCGGTCGTTCGGGGAGGCTCGCCAGCGCATGGCGCGCTCTTCGAAAACACCCGGGGTCAACCAGTGGAGCTCGATGTCGTGTCGTCGTGCCCACCGTTCGCAATCTTCTCGGTGGTAGTCGCTCTTGCGCGCTGGTTCGCTGCCGCCCACCAGGTCGGCTACGCGGACACCCCTCGAATGCGGGATCGCGATTGGGTGCCGCTCCAATGTGACGGGCAAGCCCGACAATGCCCGCTCAGCCGTGAGAACGCCGAGATAGGCATTGGGTGAGTGGTAGATCGAGTAGCACGCGACTGTCAGCATCTGTGAACGTCTCAGCTAGGTGGGAAGACACAGCCGGGCCAGTGGGCCGAGGCGTTGCCCAACTGCGTTCGCGCCGGACGATACCATTGCCATGTCGGACGGATCGGGAACCACCTTGCAGAAGAGTCGGCCAACCCCCGGGGACATCGAGACGGTGTTGCGGAACCTGCTTCAGACGGGTGCGCTCCAGGCGCTGCCTACCAATCCGCGTGTTCGGGACGCCGTGCTTGCCGTGGCGACCGGCGGTCTCGTGCGGCAACGGCCGTATGCGGAGCGCGAAGTCAATGACGTCCTGGCGGCCTGGCTGGAGTCCGTGCGTGCGACGATCGACCACGTCACGCTGCGTCGGCGGATGGTGGACCTCGGGTTCCTCAAGCGGACCAGGGACGGCTCGCGTTACTACCTCAATTCCGGACGCGTGGCAGCGATCCTGGGCGACGGTGCGGTGGAGATCGACGCGGGCGCGATCATCGGCGAGATCGTGCGCGCGCGCGAAGCGCGCAAGAAGGCCTACCGCCAGCGCCCTTGCGCGGTCGATCCGTCTCCAGCGGCCTGAGCCGTGTGGACGATCGCCTCGGCCCGCGACACGCTTTCTTCTAGGGAGATTCCGGCGGTGTCGATGACATGGGCGGTCGGCCACGGCTCGTAGCGTCGGTCTAGGATCTGTTGCCAGGTCGGGAGCGCCAGGCCGCGAATATCGGCATGGCGCGAGTCGACCCGTCGGCGATGCTCGCACTTGTCGCTGCACAGCACCTCGATCTCCACCAGTTCCACCTCCATGGCCGCCGCAGTCTCGCGCCAATAGTCACGAGTGATCGTCAACGGATTGACCGAGTCGACGACCACGGTGTGGCCTATGCGGAGATTGTCCTCGGCAAGATCGCGCGCCGCGAGGTATCCCTCCGGCCCGGACACGGTGAAACCGGCGTTCCGCATGGCCTGCTCGATAGTGTCGATGCGTAGATGAACTGCCCGGATCCGTCGCGCCAGCGCCGTGGAAAGAGCTGACTTTCCCACGGCCGGCAGGCCGCCGAAGGCGATCAGCATTGCCGATGGCCCGCTGGAGGCGGTGTCGGGTCCTTGGATCATTGCAGCGGATTGTAGGGTGCGAGGGAGAGTACGGGGCGACGTTGGCAGGCCCAGTGCTACAGTGCGCCGCCGTACTCGTTGGTCGGGTCGCGGTAGATGGTGTGATAGTGGCCGCCGTCGGCGCTGTCGATCCGGGCCGAGAACTCCACGATGAGCGCTGGCCCCTGTATGCGGTAGTAGACCTCGCCGTCGCCGTCGAGCGGACCGTGCCAGGAGAAGCGCGTGTCGCCCAAAGCGGCCTCTATGGCCGTGAGGCGGTCCAGGGCGTTCTCCTCGGGCTGGAGCCGGAGCCAGTGGGAGGCGACGTCGAGCAGCATGCCCCGGGCTTCCTCTGGCCAATCGGCGACGGAGCCGCCTTCCGGCGCCGGGATCGTGCCGTCCTTGCCGGGCCCGGTGTAGACGTCGCGGGGCCGGTCGGCCACGAGCACCCGGGCTCGCGCATCCGCTGGCAGCGCCCGCATCAGGGCGCGGGCGTCGTCCAACTCGTCCTCGAGGGGCGCATATCGGTGGCCCGCGAATTCGAAGTGGGCGGGCTCGATACCGACGTGGGTCGGCGACAGGCTGACGATGCGGCCGCGGTCGAGGCTCGCGTTGATCGCGAGGTGGTGGCCGCCGAATTGCCAACCCCACGGGCCGTCGGTCGTGGGTTCCCCGAAGAAGGCGAGCCGGTAGTTTGTCGCGGACAGGCCGTCGAAGAGGGCGAGGAACGAGTCCGACAATACGGCCTCGGCGGTGACGATCTGCGCAACCGTGTCGTAGCCGTACTCACCGAGGCCGGCAGCTAGAAATCTGAAAAGGGCCGCCACCTGATCGGCCTGAAGGCCGCCGAGGCGCAGGCCGTTGCGCTCGAAGTCGATGGCGCCGTCCGGCAGGTTGGACCAGTTCCGCCGCAACGGGCTATCGATCGGCAGGATGAGACGGTTGGCCTGTTGTTCCGACAGCGTGGCCCGGAACGCCAACGCGGCATCGTAGGTGGCTTGGCCGCCCGGGGTACCGAAAGGGGAAGCGAAGGCCGGCAGCGGCACGAGGGCTTCCTGTGTGGTGTGCCCATCATCCTGCGGGCCGCAACCGGCCAAGGAGGCGAGGGTGACGGTTGCGAGCAACCATCGCGCTGTTCTCATAGGTAGTCTCCGAGGGGTCTCACCCAAGGCCCTTACGGCCTTCAACCGGCAGTCCGTCGGTCGAACCCGCGCAGGCGGTTCTCGTCGGCGCGTAACGACCGAAGAACACCTTGCCCGCACCTCGCGCGAATAGGCCCCCGGAGCGCAGTCCGAGCTCCATGCACGCCGCCACGGGGAGATTGTCGTAGCACCATCGCGCATAGTGCTTCCATCGCGGGGCGTCGTAGGTGGCCTTCACCACCTCGCCTGGGTGCGTTTCGCCTCGGTCGAGGTAGTCGGCGATGGCGTCGGCCGCCACCTTGCCGAAGCGGTAGCTCAAGTGGATTCCGCCGGCCGTCAGCGGCGACACCATGCCGGCCGCATCGCCGATGAGCAGGACGCGGTCATCATGCAGCGTCTTGAGCAGCCCGTTGACGGGAATCATGCCGCCTCGTTTGGCTAGCACGCGCCGTCTACTGAAGCCGAAACGAGCGTCGATGTGTTCGACGAAACTTGTGAGGTCGGGTTTTTGCGAGTCGTTGACGGCGAGGCCGACCTGGGTGACGCCGACGCCCGGAACGACCCAGCCGATGTAGCCGGGCGCCCGTTGGCCGTCCACGAAACAGTGCAGGCAGTCGCCATCGCTGTCAGCCGGTTCATACTCGCGCTCGACGCCCTTGAGTAGACGCGTGTTTCGGTCGAGCCCCATCGCCCGCGCCACGCGGGAATGCACTCCGTCCGCACCCACCAGGAAACGGCAAGTGGCATCCTGTCCGGCCAGGGCGACGGTTCCGTTCTCCGTCGTCGCCGCCGTGAACGGGCTACCGAACCGGACCTCGGCGCCGGCGCGGCGTGCCTGGTCGGCAAGGAACGCCAAGAGCGCCGCTGTGCGGGTGGCTAGGAAGTGGTAGCCGTCACGGTATAACTCCACGTGGCGGTGACTGGGCGCGTAGAGACGGACGCGCCGAATCTCGCGCACCAGCGCGGGGGGCGCTGCCCATTCGGCCTGGGCTTCCTTGACGAGGATGCCCGTGGTGTGGACGTGCTGGCCCGGCGAGGACTGCTGATCGACGACGAGCACCGACAGCCCGCGCTCGGCGGCTCGCTTGGCGCAGGCGAGCCCAGCGAATCCCGCGCCTACGACGATCACGTCCCAGGTCGCGGACGTTCGGGCTCGACTCGGTCCTGCTGGCGGCGTTTTTGCTCCCGGGCGCATGGTCCCGAACTCTGCCACTGTGGCACGCAGGCAATTGTGTCGAAACAGCGCAATCCTCTGGGGGACCAGCGCGCTTCTACCGACTCATCACCACCCCGACGCCGCCGTACTCCTGGTTGCCGTAGCGGAGCAGGAAGTCGTCCCGACCATCGCCGTCGAGGTCCACGGCCTCGACCCGGGACGGGTTGCGCCCTTCGAACGGCAGTTTCAGGTCGAACTCTTCGGCCCGCTTGGCCAGGCGGGCGTCGGTGCGCTCGCCGAGGTAGACGGCCAACCCGTCGTCGGTCCGCTGCACGAAGTCCGTCAGGCCATCGCCGTTCACGTCGCCGAATCCGAACGGGCTCCGGTCTTCGCTCACCTTGATCTTCCTGGTCACGTCCGGTTCGCCGGCGAATCCTTCCGCCCCCATGTAGTAGATCTGGATCTCCACCGTCATGGATCGCGTGACCAAGGCCGAGATCAGCTTGCGAACGCTGAAACTGCCAGCGACGACGACGGCGTCCATTAGCCCGTCCCCATTCACATCAGTCATCTCGACGTCGCCGAATGCCCCTGTTTGCAGGATCGCGTCCGCCTCGTCCCGGAACGAGAGGCGCCCGTCGCGATGCTCCCCGAAGTAGAACTCGGTGGCGGAGCTTGCGGCGAAGAGGTCCTCTTCCGTGTCCGTCGTCGAGACGGACAGGTCGGCGACCCCGTCGCCGTTGAAATCACCGACATCGTCCAAGACCCGCACCGGGCCCTCGTCGTCGCCCGACAAGCTGGTCGGCAACATCGCGTCGGCGGTCTCGACCATGGCGTCCTTGAACACCTTGAACCGGCTGTCGTGGTGCACGCCGAGGTCCCCGCGCCCGTCGCCGTCGAAGTCGAAGGGGTAGACCGGCGCGACGACGTAGGTGACCGACAGGCTCGAATCCATCGTGGGTGCGACGGGGATCTTTACCGGCTCGACGAACCCGTCGGATTCGTCCTGGAGGACGATCCACAGACCGTCGAAGTTCGGCAGGACGATGTCGTCCCGGCCGTCGCCGTTCACGTCCCGGGCCACATCCACGATGGCTACGCCGCTGGTTTCGCCGCGGTAGATGGTGGGCAGCGGATCGATGGCCAAGGGTTCCGCGTCCCATTCGGGTGGGCCGAGTCGGAAGAGTTGGCGACCATCGAATACGACGAGTTGGTCGGTGTCGCCAGTCGCCAGGATGTCGACGAACAGGGCGTCCTGCGGTAATCCAGCCTCGTGCACGTTCCGCCAGCCGGCCCGGTCGAGAACATGGATCGCGAAACGCCGCTCTGCGTCCTCGTCCTCTCCAACGAGTACAAGGGTGGACCTGCCGTCCTGGGATAGTCGCAGGACCTCTGCCGCCCGGAACGTTCCCGCTTCGATGGCGAAGCTCTCGAACGACACCCCGACGGCCGCATTCGACATCAGTCCGGCCGAGATGCCTATCAGGGCGGCCGCCCAGTGTTTCCTCACCGCATCTAGCCGCCGCTTAGGCGAACAATGCCCCCACGCTTTCCCCGGTGTGGATGCGGCGGATGGCCTCGGCCATCAACTGCGCCACCGACAGGACGTTGACGTTGCCGGCGCGTTTCTCGTCGGGGACGCTCACCGTGTTCGTTACCGTCAGCGACTCGATCGGCGACGCCGCCAACTTCTCGGTGGCGTTGCCGACCAGCACACCGTGGGTCGCACCGGCAAATACGCGCTTCGCGCCGGCGCGCTCGAGGGTGCGGGCCGTCTCGACCAAGGTGCCGCCGGTCGCGACCTCGTCCTCGAAGATGATCGCGTCGCGCTCGCGCACGTCGCCGACGACATGGCCTTGGCGCACCTCGGTGTCGCTCACCCGCCGCTTGTCGATGATCGCGAGCGGCAGGCCGACGCGGGCTGCGAACTTGCCCGCGCGCTTGGCGCCGCCCGCGTCCGTGGCCACCACGACGGCGTTGTCCATGTCGCAGGTGTCCTGGAGGTAGTCGGCGATGATGGGGATGGCGGTGAGGTGGTCCACCGGGATGGAGAAGAAGCCGTGTACCTGCTCGGCGTGCAGGTCCATCGTCAGGACCCGATTTGCGCCGGCCGTTTTCAAGAGGTCCGCGATGAGGCGCCCCGCGATGGAGATCCGCGGCGCGTCCTTCTTGTCGGACCGCGCGTAGGAGAAGTAGGGGATCACGGCGGTGATGCGGCGGGCCGAGGCGCTGCGCAGGGCGTCCAGCGTGATCAAGAGCTCGAGGATGTGGTCGCTCGCGGGTTCCGTCAGCGCCTGCACGACGAAGACGTCGCGCTCGCGGACGTTCTCGTCGATCTGCACCGACAGGTTGTCGTTGGAGAACCGCGACAACGTCAGGCTGCTGCGGCGGATGTAGAGGCAGTCGCAGATCGCGTCGGTCAGTTCGGGGTTGGATCGTCCGGCGAACACCCGCAGTTCATCGTTCATCCCGCATTCCTCGTCGCGTGGTGAGTTCAAAGCTCCTTGAGGTCGGTGAGTTGCTGGTCCAGCACCCGCAACTGTGCGCGCAACGCATTCCCCTTGTCACGTTCCTTCGCCACCACGGGCGCGGGCGCCTTGGCGAGGAAGTTCTCGTTGGCGAGCTTGGCGTCGACCCGCTCGAGTTCGGTGATGAGCTTGTCGATCTCCTTGGCCACGCGCCGCGACTCGGCCTCGGCGTCGATCAGGCCGGCCATCGGCACCATCACCTTGAGAACGCCCGCGACCTGGACCGACGACGGCGGCGGCTCCGCGTCGTCGTCGAGCCAGGAGACCCGACCGACCTTGGCCAGTCGGCGGAGCAGCGACTCCGTCTCGGCAAGCAGGCCGCGCTCCCGAGGGTCGCCGCCCTGCAGGAGCAGGTCGACTTCCTTCGCCGGGCTCACGTTCATTTCGCCGCGGATGTTGCGCACGGCGGTCACAACGCCCTGCAGCCAGTCGACCGCCGCCTCGGCCTCGGCGTCCTCGGGGTAGTCCGCCGCGATCGGGAAGGGCTGGTGCATGATCGTCCCGCTTGCCGGTGCCAAGTCGCGCATCAGCGTCTCGGTGATGAACGGCACGATCGGGTGGGCCAGGCGGAGCAGCGTGTCCAGCACGGCGCGAAGCGTGTGCCGAGTGGCCTGCAGTCGGGCGGCGGGGGCCTCGCTGTCGAACAGCACGGGCTTGGTGAGTTCGAGGTACCAGTCGCAGTACTCGTGCCAGGCGAACTCGTAGAGCGCATTGGCATAGCGGTCGAAGCGGTAGTCGGCAATCGCCCGATGGGCGGTGGCGATCAGCCGACTGCCGCGTGAACGAATCCAACGGTCGGCGGGGCCGAGTTCGTTCGGTGTGGGCACGTCGGGGGTGGCGTCGCCGGCGTGCATGAGTACGAACTTCGCCGCGTTCCAGAGCTTATTGCAGAAGTTCCTATAGCCCGCGATCCGGTTCAGGTCGAAGGCGAGGTCGCGGCCCCGGGAGGCCATCGCGCAGAACGCGAAGCGCAACGCGTCCGTCCCGTAGGCCTCGATGCCCTGCGGATACTCGCGGCGCGTGCGGGCTTCGACGGCCGCTGCCATCTGCGGCTGCGTCATGTTGGCGGTCCGCTTGGCGATGAGCCCCGGGAGCGATATGCCTTCGACGATGTCGAGCGGGTCGAGGCCGTTGCCCTTGGTCTTGGACATCTTGACGCCTTCCGCGTCGCGCACCATGCCGTGGATGTAGACCTTGTGGAACGGGACTTCGCCGGTGAACTTGAGGGTCATCATGATCATCCGGGCGACCCAGAAGAAGATGATGTCGTAGCCGGTCACCAGCACGTCCGTGGGATGGAACTCCTCGAGGGCCGGCGTCTTGTCGGGCCAGCCCAGGGTTCCGAAGGTCCATAGGGCCGAGGAGAACCAGGTGTCGAGCACGTCGTCGTCCTGGCGCAGCGCCGTGGTCTCGTCCAGACCGCTTTTGGCGCGCGCCTCCGCTTCGCTGCGGCCGACGTAGACGTTGCCCTCGGCGTCGTACCAGGCGGGGATTCGGTGGCCCCACCATTGCTGGCGGCTGATGCACCAGTCCTCGATGTTGCGCATCCACGCGAAGTAGATGTTCTCGTACTGCCGGGGTACGAACTCCACGTCGCCGTCCTCGACGGCGCGGATGGCCGGTTCGGCAAGCGGCGCGATCTTCACGAACCACTGGTCGGTCAGCCATGGCTCGACGATAGCGCCGGAGCGGTCGCCGCGCGGCACGGTCAGCGTGTGCGCCTCGACGCGTTCGACGAGGCCGGCGGCCTCGAGGTCGGCCACGACCCTGTCGCGGGCACTGAAACGATCCAGCCCCTGGTAGGGGGCAGGCGCATTGTCGTTGAGGCTCGCTTCCGCAGTGAAGATGTTGACGAGCGGCAGGTCGTGCCGCGCGCCCACGGCGTAGTCGTTGAAGTCGTGGGCCGGCGTGATCTTCAGGCAGCCGGAGCCGAATTCGGGATCCACGTAGTCGTCGGCGATCACGGGGATGCGGCGGCCTACGAGCGGCAGGTCCACTTCGGCGCCGACGATGCCGGCGAAGCGCGGATCGCCCGGATTGACGGCGACGGCGGTGTCGCCGAGCATGGTCTCCGGTCGCGTGGTGGCCACCACCAGGTAGTCCCTTCCGTCCTCGGTGCGGGCACCGTCCGCCAACGGGTAGCGGATGTGCCAGAGATGGCCATCCTCTTCGATGTTCTCCACCTCGAGGTCCGAGATGGAGGTCGCGAGTTCGGGGTCCCAGTTGACGAGCCGCTTGCCGCGGTAGATCAGGCCCTCGTCGTGCAGGCGGACGAAGACCTCGAACACCGCCCGCGAGAAGCCTTCGTCCATGGTGAAGCGCTCGCGTTCCCAGTCGACGGACGAGCCCAAGCGCCGGATCTGGTCCGAGATGTTGGTGCCGGTGGTGTGCTTCCATGCCCAGACCCGGTCGATGAAGCCGTCGCGGCCAAGCTCCTCGCGACGGATGCCTTCGGCGAGCAATTGGCGCTCGACCACCATCTGGGTCGCGATCTGGGCGTGGTCGGTTCCGGTCTGCCACAGGGCGCGGCGACCGTTCATGCGCTGATAGCGGATCAGCGCGTCCATGAGCGTGTGCTGGAAGGCGTGGCCGAGGTGCAGACGGTCGGTCACGTTCGGCGGCGGGATCGCGATGCAGTAGGGTGTCCCGTTGCCACTCGGCGCGAAATAGCCCGCCTGCTCCCACTCGGCGTACAGGTCGCGTTCGATGGCCTGGGGGTTGAAGGTGCCCTCAATACTCATGGCGATAGCGGCCGGGAACTAAAGCCCCGCCCAGCGCGATCGGATTACTCCCAGTCGTCCAGTTCGTGGTGGAACAATCGGTACCCGCGATCCCGGTACTGGCGGTACTTGGCCCGGCCGGTGGCGCGCTGTGGGGCGAGGACGACCTCCGCCACGCGTTCGAAGCGTGCCAGGAACGCCGGTATGTCGGGAGCGAGGTTGATCATCATGTCGCCCCCGTCCGGTTCGTCGGCGTCGCTGCCGATCGTGACCGGCGGCGTGATGCCGCCGCGCTCGCCATCCGTGCGACCTGATGGCGCGTGCGGCAGAAACTGGGCGGGCGGGTAGTCCCACATCAACTCGTCGAGCGGCTCGACCGCGCCAGGTTCGGCGCGCACGTATACGCGGTTGCCCGCAGCGACCGCTCGGGCCGCGAGTCTCGAAGTGAACCGGTGGCGGGCGATCTCGTCGACGTCGGGCAGGATGTAGAAGTCGACGCGCGTCATCCGCCGTTCGCGCCTACGGCCAGGAGGTACTCGAACAGTGCCGGTGTCGGCCGCCCGGACGAGCGGCCTTGGCCGAAGGCCGTACCGGCGATGTCGAGGTGGGCCCAGGGGAAGGCCTTGGCGAATCGCGACAGGAAACAGGCGGCCGTGATGGAGCCCGCCGCGCTGCCGCCGATGTTCTTCATGTCGGCGAAGTTGCTCTTCAGTTGGGCCTGGTACTCGTCCCAGAGGGGCATTCGCCACATGCGATCGGCACTGCGTTCGCCCGCCTCGGACAATGCCGCGGCGAGGGCGTCGTCATTGGCATAGAGGGCGCTGGCGTGGTGGCCGAGCGCGGTGACCTGGGCACCGGTGAGAGTTGCGATGTCCACCACCGCGCGGGGTGTGAAGCGTTCGGCATAGGTCATCGCATCGCAGAGCACCAAACGGCCCTCTGCATCGGTGTTCTGGATTTCCACGGTCTGGCCGGACATGGTCGTGACGATGTCGCTTGGCCGGGATGCGGCGCCGCCGGGCATGTTCTCGGCGGCGGCGACCATCGCCACGACGTTGATCGGCAACTCGGCTGCGATCACGGCCTTCGCGACGCCGAGCACGCTGGCGGCGCCGCACATGTCGAATTTCATGTCCGCCATGCCGGCGAACCCCTTCATGTTCGTGCCGCCGGTGTCGAAGGTGATGCCCTTGCCGATCAGTACCGTCGGCGCGGCATCGGCAGCACCGCCACGGTAGTGCACACTGATGAGCTTCGCTGGTTTCCGGGTGCCTTGCGTCACGGAAAGGAAGGCGCCCATGCCCAACTCGGCCATCTGCGCCTCGTCGATCACGTCCACCCGGACCTTGTCGCCCGCGAGCGCCTGTGCGGCCTCGGCCACGAAGGCCGGATCGCAGACGTTGGGTGGCTGGTTGCCGAGATCCTTGGCGAGCTCCATACCCTCGAGCAGTGCCTGTGCATCGCGGGTCGCGCGTCGCGCCTCGACCCGGTTGATGCCGACCACCCCGACGCGCCTCAGCTTGCGCGGCTTCGGCTTCTTGGACTTGTACGCGTCGAATCGGTAGCTGGCGACGGAGACGGCGTCGAGTGCGAGCCGCACCTTGCGGTAGGCCCCGAGGTCACGGACTTCGAAGTCGCCCACGCAGAGAGTCGCGTCGGCCACGTCGAGGTCGGCCAGGGCCTTGGCGGTGGCGGCCATGTCCTTTCGGTAGTCGGCCGCGCTAGTGGCCTGCGCCTTGCCGACCACGAGGAGACGTGAAGGGCGACCGTTGAGCGCCAGCTTGGTGACCTCGCCGGTTTCGTTCCGGGTGGTCTCGAGGGCGAGCAGGACCTGCTCTTCGACGCCGAGTTTCTCGGCGATGGTGTGGGCCTTGCCGCGTGGAACGACAAGACAGTCGGTGGCGATGTCCGGCGGAGTCCCGGTCTTGACGGTGAATTTCATGGCTTTCGCGAGGGCGGGGAGTCCTAGTGTTCTTGAACGCGGCTTGAGCTTAACGGCCTTGGCCGTTCGGTGGGGCGCCTGCCTCGCTGCCGCATTCTAACGGGTTTCGCAAAGATGTCGTGATGGCCGAACGGGCAAGGATCCGTGCCGTCGTGCTTACCGACCCAACGCTTGGCACATCCTGTTAGGGTGCGGCCATGGTGGTTCCCGCGGAGCGTTCTTGGGCGTTGCCTTTCGCTACGTAAGCCGCGAGTGGCTAACCGTTTTCGCCGGACTCTTGGGCCTCTTGCTAGCCGTGGGTCTAGGCGGACGGTTCATCGGCTTCCTCCAGGAAGCCGCCACCGGTCGCTTCACGGCCGAGGCACTCTGGCTGCTGGTGGCCTTCCGCGTGCCGGAGTTCGTGCAGGTCACCGTGCCGTTCGCGCTGTACCTGGCGCTGCTCCTGACCTTCTCCCGGCTGCACGCCGAGCAGGAGCACGTGGTGCTGGTGGCAGGTGGCGTGCGGCCACGGCGCATGCTGTTGTGGCTGCTTGCGAGCGCCGCGCCGGTCGCCGTAGTCGTCGCCGCGCTGTCCTTCGTCGTGACCCCGGAAGCGCGTCGCCTGTACGCGGATCTGTCCCTCGAACAGCTCGTGGACAGCGAGCTGGATGCGGTCATCGCGGGCGCGTTCCACGTCTACGGCGAAGGCCGGCGAACGACCTATGCACGCGCCGTGGATCGTGACGCCAACCGCCTCGAGGACGTGTTCATGGCGGAACGCGACGGGCCGGTCAGCGTCACGGTGTGGGCCGACACGGCGCAGCAGCACCGCGCGTCGGAGTCGGGCCGATTCCTCGAGCTCAGCGACGGGCTGCGCTACGAAGGCGTGCCTGGAGAGTCGCCGTACCGGGTGGTCGAGTTTGCCCGCCTGAGCCAGCGCATCGATCGTGCGCCGCCCGTACCGCTGGACGATGCGCGGCGCACGGCGAGTGGTGAACTCGCACTTGACGATCCCAGGCAAGCCGCCGAGTGGCAGTGGCGCGCCGCGTTTCCGCTGATGTGCCTCGTTTCGGTTGTCCTCGCGGTCGGGGTGGCGAGACCGGCTCCGCGCGCGGGGCGCTTCTCGCGCCTGTTGCCGGGCGTGGGCCTGTTCGCCGTCTACTACCTGCTGCTCGTCTTCGCGCGGGATTTCGTCGCCGACGGATTGCTCGGCACGATGCCCGGGCTGTGGCCTTTGCACGTGATATTCCTCGCGACGGGGGCGTGGCTGGTTGCCCGGGGGCGCTGACGGTGACCTACGGCGGACAGATGGATCGCTATCTTGTGGCCACCGTGTGGCGATCGATCGGCGTCGTGCTGATCTGTCTGCTGACGGTGGTGACGCTGTTCACAGTCGTCGACGAGTTGAGCGACATCACACCGGGTTACACCGAGCCGCATGCGCTGCTCTACGTCCTCTACAGCACGCCGCGACGGCTCTACGAGATCGTGCCGTACGGCGTCTTCATCGGTGCCCTCGTGGGCTTGGGCGTACTTGCCAGCAACGCGGAATTGACCGTTCTGCGCAGCGTTGGCGTCTCACTCGGCCGGTTGTTCGCGAGTACCGCCGTAGCCGCGCTTGTCGTGCTGTTCGGCAACGTGGCCTTAGGCGAGTTCGTTGCTTCCGCTGCCGAGGACGCTGCCAACACCCTGAAGCTGCGGGTCGCGCGGGGTGGCGCGAGCGGCGCCATCGATTCGACCACGTGGTATCGCGACGGCGAGGTCATCACCAGCGTGGACGGGTACGCGGGCGACGGGGCGTTGATCGGCATCCGCCAGTTCGTGGTCCGGGACGGGCGACTGGTCGCCAGCCGGCGGGCCGACACCGCCGAGTACGTGGCCGAGACGGGCCACTGGCGCCTTGAGGACGTTGTCGAGACGCGGTTCCTGGATGGCGCGACCTCGGTTCGCCGGGTCGATGCGATGGCTTGGAAGAGCGGGACCGCGCCGGCGTTGCTCAGCGCCAAGGCGCTGTTCGAGCCGGGCAAGCTGTCGCTTCGCGACCTGGCTTCTCGCATCGACTACCTGGTCGGCGAGGGTCTGGATGCGACCCGCTACCAGGTCGCGTTCTGGGCCAAGCTTCTGCAACCGGTGGCGGTGCTCGGGCTGGTGCTGCTGGCCTTGGCGTTCGTGGTCGGGCCGATGCGTGAGGCGGGCCTGGGCGCCCGGTTGGCGGTTGGCATCGCCGTTGGCATCGCCTTCAAGTACCTGATCGACCTGTTCGGGCCGGTCAGCATCGTGTTCGCGATCCCACCCTGGCTCGCGATGCTGGCGCCGGTCGTCGTCTGCTGGCTGGCGGGCGCTGTGCTGATCCGGCGGGCGTGACGGGCTAAGCCCCTTTGCCAGCCCTGGCGGCCTCGTGCTTGGGTGCTTTTCGCTGGCGTGGTGGCTCGCGGACCACCTCGCTGGCGGAGAACCGATCACCCCAAGTCAGCTTGTCGCGGTCGAACCACATCCAGGCGAAGCCTAGCCCCAGAGTCAGGAAGCTGGCCACTCCCGCCACGAAACGCCTGAGCGCCTGGGTCGGCCGGAAAGGCCCGATGCTCTGGAGTTTGAGCCGCCAGGCGAGCATGCCAAGCGTCTGTCCGCGACGGCACCAAAAGAAGGCGAAGTAGGCGTACAGTTCCACGAACAGGAGGCTCTGCACCCAGGCGCCCACCACAGCATCGCCGACCACGGTCACGAGTCCCACGATAGTGGCTATCCAGATGCCGAGGACAGCCAGCGCGTCGTAGAGCATTGCAGCGAACCGGTAGCGCAGCGCAGCCTTCGCCTCGCCAGCCATCCTAGCGTACCGTCTCGGAATCACGTTGACGGCTCGAACGCCGCTTGCCGCTGGCGAAACCGACCGCGAGGCGAGGATGTGCCGCCATCAAGACAAGCACGCCGGCATCCCGTCCTTCGCCTGTCGGTACAAGCGACACGCGAGGTGGTCTTTGGAGCGGCACACTAGCGCCCCAAGTCGTGGGCAAGCGTTCGTGTCGCGGCGACGTAGTGCGCCGCGCACCAGGCGAGCACGGGCAGGATGAGCACGAGTGCCCAGCGCAGCGAGTCCGGACCGAGCCGTGGCATCAGCAGGTCGGAGACCACGCCGATCGTCGTCGGCCCGAGACCGAGGCCGATCATGTTCGCGAAGAACAGGACGATGCTCGACGCCATCGCGCGCAGCCGGATCGGCGCGAGGGACTGGACCATGGCGAAGGTTGGCCCCATCACCAACGCGCCGAGGAAGCTCGGCGCGAAATAGACGGTCAGCGTGACCGTGGCGTTCCCAGCGAACAGCACGACGACGTAGAGCGGGATCGACACGATCAGGCCCGCCGCCACGACGAACAGGTACCAACGCTTGTCGTCGACGCCGAGCCGGTCGCCCAGGTAGCCCCCGAAGAAGCTGCCGAGCACGCCGGACACGAAGCCTATCGGCCCGACCCAGGCGGCGATCTCGGCGGTATTCAAGCCGTGCACGCGGCCGAGCAGAGCGGGAAACCAGGCGTTGAAGGCGAAGATGGCGAACGACGACAGCGCGAACGCCAAGGTGATGTGGCGGAAAGACGCAATCCGCCACAACGCCGCCAGCGATGCGGCGAACGCGGGCTGGGGCGCCGCGTCGCCACTTCGCTCGGGCTCCGGCACGGTGAGCCTCACGACCAGGGCGACCGCGATGCCCGGCAAGCCGACGGCGAGGAATGCCGCGCGCCAGCCCCACAGTTCGGCGATGAAGCCGCCGGCCATGAGGCCGATCAGCGCGCCGGCGGGAACGCCCATCTGGTAGATGGCGATCGCCGTGCCGCGCCGTTCCTCCGGAAACAGGTCCGCGATCATGGCGTGCGCCGGTGGCGTGAGGCCGGCTTCGCCGACGCCGACGCCGAGGCGCGCAAGTGCAAGTTGCACGAAGTTCTGCGCCAGGCCGCATACCGCGGTCATCGCACTCCACAGCGCCACCGCGCCGGCGATGATGTCGACTCGCCGTCCGCGGTCGGCCATGCGCGCGATGGGGATGCCGAGAGTGGCATAGAGGGCCGCGAACGCAAATCCCGAGATGACGCCGAGTTGCCAATCGGCGAGCCCCAGGTCCGCCTTGATGGGCTCGACGAGGATGTTGACGATCTGCCGGTCCACGAAGTTCAGGAAGTACAGCGCCACCAACATTCCGAGCACGTAGTTGCGGCGCGCGTTGGAGATCGGCAAGGGCATACCACCGACGCTTCGGGTTAAAGTCGAAGTCTATGGGGATTGACGGGGAGATGGTGGATGCTCGCACCCGAGGACGTTGAACGCTATTCACGGGATGGCTACCTGGTCGTCCGCGATGCGCTGGACGACGCCGAGATCGAGCGTTTCGCCACCGCGTTCCGCCGCCACCCGCCCTTGCATGGACCGCTGCCTGGAACCTATCCCGCGCCGGGCCGCTACACCCTGGCGGAAAGCTGCATGGCCGATCCGGATCTCGGCTTCGTGGCCGGCCATCCGGCGATCCTGAACGCCGCCGGGACCTTGCTCGGCGACGATCCCGTCCTCACCGCATTCGTCATCTACGACCGTACCCCGGGCGGTCCGCCGATCCCCAAGCACAACGACTACAAGCGCTGGCGGCCGGTCGGCTCGTCGATGAACTGGCTGTTCACCATCGTTCCTCTCATGGACTTCGATGCCAAGCGGGGCCAGTTGTTCGTCTCGCCGGGGTCGCATCGTCTTGAGCGCGTTCACGACCGCGGCGGGCGAGCACTGGAGATCGACCCGGCGGTGACGCCCGACGACGACTCGTTCGTCGATCCTGAACTCAAGCGCGGCGACCTCTTGCTGATGAACATGCACTGCTGGCACCGGGCGGCACCGAACCAGTCGCAGGACCACCGCATCGGCTTCTTTAACAAATACGCTGCCGCGCACTATCCGCCGGCAACCGGGTACTACCAGTTCACGGACGCCGCCTACGCCGGGCTCACCGATGCCGGTCGAGACGCGGTCAGATTCCACAGCGACAAGCCGATTGCCATGGCCCGGGTCCTGCTTCAGCGCGACGACCGCTACCTGCTGCTCGACGGCAAGTTGCCGGGCGGTCCGACGTTCCACGAACGGGCGATCCCTGACTGGGACCTCGGCAACTACATCGCCTCGGCGCACGCCGGCATGCGCGAGGCGGTCAAGGTCGAAACCCCTTGGCTCACCTACGTGGGCGACTACGACGAGGGCGAGAGCCTGGCCCGGGTGTACGCCTTCGAACTCAACCACCACGGTTTCCCGGCGCGCTACGTCGGGGATTGGCTGACCCAGGACGAGGTGCGCGAGCGGCTCGCCGACGGCCATGGGTTCGGCTACGAGTCGGTCGCCATAGACGCCTGGCTCGATCCGTCGTTGACCCGCGGCAAGGGCATCTCGCAAGCGCAAGCCCGCAGCGACCAGTATGCGTGGTAAGTGGTTGCTCGCCGCGGGTGTGGCGAGCGTCGCCTCGCCCGCTTGGCCGAACCCCGAGCACCTGGCACCGGCGCTTCGCTTCGGTGCGACCGATTGCTCCTTCTGTCACATCACGGCAAGCGGCGGCGAGGGGCACAGCGAGCGCGGCCAGTGGCTCGTCGACGAACGTGAACGGCGCGGTGCCGACATCATCGATGTCGCCTGGCTTGCGGAGCGCGAAACGGAGGTGGTGCGCCCCGAGCCTACGGTCGTTGGACAGACACCGGGGGCCTCCGCCGTTCCGGCCCTGAAACCCCTCGCGGCGGATACGGAGCGCGTCTTCGACTATTCGACCTCGCACGGCGACTGGCCGGCCTACGGCGGCGGTCTGCGCGCCCACAAGTACGCACCGCTTGCCGACGTTTCGGCGGAGAACGCGGCCGACCTGCGTGTTGCCTGGACGTGGGAGGCATTCGACAACTATCGCTACGAGGATATTCCACGGACTGCGAATGCCCGGTCGTGGCGCGCCAAGGTTCCTGACGGCTTCAAAGTCACACCGCTGATGGCGGAAGGCAAGCTGTTCGTACGTACGGCGTACTCGGCTGTCGCCGCCGTCGATCCCTTGAGCGGCGAGACCCTGTGGACCTTCGACCCTGGCACCGGCGACGGCCCGCGACCGGCCATGTTCGGCTTCTCGACTCGCGGACTGGCCTACCACCGCGACGACGAAGCGGACAGCGGGCGGATCCTGCTGCTCACGAGCGATGGTTGGCTGATCGCCTTGTCGGCCAGTTCGGGGAAGCCGGTCCCCGGCTTCGGCGAGCGCGAAGGCGCGAACGCGGGCCGCGTCGACCTGACCCAGGGTCTGCGCCGGCCAATTCCGCGTCGACGCGCGTCGTGGAGCTACGCCCCGGCCGTCTGCGGCGAGGCGCTCCTGGTCGGCAACCAGACCTCCGACAACTCCCACGTCAGCCGGGACGGATCGGATTGGCGCGCCAACGTCCCGCTCGGGGATGTGCGCGCCTTCGACGTGCACACCGGCCGCCAGCTTTGGGCGTTCAAAACGGTGCCGCAGGAGAGCGAGTTCGGCAACGACACGTGGGGCGCCGACTCCTGGAAGTGGATGGGCAATACCAACGTCTGGTCGATGATGAGCTGCGATCCTGAGCTCGGCATCGCCTACCTCCCGCTCACAGCGCCGACGAGCCACTTCTACGGGGGACTGCGGCCCGGCGACAACCTTTTCTCGACCTCGCTGGTCGCCGTCGACGTCAAGACCGGCGAACGCCTCTGGCACTTCCAGACCGTTCGTCACGACATTTGGGACTACGACCTGCCGGCCGCGCCGGTGGTGACGGACATCGTGGTGGACGGCAAGCCGGTTAAGGCCGTCGCCCAGGTCACCAAGATTGGCTTCCTCTATGTGCTCGACCGCGTCACCGGCAAGCCGCTTTGGCCGGTGGAAGACCGCGCGGTGCCGCCGAGCGACCTCGCCGGCGAAGTGGCCGCGAAGACGCAGCCGTTTCCCACGTGGCCGCCACCGTTCGAGCTGCAGGGGCTGACCGACGACGACTTGAACGACCTGACGCCGCAACTCGCCGAGCAAGCGCGCGAGAAGCTCGCGCCGTACCGACTGGGCGGTCTGTTCCTGCCGCCATCGACCCAGGGCAGCGTCGCCGTGCCGGGCTGGGGCGGGGGTGCCAACTGGGGTGGCGCCGCGTTCGATCCGGAAACACGGATGCTCTACGTCGCCTCCCGGCGGATGCCCCTGTTGATGACAGCCCGGGAGCAGGATGTGGAGCGCTTCGGGCAGCCGTACCGCATCCGGCCGAGCGGCGTGGACGTCGACGGCCTGCCGGTGGTCAAGCCGCCGTGGTCGAGTATCACGGCCTACCACCTGGACACCGGCGAGATCGCCTGGCAGGTCGCGAACGGACGCGGGCCGGTGGACCATCCGCTGCTCGAAGGGCTCGACTTGCCGGATCTCGGCGTGGTCGGGAACGCGCCGGGTTTGCTGGTCACCAAGACCGCGATCTTTCACGGCCATCGCCGCGGGCGGCGCGACAGCGTCCTGCGCGTACTCGACAAGACGACGGGCGCGTTGCTAGCTGAACACGCGCTGCCCGGCACGCACATGTCGGCACCGCCCATGGGCTACCGCGCGGGCGGTCGGCAGTTCGTGGTTGTTGCCACCGGGGCGGGATTGGAGCCGGGGCGACTGACCGCGTTTCGGCTGCCGTAACCCCCGCCCTAGCGGCCGAGGTGCTTGTCGAAGAAGCGCACGATCACGTTGTGCACTTCGTCCGACTCCGGCAGGCGAGGGTTGAACGCGAAGGTCGCATGGCCGAGGCCCTCCCAGACGTGCAGGTCGGCCTCGACACCTAGGCGAATGAGCTTGTTGTGACTGGCGAGGACGGCGCCCAAGGCGAAGTCGCGCGTTCCGCTGATGAGCAGACTGGGCGGAAACCGGGCCAGCAGGTTGTCATGGTCACCGGGTGCGACGACGGGATCGTTCGCGGCGACTCCCCGGAAGTAGCCGCTCGGCTGGGGCGGGTCGGTCACCTCGACCGGCCGCGGGAAGCCGTTGATGGCGGACACCAGGAAGGCGCTCTCGCTCCGGCCCATCTTGAAGACGCCGGGCGTGTCGCGATCCGTTGTCGGAATCCCGGCGCAGAAGAGACCGATCGCGCCGGGGACGGGTAGGTCGTTGCTGAGGATGTGGGCAACGGTCTGCGCGGTGAGCATGGCACCTGCCGAGCAGCCGTAGATGCCGATGTTGCCTGCGCTGTAGTCCTCGAGCAGCGCCTTGTAGACAGCGATCACGTCCTCGACGCCGGCCGGGTGAGTGAACTCGGGTGCCATGCGGTAGTCCGGGCTGACCACCTTGTAGCCTCCCATGTGTGCGACCTGCATGGCCTCGGTGTGGCTGAAGTAGCGAGCGCCGACAACGAACCCGCCGCCGTGGATGCTGATCAGGACTCTGTTCTCGTTGGACACCGCGATCCCGTCCTTGGGGACGAAGACCTCGGTGTAGACGCCCGCAACCTCCTCGTTCGTGATTTCGACCGGATGCTTGGCGATGGTGTCCTTGTAGATGGCCGTGCGGTAGTAGCCCGCGGCAACGCAATCCCGGGCCGCGCGCATCGCGGCGGGGTCGTCGGCCACCTCGCTGAAGCTGGCGCAGCCCTGCGAGAACTGGCCGAATTCGGGGCCGTAGACCTCGCGGAAGTGCTTCATCGCCGCGCGCGACTCGTCGCTCAGGTAGGCCGTCTCGGGAAGATCGAACGCCGGCACGTGAACAGTGCCATCCGCCTCGACGCGCGGCGGTTCGTCCTCGCCTGCCGCAGTTGATGTCGCCGCCATCGCGAGGATTGCCGCGATGAGGACGCGGTTGCCTAGGTTGACGCTGTGCTTCATGACGGGCTCCTGGCTCCAAGCAGTATAGTTCGCCGCTTTTTCGAGGTGGGAGGCGGCATGAGCGCGAGGACCAGGATCGCGACGTTGGTCGAGGGTAAGCGGGCGCAGGCATTCATCACGGCGCTGATCGTTCTCAACGCCGTGACACTCGGGCTTGAGACGTCCCCGGCGATTCGGGCGGCCTACGGGCAACCCCTGGCCGTCTTCGACGCGTTCGTGCTGACCGTCTTCGTGCTGGAGATCGCCGCGAAGCTCTACGGTCGGGGCCGGGCCTTTTTCCGTGATCCGTGGAACGTCTTCGACTTCCTGGTGGTTGGCATCGCCCTGGTACCGACCAGCGGCCCGTTCTCGGTGCTGCGCGCATTGCGCATCCTGCGCATCATGCGCCTGGTCTCCGTCGTGCCGCAGATGCGCCGCGTGACCCAAGCCCTGGTGCTGGCGATCCCGGGCATGGCCCCGATCATCGGCTTGATCGCGATCATCTTCTACGTCGCGGCGGTGATCGCCACGAGCTTCTTCGGGAGCACCTTCGCCCCTTGGTTCGGGTCGGTGGGCGAGTCCATGTACACGCTGTTCCAGATCATGACGCTGGAGAGCTGGTCGATGGGGATCGTCCGACCGGTGATGGACGAGTATCCCTACGCGTGGGCCTTCTTCGTGCCCTTCATCGTGATCACGAGCTTCGCCGTCATCAACCTGTTCATCGGTGTCATCGTCGATGCCATGCAGACCCAGCACGAGCAGGAGGCCGCCGAGGTGGAGGAGCACGTCCATGCCGACGCGGCGACGCTGCGCGACGAGATCGCCTTGCTGCGCGGCGAGGTGACGGCGCTGCGCGAGGCCCTCAGTTCACCCTCGGGCGGTGCGCTCCGTGGAGGTTCGCCGAACTGACGGGCCGGCGCCCGGTGGCGTAAACTCTCGCCATGCAAGCGCAAGCCGACTTCAAGGTCGTCGCGGACTACCGCCCGGCTGGCGACCAGCCGACCGCGATTGCCGGGTTGGTGGACGGCATCGAGGCGGGCTTGGCGCATCAGACGCTGCTCGGGGTCACCGGTTCAGGCAAGACCTTCGCCATCGCGAACGTGATCGAGAATGTGCAGCGCCCGACGCTCGTGCTCGCGCCGAACAAAACCCTCGCGGCCCAGCTCTACGGGGAGTTCCGCGAGTTCTTCCCGCGTAACGCCGTCGAGTACTTCGTCTCCTACTACGACTACTACCAGCCGGAGGCCTACGTGCCGGCTTCCGATACGTACATCGAGAAGGACGCCTCGGTGAACGCGCACATCGAGCAGATGCGCCTGTCGGCGACCAAGGCGCTGCTCGAGCGGCGCGACACGGTCATCGTCGCTTCGGTGTCCGCGATCTACGGCCTGGGCGATCCGCAGTCCTACCTGCGGATGGTGCTGCACCTCGACCGGGGCGACCGGGTCGATCAGCGCTACATCCTGAACCGCCTGGCGGAGTTGCAGTACACGCGCAACGACATGGCGTTCCAGCGCGGCACGTACCGGGTACGCGGCGATGTCATCGACATCTTCCCGGCGGAGTCGGAGAAGGAGGCGGTGCGCGTCGAGTTGTTCGATGACGAGATCGACAACATCGGCACGTTCGATCCGCTGACGGGCGAGATTCTCAACCGGCTGCCGCGCTACACCGTCTTCCCCAAGACCCACTACGTGACGCCGCGCGAGCGGATCCTCGCGGTCCTCGACGAGATACGCGACGAACTGGCGGACCGCTTGGCCGTGCTCAAGGACGCCAACAAGCTCGTCGAGGCGCAGCGTCTGGAGCAGCGCACGCGCTTCGATCTCGAGATGATCCGCGAACTCGGCTACTGCAGCGGCATCGAGAACTACTCGCGCTACCTGTCGGGGCGGGAGCCGGGACAGCCGCCGCCGACGCTGTTCGACTATCTGCCAGGGGACGCGCTGCTTATCGTCGACGAATCGCACGTCACCGTCCCCCAACTCGGGGGCATGTACAAAGGCGACCGCTCCCGCAAGGAGACGCTGGTCGAGTACGGCTTCCGCCTGCCGTCCGCACTCGACAACCGGCCGCTGCGATTCGACGAGTGGGAACGACTCGCACCGCAGATGATCTTTGTCTCGGCCACCCCGGGACCGTACGAGGGCGATCGCGCCGGCAGCGTCGTCGAACAGGTGGTTCGGCCCACAGGCCTCGTCGACCCGCAGGTGGACATAAGGCCGGCATCGACCCAGGTTGACGACCTCTTCGAGGAAATCCGCGTCACGGTCGCCGCAGGCGAACGCGTCCTGGTGACGACCTTGACCAAGCGAATGGCCGAAGACCTCACCGAATACCTCGATGAACACGGGGTCCGCGTGCGCTACCTGCACTCCGACATCGACACGGTGGAGCGCATGGAGATCGTGCGCGACCTGCGCCTCGGGGTGTTCGACGTGCTCGTGGGCATCAACCTCCTGCGGGAGGGGCTCGACATGCCCGAAGTCTCCCTCGTCGCCATCCTGGACGCGGACAAGGAGGGGTTCCTGCGGGCAGAGCGCTCCCTCATCCAGACCATCGGACGAGCCGCGCGCCATCTGCACGGCCGCGCGATCCTCTACGCCGACGTGGTGACGGGCTCCATGCAGGCCGCCATCGACGAGACCAATCGCCGGCGCCGCAGGCAGCTCGACTTCAACGCCGAGCAGAACATCACGCCCCGGGGCATCGTCAAGGAGATCCCCGATATCATGGAAGGGGCCCGGGCGGCGCCGGGGATGCCGAAGACGCGCGGACGCAAGGCCGAGCGCAAGCGGCAGAAGGCGCTGCCGGAAGACCCGGCGGCGCTCGGCAAACTGCTCGCGAAGCTCGAGGATGAGATGCACGAGCGGGCCCGCAACCTCGAGTTCGAGGAGGCCGCCGCCCTGCGCGACGAGATCGCGTCGCTGCGCGACCGGCAGTTGATGGCCTCGTAGCGCCCGCCGGAACCCCTCCCGCGGCAGCAAGCTGATAGGCTACCCGGACCCGAACCCGGAGGCAGCAGTGGCCGAAACCGGCGACCCTTCGCGCAACCTCGTACGTTTCTGGACGTGGCGCGACAACATCCACCAAAGGCTTGCCGAGACGCACGCGGAGGACGCTTCGCACCACGAGGCGTTCGTACTGCGGGCGCGGGAACTCCGGGACGAGATCGAGTTCCTGGCGAGAAACGGTCTGAACGAGGGCGCGGAGGAGGCGCTCGGCACCCTCGCCGAACAGGACATGGCGGACTTCTGCATCATGGTCGACCTGGCCGCCGACGTGTCGATGGACGGTGTGGACCCCCTCGATGCGGAGACGCGGCTGCACCTGTCCGAGTTCCTCGACAACGAGCCGTGGCACTCGCTGGCGGTCGACACGGACATGACCGTGGCCCTGGCGATGATCGAGGACGTGGCCGCCGAGGCGACCGACCGCGCCTGGTACCAGGTGTCCCCGAATCTCATGCGCGTCACCGCCCGCGTGCTTGACCAGGCCAACGCCGAGCAGCTCCGGCGCTTCGCGGCCGAACTGAACGCGCTGCACGAGGCGAGTGGGATGTCCGTCCCGCCCGACGCCGCGGAGATCATCGGCTACATCGTGGGGCAAGCGGCCAACCGCCTCGGACTGCGCCCCCCCGAACTCTCGATCTGAGCCGCCGCCGCTCGGGCCAACAAGGCCAGGGATGGCCTTGTTCAGAGGACTTTCGGGGATCTTGAGAACCGCCGGCCTTCGGGGGTCGCTCCCACCCAGGCGGTCCACCAACTGCGGCGGGCAGTCTTTGGTCCACAGGCTCGCCGCGTGCCCGCCTTTCCGCGAAAGCGAGGGGACCACCGATGTCGCGCAGGGCGGCCACCGCAGCAGGCAACAGATCGGCGATGACCCCCGGTAGAATGTCGGAACCCGGCCGCGAGCGTGGTCCGCCTTCGGCCTGCTGCTCGTAGATCACCGGCGCGCGCCCCGGGACCGGGGTCGCCAGGTCCCAAAGCTCCTTGACGCCGCACGTACGACGCGGCCTGGGCCTAGGTGATATCCAGACGATAAGGGGGTAACGAGTCAAGGAGCGCCCTGCCGTAACGGGCCGTCACGATGCGGCGGTCGAGCAGCGTGATCCGGCCGCGGTCCTCCTCGTGGCGGATCAGCCGACCGCAGGCCCGTACGAGCCGCACGGCCGCATCCGGCCCGGCCACCTCCACGAACGGG
>JAPOVK010000017.1 GCA_026708185.1 Gammaproteobacteria bacterium | reverse complement strand
CAGGCTAACGTCCATGGATGGTCGGCGTGGCCTTGGGCCGGAGTCGGCGTGCCGCAAGCGGCACGCGCCGGTGCCGAGCGAACGCGAGGTACCGGACCCGGCTATGGGGCGCTCGCTAGGAATACCCCAACGGCGTGTCGATCGCTTCCTGGGAGGTCAACAGCATGCTGTAGTGGCGCTTGCCGCTTGCGTCCTCCCAGAACGGCACTTCGTCCTCGGCGGACGGGTCGACCAACGTGACCCGCTCCATGCGGCGTTCGTGGGGCCAGAAGTCGGACACCGCGTAGTGCTGGCAACTGCGGTTGTCCCACATGGCGACCGAACCGTCCCGCCAGCGGAATCGGCAGGTGTGCTCCGGCGTCGAGTACATCTTGGCGTAGAGTTGCGCGAGTAGCCGCGCGGAATCCGCCGGTGCCATGCCGCGAATCGAATTGGTGAACGTGGGGTTGATGTAGAGCGCGCATTTGCCGGTGACCGGGTGCGTTCGGCAGATCGGATGCTCGGCTTCGTCGTGCCCGGCGCGGCCGTGCGCGGCCGTTCGGCCCTCGAGGAAGGTCTTGAGTACCGGACTAAGGCTGTCCCACAGGGCGTAGCAGTCGACGAAGATCGTGTCGCCGCCGACGGGCGGCGATTTGCGCGACAACAGGATCGAGCCGAGGGGAGGCCGGTTCGACCACGTGACGTCCGAGTGCCAATTGGCGGCGGCGAACGGGTGCGCCTCGTCGGCGTACAAGCGGAGAACCTCGGGATGGTCAGGCGGCGAGTTGTTCGCCGCCAGGGCGCGCTGGCGACCGTAGGCGAAGCCGACGTCGGCGAAGCGCTTGCCGAATGCGATGTGCTCGTCGCGCGTGATGTGGCCCTGGTCGCGGAAGAAGACGACCTTCCGCTCCATCAAGGCGTTCCAAATGCGTTTCACGTGGCGCGCCGTGGGGTTTGCCATGTCGACGCCGTAAATGATGGCCCCGATGCCCGGTGAGAGCGGTTCGATCGTGAGTTCGGCATCGCCGTCCTCCTCGGAGGCGGCGTCGCGTTCGCGCAACGTGCCTGCTACCGCCGCCGCGTAGGTCTCGTCGGTCGCCATGCGACGCGCGTCCGCACCGGCGCGGCTTGCCGGATTCTCCCGGTAGTGCCCGAACCAGGTGTCCGCTCGCCCGCCGACCCAACCATCGGCTCGGCTTGCGCGCCCACGCGGTTTGTTCAGGCCCCGTGGTTCGAAGAGCCCCTCGACCGTGGCATCGTCGCTGTCGCGGTTGCTCATGTCTCGTGCCTCTCGTTTCTCCTTGATCGCGAGCAGGCCGCTTAGCCCGAGATTGGCATGTCGGCGAAGCGGATGCGTGCCATCAGCGCCGAGCGGCGTGCATTCCAGTGCTGGACATCGCCGATGCCGACGATCTTCGTCAGCATGTCGAGGAAGTTCCCTGCCACCGTGATGTTGCGCACAGGCCGCAACCGCTCACCGTCAGCGCATAGGAACCCGGCGGCACCGAGGCTGAAGTCCCCGGAGACGGCGTTGGTGCCGGAGTGCAAGCCCGCGAGGTCGACGATCTCGAGGTATTCGCCGCTCGTGAGGTCGGACTCGCGGATTTCACCGGGCCCGATTTCCGGCTGGTGTAGCGCGACGCCGAGCGGGGTCTTGGGCGAGCGTGCGGCATGCCCCGTGTTGGCGACCCCGAAGTGGCCCGCCGTGGCGCTGTTGTGCGCGAGGGTCACGAGTCGGCCGCGTTCGACCAAGGTCGTCGTGGCGGTCGCGATGCCCTCGCCGTCGAACAGCGCGTAGCCAAAGCCCTCTGTTCGCCGCGGCGCGTCCCGGATGTCGAGACCGTCCACGCCGATCCTCTCGCCGATTCGCTCGCGCAGCGGGCTGATGCCGTCCCGTGCCGCCCGGCCGGAAAACACCGAGGCGAACGCATCGAATAGCGCCGCCTGGCACTCTACGTCGAACAGCACGTCGTAGTGGCGGCTCGGGACAGCTTCGCCATGAAGTAGCGCTATGCACCGTGCATAGGTTTCTTCGACGATTACCGACGTGTCCAGCTCGTCGAACTGGCGCGCTGTACGCTCCACGCCGTCGAGCACGTCCTTGTCGCCGTCCTTGAGCAAGGCGTAGGCGTAGGCATTGCACAGCCGGGCCTTGCTGTGGGCGGTGTGTCCGGCGGTCGTGAAAACGTACCGCTCCGCGGTGACGTCCTGCACGCCGTTGTAGGGCACGTTCTGCACCTTGTCGCGGGCCGCGAGTTCGCGCTCCATGGCCAGGGCGGCGGCGATCTTGGTCTCCACGGTGACGTCGTCTTGGCGACACAGGGTCGCGTCGTCCGTCACCAACGAGCCGTTGCCGTCGGCGATGGCCTCCTTGTCGTCCTCGCGGGCGAAGGCCGCGTTCTGCAGGGCCTGCGCGACCATGGAGTGGAGAGCCGCCGCATCCGCCGCTTCGCTGTAGGCGATCCCGGCGCGGCAGTCCTTGATCACCCGGACGCCGTAGACGCGCGTGGAGTTGACCTTGTGTTCCTCGAGGTCGCCGTCGTGGGCCTTGAGGGACAGGGAGGCATCCTGGTGGACGATCAGGTCGCCGTGCGCGCCGGCACGGACCACCTCGTCCAGGACGCGGCGCGCGTGGCTTTCGATCGCCGGGTCGGCCATCACGCGTTGCCGCCGACGAGGATGTCGTCGACCTTGAGCGTCGCTTGGCCAACGGTGGTCGGGACCATGCCGGAGACGGAGCCGCACATGCCGGTCGCCAGCGCGAAGTCTGCGCCGACCATGGAGATGCAGCGTAGGACATCGGGGCCGGTGCTGATCAGCGTTGCGGCCTTTACGGGGTGTCCGACTTTGCCGTCTTCGACGACGTAGCCTTCGGTGACGGCGAAGTTGAACTCGCCGGTGCCGGGTTGCACCGACCCGCCGCCCATGCGCGCGGCATAAATGCCGCGGTCGATGGAGCCGATCATGTCGTCGAGGCTGTCCTCGCCCGGTTCGATGAACGTGTTGCGCATGCGCGAGGCGGGCGCGAAACGGTAGCTCTGGCGGCGTCCGGAGCCTGTCCGCCGATGCCCGGTCTTCTCGGCGCCGAGCCGGTCCGCCAGGAAGTTGACCAGTCGGCCGTTCTCGATGAGTTGCGTGCGCTCGGTGGGCATGCCCTCGTCGTCGATGTTGATCGAGCCCCATTCGCGCGTCAGTGTGCCGTCGTCCACTGCGCTGACCACGGACGTTGCGATCGTCTCACCGAGGCGGTCGTGGAACACGGAGGCCTGCTTCGCTACGGACGTGGTCTCGAGCAGGTGGCCGCAGGCTTCGTGGAAGATCACGCCGCCGAAGCCGTTGCCGATGACCACGGGCATGCGGCCGGAGGGACACGGTTTCGCGGCCAGGTTCACCAACGCTTGGCGGGCAGCCTCTGCCCCGCAGGCAGCGGGGTCGAGCGTCTCGACGATCTCCCATCCCTGCAGGCCGCCGTCGGTTTGCGTCCCCGTGGCCTGCTCGGTGCCACTCGCGGCGACCGCTTGGAGCGTCGCGCGGATGTAGTGCCGGGTATCGTTCGTGTGCAGCCCGTCGCTGTTGAAGATCTCCACGGCTTGCTGACGCTGACCACAGGTGCCCCGGGTCTGGGAGATCTGGTTGCTCACCGCCCGCGCGGCCCGATTGGCGGCGAACAGGTAGTCCACCTTCTCGCGCAGTGCCGGATCGGTGGACAGCGTGCGTTTTGCGCCATGGACGTCGTCGGCGGCACGGAAATCGAACGCGCTTGTCGCGGTGGCGGGGTCCCGGCGGTCCTTCGCGGCGAGTTCCGTCACGATGCGCCTGAGTTCGTCCTCGTCGGTGCGATTGGTGTAGCCGTAGAGAACCTTGGAACTGTACACGAGGCGCAGTCCGATGCCGAAATCGATGCCGGAGCTCAGGTCCTGCACCTGGTCGGAGAGGGTGGCGATGTTGCTCACCTCGTTGCGCTCGACGAAGACCTCGGCGAAATCGGCGCCCAGGGCGACGGCATGGTCGATCACGGACTGCGCGATGCGGGCATCGATCACAGGCAGCTCCGGCTCCGTTGAGATCGGCGAAACGTACAACACGTGGCCTCACATCGCCAGCGCTGCGGACCGGCCCGGATCACGGATCAGTTTGACTTCGTAGGCCTTCTGCCCGAGCCCTCGGACCGGCCTTCTAGCGGAAGGAATCAGGGGGCAAGTCGAACGTACGGCAGCGGATAGGGCTTCTTGAATCCTCCGACGTCCGGACGGGAAACCATCCTGTGGTTGCCTCGCCCTCTGCTGACGAACACCTCGAAGCGACCGTCGCTCTTTTTCAGACGGTCGACCACCTTCCTGAATGCTCAGGAAGGCAATCGGGCCGTCGCGGTTCCGAAGACGCGTGTTTCACCGGCCTCGTTGGTGACCGTCAGGTCGATTTCCACGGTCAGTTCGTCCTCGTCGATGTCCGTTACGACGCCGGTGATCTTGTGCGGCTGATCGACCAGCACGGGGGCGCGGAACACGGTATCGATGGTGATGATCTCCGCCGTCGGAGCCCAGCGGTGGATCATCGCGCCGAGGAACCCCTGGCTCATCACGCCGGGCACGATCGCGCCGGGCAGGCCTTCCTTGCGCGCACCGTCATGGTCGGTGAAGCGCGGCGTATTCCAGCCGACGTGCTGACCGAAGCGGCGCGTGGCATCAATGCTCGTGTCCGGCGTGAAAGCCGGCAATTCGCCGCCGAATTCGACATCGGCGATCGCGGTGACGGTGGGGATGGATTCAGCCACGGGGTCTCTCCCGGATCACGGTTCGGGTGTCGGCGTTGGCGACGTGGGTGCCGTCGGAGTCGTACAACTCCATGCGTGTGACCAGGAACACCATGCGGCCAGAGCGCCCGGTCTTCGTGTAGATGTCGTGCAGGTGGCTACGGCCGGTGAGGGTTGCCTGGTCGCGCACCGGGGCCTTCCACTCCACAAGCTTGCCGGCGTCCATGCCCATGCCGCCGAGGTTGGGGAAGTCCGGCGGCATGCTGCGACCGCCGACCAGCGTGGACACGAACGTCGGCGGCGCCTGGAAATCGGGGTCGCCGGGGTCGGTGAACTTGGTTGCGGTTTCGCCGCAGACCTTCGCGTACTCGGCGAACCGCGTGCCATCGATCTCGAAGGTCACCTCGTCGAACTCGCGGTTCAAGAACTGATCCCGCAGGTCCTGGATGTCCTGGTCGACTGTCTCCTCAGCCACGAAACTCTCCTCCGTACGTGTGTGCTTATCGCGTCGTGATCGCGCGGAACCGTTCGGACTTCAACGCCGCGACGAGTTCCGCCTCGGTGGTGACGGGCTCCGGGAACTCGGTGGCGCAGCGCCCGATGTGGCTCACGATATGCGAGTCGCTGCCGCCGATGCCGATGTAGCCGAGTTCGTCGGCCATTGCCGCCGCCACCGCGTCCTCTTCGCCGCGGCTGCCGCCGTTGTAGATCTCCACGATCCTCACGCCCTTAGGGACGCCGTGTTCGGCGAGGTGCGCGGACATGCCCACGCGCGGTCGCCCCGGGTGGCATGGCGCGGCGACGGCGTCGTGCGCATTGCAGTGTTCGATGACCTCCTCCAGCGGCAGACCGATGCTCCCGAAATCGAAGGTCTCGTAGAGCGGTTCGGTGACGCCGTAGACCAGCACATGCCCGTATTCGGTCTCGACCTCCGCACCCTTCAGGATCACCAGGTCGAAGTCCCTCGCGAGTCCGCTGTAGTCCGATTCGAAGTCGAATTGGCGATGCTCGGTAAGCACGAAGCCGTCGATGGGGACATTGCGCGTGCGAACCCACTGGCAGTAGTTTCGCACCTTCGCGCGCCCGTCGTCGGACTTGATGGAGTGCGTGTGCAGATCCAGGATCACGTGGCCTCCTCGGTCTGGAGCCTTTGCCACTCGCGGTCGAGTGCCCCGAGCAACATCGCCTCGGTACCGGAGTTGTCGATGACGGTGTCGGCCTTGGCCATCCGCTCGGCATTGGAAAGCTGCGCGTCGATGCGCGCTTGGACGGCCGCCGCGTCCACGCCGTCTCGAGCGCTTGCACGTTCCACGGCGATCTCGGGCTCGACGGCGACGACCCAGACTTCGTCCACCTCGTCTTCCCAACCCGCTTCGAGAAGCACGGCGGCTTCCAGGACGACGATGGTCTCGCCACGCGCCTTGGCCGCGTCGATGTCGGCCTTCGCGAGGTCGAGAATCTCCGGCCAGACGATGTCGGTCAGGCGTTTGAGTTGCTTAGGATCCGCGAACACCTTGCCGCCGAGTGCTCGGCGGTCGATTTGGCCATCGCTTACCACCCCGTCGCCGAAGGCGGCGACCACCTTGTCGAAGCCCGGCGTGCCGGGGTCGTAGGCGCGGTGCCCGAGCTTGTCGGCGTCGATCACCGTGGCGCCACGCTCGCCGAGGTGGCGTGCGGCGGTGGATTTCCCGGATGCGATGCCCCCCGTGAGGCCGATGACGATCAACGTGCTGCCTGCAAGTACGCGGTCGCGCAAACCGGCGATATTAGCCATTTGCGCCACGCGGTGCCATTGCCTACATTGGCGCGCTTTGAGCCGACGCGGTTGGGTTTTGCGTGCCTACGATCGTGTTCGTACACAGCGACGGTCGCCGCGAACGGCACGGGACACCCGTAGGCACGACGGTGATGGATTGCGCCGTGGACAACGGGGTCGCAGGGATACACGCGCAGTGCGGGGGCGGGTGCACGTGCTCGACCTGCCACGGCATTGTCGCAAGTGAATGGTTCGCCCGGGTTGGCACCCCCGTAGGCGATGAGCGGGACATCCTGGAGTTCGTTCCGGAGCGGAGAGCGACGAGCCGCTTGACCTGCCAGATCGTCGTGCGCGAGGAACTCGACGGCCTAGTGGTTCACGTGCCGGTTCGTCCGTAACGTCGAACGCCTCGCACCCAGAATTGGTGTACGGTGGAGACCCGCCTTGGGCAGGAGAGCGTCATGGGGTCTCTTCGACGGATCATCAGCATCTACTTGCTCGCCGTGGCCGCCCTGGTGGCCCTTCAAATGGTGTTCGACTCGTTCTATCTCGGCCGCGCGGACGCGATCTGGGGATACCTGGATTGGCCGATCGCCTTGGCGATGCTGCTGGCGCTAACGGCTGGCACTCGTCGGCTAGTCCTCGCCGGAGTGGGAGATTCGCACGCGAGGTTCGAGTTCGTCGGCGTCGCGTTCGTGGCCGTGGTGTGGTTCGACGCGTGGTTCAGGAAGCTGACAGGCGGAGCGGTGAACCTCTCCACATGGCTATTCGTGGACGCCTTGCTGGTGGCTGCGATGTTGGGTGTTGGACTGCGCTTGCGAGCGGCTGGCGGTCGGGAACCGCAGGGGTGATTGTTACTGGGTTGCCTATGACGCGAGCCTGAGGATCCGCGCGGGGTCCCGGCCTGTCCGAAAGAGCCGAACGGCCATCGCCACGGCGATGGCGGCGATCCCTAGGGACAACGCGACCCAGAATCCAAAAACACCGAGACTAGGGATGCCCTGCCAACCGAATCCGAGCACGGCCCCAAGCGGGAGCGCAAACACCCAATAGCCGACCAGCGAGTACACCATCGGTGCGCGCGTGTCCTTGTAGCCGCGCAACGCGCCGGCCATCGTGGCCTGGGTGTCGTCGAACACTTGGTAGATCGCGATCAGGAGGATCAGCGAGCCGGCGAGTGCAACCACATCGGCATCGTTGCTGTAGACGCTCGCGGCATAGTGCCGCAGGAGTACGAGGGCGACGCTGACGGTGACCGCGTAGATCAGCGAGATCGCCACGGCCACACGTGCCACACGCGCCGCGCGCGAAAACTCGCCCGCCCCGACGTAGAAGCCGATGCGAATGCCCGCGGCCGATCCGAGGGACATGGGAATGACGATGGTCGCCCAACTGAGGTGTCCGGCGATGCTGTGTGCCGCCAGCGGAATGACGCCGAGACTGCCGACAAAGAAGCCGACGATGGCAAACAGTGCCATGCCGACGAACGACGACAGGCCAATGGGAATGCCGATCTTCAGTATCTGCTTGATCTCCCGAGAGTCGGGCCACTCGACGCGTCGCCACAGACCCGTGACACGGAAGTAGCGGAACCGCGCCAATACGATCATGGCCAGCAGTTCGAACCACATGACGATGGCCGTCGCCCAACCGCACCCTTCGCCGCCGAGTTCCGGAGCGCCGAGCCGTCCGTAGATGAAGGCGTAGTTCAGGATCGCGTTGAGAACGAGCACGATCCCGGCGATGACCATCGGCCCGACAGTGTGGCCGAGACCTTCGGATCCGTAGCGCAGCACGATGTAGCACATCACGGCCGGCAGACCGAAGGCAGCGGCGTTCAGGTAGCGCGTGCCGATGTCCGCCGCAGCAGTGTCGACCTTGAACAGCATGAACACCGGCTCGGCGTTCACCACGATGAGGATGGCCAGCACGCTCGCCACCATTCCGACCAGCAACCCCTGACGCAGCACGCGCCCTACCCGTCGGGTCCGTCCGCCGCCGACGAGTTGCGCGACGATGGGCGTGACGGACATCGTGCAGCCCGTCAGCAGCATGAACACTGGCCACAGGACGTTGCTGCCCAGGGCGACCCCCGCGAGGTGCGTGGAGTCGTAGTGGCCGGCCATGGCGGTGTCGAGGAAACCCATGGCCATGATGAAGAACTGCGTTGCGGCCATGGGTGTGCCGAGACGAAACAGCGCCTTGGCCTCGGCCAACGATCTGGGCGAGACTTGCTGCGCGCCGTCCGGCTTATCCTGGGCGATGTCGACGGCGCGCCGTTGAAGCGGTTTGGGTGACAACGTGTCCGGTTCCTCCACGCATCAGGGCGACCCCGGTAGCGACGACACGACCGCGTTCCCGGACCAGTTCTTCGAGCGCGTGGACGAGTCGCCCGATTCCCAGTTCTACCAGTTCCCGCGCCTCGTAACCCACATCGACGACGCAACCATAGCGGCGCTGACGGCGTTCTACGCCGAGTTCCTGCCCGCCGGGATGCGCGTCCTCGACCTCATGTCCTCATGGGTTTCGCATCTGCCCGACACCGCCTATCGGCATGTAGCAGGCCTCGGCATGAACGCCGAGGAGTTGGCAGCCAACCCGCGTCTGGACGAGCGCATTGTCCACGATCTGAATGCGGAACCGCGACTGCCGTTCGCGGAACGGTCGTTCGACCGGGCCGTGGTCGCGGTGTCGATCCAGTACCTGACCCGGCCGGTCGAGGTGTTCGCGGATCTCGCCCGCGTGCTTGAACCGGGCGGCCGGGTGGCCGTTGCGATGTCGCACCGCTGTTTTCCGACCAAGGCGATCCTCGCATTTCGTGCGCTGCCACCGCAGGAACGTGTGCGGGTCGTGGGCGTCTACTTGCACGCGGCAGGCTACGTCGACGTCGACTTCGTCGACCGCTCGCCGCCGCAAGCGGACCCGCTGTGGATCGTCACAGGCACGCATAGCGGCGACTGAGACGGAGTCGGCGCGGGGACGTCCGCACCGTTGTTACGGTGACGAACCGCCGAATACCGCGTAGGCAGCGGCGTATTGTGCGGCGAAGAAGGGGCCGTTGCCGCCTTCCTCGATGAGCTTCGCCTCGATGACCGCGAGCGCGTCCGTCTCGTCCGTACCGGCAAGGGTATTGGCGAGGTGAATCCAGCCCTGGGCCATGGTGGCGCTCTGCTCGAGGTTGGCGTCCACGGCCAGCGTCCGGCTCGTCTCGAAGGCGGCCACGGCATCGGCGTAGGCGCCAGCGGCGATCAGATGCGCGCCGAGGATCCACTGGCTGTTGACGCGGCGCTGTGCCGTGGGAGCGACCTCGGCCGAGAGATGCACGTCGAGCCGGGCCGCTTCCAGGCCAAGTCGACGATGGTGGTCGCGGACAGCGACCTGCCCGTCGCCCCATCCGGGCCATGTGTTGGCGGCTAGGTTGTACGTGATCGGCAACGCGGCGCGCTTGAAATCGCGTGCCTGTGCCGGGTGCCGGTCCGCCAGGTTCAGGGCGTGCTGCAGCAGGAGCTTGGCGAGGTACGTGTAGGCGTCCATGTCCTTGGCGCCCCGGTCGAAGGTCTTGGACAGGACGTAGTTGGTGGCCCGGAGGCCTTCCGGCGTCGTTTCAAGCAGGGCTTCCTCGCTCAACGCGACAGCGGCGGAGGGGCTGTCCTGCGATGGCGCGGGGATCGCCAAGCAGATCAGCGTGCCGGCAAGCAGGCCCTTGTGCGCCATTGCGGCGCCTCCGTAGAACGATGTTCGGGCTACTATAGCCGCGTCATGGGTGACTGGCCGCGCATCGTGGTTCACGCCGACATGGACGCCTTCTATGCGGCCGTGGAGCAGTTGGACAACCCCGAGCTGCGCGGCAAGCCGATCCTCGTAGGGCCGAACAGCTTTCGCGGGGTCGTATTGACGGCGAGCTACGAAGCCCGGCCCTTCGGCGTCGGCAGTGCCATGCCGGTGGCGGAGGCCCGGCGTCGCTGCCCGCAAGCCATCATGGTGCCGCCGCGCTTCGAACGCTACGAGGCGTTGTCCGGCCAGATCATGGACATCTTCGGGGACTTCTCGCCGCACGTGGAGGCCATCTCGTTGGACGAGGCCTTCCTCGACATGTCCGGGGCGGAGCGTCTCTTCGGGCCGCCACTGGCCATCGGGCGCGAGATCAAGGAACGGGTTCGCCGCGCGACAGGCCTCAACGTCTCGGTCGGCGTGGCGAGCACGAAGTACGTCGCCAAGGTGGCGAGTGCACACGACAAGCCGGACGGCCTGACCGTCGTTCCGCCTACGGGCGCGGTCGATTGGCTCGCGCCGTTGCCGGTCTCGCGCCTTTGGGGCGCCGGGCAGAAGACGGTGCCGCGCCTGCTCGACCTTGGCCTCGCCACCATCGGCGACGTCGCCCGTGCCGACGCCGGCTTCCTGGTCGAGCACCTCGGTGCCGCGGGCGCCCATTTCTACGAACTCGCCCACGCCCGCGATCCCCGTCGCGTGCGGGGCTCGCGCGCCGCAAAGAGCATCGGCTCGGACCGGACACTCGGCGAGGACATCACCGCCCGCCAGGAGATCGAGCGGCACTTGCGCCGGGCAGCCGAGCGGATCGCGCGGCGGGTGAGGGCGAAGGGCTACCTGGCCCGGGGCATTCGCGTGCGCCTGAAGACGAACCGGTTCGAAATGCTGACCCGCCAGCGACTGCTGACGACGCCCTCGGACCTCGGCAGCGAATACCTGGCCGTGGCGAGGGGACTGCTCGGCGAGTTCGACCATCCGGGGCCTTTCCGACTCGTCGGCATGGCGGCCTTCGACTTGTCGTGGCGGAAGGCACCGCGGCAACTCGATCTGTTCGAGGACCACGCCAGGCACGAACTCGACCGCACCATCGACCGGCTGATCGAGCGGTTCGGCCGCGACGTGGTGCAGCGGGCCCGAGACCTCGGGCAACGAGGCGTCAACGCCAACGGCGTGAACCTGGACTTTCTCGACAAGCGTATCCCCGGGTGAACGATGCGGTGAGTTCCGAGTTGCTCAATCGGAACCTCGTGATCCTGGTGTTGGCGCAGGCGACGGCTGTCACCGGCACGGTTGCCTTGGTGACGCTGGGCGGGATCGTCGGTCGCGACCTCGCGCCGACGGCGACCCTCTCGACGCTGCCCATTTCCCTGCAGGTGGTCGGCACCGCCGCGGCGACCGTTTTCGCGGCTTGGACGATGTCCCGCATCGGCCGGGCCAACGGTTTCGCCCTCGGCGCGGTGCTCGGCGCGTTCGGCGCGGGCGTGGCAGTGGTTGGCGTCCTGGATGCGAGCTTTGTCGTGTTCTGCGCGGGCGCGATGCTCGTCGGCGTGGCCAACGCGTTCTCCCAGCAGTATCGGTTCGCCGCCGCCGAGAGCGTCAGCCCGCGCTCGGCGGGCTACGCGATCTCCATCACGCTCGCGGGGTCGATGATCGGTGCCGTGGCAGGCCCCGAGTTGGCGGCGCGCGGCGAGGACTGGATTTCCGGTGCGCGCTTTGCCGGGACATTCGTCGCCGTCGTCGGCTGCTACCTGGTGGCCGCGGTTCTGCTGCTCGGCCTGCGCCCGAGCCCAGCGCCCCGCATTGCGGAGCCGAGGGCCGACGCCAACGATTTGCGGCCGCTGCCCCTGATTGCCAGGCAGCCGGCGTTCGTGGTCGCCGTCGTTGGGGCGGCGGTCGGCCACGGCGTGATGTCGTTCGTCATGACGGCCACGCCGCTCGCCATGCACGTCGTCGACGGCCACTCGCTGTCCCACACGGCGGCGGTCATCCAGGCCCACGTGCTGGCGATGTATGCGCCGTCGCTGGTCTCCGGGCCGCTGATCGCGCGGTTCGGGGGTCAACGTGTGATGTTGGCCGGGGCCGCGGTGCTGCTGGCCATGGTGATCATCGGCTTCGCCGGGCGCGAGGTCATGCACTACGGGGTCTCGATGGTGGCCCTTGGTGTCGGCTGGAATTTCCTCTATGTCGGCGGCACGACGGTGCTCGGCAGTGCGCACGGGGCGGCTGAGCGTTTCCGTGCCCAGGCGGCCAATGACTTCACTGTGTTCACCGTCTCCGCGCTTGGGTCGCTTTCAGCCGGCACCGTCATGCAGGTGTTCGGGTGGAATACCGTGCTTGCGACGTCCCTACCGATGATCGCCCTGGCGCTTGGCGTGCTCGCCTGGGTGCGCCCGCCCCGGACGGACCGATCATGAAGGCCACGGACGTTCCGGCGTTGCGGGACATCGTCCTGCTGGGCGGGGGGCATGCCAACGTGCAAGTCCTGAAGAGGTTCGGCATGCGCCCCGAACCGGGCGTGCGGCTGAGCATCGTGGCCCGAGAGCCGCACTCGCCGTACTCGGGCATGCTCCCGGGACTGGTCGCAGGCGCATACGCGTGGGATGACATCCACATCGACCTAGCCCGGCTCGCGGCCTTCGCGGGGGCGCGGTTCATCGCCGCCGAGGCTACCGGCCTCGATCTGGAAGGTGGCCAGGTCACGTTCGAAGAACGACCGCCGCTTCGCTACGACGTGCTCGCCATCAACACCGGTGGCGTCCCGGGCGAGAACTTCGCGTCATCGTTCGTCACGCCGGTCAAGCCGATCGGGCGTTTCCTGCCGGTGTGGCGGGACCTCGTCGACGGCACGGACCAGCCCGGCCACCTGACAATCGTGGGTGCCGGTGCCGGCGGCGTCGAGTTGGCGCTGGCGATCCAGCATCGCACGGGCATAGCCTGCACGGTGGTCGATGCGCGTGTCGAGCCGCTCGCTGGGTTCGCCGGAGCCGCTCGTCGTCGTCTGGCGAGGACCCTTAAGGACCGTGGCATCGAGCTGGTCACCCGGTTCGAGGTCTCGGATGCCTCGGGCGGCGCTGTAGTTGCCGCCGACGGGCGTCGCTTGGCGACGGATCACGTGCTCTGGGTAACCGGCGTCGAGGCGCCGCTTTGGCCCGGCGTAGCGGGGCTTGCCACCGATGGGTACGGCTTCATCGCCGTCAACGACGCACTGCAGTCGGTGTCGCACCCGGACGTCTTCGCCGCCGGAGATGTCGCGTCGCCGGTGGGCCAGCCGCGTCCGAAATCCGGCGTCTACGCCGTTCGCCAGGGCCCGGCGTTGGCTCGGAACGTACGCCGCTATGCCATCGGACGCCCGTTGCGGCGATTTCGGGCCCAGCGCCATGCGTTGGCCATCATCGGACTTGGTGTTGGCAATGCGGTGGCCAGCCGGGGCTCATTGGCCGTATCGGGGCCTTGGGTGTGGCGTTTGAAGCAGTGGATCGACCAACGCTTCATACGTAATTTCAGTGTGTTGCCAGCGATGTCTCAAGACGTAGCGAAGGTTGCAGGAGGACTGCGCCGGGACCTGCCCGACCCCATGCGCTGTGGCGGCTGCGGCGCAAAGCTCGGCGCGGACATCCTGCGCCGCGTGCTGGACCGACTGGCCGTGGCCACGTCGCCGGCGACCGTGCGCGGGATCGGTGACGACGCCGCGCTGATCCGCATGGTGGCGGGCGACATCGCGGTGAGCTGCGACGGGTTCCGGGCCATGATCGACGACCCGTACCGGTTCGGGCGTATCGGCGCCCACCACGCGCTGAACGACCTGTTCGCCATGGGTGCCACACCGGGTTTCGCGCTGGCGCTGGCAACGGTGCCAGCGATGGCGGATGCGCTCATGGAGGAGGATCTGTTCCAGATGATGTCCGGGGCGCTCGCGGTGTTCCGCGAGCACGGGGTCGACCTCGTCGGCGGCCACTCGGCGGAGGGCGCGGAACTCGGCATCGCGTTCAGCGTCACGGGAACGCTCAACGCCGAGCCCTTGACGAAGGGCGGCTTGGTCGCCGGCGAGCCGCTGATCCTCACCAAGCCCATTGGGACCGGCGCCCTGCTGGCGGGCGCCATGCAAGGTCGGACGCGCGCGGCGGACCTGGTCGCAGCCGTCGATGCCATGGATTGCGCCAATGCGGTCGCGGTGGACGTCTTGCGTGCGCACGGCGCAACCGCCTGTACCGACGTCACCGGCTTCGGGCTCGCCGGACACCTCGGGGAGATGACGCGGGCGGCGGGCCAAGTCGGCGCGCGGGTTGACTTCGACCGTGTGCCGAGACTGCAGGGCGCGTTGGAACTGATCGCGGAAGGTACGACGAGTTCACTGCAGGACAACAACGAGCAAGCACTGCGCGACTTCACCATCGTCGGTGCCCTGCCGGGAGCGGCCGAGATCCGGATCCTGGCCGATCCGCAAACCGCGGGTGGCTTGCTGGCGGCCGTCGCGGCGACCCAAGCCGATGCATGCGTCGACGAACTGCGGCGTCGCGGCTACCCCCAGGCGACGATCATCGGCGAGGTCGTGGAGGGTCCGAACGAGATCAGAAGAAGCTAGCGACCGCCGGGCGGAACCGATCCATGTCCACGAGGAACGAGTCGTGGCCCTGGATCGATGGCAACAGCTTGAAGTCCACGTCCGCCACGCCGGCGCGCAATCCGTCGGCTACTTCGCGCTGTTGCTGCGGGGGAAACAGGAAGTCCGACTCGACGCCGATTACCAGCGCGCGCTTGGCCCGCACCCGTTGCAGTCCTGCGGCCACGGAACCGCCGTGGTCGGCCACGTCGAACAGGTCCATGGCCCGGGACAGGTAAAGGTAGCAGTTGGCGTCGAATGCGCCGATGAACTTGTTGGCGTGGGCTTCGAGATACGACTCGACCTCGAAGTCGATGCCGAACCGGCCGCCTGCGCCGTCGGCCATGGGCGAGGTGTCGCTGCCGGTCACCGCCACGTCGTCCGTGGCGCGTTCGCGGCCGAAGCGCACGGCCCACTCGGCGGCCGAGCGGTAGGTGATCATGCCGAGCTTGCGTGCGAGGCGCATGCCGACGATGGGCGGCTGGTCGAACCGGTACTGCCCGTCGGCCCAGGCGGGATCCGTGCGGATGAGTTCGCGTTGCAGGGATCGCAGGGCGATCGAGAACGGCAGGCAACGCGCCGCGGAGGAGATGAGCAGGACGCCGTCGGTGTGCTCGCCGTAGGCAACGGCGTAGGCCAGCGCCGTCATGCCGCCCATAGAAGCACCTACCACGGCGTGCAGCCGGTCAATGCCCAGGGATTCGACCACCGCGTTCCCGGCGTGTGCCACATCCTCCAAGGCGAGTACGGGGAAGTTCAAGCGATAGGGCTGCCCGGTCGCCGGGTTGGCCGTCGCGGGCCCCGTGGAACCGAAGCAACTGCCCAGCGAATTGACGCAGATGACGAAGTACCGCGTGGTGTCGATCGGTTTGTCGGCGCCGACCATGTCCTCCCACCAACCGGACGACGGATCGTCGGGGGAGGATGCGGCATGCGCCGACGGCGAAAGACCCGTGAACAGCAGCACCGCATTGTCGCCGGCCGGCGACAGTTCGCCCCAGGTCTCGTAGGCGATCCTGGGTGAGTCGATCACCCCGTGGAGCATGGAGAAGCGGCCGTCTACCGTGATGTAGCGGCGTGCGTCAGCCATGGCGTTGCCCGTTGAGAGGCCGCAACAGGTAGCAAAGGCAGTCCTGGCGCGCGCTCTCCTCGCTCCCGGTGTACATGGCGATATGGGTGCTGCGCTTGAGGACCATTGCGCCATCCTCGTGCGCGAGGTAGGCATCGGTCACGTCGTCCCCGCTGGCGTCCTCGGCGACGAGCGGACCGGATCGCGTCAATGCGGTGCCTGCGGGCGCCGGTCGGAAATTGAAGCGCTGCACGCTCGGATCGATCACGGCGCCGTCGGTCGAGAGGATCCTTGCGGTGGTCTCGAAGAGCGCGAGGTCGGCGGGATCGTCGTCCGGGGCCGTGGCAGAGGTCAGCAGGCGCGAGAGGAACGCCGTGGCGCGCTCGGTGCTATCGGCGTCCCGAGGCATGCCCACCTCGACGGTGACTGCCGTGCAGAATTCCGCGAACCGCCGACTCAGGAAACCTTCCGGCTGCGCGGTGAGCAATGCGCGACGGGCGAAAGCACGAGCAACCGAAAGGGTTCGTGGGCGAGTGTCCGTCACCACGGCGTAGGGCGGGTTGTCGCCGGTGTTGTTGTGGACGTCGACCGCAAGATAGGGGCGGGCGGCGGCGGCGAACGCCGTGACTTCGTCCGCGATCGCGGCCTCAGCCGTGTGGCCGCCCTCCCAGACGCGGTTGAAGTCAAGGCCGCCCGGGATGCTCCGGGTGCCCCGCCGGGCAGCCTCGACGTTGCCCACGAAGAGCAAGACCGAGGCCGCCGAGATCTCGTCGACCAGGTGACGGACAGCGTCCCACCCCGAGGTCTCGTTGCCGTGCAGGAGTACGGAGACGAACAATGGCGGCGCTTCACGTTTGCGCAGATCGAACAACGTGGGCCCGTCAAGCACATCGGCGAGCGCGGGGGCCGGAAGTCGGGCTATCGAGGTCGGCAGGTCGTCGAGGACATTGAGCGGCCCTCCAAAGTGCGTGGTCACAGCGACCATGTGTGGACCGGCTCGCCGCTTTCCTGGGCATCGATGTACGCGCGGGTCAGCGCCGCCCAATCGGCGCCATGCTTCGCCACCCAGGCGCGCTGCCATCGGGCACCCGTACGGTTTGCGGCGACTCGTTTCAAAGCCGTGCCAACGTACCTGTCCACCTCGGGTTGAGGGATGTCGAGACGTTCCAGGGCACCGGCGGCCAGCGGCAGCAACTCGTCCTGCAAGAGCGCGCCCGCGGTGACCTGCTCGCCGTCGAGCCAGGTGAGTTCGGCGTCGAGGCCGTGCTTCGCGGCGGCGTAGAAGTTGTCGCTCGCTGTGGCGAAGTCGATGCGGTGCTCCGCGGGCTCGTTCGCGTCCACAAGTCCGCGGACCATGCCGAGCCACGCGGCAGCATTGGCAACGCAGTCTTGGATTGTCGGCCCGGCAGGCACCACGCGGTGCTCGATGCGCAGGTGCGGAACGCCATCGAAGTCGAAACCCAGGAGAGGCCGGTTCCAGCGCCACACGGTGCCGTTCTGAAAGCGCACATGAGCGTACTTGTGCGGCGGCTCGTCGGGCTGCACGAACGGGAGCAGGATCGGATGCTCGCGCTGGTTCTCGGCGAAGATCTCCGCGAGCGAGTCCTTCGCGTATCCGGTCCCGAACGTAACCCTTGCCGGGGCCCGGGGCCCGGCTGAGACGGCCTGCTCGAACAGCGGAATCCGCGTCTCCTCCCACAGCGAGCGGCCGAACAGGAACGGCGAGTTGGCGGCGAGCGCCACCATCGGCGCGGAGGCGATGATCGCGGCGTTGAAATCCCGCACAGCGCGTTCCGGCTTGCATTGCAGGTGGATCTGGAACGACGTCGCCGCAGCCTCCAGCATGACGTCGTCGTGGTGCATGTCCAGGCCGTCGCCCGTGGTGATGTTGATGTGCAGCGGGGCGCCGTCGCGGAGCGCCAGGATGCGGTCGTTCAGCGCCTGGTAGCGGACCATGGCGGACATGTGCGCGGAATTGAGGAGCTCCGGGCGGATGGTCGGCAGAATGCCGATGGTCGCGAGCCGACAACCAAGCTCGGCAGCCCCGCTGCGGCAGATGTCCCACGTGGCCGACAGCTCGTCGTGGATGCGCGAGAAGACGTTGCCCTGCAGCGCACTCGGACTGCCGTTCAACTCGACGTTGAAGGCGGCCAGTTCCGGCACCACGAGCGGGTTGGCGACGATTTCCAGGAGGCGCTCGTTCACCGGATGAGGGTGGCCGTCGGCGTTGACGATCCACGCCTCGAGCTCAAAGCCCACCATGTCGCCGCGACCGCTCAGTTCGTCGCGTTCGAAGAGATCACTGACGAGATGCGTCTCGCTGTCCAGGTTGCGCCGGAAACGCCGGAAGTCCTCGGCGTCGAAATGGCGTCGCTGTATCTCGTCACCCACGGTGCGCGCTCATCCGAAGTTGGGCATGACCCGCTCGGCAAAGAGGCCGAGCGAGTCTTCGAGTTGTCCGGGCGTGTGCAGGCCGGCCGGAATCAACAGGAAGGCCTCCTCGACGGGAACGCTCTGCGCCACGCGGTCGATGCGTTGGTTGATGGTGTCGGGGGATCCGACCAGCAGTTCCGGCATGCCCTGGCCGAAGGGAGTGGCCCAGGTGTTCCAGAACCACTCCATGTCCGCGAACAGCGCCTGCGCCCGGGCGTCCGTCTCCGCACAGATCATGATGCCGCCCCAGCATGCCTCGCGACCGGGCGCGACGTCGTGGCCGTGGCGTTCGGCCTCGCCGCGCCACTCGCGCCACAGCAGCTCGAGGAACTCCGTGTTCCCGGACAGCACGATGGGGCGTCCCTTGTAGCGGGCCCAGAACTTGGCTGTCCTCAAGCTCGCCGAGAAACCGCCGTAGAGTGGAATCTCGTCCTGCAACGGCCGGGGTGCGATGCCGACCTCTGTGATCGCCATGTCGTCATCGACGCCCTGCCCGTAGCGTGTGTAGACCTCGTGGCGGTGTGGATTGACGAATCGCTCGGGCGGGAACGTCCAGAACTTGCCACGGTACGAGAACGTCTCGCGGGCCAGTGCCGTCGCCACGATGTCCACGAACTCGGCGAAATACTCGCGGTTGAATTCGTCGTCCGGCGAGTTCCTGTTCCACGGACCGACGGCCTTGAGCTCTTCTCGGACCTTGAAGTTCTCGACCCACCGGGCCTGGTAGCCGCGCACAAGGCCGACGCCGAAGCGGCCGCCGAGCATGTGGTCCATGGTGGCGATCTTCTCGGCGACGGTAAGGGGATTGTTGACCGTCGAGACGAACCCGCAGGTGACGATGCGCATCGTCGTCGTATGCCGCCCGAGCCACATGGCCATGAGCGCGGGGTCGTTCGAGGCTTCGAAACCCTCGATCTGCAGGTGGTGCTCGGGATGGCCGAAGGCGAAATAGCCGTGCTGCTCGGCGAAGGCCGCGGTGCGCCCGAGTTCGTCGATCATGCGCCCGTAGAGCGCACGGTCGCGACCGGCCATGCCGGCTTCGAGTTCGTGCCGCCGTCCGACGGTGCAGTACACGAACAGGCCGAATCTCATGCATCGCTCCCCAAGGTTTGCGGCCCCCGGCTACCCGCCGGTAAACAGCAAAGTGGTAGAGTCGCGTAAAGTCACGCGAGGATCAACGATGGATGAGGCCTGCCTCCAGCACCGTCTGACGGACGCGGAGAGACGGCAGTTCGAGAGCCAAGGCTTCATGATCGTCCCGGGGGTCCTCCCGGACACGAAGGTGGCCGCGCTGGCCGAGGCGGCGGACCGGATCGACGGGGAGTGGCGGGAGAAGCGGGATCTCAAGGCGCATCAGCCGCTGAACGTCCTCGATGCCTTCGGCATGGACGACGAGTTCGTGGATCTACTGGACCTGCCCGCCACCTTCATGAAGGTGGTCGACATCCTCGGTTGGCACATCCAGCTCTATCACTCGCACCTGATCGTGACGCCGCCGCTGCCGTCGGGGTTCGAGCCGCCACGTCCCCGGCTCGGCTGGCACCAGGACAGCGGCCGGCTCAATGTCGAGCTTGAAGGCGAGCCTCGATCCCGCGTTTCCCTCAAGGTCGGCTTTTTCTTTACCAGCACGCTGGAACCGAACCGGGGCAATTTCCACGTCGTGCCCGGCAGTCACAAGCTGAACAAGCTGGACCTGCCGAACGACCCGGCCGCGGACCACCCGAACGCCATGCCGGTTTGCGTCGATGCCGGGGATGCTGTCTTCTTCGACCGCCGCCTTTGGCACTCCGCGGGCTTCAACCGGTCGGATGTCACGCGCAAGGTCCTCTTCATGGGCTACAGCTACCGTTGGCTGCGCCCGCGCGACGACATGACCGTGGCGCACTACATGGACGGTGCCGATCCGATCCGTCGCCAGTTGCTAGGGGCCAGTCCGAACGGGGGCTTCGGCTACACGTCGCCCGCCGACGAGGACGTGCCGCTGAAGACCTGGTTGACCGAACGGCTCGGGGCCGAAGCGGTGATCCCCTGACGGTTCCGCGCGCAACGTAATGGATCTCTCGGCCCTGAAGCCGCGACTCGCGGCGCTCACCGGAGCGGTGTGCCTGATGTGGGTGGTGTCGCTCGCCGCACTCTACGTGGACCGCGGGCTCCTCTACGACCTCGCGCTGCATCCTCGCGACGTAGGCGGGCTGGTGGGCATCCTCGGCATGCCGTTCGTGCACGGGTCGCTGCACCACCTGCTGGCGAACACGGTGCCGTTGCTGATCATGGGCGGCCTGCTGGTCGCGCGCGGTGCCGCCTACTTCCTGCGCGTGTCCATCGCCATCGCATTGCTCGGCGGCGCCGCGCTGTGGCTGCTCGGCCGCGAAGCGGCGCATATCGGTGCGAGCGGCCTCGTCTTCGGCATCTTCGGCTTCCTGATCGTGCGTGGGATCTCCGAGCGCAGCGTTCGCTCGGCGCTTGTGGCGCTGGTGGTATTCCTGACCTACGGCACCATGGTCTTCGGTGTCCTGCCGCAGAGCGGCCACGTCTCCTGGGAAGGCCACCTCTTCGGCTTGATCGCGGGCGCCGTGGTGGCCCGGGGCTTGTTCGCCATCGATCAGCGGCGTGCGCGTGAAGCGCCGGTCCCGGTGCGCGGCAGCGAGTGACGCTCGACGAGCGAGTGGTGGTCGTCGACGCGGACAACCGGCCGGTCGACGTCGTGCCGCGCAGCGTGATGCGCGCCAAGGGACTGCGCCACCGCGTGACGGGGATTTTCGTCGTCGACCGGGACGGTCGTCTTTTCGTGCAGCGGCGGACGGAAACGAAGGACGTCTATCCGGGGATGCTTGACCTTTGCGCCGGCGGCGTAGTGGTCGCTGGCGAGTCGTACGAAGAGTGCGCGGTGCGCGAAGCGGCGGAGGAACTCGGCATCGTCGACACGCCTATGGAGACCGCCTTCGACAGCTACTTCTGCGATCCGGGGGAGGGCGGGGGCCAAGCCGTCCGAAACTGGTGCCGAGTCTTCATCTGTCGGCACGACGGACCCTTCACGCTGCAACCCGAGGAGGTCGCAGGCGGCGGGTTCGTTGGCATCGCCGAAATCCTGGCCGACGACGCCTCGCGCTACACGCCCGACAGCCTGGAAGCTCTCCACCGCCTGCTGGACGGCAACCACTTGGGAGAAAGCCATGACCACGCGTGAGGCTACCGAGCAGCCCGGTCCGGCTCGCCCCGGACCCGAACTCGCCGTTGCGCTCACGCCCGACCAGGTACACAGCATGGTGGACGAGGCATTGTCATCCGAAACGCTGCTCGGTCTGCGCGACGCCTTGGTGATCTGCCTCTCGTGGGAGTGCATGCTGCGCCCAAAGGAGTTGGTGGCACTCGACGTTGCAGACCTGAAGGTCAAGAAGAAGCGGGTGCGGCTGGTTGTCCGAACGAGGCGGGACCCTGAGGGCGATCCGGATGTGCCCGATGCCAGCCGCGTTACGGCAGAGTTGGTGCGCGCCTGGCTCGAGGTGGCCGACATCGACCAGGGCGCTCTGTTTCGCGGGGTGAGCAAGAGCGGCCGGGTGCTTGACGCAAGGCTGAGCACGCGGGCCTTGAGCTTGATCGTGAAGCGTTGGGCGGCAGCGGCCGGAATCGAGGGGCGCGTCGCCCACGGGTCGTTCCGCATCGGTGCGTATCTGCATCTGCCCGCCGCCGTGGTTCGTCCACCGGCGGGCGGCTGGCCTTGGGAGCCTCGGCGTCGCAGCAACGTGGGCTGATCAAGGCGGCCAAGGTTTCGAGTAGCTGGCCCAGCAAAGTGGCAGGAAGGGCCGGCTCCGTGTCGGTTGAGTGGTTTGGCGCCGGCTTTCTGATAGCGGATTGGGGCATGTATGCCCGAACGGAACCATTGGCCGTCTCTCGGGGTGCGATCTCCACGGAAGCGGTGAATCGGATGCCGTTGAGACTGAGTGCCTTGTCATTCTGTTGCCCTAGTCAGTTCGTCACAGCGCGGCGTTTGCGAGCGATTGGATGAAGTGGATTCCGGGCACCACCTTCCGACTGAGCCGCTGGTCGCTGGTGATGAACATGTCCACTCCCGCCACCGATGCGCACGCCAGTTGGATTGCGTCAGGTGGGGCTATGGACCGATCCCGACGGATCCCGGCAAACGCAACTGCTGCGCTGCGGTCGAATTGCAGCACGGTCGCGGCGGCCGTGATCGCGTGTTCGTAACGCCGGGCGAGTTCTTCATCTCCCGCCTCGACGGGCCGCACGAGGATCTCGCCAAGGGTCAGCGTTGACGTAAAGAGTTCGTCGCTTCGCTCGACCATGCGCTCGCGCAACGCGACGACTCGTTCGGTGAGTTCACCCTTGTCCTCGAGTAGGTGCACGAACAGGTTCGTGTCCCAGAATATCCGGCTCATCGCCAGTCGGCTCGTTGACTTCGAACGTAGTCGTCCGCGTCTTCGTTCTCCCAGAGCTCTTTGCCCAGACCGCGTAGGGCCAAAACGGGATCCTCTGTTCGGCCGTTCCCCCCCGAAAACTCGGCGTGATACCAATCGATGAGCTCACGGTGTTCCATCGGTACCGCGTCACGGGCAGGTACGTCCTTGCCGTTTACCCGGCTCGGATGGCACGGGTCCCCCGGCCGAAAGAGGCGCCGCCGGCCTGAGGACGTCTCGTAGAGCATGCGATAACGGCCCGGATTGGGTGCCTTGTTGGCAACACAGTGCTGGTAAACGTGGACCTTGACGCCCGGTCGGAGCGTCATGCCGGTTACGTCCGCCGACTCGGCCTCAGCCAGGATCTCCGCGATCGCGAAGTCGGTTCGATCCGGATGCCTGCGATGGAGGATTGCGGCTGCGAGCCAGACTTCATCTGCGACCTTGACTTGGTTTGACATGGTTTACCTCCGAAGGATAGTTAAACTAGGTAACACACGAGGGTTAAAGAAATTCTTACAAAGGGGGTGCCGGGTCAACCCTATCTCACAGCGACCGGCGGGCCGCCAATTGCGAGTTCACCGATCAGGAGTGGTTGTTGGTCACGGTGTGCTTGTCGTCTCGTCCGCAGGCGCCGCCTGAGCTAACGAGCGGTTGCCAACGGACGACATGGCGTTGCCGCATAATCACACCACACCGGGGGGCCTGATCGACCGTGAAGAACATCGTCCTGCTGATCACCGACACGTTCCGCTACGACAACCTGGCGCAGAAGGCCAAACGCCCGGTGCACACCCCGGAACTCGACGCGTTTGCCGCGAGCCGTGCGACCGCGATCGAAGGCTTCCACGCGGGCAGCTTTCCCACCATTCCGCACCGTACCGACGTCGCCACCGGCCGCCTCGGCTGGCCGCACTTCCCCTGGCAGCCGATCTCGCGCAGCGGGCGAAACCACGTCGCGACGATGCTCTCGGACAAGGGCTATGCCACCCAGCTCATCTGCGATTGTCCGCACCTCTTCAACGCACGGTTCCAGCACGGCTTCCAAGCCGCCTACCAGCACCGCGGCCAGGAGGGCGACCGGCATCTTCTGCACCTCAATGACGACATCCTGCGCGTGATGCCCCAGGAGAAGACCCGACAGATGCCCAGTTTCCAAGGCAAGACGCTGGCCGACATGCATCGCTGGATCAACCGCTACGCGACGCGCGAAGACGAGACGTTCTGCGCCCGCACGGCCGCCACGACCGTCCGTTGGCTCGAGGAGAACCACCGGGCCGCGCCGTTCTTCCTGTGGGTGGACTTCTTCGACCCGCACGAACCGTGGGATCCGCCGGAGTACATGGTGGCCAAGTACGACCCGGACTACGACGGCGAACCGATGCTGCACTGCAACTACGGCCCGGCGACGGACTACTCGGACAGCGAACTCAACAACCTGTGGGCCCACTACGCCGCCGAGTCCGAGATCGTGGACCGGCACCTAGGCCGCGTGCTGCAGAAGCTCGATGACCTCAATCTGTGGGACGACACCATCGTCGTGATCACCAGCGACCACGGCACCAGCCTCGGCGAGCACAACCGCACGGGCAAGAGCAACATCAGCGACCACGACGACCGCTACTGGCCGATCTATCCCGAGGTGAGCCACGTGCCGTTCCTCGTCGCAGGCGGCGACGTGCCTGCCGGCAAGTGCCTCGACATGCTGGCCCAGCCGGTGGACATCCTGCCGAGCGTCGCCGAGTTGGCGGGTGCGGACGTGGCGCCCGTGGATGCCTTTCAAGGCCAGTCCTTTGCGGCCGCCGTGCGTGACAGCCGGCCACACCACCGCACGCTGAGCGTGACCGGTGGCTTCGTCAATCCCGACGCGGACGGCCGTTGTCCTGCGGAATGCGTCACGCCGTGGGTGACGGACGGACGCTGGGGCTTCGCCCCGGTGGGAGCTTCGGGCGACGCCGAACTCTACGACCTCCACGCCGACCCGTTCGCCGAGGTCGACGTCGCGACGGCAAACGGGGACGTCGTCGCGGACTTTCGCGGACATCTGCGCGGTCACCTGCGTGAGCACGGCGCGGACGCTGCCCTTGTGGCGTGCTGGGCTGGCGAGCAAGCGTGATCTACCTCGTCTTGCAGGGCCAGTACCTGCTCTTCGGGCTCGTAATCACGGCCTTGGTGTTGTCGCTGTCGTGCCACGAGTTCGGCCACGCCTGGGTCGCGAAGCTGTGCGGCGACGACACGGCCGAACGTGCCGGCCGGCTGACGCTCAATCCCGTGCGCCACATCGACCCGATGGGCCTGGCGATGGTCGTCCTCATCGGGTTCGGCTACGCGCGGCCGGTGCCGACGGATCCACGCAACTTCCGGTTCAGACGCGCCGATCTATGGGTGGCGGCGGCCGGGCCCGCGATGAATCTCGTCCTCGCCGCCGTGGCCTGGAACTTCTTCCTTTCCATGCGCCTGGCCGGCAACGATTTCTTCTACCAGGCGGGCCCGCAGACGTTCTTCGTGCTGCTGGTGCAGGTGAACCTGCTGCTCATGCTGTTCAACCTGCTCCCGCTCGGCCCGCTCGACGGCCACTACATCCTTCCGCACCTCCTGCCCGAGCGGGCGGCGCAGGCGTATCGCTACTACAACGCGCGTTTCGGGGTGTGGGCACTGCTGGCGCTGATCGTGGTCAGCCTGCTTGGCGTTCCCGTGTTCCAGCAGTTGATGGCGATCGGGGCGTCGTTGCTGCCGCTGATCACGTTCGTCGGCGGCTGAACCTCAGCGGGAACGGACGACGAAAGACTCGGACTCCAGCCCGAGCAAGGTGCGCCCGGCGTCCTCGATAAGGTGCGGCGCGACGGTGGCATGCTGGCGCACGACGCGAACGTCCCGGGCGATCCGTTCCAGGGGTTCGCCGATGCGGTTGGCGGTGGTACCAGCCGCTTCGCATAGCATCTCGACGACCTCGACGGCCGCGCGCGCGGCATCCGAGGCAATGATGTGGAACACAGCGCGATCCCGGGCCGCGACCTCGCCGCCGGCGACAACCGTCTCCCAGCTTGCCGCCGTGCGGTCCATGAGCGCGGCTCGCGCGCCGATCAAGCGCGCTTCGGCGTTTGCCACCGCACGCTGCGCGAACGGCCGGTCGCGCAGCGTCCGGGTCGTGAAACGCGGCTGCTTGCGCGTTGCCAGGTCCACGAACGCGTCGAGCCCCGCTTGCGCGATGCCAATAGCGACGGCGGCCTTGTTGTAGGCCAGGCGGTTGCCGAGCGGCAGGCGCAGTTGCGGCGACGTCGCCGCGTTGCCGCCGATCGGCGCAATGATGCGGTTGCCGGGCACGAAGACGTCGTCGAGGCGCACGTCGTGGGAGCCGGATCCGCGCAGCCCGCCGACGTGCCAGGTGTCGACGATCTCGTATTCGCCTTCGGGCACGACGGCGTAGCGGTTGCCTTCGACGACCTGCTCGTCGCCGTCGTAGAGGTGCACGGTGGCGCCGAAGATCTGGGCGTTGTGGATGCCGCTTACGAACTGCCACTGCCCGGAGACCCGCCAGCCGTCGCCGTCGCGCTGGGCGCGACCCACCGCCGCGGTCGAACTCGCCATGATGGTCAGCGGATCGGCGATGAGTTCCGGGCAGCGGTCCTTGAATCCGGGGCCGATCAGGCCAAAGGTCTCGATGCCGATCATGAGGTTCCACCCGGCGCTGCCGTCCGCTCGGGAGGCGGCCTCGATGACCCCGATCTGGGTCATGGCGTCGGCATCCGCGCCGTGAATGTCCGGCGTGCCGGCGAGGCGGTAGAGCCCGTTCCTGGCAAACGCTTCGGCGACCGCACGGGGCAAGTGGCGCTGGCGCTCGGCCTCGTCGGCGTGCTGTCGAATCAACGGCGCCAATGCCTCGGCCTTGGCGATGTGGGAGTTGGTCTTGGTCACCGGCGCGAGTGTATCGCGAACGCCGGAACGCGAACGTCCGCGCACCAAATACAGCGTTTCAGGCCGGACCCACCTCGGCCCGGATCGCGTCGTGTGCGCGGCCTAGCACCTCGATGATCGCGTCGACGCTGCGCGCGCCGGCCTGGAAGATCGCGGTTGCATTGAGTGCGCCCCATTCGAATCCCATCGCCTTGACCGCGGCGGCGCGCGCGGCGACGCGGTCCACCTCGGCGTAGAAGCGCTTGCCGGCGTCGTCCCGCGGCGGCACGTCGAGCATCATCTGGTAGCCGATCTCGGCGGGGTCCCGCCCGGCCCGGTCGGCGTAGTCGGCTATCTTGGCCTTGCAGCGGGTGGCAACGGCCGGGTCCGTGATCGCCGTCGCCAGCCAGCCGTCGCCGATTTCCGCCACCCGTCGCAGCGCTCGGTCCGAGCCGCCGCCGATCCAGACCGGTAGTCTGCCGCCTTGCGGGGGCTTGGGCTCCATGGCCATGGCGGTGGAGGTGTAGAACCTTCCCTGGAAGTCCACCTGCTCGTCCGCCCAGTAGGCGCGGATCAGGGCGATCGCCTCGTCCATGCGCCGGCCACGGGTCTGGAAGCTCTCTGCCAGGGCGTGGTATTCCGACTCCTGCCAGCCGACGCCCACGCCAAGGCGCACACGGCCGCCCGAGAGCGTGTCCAGGGTGCTGACCTGCTTGGCGACCAGCACCGGCTGGCGCTGGGGCAGCACCAGCACTTCGGTGCCGAGGCCAATGCGTTTGGTGACCGCGGCCACGTAGGACAGCGCCATGAGAGCTTCCATGATCGGCATCTTCGGCGGATACATGGGCGCCTCGCGGGTCGGGGTGGGGAAACCCATGATGACGTGGTCGAAAACGTCGAGCTGGTCGAAGCCGATGTCCTCGATCGCCTTCGCGAGGCGGACGACGGCTTCGCCCCCTTCGCGGTAGCTCACGCTCGGGAATTCAACGGCAAGCTTCATCGGTTCCCCCTTGGCGTACGGAGATGTGGGCATGTTAGCGGGCGGGTTGTGCTGTTTTGCGGGCTCGTCGTGCGGAGCCGAAACGAAACCGGGGCGGCGTTGCTAACCAACGACCGCCCCGGTGTTTGTGAGGGACTCACACCCTCGTCAAGTCTCAGGTGAGAGTCTAATGGGGTGTGTGTCCCCCAACGAAAGATTGCACCGATCACCTCCTTAATATCCGCCCAACACGGTGTGCGACTATACGCATCGCGCTCCTGAGCGCAACCCTCCAGTTTTCGCTTCTGCGGTCTCCCGGTCAGGGCTCCTTGAGCTGACTGGTGGCGATGTGCTCCAGGGTCCGAAGGCGCAGGTCGTTCTCGACGGCGCGGTACTCCGGGAGCCCGGCCAGGTTGCGGCTCTCGGCGGGATCCGCGTTGCGATCGAAGAGCAGGTAGCTGCGGCCCTCCCTGTTGAGGGCCATCTTCCAGTCCCGCGTCATCAGCATGAATTCGCCACGGATCTCGGAGATTGCCTGGTCGCGATGCACGGCCTCGGTGCCGGTCAGTACCGGAACCAGGGAGCGTGCGAACTGCCGATGGTCGAGTTCTCCGCCCGCCAGTTCGACCAGAGTCGGCCCGAGGTCGCAGTTCTCGACCAGCGTCTCGCTGACGCGGCCGGCGTCGGTGCGCGCCGTTTCAGGCGTGCGCACGAGCATCGGCACGCGCACCGAGCCGTCGAGGAAGACGGTCTTGTAGATCAACCCCCAGTCGCCGTTCATCTCCCCGTGGTCCGAGGTGAAACCGATCACGGTGTTGTCGAGTTCGCCACGCTCTTCGATGACGTCGATGATCTGGCCGATCTGGTCGTCGATGAGGGAGACGTTGCCGGCGTAGTTCGCGCGCATGGCGGCCTCGTCGCCAGCGTCGAACACGGGCGCGTGTTCCAGTCGGTTGTCGAGCAGGCCCTGTGGGCGGGGCTGGTCGTCGACGCTGCGGGGCAGGGGCGGCGGCATGGCGTCGGGTTCGTACATGCTGGCGAACGGTTCGGGGGCGTCCCAGGGCTCGTGCGGACCGCCGAAGCTGACCCAGCAGAACCAGGGTTCGTCGCGGGTGTAACCGGCCAGGTAGCCTTTGGCCTGCTGGCCCACGTAGACATCCGCGTAGTCTTCGAATGGCAGGACCGAGGGGCGCACGACGTGGGGCTTGTTCGCGAATCGGTCGTCGAAGTCGGCCCGGTAGGCATCGAGCAGGCCCTTGTCTTCCCACATCGCCGTCATATGGCTCATCACGCGCGCGCTGGCCCGCGGACCGCCGATCTCGTCCACGTCGTCGAGCCCGTAGGCGTCGAGCAGGTGTTCGCGCTCGCGCAGATCGCCACGGTGGGGGTGCAGGTGGGTCTTGCCGAAGAGGCTCGTGCGGTAGCCGAGGTCGCGCAGCGCGCGCATCCAGGTCGGCGCCTCGGGCGGCATCACGTAATCCATGTTGTTCCACACGGCGTTGTTGTGCGGATAGCGCCCCGTGGCCAAGGTGACACGGGCGGGAATGCAGATGGGCGTCGTGGTCACGCACTGCGTGAAGCGAACGCCCTCACGGGCGATCCGGTCAAGCGCAGGCGTCTGCACCCACCCGCCGCTGCAGCCCATCGCATCCCAGCGTTGCTGGTCGGTCATCAGGAAAAGGATGTTGGGTTTGGTCATGCTCGTGGGCTACGCTTAAAGGCTCTTGACCACAGGGTGGCCCGGATGCCGGATCGATTTCAACTCACGGCGGGAGCTGCGGGCCTAGCGGCGGACCAGGCGAATCGCATGGGTTCCGATCCGGGGTTCATTGCCGCGCTCGACCAGAGCGGCGGCAGTACGCCGAAGGCCTTGGCCCTCTACGGGATCGACGAGTCGGGCTATGCCAACGACGACGAGATGTTCGACGTCGTGCACGCCATGCGCACGCGGATCATGACCGACCCGGCTTTTGACGGCGAGCGCATTCTCGGCACGATCCTGTTCCAGAACACCCTGGATCGGGCGGTCAACGGGGTCCCGACCAGCCAGTACCTGTGGCGCGAGAAGCGCATCCTGCCGATTCTCAAGATCGACTACGGCATGGACGACGTCGAGGACGGTGCGCAGACCATGAAGGCGATCCCGGATCTCGGCGACCGGCTGCCGGCGGCGCGGGCCAAGGACGTGTTCGGCACCAAGATGCGTTCGGTCATCCAGGGCGCGAATGCGGCGGGGATCGCCCGGGTCGTGGATCAGCAGTTCGAGATTGCGCGCGAAGTGATCGGGCACGGCCTAGTGCCGATCATCGAGCCGGAAGTCGACATCCATGCCCCGGACAAGGCCGCGTGCGAGGAGATCCTGCGCGACCGGCTGCAAGCTGGAGCCGATGCACTCGACGACGGCGTGGTGATGTTCAAGCTGACGCTACCCGAGCAGGCGAACTTCTATTCGGATCTCTGCGCCCATACCAAAGTGCTACGGGTCGTGGCGCTCTCCGGCGGCTACTCGAGAGAGGTCGCCAACGAAAGGCTCGCGGCCAACAACGGCATGATCGCAAGCTTCTCGCGGGCGCTGACCGAGGGACTGCGCGTGGACCTCGACGCCGCCGCGTTCGGTGGCCTGCTCGACGAATCCATCGCCAGCATCGCGGCAGCCTCCAATACCTGACCGCCCATCTAAGGTAGGCTCACTCTCATCGCCCACAGTGAACGCTGCGGGGGCCTGACCTGCAATCCCAATCTCCCTAGTTGTCTGAATACCAGTTAATATCATCGGTTTTTCAGGTAATAACGCGGGCACTTTGCGATGAATCCTGTCCTTGAAGCCGCGCTGGGGAACCGCACCGCAGCTTGGACGTTGCTGTTCCTCGCGGCCTACGGCGAGGGGCATGCCAATCGGATTGCCCGAACCTTCGGCATTGCCGTAAGCGTGGTGCGCGACCAGTTACTTCGTCTGGAAGGCGAGGGTGCCTTGGTAAGCCGTCACGTTGGCCGTTCCCGCGTGTTCGAGTTCAACGAACGCAATCCAACGGCGAGGAACCTCCGCGGCTTCCTTCGCGCAGAGCTCGACCTCCTCACAGAGGACGATCTTCAACGCTATTTCCGACAGCGCCAGCGACCACGCCGCACGGGCAAGCGTCTGTGACTTCGTCTTGGATCGCCTAGCCGCCTACTACTACTTCAAGGACAACCAATGCTGGGATCAGGCTGCCATGGTCGCCCGGCATCAGGAAGTCGATTGGGATGTCGTGTCCCGCTGGCTTGCCGAAGAGGGCCAACCGGCCGAGGACTTGGATCGTCTTCGAGAACGCGCCAAGGCCAAGGATTCGCATAGAGAGTAGCGCATCAGCGCGGTTCGCCTCCTCCGGGCGACCGTCCAGGCCGGCTGAGCTTGCCCGGCAGGTGGGTCACGGGGATGCGCGGCTTGCTTCGCCAACGGTCGAACCCTAGAATCACATCTTTGCTGGCAAGCGAGCTGTAAGTCCCCCAACGCAAGCCACGGATTCTTGAGGCGAACCGGGGGTGCGACGAGAGTCGAAGTGAGAGGAGAAGGGCCTAGCTGCCGCGGCGTTCCCCATACGCGGCGGCGCGTTCTCGTATGAAAGCCACAAACATTGCCGACCCGAACTACTTCCACAAGGTGGTCGACTGCCAATGGGCCTGTCCGGCCCACACGCCGGTACCCGACTACATCCGCCTGATCGCGGAGGAGCGCTATACCGAAGCGTACATGCTGAACTGGGACTCGAACGTGTTCCCGGGGATTCTAGGGCGGACTTGCGACCGGCCTTGCGAACCGGCCTGCCGCCGGGTCCGCACGGAAGAAAAGCCGGTGGCCATCTGCCGCCTGAAGCGCGTTGCCGCGGACCACAAAGGTGATATCTCGCCCTTCATGCCGCGCGTGCCGACGAAGAAGAACGGCAAGCGGATCTGCCTCATGGGCGCGGGCCCCGCGTCGCTGGCCGTGGCCCGGGACTTGCTGCCTTTCGGGTACGAGATCGACATGTACGACCGGGATCCGGCGGGCGGCGGCATGATGCGCAGCCAGATTCCGGCGTTCCGGCTACCCGCCGACGTCCTGGAGGAAGAGGTCGACCTCATCGTCGACATGGGCGTCAACGCCACGTACGGCTACGAGATCACGAGCATGAAGGACATGCTCGCCATGGACTACGACGCTTACTTCGTCGGCACCGGCGCACCGCGCGGTCGCGACCTCGATCTTCCCGGGCGCCAAGAGGTGGACGAGCACATCTCCATCGGCATCGACTGGCTCGGCAGCGTCGCCTTCGGCCATACGCACTCGATTTCCGGCAAGGTCATCGTCATGGGCGGCGGCAATACGGCCATGGACTGCTGCCGGACGTCGAAGCGGCTCGGTGCGGAGTCCGTCACGGTGGTCGTGCGCTCGGCCTTCGAGGTGATGAAGGCATCGGATTGGGAGAAGGAGGATGCCATGTCGGAGGGCATCCCCATCGTCAACAACCGGCCGCCCAAGGAGTTCATCCACGAAAACGGCAAGTTGAAGGGCATCGTCTTCGAGTGCGTCAAGCCCGTGGACGACGGCTCGGGCCGGCTGCGCTATGTGCCGACGGGTGACCCCGACGTGTACATGGAGTGCGATCACGTGCTGATGGCGATCGGCCAGGAGAACCACTGCCCGTGGATCGAGCGCGATATCGGCCTCGAGTTCGACAAGTGGGACTGCCCCGTGCTCGACGAGGTGACCTTCCAATCGACCCATCCCAAGGTCTTCTTCGGCGGCGACTCCGCTTTCGGCCCTGAGAACATCATCTGGGCGTCCGCGCATGCCCACCAGGCGGCAATCTCCATCCACCTGCTTTGCCAAGGCAAGGACCTCAAGAAGGACAGACCGCCGGCCGGCGTCAATCTCATCAGCCAGAAGATGGGCGTCCACCAGTGGAGCTACGACGCCGAGCACGACGCGTCCAAGCGCTTCATCGTGCCGCACGCCAACAAGCGCAAGGCGCTCGACAACATCAAGATCGAGGTGGAACTCGGCTTCGATGCGCGACTCGGCCTCAAGGAGGCGCAGCGCTGCCTCAACTGCGACGTGCAGACGGTGTTCACCGAGAACCTGTGCATCGAGTGCGACGCCTGCGTCGACATCTGTCCCATGGACTGCATCACCTTCACGGAGAACGCCGAGGAGCCGGACCTGAGGGCCATGCTGATGGCGCCGGCCGACAACGCGGAGCAGGACCTGTACGTCTCCGAGGACCTGCCAACGGGTCGCGTCATGGTGAAGGACGAGGACGTCTGCCTGCATTGCGGCCTGTGCGCCGAGCGCTGCCCCACGAACGCCTGGGATATGCAGAAGTCCGTGATCCACACGCCACAGCTCGGCTCCTACGCCGAGCAAGGCTAAGGGCGCCCGCCGAGGACACCGAGTTGGCCGAGACCACCTACAACGACTTCGTCATCCGTTTCGCGAACGTCAACGGATCCGGATCCGCATCCGCGAACGGCATGTTCGCGAAGGCCCTGTTCCGGATGGGAATACCCGTGGCGACCCGGAACATCTTCCCGTCGAACATCGAGGGCCTGCCGACCTGGTTCGAGGTTCGCGTGTCCGAGAAGGGCTACGCGGGCCGGCGCGAAGGCATCGACATCATGGTGGCGATGAACGCGGAGACCTTCGCCGAGGACATCGAGTCCCTGGTGCCGGGCGGCTTCCTGGTCTACGACAACTCCAAGGAACTCGACGTACGCCTGCGCCGTGCGGACATCAACCGCGTCGGCGTGCCGATCTCCCAGCTCGTGCTGCCGGAGTTCCCGAACCCGAAGCATCGGGCGCTGTTCAAGAACATCGTCTACCTCGGCGCCCTGTCGGCGCTGATCAGCATCGACTTCGAGGTGATCACCGGCATGGTCTCCGCCCAGTACAAAGGCAAGGACGACCTGATCGCGCCGAACATCCACGCCTTGGAAATCGGGCGCAACTACGCGCTCAACTATCTCGACTGCCCGCTGCCGATCCAGGTCCGCTACTCCGATGCGGTCGGCGATCGGATCATGGTGGACGGCAATGCCGCTGCGGGCCTGGGCGCGATCTTCGGCGGCGCGACCGTTTGCGCCTGGTACCCGATCACGCCGTCCACCTCGCTCGCCGAAGCATTCGAGAAGTATTGCAATCAGCTACGCACGGGCAAGGACGGCGAACGCAACTTCGCCATCATCCAGGCCGAGGACGAACTCGCCGCCATGGGAATCGTCATCGGTGCCGGCTGGAACGGTGCCCGCGCGTTCACGGCCACGAGCGGCCCCGGCGTGTCCCTGATGACGGAGTTCCTCGGGCTCGCGTACTTCGCCGAGATTCCGGCGGTGTTGTGGGACATCCAGCGCGCCGGCCCGTCCACCGGCATGCCGACCCGCACGCAGCAGGGCGATCTGCTGTCGGCGGCCTACGCATCCCACGGCGACACCCGCCACCCGCTGATGTTTCCGTCGACGCCGAAGGAGTGCTTCGAGTTCGCGGCTGACGCCCTGGATCTGGCCGACCGGCTGCAGACGCCCGTGATCGTGCTGTCGGATCTCGAACTCGGCATGAACGACAACCTGTCCGAGCCCTTCGACTGGGACGACGCCCGGCGCTACGACCGCGGCAAGGTCCTCGACCGCGACGCGTTGGAGGACATCGAGGCCTTCGGCCGGTACGTGGACGTCGACGGCGACGGGATCGGCTATCGGACACTGCCGGGGACCCACCCGGAGAAGGGCGCATTCTTCACGCGCGGCACGTCGCGGGACGAATACGCGGCCTACACCGAGGCGCCTGAGGCGTATACGCGCAACATGGATCGCCTGCTCGTCAAGTGGGAGACCGCACGCACCCTCGTCCCCGCACCGGAGGTGCACGATGAAGGTCGGCGCGCGGCGATCGTCTACTACGGCACTACCGCGCTGCCGATTCCGGAGGCCCTGGATCGGTTGCGCGAGGACGGCGTGGAGCTCGACACCATGCGGATCCGCGGCTTCCCGTTCGACGAGGAAGTGCGCGCCTTCATCGAGCGGCACGAGATCGTATTCCTCGCCGAGCAGAACCGCGACGCGCAGATGAAGACGCTCCTGGTGAACGACTTAGGGCTAGATCCGGCGCGTATCGACTCCGTGCTCTACTACGGCGGCTTCTCCATCTCCGCGGATACGATCTACGAACAGGTGAGCGACTATTTCGAAGCCCGCAAGCTGCCACGGCTACGCGCCGTCAGTGGTCGCCGTGACGGTGCCGCATCCGCCGGGGAGGTCGGCTCATGACATTCGTTGCCAAACCCAGGGTCCATCACCCGCAATTGCCGCTGAACGACCTCGGCTTGACGCGCCGCGACTACGAGGGCTCGGTGTCGACCTTGTGCGCCGGTTGCGGCCACGACTCCGTGTCGGCCGCGATCGTGCAAGCCTGCGCCCAACTGTCTTTGCCGCCGCATCGGTTCGCGAAGGTGTCCGGGATCGGCTGTTCGTCGAAGACGCCGAGCTATTTCCTGAGCCACTCGCACGGCTTCAACTCCGTGCACGGGCGCATGCCTTCGGTCGCGACGGGTGCCAATCTCGCGAACAGGGAACTCTATTGCATCGGCGTCAGCGGCGACGGCGACAGCGCGTCGATCGGCATCGGGCAGTTCGCGCACATCGTGCGTCGGCGCATCAACATGCTCTACATCGTCGACAACAACGGCACCTACGGGCTGACCAAGGGCCAGTTCTCGGCGACCAACGACAAGGGATCGACCAGCAAGAAGGGCGTGCCCAATCTCTATGCGCCCATCGACCTGGTGTCGATGGCGCTGCAGATCGGCGCCACGTTCGTCGCCCGCAGCTTCTCGGGCGACAAGCGACAGCTCGTGCCGCTGATCCAGGCTGGCCTCAAGCACGAAGGCTTCGCCTTCATCGACGTCATCTCGCCGTGCGTCGCGTTCAACAACCACAACGGCTCCACGAAGAGCTACGACTACGTGCGCGGCCATACCGGCAACGTCATCGAAGCCGATTTCGTAACACCCGGCGTCGAGATCACCGCCGACTACGAGCCCGGCACCGTCGAGGACGTGGCGATGCCCGACGGCTCGACCTTGCGGTTGCGCAAGCTCGACGAGCAGTACGATCCGCGCGACCGGGTGCAGGCGCTGTCTCACGTGCAGCGGGCTGCGGAAGATGGCGAGGTGGTGACGGGCCTCCTCTACGTGGACCCGGACGCCAGTGACTGCCACGAGATCCTGGGTACCCCGGCAACGCCGCTCAACGCGCTGGACGAATCGGTGCTGTGCCCGGGCTCGGACGCATTGGAACGGGTTAACGCGTCGCTGAGGTGACGTCCGCGCCGGGTCGTTGACCTGGTGATGGAGCTAGGAGCGCGTTTGTTCCTTGCGTGGTGGCGCTCCCTCAAGAACCCGGACAGCCCACTCGGATCGAGGTACACGGGCTCTCACGACGGATGACCAATCGGGACATTGTTATGCGGATGATCCGATCCGTCCCGGAGGGGCTGACCGAATCGGAGATCCGAAAGCGAACCGGGATCCGCTCGCATCAGCAGGTAAACCAGGTATGCAGGGCGCTCGCTGAAGGCGGGGAGATCACGAGGGAACCCGGTGCCAGAGGAGTGATCGTCAACCGCGCACGAACCGACGAGCGCGATCCCGTGGGAATACGGCGGCGACAAAGCCGATTCCAGGATCCCTTTCGGGAAGGTCGTGTCCGACCTCCGGGAGAGGGAGCTCCTGCCGAGACGCCCGTTCAACGTGCCGCAAGCGTTGTTTGCGATGAACGATCATCGGAACTGGTTCGCGCACCCAACGGACGCAAGAGAATCCGAAGCTACCGTTAGATCATTGATATATCTATTGAATCTGGGGCTCATTTGGCAGTTGGTGAGCGCGCCTGTTGACGAGCTGGACGACCCGCAGGCTTGATTCGGCCGGTCCACAAGGTCGTGATGTTTCGGCGCGTGGTTTGACGCGCAGCGGAGGGCGCGAACGGTATCCCAGCACGCCGGGACCAGGACAATCAGGTTTACATTCTTGGGCGTTTGCCGATAATACCCGCCATCTTCCCCGCGCCGAGGGTCCGCTGATGGCACTGGACAGCCTTGAGGACTACTTCCCGGACTGGAAGGAACGCGAGGCGCTTGCCGAGGCCATGATTCCCATCATCGGCCGGTTGTACCGCAAGAACGTGGTCGTCTACTGCTACGGTCGCGCGCTCCACAACCAAAGCGTCACCGACATCATGAAGACCCACCGCTTCGTGCGCCAGGTGGCCGAGAACGAACTGTCGGAGTTCGAGAGCTACCCGATCCTCGAGGCGATGTCACGACTCGACCTCGGTCCCTCCCACGTCGATGTGGGGAAGCTGGCCGTGGAGTACATGCAACGCACGAGCAGCGGCGAGCGGCTGAGCGTGGGCGTTTTCACGCGCGAGGCGTGCGCCAAGATCATCGGGCGCCACGTGCAGCCGCTTGAGAAGCCCGTCGACGTCGTGTTGTTCGGCTTCGGCCGCATCGGCCGGCTGCTGGCACGTCTCTTGATTGAGAAGACCGGCGGCGGCGACCAGCTCGTGTTGCGCGCGGTGGTGTTGCGACCCGGGCGACCGGACGACATCGTCAAGCGCGCTGCCCTGCTGCGCCGCGACTCCGTGCACGGGGCGTTCCAGGGCACGATTCGCGTCGATGAAGAGAACCAGTGCCTGATCGCCAACGGCAACGTCATCCGCATGATCTACGCCGATGATCGCAGCGCCATCGACTACACCCAGTACGGCATCGACGATGCCTTGCTGATCGACAACAGCGGCATCTGGCGGGATGAGGAAGGCCTCTCGGAACATCTGAAGTCCAAGGGCGTATCGCGCGTGATGGTCACGGCCCCTGGCAAGGGCGACGTCAAGAACATCGTCTCCGGCGTCAACTCGCATCTCATCGCCGATGACGACAAGATCCTGTCGTGCGCATCCTGCACCACCAATGCGATCGTGCCGGTCCTGAAGGCCGTCAGCGACCAGTGGGGCATCGTCCACGGGCACATCGAGACGGTGCACGCCTACACGCCGGACCAGAACCTCCACGACAACTACCATGCGAAGAACCGGCGCGGCCGGTCGGCGCCGTTGAACATGGTGATCACCGAGACCGGGGCGTCCAGGGCTGTTGCCAAGCTGCTCCCCGAACTCGAAGGGAAGCTCACGGCCAACGCAATCCGGGTGCCGACACCGAATGTCTCGCTGGCGATCCTCAAGCTCACGCTGCATCGCGACGTGGATCGTGACGAGGTGAATGCCTTCCTGCGCGACACGGCGCTCAATTCGTCGTTGCAACGCCAGATCGACTACACGTCGTCCAACGAGCGCGTGTCGAGCGACTTCATCGGCAATCGCCACGCCTGCGGCATCGACGGCGGCGCGACGATCGTCGACGGTAATCGCATCGTGCTTTACGCGTGGTACGACAATGAATTCGGCTATGCCTGCCAGGTGATCCGCGTGACGCAGAAATGGGCCGGCATCCGCTACCCGCTCGTGCCGGACGTCGCCCGGACCGGCTTCGACGAACTGCGTCCGCCCGCCGCGGCCGCAGGCTGACCTTAGGCTCTCGCCGCGGACCGACCCATGCATATCGGAGTTCTGGACCTCGACTTTCACTTGCCCGGCTGCGCGTCGCTCAAGGAGAAGCGTCGGCGCCTTGCTCGCCTGCGCGACAAGTTCGGCCGCGTCCCCAACCTGGCAATCTGTGAGAGTGACCACCAGGACTCGCGCCAGCGCGCGCGCTGGTCGGTGGTCGCGGTGGCGGCGGATGCCGTGGTGGTCGAGCAATCGCTCGCGAACGTCGAGCGATGGGCGGCGGAGTCGGTGGATGCGACCATTGTCGGCGTCGACCGCGAACTTCTGGCCGCATGACCCTCTGGCTGTTCGTCATCACCGTCGCCGCCGTGACGGCGTTCTGGATGCGTGGAGCACGGCGCAGGCGGCACGAGTGGCTGCGCTCCTTGAATCTTCTCGGCAAGTGGGAACTGGACGCCGCCCCGACCAACGGCAGCCCGTCGCCACGCCGGGGGCTCACCCTGAGCGGCGAATTGGCGGGCGGAACCTACGTCGCACGCGACGGGGATGTCATCCAGCGCGGAAACTGGCGGCTCAGGGGCCACACGCTCTACCTTGAGCCGACGGAAGGGGACGGCGCCGTGACCTCTCCGGCCAGCTACGAGCTGCGGCTGTTCGACAAAGGCAAAATCGGCTTGGACGGACCCGGCCGCAAGCGTGAGGTGTACGTCAAGCGCGAGAGCAACGTCATCCCCCTCCGGGTGCGCAAATAGGCGAGCCTTGAACCCGTGGCATTCGATGCCGAGCGCTTCCTGACCACGCTGCCGAAGCGGCCGGGCGTCTACCAGATGGTCGGCGAGGCGGATGAAGTGCTCTACGTCGGCAAGGCGCGCAGCCTCAAACCCCGGGTCACGGCGTATTTCCGCGCCTCCGGACTGACCACCAAGACCATGGCCCTGATGGCCAAGGTCCAGGACATCCGGATCACCGTCACCACGAGCGAGACGGAGGCCTTGCTGCTCGAACAGAGCCTGATCAAGGCCGAGCAGCCGCGCTTCAACGTTGTTCTACGCGACGACAAGTCCTACCCGTTCATCGAGTTGACGGATCATCCCTTTCCGCGGCTCGCCTTCCATCGCGGTGCCAAGAAGGGCGGTCGGTACTTCGGCCCGTTTCCGAGCGCGGCGGCAGTGCGCGACAGCCTGAACATCCTGCAGAGACTCTTCGGCATTCGCCCCTGCGAGGACGGCTTCTTCAAGAATCGCTCGCGACCGTGCTTGCAGCACCAGATCGACCGCTGCAGCGCGCCTTGCGTCGGCCTGATCGGCCGCGAACAGTACGCCGAGGACGTGCGTCTGGCGGTCATGTTCCTCGAAGGCAAGAGCAGCGACGTGCTGTCGGCCTTCAAGGACAAGATGGAGGCCGCCGCGTCAGCCCTTGAGTTCGAACGCGCCGCGCGCTATCGGGACCAGATCGGTCACCTGCGCCGCGTCCAGGAGAACCAGTATGTGCACGGCGCCGGCGGCAACGTGGACATCTTCGGCGTGGCCATCGACGCCGGCCAGGCCTGCGTACAAGGCCTGTTCGTGCGCGACGGTCGCCTGCTGGGCAACCGGACCTGGTTCCCGAAAAACGAGCTCGGTGTGCCGGAGGACGAGTTGCTGTTCGCCTTCGTGTCGCAGTACTACCTCGGTGGTCGTGAACGCGAGATGCCGAAGACGTTGGTGGTCGCCGTACCGCAAGGCGATGCCGATCTGCTAGCCGGGGCCTTGACGGAACGGGCGGGGCGGCGCGTGGAAGTAGCGTGCCACGTCCGCGGGCAGCGCGCGCGTTGGGCGGAGATGGCGACGGAGAACGCCAAGATGTCGCTGTCGGCCCTGGTCGCGGACCGGCAAAACGTCCTGGGGCGCTTCGTCGACCTGCAAGCCGCTCTCGGCTGGGAAGACATCCCGTCGCGCCTGGAGTGCTTTGACATCAGTCACTCGGCGGGCGAGGCAACGGTCGCGTCCTGCGTGGTGTTCGACACCGAGGGGCCGGTGAAGTCGGACTATCGGCGCTACAACATCGAAGGTGTGCCGCGGGGCGACGACTACGGCGCCATCGAACAGGTCATGCGGCGCCGCTATACGCGCCTCGTGGAAGGCGAGGCGGCGTTGCCGGACGCGGTGATCATCGATGGCGGCGCCGGCCAGGTCGGCCGGGCTGCCGAAGTGCTGGACCAACTGCAGGTGAAGGACATCGCGTTGCTCGGGATCGCCAAGGGCCCGACCCGCAAACCCGGCTTCGAGACCATTCTGCTCGCTGGTCAAGGCGAACTCGTGCTTCCCGCGAACGGTGGTGCCATGCACCTGCTCCAGCACATCCGCGACGAAGCGCACAGGTTCGCCATCTCCGGCCACCGGGGCCGGCGCCAGAAGAAGCGCCGACGATCGGTGCTCGACGACATCGTCGGCGTCGGACCGCGCCGCAAGCGGGAACTGCTCGCGCACTTCGGCTCGGTTTCGTCGATCCAGGGTGCCAGTGTCGAGGAAATCGCCAAAGTTCCCGGCGTGAGCCGTAAACTAGCGGCCGACATCCACGGATCGTTGCACGGTGCTTGACCTCCTCGACGCGCAGAAGATGAACCTTCCTAACGTGCTGACGATTGCGCGGATCGGCCTGGTACCGGTCTTCGCGCTGGCATACCTCAGCACGGAGAACTATCACTGGATCGCGGCGCTCTTGTTCGCCGCAGCCGCGTTCACGGACTGGTTGGACGGCTACCTCGCGCGCCGGCTGGATCAGACGACGCTGTTCGGCGCGTTCCTGGATCCGGTGGCCGACAAGCTCATCGTGCTGACCGCGTTGGTCCTCTTGATCGGCGGCCATGCGAGCTTGTGGATGACGATCCCGGGGCTGGTGATCATCGGCCGGGAGATCGTGATCTCGGCACTGCGCGAGTGGATGGCCGAGATGAACCGGCGTGGAGTGGTCACGGTGTCGTGGATCGCCCGCGTGAAGACGACGCTGCAGATGGTGGCGATCGTGATCCTTTTCGCCAATGCGCCGGAAATGGGCAGGCCGTGGGTGATCGTGGGCCTCGTTCTGCTCTACGCGGCGGCCGTCATCACCATCTGGTCGATGGTCATCTACCTGCGTGCGGCCTGGCCCACGTTGAAGGACGGTTTCCACGCCAGCACAACCTCATGACGCCGCCTTGCGACGGCAGGATCGGTCCCTAGGTCGTCCTGACGGCTCCAGGTAGAGGGGGCAGGTAGCGGTACGCCGGGTCCGCTATGGCGCGCCGCCGCAGTTCGAGCATCTCCTTCCAGGTGGCCACCAGGCCGTGGGTCGCGGGTGGCAGATCGTGTTCGATCGCCTTGCGCAGCTTCGGCAGGTTGTAGAACGGCACGGCCGGGAACATGTGATGCTCGAGGTGGTACTGCATGTTCCAGTAGTAGAACGCCGGCAACCAGGAGCAGGTGAACGTCCGCGTGTTCATCCGGAAGTCGGGGATGTCGCTATTCAGTCCGTAGTGCTGTGGCCGGCCGCAGAGCATCCCGAGCCAGCCGCAGTATTGCGTGCCAATCGTGAAGATCACGACGAGGAACCAGTGACCGGTAGCAATGAACACGAGCGCCAGTAGACCGTGGCCGAGCAACAGCGTCCGAGCCCAGTTGCGGTGCCGGCGGCGTAGCGCGGTGTCCGATTCCGGCAGCACGTGGTTGTACCAGTCGCCGACGAGGCGCCCGTTGGCGTGGCGCCACACCGACTTCAACCGCTGCCACGTGTTCGCCGGATCCCAGGCGAGGAGCCCAAGCCAGACGCGCCACCGGCGCAGGCTGAAGCGGATCGGCAGCGGCACCTCGCCGTCGAAGTCGGCGTGGCACGTGGCCTGGTGGTGGATCGTGTGACTCTCCTGGTACCAGATGTAGTCCGACCAGCTTATGAACGCGTAGAGCTTCTCGAAGAACGCGTTCAGGGCGCGGCTCTTGAAGACCGTGCGGTGTTGCAGTTCGTGAATGGCGATCAGGCCCATGAACGGCCCGATCGTGCCGTGAACGAAGAGCGCCACGAGGAGCAGCGGGACAGACCACGGCCAGTTGCTGGCGTCGATGTTGAGGAAGGCCAGGTAGGCGAGCGCGCCGGTTGCGAAGAACAGGCCGAGGTGGGCCAGGGTCTGGAACCAGCCCCGGGAGTCGTTGCGCTGCATCAGTTCGGCGAGCAACGCCCTGTCGATTGGGCAACGGTACCAGTTGATCTTGTAGTCGGTGGCGAAGGCGGGCATCGACGATCTCGGGTCTGGCAGAAGCGAGCGATCCGATATTGCCGCTGTCGGTCCAGAATGCCAAGCGGGGATGAGGGGATCGGGGATGCCCACCCCTTCGGGCGGCAGTCGATGTGCTATATTGCGCCGCCTTTTTGGCACCTGCCGCACTGCGGACGGGCCCATCGGCTGGATGGCAGAGTGGTTATGCAGCGGACTGCAACTCCGTGTACGCCGGTTCGATTCCGACTCCAGCCTCCAACCTCCGCGAAACCTGCCGATGCCGCCCGGCAACAGCGCATGAAGGTGCGCGGAGGTCCGCGACACACCCCGCCTACCCGTGCGCACATTCGGGCGCGAGGACGGTGCGGTTGTGAAACGCCAGCCCGGCGGCAACGCGGATGAGTGCCTCCCCGCCGTTGCTGCTGGCCGGCTATTCCGTCGCCGTGTTCGCGGCGTCTGTGATCGGCGGGCGGCTGTCCGAATACGGCGCGATGACCCACATGCGCACGCAGGTGGTGATGAGCTTCGTGGCCGGCTTCCTCGCGGGTGTTGCCCTGTTCCATCTCCTGCCGCATAGCATCGAGCGGATCCGGGGGCCCGAAGCCGTGGAGGCGGCCGTGCTTTGCGTGGTGTTGGGCATGGTCGCCATGATCATCCTGTTGCGGGCATTTCCGTTCCACCAGCACGATTTCAGCGCGGAAGCTGGTGTTCGCCACGCGGGCGATCGGAGAAAGGCGGGCGGGCTGGTTGGGATCGGATTGGGCCTGGGCCTGCATGCTGCGACGGAAGGCGTCGCTCTGGGGGCGAGCGTGCGCATCGGGCTCATGGAAGAGGGAGTGCTGCCCGGGCTCGGCGTGTGCCTCGCAATCCTGCTGCACAAGCCGCTGGACGCGTTTTCCATCACGGGGATGATGAAGCACAACGGCAACGGCCGCCGTGCCCGGCTTGCGGCCAACGTCGGCTATGCCTTGATCTGCCCCGTGGCTGCAGCATTGAGCTACTTCGGCGCAGGCATGCTCGGGGCCGTTGCGGAGGGCCCGTGGCTCGGCTATGCGCTCGCCTTCGCGGTGGGCGCGTTCCTGTGCATTGCGCTCGGCGATCTGCTGCCCGAGGTGCACTTCCATCGCCACGACCGCGGCAAGCTTCTGCTCGCGCTGCTGTCGGGCGTCTCGCTCGCCTACGCGCTGTACTTCGTTGAGACGACTACGGTCCACGCGGGGCAATCGCATCACTGAAGATCGGAGGCGGCCTCGCCCGGGGCTCGCGCGGTGCCGTCGGCCACCTCGCTAGCTGCTTAGGGTTGGTCCATGTCCATGGCGCTCACGCGCTCGGCAAGATGTTCGCCGAGCCCGGCGTGTCCGCCCGCGTGAGCCCATCCTGCTGCGGTACCGTTGAACACCTTGTCGCGGCGCGCAAGGTCGGCACCGCGTGAAAGCAGCTCGTCCACCAGGGTCGCGTTGCCGTCGAACGCCGCGTGATGCAGAGCCGTGGTGGCATCCCCTCGCTCGGCATTGACGTCGACACCCGCATCGAGGAGCCGCAAGAGGATGTCCCGCTCGGCGAGGGTCGCCGCCTCGATAACGGCATGGCCTGAAGACTCGGCCGTCGGATCGAATCCGTCAGGAAGCGAGCCATCGCGGTGGATCGCCGTGAGCACGCGGTAGACGGCATCGAGTTCGGCGCCCCCGCGGGCGAGCGCGGTGACCATGGCCAAGGTCAGCCCGGCGGCCTTGGGGTGACTGCTGCTGGTCAACAGGCCGAGGGTCGTTTGCGCGGGCCCGCCACGGTACGTGTAGCAGACCGCATTCGGATCGCTCCCCGCATCGATCAGACAGTCGATTACGGCAACGGCGTTGGGCGGGGTTTGCTGACGCTCGCCCTCGAACCCGTTGGCACCCAGATAGTGCAGCAAGGTGCACCGATGCGGCCTCGTCGAACGGGCCCTGGCAAGCTCCGGATGCGCGGTGAACAAGGCCTTCAGCGTCGCAAGGTCGCCTCGGACCACGGCGTCGGCCGCGGCTTCGAACCGTGCCTGGAAGTCGAAGTCGCGCGACGGGCTGAGCGGCGCGTCCGCGCCCGCCAAGAGTTCGGTTGCGTGGTCGCTGTGCTCCAACGCGACATCGAGTGGCGTTTGCCCGGCGAAGTTCACCTGCCCGAGATCCGCGCCGCTGACGATGAGGCGGTGGGTCACGGCGCCATTGTCCAGGCGGGCGGCAAGGTGCAGTGGCCGCTCGCCGTCGTCGTCCATGGCGTTCGGATCGATGCCGCCGGCAAGCAGCAGTCGCACAGTGGTGTCACTCCCCATGCGAACGCCACGGCACAGCCAGAGATGGTCCGCAGGCCGGAAAGGCCGGTCACCGGGGTCCTGCCGGGTGGCTGCGTCGAGGTCGCCGGCAAAGCAGGCGCCGACCCAGTGATCGACCTCGCGGACCGCGTCGTCGCGGGCGCCGTGCTCGCGGAGCACTGCGGCAAGCGCATCCCGGTTCAGGCAGGTCGCCAAGGCCAGCGGCGTGCGTCCGTCGCGGTCGGCGAAATCCGGCTGCGCGCCGTGTTCCAGCAAAGCGGCGAGTACAGGTGGCGAGTTGCCGAGGACCACGGCTTCGTGCAGGCAGTTGCCGTCGAACCCCCAGCAGCCCATGGTCCAGTTCGGGTCGCCGCCTCGTTCCAGCAGCATGCGGGCCAAGGCCACATCGTCGTATTGAAGCGCTTGGGGCAGGGCGTGACAGACGTGCCACTGCGGGGGATCCCGCGCGAGGAGAGCCTTCAGGCTCGCGATGTCCTTGTGCCGCACGGCCTCCCACATGGCCGACCCTTCGTAGAGCGTTGGACCGTCGGCAATGTCGGCGCCTGCTTCGAGTAGCGCGTCTACGAAGGCGGAGTTTCGAGCCCAGCCGATGGCCGCACCCAAGGCCGTGCGAAAGCCGCGTAGCGACGCGGTTTCACGGATTCCCGCGTTCGGATCCGCGCCGCGGTCGAGCAACGCCTGGAGCAGCTTGATGCACGCGGCCCGGCGTTCAGGGTCGCGGTGGCCGTAGCGCGAGTGGCACAGGTAGAGCAACGGCGGCCAGCCGCGCGGCCCGACGACGGTGTTCACCGTGTCCCGGTCCAGTCTGTCGACCGCTTCGGGCATGCCAAGGGCCAAGGCGCACGACACCGAGGTGGCGGCGAGGTCCGGCCAGCGGCTAAGCAGGGCCTGGACGCGCGCGTCGGCGTCGGCGAGCACGGCATCGATCAGCGCGCCTTCCGCCTCCGCGCCACTCAAAGCCTCGGCATTGAGGGCACGTTGTACGGCGAACCAATCCGCGAAACCCGCTTCCCGGGCCACCACTTGCCGAGCCTCTTCTGGCGTGATGCTGGCAGACTCATGGCCGGCATCGGGCAAGGCACGTCGGGCGCGCAAGCGTGCACGCAAAACGCCGGTCTTCAGATCTTGAGCAAGCGCCTCGGCTTGCGCTTCGAGTTGTTCCAGTGAAGCGGAGGCTGGCATCGTCGGGACCCTCGGTGCGGGATCCCGACGATGTTCGCCAATGCGCGCTCAGAAAGCCAACCGGAAACCCGCCTCTAGGGTTCGTCCGGGTTGCGGCGCGAACTCCTTGATGTAGGACGTGTGCTGACGCTGTTCGTCGTCAGTCAGGTTGCGCCCCTGGAAGAAGAGCCGCGCATTCTCTCCGAGGTCGAGGGCAAGGAAGACCCTTACGTCATCGTAGGCATCGGTCCCGAGTTCCATGGCAGCCGGTTCGTCCTGTTCGAAGACGCGCAGGAAGTCCACCGATGCCGACAGCGGCCCGCGCTCGAGGTCGAGACCGAATCCGGCACGAGATGCCGGCAGGCGTGGCACGCGGTCATTGCCCGCGATGTCGAGTTCCGCCGCGACCGTGTCGAACAGGAAGCGCCCCGAGAGGTCGCCGCCGTCGAACGTCGCCAGCCGTAGGCCCGCAGATACGTCCAAGCCGCGATACGTTGCATCCGCCTGGCCGTACTGGGCTACCAGGAAGCCGTCCTCCACCTCGCCCGTCACGAACTGGTAGATGTGGTCGCGGAAGGTCGTGGCGTAGGCTGTTGCCGTCCATTCCACGCGACCGGTCGCAAAGTTCACTGTAGCGGCGGCATTGAGGGCCGTCTCGGCATCGAGGCCGGGATCGCCGATCTCGAAACTCTGGGTGGCTGGGTGCGGACCGTGGGAGTACAACTCCTCGGCGATGGGCGCTCGCGACGAAAAGTCGGCGTGCAACCCGAAAACGGTGTCGTCGCGGGGAATCACGAACCCGAGCGATGCCGAGAAGGTCGTGAAATCGGTGCTCGACGACGCCGTTGGGTCATGGCTTACCCGGTCGAGGCGGACACCAGTTTCCAAGTCGAATCCCTCCATTGAGCGCTCGCCGACCCAGAAAACGCCGAAAGACCCCGTGTCCACCGGGGGCACGAAGGCTTCGTGGCCGACGGCGGAGAACTCGCGATTGCCGAACTGGACGCCGACTGCGCCATCGAGGCCGGCATGGTCCTGATTCGCGAGTTCGATCCGGGCCTCGTAGGCGTTGTTCTCGAACAGCGTGCCAATCTCACCGCTGGGCTCGATCTCGACGTGCTCGTAGTCGTTCATGCCGATGCGGATGTTCAGGCTGGAGATGCCGGCGAACGGTTCGGCGATGCCCGCTTCGAAGTCCACACGGGTCTGCTCCAGTTCCAAGGTGACGTTGCCTTCCTCGTCGGCATGTCCGTGATCGTGCTCTTCCTCCTCTTCATGGGCCTCCTCGTCGTGGCCCTCTTCGTCGTGGTGTTCTTCCTCGTCGTGGTGTTCCTCTTCGCCGTGATGGCCGTGGCCACCGGGCAGACCGTAGTCGTAGCGCAAGGTACTCACCGCGACCCCGGCAAAGCCCCAGTCGCCGACCACGGAGATGCCGAATGCACCCCCCCGACCATCGACCTGGCTGCCGGGCAGCGTGCCGTAGGCCTCTTCCTCCTCGTCGTGGTGTTCGTCTTCCTCGTCGTGGTGCTCCTCTTCGTCCTCGTCGTGGCCCTCGCCTTCGTGGTCGTGTTCCTCCTCATGCTCCTCGGTGGCGTGGAATCGCGCGGACTCCGCGAATCCGGGTATGTCGTACTCGTCGGCGGAGCGCGTGAAGCCGTCCAGGTGCCAGGCCACCGTCTCGCCACCGCCGTCGAGGCGGAACGTGGCGTTGCGCCGGCCGCCGTTGTCGGCGCCGCGCACTTCGAGCTTCCCGGTGATGCTCTCGCGCGGCTCATGCGGTACTCGGCCGGTGTGCACGTCCACGACGCCGCCGATGGCGCCGGGCCCGTAGAGCAGCGTGCTGGAACCTTTCAAGACCTCAACCCGGTCGGCGATGAACGGATCTACCGTTGTCGCGTGGTCGGCACTGGTGACCGATGCATCCATGGTGTCGATGCGATCCTCCATGATGCGCACGCGCGCGCCGCTCATGCCATGGATCACGGGTCGGCCGACGGCCTCGCCGAAAGCCGCGGAGTGGACGCCCGGCTGACGGGCCACCGTCTCTCCGATGCTCCCTGCGACTTCACGTTCAAGGTCTGCGCCGTGCAAGGCGATAGCGGCTTGGGACAGCCCTTCGCCGGACAACGGGTGGGCCTGGACTTCCAGGATTTCGATAGACGGATCGTCAGCGGTGGCTGACTCCGTGGCCCCGTCCTCTTCGGCCGCTACGGTCGGTGCGAGAAGGACGGCGAGTACGACAAAAGGGGCAAATTGGATCAAGCTGCGCAAGGACATCTCTCCTTAAGAAAACAACAAACCTGGGCGCCCTTGAGGGCGCGTTGCGTCGTCACTCAAGAGGATGGAGGTGCTCTCGCCGAATAGTCGCCATGGCGCACGGGGAAGGGCGCAGCGGCCTGTCCATCGGGCTCGCCCCCCGCAGTCGCGAGTCCAGCGGCCTGCACCGGAACCGATGTGTCCGGGGCGAGTTCGGCGCTGGCAACACAGACCAGGCACATCTCGTCGGCGTGGTCACCTTCATGCGCATGACTGCTCGCCGCCGCATGGGCAACGACCAGCAGTACGCACGCCGCGAAGGCGACCTTCAAAGACAGAGGGCGCGGCAACGGCTTGACCTGCTGCAACGGCTCGATGCGGTCAGGCGGCCCGCGACGGCAGGGCGACCGTGATGCGCGCTTCCACGGTGGCAAGCCCCGCCTGGTTCTCGTTGTAGACGTCCAGCTCGACCAGGTGTTCGTCGCCAACTGCGGTCTTGGCGGCCACCTTGCCGAACAGCGTATTGGTGTCGCCGACCACGTTGGGATGGCGGACGCGCGTTTCCATCTTCAGGAGTCGCCCGTCGTCGCCCATCCAGTCGGTCGCCATCTGGGCGACCCAGCAGACTCTTTGCGGCCCCCAGTCGAACTGCCCTGGCATGTTGCGGCGGTTGCGCGCATGCTCGGCGTCGTAACGACCGCCCCCGCCCAAGTCCTTGGACTCCTCGGCTTCGAGGGCGGCGCGTGGGCTGCGGCGGGTCCCGACCACGCCGTGCGTGAACAGGAAGAGCTCCGTGACGGTGTAGGTGCCCTTGTGCAAGGGTGGCATCTCGTCGCCGACGGTTACGTCTTCGAAGTAGCGCGTGTCTGCGCCGCAGCGTTCGCGTTCGTAGACCAAGGGGTCCGGCGACTCCTCGATCACCTGGGTCTTCTTCTCGCGGTCGTACTGGATGGTTCGGCCGCCGCCGAGGTTCTGGTAGCGCGCCATGAGCGTCGTCTTGGTGGCGACCAGTTCCTTGCGCTGGTTGTGGTAGTTGATCCCCGCTTCGCAGAGCACGAAGTCGCCGATCCGGTCGCTGTGCTTGCGATGGATGTCGATGATCTCCTCGGAGGCGGAGATGCGATCGCCCGGCCAGATGGTCCTCTTGAACTCGATCGTGCCGCCCGCGTAGTTCATCGGAAAGTAGCTCGACGACAGACGTCGGCCGTCGATGTTGCCGTTGATCGCGAGCGCAATGCCCAAGCTCGCCCCGTAGATGAAGATCGGCGGCGCGATGACCGATCCGTAAGGGCTCTGGGCCCCGTAAGCCGGATCCCGGTACAACGGGTTGTAGTCTCCGACGCCGTCCCCGAAGCGCTGGATGTTGTCCAGGCTCGCTTCCCGGCTTCCCCGCGCCGGCATGACGTAGCCGATGCCTTTGCGGTACTCCGCCTCGAAGTCGTCGATCGTGGTGATCATGGCCGGTGCCGCCATGCCGTCCTCGTCAATTGGCTGAAACGGATCAACCTAACCCGACGCGCTCGTCGGTGTCAAAAACGCCCCCCGATGCGCGCTACAATCGGCGCATTCGCAACTTGGGGAGAACGAGGGATGGCGAGTTTACGCGTGAACGTCAACGGGGAGGTGCGCGAAGTCGACGCGTCCGATCCGGCAACGCCGCTTCTGTGGGTGTTGCGCGACGAGTTGGGGCTGGTCGGCACGAAGTTCGGGTGCGGAATCAGCCAATGCGGCGCCTGCACGGTGCTTCTCGACGGGAATCCGGTGAAGTCGTGCTCGTTCCCGGTTTCCGGGGTGGGCGACAGCACCGTGACGACGATCGAGGGCCTCGCGGGGTCGGCCGGCGAGTTGAACCCGGTGCAGCAGGCCTGGGTTGACCTCGACGTGGCCCAGTGCGGCTACTGCCAATCAGGTCAGATCATGGCGGCGGAAGCGCTACTGCGCTCCAACCCGGATCCGGACGACGCCGCGATCGATGCGGCGATGGCGGGCAACCTGTGTCGCTGCGGCACGTACGTGCGCATCCGGGAGGGTGTGAAGACGGCGGCGGCGAGCATGAAGGAGGGCCGGACATGAGCGCGCTCAACTATCAAGGGATCAACGAGACCGTCGCGGCCGTCACCGGCGAGCGGGAGCAGATCGCGGACGGGCTACTCGGAATCGCCAAGCTCGACCGCCGCCAATTCATTAAACTCACCGGCCTCGTCGGCGGCGGCCTGATGCTTTCGTTCACGCTGCCACGAGCCGCGGCCGCGGGTGGGCCGCTTAAGCCGAATGGCTACGTGCGCATCGACGCCGACGGCATCACGCTGCTGGCCAAGAACCCCGAGGTCGGCCAAGGTGTGAAGACATCGCTGCCGATGATCGTGGCCGAGGAACTCGACGCCGCTTGGGACGACGTGACGGTCGTGCAGTCCCCCATCGACGCGGCGACCTACGGCATGCAATTCGCCGGTGGCTCGATGTCGATACCCATGAACTGGACTCCCTTGCGCCAGGCAGGCGCGACGGCCCGGGCGATGCTCGTCGGCGCCGCCGCCAAGCAGCTTGGCGTGCCCGCTGAAGAACTCTCCACCAGGGACAGCCACGTCATCCACGAGGCAAGCGGGCGAAAGCTCAAGTACACGGCCTTGGCGGCCGATGCCGCGGAGATGCCCGTACCCGACGCGGCATCGCTCACGCTCAAGAGCACCGGCGACTTCCGGCTGCTCGGCAAGCGCATCACGGGCGTGGACAACGAGGCGCTGGTCCGCGGCGAAGCGCTCTTCGGCATCGACGTGTCGGTCCCGGGCATGAAGTACGCGGTCTATCAGAAGTGCCCCGCCATCGGCGGCAAGGCCAAGTCGGCGAACCTCGCCGAGATCAAGGCCATGCCCGGCGTGCACGACGCGTTCATCCTGGACGGCAACGACAACGCCATGGACCTCTTGCCGGGCGTCGCGATCATTGCGGAGTCGACCTGGGCGGCGATCCGCGCCAAGCGCGCGCTCGCCGTCGAGTGGGACGAGACCGAGGCTTCCAAGGACAGTTGGAGCGCCGCCGTGGCTGAAGCCGAGAGCTTGCGGGGCGAGGCCGGCGAACGCGTCGTCGACGAGGGCGACGTGGACGCGGCTTTCGAGTCGGCAGCCGAGCGCGTCTCGGGCTACTACACCTACCACTTCGTCAGCCACGCCCAGCTCGAACCGCAGAACACCACGGCCTCGTTCGCGGACGGTGCGCTCGAGATCTGGTCGCCGACGCAGACGCCCGACTGGGGCATGGACGCGGTGGCACGGGCCACTGGCATCGACAAGTCCAAGATCACGCTCCACCAGATGCGTTGCGGCGGCGGCTTCGGGCGCCGGCTGTACAACGACTTCATGTGCGAGGCGGCGGCGATTACGCAGCGCGCGGGCGTTCCCGTGAAGCTGCAGTGGACGCGCGAAGACGACATGGCCTACGACCTGTACCGGGCCGGCGGCTTCCACCAGCTCGAAGGCTCGGTGGATGCCGAGGGCAAGGTCACCGGCTGGCGGGACCACTTCATCACCTTCGCCAACGACGGGCGACCGGTGAGCGGTGGCGCCCTGGGGCAAGGCGTGTTCCCGAACGGACTGGTTCCGAACGTGCGTTTCGAGCAGACAGCTCTCGACTGGAAGAACCGTTGCGCCGCCTGGCGTGCACCCGGGGCCAACGTGTTCGGCTTCGTCGTGCAGAGCTTCCTGCACGAGCTGGCCGCCGCTGCGGGTCGCGACCATCTCGAAGTGCTGCTCGAAGTGTTCGGCGAACCGCGCTGGCTAGTGCCGGACAATCCGGGGACGCTCAATACGGAGCGCGCGGCGAACGTCGTGAAGCTCGCTGCCGAGAAGGCCGGGTGGGGGCGCGATATGCCCGACGGCCGTGCCCTGGGGCTCGCGTTCTACTTCAGCCACATGGGCCACATTGCGGAAGTCGCTGACGTCAGCGTGGATACGGACAAGAAGATCAAGGTCCACAAGGTGACCGTGGCGGCCGACGTCGGCCCGATCGTGAACTTGAGTGGGGCCGAGAACCAGATGCAGGGCTCGGTCGTCGACGGCCTGTCGACGATGATGGGGCTGTCGGTCACCTTCGAGAACGGTCGCGTGCAGCAGTCGAACTTCGACAAGTACCCGCTGCTGCGCATGGGGGCGACGCCGAAGGTGGATGTGCACTTCGTGGACAGCGACTTCTCACCCACGGGCTTGGGCGAGCCGGCGCTGCCGCCGCTGGCCCCGGCGGTGTGCAACGCGATCTACTCCGCGACAGGACGCCGCATCCGCACGCTGCCGATCAGCGAGGAAGGCTACACGGTGTGAGCTCCCGCGAGGTGCGCGACCCGGGCGGGCCGCGCACCTCGAAGGGCACAGCCCGCTAGGGCTCGTCACTGTGCAGAAACCGTGGAGGCGCCCTCGGGGAAACTTCCACGGCTTCCTCACTTGAGTGCGATCCGTTGTCTCGCTGATACTTGAATGCGTGTCTGACGGCGGGATTGCGGAATGAGCGAGTGGTTCGACGGCCTGTCTGCGCTGCAGCAAGCGCTGTTCGTCATCGCCCTGTTCTCGACCTCGGTGTTCGCCATCCAGGTGGTGTTCAGCCTGTTCGGCATCGGCGAGGTAGACGAGGCCGACGCCGGCGAGGTCCCGAACCTCGACGAAGGTGCCATCGGCGACGACGTCGGTGGCGACAGCGCCTTCGGCAACATCTTCACGATCCGCAACGGCGTGTCGTTCCTGATGGGTCTGTCGTGGGGCGGACTGATGGCCTACGACTGGGGGCTGACCCACATCGTCTTCGTCGTGCTGGTCGGCCTCGTGGTGGGCGCTCTCTTCACCGGCATCAACATCGGCCTGCTTGCCCTGCTGGCCATGCTGAAGCATGAAGGAAACGTCCGGATCGAGAACACCGTCGGACAGGCTGGCACCGTCACATTGGCCGTCCCGGAAGGCCGCCACGGCGTCGGCAAGGTGAGCGTATCGGTCCAGGGGCGGCTCATGGAATACCATGCCGTCACCGACGGCGAGGGCTTGAAGCGCAATTCGGCGGTCACCGTGCTGGGCTTTTCCGGCAGCCAGCTCGTCGTCGGGAATGCGACGACCGCGACCGACTCACAGCTAGTCGCCAACCAAGCCGAAACCAAGCCGCGTCCCGCCTGACGTCGAAGAACCCAAGGAGTCCCACAATGTTCTCACCCACGATAATCGTCATCGTCATCGCGGCGGTGATCTTCATGGTGGCGCTGATCGCCGCCATCCGGCGCATTCGCACCTGCCCGTCGGACAAGATCCTGGTCAAGTACGGCCAGGTCGGCGGCGACCGCATGGCAAAGCCGATCCACGGCGGGACGACGTTCGTATGGCCGGTGATACAGGGCTATCGCTACCTCGATCTCACCCCGATGACGGTGGACATCGACCTGCGCGGGGCCTTGTCGAAACAGAACATCCGGGTCAACGTGCCGTCGCGTTTCACGTTTGGCATCGGCACGCAACAGGAACTGATGAACAACGCTGCCGAGCGGCTGCTGTCGCTCGACACGCGCCAGATCGAGGAGACGGCGAAGGACATCATCTACGGCCAGTTGCGGGCCACGCTCGCCATGATGGACATCGAAGAGATCAACAGCGACCGTGAGAAGTTCGAGTCGCGAGTGCTCGAGAACATCGAGTCGGAACTCATCAAGGTCGGTCTCAACCTCATCAACGTCAACATCTCCGACATCACCGACGAGTCCGGGTACATCGAGGCGCTCGGTCAGCGCGCCGCTGCGGAGGCCGTCAACCAGGCCAAGGTGCAGGTGGCGCAGCAGGAACGTGACGGTGCGGTCGGTTCCGCGGAAGCCGAACAGGACCAACGCGTCCGCGTCGCGGACGCCAACGCCAAGGCGGTGACCGGCGAGAACCAGGCACGCGCGGTCGAAGCGTCATCCGAGGCGGACCTTCGCGAAGCGCAGGCCGAAGCCAAACGCCGCGGCGACGCAGCCGAATCCGTGAAGGAGGCGGCTGCGGAGCAGGAAGGCTATGTGGCGGAGCGCGAGGCCGAGGTGGCCCGCGCCGAGCGCGACCGGGCGCGCGAATACGCCGACATCGTCGTCCCCGCGGAGATCGAACGCGACCGCGTTCGCACGGAGGCGGAGGGCGAGAAGCAACGCGAGGTTCTCGCCGGTGAAGCGGAAGGCGATGCGATGCGCGCCAAGCTCGCGGGCGAGGCCCAAGGCCGCATGGAGATCCTCACCAAGATGGCCGAGGGGTTCAGGGACATCGTCCTCGCCGCTGCGGGCAGTCCCGACAAGGCGGCGCAACTGATGATCGTCGACAAGCTCGAGCAGATCGCCGAGGTTCAGGCGAGTGCCATCAGCAACATCGATTTCGAGAAGGTCGTCGTCTTCGACGGCGGCAAGGGCGATGCGGTGGGGAACTTCCTCGGCGGCCTGACCCAGGCCCTGCCGCCGTTCCACGAAGTCGCCAAGATGGCGGGGATCGAATTGCCGGCGTTCCTCGGCGAGATGGCCGACGGACGCAAGCTCAAGAGCAGCGACGAGGCCAGCCAGGAGCAGTCGCAGACGGGCGCCGAAAAGTCGGAATAGCACGTTGCGCAGACGCGTTCACGGCGTCGATGTCCTCGGCGTAGACATTGACGCCGAGACCCGTTGCAGCCACTACGCGGGCCCCACCGATGTCATCGCGCTCAAGTTCAAGTGCTGCGACGCGTGGTATCCGTGCATTGATTGCCATCGCGCCGTCGCGGATCATGCGCCGGATGTCTGGCCCGTGTCCGAGCGAGAGGAGCGCGCGATCCTGTGCGGCGTTTGCGGCCACCAGTTGACGATAGCGGCCTACCTGGCGTGCGAATCCGCGTGCCCGGACTGCGGAGCCCGGTTCAATCCCGGCTGCGCGTTGCACCATCACCTCTATTTCGAGACCAGTGGCTGACCGCGTCGCGGTAGACATCGGCGGCACGTTCACCGACGTGGTGCTCGAGACCGGCGGTCGTACGGTCACGACCAAGGTACTCACCACACACGCCGAACCGGCGGCCGGCGTGGTGCACGGCTTGCAGGACGTCCTTGCCCGCGCCGGGACCAAGGCTACGGACGTCGGCGTCGTCCTGCACGGTACCACCCTGGCCACCAATGCCCTGATCGAGCGCCGCGGTGCGCGGACTGCCCTGGTTACCACCGAAGGCCACCGCGATGTGATCGAGATGGCCTTCGAGAACCGCTTCGAACAGTACGATGTGAACATCGACCGGCCTCGGCCGTTGGTGCCTCGCCGATGGCGGCTGACAGTAGCGGAGCGCATGAATGCGGCGGGTGACGTGTTGACGCCGCTCGAGGCCGGGGACGTCGAAGCCCTGGTTCCTCGCCTCGCCGCCGACGCCATCGAGAGCGTCGCCGTGGGTTTCCTCCACGGCTACGCCAACCCGGCCCACGAGGAGACGGTGGCAAGTGTTCTTGGCCGCGAGTTGCCGGATGTTGCCGTCACCTTGGCAAGCGCGGTGTGTCCCGAGATTCGCGAGTTCGAGCGGTTCTCGACGGCTTGCGCCAACGCCTACGTCAAACCGCTGATGTCCCGCTACCTGGCGGACCTCAATGAACGCCTCGAGGGAATGGGGGTCGAGTGCCCTTTCCTGATGATGACCTCCGGCGGTGGTCTGACGTCGCTGAACGCGGCCCGTGAGTTTCCGATTCGCCTAGTGGAGTCGGGTCCGGCTGGCGGCGCCATACTCGCCGCGCAGATGGCGACAGAATTGAGCCTGGACCGTGTGGTCTCGCTGGACATGGGCGGTACGACGGCGAAGATCTGCCTGATCGACGACGGCACGCCGCAGTACTCTCGCGCCTTCGAGGTGGATCGCAGCTATCGTTTCAAGAAAGGCAGCGGCTTGCCGGTGCGCATCCCCGTGATCGAGATGGTGGAGATCGGCGCCGGCGGGGGATCCATCGCCAGCGTCGACAAGCTCGGGCGCATCGCCGTCGGTCCGCAGAGCGCAGGCTCCGAACCGGGACCGGCGTGCTACGGACGCGGCGGGGATGGCGCGACGGTCACGGACGCCGATGTCATCCTCGGTCGTCTTGATCCAGCCCGCTTCGCCGGCGGGACGATGACCCTCGATACGCAAGCGGCCGCGCGGGCGCTGCAACACGGCGTCGGGGAACCCTGGCGCGGGCGCGACTGCCCGATCGCCGACGCGGCGGCGGCGGTGGCCGAGGTCGTTGACGAGAACATGGCCTCGGCGACTCGTGCGCACGCCGCCGAATGGGGCAAGGACGCCGCCGGGAGAACGTTGATCGCCTTCGGCGGTGCCGCACCCATCCACGCGGCACGGATCGCTGAGAAGCTTGGGCTCGACGCTGTGCTCGTACCGCCTTCCGCCGGCGTCGGATCTGCAATGGGCTTTTTGGCGGCGCCTGTCGCGTTCGAAGTGGTCCGGAGCCGCTACCTTCGCCTGTCCGAGTTCGATCCGGGCTTGGTCGACGCGGTGATGGCCGACATGCGCCGGGAAGCGCACGAAATCGTCGATGCCATCGCCCCGGGTCGGCTCACGGAACTGCGGCGCGCCTACATGCGCTATCTCGGCCAAGGCTATGAAATCGCTGTCGACGTCCCCGCCGATCCAACCACGGAGAACATGCGCGATGCCTTCGACGCTGCCTACGAGCAACTCTATGGGCGCCTGATTCCACGCTTGGACGTCGAAGTGCTGAGCTGGACATTGACCTTGCGCGGGGAGGAGCCGCACGTACCGGCGATCAAGCTGGATGCGGCGGTCGCCCAGGACGCGATGTCTGGGCGCATCCTCCGTTCGGCGTTGCGCGCGGGGGACCGGATCGACGGACCGTCGACAATCATCGAGGACCAGACGTCCACGGTTGTTCCGCAAGGTTTTTCCGCGCGCCTGGACGAGGCTGGCAACATCTGGCTCGGGAGGACAACGTGAGCGACATCCGCGACCAATTGGTCTGGAACCGCCTCTTGGCCATCGTCGAGGAGCAGGCGCAGACGCTGATGCGAACAGCGTTCTCCACCGTGGTCCGGGAAGCGGGCGACCTGTCCGCAGGCGTCTTCGACACGCGCGGTGAGATGCTGGCGCAGGCGGTCACGGGGACGCCGGGCCATGTCAATGCGATGGCGGCGGCCGTCGGCAGGTTCCTCAACGCGTATCCACTCGCCAGCCTGGCACCGGGCGACGTGCTGATCACCAACGACCCGTGGGACGGTACCGGCCACCTCAACGATTTCACCGCCGTGACGCCGGTGTTCAGGCGGGACGACCCGGTGGGGCTCTTCGCTGCGACCAGCCACATCGCCGACGTCGGCGGTCGCGGTTTCGGCCCGGATGCGGGCGACCTCTACGAGGAGGGCCTACGCATCCCGATCATGAAACTCTTCGACGGCGGCGTGCGTAACGAGAGCCTGATGCGGATCATCGCGGACAACGTCCGTGACCCCGTCGTTGCCGAGGGCGATCTCTACTCGCTCACAGCCTGCAACCGTGGCGGCGGCGAGCAACTGCTCGCGATGATGCGCGAGTTCGACCTTCCCGACATCGACCGGGTCGGACGGTGGATCGTCGAGACGTCGCGCCAGGCGATGGCGGAGGAGATCCGTGCGCTGCCGGACGGAGTCTACCGCTACACGATGGATGTGGACGGCTACGACATGCCGGTACATATCGCCTGCGCCTTGACGGTTGCCGGCGACACGATCGACGTCGACTTCGCGGGCACGTCGGGCCTCTCTGCCTTCGGCATCAACGTGCCGTCGAACTACACCGAGGCGTACGCGTCGTTCGGCGTGCGCGTCGTCGTGGGCAACGATATTCCCAACAATGCGGGGTCCTTAGGCCCGGTGACGGTGCGGGCGCCGGTCGGTTGCATCCTGAATGCACAGCCGCCCGCTGCGGTTTCCGCGCGCCACGCCCTCGGCCAGATGCTCCCGGACGTGGTCCTCGGCTGCCTGGACCAGGTCGTGCCAGGCGTCGCGCCAGCCGAAGGCGCGTCGTGCATCTGGAACCCCGTGCTGCGTTCCGTGCCGGCGGCGACGGGCAACTTCTCGAGCGCGCCGTTTGTCATCAACCCGATCTTCAACGGCGGCACCGGCGCGCGTGCCACCAAGGATGGCCTGTCCACCACCGCGTTTCCTTCCGGGGTCCGGACCACGCCGACGGAAGTCAACGAAGTGACCGCGCCGCTCGTCATCCGCCGACGCGAATACCTGCCGGGGTCGGGCGGGGCAGGGCAGTATCGCGGTGGCTTGGGCCAAGTCATCGAGATCGAGCATGCCGAAGGCGCGCCGTTCGTGATTTCCAAGATGTTCGACCGGATCAAGCACCCAGCACGCGGACGGCGCGACGGCGGTGCGGGAGCAGCCGGACGGGTCTACATCAAGGACGGACCGGAACTGCGCGGGAAAGGGCAGGACGTGGTGCCGGCCGGGGCGACGCTCGTGATGGAGACGCCGGGCGGCGGGGGTATCGGCCCCCGGGGAGAGCGCGACTCGGCGTTGAGCGCCGAGGACGCCGATGCCGGATTGGTCTAGCCACCTGGCCTGGCCTGTCGTCTGAACATCTGCAGCGCCTTGAGCTGCCTTGCCTCGTATTGGCTTGAAAGTGTCCACCTAGCCTCGGATACGTGGCTTGGCCATATGTCGGTGAACAGGGTTTCTGGGTCGGCTGGCGGCATGGCGTAGCGATGTTCGAAGACTTGCCCGTCCTTGAGCTCGATCCGGCAGGTCAGTCGCACTTCGAGCGTGTCAAGGCGGGAGCCGATGCCCCTGCCGACCTGTTTGAGCAGGTCGCCCAGTGTCCGGCCGGCGTAGTCGATCGTGTCGTTGACCGAGTCCGCCGTACCTAAGGCTTGGAGCGATCTGGACCTGCCGCTTCTGAACACGGCTTTCATGTCCACCGTGACCGCGATGTGGTCGATCTCCGCGCGATCGAGGGCTTCCTGATCGTCCGCACCGGGCAGTTCCCAGATCAAATCCTCGACCTGATCGGGTCCGATGTACGCTTCGGTGCCTGCGTCGTAGACCCTCAAAACCGAGGCGCCTTCCCAAGGATCGTAGGTGAACGTGAAGATGTAGTCGTCGTGGCCCAAGGGGCAATCGAAACGCGCCTCCTCCTCCCCCCAGCCCAGGGAGGAACAACCTGCTGCCTCGCCCCTGGCCGCCAAGGTCTGAGCGGTCGCGGCCATCCATAGCTGCTGCATGTAGTCGCTGACCCGGTACCGGGTCTCGCCGCCGGGACTGAACCGCAGGCCCGACTCCATGAGGCGACCTTCCATGCTCAGGTAGATGCCCGGCTCTTGAGACGACGCCGGGACATAGAGCGCCACGGAAAAGGCGATAGCCGCAAGAACTCTCATGGGTGATGGTGCCGTCGCTCCTCCTCGGCGATATCCCGCAGTGGCGTCAAGCCAAACCATTCGCCATGCTGGCAAAATGCCGGGCGGCCGTGCTGTCGTCAAGTCCACGGCAATTCGGCACAGGGAGAACGAACATGCGCGCCACTTCGGTCAAGGCGATCGCCAGCGGCCTGCTCACCGCGCTGGTTGCTATCGGACCCACCTCTTCGGCCGAGTCCGTGACGGTTGTCTCGTGGGGCGGCTCGTACGCTGACGCCTGCGAGGAGGCCTATCTCAAGCCGTTTGCCACCGACACCGGTATCGAGGTCACCCTCGACGACTACAGCGGCGGCCTGTCGCAGATCCGCTCGCAAGTGGAAGCGGGCAACGTCTACTGGGACGTCGTCGACATCCAGTTTCCCGATCTGGTCCGGGGTTGCGACGAAGGTCTCTTCGAGCCGCTCACCGTCTCGCTGCTGGCGCCGGGCACGGACGGTTCGGCGCCCGAGGACGACTTCCATTCCGGCTTGATCAGCGAATGCGGCATCGGGATGCTGTTCTTCTCCACCATCGTCGCCTACAACCACGAGCGGACGACGGGCGACGTCCCCCGCACCATCCAGGACTTTTTCGACCTCGAGCGGTTCCCCGGACGGCGCGGCATGCGCCGCACACCACTCGCGAATCTCGAGTTCGCCCTCATGGCCGACGGCGTCCCGGCCGCGGAGGTCTACGCGGCACTCGACACGCCGGAAGGCGTCGACCGGGCCTTCGCCAAGCTCGACACCATCAAGGACCAAGTCGTGTGGTGGGATGCGGGCGCGCAGCCGCCACAGATGCTCGCCGACGGCGAAGTGGCCATGACCACCGCCTACAACGGCAGGATATTCAACGCCCAGGTCCTCGAGGACCAGCCGTTCACGATCGTCTGGCACGGCCAGGTGCTCGAGATCAGCAACCTCGCCATCGTGTCCGGATCCGGCAACGGGGCGGCGGCGCATCGACTCCTCGCGTACGCATCCCGGCCCGCTTCGATGGCCGCCGTCAGCCGCTACATCGCCTACAGCCCCTCGCGCCGCTCCGCGGAAGCGCTAGTCTCAAGCCACCTTGCCACCGGCATCGCCATGGCTGGCCATATGCCCACCGCGCCCGAGAACACCAAGCTTGCGCTGCGCAGCGACTGGTCGTGGTGGGCCGACAACGGCGAGGACATGAACGAGCGGTTCGGATCGTGGCTGTTGCGCTGATTTACGGCTGTTGAGGGCCTTGGCCGCAGCATCCGTCCGCGTATGGTGCCCGGGGCCGGATTTGAACCGGCACGGGGTTCTCCCGGGGGATTTTAAGTCCCCTGTGTCTACCAGTTTCACCACCCGGGCTGACGGCGCGAGTATACGCCGCGCGGTCCTGCGGATTCCGGCGGACGGTGTGGCTGGCGGCATCAGTCGGCTCGGCACCTCCAACCTTCGTCAACCGTTGACGAATGGAATCTCCGCGCTCGACTCCTCGCGGTCCGCCGTCGGGATTGGCGCACTGCTAGGTGCGTTTTGGACTAGCCACTGACCCAGGGGCTTGCGGTCGCGGCGTTGTGCAAGCCAGACCCTCAACGGCAAAACCACGCATGATCGGCGCAATCCAATCACTGAGGCCCATCCGACTCGGCCAGACGGAGAATCGTCGAGAGGTGCGCCTTGGCTTCCGCAACCGACCAAACACGCGCGCCTTTGATAGTTCGAGGCATGGCTCTCTCCTCTGCTTGACGTTGTAAGGAGCGCGTCGGAATCCTAGCACTTGGCCGGGTCTCCGGAGGTTCGGCGGGTGAGAACGCCTAGCACGGAGCTCTCGATCACGTCGCCACCACGACGGGCCTAGCGACGTCCTGTTAAGCTCTTGGACCCTCGCTCAGGTGCCGGAATCGGTAGACGGGCTGGATTTAGGTTCCAGTGTCCTTAGTGGCGTGAGGGTTCGACTCCCTCCCTGAGCACCACTCCTGTAGTTTCGACAAGCCGCACGGTCTCCTGAGTACACCCATCAGGCTTCGATCATGGTCACACCGTACAACCCCATTCGGTTGTTCCGCGTGACGAGCGTAAGTGCCTCGGACTGCGCTTGGGCAATCAGCATCCGGTCAAACGGGTCCGCGTGATGCCGTGGCAGAGCACCGGCCACTTCCGCATGATGGAAGGTGATGGGCAGTGCCGAGAAGCCCTGGCGGGCGATACCTGGCTCAAGGTCGGTCGGAGCAGTCAGCTTGCCCAGTGCTCGCTTAGAAGGCAGACCACCGATAGCGACGCATGATCTCGAAGCGGCGCTTGTTCTGAACGTCGTTGCACTTGGCGGAACACAGGACATAGGCAATCCACGGTCCCCAGAAGCGCTTGCCGCACTCCGCGCAGATACGGTCGCGACCCCTGCCTTCAAACCCTTGGATGCGCCAGATTGCATCTCGGATCGCACGATCGTTGGCGTTCTCGCCGCCATCAGTAGCCCGGCCTGCGGGCGCGTCAAGATCGATCTCGCCCGCCGAGTGTAGCTTCCACAGCTCGGTCTCGACCTCCTCCCAAGAGCGTTTCATGAGTCAAACCTCCGACCCGTCTGCGTAGCCCTTCACCGTACGAGGTACCGTGAATCCAGCTTGGCGTGGCGGAATCGACCGAACGCCCAGCGTCATTCGACCATGATACGCCTGAAGTCGGCTGATTGGGTGACGGCCTCGTGGATGCTCCACTCGGCGCAGGCCAAGTGTGCGTAGCGACCCAAAGGCGGGTAAGCTGGATTATCGCGGGTTTTCAGGGCGTTTGGCCGTGCTCATCGGCATCGTTTCCGACATCCACGCCGATGCCGAGGCGCTGTCGCGCGTGTTGGCGGAGTTGTCGACGGCCGACGCAATCCTCTGTGCGGGCGACGCGGTGAGCGAGTACGAGTTCTGCGCCGATACCGTGGCGCTGCTGGCCGACCACGGCGTCCGCTGCATCCAGGGCAACCACGAGGCGGTACTGTTCGGGGGGCGGAATCCCGACTACCTGGAGAAGTGCCGTCGCTCCTTCCCGGCGGAGTCCTTGGCGTTCCTCGCCGATGCGCCGCCCATGCGCGAGTTCGACTTCGGCGGCGTGCGCGTGCTCATGACCTCATACGGGCCTCGGCGAGGACGAGTACATCCAGCCGGGCAGCCCGCGTCTGGCGGCTTTCGCCCGGATGCCGTACGACATGGTCTGTTTCGGTCATACGCACGTGCCTTTGGTGCATCGCGCAGGTGGCGTTACCGTCATCAATCCCGGCTCCTGTGCGCAGCCGCGTCCGCCGGCGCGCACGGGTACCTACGCCACCTTCGATACCGAAACGCGGGAAGCGGTGATCCACCAGCTCGCTTAAGACGACGCGTCCCTAGATCTCGAAGCGGAATCCGAGCCGGATTCGATAGACCGACCGGGCGGCTGACGGGAACTCGGCGGCGATCGCCCGAAACCGGTTGTAGCGGAAGACGCAGTCCCGCGGCTGCCGGCAGGCCGTGCGTGGTGCATTGCCCGTGAGTGCCGGCGCGCCATCGACGCCCAACGCCGCGACATCGGCCGCCGAGACGAGGTCCGCACGGACGACGGCGGCTTGGCCGAAGCGCGGCCCGGCGTGATAGGTGCCCCATTCGTCGTTCAGCAGGTTCAGCACGTTCTCCACGTCGAGAACGATGCTCGCCCGGCTGTCGCCGATCCGGGAACCCAAGCCCAGGCGGGGGAGTTCAAGGCGCAGCCGCAGATCCCAGACCTGGTTCATGCCCGCATCCGCCGAATAGGGCCGATGGATCCCGGCGTCGATATCATTGTCATCGAGGTACGCGAAGAAGGCTGCCTGGTCGAACCCGCTGCCGTAGACGACCGCGGCATCGTTGGGCCGAGCGGGAACGTAGAGCGGGCTGTTGTCGTAGGGGCTCTCGCCCGCGCCGGCACGGCCGAAGAGCGCATTACCGCGGTCCACGTCGAACGTATAGGTGAAGCGGTCGCCTGACCAGGCACGGGCGAAAAGGTCGGCGTGGGCACGGAATGCGCCGAAGTCGCGCTCGTAGCCGACGTTGAGCTTGACCGCGTGGGTCACCTGGTGAGGCGAGGTGCGAGGCGACGGCCGGTTCCGATCAGCATCCGCGATGCCGCGCCAATTGGAGATGCCGCGCGACGACAGCCCCTCGGTCACCGTCTCGACGTCCTGCCAGGCGTAGCTCACCTGGAAATCGAGACCCATGTCGTAGCGCTTGGCGAGAGCCGCGGTCAGGATCCGGCTGCTTCCCTCGCGGTGGTTGGCTAGGGTGACGAGGTTCAGGATGCCGAGGTCGTCGAGGTCGGCGTAGATTGTGCGCCCATCCGGCGCGACTCCGGTCGGTTGCGCGGCCGGCAATCGGGTCTGCGCGAGGTTGGTCCACAGGAAGCCGTCCGCGGTCACTGTCAGCAAGGCTTGCGCGGTCAAGGTGTAGCCCGTGCCGAGATCGAGCGCGCCCAAGGTCAGGTCGAGATCGCGTTCGAGCCGCAGGGACGCCTTCCAATCCGACGGCATCTCGAAACCGGGCGCGATGGCATCGATGGCCACCGGACGACCCGCGGCAACCATCGCCCGAAGCTCGGCGGGCACCGATGTCGGCGAGACGCCGGTCGCGAAAGTGCGCGAGAAAACCGTCGGCACCTGGAACGCATTTGAAGTCCACACCTTGGGGTCGCCGCCGGAGAAGCGGCCCACGCCGCCGGACACGGCAGTACGGGGCATGCCCGTCCAACGGAAACTCAAGCGCGGCAACAGGAGGTCCAACCCGTCGAGGTTCCTGTCCGTGCGGATGCCGTAGGCGCTGGCAACGGCCGGGCTGGCGTCCGGACGTTCGTCCTGGGCGAACCGTTCGTATCGCAGCCCGGCCGTCAGTTCGAGGTCGGGCCGCGCCTGCCACGTGTCCTGCACGAACACGGTCGTGCGCTCGTACCCCCACGCCGCGGCCGCGTCGGCGGCGTTGTTCGATGCCGCGTTGACGTAGTCGACCCGCGCCCGCCGGTCCGCGATGGCGGCGAAGTCCGCGAACACGAAGCGGCCGTTGGAGCCGGGCACGAACAGGTTGAAGAGGTCGAAGGACTCGCGCTCGCCGCCGATACGCAGGATGTGGTCGCCGGCCAGGTAGTCGAGGGCCCCGAAGAGCTGCAGGCGCTCGTCGTCGTAGGCGTTCGCGTGACGGAAGCGGTCGCACCCGGCGACGAGGTCGACGCTCCCCGTGAGCAACCCGGCGAGCGGCGTCCCGGCCACGTCCGCCGCTTCGAGGTTGTCGAACTCGAGCGCGCCGATGCCAGGCGCGCGGCAGTTCTGACCGCGGGTGAACGTCTTGAGGTTGCTGCGCACTGTCGTCGAGACGCGGTCGCTCCAGTCGGAGAAGAGCTGCGCGGTGTAGGCCGTCAGTTCCACCGGGATGTCGATCCACGCGGACGCCAACCGGTCGGCGCCGACGGATGTCCCGGTCTCGAGGCTCTCTTGGTAGGTGAACGACGCCCGGTGGGCGTCACTGGCGTTCCAGTCCAACTTGACGAGCGTCCGTTCGGATCCCTCGGGCGTGGAGGCGGATGCAGGCCGGCCACCGGGATCGTAGCCGTAGACGTCCCTGACCACGCCGCGCAATGCCTCGAAGAACCCCGGCTGGATGCCCCTCGCGCTGTCGAACGCCGCGAAGTCCACGGGCTGCACGGCCTCGAACTCGTCGTACGACAGAAAGACGAACAGCCTGTTGGCGATGAGCGGCCCACCGACGGAGAGGCCGTACTCCTTCTCCTCGAATGCGCTCGGTGTGAAGCTGCGGCTGCCGTCGTAGGTGTCGCCCACCTGGTCGTTGCCGTGGAAGGTGTAAAAGGCGGCGCCGTCCCACTCGTTGGTCCCGGACTTCGTGGTGATGTTGACCAGCCCCCCTGTGAAGCCCGATGCGCTCACGGAGTAGTCCGATGCCACGAGCGATGCCGACTCCACGGCGTCGAGGTTGATCGGCGAGCGGCTGGTGGCATACGTGCCGCTGCTGAGGCCGAAGTCGTCCTGCTGCAGGGACCCGTCGATGGCGAGGCCGTTGAAGCGCGGATTGACCCCGCCGACGGAGAGGTTCCCTTCGCCCGCCGATTGCGCGAGCGGGTCGCGCAGCAAAGTGCGGATGACATCGCGCGTGATGGACGGCTGGCCGGCGATGTCGGCCGCGGTATACGCCGAGCCGACGCCGTTGTTGAGGTCGCGCGCCGACACGACCGCGCTCGCCGTGGCCAGGACCTCCTCGACGCCCAGCGGAAGCAGCACCGCGGCGAAGGGAGGCTGGGGGCCGGGCGTCAGCGTGACGTTGGTGAGCGTTTGGTCCTGGAATCCCTCGGCCGAGAACCGAATCTCGTAGGGGCCGCCAACACGCAGGCCCGACTGGTGGAATGCGCCGTTTGCCGCTGTGACGGCGGTGGCATGGGTACCCGAGGGGGAATGGATGATCGCGACTTGCGCCGACGGGACCGGATCGCCGCCGATCGTACGCACGTAGCCGTTGATTGTGGCAGACGTCGTTGCGGCCGCTGCGCTGACGCCGGCGAGAATTGCGGCAGCATAGAGGGCGAGGCGGAATGTGGCGGGGACGTTCATTGGGCGGCCTCGGTCCCGGCAACCGTCACCAGCTATTGCGGAGTTCCCGCAGCTTGAGGAACACCTCCTTCGGCGAAGGGTCGTCCGGGAGGTCGGAGAAGGACTCGCGCAGCTTCTGGATCACCGTGGCGCTAGTCAGGCGGAAGAACGTGTTGAAGTCCTTCTCCTGCGCCAACGTCGTCACCATCGCGCGGCCCGGATCGTGGGCCGTCTCAAGCTCGGCCAGGAGGTCCGCCGCCGCCCCGTTGTCGGGTTCACGGTCCAGTGTGAAGGCCAGGTTGTTGGTGATGTAGTCGTGACCGGGGTAGATCTGGGTATCGTCCGGCAGTTGGGCAAGCTGCTTGACGAAGGTCTCGTAGAGTTCCTCGGGATGGCCACCGCCATGGCAGTTGCCAGCCCCCGCGTTGAACAGCGTATCGCCGCTGAAGAGCGCGGGCTGGTCGGTCTTGGAGAGCAGGCAGACGTGGCTCATCGTGTGGCCGGGCGTGTCCATCGCGAGCAGCTCGACGGTGCGCCCGACGGAAACGGTGTCGCCGGCGTTGAGACCGATGTCAATGCCGCTGATTCGTGCGCCGGCCCCCGCGTGGGCGAGCAGCTTGGCGCCGGTCGCCTCGATCATCGGGCCGTTGCCACCCGTGTGATCGCCGTGCTCGTGGGTGTTGAGCACTTGCGTGATCTCCCAACCGTGGTCCTTGGCATTTGCGAGGCACTTGCTGTAGTCCAGCGGGTCGATGGCGAGCGCCTCCCCGGTTTCCGAGCAGGCGATGAGGTAGTTGAAGTTCCGGTAGGCGTTGCCGGTCCAGATTTGCTCGACGAGCATCATGATTCTCTCCCCAAACCGCCGTCGGATCAGTCGGCGATCGACGGCAGTTTACGCAAGGTCAGCGGGCGTGTGCCAACATTCGGGCGGCGGGTAGGCGGCCGCGTGGAGACGCGCTATGCCCGCGTTGGAGGTTGCGGCCGTGCGCTCGTCGGCTCGAGTTGTGTTGAGCAAGGAGGTCCTGGCCTACATGCGGGTGTGGAAGCGCGATGGGCTATTCGTCACCATCGTCTCCGGCAAGCCAGCCAAGGCCGAAGCCGATCAACACCCAAGTAAACCAACTGCGGCGCTCATGGCCCGTGACTTTGCGCTCAAACCCGTCGTTGTATGTCCGGGTGTAGCTTGCCCGCCCAGTGGTCCGTTGTTGGGCCCACCGTGCGAGTTCGTCGACCTGCGGCGGCGGCTCCACTGTCAATGGGATGGTGATCTCGACATGCCCCTCGGTTGGTAGCCCGCGCTTTCGCAGGGCGCCGACCGGGTCATCGACGGACTCCAGGACATCATTCAGCCATGTCTGTACCTGCTCGAGAAGGTTGTGGTAGATCCCGCCAAGCAGAGCGTAGGCATGGAAGTCGCCACTCTCGGGCTTCACACGGCGGACCTCGTCGTACTGGTCCAACAGGCCCTCGATGTGGATCTCGACTCGCGATGTGGCTCGCCAAACGGCCGAATCGGCAGCGTCGGGGCCCGTCACGCCAGCAAGGTCATGGTCGATCGCCTCGACGAGTCGCGCCACGCGGTCTTCGATCATCCCCAAGTGCCGCGATGCGAAGCCTATTATGTCCAAGCACGGCTGAGCCGAGGGCGGCTCGTCATCCATCCGGCGCGCAATGTTGTCGGAAACCGGGCGAAGGGCTTCACCCAGAACGACAAGCGGGCGCGGAAGGACGTCAGCCAAGCGAGATCGTGCGTACTGCGGAGTACGTGAGTTTAGACCAACCCCAAGGGACGGCCAGGATCTGGACCCGCATCGGACAGTGGCCGTAGCACCGCGTGTGACCGACCGGGTCGGTTGAATGGGGTACGCGGCAAACGGAAAGCACGATCCTGAGAGAGTCAGGCCGAGTCCTGCATCTCTCTGAGCCCTACAGGCGTCACTATGGGAACGGGGAAATCCATGAGCGACAGTAGGTCCTGATCGCCGGTGACCAGCGCGTCTGCCTCACCGGCAAGCGCGAGGCGGAGGAACATGAGGTCGTTGGGGTCGCGAACCTCGGGTACGACGATGTCGGCTGGAACGGTGATTGTCTCGCACCATGGCAGGTATTCAGCCAGCAGCTCTTCGCGTTCGATGTCCGTTAGCTGGAACTTCGGATACGTCAAGACGCGAATCAACTCAGATGCGGTCTCATGGCCGGCCATCGGTCGGATGCGCTCGGCTAGCCATGCAGTGCGCAGTGCAGCCGGGTTGCCGGTCCTGAACACCAAGGCGGAGACCAAGACGTTGGTGTCAAGAACGACGCGTGACGCTGTCACCGGCTCTCGCGAGCCCAGTTGACAGCATCCCTGACGTCGGATTCGTCGATACCTAGTTCGGCGAGCTTGGCGCGCACGCTGTCGCCTTGGTTGACTCGAACCGGAGCGAGGACGATGCGGCCAGATTCCGCGGAGACGTCGAAGTACAGGACACCGGGAAAATGCGAGACGATGGCCTTCGGCAAGGTGAGTTGATTCTTGGTAGTTAGTTTCGCCAGCATAACGGTATTCCTTGCTTCCCAGAAACAAGGAAATCATACGCTGAAGACGGCGGCAGGCAAGGGTGTTGCGCTCTGGCTGGGCAGGTGCATTCTCCAGTTCGCGGCTATCGGCAACAGCAAGTGTCGGCCCTACCCAAAGTACCCGTGCAGATACCATCGCTGCTCCCGGTCGCGGTACAGCCAGCAGCGCGCGCCGGACTGGGCCATCGCCACGAAGTAGTCCCGCTCAAGCGCGCGAGCGTCGCCTTCCCACCAGCCGACGTCGATCCGCTCCGGGCCGTCGAGGAGCCTGAAGCGCTTGGCAATCACCGGACGTGGTGGATCGAGGAGCCACAGCGGCCGGTTGACCTCGGTGGCAGATTCAGGCGCAGCATTTGCGAGCCCATGGTGCGCGGGCGTCCCCGCCCGCATTCGGTGCCGTGCTGGACTCCCTGCGGGCCGGGAGGCCCGCGCACCGGGCGCCTGCCAACGCCAGGCGAGCTCGGGCCGGTGGTCGTCCGCCGTGCCGAGTCCCGCGATCGCGTCGGTGCCGAGTTTCGCTGCCAGGCGGTCGACGAGTTCGGATTGCGTGGTGTTGCCGCGGTCGTCGGCGCGCGCGAGCAGGTCTTGTGAAGCTGACGTGAGTGGCGTGATCTGCCCAGCCTGCAGCGACACGGTCATGACCTCTTCGGGCAGTTCGGCGCCCTCGAGTTGAAGCTGGGTGAGGCTCAGAAACGACTTGGCATCCGTACGTGGTTGCGCGAAGCGCACGTCGAGGGTGACGGCCTGATCGGCAAACGGTGCGTAGGACCAGGTCAGGGTCCGGGCGCCAAGGCAACGGGCCTTCAGCCAGTGCGAGAGTTCGTCGGCGAGACGGCGCATCGGGAAGAGCAGGGGATCCTTGCCGCGAATGGGCTCCAAGAGGTGCAGACGCGAGTGGAAGCGCTCCGCAGGCTGGATGGTTTCTCGCGGGTCGGCGCGGCGGCCGGTCAGGCGGTCGAGTTCGTCGACGAGTTCGGCGTTGAAGCGCTTGCCGAGTTCGTCCATTGGCAGATCCAGCAGTTGCCCGACGCGGGTCATGCCCATGTTGGCCAGCCGCTCGAGTTCCTTCTCGGAGATATCCATGGCCGCGAGCGGAGCGGCGCGCACGGTCTCCATCGGATCGCCATGACGGTCGCCCAAGCCGGCCCGGGACAGGATCAGCGCGGCCATCGGAGTGGGCGCGGTCGCCAAGCGGTGTGCGTGTCCAAGTCGGTCATAGAGTTGCGAAACCGCTCGCCTGAGGGATGAACGGCCGCCGAATAGGCGCAGACTTCTGCTGCTCTCGATCAGCAAGGCGTCAGGGGGTGCCAGGCTGACCTCGGAGCTGAAGCGATACGTCGCCTGGGCAAGGATTTCAAGCTGCTTGGTCTGCAGTTCGGTGTCGTAGGGGAAGTGCACGAGTTCGGGCGCGATGCTGTGCGCGGTCGCCAACGTACTGCCGAGTGCAACGCCCGCTTGCAGGGCACGTTCGTCGGCCTGGAAGACGCGATTGTCGTGCACCAGGACGCCGGGGCGATCCGTGTCGTCATCACCACGCTCGACCTCGAAGCCCAGCATCGGGAAATGTGCGGCGAGCCAGAACAAGGCGCACCTGTCAGCGGGGGGCCGCTGCGAAGCGCTTGCATCGCCATCGCCCGAGCGTTTCGCTCAAGCTTCGGCGGCGCTGTGTCAGCCCGCTTTCTAGGGGCAATTCGATACCCGGCAGGGGCCAGCCGCCGCGCCTCTTGACGATGTCGACGTTGAGCCGGTCTTCGGACAAGGGGCCGAGCCGCAGCCGCAGTTCCGCGGCGGACGCCTCACCGGATGCGCCGATTGGTCGAAACAGGTTCGCCCAGGTGCGGCCTTGCTTGGCGGCGAACTGTAGGCGGCGAATCTCGGTGAACCGCAGCTTGGGCTCGAGAAACCAGCCGAGCACGGCGCTGCACGCACCGGACTTGCAGGCTTGCTCGAATGCCCAAAGCCCATCGGCATGGTCCTTCGCACGGACCAGGAGGACGCTGGAGGGATCGATGCCGGCCGCGTGCAGGGCAGGCGCATAGGGGAGGTGAGGCGGGTTGATCCACGCGATGCTGCGCTTGTCGATGGCCATTGTTGCCAGCGCAGGGCTCAGCAAGCGTAGTTCGCCTATGCCGCAATCTTCTGAGAGCAGTTCCACGAGCCCACCCGCAGGCCAGCCGCCATCGGCAAGTACGTCATCCAATGCCTGGAACCCGGTACCGATCCCTGTGTCGGCCACGTAGCGTCGCGGAAGTTTCTTGGCGCTCCACAACCCTTCGATACCGGTCTGCGAGGACGCCTCGAGTGCAGTGTTAACGGACATAACTCTACGCAAGACGCTTGTTTTTCTATCGGGGGTAGTGCAGATTACATGGATGTATATACAGTAATCAAGCGTTTTTTCATGGACTTTGCCGAACTGCACGCGGTCTCCAACTTCTCCTTCCTGCGCGGGGCGTCGCATCCGGAGGAACTGGTGCGAGAAGCGGCGGCACTCGGCTACCGCTCCATCGCGATCACCGACGAATGCTCGGTGGCCGGCGTCGTGCGAGCACACCAGGAGGCGCGCGAGCGCGACATCGAGCTCATCGTGGGCTCGGAATTCAGGGTCGAGAGCGGGGAGGGCGAGCCGATCCACCTGGTCGTGCTTGCCCCGGACCGGTCCGCCTACGGCCAACTATCGACGTTCATCACGGTGGGACGCCGACGGGCACCCAAGGGCGAGTACGCGCTCAAGCTTTCCGATCTCAATCGCGTACAAGACTGCCTCGCCATCTGGATCCCCGATCGCGAACCGATGGCTGTGAACCTAAGAAAAGGTCAAGAAATCAAATCATTGCTACCGGATCTTTGGCTTTGCCTTGAACTCTTCTCGGAATGCGACGATGTCCTGAAGTCCACCCGGATCCTCGATCTTTCGATGCGCCTCGACTTGCCCGTGATCGCCAGCAACGGCGCCGTCATGCACACATCCGCGCGCAAACCGCTGCAGGACGTGTTGACCGCCATCCGTCTGAAGTGTCCCGTGCACGACCTCGGTCGAAGAATCGACCAGAACCGTGAACGCCGCCTGAAGCCGCTTGATGCGCTCACGACGATCTATCCCCGGGAGATGCTTGCTGAAACCTGCGAACTGGCCGACCGCTGCACGTTTCGCCTGGACGAATTACGCTACGAGTACCCCAAAGAACTGGTGCCGCCGGGACTGACGCCAGCGGCCCACTTGCGCCATCTCACCGAGGCCGGAGCGCTTGTCCGCTGGCCATCCGGGCCACCCGACGACGTGACGGAACTCGTCGAGAGGGAACTGAAGCTCATCGCGGATCTGCGCTACGAGTACTTCTTCCTCACCGTCCACGACATCGTCCGTTTTGCGCGGGAGAAAGGGATTCTCTGCCAGGGACGCGGATCCGCGGCCAATTCGGCGGTGTGCTACTGCCTCGGCATCACCGAAGTGGACCCCGCGCGGATGCACCTCCTGTTCGAGCGCTTCGTGTCGAAGGAGCGCAACGAGCCGCCGGACATCGACGTCGACTTCGAGCACGAGCGGCGCGAGGAGGTGATCCAGTACATCTACCAGCGCTATGGCAGGGACCGGGCGGCGCTCGCCGCGACGCTCATCACCTATCGGCCGCGCAGCGCCATCCGCGACGTCGGCAAGGCGCTCGGCTTCGATGTCGACTTCGTGGATCTCCTCGCCAAGTCCATGTCCTGGTGGGACAACCGTTCCGAGATCGAGAAGCGTTTCCGTGCGGCGGGAATCGATCCCAGCGGCCACCTTGTCCGTCAGTTCATCTTTCTGGTCAACGAGATACTGGGTTTTCCTCGTCATCTTTCGCAGCATGTCGGTGGCTTTGTCATCTCGGCAGGCCCTCTTGCCGAACTGGTGCCGATCGAGAACGCCGCGATGGACGAACGCACCGTCATCCAGTGGGACAAGGACGATCTCGAGGCGCTTGGACTTCTCAAGGTGGACGTCCTCGGCCTCGGCATGCTGACGGCGATCCGCAAGGCCCTGGAGTTGGTTGCGGAACATCGCGACGGCCCGTCGACGATGAGCGAGATTCCTCCGGAGGATCCGGAGACCTACGCCATGCTGCAGAAGGCCGACAGCGTCGGCGTCTTCCAGGTGGAGTCCCGGGCGCAGATGTCCATGCTGCCGCGCCTCAAGCCAGCCAACTACTACGACCTGGTGATCGAGGTGGCGATCGTCCGTCCGGGCCCGATCCAGGGGAACATGGTGCATCCCTACCTGCGCCGCCGCAAAGGCGAGGAGGCGGTGACCTATCCCAGCGATGCGGTGCGCCAGGTCCTCGAACGCACCCTCGGCATACCGATCTTCCAGGAGCAGGTCATCGAACTCGCCATGGTGGCTGCGGGATTCACGGCGGGAGAAGCGGATTCGCTCAGGCGCGCCATGGCGGCGTGGAAGCGGCACGGCGGTCTCGAACCCTTCGAGCGCAAGCTGATCGATGGCATGCTCGAACGCGGCCACGACCGGGACTTCGCCGAGCGGGTGTTCGAGCAGATCAAGGGCTTCGGCGAATACGGCTTCCCGGAGTCCCATTCCGCCAGTTTCGCGCTCCTGGTCTACATCTCCGCGTGGCTGAAGCGCCATGAACCGGCGGCCTTCTACTGCGGGATCCTGAACAGCCTGCCGATGGGGTTCTACAGCCCCGCGCAGTTGGTCAAGGACGCCACCGCCCACGGGATCGACGTGCGACCCGCCGACGTCCAGGTGAGCGGCTGGGACCACCGCCTGGAGACGCCGCTGGAACCGGTTCCGGACTATCGCCGTCTTCAACCGGCGCTCAGGATCGGACTTCGGCGCGTCAAGGGTCTGCACGAAGAGGCCGGACGCCGGGTCGAAGAGGCGCAGCCGTACCGCGACATCGACGACCTGACCGCACGGGCCGCCCTCGACGACCGGGCGTTGACCTGCCTCGCGCGTGCTGGTGCCCTAAAGACGCTGTCCGGTCATCGCTACCAGGCGCATTGGGATGCCGCCGGCGTCGATCGCCCGTTGCCGATCCAGAGCGAAATCGCGCCCTATCGCACCGCGGTCGCCCTTGACGGACCGGGTACCGCCAAGGAGATGCTGGCCGATTACCGCTATCTCGGTCTCTCTCTCGGGCCCCACCCCTTGGCCCTCCTGCGCAATGAACCGGAGTTCAGGAATTGCCGCACGGCACGGGATCTCGAAGGCTATGTGCAGGGCAACTTCATCCAGATCGCCGGCATCGTCACCTGCCGTCAACGCCCGAGCGGACCGTCGGGGGTTGTGTTCATGACCCTGGAGGACGAGACCGGCAACAGCAACGTGATCATCTGGAAGTCGATCCTCGAGCGCTTCCGCGCAGTGCTGCTGCAAAGTCAGCTCATCGCCATCAAGGGCGTGGTGGAACGCGAGGGCGCAGTGATCCACGTGATCGCGGGGCACGCGCGGGACTTGAGCCACAAGCTCCGCGAACTCGCCAACGACGAGGCGCCGGAGGCGTTGAAGTTCGAAGCTCGGAACTTCCATTGACGGTGTGCTGGACATCCGTCCGCATCCCCGGGCAGAGCAGGAGATCGCGCCCGGTGTGCTAACGTAACCCCGATGCGAAACGCCCGACCGCGAACGACGCGGCCCTTCGATTCGGAGCGGCTGGCTCGATGACCGTGCGAACCCGCGTTGCTCCGAGCCCCACCGGCGACCCCCATGTCGGCACCGCCTACATGGCCCTGTTCAACCGCGTCTTCGCGAAGAGCCAGGGCGGCCGCTTCATCCTGCGCATCGAAGACACGGATCAGGCCCGGAGTTCCGCCGCATCGGAGCAGGCCATCTACGACGCGTTGCGCTGGGCAGGCCTCGATTGGGACGAAGGCCCCGACATCGGCGGCGATTTCGGACCCTATCGACAGAGTGAGCGACTCGAGATCTATCGCCGCCACGCTGATCGTCTTCTCGAGTCGGGGGCTGCCTTCCGTTGCTTCTGTACCCAGGAACGCCTCGACGAGGTGCGTCGGGCCCAGCAGTCGCGCCGCGAAACGCCGCGCTACGACGGCCACTGCCTAGCACTCGACCCCCATGAGGTCGCGGCGCGCGTCGACCGTGGCGAACCGAACGTCGTGCGGCTCCGCGTTCCGGAGGAGGGCGACTGCCGCTTCGAGGACGGTTTGCGCGGCGAGATCGTGATCCCGTGGCGACAGGTCGACAGCCAGGTGCTCGTCAAGTCGGACGGGTTCCCGACGTACCACTTGGCCGTGGTCGTCGACGATCACCTCATGCAGATCAGCCATGTTCTGCGTGGCGAGGAATGGATCAGTTCGTTCCCGAAGCACCAATTGCTCTACCACGCGTTCGGGTGGCCGATGCCGGCGCACTACCACCTGCCGCTGTTGCGCAACCCGGACACCAGCAAGCTGTCCAAGCGCAAGAACCCCACCGGCCTCAACTACTACCGGCGCTCCGGATATCTCCCGGAAGCCTTGTTGAACTACCTCGGCCTGATGGGCTATTCCATGCCCGACGAGCGCGAGCTGTTTACCGTCGACGAGATGACGGCGGCCTTCGACCTCAATCGGGTGTCGACGGGCGGCCCGGTGTTTGACCTCGCCAAGCTCGACTGGATGAACGGGCATTACATCCGTGCGTTGACGCCTGGGCAATTCATGGACCGCGTCGCCGATTGGGCGCTGAACCGCGACAACTTGTCTCCGATTGCGCCCTTAGTGCAGACCCGTACCGAGCGCTTCATCGACATCCTCCCGCAGGTCGACTATCTGCTCGGTGAGCGAGCGAAGCTGACAGCGGCCGACTTCGAGCACAAGACCTTGTCCGTCGAGGATTGCCGGCGGATCCTCGACCATGCCGTGCGTCGACTCGAGACGCTGGACGACTGGCAACGTGATGCGCTCTACACGGCCATCAAGTCTTTGGCGGATGCCATGGACATCAAGATGCGCGACTTCCTGAGCCCGCTCTTCATCGCGGTTTCGGGGCGCGCGGTGACGTTGCCGTTGTTCGACTCGCTTGCCTACCTCGGCCGCGACCTCGTCCGGTCGCGGCTACGTAGCGCCATTGAAGCTCTCGGCGGCGTCAGCAAGAAGGAAGGGAAGCGCTTGGAGCGGAGCTACAGGGCGCTTGTGTAGCAGACTACGACCCAGTCTCCCTCTTGGCAGCCGAAATGATCTCGACGGCGTGGGTCGGCGGTGGCGCCTCGGGGCGAAGGTGACCTAAGTCGCTCGCTAAGGCCGCCAACGCTTCGCGCCGGTTGGCGGGCGACGGGTGCGAACTCAGGAACTGCGGCATCCGCGCGCCTCCCTCGGCTTCCATCTTGCGCCAAAGCGACACGGCTGCATACGGTTCGTATCCCGCCCGGATTGCGAACTCGATGCCCATCTGGTCCGCTTCCGCCTCCGAAACGCGGCTGTTCGGCAGCGTCAGAGCAAGCCGCGCCGCCACGGCCGCCGCCGTGAGCATTTCGCCGTCGTCTTCGTCCACGGCCCGCGCGGCGGCGATCAAACCGGCTTGGGTCAACAACGCCACCGACATCCGTTCCGCCGTGTGGTTGGCGACTGCGTGGGCGATTTCGTGGCCCATGATGTGGGCGAGCTCGTCGTCGGAAAGTGCCAGTCGCTCCACTAAGCCGCTGTAGACCGCCATGCGCCCGCCGGCCATGCACCACGCGTTGACCACAGTCGGCTCGTCAATCAAGGCGACACTCCAACGCCAATTGGCGGTGTGCGGGTATCTCGACACCGCCGCAGCGACGACCCGGCCGGTGATCGCCCGGACGCGGCCGGCAAGGCGGGGATCGTCAAGCAGCTTGTCTTCGTTCGTGAGTTCCCGGACCGTGGCGGCGTACGCACGGGCGGACTCGACGATGGCCAGATCGGGCGGCACGATGAGCAGTTGTGTCCGCCCGGTGGGACTGGTCACGCAGGCGCTGAGCGACGCCGCCGCGACAAGCGCCAGGACGATTCGGAAGAGCCAGCCCATCGGATTGGTCACTCGTTGCCTTAACGGCCAAGTCCGTTCGATTTAACTACGCCGTTCTCAAAGCCCGCAACGATGCGTGCGCCGACTTGATGTGCATGCGAAGCGACCTTAGTATGGCCGTCTCTCCTGGAGACCCGTGGGGCCATAGCTCAGCTGGGAGAGCGCTACAATGGCATTGTAGAGGTCGCCGGTTCGATCCCGGCTGGCTCCACCAACTCCCGTCAGTCCCCCAGCCGCCGCCGCGGGAACGCCTCGTACGGATAGCGTGCCAGCGCCTCCTCGTCGAGGTCGATGCCGAGGCCCGGCGTATCGGTCAGTTCGATCATCCCGTCGCGCACTTCCCAAGGCTCGTGTGCGATCGCCCCGCCGAGCGCCTCGAAGTTGACGAAGTACTCGGTGATCAGGAAGTTCGGCATCACCGCGGACGCCTGTAGCGTCGCGGCGAGGCCCACGGTGGTGCTGTTGTAGTTGTGCGGCGAGACGGCGACGAAGTACGCCTCGGCCATGGCGGCGATCTCCTTGAGTTCGAGGATCCCGCCGACGTTGCAGACGTCCGGGTTGATGATGTCCGCGGCCGCGCTTTCGAACACTTCGCGGAAGTCGAACTTGGTGTACAGCGCCTCGCCGGTGACCACGGGAATGCGGATGTCGCGCTTGGCGCGGGCGAGGGCCGGCACGTTCTCGGCGAGCACCGGTTCTTCGAACCAGAATGGCGCGGCATCCTCGATGGCCCGGGCGATCCGCACGGCATGCATCGGCGCGAGGCGACGATGCATCTCGACGAGTATGTCCACTTCGTCGCCGACGGCGTCACGCACGGCGAAAACGTTGTCGATGGCGCGGCGCTCCACGGTCTTGTCGACGAAGGTCCGCCAAGGGCCGGGCACGGGGTCGAACTTCATCGCGGTGAAGCCGCGCTCGACCATCGCCTTGGCCTTCTCGCCGAGTTCCGACGGCGACCGGGCACCACCCGACCAGCCGTTGGCATAGACGCGGATCGCGTCGCGGCAAGCTCCGCCCAGCAGGCGGTGGACGGGCATCCCGGCCGCCTTGCCGACGATGTCCCAAAGCGCCTGCTCGATGCCGCTGATCGCGCAGTAGTAGTCCATCCCGCCCCGCCGCGCGGCGAAGTCGTCGTAGGCGCCTTGGGTCAGTTGGCGAATCCGGCCCGGGTCGCGGCCGACGAGGTAGCGTGAAAGCGCATCGATGTGCGCGGTGATCTGCAGATCCCGGTCGCCCTGCGTATAGCACTCGCCCCAGCCATGAAGACCCTCGTCCGTGTCGATGCGCACGAAACAGAGGTTCTTGCCACTGTCCGGATGGACGATGTGGTGCTGGACGCTGGTGACCTTCATCGGGGCGTGGCGCCCGACGGGGCTAGCGGCAGGCAGCCTTCAGGGCGGCGATCTCCGCGGCCACGTCGACGTCAGCATCCGGCAACGCGCGTCCGGCACGCCGGTACCAGTATCCGGCGTTCCTGAGGTCGCCCTCCATGATGTGCACGATGCCGTGCGCCCAACTGCCGTTCGCCGTCGAGTCGTTCTGCACGATCTTGTGCGCGGCCTCCCAGTCGCCTGCATCCAGGTGGTCAATTGCGTCGTTCAGGGTCGTCATGGCGACTAACCTAGCAGTTCCGGCGCGGGGAAGTCCACGGATCTAATCCGGCAAGCCGAGAACCCGCTTGGCGATGATGTTGAGCTGGATCTCCTTGGTGCCGCCCGCGATCGTCAGCGCCTTCTGGCGAAGCCAGGTGCGCGTGGCCTCGATTTCGGATGCATCGAAGTTCTCACCCGAGACGCCGAGGCCACGGAACCCCATCGCCTCGATCAGGAGTTCATGGCCTTCTTGCGCGTTCAATGCGCCGGTGAGCTTGACCGCGGAGGATGCAAAGCCGGGGGCACGGGCCCGGGTCTCCTCGATGACGCGCGTTTGCGTCAGGCGCTGGGCGTGGTCGTTCATCTCGTGGCGAAGCAGTTTGGCGCGCACAACCGGATCGGTGGCAGCGCCGTCGTAGCGGCTGATCGCGTCCGGTAGCACGCTCTCCACCGTACGACCGCCTTGCGAGCCGGAGATGTTGATCCCTGCATGCGTCGAACGCTCGAACTGCAGCAGGCGCTTGCCCACGGTCCAGCCGTTGTCAACGCCGCCGACCACGTCGGCCGCGCTGGCGGACGCGTCCTCGAACAACGTCTCGTTGAAGGGCGATGCGCCCGAGAGCAGGCGGATCGGTCGGACCTGCACGCCGGGCTGGTCCATGTCGACGAGGATGAGGCTGATGCCGAGATGCTTGGGTCTGTCGGGGGAGGTACGCGCCAGCACGAAGATGTAGTCCGCCTCCATTGCGTCCGAGGTCCAGATCTTGCGGCCGTTGAGCACGTAGCGGTCGCCGTCGCGCTCGGCGCGCAAGGACAGGCTGGCGAGGTCGGAGCCCGCACCCGGCTCCGAGTAACCCATGGCCCAACCGCCGTCCCCACGGGCGATTCCGGGCAGCCAGCGCGCCTTCTGATCGTCGTCGCCGAGCTCCAGGATCGTCGGCCCGATGTAGTTCACGCCGCGGCCCGTCAGCGGCGACCGCGCACCGATCCGCTTCAGTTCGTCGATCAGGACGGCGTACTGGTCACGGTCGAGTTCCGCGCCGCCATAGCGTTGCGGCCACGTCGGTACGGTCCAGCCCCGCTCGGCCATGCGCGCAAGCCACAGCGCCGAGTCGCCGTCGGCGGGAACCTTGCGGCTGCCCCACGGCACGGGGCCGGGACCACGGGCGCCCGCCGGGCAATTCGCCGCCAACCACGCGCGTGTCTCCGCCCGGAAATCGCTCAACGCATCGTTCGCTTCCATGAAACAACGCACGCCCTGTTCTTAAGCGGTCGACGACACGACCGCGAAGCGGTCGCGTCGCCGTGTAGCATACGCCGCTTCGAATGAATGGGGCGCAGGCCATGAGCGAACCCGCCGGCCATCTGATCGAGACATTCGACGACGGGATTGCCACCCTGACCATGAACCGACCGGAGGCCCGCAACGCGTTGTCGGCCGAGATGTCGGCTGGTTTGGAAGAGGCGATTCCGCGGCTCGCACGTGATCCCGCCGTGCGCGTCGTCGTGCTGACGGGTGTGGGCGGTGCGTTCTGCGCGGGCGGCGACGTCAAGGGTTTCGCGCGCACAGCGCCAAGGTCGGGGGATCGACGGGCTGGGCCGGGCTTCGAGCGGCGCGTCGCCGGTCTGCGCGCCAGCACGGAGCTCTGTCGCTGGCTCCACGAGATGCCGAAACCGACCCTGGCCGCCATCCCGGGACCGGCGGCGGGCGGTGGATTGTCCTTCGCCTTGGCCTGCGACATCCGCATCGCGTCCGAGAATGCGAAGTTCACGACCGCGTTCGCGAGAATCGGACTTGCCGGCGACTACGGCGGCTCCTACTTCCTGCCGCACCTGATCGGGGCGGCCAAGGCCCGCGAGCTCTACTTCACCGCGGATGTCATCGACGCCGAGGAGGCGAGACGCATCGGCCTGGTGAACCACACGTACCCGGCGGCCGAGTTTCCGGCGCAAGTCGACGCCTGGGCCCACCGTCTCGCGCAGCTCCCGACAATCGCGCTCGGCTACATGAAGAAGAACCTCAACGCCGCCGAGCGCGGCTCGCTCGCGGACGTGCTCGATCTGGAGGCCGAGCACATGACGCGGACGTTCGATACCGAGGATCATCGCCTCGCCGCGCAGTCTTTTGTAGACAAGAGGGAGCCCCGTTTCCGGGGGCGCTGAAGCGGTCAGGAGCGAGTCGACGTGTCGAGAGTCGGTTGCCATGCGCATCGGGCCGTGGTATTTGGTCCTTAGCGTCAGTTGATTCCTGTGGAAAAAGGAGGAGCGCGATGAGAAGTGGCGACGAAATGCTGCAGCACATCGTTGAGAAGTCGGCCTTGGACAGCGGTTTCCGGCAACAGCTTCTTGCCGATCCGAGTGCCACGATCAGCGCGGAACTGGGCATCACGATACCGGAGTCGATGACCATCAAGGTCCACGAGAGCGACATGCAGACGGTGCATATCGCATTGCCGCCGGACCCGAACATCACCGAGGAGCAACTCGAAGCGGTCTCGGCCGGTCTTTGCTGCTGCTGGTAGATCACGAGCCCGTCAATCGGCACGCCGGCTGGCGGTCGCCGATCCATCAATTCCCGCCGAAGCGCGGCCGCGATGATGTGAGTTCGGCGGATGTCCGCCAGCAGGCCACGCGACGTTCCAATCCAGCGGCATAACGGATGACGCTGGACGAGACCACGGGGCGTTGGGATAGCGTGCCGTGATACAGCCCGGCGCCAAGTCGCTACGCAAGATCGCGGTGGTCGGGCGAGGAACGGCGGGTTGCCTCGCGGCAGCCAGCGTCACCCGTCTTCACCCCGGCGGCGACTACGAACTGCACCACATCTACGACTCGCGCATTCCGGTCATCGGGGTCGGGGAGGGCAGTTGGCCTAGCCTGGTCCAAGAACTCCAGCGACTGACGAATCTCCCCCACGAAACAATCCAGCAACGCTTGAAAGGAACCCGCAAGTACGGCGTCGCGTTCGAAGGGTGGGGGTGCCGCGACCGGAACTTCACCCACTACTTCACACCACAACAGGTGTCCTACGCCTACCACCTGTCCGCCGATCTCATGGCCGAGTTGCTGCACGAAAGCACCCGTGCCCGCCACATCGATGCCAACGTGGCGGGCATAACCCGGGTGAAGGACGGCGCGGAGGTCACGTTCGACGGCCGGCCGCCGGAACGCTACGACCTGGTCTTCGATGCCCGAGGCTTCCCGCGGGCACTCGATCCCGACGAGCACGTCGAGATCTCCTTCATCCCGACCAACACGGCCGTTATCCGCCGTGCGCCCCCAATCCTCGAGGAACGCAACGGGCCCGTCTTGCAGCACACCTATACCCGGGCGGTGGCGCGTCCGCACGGCTGGGTATTCGTCATTCCGCTTACCGTACACACATCCTACGGCTACATCTTCAATCGCGACGTAACGGACCTGGCTGAAGTCGAGGCCGACTTCGACGCGTTCCTCGAATCCGACGGGGTGAGGGAGTTTGCGCAACGCGCTGTCCTTCAATTCCCCAACTTCGTCCGGCGTCAGCTATTCGACGGTGTGGTGGCACGCATCGGGAACGCGGCCGCCTTCATGGAGCCCCTCGAGGCAACCGCGATCGTGTCGGCCCAGTTGCAGATCGGCATGGTGCTCCACATTCGTCTCAACCGGCCCGTGGAGCATCTCGAGCGCGATGCCCCGACCGTCAATCGCTTTCTCGTCGGCAACATGCTCTGCTACGGACTGTTCGTCGGGTGGCACTACTCCCGTGGCTCCCGGTACGACAGCGCGTTCTGGCGGCTTGCCCGGGACGGCGTTTGGCCCCGCCATCGTGCGGCGGCGGCGCCGGAGGCGGTTGACTGCACCGCCCTCGACAAGTTCGATGGCATGCTCGCGCTGCTGCGCCAGCCCGTTATCGACAGGGAGGATTGGGATCGCATGTGCGCGGTTCCGCTCACCAGTTACGCGCAGGTGTCCCAGGGCCTTGGCTGGTCGTAGGTCGTGGCATCCACGCCTGCGCTGCGACCTCGGGCGAAGCTAAAACGACACGCCGCTCGATAGCACCATGAACACGTAGGCCTTGGCCTTCTGAAGCTCGTTTCCGGTCACGACGAGCTTGATGTGGTGAATGCCACGCAGCAGGACGAAGCGGCCGGACTTGCCGAAGAGCGGTATGGGCTTGGACACCCAATGGGCAAGCTCCGCGAGCTTCTCCGGTACCACGAGTTCCTCTTGGCCAAGAGCTTTTAGGAAGGGATCCCAGTCGGTGAGCCCGTCCAGCCAATACCGTGAATCCTTGGTGTAGCGCTGCTTGACGATGAGAGTCAGGCCGAGCGTCGGGCCCAAACCCTCTTCGAGCACGTCCACGTTGATCCCCGTCCTGACGATCTCGGCGCGCTCACTGAACCGGGAGATCACCGAGTTCACAGTCGGAATGTCGCCGGGCCATCCCGTGCTTTCGAGGTAGCAGCCGAGGTCCTGCTGGGTCTTGAAACCCATGACCGCCAGGCGGACCGCCCGCGGCCGGGACGGGAACACGCCGAACGAATCGAGGCGCGTATCTTCCGGCTGTGCCCGGTAGACCCGCTCCGCACACGCGAGTTCGTCGTTCCTGCTCTCCCAGCCAACGCAGGACACGAGTGCGTCAACCACCGTGGCGACATCTTTGACTTGCCCGCTGGCCCCGATGACCGGACGTTCGCCGGGGCGCAGGAACAGTCCCGGAAGCGGTCGGTCGCCGTCGTTCGCAGAGCCGATGTCGTACTCGAGCATCAGCTTACGCCCGACGATCTGGCCGAGCGGCGAGTCTGGGGTGTCCATCTGTTGGAACAGCCGCCCGATCGCCCTGGCCGTCTCATCCGTCCGATCCGTTCGCGCGCGCCCGGCGAAGAACGCAGCCGTCCTCGTACGGCTGGCGAGAGACACCCCGAAATCCGCCTGCGGCCGGACGTCGTGCAGCGGGAGTTCGAAGCCGAAAGGAAGGGCGCCCATGGTGATCGGAAGTTGCCCTGCGCATTCGAGGATGCGTGCCCATGACGCATCGCCGACGAGAATCGGCGATACGCGGTTGCGGAAGTGCCCGAGCAGGTCCGCCATGGTCGCGCCCTCGCCAGCAAGACGGTCCTGGGTGAGGGTGACCGCCTCGTCAATGTCCATGCTGTCTCCTCACGCGATGACGGGTGCCGGGTTCAAGTCTGACTCCGCGAGGGGACGATCGCGGTAGCCCAAGCCGACCGGTACGTCGTAAAGACGCCCGGGAGCGAACCTTGGCCAGAAGTGTCGCAAGCCGGGCACGATGACACGCACCACGGGCATGCCGATGTCCGGTCGTGTCTGGTCGAGCACCAGGAACTCCATGCCCCGCTCCTCGACGAGCCCTCGACAGAGCTCCACGTCATCGCGCGTGTCCGTGGACTCGGTCACATTGTCCTGCGGACGCGCGCGGGGCGCCTTGTCTGCGCCCGGCGTCAGCCAGGGACAGTCAGCCAACCGGGCGGTCTTCCACCACCAGAGCGCCAGTGGATCGTCGATCATGGGCCGGCCGTCACGCTTGCCGGGCCGCGGCAGCCACGTGAGGCACTGGTTCAGTTCGCAGAGCGCACGCAACGCGGCAAGGCGCGGGTCGGCATGGCAGCCGGCCCCGTAGATGATGTCCTCGGTTTCCCCGTCCGGTCTGCGCGAGAGTGCGACGAACGTCGGAACGCCGATGTCGGAGGTGATGTCGAGCATCCACAGGTCGCGCTCGTAGTCAGCGTAGTGACGGGGGGCCGAGGCGAGGTACTCGTCGTCGAAGCTCCCGAGATCGACCCGGGGGACGCGCAGGCGGTTGTACCACCAAATGGCGAAAGCATCGCGTTCGACAAGCTCGTAGAAGCCTTGCAGGATGGCCTCTTCGAGCGTGTTGCCTGCGGCACAGCCGTTGGAGTCCGCGACAAGGTCCGACGGTCCACGCTGTTCGGGTGCCATGCTGTAGAGCATGGAGGTCGGTAGATAGCGATGCCGCTTCTGCGTCAGCGACCACACCGGTGTCCAGTCGACTTCGGCATCGGGTGCGAGGCGTGGCGGAACCACGTTGTATGGATGACCTTTCGCGTTGATGCTCGGCGCGTTGTCGAGTTGGCTGTCGCTGAAAAGCTGGGCCGCGTTGGGATGGATCGCCTCGTCGTCGCTCGCGAAGTCGACGAGTCGCCTCCGCACACGAATCTCGTCGCCATGCAGCGCTCCCGAGTAGCGCTCGACTGCCTCGCAGAGGGCACTGACCTCGGATTGCTCCCGCGTGCTGCCCTTCCCGGCACTCTTGCTGCGCAGACTGCGCCTGAGCGAGCTCAGGCTGCGGCTTCTCAAGCCGAGATTGCTGCCCGCCCAGTAGACATGGAGCCAGGAATCGGTCTCATCGGTGGTGCGCGAAAGCCACGTCACGACACCGCTGATCGGGCTCACGAGGTGCCTGTACTTCGCGATGGTGACCTCCGGTGCCACGACACGCGCACCGCCGCTGTTGCGATGCGCCTTGGGACTCGCGGCGAGGCGTAGCGGAAGCGGCGGTCGATCTGGCCGGTACAAGGCCTCGTCGCCACAGGCCTGGCACTGTGGCCGGCGCACGACCTGGTGCTTGGCAGCTGCGAACGTGCCAACGTCCATCGTGATCGCGTGCGCGTGGAGCGGGGCGGTCTCGTCCAGTACCAGCCACTTGAGAATCTCCGCCGCGACCAGCCCGTGAAGCGCGTCGAGCACCACCGGGTCCGTTGCGAACGGCTTGAACGCCCGTTCCTCCCCGGCGAGATTGCGCAGGAAGCCGTGGACTTCCTGGTGGCTGCGCAGTCGGTAGGCTAGGCACGCCCAGCATGGCCCCGTGTCATCCGCGGGAAAGACCGGGCCGAAGAGCGGTTCCATGCCTCGTGCGCGCACCGGTATCCACGGGCTCCCCCGTTCGAGGTGACGCCGATTCACGTCGGCTAGCGCGTCGCCCAGGTAGTCGTCGGAGACGATCACGGTGAGATCGGGATCGGCTTGTCCGACCCTGGCGCCCGATGCCTCCAAGTGCCGCACCAGGCGGCCGTCGTCGCCGAGGATTGCGATGCAGCACGCCTTCAAGCGCTGTTCGACCCAACGCGGCGAGGCCCCAAGGCTCGACCAGTAGGCTGCCCGCGTGGGGTCCATGCCATGGTCCGCAGAGACGACGTAACCCCTCTTGGCAAGCGAGCCGATCGCCGAAACCACATCGGTGGCGGCATGAGCGCCGTTGAGCGCCGCCACGACGGAATCGAGCGTGCGTTCCCCGTCGAGCAGAGCCAGCAGGTTGGCGTAGAGTTTGCCGTGCAGCAGAGTGTTGAAGGACTCCGAAACCAGCAGTGTCTGCCCTTCGCCGATCTCGTGGAACCGCAGATGCGGGGCGAGCGCCGGACGTCGCACACGTCCTTGGTCCTCCAGCGTGGTTCTCGGGAGCAGCCCGCCTCCGGGGCTCGACGCGGTCTGTTGCAGCACCTGGCTAGCCGCGCGAGACGAGAGTATCGATCTCGGCGGCCGCAAGCGACGCCGTTTCGACCACCGCGGCACTCAACGCGTCGAAGTCCTCGTAGCCGCAGGCTTCGGCGACCACCGCCTTGACCTTGGGCCATGCCGAGGCCACATCGAATCCTTCACCACCGACGAGACGGACAACGCCGTGCAGATCGCGCCACAAGTCCGCAGCTTGCGCGAGTGGGTCGACCCCACGGTCGGCCAACAGCCTCGCCGCTGTTGGCGCCGGGTCGCCGAGAGACGCCCCCGGATCGGTCAACTGCAGGAACCGCGACGCCCGTTCGACATCGTCCAGCCCGCCACGCATCACCGTATAGGTCGACACGCCCGTGTCCGCCAGGTCGGCAAGCGCCTCTCGAGAGCGGACCTTGCCGCTCCAGCCCGCCAAGGCTTCGCGTCGCGCCTCCTGGAAGCGGCGGCCGAGATCGAGATCCCCGTACTCGAAGATGCACTCGGCCCGGGCGAGGGCCAGGCTTTCGCCCGCCGCCAAGTTCCTGCAGTGCGCGGCCAGGTCGTCAAGCGGCAGCGCCATGCAACATGGTGAATCACTGGGAACCGGGGAGAACAAGAGGCTAGCCCGCCCCAGGGCCTGCATGCTGTCGAGAAAACGCCGGGACAGGCGCTCGCCATCGCGCGGCCGCCAACCGCCGTGGACAAGGAGTACGTCAATCGCGACACCAGGATGCGCCTCGCGACTGGCGAGGTCGTCCAAGGCGACAGCGGCGACCCCCGCTGCGCCCCGTGTTCCCACCCGGTCGACGACGTCCGCGACCACGGCTGCGAGGACGGTCGAGAGCGACGCTGCGGCCAGGTTGGACAGCGCGACCTGCGCCTCCCGGGCCGACAGGTTCCCGCGTACGACATGCATGCCGATCTGGAAGGCCTTGTCGTTCGACCAGTTCCGCACCACCTCGGCGGTCTCCCTGGCGTCGGCGCTCGGTAACTCGCTGGCCGCGTCTTTCATCTCACGTACGCCCATCTCGCGCGTCCAATAGAGCCTCGCCAAACCTCTCCTGGCGATCGCTTCGGATTCCGGATCCGGTCCGAAACCCTTCGGAAGATCCAAATCGGTGAACTCGCGATCATGCAGCACGTCCAGCAACTCCGGGTTGCGCTCGATCCAACTCGCCAGCCGCGGCGCGGCGCCGAAGATCTCGACGATCGCATCGAAGGCGTCGGGGCGTGCCGAGGTGACGCGGCTGTCGTACGCGCTCCAGTCGTCGATCTCCGGGTAGAACCGCTCGCGCCATTGCTCGACCAATGGGTCCATCCTCTCGAACCAGCGCTTCGGTCGCAGCACGATGTTCATCATGTCGGAGTAGGTGCCCGGCAACTCCGGTGACTCGTCGGGCCCGGGCACTTGGAGTAGCGGATAGTGGCGTGACGCCATCGCGTGATGGTCGGCATGCCGCTGCATGTTGAAGAACATCCAGTTGCTGAACTTCCAGTCCGCGCTCCACGAGTGGCGCGGCAAGGCCTTTTCCCAACGACCGGTCGGCAGCCGAACACGGCGCAGACCGTAGTGCTGGAAGTAGTTGCTCAGTTTCATCGAAAAGACGCACGACAAACCCAGGAAGATGAACACCGGCAGGGCCCAGGCACCGCCCATCCAGAGCACGAGGCCATACCAGAATGCGAGCGCGGCACCGTACCGCCAGAACGGGTTGCTGTAATGCCACCGGGCAAGACCGCGCCGTGCCAGGCGTTCACCCGAAACCCGCCAGGAGTTGGTCAAGTTACTTGCCACTTCCCGGGGGAAGTACCTCCAGAAGCTCTCTCCTTTCGGGGCTGATCCGACGTCGTGGGGTGTCCCGACCTTGGCATGGTGGATGTAGACATGCTCGGTCGCGTACTGCGGGTATGAAGCCGAGGCAAGCAGGAACTCGCCGAAGCGCCGTTCCCAGGTCGTGCGCCGATGCACCATTTCGTGACCGACGACGAACACGGCCTGGGCTTCCATGGTCAGGATGATGGCAAGGATCACCTCTTCCCAGACCGCGAACGGATTCGCGACCAGGATCTGCCACATGCCGAAGGCGAGCGTCGGCGGCCACAGCACGGCCCACGTCCAGACCGGCACGTTGTGCCAGACCAGTCGACGCTCCGGCGTTCCCGCCGGGTCCATGGTGCGTCCATCCCGGCCCAGCGCGCGATCGAGCGGTCCTGCCACGCTCATGAAGAGAAACGGCGGCAGTAGCCACCACCCGCCATGGACAGCCGCGAGGAGAATCAGTGGAAAGATGCCGAGCGGGAGGTAGTGCGGAAGGGCATTGGCGAACTTGGGCTCGATACGCCCCGGATCGACCACCTCGCCCTGGTTAGGGACACCACCTACAACCGTCTGCTCCGCCATGGCAGTTGCTCCACGGGGGCGTCACTCCCGCTGGAATTCATCCTAGCATCGGCCCGATTGACCGGCAATCGGGCGAGCCTGGTTCAAGCTCTTAGGGCTCTTTCGAGATGCGCAAGGGCTTCGATGCAGAACGCGGAGCTCACCGACTCGGAACCGTGGCCGATCTGCCCGACGGCCCCCCACTTGAGCGCTTGATCCCCGAAAGCGAGCAGCTCCGGCCAACTACCGTCTTCCTGCTGGGTAGCCAGCAGCATGTCAACAGTGCGTCTCGTGTCGATCCTCCCGAGGCTTCCGATGTTGTGGAGCGCCGAGACGGCCTGCGCGGTGTGCAGAACGTCGCCGTAGTCTCCTTGGGCATCGCGCAACCCCAGTATTCGATCGGCGAGCAAGGGACGCAGCTTGGCAAGCGCCGGCTGTGCTCGAACCATGGCACGTGTGCATGCGTAGTAGACCGTAACCGTGCCGGGATACCACTTGGACCTGCCTTCAACATCGTCCTCCATGATCAAGGTCTCCAGCCATCGTTGGCAATCCTCCGTCTCCGGACGGTCGCCGAGGTAGGCGACGACGTTGGCGTTGACGACCGGGTCGGCTTCGATGCGGAAGCTCGCCACCACGTCCGGCTCATCCGGGGCGAGCACCCAGGTCGTGAACCGACCGTCCTCGTCGCGGTTGGCCAGGATTCGCGGCACGTTCCGCTCAAGCGCGATCCAAGGGTGCGAGCGCAGGACCATTCCACACAGTGCGGTACTGTCGAGGTCCTGTGGAAGGTGCAAGTAGTAGCGCCAGAAGCCAGGATGTTCCATGGTCTGGCCAAGGTACTCGCGGGTCGCTGCGCAGATCGTCCTGGCCCGCGCTTCGTCGCAACTTTCGAGGGCGAGCGCACAAAGGGCGGAAACGAAAGGAGGTCTCTCGAAGTGTCGCGGAACCTCGGGCCTTGCGAGGTTGAACCGGATGCAGTGCCAAGCCCCGTTCTCGTCGAGGGTGGACTCGAGGAACTCAAGACCGCGCTGGATGCCCGCCCTCGCTGCCTCCGCCAACGCGTCGGGCGACGCCTTCCGCGCGCGGGCAGACACGCTCACGGGGGCTGGTTCGCGCCTCGGAGGTGCAGGATCGTGCATCGTCTTCGTCAGGAACTCGAGCGATGTGGCGCCGGTCCTCGCTTCTTCCCGCTCCTCTGCACTGAGCTTGTCTTTTGGCGGGATCACCAGGTGTGCTGCCGTGTCGGTCTCTTCGTGGACATGAACCGTGTGCCCCTCCGCCAGTTTCAGCCCGAGTTCCTCCTCGATGGCCTGCTTCGGGTTCGCGAGCAACCGCGCGCGAAAGTCCGGGTCTCTCCCGGCCTTTGCGCGCAACCGCGCCGTGGCGTCCATGGGTTCGGTCATCAGTGTCCCGGGTGGCCCAAGATGGTGTCAGGCGAGCTGCCTGCTGACGAGTTGCTTGAAAGCGCCCTCGACTTCCATCAGTTCCCTGAACGTACCGCATTGGACTACCGTCCCTTCCTGCATCACGTAGATGCGGTCAGCGCTCTCCAAGGTGGAAAGGCGATGCGCGATGACGATTCGGGTCGACGTCAGTCCGGCAAGGTTGCGCATGACCTCGGCTTGGCTCTCGTTGTCGAGCCAGTTGGTTGCCTCGTCGAGCAACATGACACGCGGGCTGCCGAGCAGCGATCGTGCGATGGTGACGCGCTGGCTCTCACCGCCCGACAGGAGGGTGCTGCCATCTCCGACCATCGTCATCATGCCCATGGGCATCGCCTTGATTTCGCGTTCGATGGCTGCGGCTCTGGCCATTTGCCATGCCTCTTCCGTGGTCGTTCCCTCGTGGTGGGCAACAACGTTGTCCCAGATATCCTGGGGATGCAGTCGTACGGCCTGTGGCACCGTACCGACCTTGCGTCGTAGCTGTTTCAGGTTCAGGTGCCGGAGGTCCCGCCCGTCGTAATACACCGCGCCCGCGGTCGGAACTTCGACCCCAAGCGCAAGCCGAAACAGGGTGCTCTTGCCGGCACCGGATTCGCCGGCTATGGCGACGAACTCGCCCGGACGCGCATGAATCGTCACGTCGTTGAGGATCAACGGGCCATCAGGCTCGTAGCGAAACGAAACGTGATCGAACAGGACTTCGCCGCCCAGTCGGTCAACGGGCTCGCCTTCGGTGTCGGTCTCCGGCGAGGCAGCGAGTAGCGGACGCATCTGAGCGAAAGCCGGCAGCGTAGCCGCAACCGCGCTCAAGGACTCGCCGAGCCGGCCGATGGCGGACTGGAACGCGATGAAGACCGTGTAGACGACCAGGAAGTCGCCGACGGGGAGGTTCCGGTCACCCACCGCCACCACCGCCAAGAGCAGCACGCCCGCCGCGAGCAACGGAAGGGCGGTGCCGAATGCCCGCGAGTGTCCCTCGATCTCTCCGAGCTCGAGTTCCGCGCGCTTCTGCTCGCGATAGTCGTCCGCCCAGATCGCGAACGCCGATGCCTCGGCATTCTCCATGCGCAGCCGGGCGATGCCTCCCACGATCTGGAATAGCCGGCCGGCCACACGGCGGATTGCGCGGATCATGCGCCCGTGCGGCGAGAGCTGGCGCAGACCGAGCGCCACGGTGACCAACAACGAGGCCGCGCTGAAACCGAGGGCGATGGATCCGAGCGCGGCATCGTAGAAGAAGATGACGCCGAACACCGGAAGCAGAAAGACGACCGACAGCAAACTGTCGGCAACCGCTCCTTGCAGGCCGTCGCGAAGATTCTGGAAGGCCATGCCGGACATGGCCAGATCGCCCGCGGGACGGCCGTGCAGGACATTCGAAGGAAGGCGCATAAGGCGGTCCCAGAACGCCGCCTCGACCTGGGATGCCGCCCGCCCCTCGAGCCGCATCATGGCCGTGCTCTGCAGCATGTGCAGCAGGGCGCCCAGCAAACCGAATCCGGCGAGGGTCACGGCCACGGCGTAGAGCGCGCTGTCACCTGTGCCGGCAACGACCTGATTCGCAACGAACCCGAGCGCGATCGCGGGCAGCAACTTGATCAGGCCGCCCGGAATGCCGGCGAGCACGAGTCGCGCCACGTCGCCAGCCGAACCATGCAGCGCCATGCGCAGCAGGTCCGTCGGCTTGGCCTCGCGAGCCGGCAACGGTCGATAGAACATCCAGCCTTCGTCTTGCAGCGCGGCGGCACGATGCGCCGTCACGTTGGCGCTGCGCTTGGCGACCGGGTCGACCTCCCGGTAGCGCCCGAACAGTCTGGGCAGCAGGGCGACGGGCTGCCCGCTCTCGGCGCGGAACGCCAACAGCGGGCCGCTGTCGCCGCGCCACCACTTGCCTTCGTCCCGGAAGCGCACGCGACGGGCGCGAACTCCTGACGCATCCAGGATGTCGTTGAGGTCGAGCGGAGAATCCACCGAACCGGACCGTTTCGGAACCTTGATCTCGACGCCTTGGTGACGGCCGATTGTGTGCAGGGCATCTGCCAGGGCCGTGTCCTCGTCATGGGCATCACGCTCGAGCGGCCGGTCGTAGACGTTGAACAACCGCTGCCGGGCAGCCTGCTCGGCGGTGTGGCGGCTCATTGTCCGAGCCCGTTCGAGATTCGCTTCGTCGACGACGGCCAAACGGCGGTTGAGCCGCTCAAGGGCGAAGGCGACCACGTGGAAGGCCGCCAGCGCCGGCTGCAGCATGCCCTGCGCCGCCAGCGTCTGGGTTGCCTGGCCGCGGACGGTTGCCTCGTCGAATAGGGTGAGCCAGCTTGCCCGGGTCAGCGGTATCGCGGCTCCTTCCAATCCGCGCGCATCGACCAGCTCCGACGGGTCGACGATGTCCATGTACATCCCGGCGCCACTGGGCAGGCCGGATACCCAGACCACGTCGCGCCGCGCGGACACAACACAGGGGGCAAGCGTCCGTGCCATGCCGGGTTCGGCCAAGGCGGTCGGAGGGGGGAGGCGACCCGCGAAACGCGACAACGTGTCGGTGAAGGCGCTCAGCCAAGTATCGATCTGGTCCGCCAGTTCCGCCGGATGCACCTCGGACAGGGCGGACGCCGGCAGCCGCCTGAGGAGCGTGCCGGGCAACCCCTTGGCGACGATACTGAGCGACGTCGCTTCACCAGCATCCCCGTGGTCGGGTGCGACGCCGGGCAGCAGCCAGCCTGACTCCCGCCGGAGCAGATGCTGCGGCGCCGCCCGCTCAGATCCATCCTCGAACTCGACAACGAAGAGGTTCACCGCGCCCTGCTCGATGAACCAGGCGCTGTCCGGATCGTCGAGCTTGACCGGCAGGTTGCCGGCACACGGTACAGCCGTGCCGGAGCGGGCGGCGAGTTCCGCAACGGATGGATGGCGCGGCCCCGCGTCCATCAGCCCGACCGGACCAGCTTGTAGTACGTTCCCGTCTCGTCGGCGATCAACTCTTCGTGGACGCCGCGCTGCACCTCCACGCCGCCCTCGAGCACGATGATTTCGTCGCAGTCGCGCACCGTGCTGAGCCGATGCGCGACGATCAGACAGCTCACGCCGCGCCGCCGCATGGCATCGTCGATCTCCTCCTCGGTTGCCGCGTCGAGCGCGCTGGTGGCCTCGTCCAGGATGAGCACCGTCGGGTTACCCGTCAGCGCACGCGCGATCTCCAGGCGTTGCCGCTGGCCGCCGCTGAAGTTCACCCCGCCTTCCTCGACGGGGGTCGCGTAGCCGAGAGGCCGTTTGAGGATCTCGTCATGGATGCGGGCATCCCGTGCCGCGGCGATGATGGGCTCGTCCGGAATTGCCGGGTTCCACAGCGTGATGTTGTCGCGTAGAGACGCCGAAAAGAGTACGACCTCCTGGTCCACCATGGAGATGGACCGGCGCAGGACTTCCTCTGGAATCTCGTCCCTTGGATAGCCATCGAACAGGATCTCCCCTGACCACGGCCGATAGACGCCCGCCACCAGGCGCGCCAAGGTCGACTTGCCGGAACCGCTGGGACCGACGACGGCTACGCGCTGGCCAGGTCGGATCACTAAGTTGAAGTCCTTCAAGAGCGGTGGTCGGCTCCGGTTGAAGCCGAAAGTGACATCGCGTAGCTCGAGTTGACCCGCGAGCTGTAACCGACCGTTGAACGTCGGGATGGACGATGAGGCGGCACTCCGCAGGCTAGGCGTGGTCGGGTCTTCAGCGGCTCTGCCAACGTCGTCTAGGCGCTGCAGATCGGTCTCGAGGGCTTGTCGCCGATCCGAGAACTCGAGGAACCGCCCGATGGGCGCGAGGAACATCTCCGCGAGGATGTAGAACGCGACCAACGTCCCCAAGCCCATCTCCCCCGTCAACACCAGGCTGCCGCCCAGCGCCAGGACCGCGGCGGCGCGAAACACCGCGATCAGGCCAGGCAGCGCGTTGTTGACGGAGCCGAGTTCGGCATAGAGCTGGCGCGCGTGGAGTTCGCGCGCCTGTTGCCCGCTCCAGCGTGCGTAGAAACGGTCGTCCGAGCCTGTCATCCGCAAGTTGTCCGCGTGATTCAGCATCTGCATGCCGACGCCGATCAGCAGGCCTTGTTCGAGCCGCATCGCTTGGCTGCGCACGGCGCGGAGCGGGCCGAGGGCGCGCGCAAGCACGCCGTGCAGGAGCGCTAGTGCCACGACGAGAAGGGCGAGCCTAGCGTCGTAGGCCAGCATGGCCACGAGCAGAATCGCGCTCATCGCCATGTCGATGAGGAGGACGAGGAAACGGTCCGTCAGGTTCTTCGCGATCCTGTCAATCGACGAGACCCGATCCGTGAGGTCGCCCACCAGCCGGTGGGCAAAGAACTCCACCGGCAACCGGAGCATGCGCGAAAGGGCTTGGTCGTATCCGATCACGGAAATTCGGATCGCGAGCCGTTGCAGGAACCTGTGCTTGAGCAGGGCCAGGACGTACACCAGGATCCCACCGCCTAGCAGGGCCGCTACCAGTCCGCCCCAGGGACCACGGTTCTCGAGGACATCGTCCACGAAGACGCCAAGCGACACGGGTACGACAAGCGTCAACAGGGTCAGCAGCAGCGCGCAGGCAATCCCCAACGCTAGGACACCGCGAGACTCGCTCAGCAGGCCATGCAATTGCGTGAACAGGCCGGGGCGCTCGCCGCCGGGCTCGAAGTCGGGTCCGCGCTTGAATCGCAACGCGATTCCGCTGTAGCTCCGGATGAAATCGTCCTCGGCGACCACTCGGCGTCCCGTGGCCGGATCGTTGAGATGGAAGTTGCCGGCATCGAACCCTTCGAGGACGACGAAGTGGCTGAACTGCCAGAACAGGATCAGGGGCAGTTCCAGCTTCCTGAGCTGTTCGGCGCGAACGCTCAATCCGTTGCACTCGAGGCCGTAGTGCCGGGCCGCACGCGCTATGCTCGCGGCGCTGCTGCCGTCCCGGCTGACCTCGCACTTCTCGCGCAGTTCCGGAAGCGGCACCCAGCGTCCGAAGTACCCCAGCACGCTGCCCATGCAGGCAGCGCCACATTCCGTCGCATGCATCTGCAGGACAATCGGCGTTGTGATCCTGCGTTTCTGCGGATCCGCAGCCGGCACCCTGTTGGGTCTACTCGCGCGCACCCTACGGGTGCCTCGCACGGTACGAGGGCCAGAGGGAGCGTACGCGACCGGCGGCGTTTGTTCCATGCGCGGTCGGAGTGGCCTTGGGCCGGAGGCGGCGTGCCGCAAGCGGCACGCGCCGGTGCCGAGCGAACGCGAGGTACCGGACACGGCTATGGGGCGCTTTCATGAAGGATGCGCCAAGGGAACGAAGTGACCGCGGGCGCAGCTTTCGTGAAAGGACGGCGGGGCCTTGAGGCCGAAGGCGGATCCGCGCGCAGCGCAGCGAAGCGCGGCTTAGGCCCCGGGGCGCTCACGCCGAACAGCGTGACGAGAGACTGCCTACCGAGTTCGATTGCGATGCGGCACTGAGTGCCGGCGCGGGCTTCGACGTCCGGCGCTTCGTCGAGGGCGACGTGGAGGAGATGTGCGGCGACTGGGGCGGCAGCTTCAAGCCCTGCGAGCGGACCCGAGTAAGGCACCGAGGCGATCATGGCGATTCGACCGCCCCGTGCGTCCGCACCCCCGTCCGCCCTCGCGAACTCGACGACCACCCGCATGCCAGGTGCCAGCCTCGGGGCAACGTCGCGCGGAATCCACATCAGCGCCTCCAGCGGCCGGTTTACCTCGGACGCGGCCTCGCCAGGCTCGACCAGGACACCGACCACGCTGACAGTGCGGGTCACGCCGCCAAGAACGAGCCATGCCGCGAGAAAGAGCAACAACGAAGCGATGCCGGCGACGAGGAGGCGCTCCCGAGGTGTAGAGATGGTCAGCAGCCGGTACAGTCGCTCGCGTTCTTCCTTCGCTTCGGCAACCGTGTTGTGAAACGAGTCAAACGGATTGTTGAACATGGGACCACCGTCGGGCCTGCGCTGGCGCAGTGATTACACTGTACATGCGTCTAGGCGACGTTTCGAGCGAGGGGCTTGGCTGCCGGGCTCACCGTCCGGCTGGAGGACTCTGACGAATGCGCTTCGCAGGTCAGCGTGTCGGCGGCCATTTCGAATGCGGGGCGTCGGGCGTCTGGGGCCGCTACGGCACCGCCCACTCGTTGTCGGGTTCGGCCCCGGCCACCGTCGAGCGGGCCATGACACGCGGTTCGTCCGCTGGCCAAGGCCGGCCGCGATGCAGGACGCAGCGGTTGTCCCAGATCCCGATGTCGCCGGGTTGCCAGGCGTGTCGCCAGACGCGCGGCGGCTGGCAGGCTTCGCGGGTCAGGTCGCGGAGCAGACGACGCGAGTCGTCGACGTCTTCGCCGACGATATGACTCGCGTGCCGCCCTACGAAAAGGCTGGGGCGACCCGTATCCGGATGGATACGCATCAGCGGATGCTCGACTGGCGGCAGGCCGGCGAGATCGTCGTCGTTGAGTATTTCCAGTCCGCCGTGCCAGGTGTGGCTGAACCGATAGCTGTGCACGGCGATCTTGTCGGCCAGCCATTCCTGGCGCGATGCCTCAAGGGCCGTCCAGGCGGCCCGCATGTCGGCCCACTCCGTCTCGCCGCCCTCGGAAGGGGTCACGTGCGCAGCGAGGATCGACGCTTTGGCGCCCACGCGCTTATACGAGCTGTCCGAATGCCACTCGCGGTTGCCGCGCTGGAACCTGGCTTGGATGTTCGCGGCGGGCACGACGGTGCCGTTGCGATCGACGTTCGATAGCCGCCCCAAGCCGGCCGTGGCTGCGCGCTTGAGACCTCGCTCCAGGCGACCGAAGCGACGCGTGAAGGCGATGTGCTCCGCGTCGGTCAATGCCTGGTCCGGAAACACCAGGACGGCGTAGTGATGCCATGCGGATTCGATCGCGGCGAACATCGCCTCGTCAAGGGAGGCGAGGTCGACGTCCGTGACCGTCGCCCCCAGGGTCGCGTCGCTCGGTACGATGCGCATGCAGCTAGGTTACACGGTTGTCCACGACGGCACACCCGGACTCGGTAAAGGAAGGACTAGGCACGGGCGGCAATGTAGCCGCGCGTCGCCGCTAGGCGACACGCCTTGCCGAGCCGCTGGCAAATCGACAGACTGCGTGAATGGCAATCCGCCCCGAGTTGCGGAGTGGAAATGGACCCACGTGGCGCCTTGCGGGCCATCCTATTCGTCCCTGTCGTCGGTACGTGCGTATTCGCAGCGGCGCAGATGGGCGAGGGCGACCGTGAAGGAGTCGTCTACGAAGGTGAACTCGTCGACGGCGTCCGGTCGGGGCACGGTGTGCTGACATGGGCCGACGGCTCCCGTTACGAGGGGCAGTTCGAAAACGGCGTACGCCATGGCCAGGGGACCTTGTTGTTGCCGACCGGCGACGTCTACACCGGCGCGTTCCAGCGCGACGCGATGACCGGACGCGGCCGGCTCGAGTGGACCAACGGGGACGTCTACGAAGGGGATTTCGTTGACGGCGAGCGCACTGGCCGCGGCGCGTACCTCTGGCGCAACGGTGCCCAATACCGCGGCGCCCTGGTCGCGGACGTCCCGCACGGCGACGGTGTTTACGAGTATGCGGACGGGACGGTATACCGGGGCCAATTCGAGGAAGGCGCGAAAGCCGGGTTCGGCGAACTCCAGCAGGACGGGACGCGCTACCGAGGCTGGTTTGCCGACGACGAGCGCCACGGACTCGGGCACTACCGGTCACAGGACGGAACGCTGTTCAAAGGGCACTTCGCCTTTGGCCGGCAGAACGGTCCGGGCGTCAAGGAGACACCGAACGGCGAGCTGTCGTTCGAAGTCTGGGATGCGGGACGGTTGGTCGGCGCCACCGGCGTCATGGCGGTGGAGCGATGTCAACTCGTCATCGACAGCGCGCTGTGGATGTTCGACGGCGACCAGTGCATCAACGGGCTGGCGCACGGCCGCGGCACGGCCGTGCGCCTGGACGGCTCGGCCTACATCGAGGACGGCCGCTTCGTGCTCGGCCAGTTGGTGTCCGGCGAGTTGACCTCGATCAGCCTCGAACCTTAGGCGGGGGTTGCCGATGGCCGATGTTGAAGTCCCAGGGTACAGGCTACACGCCGAAATCGGGCGTGGCGCCCGGTCGCGTGTCTATTCGGCATCGCACCGCGCACGCGGCGGGACGTTCGCCATCAAGGTGACCAAGGTCCCGATTGATGATCCACGAGTGGCTGAGCAATTCCTGGAGGGAGGGCAGGCAGCCGGAAAACTCGAACATCCCAACATCGTGCGCGTCTTGGAGGTCGGGAAACTCGACGGCGGGTACTACCGGGTCATGGAACTCGTACGCGGCGGTGACCTCGAGCACAACCTGGCCAGTGGCCTGCACCTGCAGAACCTGTTGATGGCGACCAAGGATGTCGCGGCCGCGCTCGACTACGCGCACGGTCGCGGCGTGGTCCATGGCGATCTGCGTCCGGGCAACATCCTTTTCGACGAACAGGGCGCCGTGCGCGTTTCCGGCTTCGCCATGCCCGCGTCGACAGCGGTCGGGGTCTCCCCTTATTGCAGTCCAGAACAGGCTGCGGGCGGGCCATTGAGCCCACGCTCGGACTTCTACAGCCTAGGTGTGATCCTCTACCAGATGCTCACTGGTCGGCTACCGAACGGGAACCGAACGGGCGGGGCCGGTGGCACGGTCGTGCGTCTGCACGAGCCGCCGCTGCCACTCCAGCTTGATGCCTTCCGCCCGGTCGTCGACCGCCTGTTGGCGAAGTCGCCCGGGGACCGGTTCGAAAACGGCCTCCAACTCGCGGCGGCCTTGGATGACCTGCGGGCCCGCGACGCGGTGCCGGACGCGGCGGTGCGTACCGAAGCGGTGACAGCTCAGGAGATCGAGTCCGCAGAGAATTCCCATGCGCGACTCAAGCCTGCGTCCCCGGGCGAAACTCGGTCGCCGTTGCCGTTCCGCGGGCCGGTGTTGGCCGCGGTCCTGATCTCCGTCATCGCCGTGGCGGCGGGCGTTGGCTACGTGTCCGACCAGAGCGGCTGGAGCCGCGCGTTGGCCTTCTTGGGGCTCGCTCCGCATCCTGACGCCGCATTGGCGTGGGAACAGGCGGAAGACTTGGCATCGGATCGGAACCAGAGCCTGAGTGCAGTGGTATCGGCCTACCGGCGTGTCTTGGCAATCGATGCGAGCCATGTCGGTGCGGTGGAAGCGATTGAGAGCGCCGCCGAGCGCTGGCGGAGCGAGATCGACGCCGCCTTGGCCGCCAGCGAACTAGGACTCGCGGACGCCAAGCTCGATGAACTTGCGACGGTGTTTCCGCTCGATGTCGAGTTGGGTCGCCTGGTGCGGCGCTTCGAGGTTCAAAGCCAGGTCCAGGAACTGCTGGCCGGCACCAGCCGGCAGCTCGCGCGGCGCGGGTTGGGCGATGTGCGTGCCGTGGATGCCGCGATTGCCTCATACAAGGGAGTGCTCCGCCTGGATCCCGGCAACGAACGCGCCGCCCGGGGACTGACCGAGATCGCCCTTCACTACGGTGCAGCCGCCGAAGGGCTTGCGGCAACCGACTTTGCAGCGGCTCGGGACAGCTTGGAGCGCGCCGTCGCAGCCGATGCCCAGTTCCCAGGCATCGACGCCGTGCGTTCAACGCTCCGCGCGGCCGAAGACGTCCAGGAGGAGATCGAGGGTGATCTGCAACGAGCGGCAGACCTCCGGCAAGCCGGCGCGTTGATCAGTCCAGCCGAAGCGAATCCACTGGACGTCTACCGGGGCGTCCTGGCGATCGACCCGGACAATGAGGTCGCTCTGCAAGCGGTTTCGGAGATCGCCGCGACCGTGCTGGCGCAATTCGACGGCCTCTTGCGCGATGGGACGCTCGAAGCGGCCCGCGAGTTCAAGGACTTGGCCGCTGCCGCGGACATCGGCGACGACCTGCTTGCCCAGATGGACACCCGCTACGACCAGGAACTACAGCGCATCGCGACCGTCCTCGACCTGATCGCCAAGGCGGAGGAGCTCTATCGCCAGGGCTACGTGACCGGTCCGAACCCGGACAACAACGCCGTTGCGCTCTTGCGTGAAGCGCTCAGGCTCGACCCGGACAACAGCGACGGCATCCGGCTGCTGTCGGTGTCGGCGACACGCCTGGCCGACGTGGCGGGCGAGGCCTATACCGTGGGTCTGCGCCACGAGGCGCTTCAGTACTTGGATCTGGCGCTCGCCGTGACTCCCGGCATCGGGCGGTGGCGCGCCCAACGCGAGCAGTGGCAGGCCGAGATCGCGCCGCTTGGCCCAGGTTCCGAGTAGCGGCTTCTCGTCCGCTAGAATGGCGGCTCCCGAGCGCGACACATCCCACGAGGTAGCGAAGTTGGCCAACATTCCGTTCAAGCGAGAACTCGACTTCGCCTACGGCGAGGTGACGGAGCTGGCGCCGGGGATTCGCCGCGTGATCGCGCGCAATCCGAGCGCGTTCACTCTGTACGGTACCGGGACCTACATCCTGGGCCATGGCGAGGTGGCCGTGATTGATCCGGGCCCGCCGGATTCCGCCCACATCGAAGCGATCGCGCGTGCCACGGACGGCGAGACCATCACGCACGTACTGGTGACGCATACGCACATGGACCACTCCCCGGGCTGCCGCCTGCTGGCCGACCATACGGACGCACCGACGTTCGGCTTCGGGCCGCATGGCGCCGGCAAGATTGCCGACGGCGTGCAGGTCGAGGAGGGCGGCGACATGGATTTCACGCCGGATGTCACGGTGGCTGGGGGTGAGACCATAGAGGGCGACGGTTGGTCGGTCGAATGCGTCTACACCCCGGGCCACACGTCCAACCACGTCTGCTATGCCCTTCAGCAAGGCCGTGTGCTGTTCTCCGGGGATCACGTGATGGGTTGGTCGACAAGCGTGATCTCGCCCCCGGACGGCGACATGGCCAGCTACATGGAGAGCCTCGAGGTTTTGCTCGAACGCGACGATGCCATCTACTGGCCGACGCACGGTCCGGCGATCACCGATCCGAAGCCGCATGTGCGCGCCTTCATCGCCCATCGACGCGAGCGCGAAGAGCAGATTCGCCAATGCCTTGCGCGGGGGACTCGCCGAATCGCGGAGATGGTCCCGACGATGTACGCCGGGGTCGCCAAGCAACTGCACCCGGCCGCCGCGCGCAGCGTGTTCGCGGCGATGGCCTACATGGTCGAACGGGGCGACGTGGTGTGCGAGGGCGAACTCGCCGTCGGTGCCGAGTTCCGCTTGGCCGGCTAGCAGGACCCAACGACGCGGCGACGCGCTATATTTGCGGCGAGCGTAGCTCCAAGCGAGCACATGGCATGCATATCACACCAGTAAACGGAAAGGTCTTCGGCGCGATCGTCACGGAACTCGCCTTGGACTCACTGACGGACGAAGCGTTCGATCGGATCCGAGAGGCGTTCCTGGAGTACGGGTTCCTTCTGTTCCCCCGCCAGTTCCTGACGGATGAATCGAGCGCGGCGTTCGGGGCGCGTTTCGGCGAGCTCGAATTCGCCGCCAGCCCCATGTCCAACCAGGAGCGACGTCCGGACGGCGACTATGGGCGCATCTACGGGTTGAATACGCAGCGGATGCGGACCAATGTCGGCAACGAAGCGTGGCACACGGACTCGACGTACAAGCCCGTCAGCAGCAAGTGCGCGATGCTGTCAGCGGTCAAGGTTCCCGCCACCGGCGGCGAAACGGAACTTGCCGACATGCGTGCGGGCTATGCCGCCCTCGATGCGGCCACGAAGGACCGCATCGGCGCGTTGAGCGCCTATCACTCGACGCAGTATTCGCAAGCCAACGACGTTGGCGACTTCCCGCCCCAAGACGAGAACAGCATCTACCACGGCGAGGCGTACCTGCGACCGCTGGTCAAGGTGCACCCGGAAACCGGCGTCAAGAATCTGTTCGTGGGACGCCATGCGTTCGGAATCCCGGGCCTTCCGCGCGAGGAGAGTCGCAAGCTGCTGCGCGGGCTGGTGGACTTCGTCGTGTCCGACGCGGCGCGCGTGTACAGCCACAAGTGGCGACCGGGCGACACGCTGCTATGGGACAACCGTGCCTTGTTGCATCGCGCCAAGCCCTACGACTACGGCGACGCGCGGGTGTTGATCGGGACCCGGGTCGCCGGAGACCCCGCGACGGAACTGGCCTACTATCCGACGGACCCTGCCGCCCGGGCCGGACGCGACGCCCTGAAAGCAGAGCTGACCCTATTGCGCCGGGAGGTCAACGACCGGCGCTACGGTGGAACGACGGCCGCTGTCGGCGAAAGGGCCAGCGGCTACGCCGGGTAAGCGCGACCGCCCGGCACCGGGGCGAGCCGCTTGCCCCACGCCGACGCCGGCTTAAGCGCGCGGGCCTTGCACGGCACAGCGCGGCCGCTCGCTTTCGCTTGCTTTGGCGCTATGATGTAGGGTCTCGAAACGGGGGAATCGCACATGTTCGACAAGCGCAAGGATCAGGCCCGGTCGACGCAGACAGCGTCCCCGCCGGGGGGCAGACCGGCGTCAGAGTCGCCGCCGAGGGCGACGGCGCAGGCCCCCCAAGCGGACCCCGCGATCATCGGCACCGCCCTGCTCGTCAGTGGCGAGTTGTCGGGGGATGAGGACGTCGTCGTCGCGGGGCGGTTCCAAGGCAAGATCTCCTTGCCGAAGAACTCGCTCATGGTTTCCAAGGGGGGCCACGTCGAGGCGGATGTCTCTGCCAACGCGGTGCAGATCGAGGGCCGTGTGGCGGGCGACCTTCGCTGCGCCGACAAGGTCGTCATCACGGCCACGGGCCAAATGGAAGGCACGATCGTCGCGCCGCGCGTAATCCTGGTCGACGGTGCCAAGTTCAAGGGCAGCATCGACATGGATCCGCCCGCCGAGACGAAGAAAACTGCGCCGCCAACCCGGGCGCCGCAAGCCGAAGCACGCAGTGCCGGGGACGGATCGACTAGGCAAGTTGCCGGGCAGGCCTGACCTTGACGGCGGATCTCGCCGTTGACCAGCGAAGAGAGCTTGTTTCTCGGCTGCTGCCTCAGATTTTCCGAGACGTCGATCCGCGCCGCCGGCTGACCATCCTGGACGCCGGGCCGGGAGGTGCGGCCAGCGTGCGTTTCTTCGGCAGCTTCCGCTGCCACGTCGTGTTCGCGGATCTGTTCGACGACCTCGGCGCTGGCGAGGCAGGAATGGCGGCCGCGGGGCGACTGTTCGAGGACTTGGGGGATGTCCGTTACGACGTCTGCCTGTTCTGGGACTTCCTCAACTACCTGAGCGCGACCGACCTCCGCGAGTTCGGTCGGGCGCTCAGAAAGCACTTGCACAGTGGTTCGCGCGCGCACGCCTTTGCCGCGTTCACAACGGTGTCCGACTTGACGGGTCTGCGCTTCGAGCTACGCGACGAGACCCGCATCCGCATACTGTCGGAACGCGGGCCGACACCCCATCGACACACGAACAAGGTGATCGGCCGGGTCCTGTGGCCGCTCAGCGTGAGCCGCGCGGTGCTTCTCGAGCACAACCGTCAGGAGCTGCTTCTGGCCGCCGGACCCGGCTGAGCGTCCCAGCGACTACACGGCGGCGGCAACCGGGGTGGTGTCCTCAATCTCACTGGCGGCATCCACGACCGGCAAGGAGACGATGACCGCAACGCCAGAACCGTCGACGAGGTTCATGGCCCGGACGGAGCCGCCGTGCTGCTCGGCGATGACCCGCACGACGTACAGGCCGAGGCCGAAGTGCAGCCTGTTCTCGGCGCCGCGCCGCGACACCATGGACTCGAACACCGACGCCGCGATCTCGGGCGCGAGCATGGGCCCGCGGTTGGCCACGGTGAGCCGCAAGGTGTCCCGCCGGACGTCGAGTTGAACCGTGATCGGGCTGTTGGCGCGGTGAAAGTCCACGGCGTTGTCGATCAGCTTGTCAAGAATCTGTTCGATGCGGTAGTCCTCGATCCGGGCGTACGCCGGCTCACCGGTGCCTTGATAGACGAGCGCGTGGTCCCCGTGCATGGCGCTGTAGTTGTCGACGTAGCTCTCGACGATCTGCTGGATGTCGACCACGTCCGGATCCTCGGCGACCAAGGAGTCCTCGAGATTGGCGGCGTCCGCGAGGTTCTCGACGATGGCACCGATGCGCAGCACGCCACGCTTGGCGCTCTCGAGGTACTTGCTGTCGCGCACCACCGTCGACTCCTGCGCCAAGTGTTCGAGGGAGGTATGAAGGGTGTTCAGCGGATTGTTGATTTCATGCCGAAGCGTGCGCGGCATGCGCTGCAGGAAAGTGTTGTGTTGCGCGAGACGGCCGAGCATGCCCGAGACGCTTCGGGCGAGGTCGCCGATCTCGTCGGCACTGGTCATGCCACTCGCCACCACGTTGGCGCGGAGACGGCCGAAGTCGTCGATCGCGGCGGCGGTCTCCTGGCGCAGCCGCCGGATGCGCCAGGTCAAGCGCCCCGCGAATACGATCAGGCAGAACAACACGACGAGGAAGCTCGATACCGCCACGAGCGCGATCTTGTCGATCGACTCGCGCTGGAAGAGCAGGATGTCGTCGATGTTCTTTTCGACGGCGATCAGGCCGATGACGGCCCCGCCCGAGATGATCGGATGGCCGGCGATGATGGTCTCGATCTCGCCGACCCGTCGGCGCAGTGCCCTCGACTCGCCCGCCAAGGCGGAGTCCATCACCTCCTTGAGTGGCGCCTCGGTGTCGTCGACCGCGGGTTCCCGCTGCTCGCGCAGCAGGCCTCCGAGCGCATTGCCGCCCGCGGCGAGCCAGCCCATTGCGCGGGCTTCCCAGGATCGTTCGGTCGCCGCCTCGGTGATCCGGTAACTGCCGGTTGCGGCGCGGTTGACACGCTCGGCGTCAATCACGCGGATATAGAGGTCGGCGTACGCTAGACCCTCGATGATCTTCTGGGCCTCGGGCGAGCGCACTGTCACCAACCCGAAACTCTCCCTGTTCTGCGAGGTTGGCAGCGTATGGGTGACCGCACGGATGGTCCGGGACTCCGGGTCGTCCACGTCGACGAAGGCGAGTCCGAAGACCCGGATCCGGCCGGCCTGTTCGTCCACGCTGGTGCCGAAAATGTCGAACGGGGCCCGCAATTCCAGGGCGTAACCGGTGTCCGTCTCGCGCACGAAGCCTTGCACGCGCGTCTCCGGCGGGCCGGCCAGCTCGGCATCGGGATCCAAGGCTTCGGCGAACTGCCAGTCCGCGTCCATCCAGAACGCCGTCGTCTGGCCGGACTCGGACAGCATGACCGCGATGCGGCCGTCCTCGCCGTCTTCGCGGACGAAACTGAGCCGCAGTTGGTCCGCGTTATCGAGCCGCAGGTACAGCGGGTCGCGATAGACGTGGGTGTCGTCGACGACTTCGACGTAGATGAAGAGCATGTCGCGGCGATTGCCGAGACTCAGCGCGAACGAACCGTCCTCACCGGGAACGCCGAAAACCGACGGCTCGGAAGGCGCCTCGCCCCAGTCCGCAGCCCGACCGTCGAGGCGAACGGTTCCCTCGATCGCCCGCACGATCAGACGCTCGTAGTCGCTCGGTTCAACCGGGAGGTCGGCTAAGAGGTCCTCACGACCGTTGAACACCGTGGCGATGTTCTTGGCGGTCAGGAGTTGGTCGTGGGACTGCATCTGGGCGAGTGCGCGGCCAACCTCGTCCAAGGCCAGAAAGGACAGCCAGGGCACCAGGACCAGCGTCAGGGTGAGCACCAGGAGCATCAGCTTGGTGCCTAGGCGAAGGCCACGAATCCGGCGCTCCCGACCGGCAATGCGAAGCAACCGGCGTGCGCCGGTCGTGAGGCGCGGCCGGATCGGCGTGATCACGACGACCAGCGGTAACCGAAGCCGTATTCGCTCTTGATGCAGGCGAATCCGGGGTCAACCTTCTCGAATTTCTTCCGGATATTGCGCATGTGCGTGTTGATCGTGTTGTTGGTCACCAGGGACTGCATGGTCGCGTTCATCAAGGTCTGATAGCTCACCGCATGCCCCGGCGCGCGCACCAGCTTGGCGAGCATCCTGAACTCGGTGGCCGACAGGTCGATGCGCGTGCCGCGCCAGGAGACCAGGAGTGCGTCCTGGTCCAGCATGAGGTCGCCGACCTGCTTGGCGGTGGCGCTGCGGTTATCGACGTTGGCGCGGACTTCGTTTATGCGCAGCAGCGAGGATATGCGTTCCGCAAGGTAGTCCAGCGTAATGGGCTTGGACTGGTAGTCCCACGCACCGAGTCTGAGGCCCGATATCTTGTCCACTTCCTTGACGCGTTCGGTGAGGAAAATGACGGGTAGGTTCGGGTTGCGCGTGAGCAAATCGCGGCACAGCTCGAACCCGGCATCGACCTCTTCACCGAGGATGATGTCCAGCACGGCGAGGTCGGGCATGCGGGCGTCGAATCCGTCCAAGGCTTCCTGGCGACTGGCATAGGCCGCCACTTCATAGCCCTTGGACGTGATCGCGTCGCTGTAGTTTGCGCGCTGGTCGGGATCGTCCTCGACAATGGCGATCAGCTTGGGCATCCGGCGATTCTACCGCGTTAGGCAAGCTAACGCGTTCGCTTGCCTGACGCGTTCGGCTCTGGGGCGCGTAGACTGGCCACCATGGTCGGCGGCCCAAGGTGCGAAGGAACCGTGCGCATAGTGTGCATCACAGGTCCCGAGTCCACGGGCAAGACCACGTTGTGCCAGGCGCTGGCCAGGCGTTTCGGCGTCCCGTGGCTCGCCGAGTACGCGCGTGAACACCTGACCGCTTGCGGGAGCGGCGCAGGTGCTCCCGGCGGGACACGCTATGACCGCGATACCGTGGCCACGATCGCCCGGGAGCAGTGGCGGAGAGAGCGCGCCTTGCTGGAGCGGACCGAGAGCCCCGTGGTCCTCGATACGGATTTGGCGGTGATCTTCGTCTGGTGGCAGGAGAAGTACGGGGCCGTGCCTCAGTGGATTGATCAAGCCTGGGCGGGTCAGGCGCCGCGCCTCTACCTGCTGTGCCGCCCGGACATCGGTTGGCGCCCGGATCCGTTGCGCGAATCGCCCCACGACCTCGACCGGCTCTTCGACATCTACCGGGACCTGCTGACCGAACGGGGTTTGCGCTTCGTCGAAATCCAGGGCACGGGCGCTGCGCGAACGGCTGCTGCCGTCCAGGCCGCCGCGCCGATTCTCAGCTTGAGGCCACGATCGCCCGTCGCATCGTCACCGCCTGCTCGATGATCTCGGGCCGGTCGTTGCCGACGCCGATCTGCGCCGCGGCCCAGGCGTACTCGCGGATCCGATAGGCGCAAACCGTGTCCTCCAGGCGCCTAGGCGTGGCGTGCAAGGGGCAGGTTTGGCCTGTCGGCGTGCCCGCGTACGCCTCGGCGCAGGCGGCGAGTTGGGCCGAAGTCCAATGCAGGCCGTGTCCCAGCCCCACGAGGTCGAAGAGCCGGTCGTTGTCGCCGGCGAACTCCCAGTCGAGCGTCCTGAAGCGCGATTGCTCGGCCTCGGCCTTGCGCGATGCACGGATCACGTTCCACGGATTCAGATCGTTGTGGCAGCCGCGGTGCTCGGACGCGGCCCATGCGAGCTTCCGGAAGCGAGACACGACGTCTGGGTCGGGATGCACCGCGTCGGCCAGTAGCGCCTCGACCTCGGCTTGATAGTCGTAGTGCCGTATTCCTGACGGTATCTCGGCGTGCAGGTCCGCGAGGTAGCGACCGCCTTCGGCAGGGCTTGGCGGGCTCGCCGCCAGGAGCTCACCGTCGATCCACCGTGTCAGCATATGCCCTGTCCGCTCATCGTAGCCGACAAGGTCCGGTGCCGCGGCGACGGCGAGGTATTGCCGCTCACCTGCCCGAGGCTTGACACCATCGACGATTCTCAAAGAGTACGCCGCGCCGCCGATGTTGAGCCGGTAGTTGCGATTGCTATAGCCTCCGGGCAGGTATTCGATGCGGCAGTCGGCTCGTGTCGGCCAGGCCGGCAACAGTTCGCGGGCCACCGCCAGCACCTTGTCCCGATCATGATCCACGTGTTTGCGTGCCTTGCGTCGAACAGGATTGGGTTCAAGCGTACAATGCCCGCCGCATTGTTCCGAAATCATGGACCGGAGGCGACGGATGGACATTCGCTACGTCGACAGTGCCCCCCGCAAGCTCGCGAGTTTCGATCCGGAGGTGGATTTCGAGCCGGACGACATCGCGCATCTCGCCGAGCTCTTCCATACTCCGCTCGACGGTTCCTACAACTGGGATTACCGGGTTGCCGACAACCGGATCAAGCGTCTCTACGAGCTCGGCAAGGAGCTCAACTGGAACGCCAGCACAGCGATCGATTGGGGGCAGAACCCCGACTACGGCGATCATCCGCCGCTGGCCCCGGATGCGGCCGACGAACTGATCGAGAGCTACCCTTGGACCGGCTACCGTCCTTTCGACGAACTCGCGACCCGGGACAAGCTGAAGTTCATCCGCCATGACTTCACCTGGTCGCTCTCGCAGTTCCTGCATGGCGAGCAGGGGGCCTTGCTGGTGGCATCGCAATTGGCGTCCTGCGCGCCGAGCTTCAACGCCAAGCTCTACGCGGCCTCCCAGACATTCGACGAGGCACGCCACGTGGAGGTATTCAATCGCTACCTGCAAACCAAGGTTGGCTTTGCGTACCCGGTCACGCAAGGCCTGAAAGACCTGCTCGACAAGATCCTCACCGACCAGCGCTGGGACCTGAAGTTCATCGGCATGCAGATCATCCTCGAGGGCCTAGCGTTGGCGGCTTTCCACGTCGCCCGCAATGACACCGATGATCCCGTCTTGGACGAGCTGCTCTACCTCGTGATTCGCGACGAGGCCCGCCACGTGACATTCGGCGTCAACTATCTCGAGGAGTTCATCGCAACCTTGTCCGATGAGGAACGCGAGGCGCGGGCGGAGTTCGCCTACCAAGCCTGCATCGTCAGCCGGGACCGCCTGATCAGCAACGACGTCTTCCGCTATTTCGGCTGGGACGTCGAGGACGCTCGGGGCGCACTGGTCGAGCGCGGACTCAACGCCGACTTCCTCAACATGCTCTATGCCCGGATCATCCCGAACCTGAAGCGCATCGGCCTCCTGACGGACCGCGTGCGCCCGAAGTTCGAGGAGATGGGCGTGCTCGACTTCGAGAACTTGGCCACCGACGGGGACATCGACTGGCGGGCGCTGGAGCGGCCCCTGGACGTTCTTGCTTGCGAGGGGCAAAGCCCCTCGCGCTCCCCGGCTGAAGGCTCTTCGATCGACCGCTGAAAAAGGGTGGACGTCACCTTCGCGCGTTTCGTTTCCGCCCTGCGCAACGCCGACGTCCGCGTATCGCCAGCCGAGACGTTGACGGCATTCGACGTTGTACGGCGCGTCGGGATCGCCGATCAGGCCCTGTTGAAGGACTCGCTGGCCTTGGCGCTCGCCAAGTCGAAGGCCGAGAAGTCGCGCTTCGACGATACGTTTGAGCGGTTCTTCTTCCAACTCGCATTCCAGGAACCCGCGAAGCACACCTTCCTCGCCAAGTTCGATACCGAGGCCGATCGCCAAGCCGCGCTCGAAGTGCTGCAGGGCGAAATCTCGGCGGAACTGGTCGACGCCGTCGGAGCCGTTCTGAACGATGATCGCACCGCCCTGGCGGTGCGCGTCCAGCAAGTTGGCGCCGCGCTCAACATTCACGAGATCAGTAGCTTGCGCGAGAAAGCTGTGTTCTCGAGACAGATTGCGAACGAGCTCGCCGTCCCAGAGCTGGACGCCTACGTGACTGGCGGCGGCGACGGCGCTGGAGCGATCTCGGACGAGTTGCGCGGCTTGCTGCGCTACCTGCGCCACTATTTCCACGACGAGATCCGGGCCTACGTCGACGCGCAGTATCGGCTGCATGCCGACGCCTCGGGCAAAAGGGCGATCCTCGAGGCGGCGCTCAAGTCCCATCTGAACCAACTCCCCCAGGCCTACCACGAGGAGGTTCGCCGGGTCGTCAAGAGACTCGCCGACAAGCTCGCCAAGGAACACCGTCGGCGGGCCCGCCAAACGAACCGGGGCGTTCTCGACATCAAGCGCACGTTGCGCCGCAATGTCGCCTACGACGGCTCGGTGTTCGACCTCCGGTGGCGCCAGCAGAAGCGCGAACGGGCCACGGTATTCGTGCTCTGCGATGTCAGCAATTCGGTCGCGCGCGTGGCCCGGTTTCTGCTGTTGTTCCTCTACGAACTCACCGACGTGTTGCCAAGCATCCGGGCGTTCGCGTTCTCGAGTCGCCTCGGCGAGATCACCGACATCATGCGCGCGAAGCCGTCGGAGGCGGCGATCGAAGAGGCGCTGTTCTCCTGGGGCAAGGGCAATACGGACTACGCTCGCGCTTTCATGGATTTCCGCGAACTCTGCGCGATGGACCTGAATGCACGCTCGACGCTGATCGTGCTCGGCGACGGCCGCAACAACTACTACGATCCGCGACCCGATGTCTTCAAGGACCTGTCGCGGCGGGTCAAGCAGACCTTCTGGCTGAACCCGGAGACGCGGGATCAATGGCGGGAGGGCGACTCGGAAATGCGCCGCTACGCGCCGCACTGCTTCCGGGTGGAGACCTGCAACAAGATACGTGACATCGAGCGGTTTGCGGACCGGCTGCTGGTGGCGGCGCGGTGACCGCTACAGCGGGCACCGCCGACGCTAGGTACCATCTCCCTGCCCGGTGCCGAGGTCCGGGCAGCGGATGTTCTCGCGTCGTGTGGACGGGCCGCCCGGCACTTGTACTTCGAACTCGCTAATGGCGGGGTAGGTGGCCGCGAGGTCGGGCCGGTCCGGCCCTCCCTCGGTGGCGTCGGGTTCCGATACCCCTGGGCGGATCGCCGCCTCGAGGTTCAAGTCGTCCAGAACGCCCCGCGCCCGGAACAGCCGGGGAAAGACGCAGTCGACCCGCCGGGAGCCGCGATTGATGCGTAGCGAAGAGACCCCGGCGCCGCGTTGACCCGTAGCGCGGCGGCAGGCCATGCCGCCGGACTCCCGACCGAAACGCCGCACGTACTCGGCGACGACCGTGTCAAACTGCTCGCCACACTCGTCGCGCCCCCCGCACAGCGATTCCTTCGTCTCGCGCAGCATCTTCGTGGCGTCGGGCTTGAGATGGCCGTCGGCGGCGACGCCGAGCCAGCCGACCGCCTCTGTCCAGTTCTGTGGCACGTGCTCGCCCCGTCCGAGCATGCTCGCCGCCCAGAACTGGCTGTCCACGTCGCCGTAGCGGGCACCCATCTGGAGATAGGGCCACGCGGCGGCCTCCTGTCCGTCCACGAAAAGCCGTTTGCCGCAATCGATGGCCACCGCCACGAACTCCATGTCATCGAAGGACATCTCCGACGGTGGGATCCGCTCCGCGATGACGGTGACGTCCGCTTCCCGCTCGTCGGCCTCTTCGGTGTGGCCGGATGCGGCGAGCATCACCGCCGCAAGGATCATCGCCTCATGCAAATCCACACTCAACCTTCCGTGGGGCGCTCAGTTCACCCCGACCACGTAGCTCATCGTCGGGCCGATCTCTTCGTGCAGGACAAGGTCCGCGATGCCATCGAGCGGCGTGGGTTCCCGGTTGACGATGACGAGCTTGGCCCCCAGCCGCTTGGCGTATTCCGGAAAGCCGGCGGCGGGATAGACGACCAGCGACGAGCCGATGACGACGAACATGTCGCAGGCGTTGGTCGCCTCCTGGGCTTCGGCCATGGCCCGTTCCGGCATGGCCTGACCAAACGAGATCGTGGCCGTCTTGACTATGCCGCCGCAACGGCTGCAGGGCTCGACGCGGCCGAGGGTCTGGTACTGCGCCTTCAACTCCGCCAGTTCGTAACGGGTCTCGCAGGACAGGCACTTGGCGTAGCGCGTATTGCCGTGCAGTTCGATCACCTGGGAATCCGGAACGCCGGAGTCCTGGTGCAGGTTGTCGACGTTCTGGGTGATGACCGCCGTGGCCTTGCCGTGGGCGATCAGCTTGGCCACGGCGAGGTGGCCCTTGTTGGGCTTCGCGTCGGCCCAGTTGCTGTCCTTGGATTCGAAACGCCTTCGCCAGGACTCCTGGCGGACGTCATCGGAGCCCACGAACTCCTGGAACTCGATCGGCTTGATCTTGTTCCACAGACCGGTGCCCGGACTCCGGAAATCGGGAATCCCGGACTCCGTGCTGATCCCGGCGCCCGTAAAGACGACGATCCGCTCGGCAGCGTCGATCATGTCCCGGAAGGCGTCCAGGTCCGCCATGCGTTCAGCGTTCATCGGTGCCGTGGAACCCTAACATTGCTGTTATCTACATCATGCATCACGGAAGGCCGCAGGTGCATCCAGCTGAGCCCCGCCGTCGATCATGGAACATCCGTCGACGGTCGCTGCGTTCCCTTTGGCGGATGTTCCATGCGAGGGCTCAATCCGATGCGCAGGCGGTCGAAGGCCGTCGGTCGCGGCAATGCCTGACGGACGGCGATCACCCGACGTGCGCCCTCGCGCGGCGAACAGGCCGCCGTGTCCACCTCGACGTCGTATTCGCAGTCCTGGTGCACGCGGAGGTAGTGGGCGGCGGCTGTACCGGGAAAGCGGCCCGGTCGCGAACTCTCGCGCCGGTTCACCGTGTCGAGGTCGCAACGGACGCCGACGAACACGACGTCGAGCCCGGCCAAGGCGTCGAGGTAGTCCAGCAGGAAGGCGCGTTCGAGGAGCAGGTCGTCCACCACGACGTCGACGCCGCTGATCGCGAACGCGGCGATCGCCCGCCGCATGCCGCGCAGGACGGCCAGGCCCACGTCGCCGAACCGCAACTCCGTGCGTCCGTCGCGCGGGATGATGTTCAAGCCGCGGGCACCCGGTTCACCGGGTAGCGAGTTCATGCCCCGATACTTCCCCGGCATGCCGTCGCGGAAGTGGTCGAGGGCGATGTACTGGATCGGTCGCGGGCTGGCGTCCTGGATGGCCAGCGCGAGCGTGGTTTTGCCCGCGCTCGAACAGCCGTTCAATAGGATGATCGAACCCGCCACTATTCGGACTCCCGCCACGGCGGGTCGTCACCCCAGGCGGCGCGGTAACGCGCGGCGAAATCGCGGCAGTCGTGGTTCTGTGTCCCCCGGGTCTCGAGTGCCAGCGCGGCCGTCACGCCGCCGGCGCGCACCGCGCTGCGGATGTCGGCACCGCGCAGAGACGCGTGCAGGTATCCGCCACGAAACGCGTCACCGCATCCCGTCGAGTCGACCACGCTGGCCGGTGCGGCGTGCTCGCGGCCGGATTCGCTGGTCCGCGACACCCATCGGGTGCCGCGCTCGCCTTCGGTGACCAGCAGCAGGTCGAGGTCATCGAGCGCGTCGCCCGCCAGTGTGCGGAGCGTGTCGTGTTCGTACTCGTTGACCACGATCGCGTGTGACAGGCCGACGAGTTGACGAGCGCCTGATGCGTCGAAGTCCGTGAGGTTCTGGCCCGGGTCGGTCAGGAAGGGTATCCCGGCCTCGCGCATGGCCTCGGCCGCGGCGATCATGTTCGTCGGGATGTCCGGCGCGAGCAGGCCGAAATCAAAGCGTTGGTCGGCGACAAAACGGCGCAACGGCGGCGCGAGGTCGTGGTGCGCGGCGGGCCCGCCGAAGAAGCCGGTGAACTGGTTCTGCTCCCGGTCCGTGAAGATGAACCCGTGGGACGAGTAGGGAGCCTCGACGAGATTCACGCCGGAGACGTCGATGCGGTGGGCGTCGAGGTGTCGCGCATAGTCCTGATCGAAGTCGAGGCCAACGAACACGAACGGCGTCGGGGCCTCGCCGAGCGCTTTCAGCGTGTAGGCGATGTTCATCGCGCAGCCGCCGAACCGCCGCTCGATCCTCGCCAATTGCACGGACAGGTTGATGCCGTCGTGCTTCGGCAGCCGGGAGAACGTGCCCGGGTACTCGCCCACGTAGTCGATGGCCAAGGTGCCGGTCAGCAGGATCCGTTTGGGCACGGCTGGCGTGATGGCCGACTCCCGTCGAGTACACTGACGACGGTTTATCAGTTCGGGAATGGCGCGTGCAAGCACTTGTTGGCGTCGTCGCGCTCTTGAGCCTCGCGTGGCTCTTGAGCGAGCGCAAGCGCGAGGTCCGCTACGTGCAGGTGGGCGTCGGCCTGGCGATCCAGTTCGCGTTGGCGTTCCTGCTTCTGAACGTCCCGCAGGTCCGCGATGCGCTGTTCCTGGTCAACCACCTGGTCAGGGCGATCGAGACGGCGACAACGGCGGGCACGTCGCTGATGTTCGGCTTCCTGGGCGGCGACCCGGCCCCTTACGTCCTGGAGGAGGGCGCCGCCGCGACGTTGCAGATCTTCGCGTTCCGGGTTCTGCCGCAGATTCTCGTATTCAGCGTCATCGTCGCGCTCCTGTGGCACTGGCGCGTATTGCCCTGGGTGATTCGTGGCTTCGCCTGGGCGCTGCGCAAGACGCTCGGCGTTGGCGGCGCGGTGGGCGTCGCCGCCGCGACCAGCGTCTTCCTCGGCATGGTGGAGTCGCCATTGGTCATCCGGGCCTACCTCAGGAGCCTGTCGCGGTCCGAGTTCTTCGTGGTCATGACCTGCGGCATGTCCACGGTCGCCGGTTCGATCATGGTGATCTACGCGACGGTGCTATCGCCCGTTGTCGACGGTGCCCTCGGCCACGTCCTCATCGCGTCGGTGATCAACGTGATCGGGGCCGTCGTCGTCGCGCGAATCATGGTGCCGGAAGACGCGGTCGGCGTTGCGGGCGACCTGGCGGACGACGCGCTCAGCTACGGCAGCACGATGGATGCCGTAAGTCGTGGCACGCTGGACGGGCTGCGCCTAGTGGCCAACGTTGGTGCGACAGTGATCGTGCTGGTGTCGTTGGTCGCTCTGGTCAACTACGTCCTGGGTGCGATCGCCGTCGACGAAGCACCGCTGACGCTGCAACGCATCGTGGGCTGGGTATTCGCGCCGGTCGCTTGGCTGATGGGGGTGCCTTGGGCTGAAGCCAGCACCGCGGGTACATTTCTCGGCACCAAGGTCGTCCTCAACGAGTTGATCGCATATCTGCAGTTCGCGGCAACGGGCGACAGCCTATCGTCGTCGACGCGCATCATCCTCACCTATGCGCTTTGCGGGTTCGCGAACTTCGGCAGTCTGGGCATCCTCATCGGCGGCGTGGGCGCGCTGGTACCGGACCGTCGCGACGAGTTGCTGCGCCTCGGGCCCAGGGCGGTCCTGGCAGGTACGCTCGTTGCCTGCCTGACGGGTGCGATCGCCGGGCTGGTGACCCGCGTTTAGGCGCGTCGCCGCCGTAGGGAGTGGACCCAGCCCTCGACCGCTGTCACCACGTGGTCGATCGCCTGGTCGTCGATGTCCAGGTGGATGACCCAACGGGGACCCGACACCTGGATCCCGGCGGCGGCTAGGTGGGTCGCCATGGTCGCATCGGTCGCCTCGACGAAGACCATGTTCGTGCGCTCCTCGGCATGCAGGTCGAGACCGCGCAGGCGGTGCGCGAGCGTTCGAGCGCGGCGATGATCCTCGGCGAGTCGGTCGACGTTGTTTTCCAGGGCATAGAGACCAGCCGCCGCGATCACGCCGGCCTGGCGCATGCCACCGCCGAGGACCTTGCGCCAGCGCCGGGCGCTGTCGACGAATGCCGAAGTGCCGCACAGCACCGAACCGACCGGGGCGCCGAGGCCCTTGGACAGGCAAAGGGAAACGGAGTCGCAATGTCTCGTGATCTCCGTGGCGTCTAGGCCGAGCGCGACGGATGCGTTGAAGAGCCGCGCGCCGTCCAGGTGGACATTGAGACGAAGCCGGTCGGCGAGCGCGCGCGCGTCGGCGAAGTATGCCGCTCCGACGGCACGCCCGGCCTGCGTATTCTCCAGGCACAGGAGGCGCGTCTTGGCGTAGTGGAAGTCGTCCGGCTTGACAAGGGCTTCCACGGCGTCGAGCGGCAACGTGCCGTCGTCGTCGAACGCGAGGGGCTGCGGCTGGATCCCGCCGAATACCGCGGCCCCACCACCCTCGTAGCGGTAGGTATGGGCATCCTGGCCGGCGATGTACTCGTCCCCCCGGCCACAGTGCGAGAGCAATGCGGCGAGATTGGACTGGGTACCACTCGGCAGCAACAACCCGGCTTCGAAGCCCAGTCGTTCCGCGCAGGCGTCCTCGAGGCGGTTGACCGTTGGATCCTCGCCGTAGACATCGTCCCCGACCACGGCCTCGGCCATCGCCGAACGCATGGCGGGGGAAGGCTGGGTGACGGTGTCCGACCGCAGGTCTATGGGCATCGGCGCCATCGATCGATCATCTGTGCGGCGGACGCCTGGCCACCGCCGCTCGACGGCGCGTCGTCAGCTCCCGGCAGCGAGAGACCAGGCCGCACCCGTCTGCTGCGCGGAGTCGATGATGTGCACGATGGTCTTCGTCGTGGCTTCCGGGTGGGGCTGGATGATGACCGGTGCCTCCGGGTTCTCGGCATGCAGCCGTTCGATGTTCGCGCGCACCGAGCGGATGTCCACATCGCGCTGCGCAATGATGACGCGGTCCCGGTTGGTGATTCGTACGACGATGCTCTTCTTGTCGGGATCAACCGTTTTCGGCTTGTCATCCTCGGGCTGGTTGACGTCGAGGCCGATCTCCTTGACGAACGTCGCCGTGACGATGAAGAAGATGAGCATGATGAACACGACGTCCAGCATGGGCGTCAGGTTGATCTTGCTGTCCTGGCCTTCTTCGCGCGCTCTCGATTTGCGCATTCGCCAATCCCTCCCTTAGCAGCGGCGTGCGTTCAAATGGACGGGTGAGTGTAGTGCAACCGTCAAAGGCGTGCTAGCGGATCGCGACCGCGGTGCCTAGCTGGAACACTGCCATTTTCAATGTCCCTGCGTGCCTCGCTTTCGGGCGAGCAGGCGCTTCAGCGGACCAAGCCAGACGAGCACGCAGAGGACGAGCAGAACCAACGATACGGGTCGGTCGAGCAGGAAAGTCCACGACCCGTCGGCGAGGAGCACCGTGCGCCGCAGGTTCTCCTCCAGCATGCCGCTCAGGATGAAACCGAGCAACAGTGGCGCCAGCGGGAACCCGGCTAGGCGCAGGGCCAAGCCCGCCAACGCGAAGGCCAACATCAGGAAGATGTCGAAGCTGTTGAGCGACGTCAGGTAGACGCCGAGCAAGGAGAAAACGATCACGAACGGCACGAGTACCCGACGGCGCAGGTAGACGATGCGTGAGATGTACGGAATCAACGGCAGGTTGAGAGCAAGCAGGACGACGTTGCCGATGAACATGGACACGATCACGCCCCAGAACATCGTGGGCTCCGCTTCGAGCAGCCGCGGGCCGGGTTGTACGCCGTAGCTCAGCATGACGCCGAGGAGGACGGCGGTAGTGCCGGATCCGGGAATGCCGAGCGTCAGGAGCGGGACGAACGACCCGGTGCACGCGGCGTTGTTGGCGGATTCCGGGGCGGCGATCCCGCGCGCGCCGTCGGCCGCGTCGCTTCGCCGAAAACGCCTTTGCAGATCGTAGGCGAAGAAGCTGGCGAGCGTGGCGCCGGCGCCGGGCAAGACGCCCACCAGGAATCCAAGCACCGAACTCCGGCCCACGGCAGGGGCCACGGCACGGGCATCCCCGGGATGCAGACGGGCATGGGCGAACCTCGTCGACGCGGCGTCGTCATCGCCGGCGAGGACCATGCGGAACGCCTCCGCCAGGGCGAACGTCGCCATCGCGACGAGTACGAAGCTCAATCCGTCCGTCAGATCCAGCCGCCCGAACGTAAACCGCTGTACGCCCGCCGACTGGTCGGTACCCACCGTGCCGAGCATGAGCCCGACGAGTGCTGCGGCCAGTGAGCGCAGAACCTGGCCGCGATCGGCGAAAGCCGCGATGCTGGACAAGGCGAACGCCAGGATGAGGGTGTACTCCGGGGACTGGAACGCAGTCGCCAGAGCCGCGAGGGTCGATGCGAACAGCAGAAGCGCTACGGCACCCACGACCCCGCCAGCGAACGACGCGTAGGCGGCGAGCGCCAGCGCCCGACCCGCTTGACCCTTTCGGGCCATGGGATAGCCGTCGAACGACGTCGCCACGGTCGACGCCACGCCGGGCGCGTTGATGAGGATCGACGACGTCGAGCCGCCGAAGACGGCACCGTAGTAGACCCCGGCCATCATGATCATGCCGGCGGCAGGGTCCAAGGAGTAGCTCACCGGGATCATGAGCGCGATCGCGGTGATGGGACCGAGGCCGGGGAGCATGCCGATGAGCGTGCCCGCAAGACAGCCGGCGACGACCCACGCGAGGTTGCCCGGGTCGAGCGCCGTGGTCAGTCCGGCGGTGATCCCTTCCCACATCTCTAAAGCCAGATGCCGGGGTCGATGTAGATGTCGAGAGCGACCACGATCAGGAACCACGCGGTCGCCGCCGTCGCGACGGGTGCGATGGTTAGCACGGCCAGGCGACGCTCTCCCGCGATGAGCAGCGCGGCGAGGAGCAGGACTGCCGTGGCGATCCACAGACCGGCGTAGGGGATTAGCAGACCGAACGCCGCGATGGCGACGCAGTGCGCCCCGAGGGTCGTCCACCGAGCGCCTCGACGGGTGTCTTGCGGGGCAGGTGCCACGGCCAGCAGCGCGATCGAAACGACCAGGAGGCCAACGCCGTAGACGATCGGCAGGGCTCGGGCATTGACCGTCTCGGCCGCCGACCAGGGATCGAGGGGGATGTTCCAGGCCGCCACCAAGTAGACGACAGCGAAGGCGGCCAAGGCTAGCGGCACCAAGCGCTGCGTAGCGGCAGACCAGTTCAGATGCAAACGTCCCGCGTCTTGGTGCAGGGTGCCGACGACATGAACTTAGCCGCCATCGTCGGACGGTGCCAGAAAGCCAAGGTTGCGCATCGTGCCCGCGAGCTGTGTCTCCTGGGCTTCGAGATAGGCGCCAAAGGCCGCGGCGTCGATCTCCAAGGACGTCCAGCCGCGTCTTTCCAGGACGTCCTCCCAATGCGGTGAAGTCCGCATCGCGCTGAGCTGGTCGACCAGCTCTCGCCGGACCTGCGGCGCCATCGTCGGCGACCCGAACAGGCCGCGCCAGTTCGCGAACACCACCGGGTAGCCGAGTTCCTTGAGCGTCGGGACGTCGGGGAGGGCAGTGATGCGCGTCGCCGATGTCACCGCGAGCACGCGGGCTTCTCCGCCGGCAACGAACGCCATGGACTCGCCGAGTCCCGTGGAAAGCAGCTCCACTTCGCCGCCCAAGAGGGCGAGCATAGCCTTGCCTCCGCCGTCATACGGCACGTAGCGGCCTGCGCGGACCGGCAGATCAGCCGCCTCAAGCGCGAGCGCCAGAACGACGTGGTCGAGGCTGCCACGTACGGAACCACCGCCGATCACCATCTTTCCGGGGTTGTTCCTCAGCGTTTCGAGGACGGCGTCCCAGTGTTCGATCGCGCTGTCCGCCCGCACCACGAAGACGCCGTGATCGCCCACCAGGGCAGCGACCGGCGTCAAGTCCCGAAAGCCGAACGGAAACAGGCCCTGGAGGCTGCGCAGGACGAGGGGCGTCGAGTTGACGAGCACGGGCAAGTCGAACCGTTCCGCGTTCTCGAGGAAGTAGGCCATCGCACGGCCACCGCCGCCGCCGGAGACGTTCTCGAACGAGACCTGCTCAACAAGCCCGAGTTCGACCAAGGCGCGCCCGGTCTCCCGGGCCGTGCCGTCCAAGCCACCGCCGGGGCCGGCCGGAATCACGATGTGCATGCGTTCAGCAACGGCCGTGGCGCAAACGCCAATAGCCAGAATCCATGCGATGGCGGCGATACGTTGCCGAGCGTGAACGGCAGCCACGGAAAACAGCGCGAAGGGCAACTCTTACTCGGTCTTGTTCAGGAAGTTCAATGGCAGACCGGCCGTGGGCCAAGGCAGGGACACCAACTGGCCCGTCGATGACAGCGTCACATAGGCGGTCTTCAGGTCTACGCCGCCGAAGCAGATGTTCGTGGTCAGACGGTCCGGCATGGGTACGAAGTCGGGTTCGCCGCCGTCGGGTCGCAGGATCGTAATTCCGCCATCGATGATCGTGGCAATGCACACCCCGCCTTGGCTGTCCACGGCGAGCGAGTCGAACAGGAAATAGCCCTGGCGTCCCGGCACCAGGCGCCCGCCGTCGGGACGGTCCGCCCTCTCGCCGACGAGCTTGCCCGGCGCACTCAGCGGAAATGCCCACAGTCGGCCCGTGGGGGTCTCCGCCACATACAGTTCGTCCTCGGCCGGCGACAGTCCGATGCCGTTCGGTGCCTCCATCGGGAAGATCGCCTCCTCGATGTGCGAACCGTCCGCCTTGGCGTAGAAAACACCGGTGCGGTCCCTCTGGCGTGGCCCCGTCTTGCCGTGGTCGGTGAACCAGAAGCCTCCGCTGGCGTCGAAGACGATGTCGTTCGGCCCCCGCAGTGCGATGCCGTCGGCTTCCTCGTACAGAACCTCGACCGCGCCGGTGCCCAAGTCCACCCGTTCGATCCGTCCGCCGCGGTAGTCGTCCGCCAGGTCGCCGGGGTAGATGCGTCCGCGACGCTCCGTCCACGCGAATCCACCGTTGTTGCAGACATAGCACTGGCCGTCCGGCCCAATCGCCGCGCCGTTGGGACCGCCGCCAGTCTCCGCCACGATCTCGACCGCGCCCGCGGGCGTGACGCGGGACAGCGTGCCGCGCGCAATCTCGACGACCAAGACGGAACCGTCCGCCATTGCGATCGGACCCTCCGGGAACTTCAGCCCGGTGGCCATCACGGTGATTTCGGGCTCGCCCATTCCCTTCGGTCCGTCGCTAAAATCGCTATTACACCACAGTGGAATTAACGCGCTTGAAACTGAATAGCGACTTGAGAGCGCCCTTGGCGGCCTTGGCGATCGTCCTCCTCTTGGGCGTTGCCGGCTGCCAGACCTACCTCGACGACGCCGCGTCGCGGACACCCGGCGAGGTGACCGACGACCTGACCATCCTTACGTTGATCAAAACCCGCCTGCTCCGCGATGAGGACGTGCGCGGTTTGCGCATCAACGTCGATGTCAGCAAGGGCGTCGTCACGCTGTCCGGCAAGGTTCGCACCGAGGCCGAGCGGCAACGGGCCGTCGAGGTCGCAAAGGCGATTCCCAGCGTCGTGCGGGTCGTGGACAACTTGGTCGTGCGAATCTGATGCAGGACCGCGACCCCGACGCCCGCGTTCGCCGTGCCCGTCTCCGTGTTATGCACAACAGGGGTCTAGAGCACAAAGCGCAAATTGCTGCCAGATTATTCGGATTGACTTTAGTAAAGACACGTAAATATCTAGGTTGACTGTGAAAATGCCGCACTAGGCTGGTCCAACAGACCAATTCCACGGCTTGTGCTCAGGAAGTCGGGATTCTGTCCCCAGAGTTATCCACAAGCGGTACGCGTCAGACGGCGCGCATGGCTCGCAGTTCGTCGATCTCGACTTCGGTGTAGCCGAGTTCCTCGAGAATCTCGGCGGTGTGTTCGCCGAGAGTCGGCGCGCGGCGCCGGACGCCCGTGTCGGCAGCCGAGAAATCCACCGGCATGCGGGCGACCGGCGCGGGGCAGGGCAGACCCGGATAGTCGGTCCCGACGAGGAATCGACGCGCGACCACCTGCTCGTTGGTCAGCGCCTGGGCGGGGGTCAGGATTTCTCCGCAAGGAATGCGGGCCTCCGCCAGCTCGGTCATCGCTTGCGCCGTCGTGCGTCCCGCCGTCCAAGTACCCATCCGGGCGCTGATCTCGGCGCTGTTGTCGCCCCGGGCCTCATCGGTCGCGTACTTGGCGTCACTCAGCCAATGCGGTTCGCCCATCAGCCGCGCCCAACGCTCGAACAACGGGTTGCCGACGACTTGCACCAGGATCCAGCCGTCGCGCGTGCGGAATACGTCAATGGGCGCAGCCGTCTGCCCGCGATTGCCTGTGGCGACGCGATTGTTGTCGAGGATCGCTTGTTCGATCAGCGTGCCGTTGGCGATCGTCAGCGCCGAGGCGAGCAGGCAGCCTTCGACGTGCTGCCCCTCGCCGGTGTTCATGCGGTGGATGATCGCCGCCAAGGTGGCGAAGGCGTTCAACGACGCCGTGGTGTAGTCGACGTACGGAAAGTAGTTGCGCATCGGCTCGTCCTCGTAGCCGGTCAGGTGCATGTTGCCGGACATGGCCTGGGCGACACCGTCAAAGCCGACGCGCGTCCCGTACGGTCCGGCGGATCCGAACGCCGTACTCGTCGTGAGGATGATGTCGGGCTTGATGCCGCACAGGGTCGCGTAGTCGAGGCCCATGGATTCGAGGGTGTCAGGGGGCAGGTTGGCGATGACCACGTCGGCGGTCGCCACGAGGCGGCGAAGCACCTCTTGCCCCTTCGACTTGCGCGGGTTGAGCGTGAAGCCGCGCTTGTTGCGGTTCAGGGCCATAAAGCCGCTACCTTGGCCGTCCTCCGTGACCGGGGCCGTGAACCGGTCTTCGCTCCCGGCGACCTTCTCGATGCGGATTACGTCGGCACCGAGGTCGGCCAGCAGGGCGCCGCAGAACGGCCCGGCGATGTAGCGGCCGAAATCGAGTACGCGCGTGCCGTGGAGAATGGTCATGGGCGGTCCACCGGATCAAGGAAGTCGCGCATTATGAAGTAGAATCCGCCGCCCATGGATTCCGCCCGCGGCGCAGTCGACGATGCCACCGAGCTGTTCGGGCGGGCGAGGGCGCATCTCGCCGGCCGCGACGTCGACGACGTGCAGATCGAGGCCTACGATCTCGCCTTCTCATCCGCGGAACTGCACGCGGCCCGAGTCGCAATGGACTACGCGGCCATACCGGCCGATCCCACCGACGCCGCCTTCAAGGACGCTCTCGCGACCACCTTTTGCGCCGAAGCGCTGGCCAATCTGACCGCGCGACTGCGTCTGCGACCCACGGCCTACGGCTTGCGTGCGGCCGAGCTCACGACGCCTGGCTTGGCGGGCTTCGTCGATTCCCGGCTCGGCCCCGCCAAGCTGGCCGCAGTGGGCGAGCGTATTCGTCAAGGCCACGGTGTGCTGCCGCCAGACCACTTGGACGACGAAAAGACGCTGATGCGCGAGACCTTCAGGCAGTTCAGCGACGAACGGGTGGCGCCGGCGGCCGGCGACGTGCACCGCAACGACACGATGATCCCGGACACCATAATCGACGGGTTGCGGGAGCTCGGCTGTTTCGGGTTGTCCGTGCCGGAACGCTACGGGGGCCTCAAGCCCGACGACCACGAGGACAGCCTAGGGATGGTCGTCGTTACGGAGGAACTGTCGCGTGGCTCCCTCGGCGCCGCGGGCAGCTTGATCACGCGGCCGGAGATCATCGCCCGCGCTGTCATGCAGGGTGGGACCGACGAGCAGAAGTCGCGCTGGCTACCGGGCATTGCGGCGGGCAACCCCCTGGTCGCGGTCGCGGTGACCGAACCGGGAACGGGGTCGGACGTTGCATCCGTGGCACTTCGTGCGACACGGTCGGTGCGGGACAGCACAAGCGGCTGGCTTTTGAACGGCGCCAAGACGTGGTGCACGTTCGCCGGCAGGGCGGCTGGCCTGCTCGTGCTGGCGCGCACCGACCCGGAGGCGTCTCCGCCACACCGCGGGCTGTCGCTGTTCGTGGTCGAAAAGCCGAGCTTCGAGGGCAAGAGCTTCGTCTGCGAGAGTCCGGGCGGCGGCCGTTTGAGCGGTCGCGCGATTCCGACGATCGGCTACCGGGGCATGCACTCGTTCGAGCTGTTCTTCGACGACTACTTCCTACCGCACAACGCCCTCGTGGGCGAAGACGACGGCGAAGGGAAAGGCTTCTACTACACGATGCGTGGATTCTCAGGAGGCAGGTTGCAGACGGCAGCGAGAGCCTGCGGTCTGATGCGCGCCGCCTTCGAAGACGCTCTGCGGTATGCCGAGGAGCGTCACGTGTTCGGGAAGCCCGTGGCCGGCTATGGCCTGACGTTGCAGAAACTGGCTCGCATGGCCGCCGCGATCGTGGCATGCCGCCAGTTCACTTACGCGGTCGCGGGCATGATGGACCGTGGCGAAGGCCAGCTTGAGGCGAGTCTGGTGAAACTGTTGTCATGCAAGACGGCCGAATGGGTCACCCGCGAAGCCATGCAGGTCCACGGCGGCATGGGCTACGCGGAGGAAACGGCTGTCAGCCGGTATTTCGCCGACGCCCGCGTCTTGTCGATTTTCGAGGGTGCCGAGGAAACGCTGGCTCTCAAGGTTGTCGGGCGAGCGCTACTGAACGGCTGAAACGGACTCGCGACCTGGGTACCCACCGTAACTTCGCATAATGCGTATTATGTTAAATTGAGATTGGCTTAGGCCTAGGGACTCAGCCTAACGAACGTCCCTGCTCGGTCCCCGCAACGTGGTGCCGCCGTCGACCACGAGCACGTGTCCCGTGATGTAGCGCGCCTGATCGGAAGCCAGGAAGCGCACCGCGTGGCCGATATCCCAGCCCGACCCCTCCAATCCCAACACGGACGCCTGCGCCCGTTGACTGCGCGCTTCGGGCGACATCCCGCCGCCGTAGACCATCGGCGTGTACACCGGTCCCGGTGCCACGCAGTTGACGCGGATGCCGTCCGGGCCATGGTCCACCGCCATCGCCTGCGTCAGGCCGATGACGGCGCTTTTGGAGACGCTGTAGGTGGTCAGCCCGCGTGGACGAAGCGCCGAGATCGACGACACGTTGACGATGGCGCCGCCGCCAGCCTCCCGCATCGCGGGAATGGCCGCCCGGCTCGCCAGGAACATGCTGTCGACGTTCACTTCCATCACGCGGCGCCAGCGCGCGGGATCCTCTTCGAGAATGTTGCCGCGACTGCCGATGCCGACGTTGTTGTCGAGGATGTCCAGCCGCCCCCAGCGCGTCGTTGCAGCCGAGACCATCGCTTCGCAGTCGCTCGCCTGCGTGACGTCGGCCTCGCAGGCCAGCGCATTGCCGCCGGCTTCCTCGATCATAGCCACCGTGCGTTGCGCCAACGCGAGGTCGCGGTCGACGCAGAGAACCCTGGCGCCGTTGACGGCCAAGAGAATCGCCGCCGCGCGCCCGTTGCCGATGCCGTCGTCCAACGCGCCCGCACCTGTGACGATGGCGACCTTTCCGTCGAGACCGTCGCTCGCTGGGATGTCCAACGGCATGGGCGATCCTCGTGGCCAGAAGGCCTGGCTCAGTCGAGTGCGGCCTCGAGTTCCGGCAGCGCTTGGAACAGGTCCGCGACCAGACCGTAGTCCGCCACCTGGAAGATCGGCGCGTCCTCGTCCTTGTTGATTGCCACGATCACCTTGGAGTCCTTCATGCCGGCCAAGTGCTGGATGGCGCCCGAGATGCCGACCGCGATGTACAGATCGGGAGCGACGATCTTGCCCGTTTGACCCACCTGCATGTCGTTCGGCACGAACCCGGCGTCGACCGCGGCGCGTGAGGCGCCGATCGCCGCTCCGAGCCTGTCGGCGATGCCCTCCAGCAACGAGAAGTTCTCGCCGTTCTGCATGCCACGGCCGCCGGAGATGACGACGGAAGCCGCGGTCAACTCGGGCCGTTCTGACTTGGCGATCTCTTCGCCGATGAAGGTCGATACCCCGGCATCGTGCGCGCCATCGGCGGTCTCGATCGCTGCCGAGCCACCGTCCGCGGGTGCCGGGTCGAAGCCCGTACCGCGTACGGAGACCACCTTCTTGGCATCGTTCGACTTCACCGTGGCGATGGCGTTGCCCGCGTAGATCGGCCTCAGGAACGTATCCGGCGACTCCACGCCGATGATGTCGGAGACCATCTGCGTATCGAGCAGGGCCGCGACGCGCGGCAGGAAGTTCTTGCCGGTCGTCGTGTGTGAGGTCAGCACGTGGTCGTAGCCGCTTGCGACTTCGGCGACCAAGGCTGCGAGGTTCTCCGCCAACGCGTATTCGTAGGCGGCGTTGTCCGCCAGCAGCACCTTGCGGGCGCCGCCGATCTGCGCGGCTTCCTCGGCCACCGCGGCGCAAGCAGCGCCGGCGACGAGGATGTCGAAATCGTTGCCGATTGCCTGGGCTGCGGCGACGACGGATAGCGTGACTGGCCGAAGTGCGGCGTTGTCGTGTTCGGCTACTACTAGCGTGCTCATTGGGCTCCCCTGCTCTCTTTAGCCTTATGCTTCAATGACTTTGGCTTCGTTTTTCAGCTTGTCCACCAACTCATCGACGTTTTCCACCTTGATCCCGGCTTGGCGCTCGGGAGGCGGTGCGACGTTGGTGACCTCGGTGCGCCGACCGACGTCGACGCCGAGCGCTTCCGGCGTCATGGTGTCCATCGGCTTGCGCTTCGCCTTCATGATGTTCGGCAGGGAGGCGTAGCGGGGTTCGTTGAGCCGCAAGTCGGTGGTGACGACGATCGGCATCTTGAGGGAGACGGTCTGCAGCCCGCCGTCCACTTCCCGCACGACTTCGGCGGTGTCGCCGTCCACGGAGAGGTTCGATGCGAACGTGCCCTGCGGGAGGCCGGTGAGCGCCGCGAACATCGGGCCGGTCTGGCTGTTGTCGCCGTCGATGCTCTGTTTGCCCAGAATGACGATGCCGGGCTGCTCCTGGTCGTAGATCGCCTTCAGCAGCTTGGCGATGGCGAGGGGCTCCAAGTCCGCCTCGGTCTCGACGAGGATGGCCCGGTCGGCGCCGAGCGCGAGGCACGTGCGCAACTGCTCCTGGCAGGACGACTCGCCGACCGCCACTGCGATCACTTCCTCGGCGACGCCCGCCTCCTTCAGCCGTACCGCTTCCTCGATGCCGATCTCGCAGAACGGGTTCACGGCCATCTTGACGTTGGCGAGGTCGATGCCGGTGCCGTCCGGCTTGACGCGCACTTTGACGTTCGCGTCCACGACGCGTTTGACCGGAACCAATACCTTCATGCGAAAGCTCTCCCTCGGAAGCCTGCAGCGATCCCCGGGGCACCTTGTCGACAGGCCCGGACGCCGTTTTCAAGGGCGCGCATTTTGCCGCATTCGCCCGCTGCAAGAAAGCGGCACGCTGAAGTCCGTGCGTATAATCCGGCGGTTCCCTTAGGCGTGGAGGCGTGCGTGGCCGAAGAAGCTCGTGAGTCGATGGAGTTCGACGTTGTGATCGTCGGCGGTGGTCCCGCCGGGCTGGCGGTGGCTTGCCGGCTGATGCAGCTCGCTGCGGAAAACGACACCGAGCTCATGGTCTGCCTTGTTGAGAAGGGATCCGAAATCGGCGCCCACATCGTGTCCGGGGCCGTCCTGGCCCCGCGTGCGTTGAACGAGCTGTTTCCGGACGCCCGCGAACAAGGCGCCCCGCTCGGCGTACCGGTCACGGACGACTTCTTCTACTACCTCGTCAACGACACCAACCGCATCCTCCTGCCCTCCTGGACCGTACCCACGGCAACCCAGAACCGGGGCAACTTCACGCTCTCCCTCGGGAATCTGTGCCGCTGGCTTGGCGAACAGGCGGAGAACGCGGGCGTCAACGTCTTCCCCGGCTTTGCCGCGTCGGAGATCCTCTACAACGACGACGGCAGCGTCAAAGGCGTCGCCACCCAGGACATGGGCGTCGACGCGGGCGGCGAGCGCAAGGCGACCTTCGAGCCCGGCTACGAACTCCACGCCAAGTACACAGTCTTCGCCGAAGGGTGCCGCGGCCACCTCGGCAAACAGTTGATGGACAAGTTCGACCTGCGTGCCGACGCTGGCCCCCAACACTACGGCATCGGCCTCAAGGAACTGTGGGACATCGACCCGGAACGCCACGTCCCCGGGCGCATCCTGCACAACGTGGGCTGGCCCCTGGGCCGGATGTTCAGCCCCGGGATGGGGTCGTTCCTCTACCACCAGGAGAACAACCAGGTGGCGCTCGGCATCATCGTCGACCTCGCCTACAAGAATCCGCACCTGTCGCCGTTCGACGAACTGCAGCGCCTGAAGCACCACCCGTTGTTCGCCGACGTCCTCGCCGGCGGTCGCCGCGTCGCCTACGGCGCGCGCGCCATCGTCAAGGGCGGTCTGCAGGCGCTGCCGAAGCTCTCGGTGCCCGGCGCCCTTGTCGTCGGCGACGACGCCGGCTTCCTGAACATGGCCAAGATCAAGGGCACGCACACGGCGATGAAGTCGGGCATGCTCGCCGCCGAATCGGTCTTCGACGCGCTCGACCGCGGCGAAGCCAACACCGAACTCCACGATTTCCGTGCCCGCGTCGACGGCTCCTGGCTCGGCAAGGAACTCCGCTCCGTGCGTAACGTCGGACCAGCGCTGCACAAGTTCGGCACGCTGTTCGGCATGGCCTACACGTTCGTCGATCAAAAAATCGCGCGCGGCTACATGCCGTTCACCCTCGCCGATCCGGTTGCCGACCACGACAAGCTGGTCCCGGCGCACCAGGCGGCGAAGATCGACTACCCGAAGCCCGACGGCGTCCTATCCTTCGACAAGCTGTCCTCCGTGTTCCTGTCGAACACCAACCACGAGGAGGACCAGCCCTGCCACTTGACGCTGGCCGACGCCGAACTGCCGATCCGCGACAACCTGCCGCTCTACGACGAACCCGCCCAACGCTATTGCCCGGCCGGCGTCTACGAAGTGGTCGAGGAAAACGGCCAGCCCAGATTCCAGATCAACGCCCAGAACTGCGTGCACTGCAAGACCTGCGACATCAAGGATCCGGCTCAGAACATCAACTGGGTCACGCCGGAGGGCGCGGGCGGACCGAACTACGGGAATATGTAGGTACCGACGAGAGCGTCGCGTTTTCACCGTAGGTGGTAGTTACGCCAACGCTAAGGAACGGAGCACGGCGGCGAGGTGACCAGATCGGGTACCGCTCGCAGATCTTGAGCTTGCCGACGGCACAACGGCAACTGCACCGACGGTGGCGTCCCTATCACTTAGGAGAGCGGGTGGCACGACCACCATGCTGTCTACCGTACCCCGGTGGTGGCACCAACGCCCTCGATAACGGGTGCTGGTCCATCCGAACTGCCACGCGCAAATCCAAAAGAGCGAAGGCTAGGTCATGAGGAAGAAGACGTTTGGCAAAGTCGCCGGCGGGGTAGTAGGCGGCTGCGCGGGTGCATATATGGCCACCGCCGCACTGGACGCCGTCGTCGCTGGAACCTGGCCGCTCCTACTGGTCGGAGTCATCTTACTCCTCGGTTGTTGCGCGCTTGCCGTGGTCGGTGGCGTCGTCGGACACTACATCGGCTCGTCCCTCAAGGACGAAAAGACCGAATCCGATCCTGATGCCACCCCATCAACGTAACTCGCACGTACGGTTCTTAGGGAGCGTTCGTGACCTCGAGGAAGGGCCTGTCAGCTTCGTGGTCCAGCGCGACGGGTGGTAGTTCCGGCACGACCAACTCACCGACGGCCCGAATCGATGCGAGCAATGCCGCTACGTCTCCCTCGGCGAACGGGAAGGCCGGGCGGCGGAGTACATCGTGGTACTCGGTCAACATTCTGGCGTCGTAACAAAGGCGCAGGCGCTCTGCGGCGATCCAACCAACGATGACGCTTGGCGGACCGAAGGGCGAGAGCAAGCCGGAGACTAGGACGTTCGTGTCTATGGCCAGCCTCATCGGGCCCGGCAATGGGGCGACCGTTCTTGGTGACCACCAGATCCCCGGACTCCGCCAACGTATCCCAGACGGCAGCCGTCTGGGTTGCACATCAGGCGTTCTTTACGTACCGTATGCCTGTACAGAAGTACCGGATCGCCGAGATGATTCACGAGACTACCTATACGAAAGCGCGTGAACGACTCGCGTCATTGATGGATCAGGTTACGGACACCCGCGAGCCCGTGCTCATTCTCCGCCGTGGTCGAGAACCAGTCGCGTTGATCGCCGCGGACGAACTTGCGAGTTGGCTAGAGACGGCCTATCTGCTGCGGTCGCCCAAGAACGCACGTAGGCTATTGGAGGCCAGCGAGCGTGCGAGGCAGCGAGAAGGCGAAACCATGGATGTCGAAGAGCTTAGGGCACGCCTGGGGTTAACCGAGCAGTGAGTACCGGCGGAACGCGTGACGCAGTCATGGACTCCGCCTTCATCGCCGACCTTGAGTACTGGACTCGAACCGACCGACGACGCGCCCTACGGACCCTTAGACTCGTGGAGGATGTGCTTCGCGACCCGTTTACCGGGGCAGGCAAACCCGAACCGCTTAGAGGCGAACTCAGTGGGAAGTGGTCCCGTCGCATCGATCAGGAGCATCGCTTGGTCTACGAGGTGAGTCAGGACCGGGTGTACTTTCTCGCGGCGCGCTACCATTACTGAGATAGCCTCCTTTGGTGCTCATTGGGCGCTGCGCTGGGCCCAATGAGCGTAGAATCCGCACACTCTTTCGCCACAGCGCGAGCACGTCCTTGGACGCGGACCTCGCCGAAAGACTGCTAGGCACGGACGACCGTGATGTGGCCCGCTTTTTCGCGGGACGGGAAACCGAGATCGCATCGTTCGACGCGGCTGTTCGGTTCGCCGCCGACAAGCCACAAGCGACGTTCCGCATCTACCAGGGTGCGCCGGGCTGCGGCAAGACCTCGTTGGCGAACCACCTCGCGCGAACGCGATCTAAGGACCTCCTCTTCGTCACCGTCGACCCGGAACACTTGCGGAACGCCGATGCGTTGCGCATGCGAATTCGCGCAGCTTCGCCGACTTCTGGCAATTCCGCCGCCCGGATCGGATCAGCGTTAGTCGAGATGGTGTCGGCTCATCTCAAGTCCGCGGTCGCTGCAGATGGCCTACGCGCCCAGGCTGCGAAACTCGCGGCGCGTGGCACGTCTCGCCTCGTGCTGCACTTGGACGAAGCGCATGCGAGAGCGCTGGCTTGCGCCGACGTTCTGCGGGATCTGCATGCGTCGGGAGTTGGAGTGCCGTGTGTTGTGCTGATGACCGGCCTTGGCCACACGAAGAGAACCGTGGCGTCCATTCCGGGGTTGTCGCGGCTCGGAGACAACGCGGTAGTTGAGATGGGGGCCATGTCGGCGGCCGAGTGCGCTCAGTCGACGGCTGCCATGCTCGAAGCGCTGAAGGCGACGGGTAAGCCAGCAGAACACACTGACGCCGCGGCCCTGGCTGCGGAACTAGCACAGGGCTGGCCGCAGCACCTGCGCAGCGCGCAGAAGGCGCTTTGCGGCGAGCTGGTGCGGGTCGGGGGACTGCTCCAGGACATCGACACCGAGCAGATCAAGGCCGATGCCGACGCCCGCCAGGCCGCCTACTACACCGAAAGACTCGACCACCCCATCTTTGGAATAGACCCAGTCTTGGCCCTGCGAGTCGTGGTCAAAGTCGCGGGCGGAGCGACCGGGGACGGGCGAAGGCTGGAGCATCTCTGTGGAGACGTCATCGCCGACGCGGGGCTATCGGAGCTGTTTGCTGCGCGGGGGGCAACGGCGACCGAATTCGCCGACGCGTTGTTCGAGAAGGGCGTTCTGTCACGCGGGCCCCGACGAAACGAGTGGTCGGTAGCCATACCTTCGATGGCCGTTTGGGCCGCAGGCGAACTGGGCACCGACGACGGAACTGCTCCGACCGAGCACGGCACCACGTGGTAGACGGACCGGCGCGCCCGATGCGAGCGTCTCACCCTTCGGGCTTCTCAGTCACCGCGCTCCCGAAACCCCGTCGCCAGTGATTCCTCGAAACGGCTGAACGCCGCTTCCAGCATGGCGAGGCGTTCGCCTTTCACCTCATCCGGCAGAAACGAGTGGGCGAGGCAGTCCCGCGAGATCGTCTTGATGTCGTCGTAGTCGAGGTCGTAGCGCTGCACGGCCTTGACGTACTCCATCGTGAGGTTCGAGCGGCTGACGCCCTCGTCGTCGGTGGTCAGGCAGACCGGGACGCCGGCGCGGCGATATAGGTCGAAAGGATGGGCGTCGTCGCGGACGCCAAGGATGCTCTCGTTGCTGGTGATGTTTATCTCAACCAGCACGTCGTCTCGCGCCATCTGCTCGAGCAGCCCCACGATGTCCCGTTCCCAGCCAATCGAGATGCCGTGGCCGATGCGCCGGGCATGGCCCTCGTCGATGCTGCGGCGGATCCGGTCCCACATCGACGCGACCGGCGCGTAACGCAGGGTCAGTTCGCCCGCGTGCAGCGTGATCGCGGGCTCGTCGAAGCGCCGCCACAGGAAATCGAGGATCTTCATCTGGTCGTCGAACTGCCGTCGCGACGCCGGGTGGTCCTCGGGTGCCACGATGTTGAGGCCGACGACGCGTTCATCCGACTGCATGGCGGTGAACACAAGGACCGCGTTGCGGAAGAACGGGTCCATCGGGCCGGTACGCAGCAGCGAGCCGATGTAGGCGACGGCGGTTTCGGTTCCAGGCTCGCCCAGCGCCGGCGAGAGGCCGAGTTCCCGGGACGCCTCGGCCTCGAGTTCGTCGATGTATTCGGTGAACGAGCGAGCGGTTGCCGGATCCGCAATGAGCGATTCGAGTGGCGCCAGGCTGGCCGGCAGATCGTCCATGTCGAGTTCGACCGGTATGTCGTAGAGCCGCCCCCAGATCGCCGGTGGCGCGGCGTTGAACATCAGTTCGAGATAGTTGACGTTCTGGTAGCGGTTGCGGCGGACGATCTCGGCGAGAACCTGGGCTGGCGTTCGTTGGGCCGAGCCTAGGTACGAGAAGGTCTCGAAGAAGTGGTGGTGGCCGTCGTCGGTGTGCGGATACCACCCGCGCATGCTCACGGTCTCGAAGAACGCCTTGAGCATGGCGGCGTCGGCTTCCAGTTCGTCGAGGCCCACGGTGTGCGCCTCCTCGCTGGCCGTGAACCCTCTGTCCACGGGGTCATAGCGGAGGCCCTTGGCCCGGGCGGCGTCGATGACGTAGTCGCTGTAGACGGCGCCCCCCGCGTGGTTGTGCAGATCCGCGCCCTTGGGAAACCGCCGCAGGAACGCGATGAGTTCGGGCTCGGTCCGCTTGGCCAGCTCGAAACGCTGCAAGGGCGTGCCCGCGTCGGCGTGCCAGAACGGTCGATCGTCGTCCCCGTTGGCCGCGGAGGTCGCCGCGGCAAGCGCCCCGACGACCGTTGCCATGGCGCGCACGCTATTCCGCATGGCCCAACACGAAACGGACACCCCCGCTCCAGAGGCTCAACTCGCCTTCCCCATCGTCCGCCGCCAAGTCCACCAGCCGGTAGAAGACGCTGCGGGCGATGAGCGCACGCAGACCACGGCGCACCTCGACGTAGGGCCGCGGTTGCCCATTGCGATCCTCGACGACGATGGGGTGCTTGGCATCCGCCAACACGACATCGTCGACGTTGGTCGAGAAGAGGATGCGCCGCTCCCTGCCCTCCCCTTGCGACTCCATGTCCGTGGCGATGAACGGGGCGTCGTCAACCTGGATTCGGAGCTTCTCGTACGGATTGACGAGGTAGTGGGCGCCGTCGTCCAGGCGCAGGATCGTCGCGAAGAGCTTGGCGATGGCGAAACGCTCGATGCGCCTACCCTCGTGGTACCAGTCGCCGTTGGCGGCGATGCGGATGTCGATTTCCCCAACGCGCTCGGGTGCCCAGCGCTCGACGGGCGGAAGGCTGCGGTCCTTGGCGGTGGCGAGGAGTTCCTGGAACGGGCTTGGCATGCCGATCGAGCCGAGGGATTCAGCCCCCGATGAACTTCATCACCGTGACCTCGCCGGTGAACTGCAGGCTCTGCTTGTCGCCCAGCGCTCCCATCAGGCGCGTCTGCAGGATGGTGCGAGCCTGCTCGTCGTCGAGCTTCAGGAGATCCGTGATGGCGTGGCGCTTGCTGCTCGACAGGCACCCGTACAGGTAGCCGTTGGACGACAGCCGCAGCCGTGTGCACGAGGCGCAGAACGGCGCCGATTCGTTGGCGATGATGCCGAAGACGCCCTTGCCGGGAATCTCGTAGCGCACCGACGTCGAGTCGTAGGCCGCATCGGTGCGCTCGAACTCGTAGCGCGTCCCGATCAGCGCGAGGATGTCGTCCATGCCGAAGAAGTCGCGCTGATAGCCCGGGCCGTACTTCAGATGGCCCATGTTCATGAGCTCGATGAAGCGCAGCTCGATGCCGCGTTCCAGGCAGTAGTCCAGCATCGGCAGGATCTGATCCACGTTGGCGGACTTGAGCGGCACCATGTTCACCTTGACCTTGAGCCCGGCGGCGAGCATCAGGCGGATGCCCTCGAGGACGGTGTCGAGATCGCCGCTGCGGGCGATGGCTCGGAACCGGTGCGGGTTCAGGGTATCGAGGCTGACGTTGATGCGTTCCAGGCCCGCGTCGGCGATGAGATCCGCCTTCTGCGGCAGGAACTGGCCGTTGGTCGTGACGGAGACGTCCTTGAGCGGCAGTTGCATGACCCGGGGCAGGAAATGGTCGAACTTCGGCGACAGAAGGGGCTCGCCGCCGGTGATGCGCAGCTTGTCGATGCCCGCCGTCTCCACCAGTAGCCGGACGGCGCGCAGCAACTCGTCCGGTCCGAGTTCCGCCACCGCCGCCTGCAGGCGCTTGCCGTTCGGGACGCAGTACGTGCAGGCGTAGTTGCACGCCGCGGTCAGGCTGACGCGCAGATTGCGGAAACGACGGCCGTGGGCGTCGACGATCATGCGGCGCGGTGTCCCCCGCTCAAGGAGGCGTCGATGATACGTCATCTGCGCGGTCGAGCGCCGCGATCAGGGCATCGACGAAGCCGTTGGCCCAGAAGATTCCGTTGGACGCCTTGACCAGCACGCGGTCGCCAGGGCGCAGCGCCGTCGCGCACAGATCGACGAAAGCCGCATCCGGTCGGTCGGCGAATCCCAGACGTTGGCCCGGCGCCAGGGCGTCGTAAAGAACGCGGATCTGCTCGCCGGCGCAGAAGACGCCGTCGATTGGGCCGCAGTGTCCGGCGAGGTCCGCGTGGTAGCGGCGTGCGTCCTCTCCCAGCTCCAACATGTCGCCGAGGATCGCTATCCGGCGGCCGGGTTCGGCAACGAATGCGGTGAGCGTCGCCGCCATGCTCGCGGGGTTCGCGTTGTAGCTCTCGTCGATCACGGTGATCCCCCGAACGGACGCACGGTTGCCGCGCCCTTTCGGCACGGCCTCGTCGACGAGGCGATTCAGGCGATCCAGTGGCAAGTCCAGCGCGACCAAGACGGCCGCCAGCGCGCAGACCGACATCGCCCGGTGCTCGCCGCCGCCCGGCACCCCGCACTCGAAAGGTCCAGCAGGCGTCTCGAACTCGGCGACCGTGCCGGCGGAACGGACCAGTCGAACGTCGGCCGCGGCATCGGTGCCGAAGATAAGCGAGCGGCCGGGGCCATCGATGTGGCTCGGACGCACGAAAGTGCCGCCCGGCTCCAACCCGTGGGCAATCGTCGTCTTCTCTTCACGGATGGCGTCGAGCGAGCCGAAGTTCTCGATATGGGCGGGGTGGACGTTCAGCAGGACCGCCACGTCGGGGCGGGCCAGCCGCGCGAGCGGCTCGATCTCGCCGGGATGGTTGGTACCGATCTCGTAGATCGCCGCGGTGGACTCGCGCGGGGTTCGTGCCAAGGAGAGCGGCACGCCGATGTGGTTGTTTAGGCTGCCCGACGTGGCGAACGCATCGAGCGCGGCTGCGGCGAACGACTTGAACGTCGTCTTGCCGCTGCTGCCCGTCACCGCCACGACGGGGCCATCGAGGCGTTCCCGGCCTGCGCGGCCTAAGCTCCAGAGCCCGTCCAACGTATCCGCGACGCGCAGTTGGGGGATGCCGGGATCAGCGATGGCGCGGTGCACGAGAACGGCGACGGCCCCGTTCTCGACCGCATGGGGCACGAAGTCGTGGCCATCGCGGTCGGATCGCACCGTCGCCTGGAAACGGGGACCGGGGTCCCCGGGCAGCGCCACGAATAGGTCGCCCGGTTCGGTCAGCCGCGAGTCGATCGCAACACCGCGCACGGCCGGTCCCGCCGTGCGCGGCAGACCGAGCGCGGCGGTCAACTCCCTGTACGACCAAAGGCTCCTGTCCACGCCCACACTTCACCACACCCTCGCCAGGCGCTCAAGGCGCAAAGACGTTGGTTAACATGCGCGGCCCCACGCGGACGGACAACGACGATGCAGGAACGATACGTGCGTTCGGGCGAGGCCCGGCTCTGGACATGTGCAACGGGAACCGGGACGCCGTTCCTGATGTTCAACGGCGGACCCGGATGCGACGACTATCTCGCTCCAGTCGCGGCCATGATCGAGGACCTGTGCGAAGTCGTCCGTTTCGAGCCGCGGGGCTGCGGCCGCTCCGACTGGGACGGCCGCTACGACGTCGAGACCCTCTTCGACGACGCCGAGGCCGTGCGTCATGCCTACGGTCTCGAGCGCTGCATCGTCGGCGGGCACAGTTTCGGCCCAAGCGCCGCGCTCGCCTACGCGCTCCGCTACCCGGCCAGGGCCCTCGGGCTCGTCGGCATCGCCGGCGGCAACGTGGTCAACGACCGGACGTGGAGCGTGGCCTACCACAAGAACCTCGAGTGTGTCGGCGAGGATCTCGGCGGCGTCGTCTTCAAGGCCGACGAGAACGTCAACGACATCGGCAACCGGACGTGGCGGGAGTACATCAAGCGCCCCGAGATGTTCCGGGAGATCGCAGACCTCGCCATTCCCGCGACGTTCATCAACGGCTCGGAGGACATCCGGCCAAGCTGGCCGACCCGGCAATTGGCGGCCCTGATCCCGAACGGGCGTTACGTTGAAATCGAAGGAGCTGCGCACACGGTTTGGCTGACGCACGCGGATGAACTCCGCACAGCCATGCGCGAGGCCATCGCACACATCCTTCAGTCCCGGTGACGCCCGGTTGTTTACAATTCGTCGCTTAGTCCTGTTGAGGCGCGTGTCATGTCCGTCTTTGACATGTTGAAGGCCTTCTTCGTTGGCATCGGGCGCGGGTTGGCGTTCCTGCGGGTCACGATCGCCAACCTACTGATCCTCGCGATCATGGCGCTCGGCATCGTGCTGCTGTTCGCGGGGCCGGACCCCGTCGACGTGCCGGACGGCGGCGCCCTGGTGGCGGCCCCCGGCGGTTCCATCGTCGAGCAGGCCGGCGCCCAGGATCCGCTCACGCTGCTGACCGGCGGGGTGCAGGGCCAGACCGTCCTCCCGGATCTCCTCGACGGCATCGCCAAGGCGCGTGACGACGACCGCATCAGCACGCTCGTTCTCGACGTCACCTCGCTCGGCTACGTGGCGCCGGCCCAACTCGAGGTGATCGGCGCGGCGCTCGAGACGTTCCGCACCGACGACGGCAAAACGATCGTCGCCAAGAGCCGTTTCTACGGCCGCGACCAGTACTACCTCGCGAGCTTCGCCGACGAGATCTACGTCCATCCCATGGGCGACGTCATGCCGACCGGCTACGGCATGTTCCGCAACTACTACTACGGCCTTTTCGACCTGCTCGACGTCAACGTGCACGTGTTCCGCGTCGGGACGTACAAGGAGTTCGTGGAGCCCTATACCCGCACGGACATGTCTCCAGCGGCCAGGGAGGCCAACCAGGCCCTCGTCGACAGCCTGTGGTCGCGTTACGTGGATCGGGTCGCCGAGAACCGGGGCATCGAGCCCGAGGCGTTCATCGACTACGTGGCCCGCTATGACGAACTGCTCGCCGGGGTAAGCGGCAATGCGGCGGAACTGGCCCTGCAGCACGGTCTTGTGGACGGCATCCTGGTGAACCAGGAAGTGACGGAACGCTTGAGGGAGGTCGTCGGCGAAGACGGCGAGTCCTATCGCCGCGTGGGATTCGGCGACTACGTGCAGCCGCGCATCCCGCCGCTGTTCGGGGACGTCATCGGCGTCATCGCGGCGACGGGTTCCATCGTCATGGGCGAAGCGCCGCGAGGCACCATCGGGGCCAAGTCCATGGCCGGACTGCTCCGCCAGGCGCGCGAGGACGACGCGGTCAAGGCCGTCGTTTTGCGCATCGACTCGGGAGGCGGCAGCGCCTTGGCATCCGAGATTATCCGCCGCGAAGTCCTGCGCGTGCAGGACGCCGGCAAGCCCGTCGTCGCATCGATGGCCGGAACGGCGGCGTCCGGCGGCTACTGGATCGCGGCGACCGCAGACGAGATCTGGGCGGCGCCGACGACCATCACCGGATCGATCGGCATCTTCGGGCTCGTACCGACGTTCGAGGAGACGTTGGGACGCGTCGGGGTGACCTATGACGGCGTACGCACGGGACCTCTGGTGGGCGACTCCACCACCGGCGGGATCAGCGACGCGACGGCGCGCGTGCTGCAGGCCACCGTCGATTACGGCTACCGGCAGTTCATCGACCTGGTGGCAAGCGGCCGGGACATGACCACGGAGGAAGTCGAAGCCGTCGCCGAAGGCCGCGTCTGGACTGGAGAGAGAGCCCACGAGCTGGGCCTCGTGGACCACCTCGGCCATCTCGGCGACGCCGTCGACAGCGCTGCGGCCCTCGCCGACGTCGAACGCTTCAAGGTGCGCTACATCGAGGAGCCGCTGTCGCCGCAGGAGATGTTGCTGCAACAGGCCATGGAGAACTTCGGCCTCGTCAGGAACGCCGACCAGTCACCCGGCATTACGGAACGCTTGACCGAACGGCTCCGCGCGATTGGCGCGTTCAACGACCCGCGGCACGTCTACGCCGTGTGCGAGGCCTGCCAGCTGAACGACTAAGGGCACCTACTCAGGACGAATCCACCCCGCGCCAATAGTCGCGCACCGTAGCCTTCATCTCGCGCGCGAGCAGCACGATGCCGAACAGGTTCGGCAGGGCCATCAGCGCTAGCGTCACGGCCGACACCAGCCAGACGAGCGACGTGTCGACCACGGTGGCCAGGAAAAACGCCGCCACGTAGAACAGTCGATACGGCAACACGGCGGCAGTGGACCCGCCGAACAAGTAGGTCACCGCGCGGTCGCCGTAGTAGGACCAGGCGACCGCCGTGCTGAACGCGAACAGCACCAGCCCCAGTGTGACGGCGTACTGCCCGTAATCGCCGAGGAAGCTCTGCTTGAAGGCCTCGGCCGTCAGCGGCACGGAGTGCAGGAGCGACTTGCCGTGCATGGCGACGTCGTCGACCAGGACCCCGTTCGCGATGGTGATCTCGCCTGTGTAGGGCGCGCTGTCCGCCAGGAAAACCACGTCCTCGGCAACCGAGCGGTTGTGAAGCACCGTGACTGCTGCCCCGTCAAGCCGTCCGTCCACCACGTCGAACACGCCGTCCGCCCTTTCGAGCGGCGCATGGCCGTGCAGGTGGTCGAAAAGGGCTTGCACGTCCGCCGGGTTGTCGTCCGTATAGACGCCCGCGATGAAGTCGGTGTCGAAGGCCTGGAACTCGTTGTCGAACTTCTCCTTCCAGACCCCGGACGACAGGATCACAAGGCCTGTCAGGGTGCAGATGATGAGCGTATCGATGAACGGCTCGAGCAGCGACACCATGCCTTCCGAGACAGGCTCGTCCCCACGCGCGGCCGCATGCGCGATCGGGGCCGACCCCTGCCCCGCCTCGTTGGAGAACAGGCCGCGGTTCACCCCGCGGTTGAAGGCATACGCGAAGCTCGCGCCGAGGAACCCGCCGCCAGCGGCCGAGCCGGTGAACGCGTCGCGGAACACGGCCACGAACGACGGCGCGACCTGGTCGAGGTTCGAGCTGATCACGGCGAATGCGCCGATGGTGTAGAGCACGCCCATCACCGGCACGATGGTCGAGGCGACCCGCGCGATCCACTTGATGCCGCCGATGATGACGAGGAACATCACCGTCGCGAGCACGGCCCCGCTCACCCAGGTGGGGATGCCGAACGAAGCGTTGAGGCCCGATGCCATGTTGTTGCTCTGCGGCATGTTGCCGGAACCGAGCGTGCTTAAGACGGTGGCGATGGCGAAGAACACCGCGAGCCACTTGCCGAAGCGCAGGACGCGATCGCCGCCGAGGTTGAGATCGAGCGGCAAGCCGCGTTCCATGAAGTACATGGGGCCGCCCGCGATCCGGCCCTGGTCGTCCTTGACCCTATACTTGTGGGAGATGGTGACTTCCACGAACTTGGTCGTCATACCCACGAAGGCGGTCGCCCACATCCAAAAAAGCGCGGCCGGTCCACCGAGGGAGATCGCGAGCGCGACGCCGCCGATGTTGCCGGTACCGACGGTGCCGGACAGGGCGGTCGACAAGGCTTGGAAATGAGACGTGTCGCCTTCGGCGTCGGGACGGGTGTGGCGGCCGGAGAGGATGCCCCAGGCCCGCTTGAAGTAGCGGATCTGCGGAAACCCCAGGTACAGCGTGAAGAAGAGCCCGACGAGGAGCAGCAGCCACGGGAAGTAGACCGCCGCGCCCAGGTGCCCGTCGAGGGTGTGCAGGAAGCCCTCGAAAGCGGCCACGATCTCCCTCCCCTTGCGGCCTGACCTAAGGTGCGCCGAACAGGGCTTCGCGCATCACCGCGTGCAACTCGTGCTGATCCATCACGCCGCCGACGCGGGCCGCGTTGACGCCGTAGGCGTACGCCGGAACGTCCTCGCCCGCATGGGTCTCCGCCGCCATCGGATGCGTGGCCGTTTGCCGATAGTCCCGATCGGTGGGCTTAAGTTCCTCACCGCCCCGCTCGGCACCGGGACCGTTGGCATAACCCAACGTTGTATAGGGGGTGCCGGCCGCGTCCGTTAGCGCCTCGCCCGCTGCGTTCGCGGCGAAGCCGAGGATCGGGTTGCCGCGCGCCGGGTAGCCCGAGATCGTCAGCGTGTGGCTGTGATCCGCGGTCACGATGATCAGAGTACTGCCGGGATCGGTCATGGTCTGGGCAACGGCGACGGCGTCCGCGAATGCGACGGTGTCGGTCAAGGCGCGGTACGCGTTGCCGGCGTGGTGGGCGTGGTCGATGCGACCGGCTTCGACGATCAGGAAGTAGCCAGGCCCACCGGTGAGCCGGTCGATCGCAAAGCGCGTCATGTCCGCCAAGGCCGGCTCCCCGGCCGCGTCGTTCGGGCGATCGGCTTCGTGCTCCATGTGCGAGACCTCGAAGAGGCCGATCACCTGGCCTTCGGGCGGGAGCGCGCTGAACCCGGCATGGTCGTGGACGAAGCGCCGGGCGTCGTCGCCGGCCAGCCACTCCTCGATCAGGTTGCGGCCGTCCTGCCGGTAGCCGGTGAGGCCCTCGTCCTCCGGATCCGCCATCGTCGCGGGCAAGAACATCGCACGACCGCCGCCGAGCACGACGTCGACGCCGTCGCCGTACGGGAACTCGATCAGTTGGCGGGCGATGTCCTTGCAGCCCTCGCGTGCGTCCTCGGGTACCGCGGCGTCGAGTTCCCAGTTGCGGTCGGGCGCATGGGCGTAGGCGGCAGCCGGTGTGGCGTGGGTGATGCGCGCGGTCGATACGAGGCCGGTCTTCAGGCCCTGCTGCTCGGCTTCTTCGAGCAACGTGGTCAGGACGTTCTGCGCGCCTGCTGCGCAGTCCCCGCGGGCTGCTGCGGGCGCGATGCTGAGGACCCCGGCCCGGGCCTTGTGCCCCGTGACCAGCGCCGTCATCGTGCCGGCCGAGTCGGGCACCTGGGCGTCGACGTTGTAGGTCTTGATCAGCGCGAGGTGCGGGAACTCCTCGAACGAGAGGTAGCCCTCCTCCCCCGGCTCGCCGCGCTGCTGGCCGGCGAAGATGCGCGCCGCGGTGACGGTGGAGACGCCCATGCCGTCGCCGACGAAGAGGATGACGTTGCGAATCCCGTCGTCTGTCGGCGCGGCACCCGCCGCCACGCCAAAGACGGCACAAAACACACTAAGGACCAGTTTCAACCAGTTGTTTTTCATGGATCTACCTCGTCACATCGCGCATCGTCACAAACTCTTCCGCCGCCGTCGGATGGATGCCGATCGTGGCATCGAAGTCCGCCTTCGTCGCGCCCGCCGTAATGGCCACGCTCAAGCCCTGGATGATCTCGCCCGCCTCCGGGCCGCACATGTGCGCTGCGACAACCCGGTCGTCGTCGGCGTTGACCAAGAGCTTCATCAGCGTGCGCTCGGGACGCCCCGACAGGGTGTGTTTCATCGGCTTGAACGCGGACTCGTAGACCACGAGGTTGGCGTAGCGTTGCCGCGCCTCCTCCTCGGTCGGACCGACCGTCCCGATGTTGGGCTGGCAGAAGATCGCCGTCGGCACGTTGGCGTAGTTGATGCGGCGCTCTTCGCCACGGAACAGGTTGTGCGCGATGCACATCCCCTCGGCGATGGCGACCGGCGTCAATTGCATCCGGTCGATCACGTCCCCGATGGCGTAGATGTTGGGCACGTTGGTCCGGTAGGCATCGTCGACGACGACGGCACCGTTCTCGGCCAGCGCAACGCCGGCGGCTTCCAGCCCCAGCCCGGTGCTCGCGGGGCGCCGGCCGGTGGCGACAAGCACGAGGTCCACGTCGAGGCTGGTGCCGTCGTCGAAACGGCACCGTTTCGTCCCATCGGCGTGCTCGATGGACTCGATGCGCTTGGACGTGGCCACGGTCACGCCCTTGGTCGTCATCTCGTCGAGGACGAAACGGCGGATGCCTTCGTCGAAACCGCGCAGGAACAGCTCCCCGCGGTAGGCCAGGGTGACGTCGGCACCGAGGCCGGCGAAGATCCCGGCGAATTCGACCGCGATGTAGCCGCCGCCGAGGATCAGCACGCGGTCGGGGAACTCCGGCAGGTAGAACGCCTCGTTCGAGGTGATGGTCGCGTCGCGGCCCGGGAAGTCCGGCACGCTGGGCCAACTGCCTGTGGCGACCAGGATGTCGCGGGCCGTCACGGTCGAACCGGCGACGCGGATCGTGTGCGCGTCCTCGAGCACCGCCCGCGCCTCGAGGATCTCTACGCCCGCGTTCGTCAGGAGCCCGCGATAGATGCCGTTCAGCCTCTCGATCTCGCGGGTCTTGTTGTCGCGCAGGGTCGGCCAGTCGAACTGTGCGCCGTTGCCCTGCCAGCCGTAGCCCGCGGCGTCCTCGAAGTCCTCGGCGAAATGCGCGCCGTAGACGAAGAGTTTCTTGGGCACGCAGCCGACGTTCACGCAGGTGCCGCCGAGATAGCGTTCCTCGGCGATCGCGACGCGGGCGCCGAACGATGCCGACATGCGCGCGGCACGAACGCCCCCGGACCCCGCGCCGATGACGAACAGGTCGTAGTCGTAGTGAGCCATGGGATCGGACGGCGGCTCCGTGGTTGGTTGTCCGAGAGTCTACCGACTTCCGAGCGGCTACAATCCACCCCACACCACTGCCGCCGTCGCCCGGTTTTCATGAATATCACCATCTTCGGCACCGGCTATGTCGGGCTTGTAACGGGCGCCTGCTTTGCGGAGATGGGCAACGAAGTCGTCTGTGTCGATGTGGACGAGGCTAAGGTGGCCGGCCTGAAGCGCGGCGTCCTGCCTATCTACGAGCCAGGACTCACGGCCATGGTGGCGAGCAACCAGGATGCCGGTCGGCTGCTGTTCACCACGGATGCCGCCGTCGGCGTCCACCACGCCGAGATCAACTTCGTCGCCGTCGGCACGCCCTCCGACGAAGACGGCTCCGCGGACTTGGCCCATGTCCTGGAAGCGGGCCGCATGATCGGGGCGCACATGACCAGGCCGAGTGTCGTGGTAACGAAGTCAACCGTCCCGGTGGGGGCCGCCGACCGCCTTCGCGCTGCAATCGCGAGCGCTCTAGCAGAGCGCGGTGCCGACATAAGCTTCGCCGTGCTCTCGAACCCCGAGTTCCTCAAGGAAGGCGCGGCCGTCAACGACTTCATGAAGCCGGATCGCATCGTGATCGGGAGCGACCGCGGGGTCGAGTTCGACACGGACGCCGCGCGGCGCCTCGAACGCCTGTACGCGCCCTTCACCCGCAACCACGACAAGGTTCTGCACATGGATGTGCGCTCGGCAGAGCTGACCAAATACGCGGCGAACGTCATGCTCGCCACCAAGATCAGCCTGATGAACGAAGTCGCCAATCTCGCCGACCGCCTCGGCGCGGACATCGAGGCCGTGCGTCAAGGCATCGGCGCCGATCCACGCATCGGCTACCACTTCATCTACCCCGGTTGCGGCTACGGGGGCTCGTGCTTCCCCAAGGATGTCCGGGCGCTCATCCGCATGGGCCGCGACGTTGGCTACGACACCGAGATCACGCGCGGCGTGGCGGCCGTGAACGACCGGCAGAAGTCGCTTTTGGTCGACAAGATGATCGACTACTTCGGCGAGTTGCGCGACAGAACGATCGCGCTGTGGGGACTGGCGTTCAAGCCCAACACGGACGACATGCGCGAGGCGCCGAGCCAGGACGTGATGGCTGCGATCTGGGCGGCTGGCGGACGCGTTCGCGCGTACGACCCGCAGGCTCTGAGCGAGGCCAGCCGAATATACGGCGAACGGCCCGACCTCGTGCTGTGCGCGACCCCGCAGGAGACGCTTGAGGACGCGGACGCGCTGGCAGTGGTCACCGAGTGGAACGAGTTCCGCAGTCCCGACTTCGACGCCGTGAAGGCGGCGTTGCGCCAACCCGTGGTATTCGACGGCCGCAACCTTTACGACCCCGCGATGCTCCGCGAGCGGGGCTTCGACCACATCGGCATCGGCCGAGGCTTGCGCCACCATGCCGCGCATGGCTGAGCGGCTCGTACGCGCAATGCGGGCGTGGACGGGCGCGCTCGCCGCGGCCCTTGCCTTCGCGGCAGTGCCGGTCTACGGCGCGATCGAAGACCACCAGTGGTGCCGGACCAAGACCGAGCACTTCGACCTGGTCACGGACCTGGATCTGCGGCGCACGGCCGAGCTGTTCTACTCCCTGGACCGATTCCGGGCAGCGGCCTCGGCGCTACTGCCCGGGCTGCCGCCCGAGCACCCGGCCCCGCTCAAGATCCTGGTCTTCAAGAGCACCCGGGATTTCGCGCTGTTCTACCGCTCGCCCAACATCGCGGGGTTCATGCGCCCGACGCTCAACCAGAGCCTCCTGGCGTTCGGACCCGACCGCAACGGGCGCTACCTGCACGCGATCGCCTTTCACGAGTACACGCACTACCTCGTGCGCAGCCGGGCCACGGTGAACCTACCGGTGTGGTACGAGGAAGGGCTGGCCTCGTATCTCTCCACGCTGGACATGGATCCGGCAGGCGTCGTCACCGTCGGTCGGGGCCCCGCCCCGCTGTTGGCGTTCGCGGTCAAGCAGCCGGAACTGGCCTTGGAGGACATCATCGCCGAGCGCTTCCGGCTCGATTGGCAGCGGCACGACCTGTCCAACGTCTACACCCTCGCTTGGGGCATCGTGCGCTTCCTGCACCATGCGCGGCGGTCGGACGGCACCATGTACGCAGCGCAACTCGGCGACATGCTCGACGCGATCGACCAGGGTGCATCGTCGGCGAACGCCATGCGGGAGCACTTGGGTTTCGACCCCAGCGAACTCCAGGGCCTGATGCGGGGCTACTACGACGGCAGCCAGGAGAGCACGCTCGGCGTGTACAAGTACGCGGTGGCCGACTACGAGATGCCGGCGTTCGACCGCACTTGCCTCGACGGGGTCGAGGCGCGCCAGGTGCTCGCCGATGCCGTCGGGTTCTGGCGCGCGGACCTCGCCGGTCAGCTCTATGACGACATCTTGGCCCGCAAGCCGCGGCACGTCGGCGCCCTGCTAGGCCGATCACGCGTCCACCCAGACAGCGAGCTCCGCGAGCAGGCAGCCCAGCAAGCCTACGCGGAGGAACCGCAGGATCCGGCCGTGAACCTGCGCATGGCCCAACTCAGCGTCGCGCCTTGCGAGGAAGGCGTCGTCGACTGCGTCCGCGACTGGGATGCGGCCAAGGCGTTCTACCAGGTCGCCCTGGGACCCGACCAGGACCGCGCCGATGCCGCATTCGGCCTGGGCATGGTGTACCTCCGCGAAGGACAACCGGAGGAAGCGCTCCAATACCTGGCGATGGCCTACACCCGCGCGCCCTGGTCGCCGCGGGTCAACTACTATCTCGGGGAAGCGTTCGGCATGCTTGGCGTGGTCGACCTGGCCCGCCGCCACCTGCGCAAGACCCAGTACTGGGACTCGGAAGCGTCGTGGCGGGAACGCGCGGCCCGCGCGCTCGAGAGGCTCGACGCCGCCGAGGCGGCAGAGGTGCCGACGTCCGAGTAGACCGTTACCAGTCTTCCTGGAGCTCCCTAATCAGTTCACCGGCAGTCTGGATGCGCTCGTCCGCAGCCAGCCGCAGGCATTGCATGCAGATCGTCTCCAGGCGCGACGGAACGAGGGTGTTGGCGACCTGTGACGGCGGCGCCAGGTCTCCGGCCAGCGTCTGATTGAGGATCTCATCGACAGTTTCGCCGACGACCGGCGGACGTCCCGTGAGGACTTCGTAGAGCACGGCGCCGAGGCTGTAGATGTCGGTCCGATAGTCCAGCTCGCCGTCGTTGCGAATCTGTTCCGGCGACATGTAAGAGATCGTCCCCTCGAGTCCTTGATCCGTGACGTCGGTTCGTCGATTCCCTTGCGCACCGGCCGCGGTGCGATCCACCGCCTCGGCTTCGCCGTCGGGATGCCACACCTTGGCCAGTCCCCAGTCCATCAAGAGGACCTCGCCGAACGGCCCGACCAGGACGTTCTCGGGCTTGATGTCGCGGTGCGCCACGCCATGCCCGTGCGCGTACTCGAGCGCATGGCCCACCTGGATCACGACTTCCACGAGGCGTGTCAGGTCGTAGCGTTCACGGAAGTCGAAGATCTCGCGCAGCGTGTAACCGTGCACGAGCTTCATGGTGAAGTAGTAGTGGCCGACCATATCGCGTCCGATCTCGTAGGTCGGCACGGTGTTCGGGTGCTGCAGCATCGCCGACACGCGTGCCTCGCGCACGAAACGACGCTGGTGGTCGGCGTCTTCGGCGAACTCCGGCTTCAGCGTCTTGTAGCAGACGACCCGCATCAAGTGCAGATCCTTGCAGGACTGGATGATCGACCGTCCACCCCGGGCGATGGTCTTGAAGTACGCATAGCGCGTATGGGGATTGATGCTCTTGGGTAGCGGCTTGTCCGTGTCCTCCAGGGTGACGACCGGATAGTCGTCTTCCGCTTGCGGAAACCGTGGGCGGCGTTGGATCACGACTCCTCCACCCGGCGCAAGCGCTCGATCAGGCTCGAGGTGTCCCAGCGCCCGCCGCCAAAGGCCTGCACGTCCGCGTAGAACTGATCGACCAGCGCCGCGAGCGGCATGCGCGCATCCACTTCGCGCGCGGCGGCCAGGGTCATGTCGAGGTCCTTGCGCATCCAGTTGACCGCGAAGCCGAACTCGAACTCGCGGCGCGCCATGGTCGCCGCCCGGTTGTCCATCTGCCAGGACTGCGCCGCGCCCTGGGAGATGACATCGACCACGGCGTCCAGGTCGAGCCCCACCTTCTCGGCGAAATGCAGACCTTCCGAGAGGCCTTGCACGATGCCGGCGATGCACACCTGGTTGACCATCTTGGTGAGTTGCCCGCTGCCGACATCGCCCATGAGCTTGACGATCTTGGCGTAGCAGTCGATGACCCCCTGTGCGCGGTCAAAGACCCCCGCGTCGCCGCCAACCATCACCGAGAGCTGTCCGTTCTCGGCACCTGCCTGGCCGCCGCTGACCGGCGCGTCAAGGAAGCCGACACCCCTTTCGGCACCGGCCGCCGCCAACTCCCGCGCAAGCTTGGCCGACGCCGTCGTGTGGTCGACCACGATCGTGCCCTCCCCGGCCCCGGCGAAGATGCCATCGTCCCCATAGCTCACGCTGCGCACGTCGTCGTCGTTGCCGACGCACATGAAGACGATCTCGGCACCTTCCGCCGCCTGGCGCGGCGTGGGTGCCGACCGGCCTTCATGGTCCTGCAGCCAAGCATCGGCCCGGGCGGCGGTGCGGTTGTAGACGCAGACGCGGTGTCCGGCCGCCGCGAGGTGCCCGGCCATCGGGTAGCCCATGATGCCGAGGCCTACGAAGGCCACGTCCTTGCTGTCGGTCATAGCGGTCCTTGAGTCAGATGCGGGAGCGCAAACGGGCACCTTACCACCGCCCACAGCGGCGTTTCATGGCCGGAAACAACCGGATTGCGCTAGGCTCCGCGCATGTCTCGCCGCCGCCTCCCCAGCGTCGACCGCATCCTGCAGCACGCTGCGATGCGCGACGCCGTTCGCGACTGGGGCCTGAAGACCGTCAAATCGGCCGTCGTCGCCTTGCAGGACGATCTTCGCGCCGCCGATGCGAGCGACATCCCCGACTGGTCCGCCGACGAGGGGGCCTACGCTCCGCACGTTCGGTCATGGCTCGGCGCACACGTCGGGCATGGGTACGTACGGGTTTTCAACCTGACCGGGACCATCATCCACACCAACCTCGGGCGCAGCCTGCTCGACCCCGAGATGCTGACCGACGCCCTCACCTCGGCAACCCGACCGGTCACACTCGAGTACGACCTCGCCGACGGACGGCGCGGCGACCGCGAGGGCATCGTGGCGCATCGTCTGCGGCTGCTGACCGGTGCCGAAGCCGCCACCGTCGTCAACAACAACGCCGCCGCCGTGCTGCTGGTGCTGAACACCCTGGCCCGCGGCAAGGAAGTACCGGTGTCGCGCGGTGAACTGATCGAGATCGGCGGCAGTTTCCGATTGCCGGAGGTCATGGAGCGCGCAGGCTGCACCCTGCGCGAAGTGGGCACGACGAATCGAACACACGCCGACGACTACCGGCGCGCCATCGGCCCCGACACAGCGCTGCTGCTCAAGGCGCATCCCAGCAACTACCGCATCGAAGGCTTCACGCACGAAGTCTCCGTGCGCGAGTTGGCAAGCATCGCCAAGAACGAAGGGCTGCCGGTTTGCATCGACGCCGGCAGCGGCGCACTCATCGATCTCACCCGCTTCGGCCTGCCGCGCGAGCCACTGCCCCAGGACTTGCTCGCCGCCGGGGCGGACTTGGTGACCTTCTCGGGCGATAAGCTGCTCGGGGGGCCCCAGGCCGGCATCATCGTCGGCCGCCGTGACCTCGTCGAACAGGTGAACGCCAACCCGCTCAAGCGCGCCTTGCGCCTCGACAAGCTTGCCCTCGCCCTGCTCGACGCAACGCTCAAGGCGTACGAAGACGACGAGGCGGTCGCGAAGATCCCGCTGCTGCGGAATCTGGCCGCGTCTATGGAAGAGCTCGACAAGCGTGCAGGTAAAGTTGCCAAGGCCTTGAAAAAGCTGGAGGACGCAGATGTAGACGTCCGCGCCAGCCAGGCGCAACTCGGCAGCGGCGCACTGCCCGGGCAGTTGCTCGAAAGCCGTGCCGTGACGGTGGGCTTCGCCCAACAGAAGCGATTGCGCTCGCTCGCGGAGGCTCTGCGCCGATTGCAGCCACCTGTGATCGCGCGGATCGCCGACGACAGGCTCGTGCTCGACATGCGCGGCGCCGAGCCTTTGGACGAACTTGTGGCGGTCCTGGAGACCCTCCGGTGATCGTCACGCTGGCCGGACACGTCGACCACGGCAAGACGTCCATCGTACGCACGTTGACCGGCGTGGACACCGATCGTTTGGCGGAAGAGAAACGCCGCGGTCTGACTATCGACCTCGGCTTCGCATACGCCGACATCCACGGCCAGCGCGTCGGCTTCGTGGATGTCCCGGGACACCACCGGTTCATCCACAACATGGTCGCGGGCGTGGCAGGGCGACAGTTCGCGCTGCTCGTCGTGGCGGCCGATGACGGGGTGATGCCACAGTCCCGGGAGCACCTGCAGATTCTGCGGCTGCTGGGCTTGCAGCGCGGCCTGGTGGCCTTGAACAAGGTCGACCGCGTCGACGACGACAGGGTGACCGAAGTGCGGCGCCAAGTCCGCGACCTAGGCTCCGGCACGTTCCTCGAGGACGCGCCAATCATCGACCTTTCCTGCGAAAGCGGCACCGGCTTCGACGGTCTACGCGCGCACCTCGCTGACGCCGCTACTCGGACACCCGACCGCGAGCAGGACGCACCCTTCCGACTGGCGATCGATCGCGCGTTCACCATCCGCGGTAGCGGCGTGGTCGTGACGGGCACCGTGACCTCAGGCAGTGCAGCCGTCGGCGACCGGTTGGTGCTCGCCTCCACCGGTGCTGCCGCGCGCGTCCGCGGTCTGCACGTCCAGGACGAGTCGGCCAGCCGAGCGACGACTGGCGATCGGGCCGCAATCAACCTCGCCGGCGTCGCCGTCGACGAGGTCGGGCGCGGCGACTGGCTGCTCGATCCGGATGTCCGCGACCCGCAAACCGGGTTCGCCGCACGTTTGAGCGTCGTCGACGACTTCCCGCGCCCGGTCAGACACAACGCCGCAGTTCACGTCTACCACGCCACCAGCCATGCCCACGGCCGCTTGCTGCTGCTCGACAGCGCACGCGTGCCCCCTGGCGGCGAGGCACTCGTTGACGTGCTCTGCGATACGCCGCTTCACGTCAAGGTGGGCGACCGCGTGGTCCTCCGGGACCAGGATCTCGAACGCACGTTGGGAGGCGGCCGGGTCGTCGACCTCGGCGTGCCGCGGACACGGCGCCGGGGCGAGGGGCGACGTACGCGGCTGAGTGGTCTCGACTCTGGTGACCCGGCTGGTTCGTTGGTCCACCTTGCGGTCGTGGAACCGGTCGATGGCACCGTCTTCGCCCGAGACTGGAACGCCAGAGTCGCTAGCGTAGATGCCCTTGCGACAGACCAGGGCCTTGAGCAGATCGACGGCCACTGGCTCGCGCCAGCCTTAATCGCGACGGCCCGTCAGCAGGTCGAGACTGCGCTTTCCGCCCATCACCAGGCACATCCGGACAGCGATGGCATGACCCTCGAAGCCCTCGCCGGACGCGATCCCACACGGCGGCTGGTCCTCGCCCAACTGGTCGAGAGAGGCACGGTACGAGTCGGCAACGGCCTGTACGCCGACGCCGCCCACCGCGCAACGCTGCCCGACGACGTCAGCCGCCTATTCGGCAGCGTCGAACAGATGCTCGACTCAATACAACCTCCAAGCCTGGGCGACCTGGCCAAGCGTCTGAAACGCCCATTCACGCCTTTCGAACAAGACATGCGCGCCTTGCCAGCGTTCGGACTGGCCGTCCGCATCAGCCCAACGCGCTACTACCTGCCGGGCCGCCTACTCGAACTGGCCAACACGGCGATCAACCTCGACAGTGCTGGCCCCTTCACCGTCCGCCAGTTCCGAGACGCCACAGGCGTCGGCCGCAACGTGGTCATCGAAGTGCTCGAACACTTCGACGCCAAGGGCTTCACGCGGCGCCAAGGCGACACGCGAACGGTAGTCGCGACGCCATCAGCAGTCGCCGCCTGATCGGACAAGGTCGTACAATGGCCCCCGGAAGAGCATCGTCTCCGGTGGGGCGCGCGGCCTTCAAAGCCGTCGGGGCGCTCGATAGGTGCCCGGTGGGTTCGACTCCTACCTCTTCCGCCACCACCCCTTTCTCACGCCGCTCCAGAACGCCCCGCAAAGCCTCGAAAACCGACGACTTATCATTACGTTAAGCGATATTCGTCGTCTTGACTCTCGTCTCGACGTCGCGTAGGGTTTCGGCCGTGACTGGCGGCTGAGTGGTGGGTAAACTCGTTCAGAGGGAGTCGAACCGCCATTGGCCTCCTCCCACGGGAGTCCAACCCACCACCCCACGAAAGTGGCAAAAACTCACCGCCGCAAAGGTCAAAGTACTCGCCAAGCCGGCCATGCACGGACGGACTGTATCTCCGCTCCGCGTACACGGGCGCCAAGACCTGGGTGTTCCGCGCAACCATCGACGGCCGACGGCGCGAACTCGGACTGGGTCCGCACCCCGCCGTGGCGCTCGCCGAGGCGTCCGCGACCCTTGCGGCCGTGCTGGGCCGCGCCAGCCTGGCCGAGCGCACGACCATGCACGGCTACCGGTCCGCGTTACGCGATTGGGCCGCCGAGCGAACCCACACGCGGCCGATCCCGTGTTGGAACTCGCGTTGGCGCACACGGTCGGGTCGGCCGTCGAGCGGGCCTACGCCCGATCGGACCTCTTCGAGAAAAGACGCGTCCTAATGGACCAGTGGGCGGAATTGGCCGCCGGGCTCCGCACACAGTAGCCAACGCGCGGGACCCGCCTGCCCGCCTTCCCGGTCGCTGAATCTAGGCCTCGCCTGCGGAGCCCCGCCTTGACCGCCAGCCACCCCGGGCTCGCCTTGCCGTGCCCGACAGTGCGTCGGATTTGACGCGCGTTTCCCAGCCCCGATAGTCAGCGAAAATGTACGGCGGCCCGCCCTATCACGTACGGTCTGGCGCGTAGCGCTGACTTCCCTTCAGGCCCGGCTTCCCCAAAGTTCACCGTTCACGACCATCAGGTCCGAGTTCCCGCAGAACGTGCAACCATCCTGCTTCGGCCACGTCTCCCGCAGCCGCGACTCCCAAGACGACCAGGGGTTCACGCGCCAAAAGTTGTAGCCCGCCACATGTCCGCTCCCAAGTCGCCTTACCATCTCAAGCGCGAGAAACGCACCTGCCAACACCGACACGAACGCGAACGGTGCCACCACTCTCTTCCCGGGACCACCGTCCAGCTCCCCCTCCGAACAAAGCCGTTTGAACAACGTGTCGAAAGCGACCCCGACGAGGTCTCCAGGGCGCAGCTGCGGATACCTCCTCGAGATTTCCCGCGCGGACTCCGGTGAAATGCGCTCCCTTCGAACTTCGGCGATCGCGACACCCAGACGTTCCGCAATGTGGTGCTCGCGTGTGTACTCCTCCTCGTCCGGCGGATACACGCAGCCCAAGCACGCGCCCGCCGCGGGCTGTCTATTGTGGTGCAGCACCACCTCCCTAATATCCGTTGTCGATGCGTCGAACACCTCACCGGGACACTCGTTCTGAAGGGCGCGTCGAGCACGCCTACTGTCGACTCCTACGATCAGCCGTTCGAGCCACGGTCCGTCGGACCTGTCGGGAAGATCCTGCAAACGGCACTCCCTCGGCACCAGTTCCAGACCCCCGCAGTGCTGGCCCGCCTTTGCTGCCAGTTGCACCGCCTTCGAGCGGCACACGTCTTCGTCGCCGAACCAGACCTGGCGATTCAGATTCCCCTTGCTCACGCGGTCGTCGTCGACGATGTCCAGTCTTCCAACAAAGCTCAGATGCCGTACGGCCCAAAGGAACCCGTTGCCGACCGCCCCCGCCCCGGCCATGTACGCGTGCCCGACGTCGATCGGCTCCGCCATCCGCCCCAGATCCAACCCCAAGTCCGCGTAGCTCAGGACCAGCGTGTCCCTGTCGGGCCCCGGAAGCGCTCCCGGCAGCGCCCGGCGGAGCACCGCCCCCGTGGCAATACACGCAATCAACACGTGCAGCACGCGCGGGATCGCCGCGCACCTGCGGTACCTGTCTCTGGTCCGCCGCAGCACCGCCTCGCCCTGCGCGATTCCGAGATACATCTTCGCGCCCCGGGTGCGCGACGGCGCGTCGCCGATGACCAGCTCCGCGATCGCCTCGCCCTCACCATTCGTCCCGCCCACCGTCCGCACGGTTCGACTCAACAGCGCCTCGACCTCGCCGGCGACTTGGCGCGCCGTCTCGTCGGTACAATCGAACGTGACGGCAGTCACCACTCCGAGCGCCTCCTCCGCCTCGGGAAGGCTCACACCGGCGACCTCGGCCAGGGTGAGCGCGTTTTCCATCGCCGCATCCCGGTTCAGACGACCCGGAGACATTTGTCCAACTCCATTGCCCCGACCTCGATCCATCGGTTTTCGGCCGTAAGCCGGTACACCTTGGCATCCGCAAGGAATCTGTCGACGCTCGTTCGCAGCCCGAAGTCGGGTACCACCAACGACAGGGCTCCTCCGTGGCGGATCACCGCTCCGTGATCGTCCGCCAGCGAGTGAAACGCCCTACCCGGGTGGGAATGGACCTGCGCCGGGATCATGTAGCGCTCCTGGATCAGCTTTTTCTCGAGCGCCGCCATGCTGCTCCGGGGGAACTCGAACATCCGCCCGCTTGCATTCTGCGCCGGCCGGTAGGCTTCCACGATCCTGACGCAGCCCGCGTTCCGGCGCCCCAGCCAGAGAACGCCGCACTCGCGCCCGCGCCGTCCGGCCGACCGGATCTCGTCAAGGGTCACGGTCACCACTCCCGAAGGGCATAGAACGACCATCGCCCTATCCCTCCCTCAGGTCGATCCACGCATCCCACAACCCGCTCAGAATCCCGCCGAGGCCGTACTTGCCCCTATCATCCTTGACGTTCTCCCACAGGTCGTTCCCGTGGCTCTGGTGCGTGTGGTACTCGCGAGAACCGCGCGTGCAGATGAAGGGTCTTAAGGTCACCGGATGGGGACCCTGGTTGAAGACCGAGTTGGGATCCACGAGCGGTTTCGACACCGGCGATCCGTCTGGATCAAGGATCTCTATCGACGGCGGCTGGTCGTTCCAGTCGTCGCACCACAGCCGCAACCTGATCGACCTCTTGTGGGGCCCGGCGAAGCAGCAGTCGATTCGTGGGAATTCCACTTCGTGGAGCGTCCACCCTCGTGCCGCCGCGAACTTCGCCGTGAGGTGCGCCGTGTCCTCCGCGAACATGCGTCTCGATGCGGCCGCGTGCATTCAGCCGCCGCCTCCGCGCTTGGGACCCCAGCTCAGCGTAACCTCGCCCCCGAGCCCGTTTTCGGCGTACGTCTGCTCCGGATCGATTCGACGACCCGCCACGTTCACGCCCCAGTCGCCCGTGTCCTTCAGGTCCAGCGTCAGCTGCGCCTTCTCCAGCAGGAAATGCACCTTCTCGTCTTCCGGGACGCGGACGAACCCCTCCTCGGGGAAAAAGCCTGATCCTGTTGATATCGAGACCTCGACAGTCTTTGCCATCTCATGCTCCAAGTTGTCCAATTCCGCTGGCGCGAGGATTCCAAGTCCTCGCTGCCGCCAATCGAGACCCTATCAGGCCAAATCTAGCCGTGTCAACCATATCGACTGACAAACTTTAAGTTGTTTGTCCAGTACACAGACCTGCGTGTCACCGACTTCGGTCGCGTGTACCGATGCTTGTCACCGAAATCCTTCGTCCAACGGGTAGTTTGAGCGGAGATAGTCTGATGGCTCGGGCCCGTTTGACGCACGCCCGAGGACCAGGTAGTTTGTAGTTGTGGCAGACATGGAACTGTATCGCCGTCTCGGTCGCACGGTCGCGAACCGCCGCCGGCAGCTCGGCCTCACCCAGCGGGACGTTGCCGCGAGGCTCGGCCTGTCGCGTGCGTCCCTAGCCAATCTCGAATGCGGCCGGCAGCGCATCATGGTCCACCAGCTTTTCGGGCTGGTGAACATCCTGAACCTCGACTCCATCCTCGATCTGGTGCCCCAGACATGGGCGCCGCCATCAGACCTGCCGAATCTCCGGGTCACCGGAACGGTTCTCACGCCGAGCGAGCGATCGTCCGTCGAACACCTTGTGGCCTCCATGCCCGTCGGCCACGGCGGCCAAAGATCCTCATGACACGTCGTGCCGACAAGCCCGGTGCCCGCGCCGCGGCACGGGCACTGCTGGACGACCATGGCATCAAGACCCCTCCGATTCCGATCGAGCGCATTGCCAGGTCCCTAGGGATCCGGGTCGAGTACGCCCCGCTCGACGGCGATCTCTCCGGCCTCGTCTGCATCCGGGACGGCGTCCCCATCGTCGGCATGAATGCCCTGCACGCGCCGAGCCGCCAGCGCTTCACGCTCGCCCACGAGCTCGCCCACGTCCAACTTCACCGCCGGCATCTGGAACACGCCGTCCATGTGGACCGCGGCCCCCTGCGCCGCGACGCCCGTGCCGCCGAGGGCCTCGATCCGATCGAAATCGAAGCGAACACCTTCGCGGCGGAACTGCTCATGCCGCCGGACATCATCGCCTCGGCACTCGGCGGCCGTTCCGTCGATCTTGAGGATGACGACGCGGTCGTGGCACTGGCCAGACGGTTCAGGGTCAGCCCCGCAGCGATGCGTTACCGGCTGAGTTCGCTCGGAGAACAGAGTTGAGCTTCGTCATCTACGACGTCGAGACGACGGGCCTCTCAACGCGTTTCGACCAGATTCTCCAGTTCGCAGCCATCCTCACTGACTCCGACCTGGCGGTCCTAGATCAAGAGGTGTTCCGGGCTCGGCTTTCGCGCCATGTCATCCCCTCACCGGAGGCCCTCAGGATTACCGGGCTTCACATAGGCCAGTTGATCCACCCGTCCTTGCCGTCACACTACGCGATGGTCACGGACATCCGGAGTACGCTGGTCTCCTGGGGACCGGCCATCCACCTCGGCTACAACTCCATCCCCTTCGACGAGGAGTTTCTCCGCCACGCGCTCTATCAGTGTCTCTACGAACCCTTCTTGACCAACACCCAAGGCAGCGCCCGCGCCGACGTGCTACCGCTCTGCCGGCTCGCGGCATGCCTCAGACCGCACGTATTCCGGCCCGCGCGGCACCCTGACGGTAGCGTCAGCTTCCGCCTCAGAGCGCTCGCCGCAGCCAATGACTGCCCAATCGGCACTCCACACGATCCCATGGCCGACGCCATGGCGACTCTCTCCCTCTGCAGGACGATTCGTCGACGCGCCCCAGACGTCTGGTCGCAATTCGTGAGGTTCAGCCAGAGGGCGAGCGTCGAGGCCTTCATTGTCGAAGAGGATGCATTCCTCGTATCCGAGACTTTCGGCAACCAGCATCGCTTTCGGGTCGTCGCCCCCATCGGCCCACACCCCGCCCAGCCTCGTCACTACTGCCTGGACCTGAGCGCCGACGTCGACTCCCTCGCGTCCATGTCGGATGCCGAACTCGTCACCGTTTGCGAGGGGCTCGATAGCCCCGTGGTGGCGGTCCGCACGAACAGGGCACCGACGCTGTGGCCTCTCTACGAAGCACCCGCCGAGCTGATCGAGCCCTTTGCCGACGAAGCCGAGGTTCTTCAGCGCGTCGGACAACTCCGCGCGCATGCCGACCTCTACGGCCGCCTTCGTCAAGCCGCGCAGGACGCTGAGCCAGTCTATCCCCCGTCGGACCACGTTGAGGACCAGTTGTACGGTCACGGCTTTCCGTCCGACCAGGACAGAACCCTCATGGACTCGTTCCATTCGCTGCCCTGGGTCTCGCGCCAAGACACGGCTCGGCGGCTCGCCGACCCCAGGCTCCGCCGCCTAGCACTGCGGCTCATCTACCTCGAGCGACCCGACGTGCTTCCGGCGAAATGGCGATCCCGCGCAGACGAAGCCTTGCGGAAGCGTCTCGCCGCCCTGCCCGATGCTCGTGTCCCCTGGCGGTCGATCCCGGCCGCCCAGCGGGAACTCGTCGGCCTCCTAGCCGAAGATCCCGATGGCGAATTGGTCGCGCAAACACGCTACCTGGCATATCTGGACGATCGGGCGAGCGAACTCGGCCTTCCCCCGGTCGGGGACCCGGACCATCTCAAGGCAATGCCCGCAAGGTCGGGTAGACGCGAACGGCCCTCCGCTCTCACTGCTTGAACCGGCATTCCGCCCCGCGTCGCGAGGGGATCTGGTCTTCTATCGTCGGAGGTGAGCTACTGCGGTGGTCCCGCTCGCCCGCACAGCGTCCACATCACATTGACGGTGCCTTGGGTGTTGGCCTATCGACGTGCACGCCCGCCCCGGCCTTCGACACTGGAACGGCTCGTAGCAACGCGACGCCCATCCCACCTGTAGGGTACATGCCGGGTGGTTGGAGCAGCCGCCGAAAGGGCCGTAGGGCCCGGTACGCTCAAGCAGCACGCCGTCGCAACGCGGGCATGCCTGCGCCGTCGAGCCGCACTCCCGGCACCGAGGTGTCCCCCTTCGCGTAGCCTCAACCCGACGCCGCATTCCGGGCATGGCCGTTCAGTGCGCTCGCAGTAGGGGTAGTTCGTGCAGCCGTAAAACGTCCGGTCGTCCTCCCCGTGCCGTGGTACTAGCAACTCTACGGGGATGCCGCCGGAGCACGGCCCGGCCCCGGCGCCGTTCACGCCTATCCGTCGCCGGCGACCACCACATACGCCACGCGGGAACAGCACGCCGTCGCTTCAAGCACGTCGCCCAGCGCCTGACGAGCACCGTGCCGGTTGTAGTAGGCGATCGCCGACGCCCAGACATGCGGACGCCCGTCCGCGCCCGTCGGCAACAACCGGCGGGCCCCGCTCCAGCCGACCGACCAAATTTGCCGCGAGTCAGTCGAATGCGGATGGTGCAGGATCGCGGTCGGGGCAAATTCCCCCGCCAGCCGGTTCATCTCGTGCCAGCACACGCTGCGCGGCGTACCCGGCCTTAGCCTCGAACGCGACCGGTTGCTGAACATGTTGAGATCGTGGCAGCCAAGCACGAGGATCCGACCGTGGCGGCATTCGAAGCGGTGGCTATCGAGGTCTGGCTCCCGCACCAACATCCGCTCCTGAGAAGGCGTTGGATACGACTTCCCGGTCCAGTGTACCGTCGCCGCGGACGCGGTCTCCACGATCGCCACGAGTTCCGCGGCGAGCCCCGCCGTCCGCAGCGCCTCCCCTTTCCACACGTCGTTGTGCAGGTCCACGCCCAGCGTCAGGTAGTCCGCTGCAGGCCGCGCCGCCGCAAGCACCCGCGGCGTCAGGAACTCGTCTACCGCAGCCTGCGCCCACCGCGCGAGTGCCCTGAAGTCATGATCACGTGATCGCCATCCCCGACGGCCTGCGTAGTCCGCGGGAAACGGGTACTGCAGGAAGCCCCCGGGCGTCATGGCAAACGACGCCGGCTTCCCCCACGTCCTGTGCGCTCGTGCCTGCAGCAGCATCCTCCGGGCGCCCGCCACGTTCGATCCCCGCCGGTTCGTACGCGCGGGCGCGCCGTCCACGACGATCCTCGCGACCGCCAGATGCTTGCCGACCGCCGACTCCGGCGCCCGCCCGCCGCTCGCGGTCATCCGTAGACGCGCTGACCGATCCGACGAAACTGGGAGACCGACAATGCGCCGCGCTCGTTGCGCGCCTTGCTCCCCGGCGCCTCCAGCGCGGCCTTCACGGCTTCGCGGTTCGCCTCCCAGATCTCCAACGTCCGGAACGCCTCGTCCATAACCACCAGCAGCACGGCGTCGAACGCGTGTGCCAAGTTGATCGTGCCGACGCGCTGCGACCTTCCGCGCGCCGCCGCCGGGATCGAACGCGCCTTTATCTGGTACCGCCGGCCCTCCGCGTCGGTCGCGTCGTAGCCGGCTGTTCGCGCCTCCGACAACTCGAGGTCGAGTAGCCGGGCCACTTCGTATTCGCCGACCTCGCCGGTCACCCCAAGCGGCTTTCCGGTTGCCCGGTAGTAGTCGACGGCCACTTCCTTCGCACGCCCGAGGATCTCCCCGATTTCCCCTGCTCCCCCTCGCTCTGCAATGCCCATATCCGTCCTCTGTCGATGCGTCCTGCGCCCGCCCCCGATCCCGGGCGGTCTGCCGCGGCGGCGCGCTCCGTAGGCTAGCCCCTCCAACAAGAACGGTCGACCTCGCTTGTCCGTCTCCCAATCCGGTGGCGTCCATGCGGCCATGCAACCGCTGACACACCAGGCCGCCTGCGAGCGCAATTCCCGGGCAGACTTGATCCCGCCATCCCGCTCTCGTGCACATGGCAACGAGGAGCCGCAGGATCTCTCTCGCCATGGAAACTGGCGCATCGTACTATGTCGCCGTCGCTGCGGATCACTCGTGGCATCCAAAGGTCCGCTGTTTCCCAACATACGCCGTTTAGTACCACGAAGGGGTCATCGGACGACATATGCCCAAGGCACCGAGCAGACAGAGCCAGATCGTCAACGCCGTCTTCTCCGACAGATACTCCCCCGGCATGACGTCGGTACGTTTCTCGCGAAACGACCTCCACGCGGTTTGCGAAACCCACGGCATCGAACCGCTGGCAAACATGGGCGACGGCCCAATCTACTCCTATCGATACCGCGCCAAACTGCCCGACGAGATCACCAGCACCCAGCCTCCGGGGAAGGAGTGGGTAATACTCGGCCGGGGGGTCTCGGAGTACGAGTTCCGACTCGTCTCCGCCAGCAACATCGTGCCAAACCAGAGCTTACTCGCCACCAAAATCCCCGACGCGACTCCTGAGATAATCAAGCGGTACGCGTACTCCGACGAACAGGCCCTCCTCGCCCGCGTCCGCTACAACCGGTTGGTCGATACGTTCTTCGGAATCACGGCCTACTCTCTACAGAATCACCTTCGAACCCAGGTGGCGGGCATCGGCCAGATCGAAATCGATGAGATTTACGTCGGAGTCGACCGGCACGGAAGGCACTTCGTTGTTCCCGTCCAGGCGAAGGTCGGTCGCGACAAGATCGGTTACGCCCAACTCTGGCAGGACCTCGAGTACTGTCGGCAGGAGTACCCTACGCTTGTATGCCGCGCCCTTTCCGCGAAGTTCGGACGGAAGGGGAAGTCTGGGCCGAAGGGGAAGATCGCCATGTTCGAGCTAACTATCTCCGAGGACGCTGTTAAGATCGTCCGAGAGATCCACTACGATCTCGTACCCGAAAACTCGATCTCCAAGGAGGAGCTCCTCGGTTACAACGAACGTGCCGACGATTGAACTTGCCCGAGCGTACGCACCGCGTTGGCCCGTTTGCCACGAGCCCCTTGGCACCGGCGCTCGCCGCGTCCCCTTCGGAGCACCGTAAGCCGGGCTGCTAGGGACGGCAAGCTAGCGACGGCGCGGTTGCCATCTGATCTGTCCAAATATACAGTAGCTGTCGTGACCAACAGTCGCACAGCCAAACCCCAAAGCCGTCCGACGGTACTGGATGTCTTCGCCGGCGTGGGGGGGCTCGCGCTCGGCTTCGAACAGGCAGGCTTTGACGTGGCCGCTGCGCTGGAAATCGACCCCGTTCACGCCGCCACGCACGCCTTCAACTTCCCGCGATGCCGGACCTTGTGCGCGGATGCGACGCGTATATGTGGCGCCGACGTTCGTTCGCGGGTGCACACACCGATCAACGTCGTCGTCGGAGGCGCGCCGTGCCAAGGCTTCTCGATGATCGGCAAGCGGGCGCTCGATGACCCGCGTAACCAGCTTGTGAAGCACTTCCTCCGCTTGGTGGTGGAGCTCGAGCCTGCCGCCTTCGTGCTTGAGAACGTCCGCGGGCTCACAGTCGGCAAGCACCGACGTGTCCTGGACGAGTTGGCGACCGAGTTCGAGCATGCGGGGTACAGTGTCACGCTGCCGTGGCAGGTTTTGAACGCACGGGATTACGGCGTGCCGCAGGACAGACAGCGCCTTTTCCTGCTCGGTGCCAGAAACGGAAAGGGGCTCCGGTACCCTCTTCCTGAGTTGTTCTGTCACCCGCCCACTTGCCGGGACGCGCTGGAGGACCTCCCGGACGCCGAGGACTTCGACGAGTTGACGGACTCAGACGCCGTGCACGTCCAGCCAGCGAACCCCGACCGCCTGAGCGCGTATGCTCGCGAGATGAGGTGCCTCAGCAACGACGCTTGGCACTACGGCTACGTCCGCGAATGGGACCGAAACCTCATGACTGCTAGCCTGCGGACCGCTCACACCGATATCTCGCGGCGCAGGTTTCGCGATGCCCGCCCAGGCACTGTCGAACCTATATCGCGCTTCTACAAGCTCGCGGCAAACGGGGTCTCGAACACGCTACGGGCCGGCACGGACTCTGCTCGCGGCGCGTTCACCAGCCCCCGCCCAATCCACTACGCGCATGACCGTTGCGTCACGGTGCGCGAGATGGCCAGGCTCCACGGGTTTCCGGACTGGTTCAGGTTCCACGTCACCAAGTGGCACGGCGCCCGCCAGATCGGCAATTCTGTGCCGCCTCCGTTGGCCAGGGCCGTCGCGGAATGCGTACGCGAGGCATTGGACTTCGAACCCACGTCTCCGCCGGGCTCGATCTCGCTCGGTTCGGCCGACCTGCTCCGCTTCGGCATGACTAAGGCAGCGGCGCACTGGGGCGTGGACGTTCCGATCAGCAGACGGAACCGAAAGAGCGGCGCAAGGAAGCGCAAGCAGCGCGACATCGAGCAGGCGTTGGTCGGAGCCGGCGCGTAAGCTACGGGTCCGTCATCGAGCGCGCGGTCCACGAGTTGCACGAGGCCGTTGCCTGTCTCCTGACCACGGCGTAACGAGATGCTCGGGCCGCCTCTGTAATCAGCATGCTCTCACCGCACCGGTGTTGTCTGGTTACCGTCGGCGTCGCGCTCGTCGCGGTAGACCGGATGGCCGCGGGGCGCGTCGCAGCGGCAGGGCACCTAGAGGCCCGCAGATGCGACCAGTGTGGCCATGCCTGCAACCGTTGGCATGCGCCGGCTCGAACGCCACGCGACCGCGTGACTGGCCGAAGGAGCTTCCGCATCTCCTGGCGAACCAGCCCACGCAATCGCTGGGCCTTCCGCTCCACGGCGCCGGTCGCCGAATCGATGAATCGCGCATCGGCGACACCTCGGCCCCACGGGGATCCCTCCGACCAACCCGCGGGGGCGGTCCGTGTGAGTGCGAAACACGGCACTGTGCATCCGGACCGGCGAGCCATAGCCATCCGCTACAATTTGCCTGCCCCTTGCTTGTTTCAGACCCCGCGTGCCGTTCGAGTCCCGCCAAACCACCCTTTCCTGCAACGTCACGATGCCTTTGCGGGACGCCCTTATCGGACGGTCTCCGCAACCAGAAGGCCCATCACCGTTTGCACCGTGTCTGTGATTTCACTGTGATGGCCCGAATACCCCGAACCGTCGTTTTCTGGGGCGCCGGGGCGACCGCTTCCCTTGGCTTCCGCGTCACCGACGACCAGTCTCGGTTCCTTCGGCGACTCGCGCCGCGCCCTGACGTCGATCGACCTCTCAGGCAACGTGTCCGGCGCGCCCTCGGCAACGTACCAGCTCGATGGAAGCACGCCCTGCACGACCTGCTCGCGATCCTCGGTGACAACGGTCGGAACGCCGACCACAACACCCGCGTCGACATCGTTACCACCGGGCAACTCCGAGCCATGCAGCGGAGCCTCCCCGGCGCGGACGCGAGATGGCGGCGCGCACGCATCGCACAGTTGCGGACCCTCTACGACTGGCCCGCGCTCGTCGCTGCCATCAATATCTGCCCGGGAGCCCCGGTCGCTCGTGCGCCTGCCGTAGACCGCTTTGGGCTCCGAGACCTTTTCAATCTGCTCGACATGCATCAGCAATCCGGTCACGGGTTCCGAGCTCGGGATCGCACGTTCCTGTCGCCCGAGAGGGTCCGTGCGGCCCGGAATGCGCTCGGTCTGCTCCTGCAGGTGCTGGCATACATCGACTGGCACACGTGCCGCGGGTCGGCGGTCGGCCAACACCACCTCCACCTCCATCGCGACTTCGCTCGCGCTTTATCGCGCCGCGTCCAAGAACGCGGAATCGCCCTCGCCGACTCCACGGAAAGGGAAGCGGACCTCGAGAAGCCGGGTTTCGTACTCACCGACGTCGGCTTCGTCAGTCTCAACTGGGATCCAGTCGGCCTATGGTCTCAGTTCGTAGCGAACCGCGAATACAACGACCCGCGCCGCGCGCCCCAAATCGGCCCGAGGAACGCCTCGCTCCTCTCCTACCACGATCTCGGCCACTTTGTCGCCGGCCCCCGGGTCGAAAAGCCCCATGCAGGCAGCCCCGTCTGGCAGCCGATGAATGAGTCCTCCGCCCGGCAACTCAACGACCCGAAACACGGCGCGGATATCCGCGTCCGCGTCACCAAATACCTCTTCCCCCATGGCTGCCTGTGGTGGCGGGAATGCCCGAACTGCGGGAAGCTCTCCTCTTTCATCGGTGACGCTTGGATGGTCGACTCGCGCACTCTGCTCCCGCCGCCACCCCTCGCCCGTTTCTCGCACGGTATCGCTTTCAAACCATGGGGCGACCAGGTCGACGAAGAGGGGGCGTGGGATCGCGGCGAAGTCGATGCCCGTGCGTGTGTGCACTGTGGCACGCTCACCTACGCGCATCACACCCCGCTCGTTACGCAGACCACGGTCAAGAGCCGCCCGCCGCCGTTTCTCGAGGAAATCCAACGCGACATGCGCGTCGTCGTTGAGGATGCGGATCACATCGTACTCATGGGCTACTCCCTGCCGCCCGACGACGTCACTTACCGCGCTTTCCTCGCCGCCCGGGTCCGACGCAGCGACCGTGACCCCGTGCGCTGCAGCGTCATCGGCAAAGAAGCCGGCTATCCGCCACGTTGGCTGTCGCGCAGTGACATCGACGCATACGTCCGAGTGCCCCGCGCTGTCGCGGCAGCGCGGGCACTGTTCCGCCCGGAGAACGTCCGTTTCTACGGTGCCGGCGTGCCAAACGTGTTTCTCGAAGACGATCGCGTCACGGATGCGGCGGTCGATAGATTACTCACTTGGTCCGACTACTGACCGGACGGTCGAGCGGTGACGCATTTTGGTACATCCGCCGTAAAACACTGTATACATTTCCAGCCGACCGTACTCGCTGTCGGACACGTCGGTACGCGCCTCGACGTCACCCGCTTCTCCGAGACACCGCGGAGTCGCGCAACCTGGTCGCGGTACGGGAACCGGAACTCGGGTCTTCCCCCCGGACGGGCCTCCCGAGCGCTTCGCCAGCCTCGCGCCCCCAGGGCTGGTCGTGCTCGGCGGATGCGCCGACCCCGGTGCTGGTGGCGGGAACCCTCACCCGTCCGACCGATCGGTGCAAGTCCGGTGGGGGTAGACGCGGCGGAAGAGCTGCACGAGAAGCGCGGCGGCCAGGATGAGGACGAGCGCGAGATAGATCGCGGAAATCGCGAAGCCGGCGAGGAAGAAGCCGGAGAGCAGCGGGCCAAGCGCGGCCCCGAAGTCGCGCCAGGTCTGCATCGTCGCCATCCGGTGCATCAGATGCTCGGACGGACTTCGGACCGCCACCGTCGCCGGACCGAGCGCCGCGATCGCAGCCCGGCCGACGATGACCGCTCCCGCGCCGGCGTAGACCCCGCCAAGCGCAATAGCAGCGAGGCCCCCCAGGGTCAACACCGTCGCGGCGAAGAGCGCCGCTTCGGTGCCCAGCCGGTCGCCGAGCCAGCCGCCGATGGGAGCGAACACCGCATCGCCCACGCGCCGGAGCGACAGAACGATGCCCCCGCCGAGGATCGCCGCCTCGAGGGACACGAGGTCGGCGAGGATGATCGTGATCGTCATCGCGAAGACGCCATCGACGGCGAATCCGACGGCAAAGAACAGCCAGTCGAGCGGATGGGGTTTCGGGAGCCATCGGGGCCGGCTCGCGCCCGGCTCGGCTCGCTCGCGCGGGAGGGCGATCGCGAACGGCAGCGCGAGAAAGGAGGCGAGACCGAGAAAGAGGAAGGCGGACTTGGGTCCGAACTGGCCGGCGATCCAAGCTCCCGCGGTCAGGGCGAAAACGGAGCCGAACTGCTGGATGGCGCTGCTGAGGCCAACCCGGGTGCCCGCGCGGCGACGGTCCGCGACGGCATAGGCGAGGGTGGTGAGGGTGAGGCCGGCAAAGGAGAGGCCCCATAGCAGCCGTGCGACGAGCAGGAGCCACCCGCCATCGAAGAGCCAGTACATCACCGTCGACGATGCGCCCCCGATGCACGCGACGATCGTCGCCTGCCGCAATCCACAGGCGGTGGTCGCCCGCGCGATCGCGCCGTAGGACACGATTCGGACGAAGCGGTTGGCGGAAAGCAGCACCCCGACCCAGACGATGCTGATTCCGAAGGCTCCGGCGCTCACCGGAAGCACGACGTAGATGAGCGCATCGCCCATCAGCACGATCGACAGCACCGCGGCGGACAGGGTCGTTGCGCCGAGCGAAGGCGCCGGCGACGGCGGCACGTTCCGGGGAGAATTCATGGTGAGCGGGCAAGGGTATCAACCGGATTCCGGTCGCAACAGGCGCTCCCGCGGCCGGTTGGCGCCCCGGGCGGCGACGGGCGCGCCGCGAACGCGCCGCACGCGGTAACCGGCCGACGGCACGCAGGGCCGACTGACAACCGCCGCCGCACACGCCGTCGAGGAGTCTGGTGCCAGCCGGCGACCGATGGCGCAAACTATCGTGGACCAGTGTTGGCCTGCGCGAGTGCTCACGGCATGAAATGCCATTGGCCAGTTGCGTTTCCTCACCCAAATGGGAACAGTGGCGTCAAGTGTTCGAGGAGCGCGCATCAATGCAACGAATCTTGTCGACTGTCTGTGTTGTTTGGAGCGTCGCCGTGAGCGCCGACCCGTTGGAGGCCTCAATCGAGGAGCTCCAGGCCCAACTCTCGTCCGCTACCGTCTCGTCCGTGGACTTGGTCGATTGGTATGTGCGCCGAATTGAGGCCTACGACCAGCAAGGCCCCGCGTTGAATGCCATACAGCACATGAACGACAGCGCCCGTGCCCAGGCGCAGGCGCTCGACGACGAGCGCCGGCGCTCGGGACCGCGCTCGCTGCTGCACGGGATTCCCGTCCTCGTAAAGGACAATTACGAGACCATCGATGCGCCGACCACCGCAGGCTCGGCGATCATCGAAGGTCACTGGCCGAAGAACGACGCCACGCAAGTCGCGAAGCTCAAGGCCGCGGGCGCGATCATCCTGGCCAAGACGACAATGCACGAATTCGCGTTCGGTTGGACGACGCGCGGCTCCGCGTTCGGCATGACGAAAAACCCCTACGGGCTCGACCGTCACGCGGGAGGTTCGAGCGGCGGCACGGGTGCCGGTGTTGCCGCCAATTTCGGTGCGGCGGGGATGGGCAGCGACACCTGCGGCTCGATCCGTGTGCCGTCCGCACATAACAACCTCGTGGGCCTTCGGGGCACTCAAGGTCTGAGCAGCCGGCACGGGATCGTCCCGCTTTCGAGCTCACGCGATATCGGTGGTCCGCTGGCACGTAGCACGCGCGACCTCGCGATCATGCTGGACTTAACGGTCGGCTATGACCCGGCGGACCCCCAAACCACCGAGTCGCGCGGCAAGATCCCAGGCAGCTATCTTGCCGACCTCCACCATGTGGACCTCACCAGGTTGCGCCTCGGCGTGCTCAATGACTGGTTTGAAGACGACGCGTCGACGAACGCGCGCATTCGACACGTTCTCGCGACCCTCACCGAAGGCGGCGCATCCATAGTCGAGATCGCGGACCTTGCCGAGCTCAAGGCCGACACCCGAGGACCCGTTGCCTTTCTCGTGGACGACTACGATATCGTCCATGACCTGACGGCCTATTTGCGCCGCCACCCCGATCTCCCGGTGCAATCGTTCGAATCCGTCGCCGCACACGATCGCCTCGAGCCGGTCGTCGCCGGCCACTGGGCCAACATCCTTGCCGATCCCGAGCGCAGATCGCGCGCCGCCTACCTCGAGGCGCACGCCGCTGGCGCCGCGGTGCGCCGCCAACTGCTCGCGCTCATGCACGATCACGGTGTCGACGTGCTCGTCTATCCGACCGCCACGGAAGAAGCTGTTCCGCTCGGTGAGGAGCAAGGCCATTTCAACTGCAAGCTCGCGGCTGCGTCGGGTCTCCCGGCGATTTCCGTCCCGGCCGGCTTCGGCGTCAATGGCTTGCCCGTGGCGATCGAGTTCCTGGCGGAGGCCTGGGCCGAGCAGAAGCTCCTGAACCTGGCCGCTACGGTTGAGCAGCTCGTTCCCGTGCGGAGGCTGCCGGAGAGCACTCCGGCGCTCGACTGAGGCGGCGCTGAGGTGTACTCCGGCGTCGAGAGGAGACACTGGGATGACAAGGAAGAGGCGCCGGTTCACGGCGTCGTTCAAGAAGCGCCTCGCGCTCGAAGGCGCTGGGCGAGCGCGGCGGTTCGCGTTCCACCTCGAGAACCACGAAGGGGTGCACACACGGGCGGCCAGCGTGGTGGCGCAACCAATCTGGAGGGGCTCATGAGAATCTGGGTCGATGCCGACGCCTGTCCCAATGCCATCAAGGAGGTGTTGTTCCGGGCTGCGGAGCGCGTGCAGATTCGTACCATCCTCGTGGCCAACCAATACGTACGAACGCCGCCATCGCGCGTGGTCGAGTCGGTACAGGTGGCAGCAGGTTTCGACGTGGCTGATCACACCATTGTCGAGCGAATGGCGTCAGGCGACCTGGTCGTCACTGGCGACGTGCCGCTCGCCGCCGAGGTCGTTGCGAAGGGCGGCGCGGCCCTCAACCCGCGCGGCAAGATGTACACCCGCGAAAATGTGCGTGACTACCTGCAACGACGCGACATGATGGACGAGTTGCGCAGTGTCGGCGCGGTGTCCGGTGGACCCAGTGCTCTGGGCAAGAAGGAAGTGCAGCACTTCGCCAACGCCCTGGATCAGTACCTGGCGAAGCACCACGCGCAACCGCGAAGCTGAACAAGGCAGTTCCTGGCAGCGAAACTCGCCAGCCTCGAGCGCGGACACTACCCGGTCTCTTCGCCGTTCTCCGACCGCAGGAACAGCGACAGCCCGAACGCGAGCACCACGACCGCCGCGGTGACTAGGATCGCGGATCCAACTGGACGCTGCCCAGCCAATTCGGCGGCAACTGCACCGAAGCGCCTGTCGGTGACACATCGAAAGTCACCGCGTCAGTAGGCCTGCAGCAGCGGACGGCGCACACCACGCCCCAGAGCGCTCTAGACCGCAGCTCGTCGATACCGCGTCCACAAGCGGCGTAATGCTCCGCATCCGCCACTCACCTGCCCTACGAATTGACTCTGGCCCCGCTCCCCGTATGCTCATCCAGCACCATGGAAACGTCTGCGGAATCCCAACCCCCCACAGCGATGACGCTTGCGGAGGCCGTCTGGATCGATCCGGGCCGAATGAGCGGAACCCCCTGCTTCCGCGGTACGCGCCTGCCCGTTCAACAGCTGTTCGACTGGCTCGCCGATGGCGTGACCCTCGACCAGTTCGTCCGGGATTTCGAGATCGACCCCCGAGCTGCCACCGCCGTCCTAAGGGTCGGGAGCGCGGCCGTCAAGACGGCTGCAACGCAGAACCCCGCCTGCGCCGACCTCGTCTGACGACCTCGGCACTTGAAGGTCCTGCTCGACGTCGGAGTCTCTCCGCGGAGCCGCCTTCCGCTTCAGGCGGCCCTCGATGACACGCCAGTCGAAAGCGCCGTGTACCACCGGTGGCGCTCGTTGGGTGACGCCGAACTGCTCGCCGAGGCCAGCGCGGAGGGCTTCCCCGTGCTCGTCACCACCGACAAGCGTCTCGCCGAGCAACAACGGCACCCCGGCTTGGCGGTCCTCGCCGTCGACGACAATCGCCTCTCGTCTCTTCGCGAGGCCCTGCCCGACATCGCGAGGGCCATTCACTCGCTGGCACCGGGCGGCCACGCGTTGATCACGACGAACTCTGACCAGAGCTAGCTGGCACGCGAGCCTGCCGCAACCCCGCAGATTGCAGAATAGGTTTCAAACGACCGCCATTGATGCCGTCCGCGGTCTTTTTGCATTGCCTCCCTGCCGCTGAGGTCCCTCGCCCGCCGAACTTCCTCCCGCCGGCCGCGGCCCCGGGTCGATTTGCGAGCACTTTGCCGGGCCGTCCGGCTGCTCGATGAACGCCCCGTCGTTGAAGTCGAGCTGCATTCAATACTCCGGATACTCCTGGTGCAGCCTGGTGGGTATGCCACCGTCCTGGTACACCTTGAGTTTCACCTCGTTCAGGTTGGCCAGCAGGTGATCGAAGTGGTCCTTGAGAAAGCGGTCGCGCTCGCCCGAAAGTCGCGGTTCGTCCACCAGGTTGCGCAGCTCCTGCGGATCGTCCTCCATGTCGTACAGTTCCAAGGGCTTTCGTGTCAGCGAGTCGATGGTCATCTTGTAGCGCTCGGTCCGCGCCATCGAGTACAGGTTCACCTCGCTGAAGGCCACGTCCTTGCCGCGTTGCGCATCGCTCGCGTCAGAACCAGCCTCGATCTTCGGACGCAACGACAGGCCATGGTCAACTTCCAGATCGTCGGCACCAGCCGCGTCAATCAACGTTGAGCAGATGTCGTAGTGGTCCGTCAGGCCGTGCGCCGTCCACGACTCCGTTCCGCCAGGTGGTCTCACGATCAGCGGTATGTTGAGTGCGCCCTCATAGAACACCGACTTCTGCGCCAACCGGTGATCGCCAAGCATTTCGCCGTGGTCGGAGGTATAGACGATCCACGTGTTGTCCATCAGGCCCGCTTCCCGCAAAGCCTGAAGGACAACGCCGATCGCGTGGTCGTCGAATGCAACCTTTGCGTAGTAGTGGCTCGTGAACGTTCGGCCCTGGGACTCGGCCATGTCCTTTAAGCCCCGCCGCGAGTACACCGTCCTGAGCTGGGGAGAAACGGGTTCAGCCGGAGGCTCCATGATCGCCTGGGGCATTTCCGCGGGGTCGAACATGTCCCTGAATCTCGCCGGAGCGTCGAACGGGGGATGCGGCCCCGTCAGGCAGATCTGGAGGTAGAACGGCCTGTCGTCCGCATAGCTCCGAATCCACTCCGATGCCGTGTTGGCGATGTAGGCGTCGATGTGCTCATCCTCTTCGAGGAGGTTGGGCAGGTGTTCCCACGGGCGCACGAACCCCGTTTTCTGCCCCAGCCTGAAGTTGCGTGCGCAGTCCTCGTAGACCTGCAGCTTGCCTCTCGCGGCCAGGAAGTCCGTGTAGTAGCAGCGGTGGGTGGCCGAGGGGATGGTGTCCTTGGTCTCGTGGGCGAACTCGTAGCCCCAGTCGTGCAATCCCGAGGCATGGTCGCGCGTGTGGCCGTCGTCGGCCTGGTACAGCCGGAAGTGGGTCTTGCCGATGACGGCGGTGCAGTAACCGGCGTCGCGGATGTTCCTCACGTGGCTCGGCCCGTGGCGATCGGCCTCCGTACGATTGCCCCAGGCACCGTGCTCGTTGACGTACAGACCGGTGATCAACGAGGCCCGCGCGGGCATGCACAGAGGCGAGTTCGTGTTGCAGTTTCGGAAGACCACGCCCTCGGCGGCGAGGCCATCCAGGTTCGGCGTTCGCACGACTGGGTTTCCCACGCAACCAAGCGCGTCGCCCCGGTGCTGGTCCGAGAAGATCAGGACGATGTTGGGTTTGTGCGGCATGGTGCGATCTCCGCTACCGGGCCTCTCCGTCGTTCTCCGCACGCAAGAACAGCGAAAGCCCGAACGCGAGCACCACGACCGCCGCGGTGACCAGGAAGACCTCCCCGATCGCACCTGTAAGAGCGGAAGGAAACGCCTCGGCCAACGTTTCGGCGACTTGCTGATCGAGGCCTGATCGCGCCAACTCGGCGACGACCGCCTCCGTCGATTGGCCATCCGATAGCGATCGCGGATCCAACTGGACGTTGCCCAGCCAGTTGGGCGGCAACTGCACGGAGGTGCCGGTCGGGGACGCAGCGGAGGACAACACGTCCGAGAGACCGTCGCGCAGCCGGTTCGTCAGCACGGCGCCGGCAGCGGCGACGCCCACCATGCCGCCTACAGACCGGTAGAACGACAGCGAAGAGGTCGCGGCACCCAGCATGTTCTCGGGAACGGCGCCCTGCACCGCCGAACCGAAAGTCGCCAGCATGCCGCCGAGTCCCAGCCCGACCAGTACGATCGTCCCGTCGATCGCGAGGATGCTCGCGCCCTCGCCCACGATGGACATCAGGAACAGTCCGACGATGGCAAGTCCCGTACTCGTCAACGCCGACCTCCGGTGGGTTCCCTTGCCTAGTGAAAGCCGCCGCCCCATGATCACCGCACCGACCACCATGCCGAGCAGCATCGGTGTCAGGTGGCTCCCGGCGGCACTGGCGGACATCCCGCTGCCGGTGAACAGCAACAGGGGTACGAACAACAAAGCCGCGTAGAAGCCGAATCCGGTCAGCACCGACGCCGCCAACGACACTGGCACACCTCGGACCCGGTAGATGTCGACGGTCAGGATCGGACTCTCCGTGCGCATCTCCAAAGTGATCAGAACCGCCGTCATGACTGCGCCGAAGGCCAGGCAGGCGACGATCTGCCAAGAGAACCAGTCGAAGAGGACGCCGCCGGACGACAGGGCGAACATCAGCGGTGTCACGGCGAGCACCAGCAACACCATCCCCGTGTAGTCCAGCCTGCTGACATCGGTACTCGCCCGACCGTTAGGAAGGGTCGCAACCACGACCGCCAGGACGATCGCGCCGAGCGGCACGTTCATCAGGAACACCCAACTCCACCCGATTCCGTCCGTGATGAACCCGCCCAAAGCGGGGCCCAGCACCGAGGCCAACGCGTAGACCGCGGCCACCAGCGCCTGGTATCGGGCGCGCTGTTGGGGTGGGAACAACTGCGCCATGCCAACCAGGCTGCCGATCATGACGATCCCGCCGCCGATCCCCTGGAGCGCACGGTAGGCCACCAGCTCGTTCAACGTCTGGCTCAAACCGGCCGGGATCGACGCGATGGTGAATAGGCCGATACCCGCGAGAAGCACGCGCTTGAAGCCGTAGAGGTCGGCGATGCGCCCCGCGATGGGCATGGTGACGGTGGCCGCGACCAGGTAAGCGGTGGCCACCCAGGCGTAGCGGCCGAATCCGCCAAGCTCGACGATGATCGCCGGCATCGCCGTGGCAACGACGGTCTGGCTCAGGACCGCCAGGAACATGCCCATGGCCATACCGGTCACAGCGAGCACAAGCCTCCTGCGGATCTTCTTGAAGTTGTCGGTCATAGTCTCTCCGTCAGGCGGCTACGGTGATTCCGAGCCGCTTAGCTCAGCGCCAGAGCCCGCGCCGTTCGAACAGGTCCTTAAGCGCCGTCACGCGGTCGCTCATGATGCCGTCTGCGCCGAGGTCAAGTAGGTGCGCCATCTCCGCGTCGTCGTTCACCGTCCAGACTTGCACAGGCATGCCGCGCGCGTGGGCAGAGCGAAGAAACGCAGCATCGACAACCGGGATCGACAGGCCCGCGAAAAGCGGATGGCGTGGCGGTACTTGCGCGCAGTCGGCAGCCAGTTTGCCCGTCGGGACGCCCCAGGAGTCCGCACGAAGCCGCACCACCTCGGCGGGGCTGCAGGACGTGCAGCCCGGCAACTCGTCTCGGATTCGGCGCAGGCGGCGGGCGGAAAACGAACCGATGCAGACGCGGTCGCGCGCATTCGTACGACGCAGAACGTCGATCAACGGCGTGACGACGTCGTCGGATTTCGGGTCGATGATGAGGCGGAGATCCGGCCACGCGCCGAGCAGGTCCTCGAGGCGGACGATGGGCTCCTTGCCCGCGATCCGCACATCGTCAAGTTGTGCCCAGTCCCGTTCCACCAGCGGTCCGATGTGGTCGGTCAGGCGGTCCAGGTTCTCATCGTGGAAAACCATCGCCACGCCGTCGCGGGTCGACCGGACATCGGTCTCGATGCAGGGATAGCCGAGCTCAACGGCATGTTCGAAGGCGGCCATCGTGTTCTCGGGATGCTCCGCCGCGCCGCCCCGGTGGGCAATCGCAACCGGGCTTTCGAGCCCTAGGAACGTCCTCATCAATCGGCGTCCACGCCCGGCACGTGCTCGGCGTAGTGAGCCCAGTTCCCGAGCAGTTCGTCGATGACGGTCGAACCGACGAGATAGAGCGACTCGAGCGAGGCGATCATCCCGGAATAGCCTTCGCTCTCCCGCAGCAGGTATTCGGCCGCGCTGATCCCGGGCGGCGGCATGGTGTAGTTGCTCCCAGCGCGCAGCACCATGAAACGGCTGGCGTCTACCCGGCCAGCGCGGTCCAGGTAGTCGATGGCCCGATATGTCCCGGTGTCTTCCATGGCCGACGTGTAGAAATCGGTGCGGCCTTCGGTCCAGTACCGCACGTAGTCGTTGGCCCAGGCGTTCTTCAGCGCGCCGTGCCAGAAGGTCGAGGCCGCGATGTGGCCCCCGCGGGCGACGAACGGCGGCTTCCGGGCATTCGGATGGTTGGCATACGGCGCCCGAGCCGCCGCTAGCGCCGGATCGTCAGGCAGTGTCAGGTCCTTGGTTAGCTGAAACGCCCAGTCCCGCAAACCCGGGTTGACGAGAAACACCTCGCCGCGCGGCTCCCGCTTGTCCGGGTCCGTCGGGGAAGTCGACCCGATCGCGAAGAACCCCGTCTCCCAGCCGGCCGGGATCTCCCGGGCGTCGAGTTCGTAGCCGAGATCGCCGTCGACGAGATAGGCGGACCAGACCGCCGAGCCGATCGAGGCGTCCTCCGGATCGATGCCGGCAACGCCGGCCACCAGCCAGTAGGCGCGCGTGAGATCGAAACGTGGATCGAGGCCGACGGCCATCGTGGTGGCGGCCGACTTCGCGGTGCCGACGCCGGTCACCATGCCGAGGATCTGCGACTCGCGGTTGTAGTAGAGGTCATGGTCGCCGTGTGGCAGAGCGAAGCGCTCGGTTAGGGACCTCGGCGCCTTCCAGAACTGGAACTCGCCCGGCTCGTCGCCCTCGTCGGCACCCCGCTCCCACATGGTCACGACAACCACGCGCACAGGGTTCACGTCGGGAACGGCCGATTGCGCAGTTGGGGATTCGCTTGCAGACGCGCAGACGCCGGCTAGTAGAAGGGCTGCCGAGACGATGCCTGGGGTGCGTATCATCAGTGGGACGGCGCTAGCACGGCGAAGAACGGCGGCGATGTTAACGTGACCGTGGCCGCCCCGGCCAAACCATGACTGGAGCGATCGGATGACGAACCCCACCAGCGCTGTGAACCCCAGCGACGAGAGCATCGCGGCGCTTCGTTCCCGACCCGATGACGATCCGATCGTCATGGTGAATCTGCTCAAGTACGCCGAACCCGGCGGCCGTGAGCGCTACGCCCGTTACGGTACCGTCGCCGGGCGCGAAATCGCCGCCCGCGGCGGGCGCGTGCTCTACAGCGGCAACAGCCTCGCGGGGGATCACTGGGACGGCGTGGCGCTCGTCTACTACCCGCGCCGGGCGGCCTGGCTCGACATGCAGGACAGCCCCGCCTACCAGGCTGCCATCGCCGACCGCACTGCGGGCCTGGCGGCGCGCCTGCTCTACGCCTTCACGCGCGGCGCCGGCCCGTTGCCCGTGACGCCGCCACCGCTCGAGGACATGCAGCGAAACTCCGACGAGGAAGTCTTCGTCGTCAACCTGCTGCGCTACCACGGCGACGAAGGAAGAGCGTCGTTCTTCCGTTACGGCGAGGTCGCGGCACGCCTGATTCAAGATCTCGGCGGCAACGTCGAGCTGTCCTTGGCCGCGGATCAGGCGATGGTCAGCGACGACGAGTGGGAACATTTCGTCCTGGTGCGGTATCCGTCGTTCGAAGCCTTACAGTCCATGCTGGCGAGCGATGAGTGGCAGGCTGCCAACAACGCGTACCGCGAGCCAGGGATGGCAGGGACGATTGCATTTCCGACGCGGTAGCACGCCTGCGTAGCAGGCACGCCTGCGTAGCAGGCACGCCTGCGTAGCAGGCACGCCTGCGTAGCAGGCGCGTTGGCGGGAGCCGGACGTTGGTGGTAGAACGGCGCCAGACGGCCTGAAACGAGGAATAGCTGGTGACCGCAGTTGGTCTCGCATCTGACCCAGCAGTTGCAGTGGGCGATGGCCTGATCCGGGGCCGGTTCGCGGATGGCATCGTGAGCTTCAAGGGTATTCCCTACGCTGCGCCCATTGAAGGCATCAACCGCTGGCTTGCGCCGAAACCGCGTCCGGTCCTCGCGGGCACCTTCGACGCAACACAGTTCGGTCCGTCAGCGCCCCAGAATGTTCCGTCCGTGCCCGGTTGGCTGATGCCCAAGGCCGGGGCGGCGATGATGGACATGCTCGGCGGCATGACCGAACCCGGTCCGGACTGCCTCTCGCTCAACGTCTGGACGCCGGCGGAGGCCCCCGCCTCGGACGAAAAGCTGCCCGTCATCTTCTTCATCCACGGCGGTGGGCTCGCCAGCGGTGGCAGCAGTCCCCCCAGCGCGGACGGCGGCGCCCTAGCGAAGCGAGGGAACGTTGTCGTCGTGAGTATCAACTACCGCTTGGGCGGGATCGGCTTTCTGGCCGCCGACGGGCTCTTCGACGACGCCGTCTGCGTCGGCAATCGCGGGTTCATGGATGTCGTGGCAGCGTTGCAGTGGGTCCAAGACAACATCGAGCCATTCGGCGGTGACCCGAACAACGTGACGGTCGTCGGCCAATCGGCGGGCGGAACCTGCGTCTGGGCCCTGCTGTCTTCGCCGAAGAGCGAAGGCTTGTTCCATCGCGCGGTGGTGATGAGCGGCCCGATCGTCATGATCGACATTGCGGACCATCACAAGTTCACCCCGGACGTGTTGAAGGCAATGAAGGTACCCGTCGGCGATGTCGAGGCGCTTGCCGAGGTGTCCAACGACGTCATCGTCGGCTCGAAGATGCAGACCATGCTGTACCGCCGGGGCGAACCGTACGGCGAGATGAGCCGCATTCGCCTCCCCGCCGCCGGCGCCTACCACACGGAGTTCATGCCCGAGGACGTCCTCGTGGCCATGTCGAACGCCAGGGTGCGCAACATCGACCTGCTGGTGGGCAACTGCCGGCACGATGGCCGGGTTGCCGTACTGCCGATGCCGTTGCCCAAGCTGCTGGCGATTCAGATCGGCAACAGCCTGTTCCACGGCCTCATCGGGAACACCAAAGACGAACGTAAAGCATTGATCGGAGAATACAAATCCGCCTTGCCGGACAGTGACAGCTACACCGTGCTCGAGCGCATTCAATCCGACGCCCTGTACCGTATGCGATCGATCCAAGCGGCCGAAGTCCACAGCGATACCAGCAACGCCAAGACCTACATGTACCAGTTCGAGTACGAGACCCAGGGCCTCAAGGGTGCCTTCGGTGCATTCCACGGCTTCGACGCCGCGTTCATGTTCAACAACCTGTCGACCTTGGGAGCGTGCCTGGGTGACGAAGGCGACGTGGCGGAAGCGCAAGCCTTGGCAGACAGCATCACCGATGCCTGGGCCGCGTTCGCCCGCACGGGCGTACCCGCGGCGTCAGGACTACCCGAATGGCCCGAGTTCGACGCCGAGCGGCGTCAGACGATGATGTTGAATGCGCGCAGCGAAGTGATCAGCGACCCGGACGCTCACATACGGGCGATCTGGGAGAGTCGACGTTCGTAGAAGGCGGAACGAGGTAACGGCACGATGATTTGGCGAATCGTCCGATGGGCCGTGGGCGTCCTCGTTGTTTTGGTCCTGCTTGCGTTCTGGGGCATCTTTCTTTCGCCGAGACCACCCCTCACGACCGACCCTGCGACGCTTGCAGGCGATGGGAGCGCGGTCGACTACTGCGAAATACCTGAGCTCGATGGCAGCGGGAAGTTGGCCCGGGACATACCCAAGGGCAACACCCCGGACTGCAGCTACACCCACTTCCCGTTGCCGATCCTTGGCCGTTGCACCGAGCCGCTGGTGGCCGGGGCCGATGACATCCGCGGCCTTTGGCTGGGGGTCGAGGGACGCGTGGGTCACGTGGAACGCATCGAACAGTGCGGCCGCCGCGTGGTCGTCACCAGCAGCGGCGTCATTCACGACTACGGCCCTAACAGCACGCTGGGCGAGAACACCAACGACACCCGGGGCTCGGTGGCGTTCAGGATCGGCGGAAGGCCCTATTGCGCTCGATCATCCGCCAGCATGATCTGGAATGACGGTGTTCTGGACTTCCACATCTTCGGCTGGGGGCCTGTCGTGGTGCGGCGCTACCGTGACGGCGAGCAGCTTGTGTGGGAGTACGTCGACGGCACCGTCACACGGATGGAACGCATCTGCACCTTGCCGGAGGAGCACAAGATCCCCCGGCCAAGGTGAGGTGGCCTAGCCCTTGATACCTCCCTGCGTCAGCGCGGCGGGGTCCAGCAGCGATTCAAGCTCTTCCCGGCTTAGTTCGGTTTCCTCGGCGGCCACGTCGATGATCGACCGCCCTTCCCGGTAGGCGCGCTTGGCGATCTCGGCCCCCTTGTCGTAACCGATGAGGTGATTCAATGCCGTGACCAGTATGGGGTTGCGTTGTAGAGCGGCCCGCATGCGATCTTCGTTGACGGTGAAACCGGCAATGGTGGAATCAGCCATCAGTCTCGATGAATTGCACAGTATTTCAATACTTTGCAAAAGATTGTGAGCAATCACTGGCAGCATGACGTTGAGCTGAAAGTTACCCGATTGCCCGGCGACGGTGATGGTCGTGTCGTTGCCGATCACCTGGGCCGCCGCCATTGCGACGGCCTCGGGAATCACCGGATTCACCTTCCCCGGCATGATGCTGCTGCCGGGCTGCAGGGCCGGCAGCTCGATTTCGCCCACGCCCGCCAATGGGCCGCTGTTCATCCAACGCAAATCATTGGCGATCTTGAGCAGGCTCACGGCCGCGGTCTTGATCTGGCCCGACAGTTCCACGGCCGTGTCCTGGGAGCTCATCGCTTCGAAGTGACTGTCGGCGGGTCGAAACGCGATGCCCGTCTGCTGCGACAAGTGCGCTGCCACGCGAGCGCCGAACTCGGGATGGGCGTTGATGCCGGTGCCGACCGCCGTGCCCCCCTGCGCCAAGGCGGTCAGACGTGTCAGGCAACCGGCAATGCGCTGATGGGCGTTCCTGATCTGCGAAGCCCACCCCGACAACTCCTGCTCGAGGCGAATCGGCATGGCATCCATGAGATGGGTCCGACCCGTCTTGACGATCCCGGGCAACGCCTTTGACTTGCGCTCGATGACATTGGCCAGATGGTTCAGCGCCGGCAGCAGAGACTCCGTGACGCCGAGCGCCGCGCTGACGTGGATCGCAGACGGAATCACGTCGTTGCTGCTCTGCCCTTTGTTGACGTCGTCATTGGGGTGAACGGGCTTGCCACGAACGCGGGACGCCAGGTTGGCGATGACCTCGTTGGCGTTCATGTTCGAGCTTGTGCCGGATCCCGTCTGGAAGACGTCCACCGGGAATTGGTCGTCGTGTCGCCCTTCGGCGACCTCGATCGCGGCCGACTTGATGGCGTCGGCCAACTCGGCGGGGATCAGCCCGAGATCGTCGTGCGTCGCGGCGGCAGCCCACTTGATCAAGCCCAGGGCGCGGATGAACTGCCGAGGCATGCGCAGGCCGCTGATCGGGAAGTTCACGACGGCCCGCTGCGTCTGTGCATCCCACAGCGCACCGGATGGCACGCTCAGCTCACCCATGCTGTCGCGCACCGTTCGATCTTCGGTGGTCATGCGATTCCCATTGGCCCTGAACCTGCGGCCCCGAGGCACGTCCCTCGCACACACCAAGTCATCTTGCGGACTCCGGCGCAGCTTGTATAGGTACGGTGTGGGACGCCCAAGAGGCGTTCCGGAGGCTCCCCAACCCGGGCACCGGTATCAATTGCGCAAGGTCAATTGCGCGATTAGTCGTATCGCGCAACAAAACGCGCAGAACGCGTAACCAGGGCACCGTTCCGAGGTGGCGGAGCGCGAACCCATGCCCTATCCAGATCCGAGGTGCGTCGCCACCCACCACGTGTTTCCGCACGCCCGGAATCCGCAGCCCCGCTCGCCGTACGGCTTGTCCTCGGGCGCAGTGATCGCCTCCGCGCCAGCATCCAAGGCGCGCCGATAGGCCGCGTCGACATCCTCGATGTAAACGTAGATCGACGCCTCTGTCGGGTTGACCGCCGGGGGCATCTCCCCGGCTTCGACCACGATCACGCTGTCGCCGATTGCTAGCTCGACGTGCGCGGCGCGTCGCCCCGAGGCCTCGTGCCGCTCCATTTCCCGCGCATCGAACACGGCGGTCAGGAACTCGGGCAGTTCGTAGGGTCCGTAAAGGTACGGCCTCACCGTACCGAAACCCTGTCGGACGTGGTTGCTCGCCATCTTCTTTCAACCTCTTCTTGAGTACGAATCAGTGCGTCGTGTTTGCTTTCGGCGTCGGCGCACCCGGCGTAGCCAGCAGGAACTGCAATGGAATGTGCAGGCGCTTAGCCCAGGCTCTCGGCGTGTGGTCGGCCCCTTCGAACCGTCGCGTGATCCAGTCATCACCGGCTCGGTAGCCCTTGCTGCGCAATACGCCATCCATCTTCCGTTGGTGCGGTCCGTAGGCGGCGTCGTACGTCGCCGTACCGTGGTCGAAATAGACGCGGTGCGATCCAGCCGCCGGCCAGTGGTCGTTTAGCCAGTCGACGAAGGCCCCGTCGCCGAAGGTCCAGTCGGTCGACAGGCAGGCCGCACCCCCGAAGACATCGGGGTATTCCGCGATGGCGTACGCGGAGATCATGCCGCCCATGCTCGACCCCATGAGGTACGTGTCTTCCCGACCCGGCCGCGTGCGGTAGTTCCGGTCGATGAACGGCTTGAGCTCTTGGACCAGGAACTTGAGATAGTTGTCGGATGCGAGCTCCTGGCTCGCCAAGTCCGGGTGCTGCTCGTAAACCCGCTGTCTGACTTCACCGGTCATCATCTTCTCCGGCAAGTACTCGGCTCCCCGACTGGCCTTCTCCGTCTCGTTCATCCACACCGAGACGACGATCGCCGGTCGGATTTCCCCGTCCCGGATGAGCCGCGTCATGGTTCTGTCCACATCCCAGAGCCAGTCCGTTCCCACGTAGGGCGAATGGCCGCGATCGAACAGAAACTGGCCATCGTGCATGTAGATGACCGGAAACCGATCGCCAGGCGCGGCCTCGTAGGCCTCGGGCAACCAGACGTCCACGGGACGTGGGGCCAGGAGTTCGGTGGGGAAGTCCGGGTAGTGGACGAGGTTGCCGGGGTTCGAAGTGTCCGTCATGTCGGCCTGCTTTCGTCGAGTCGGTATCTTCGCAGCTCTTTCCACTTCCTCCGCCCATTCCTTCATTCGCATTCTCCGGCGCTCGTCGACATCGGGGTCGGGCTCGCGACCCGAAGGAAGCACCTTGCCTTCGGGGTAGTCGTAGCCCAATGCGCTGCGGCTCACCGAGAGGCTCCAGGAATCCAGTTGCCTACGCATGCGCTCGGCGAGTTCAGGATACAAGCCAATCAAGTTCTGCTCTTCGCTCGGATCGCCGATGACGTTGTACAACTCGAAGGGCTCGGTGACGAACTCCCCGTCCGCGTAGCTGACGTTCTGAACGAGCTTCCAGTCGTTGTCCAGCCACATCCGTCCGTCGCTCGCCCGGAATCCCAACGGTTGATCGCGCCGCGCCGGTTCCGACTTGAAGACTTCGGCCAGCGAGATGCCGTCGTGGACCTCGTTGATGGCGTCGGGATCGAGCCCCGCCACGTCGATCAATGTGGGGAACATGTCGACGGTCCCCGCGGGGAAGTTCGACACCCGAGGTGCTATTCCGGCGGGCCATTCGACGACGGTGGGTACGCGCAGCCCTCCCTCGTAGAAGTCCTTCTTGAATCCGCGAAGGTGACCGGTGCTGTCCGGACGGACGCCGCGGTAGCAGCCCAAGGCCCTGGTTTCCTCGCTCGTCAGATCCGGATCCAGTGCCGCGCTGCAGTTCGCCGGGTAGTCGATGTTGGGGGTCCCGCCGTTGTCGCTCGTGAACCAGATGAGCGTGTTGTCGGCTATTCCGAGGTCCTTAAGGCCGGATCTCAGGTGCCCGATCGACCGGTCGATGGCGACGATCTCGCCATGCATGTGCGCCGACGTTCGATCGACGACTCCCAGGAACGGCTCGATGTCTTCCTCGGAAGCCTCCCACGGTCCGTGTGGTGCCGAGTACCAGATGACGACGAACACCGGCTTGTCGGCGGCAACTTGGGTTGCGATGTATTTCAGGGCTTCATCAACGATGACTTCCGAGCCGTCCCCCTGGAACTGCTCGACCGTGCCGTTGCGGCTGAGTTCGAACCGGCCGCCCTCGAGGTCGAATCGATCGAACCCACTTGTCGCACTCAGCCAGTAGTCGAACCCGAGCTCCCCCGGATTGTGCGGGTCATCGGCGGGCAGTGGATGGCCTTTGGGGCCGCCCTGGTTCAGGTGCCACTTGCCGAAGTGGGCCGTTGCATAGCCGGCGTCCCGGAACGCCGTCGAGAGCAGCTTTTCCTGCTTGTTGATGGAATGTCCGACGCGAAACGCACCCGTTCGGTCGTTGGTCCGGCCTGTGAGTACAGAGGCCCGGGTCGGGGTGCAACTCGGCGCGCCGGCATAGAACCGGTCCATCCTCAGACCGTTGTGCGCCATCGCGTCGAGGTTCGGCGTTTTCATGACGGGATGGCCGTAGTAGCCGGTCTGCGCCCAGCCCATGTCGTCTGCCATGACGAGGACGACGTTGGGCCTGGTCTCGGCCAAAGCTCCACTTGCCAGCGCCAGCGCCGTCAGGCCAACGAGCATCGCCCTGCCTGGCTTCCGGGAATCGGTTCGGTACATTGCCTTACCCCTGCGGCATGTGAATCGAGCCTAGCAACGAGCAATCGGCACGGCCACGGCAATCCACGCCCAAGGTCCCCCAAAAACAACCCGGCGTCTGCCGGTCCTCGGCGCGAAGCGCAGGCACGTGGGTCGTGGAATACTAGGGGCTCGCCTGAAACCATGCAGCGGCAAAACACGTTGGAGGATCCCATGGCACAGAGCAAAGCGGTTAACCTCGACGAGCATCCGGGCTACGTCGACCTCACCCGGCGGGCGCGGGAGAACAAGCCGCCGTCAACGGCGACGCCGCTCGGTGCGGTCGCCGGATCGCGCGCCCCCGGCAGCAAGACACGGGCCGCCATGGCCGACGAGTTGAGGGCCGAGGACGATCTGGTCTCCGCGAGCTTCGGCACCATCCACTTCAAACCGGTGACCGTGGCAGGCGTTGAACTCAAGCTCGAGCCGCTGCAACCGAGCATCGGCACGGTCGTGCACGGGATTGACCTGGCCCGCGATCTCGCCGAACCGGAGATGGTGTCGTTCCTGCGGGGCCTGTGGCTTGAGCGCCGGGTGATCATGTTCCGGAACCAGAACCACCTGACCCCGCGCCAGCAGTTCGAGTTCGCAAGCCACTTCGGCGAGGTCGGCGTTCAGTACGGCGAGCGGGGCCACGAGCCGAACTCGCGGAGCGAAACGAGGGGGCCGGCCGTCATCGAAGGGGTGCCCGAGATGTTGGTGCTGATCTCCGACGAGAAGGTCCCCGCCGCCGCCTCCGGTTGGCATGCGGACGCCACCTGGCAGAAGCGGCCGCCCATGGCCTCCGTGCTGATGTGCCGCGAGGCACCCCCTGTCGGCGGCGACACGTGCTTCTGCGACTGCTACAGCATGTGGCAGGGCTTGTCCGAGGCGACCCGGGAACGCGTTCAGCACCTCACCGCGATCCATGAAGGCGGCCTCGTCCACCAGATGGACGGGAAAACGCCCGTGTCACAACATCCGGTGGCGCGCACCCATCCCGAGACGGGCAAGACCACGCTGTATGTCCAGCAAGGCTTCGTGAAGCGATTCGCGCCGGAGCACGGCATTCCCGAGGACGAAGAACGCGCGCTACTCGCCGAGATGAAGCGACAGGAGGGCCGCCTCGAGTACACCTGCCGTTTCCGCTGGGAGCCCGGCTCCATCGCCATGTGGGACAACCGCGCCGTCCTGCACAGCGCCAGCGCTGACTTCTGGCCGCATCGTCGGCGCATGGAACGATTGACGATCCTCGACCACGACGTCTCGCGCAGGACGCCCTACTACGCGCCTTCGAGCTAGAGATGGGAAACTCCGCGACGGCCCGCCCGCCCGTCGTAGACCTGTCCGGCAACACGCTCGAGGAGATCGTCGAGATGCTGGCGAGTCCGCACCGCCGCAAGGTCGCTCTGCGCAAGTTGATGGCCGCCGGTCGCGCCGGCACGCCGGTCGTGCGCGCGGGGCTCAAACACGCCGATCCGGAGGTGCGAATCGCCTGCTGCAAGGTGCTTGACCACTTCATGGACGCCGCGGCGTTGCCGGAGTTGGTCGCCAACGTCCGCCACCCGCATCCCGGGGTGCGCGCCTGGGCGATCCACGCGCTGGCCTGCGACCGGTGCAAGGAGGGCGTCTGCAGGCCCGGCGAGGACGACGTCATCCCCATGGTCATCGATGCGCTTAGGCATGACGGAGACCGGAGCGTGCGCCAGCAGGCCGCCGGGATGCTCGGACCGTCGGTTCGGAGGAGCGATGTCGCGAGCGCGGCCATCGAGCACGCGCATGCGCACGACCCGCATCCGGCTGTTCGGAAGATCGCCGGCTGGTGGATCCCCGGCGGTCCGCGCTATCGAAAGCTCAAGGCATGACTGACGATGTCGGCTCGGCAATGTCAATTGGGAATAAGCATATAATCGGAAAGCCAAGCCTGATCGTTCCGACCAATCGGAGGTGCTCATGTTCGACCACGAGTCCGCAGGGACAACGGCAATGCGCAAGGTCGCGCTCCATCATGGCATTCTGGCTGCCGTCTTCACCGGTCTGACAGGCCTTCCCGCGACCGCATCCGGCCCAGAGGCTGCCGAAGATGAAAGGGGAACGGACGTTCGTCCCGCCGAGCGAATCGAGCCGGCGCCGGTCGTAGCGCAAACCGAGCTCGAATCGGCAACGGTTCAGGCGACGGAAATCGAAGACGCTCCCGTGGTAGCCCCCACCGAGTTGGAGGATGCGCCGGTGGTGCCGATGACCGAGGTCGAGGAAATCGTGGTCACCGGTTCCCGTCTCGCGCGCACGCCGGGAGAGTTGGCGGGCAACCTCGTGATCCTGGACGAGGACTTCATCAACGCCACCGGCGAGGTGACGCTCGAGCGCGTGCTGCGCCAGTTGCCGCAGAACCTGAACTCCACCACGGAGCAGATCTTCAGCAATTTCAACAACGTGTCCAACTTCACGGGTGGATCCACCGTGAACCTGCGGGGCCTCGGCGCCGAGTCCACCCTCATTCTGATCGACGGCAAGCGCGCCGGCCACAACGGATTCCTAGGCGGCGTCACCGATGTCTCCAGCATTCCCTTGTCCATCGTCGAGCGGGTCGAGGTCATGCTCGACGGCGCGTCGGCCATCTACGGCTCGGACGCCGTCGGCGGCGTAGTCAACATCATCACGCGCAAGGACTACCAGGGCGTCGAGGTCGATCTGAACTACAACACGCCGAGCGGCCGCGAATACAACGAATGGCGTGGGACGATCTCTGCCGGCGGCAACGTGGACGGGTCCCGGGTGCGGGCGACGTATTCCCGCTCCGTGCACTCCGGTCTCGACGGCGCGGATCGGGAAGCCACCCTTTTCCAACGCTCCATCTACGCAGGACCCCAGTACGACATTCGGTTCTGCTGCCTCCCCGGGCCAATCCACGTTCCGATCCTCTATCGCCTCGGCGGCGATGTGCTGACCCTGTCCGAATACAACGCGCTCTCGCCGGAAGACCAAGCGAGGACATCGCCGGAGACCCACGCCGTTCTCCCGTCGGGGTTCGACGCGGATTCCACCGTCGACGAGATCACGCGATTCGGCCCGCCCAACTGGGGTTCCGCAACGCAGGCGGGCTGGCACGTCCTGCCCGAGACCGTGCGCAACAGTTTCTCCGGAAGTCTCGACAGGGACTTGAACGAGCGCATGAGCGCCGAGGTGCACGCACGCTACGAGCGCCGCGACACCACTTACCGCCGAGGCTACGTGGGCTTCTCGGGCCAGACCTTGGGCGGCGGCAACCCGTTCAACCCCTTTGGCCGCAGCGTCCACCTGCGTGGCCAGCGGCCTGACATGGGCTCCGTGTCCACCGAGACGATCGCCGACATCTTCGATGTCGGCATCGACCTCGAGGGCTCCCTCGGCGACAACTGGGATTGGGAGGCCGGTTTCGGTTTCAGCTCGGAGGACTCCAGGAGCCAGCGCCTGAACACCATCGACAGCCAGACGTTCGGCGCGGGCCTCACGTCCGACGGGGTGACGCCCCGCAGCCAATTCCTCGGTGGCCACGACGCCGCCTCGTGCGCGGAGGCGGGTGGCTCGTTCTTCTTCGGTCTTTGCCGGATCAGTCTGCCGCCGCTTGACCCGATCAACCCCTTCGGCGATCTGTCGGCGTATCTCAACGATGCGCTTCTAGCCGGCAGCCTGAACGAACAGAAACGCGTCGATGCGCTGCTGCGCGGCGGGCTCGGGGCATTGCCGGCCGGCGAAGTGCGGCTGCTCGTCGGCTACAGTTGGCACGAGACCGTCTTGAACAGCGCAAGCGAGTTTCAGATCGGCACGACCGAGGCGGCGATCGGGGACATCGACACGTTCAAGACCGATGCCCAGCGCGCCAACCAGGCCGTCTTCGGCGAGGCGCTGGTGCCGGTCTTCAACATGGTGACGCTCGCCCTCTCCGCGCGGTGGGACTCCTACGACAAAGCGGACGTCCTCTACCGGGATTCCGACGAAGGACCGGAGACCGCGGAGGACATCCGCGATCCCGGCACCAAGACAACCTGGGGCGCCGGCCTCGTGTTCACGCCCGTCGACGACATCACGTTCCGCGTCAACGCGCAGACCGCCTTCGTGGCCCCGCAACTCAACCAGATCCTCCGTCGCACCAGCGAGAACACCGTCACTGGATTCCGGGGCTTGTTGATCCAGAATCCCGACGGGTCGCTGGGTTTCGCCGATGCCTTGATCACCGAAGGCGGCAATTCGGAACTCGGGCCGGAAACCGCGGATACCTTGAGCGCCGGCGTGGAGTTCAACCCGCGCTTCCTGCCGGGACTCGGATTGAAGGCGACCTGGAACGAAACGCAGTACGAGGACCGGATCAGCCTGCTTTCGGCCTTCATCATCGACCCCGACAACCCGCCGAGCAATACGCGCTATCTGGCGGGCGAAGACATCTGGTTCCAGGAGCGCCGCTGGATCAACGTGTCGTCCGTCGACCGCGAAGGCGTCGACTACGAGGCCTACTACCGGACGTCCACGAACGTCGGCGACTTCACGGCGCAAGTCCGCCATTCGCGCACCGGCAAGTACCACTTCACGCTCGACCCGGCGACCGACGACCCGATCAGCGTCGTGGCACACACCAAGGGCGACACCGCGATCGGCGTGGTGTCCCGAACGGCGTCGACAGCGCAGTTCAGTTGGGGCTATCGCGGGATGGAGGCTGCCGTGGACGTGTCGTCGCGGTCCGAGACCACCACCGAACTCGGCGGCGTCCTCGCCACCTACGACCCGGCCACGATCGTCGACCTCAGCTTGAGCTACAACTTCGCGGAGGCCCGGTGGTTGCCCGCGCCGGCCTGGGCGAACACGACACGCGTCAGGCTGACGATCAACAACCTGCGCGACAGCTTCGGCACGACGTCGAGAGTCAGCGACGACGGCGAAGCGCTCGTCGCGCAGAACGACACCCGCTCGCTGCTCTACGGCCGCGTGTTCAACCTTTCGCTACACATGTCGATGTAGCCTGGAGCTTGCCGTGAATCCGCTCTGCAGAACCGCTCTCGTCCTCGGCCTGGTGGCCGGCGCTCCGGTGGCCGTCCAAGCCGACGAGTTCGTCCTGGAGGGCGACCTGTCGGCCTTCTATGCCAGCGGCAACTTCGTCGTTTGGGAGCCGAAGCAATCCGCGCAAGGCGGGGCTGTGCGGATCAGCATGTCGGCGGCGACGACCGCCAAGCCGGCCCAGCCGGCGTCGAGCGCCGCCAAGCCCGCTCAGGCTGCGCGGCCCTACGAGGTGATCGCCGAATCACCCCTCATGGAGGACGGCACGTTCCGCGTGGAGGGAACCGTCGAGACGCCACGGCGTGCCTACTTCTACGTGCTCGACGCGGTTGGGCACGAGGGTCGGCGCCTCGCCCCGATGAAAGGCAACGCGTTCATCCTCGAACCAGGTCGGCTGCGGCTGCATATGAGTCGGCCTGGGCAGTTTTTCGTCGAAGGCGGGCCCTTGAACGACGCCGTCTACAACAGTTGGCGGCGTTCGGCACCGTTCGTGGAAGCGCAGGCCGAGTACCAACGGCTAGTCCGGTCCGTCGACGGCGAAACCGAGGACGAGCGCCGCCGGCGCGTCGATGAGGCGGCGGCGGTTTTCGACAGGATGCTGACCCTCGAGACCGAAGGGCGAGCGCGCATCGCCACCACCCATTCGGACCCCTTCGTCCGGCGCCTTACGCTTGCGACCACCTGGCTCGGGGGTGACTGGATGCTCGAAGCGTGGCGCGGCCTCGCGGCGCTGACGCCGGATGATTCATGGGTCCAGGAGAAGCTGGCGAGCGCGGAGGAGCGCGCCGTGAAACGTGCCAAGGAGCGGCAGCGCTTCGCGGTCGGTGCCGGGATCCGCGACTTCGTCGCCAACACGCTTCACGGCGAGCCCGTTCGGCTGTCCGACGTTCGCGCCGAAAGCAGGTACGTGCTGCTCGAGTTCTGGGCGTCCTGGTGCGGCCCATGCCGCGTCGAGATCCCGCACATGAAGGAAGCCTACGACCGCTACCGGGACGAGGGCTTCGAGATCGTCTCCTTCACGATCGACGACGACCGCGAGGACTGGGAGATCGCCTCCGAGGAGGAGCAGTTGCCTTGGCCGAACCTAGGCATGGGCCGGGACGCCGAGGCGCCGCTCGCCTACAACGTGACCGGGGTACCGAAGAACTACCTCGTGGAGTCGAGCACCGGCGAGATCGTCGCCAAGGACCTGCGCGGTCATCACCTCGATGAGAAGCTCGAGGAGCTGCTGAACTGACAACCATGCCCTCCTCGGCCCTCGTCACCCTGCAACGGGTTGTCCTCTGCGCGTGCCTGGTGCTTGCTCCCGCCTGCACGCAGGAGCCGGGCTTCCGGATCCAGGGGGACATCGGGGCGTTCCTAACCACGGGCGAAGCCGTCCTCGTCGGCAGCACGTCCGTTCCAGCCGAAGAGCGCGTCTACGCGAGGGCACCGATCCGCGACGGCCGGTTCGAGCTACTCGGCGAGACCGGACCCGCTTGGCTCGGAAAGGTCAAGATCCAGGTCGAGAACGAAACGCGCACCGCCACCCAGGTGATCGTGGAGCCTGGTTCCCTTTTGGATATCCGGTGGGGCGGCTGGGTCGCGGGGCTGACCACTGCGGGCGGTGGCCCGCACCACCAGCAACTCGTCCTGTCCTGGCGAGACTCCGACGCGTACCGCGAGACCTTGGCGCAATACACCGAGGTCATGACGACCAAGCGCGCTACGCCGGAAGGCTCGGAACACGAGGCTCTATTGGCGGATGCGAACCGGCTCTACGGGGAGCTGGACCGGATCAGGAGGTCCGCGTTGGATGCCCTGGCCGGCGATCAGGAACCGCTGACAGCGCTGCTCGCGATCGAGTTCGGCGCGCTCGGCGCAACATCGGCGGCTCTCGAGCGGCTGGACGAACTGGCATCCGGACTCTCTAGCGGCCTCGCCCGGCGCGTGGCACAGAAGCGCAATCGCATCGAAGCCGTGCAAGAGCTGGCCGCGAACAATGCCGCCTTGGTGGCGGGCGCGATCGCACCGGACTTCGCGGCGATGACCTTGGGCGGCGATCCCACGCACCTTTCCAACGTCGTCGCCGCAAACAAGATCGTGCTCGTGGATTTCTGGGCATCCTGGTGCGCGCCGTGCATCAAGCAGTTCCCGCATCTCAAGGACCTGCGTGCGCAATACGGGGACCGGGGCTTCGAAGTGGTCGGCGTATCCCTGGACACCGACGAGGAGGACTGGCGCGAAGCCAGCGCCGACCACGGGCTGACGTGGGTGGACCTCGGGGACCCGCTCGCCTTCTCAAGTCCCGCGGCGGTGGCGTTCGGGGTCACGCACTTGCCCAAGACCTATTTGCTCGACGCGGATCGAAGGATCCTCGCCAAGGACCTGCATCCGGACGCGCTCAGTGCCGAGCTCGCCGAGCGCCTCCGGTGACGGTGCGCGCGGACCAATAGGGCCGCCACGTCCACGAACGGCTTGCCGTTCGCGTCCGCCATCCCACCCCGGCACAAGGACATTGCGGGCCGGGAGGCCCGCGCACCCAGTTCCCCTCGCGGCGCTATGATAGGCGTGCGCAAATGAGTGATATCGCCCGACTGATCTGGCTCGCCGCCCGCATCGGCGTCGTCGTCGCAGCCGTCGTCGTGCCGTTCGGCTACGCGATCACCGGCGTCCATGCCGACGTCTTGATGGGCGTGGGATGCGGCGTGGCCATCGGCTTGGGGGTCGGCTTGCGGGGCGGCGCCGGGAGCGGGCCGTGGACGGGCATCCTCACCGGTGTGATCGTCGGCGTGGCGACGGCGCTGATCGCGGGCCTGGTGCCGGGCAATGCGTACGGCCTCCTGGTCGTGCCCGTGCTCGCCTTGGCCGTCGGCTTGATCGCGGGCTTTCGCGGGACGGCCATCGCGGGCTATCGCGACATGGCGAAGGAGGCGTTCATCGTCGCGGTTCTCGTCGCATTGGGTTTTCTACCCGCCTGGATCGTCCAGGAAACCTTCGCTGACGGGTTCTTCTCCTACGGAACGCTGGCCATCGCGGCTACGCTGGTGCTGTCCTCATGGACTGCCCTCGCGGGAGGCCTCCTGAGCCATCGCCGCGCGGGATGGCGCGACAGCCGGCCGCCTCTCCTGCTGGTCCTGACGGCGTTGGTGATCCCCGTTGCGGTAGGCTGGGGGATGTACACCGGTGACTTGGAAGAAGGTCGCGGACTCTCGGGCATCTACCTCGCACTCGGCATCCTTGCGGTCACCGGTATGTCCGTTGGCCTCACGGCGGTTTCGTTTCTGCTCGGGCGAGCCGTGATCACGTGGCTGCAGCCAAGGATCCGCGTCTACGGCTACCTGGCCGACTACCTGAACGTCATGTGGGTGCCGATCGGCGCCTTCGCGGTTGGCTACTTGACGATCATCGTCCTCTTCGCCGGGTTCTACGGCATGCTGGAGCGCTTTCAGCCCGGCGCGTTCGCCGACGCCGGCACCGGGATCACCGAGTGGCTCTCGTTCGCATTCTTCACCGCGCTCGGCCAGGAGTTCGCGGCCACCAAACCGGTTTCCGTCGGAGCAAGGGTCGTAGTCGGCGCCCACCTGATCATCTCGGCAGGTTGGGCGGTCGTGCTGTTCGCGGCCGTCATGTCCTCCATCGGGCCGAAACTGGACGCGATTGCGCGACGCCTCGCGGAAGACGAGGACTGACCGGCATCGCCCTTAAGGCTCTAACGGCCTTTCCACACCGGCTCGCGCTTCTCGGCGAATGCCCGCGCCCCCTCGCGCTCGTCCTCGCTGGCATAGAGCCGGTCCACGGTGGGGAACCGGCGCTCGGCAACGTGGCGCAGCGCGTCCTGGGCACGCATGGTCTCGGCCTCGCGAACCACCTCCTTGATCGCCGCGAAAACCAGCGGCGGGCCGGCGGCTAGGGACGCGGCGAGTTCACGCGCGCGCGCCATGAGCTTGCCCGGCTCGACGATCTCGTTGACCACGCCCCATCGGTGCGCTTCTTCGGCATCCATCCACCGGCCGGTGAGCAGCACGTCCATGGCGACGTGATACGGAACGCGCTTGGGCAGCTTAATGGACGCTGCGTCCGCCAGCGTTCCGGCGCGGATTTCCGGGAGGGCAAAGGTCGCGGTGTCCGCCGCGAGGATCAGGTCGCAGGACAGCGCCAACTCCCAGCCGCCGCCCACGGCCATGCCGTTCACGGCCGCGATGATCGGCTTGTTGAGGTCCGGCAACCGCTGGATGCCGCCGAAACCGCCGACGCCGTAGTCGCCGTCGACGGCATCGCCCGCCGCGGCGGCCTTCAGATCCCACCCGGCACAGAAGAACCGTTCGCCCGCACCGGAGAGGATCGCCACCCGCAGCGAGGCGTCGTCCCGGAAATCGGCGAACACCTCGCCCATTGCGCGGCTCGTGGCCAGGTCGATGGCGTTCGCCTTCGGGCGGTCCAGCGTCACTTCGAGCACCGTCCCTTGGACGCGAGTCTTGATCGGATTCGTCATGCTTGTCTCCGCTGCTTTACGGCGTAGCTCCGCTGTCCGCGAGCGACTTGCCGGCGCTGACGCCGTGTCGCCGCAGCGCCTGGATGATGGAAACGAGACAGTCGTCGCGCAATCGCTCGAGTTCCTTCACCGTCCTGCCGCCAGCCTGCTGCGCGGTGCCGGAAGCCAGCTTGTCGATCAAGGCGTCCGTGAGTTCCGGGGCCTCGAGGCGCGTCCACGGCAGTTTCAGGGCGGGGCCGAACTGGGCCATGAAGTGGCGCATCCCGGCATCGCCACCGGCCATGTGGAAAGCCAGGAAGGTGCCCATGAACGCCCATCGAAGACCCGGCCCGAGGGTGATGGCGGCATCGAGTTCCTCGGTGGTCGCCACGTCCTCGTTGAGAAGGTGCAGCGCCTCGCGCCACAGCGCCTCCTGCAGCCGGTCGGACAGGAAGCCTTCGATCTCGTTGCGGACGCGCAACGGCTGCATGCCGAGGTCCGCGTAGAAGGCCATGGCTCGATCGACGCACTCGCGGGCCGTGCGCTCGCCGCCCAGGACCTCGACGAGCGGCAGGAGGTAGACGGGGTTGAACGGATGGCCGACGACGATGCGCTCGGGGTGCTGGCAGTCGGCTTGCAGGTCGCTCGGCTTAAGCCCGGACGTGCTCGATGCGACCACGACGTCCAGGTCGGTAGCGGTGTCGATCCGCGCGATCAGGGCGCGCTTGAGATCCGCGCGCTCCGGGACACTCTCCTGGACGAAGTCCGCTCGGCCGCATGCGGACTCCAAGGTGTCTGCGCAGCGCAGACGGGCTGGACTGGCTCCTTGGTCGAGGCCCAACCTCTCAAGCGCCGGCCAAGCGTTGTCCACCGCCGATCGGACCTTGTCCTCCCAATCAGGCGCAACGTCCCAGGCGATCACGTCCAGACCGTTGGCAAGCGCGCGTGCTGCCCAACCGGCACCGATGACGCCGGCGCCGATTACCGCAAAGGTCCGATCGGCCAGTGCTCTTCTCCCCGCGCGTCAGCGACGCGCCTGCGTCAGCGACGCGCCTGCGTCAGCGACGCGCCAGGCCGAACTTTGCGCGGGCCTCGTCCGGGCCAAGCACACGCGCGCCGAGCAGCTCCACGATCTGGCGCGCCCGTTCGACCAGTTGCGCATTCGTCGCGTAGACGCCGCGCTTCAGGTACAGGTTGTCCTCGAGGCCCACCCGGACATGCCCGCCGAGCAGAACGGACTGCGCGGCGAACGGCATCTGGTTGCGGCTGATCGCGAACGCCGTCCAATTCGATCCTGGCGGCAGCATGTCCACGCACGCCTTGAACACGCCGACGTCGGCCGGTGCCGCCCACGGGATGCCGAAGCAGAGCTGGAACAAGGGCGGATCGTCCAAGAGTTCCTCATCGAGCATCTGCAGCGTGAAGCTCAAGTGCCCCGTGTCGAAGATCTCCAACTCCGGCTTGACCCCGAGCTCGCGGATCCGACGCGCGCCGAGGCGCAGCATGTCGGGCGTCGACACGTACACCAGGCTGCCCTCGCCGAAGTTGTACGAGCCGCAGTCGAGCGAACAGATCTCGGGCAGGAGCTCCGCCACGTGGGGCAGCCGGTCGACGGCGCCGACGAGGTCGGTCTCGTTGCCGAACATCGTGGGCGCGTCGTCCGGGCCGATGAACAGGTCGCCGCCCATGCCCGCCGTTAAGTTGATTACCACGTCCGTCTCGGCGTCGCGTAGCCGGTCCACGACCTCCCGGTAGAGCGCGACATCGCGCGAGCCCTTGCCGGTCGCGGGGTCGCGCACATGGCAGTGCACGATGGCGGCGCCGGCCTTGGCGGCGTCCAGCGCCGACGCCGCGATTTGCGCCGGTGTCACGGGGATGTCCGGATGCTTGCCGACGGTGTCGCCAGCGCCGGTGACCGCACAGGTGATCACAACCTCGGGGTTCATGGCATCGGGCTCCCTTTACGACTGCTCCCGGAACGACTTTACACCCGGCAACGGGACTGACGCACCGTTCTGACGCGGGTTTCCACGGGCGCTTCCGTAGCGCATTCCTGCGCTATGCTCAGCAGAATGCGCCTGATCATCGACACCGACATCGCACTCGGCGCCGTCCACGACGGTCGTCCGCGGGACGTCGACGACGCCTACGCCGTCGTCGCCTCGTTGAACAATGCCGCAATCGACCTGCTCGGGATCACCACCGTGTTCGGCAACGCGCCGCTGACCGACACCGATGTGATCGCACGCGAGGTCGTGACGATGAAGGGAAGCACGGTGCCGGTCGCCACCGGCGCCGCGGAGCCGCTTTCACCGAGTGGACCGGCCACCAACGACGCCGTCGAGTTCATGGCGGAGACGCTCAAGACACGATCCGCGCACATTGCGGCCATCGGACCGCTGACCAATATCGGTCTGCTCGCGCGACGCTACCCGGAACGGCTGGCGAACGCGGCATCCGTGGTCATCGTCGGCGGACGCACCGTGGGCAACCGGTTCATGCTCCACGGCAGGGGTCCGGTGAACGACTTCAACGTGGAGAACGACATCGAAGCCGCGCGCGCCCTGCTCGAACACGGTGTGCCCGTGACGATGGCGGGCTTCGAGTTGACAAGCCAGGTCGTCCTTGGCGGCGCCCATCTCGAGGCACTCCCCGCCTCCCCCATCCGTGAGCATTTCCTCGCCCGGACGCGTCCTTGGCTCACGTATTGGCTGCGCGCGTTCCCCGGCGATACCGGATTCCATCCCTGGGACTCCGCGGCCATCGACTGGCTGCTCCATCCGGAACGCTACGTGCGCGAGGAGCGCGGCTGGCGGATCGGCGTTTCGCCGGACGATCCCGACGTCCGCTGGCTCGAGACCAGCCCGGATTGGGACGGCGGGCCGGTCACCTTCCTCACGGGTTTCGCGGACGGCGGCGCGGCTGCCTTGGTCGACGACATCGTTCAAGGCACCTACTGAACGACGGACGTATGCCATAATCGCGCTTTCGGCCGGAGCTACGCCATGGATCAGACCAACGTTGTCGAGAACGAGCTTCCGGCGGACGCAGCGACGACGCCGTCCGCCTACGTGCCGCCGTTCCAGCTCACCAAGGGACAGCCGCCGCCGTTCGCGCACAATGGGGGGCGGTCCTACATGATGCTCGACCGCGACGGCGACGCCGGCACGGCAGCCGCCACCGAGGCGGCGTTCGCCCAGGTCGCCGAAGGCACGGGCGATGAGGTCATCGAGTTGCTCGAGACCGCACCACCGGGCCCGATTCAGACGAAGTGGGGGCTCGGCTTCCGCGAATACGACGAGTGCATGGCCTACATCCACGAGAACAACATCGAGGCTCCCGAAGGCGGGTTGGCGCTGCCGTTGCGCTACACCGTCCACGAAGACCCCACGTATTCCATCGTCTCGTCGAACGCGCTTTGGCGGGATCCGGCACGCAAGGCCGAGGCGGACGCGGTCCGGCGCTACGAGCGCAATCACGGCCGACGGTGCCTCTACTTCCCGCAGATCCTCCGCGATGCGCGGCGCATGGAGGAGTACCACCCCGGGCTTTCGGCCAACAGCCCGGAGTGCATGGACAGGCTCGGGGTCGCGCTCGCGCACCTGGAGTCGAAGTGCCGGAACTTCTACGACGCGCACGAGGTCGAGCGCGTCTTCTACCTGGAGATCGAGAAACTCCTCCTGGACTTCTTCCCCGGTGCCACCGACGCCCTGGTCTACAACCACGACGTCTTCAACAAGGACTACACGGGCGACCGAACGGAAGACCAGGACAACAAGGACCCCGGGGTGAACCGCGGCTACGCCAACCTCGTGCACAACGACCTGAACGACAACAGCGGTCGCGTGCGCTGCCGCGAGTTGCTGACCCAGAACCTGCGCAACTTCGGGCGCACGCAGCACTACACCGAGGCCGAGGCGGACGCGAAGATGTCGCGTCGGTTCATGTCCATCAACCTGGCGAAGCCCATGGAGACCGTGGGGCAGAATCCCTTCGTGCTCTGCGCCTGGCCCTCGTTCGCCGACCAGCCGTACATCACCAACTACCGGATCTACGACGACCGGGTCGGTGAGACCACCCGCTTCACGTACCGCCCTGACCACGAGTGGTACTGGATTCCGCAGCAGAAGGCCACCGAAGTCTCGATGCTGAAGTGCTACGACTCGGTCACGGACGGTTCGGTTTCGCGCTGGTCGTTCCATACGGCCTGCGTCGATCCCACGGCGCCCGCCGACGCACCGTGCCGGAAGAACGTCGTCGTCAGGTCGTTCGTTTTCTTCTAGGTGTCTTGAGAGCGCCGAATATTGACACTTGGGGTGCATTTCCGACGCCGGCGGGAGAACGCGCAAGCGTTCTCGATCGCGTCGCCGTCAGGCGACGCGCCTAGGCCTACGCGCACAGGCGATGGCGAGACCAGGCGCGCCCGGTTCCGATCTCGAATACGCCGGATTCTGGCTTCGCGTCGGCGCGGTCCTCATCGACTCCGTACTCGTCGCGATCATCATCGTCCCGCTCATGTGGTGGGCCTACGGGGAGCGTTACTTCCTCGGTCCGGATCTGCTGATGGGACCGGCGGACTTCTCGATCAGGTATCTCCTTCCCGCCGTGCTCGTGATTGCCTTCTGGCTATACAGGCTGGCCACGCCGGGCAAAATGGCGATCTCCGCCACCATCGTGGACGCCCGGACGGGTCTAAGACCGTCGGCCGGGCAACTCATAGCCCGCTATTTCGGCTACATCGTATCGACACTGCCGCTCGGGCTCGGCCTGATTTGGGTGGCGTTCGATAGCCGCAAGCAGGGCTGGCACGACAAGCTGGCAGGGACGGTGGTCGTGAGGAGAAGGTCGGGCGGCGGGGTGCCGGTTGCCTTCGACGACGCTCCGCGATGAGTTGAACGAACGGCAGCGACTGCATTTCATCGCTCAGTCGTCGCCGACGCGGCGCAACTGGATGGCATCGACCGCCGTCTGTGCCAGGACGTCGGAGATAACCACGACACGTCCATCCGACGGTACGCCTTCGCGCTCCCGAAGGACCTTGAGTGCCGTCCGGATGGTCTTCTCGGGGTCGCTGCTGAAGGCCGTCCTGTGCGCGAAGACGCCCCGGTTCAGCATGAGACGCCGGCGTGTCTGGCTCAGGTTCGTGAACGCGAAGATCGGCACGCGCTCGGGCCGGCAATTGGTCACGGCGTCCGCGGTGATCCCGCGCCGGGTGATGACGACGATGCCCGCTGCCCCAATCGCATCGGCCAATTGGACCGCGGCACGCGCCAGGTGCTGCTTGGCGGTGTCGATGGCCAGCGCCTGGTGTAGGCCGAACCCCTGCTGGCGTTCGCTCGCCTCGGCGATGTTGGCCAACTGCTCCACGCAGCGCACCGGGTACTTCCCGATGGCGGTTTCGCCGGACAGCATGATGGCGTCGACGCCTTCGTACACGGCGTTGGCGACATCGGTGACCTCCGCGCGCGTCGGGATCGGGTTGTCGACCATCGACTCCAGCAGGTGCGTGGCGACGATGCAGCGCTTGCCGAGCCGCACGCTGGTCTCCACGAGGCGCCGCTGCATTATCGGCAACGCAGCGATGTCGGTTTCGATGCCGAGGTCCCCGCGGGCGACCATCACCCCATCTGCCGCGCGGGCGATGTCAGTGGCATTGGCGACGCCTTGCTGGTTCTCGATCTTGGCAATGACCTTCACGGTCCTCGCCCCCTTCGGGCCCAGCAGGTCGCGCAGTTCCTCGATGTCCCCGGGAGAGCGCGCAAAGGACAGGGCGACGTAGTCGATCTCGTGTTCCAGGCCGAAGGCGATGTCAGTGCGGTCCTTGGCGGTGAGCGCCGGGAGGTTGAGCGCGACGCCGGGCAGGTTGACGTGCTTGCGGCTGCCGAGCGTGCCGCCGTCCACGACGCGGCATTGCAGGCGGTCGCCGACGCGCGCCACGACGTCGACGTTCAGTAAACCGTTGTCCAGACGGACACGGTCGCCGACACCGACGGCGTCTGGCAGGTCGGGATAGTCCACGGCAATCGATGGGGGTCGAGTCGTCGCCTCTGGCTGCGGCTCGACGTCCAGGAAAACGGTCTCGCCGGCCGCGAGCCGCAAGGACTCCGCCAGCACGCCCGTGCGGATCTCCGGCCCTTGGGTGTCCAGCATGATCGGGACCGCATAGCGCACCTTGCGATTCAGGGTCTTCACCCAGTTGATGACGCTTGCGGCCTCGTCGTGCGTTGCATGGGACATGTTCAGCCGAACGATCGACATGCCAGCCTCGTACATGCGTTCGATCGCCGGATACGAACCGGTCGCCGGGCCGATCGTTGCGATGATCTTGGTCTTGCGTCGCATGCCTGCAACCGTAACACCGCTTGACGCGGCTTCGTGACACGGACTCAAGCGATCCGGCTGCCTCGTACCGCGGCGTAGGACATCCGCCACCGCGCGCGTAGGACCGGTTTCGCGTGTGTCCGATTCCTTTACAATCCATGCTCCAAGGAGGTTCCCCTTGGAATTCGTCGGCAGCCACATCCTCTCGGTTGACCAGTTCGAGCGCGAGGACATCGACCGGTTGTTCACAGTGGCCGACGACATGGTCCCGTACGCCCGCCGACGGCGGATCACGCGCGTGCTGCAAGGGGCGATCCTCTCGAACATGTTCTTCGAACCCAGCACGCGCACGCGGGTGTCGTTCGGTTGTGCGTTCAATCTGCTCGGCGGCGACGTCCGGGAGACCACCGAGGTCAAGGCGTCCGCGTTGGCCAAGGGCGAGTCCCTGCACGACACCGCCCGCGTGCTGTCCGGCTACAGCGACATCATCGTGATGCGCCATCCGGTCGAGGGCGCGGTTGCCGAGTTCGCGTCGGCATCGCGGGTGCCGGTGATCAACGGCGGCGATGGCGCCAACGAGCACCCAAGTCAAGCGCTGCTGGATCTCTACACGGTGCGCCGGGAGATCGGCGCGCGCGCGGCTCGGCAAGGGGTGACGGCCGGTATCGACGGCCTCAGGATCGCCCTGGTGGGCGATCTGAAGTTCGGCCGGGCCGTGCACTCGCTTCTCAAGCTGCTGGCCCTGTTCGACGACGTCTCGGTGCACCTGGTCTCGCCCCCCGGACTGGAAGCGCCGGACGACGTCACGGCCCCCCTGCGCGCCCGCGGACATACCGTCGCCACCTACCAGGAGCTCGAGGAAGGCATCCAGCACGTGGACATCCTGTACGTCACCCGCACGCAGGAGGAGCGCTTCGCGAGCGGCGCCGATGCCGATCGCTATCGCGGGCTGTTCCGGGTCAACGAGGAGATCTACACGGAGCACTGCGAGCCGAATACGGTGATCATGCATCCGCTCCCGCGGGATTCGCGGGCCCAGGCGCAGGAACTCGACGAGGACCTCAACGCGAATCCCAACCTCGCCATCTTCCGCCAGACCGACAACGGCGTCGTGGTGCGCATGGCGCTGTTCGCGATGGTGCTCGACATCGCCGAGCAGGTGCACGACCACGCACTGCCGGTGACCTGGTACACCGCGAAGCGAACGCCGCCGCGGCCTATCCCACGCTAACGGCGCGCGTCACTCCCGGTCTGCGGCGCCTCGACGACCACCCGCCACCCCGGGCCCGATGCGATGCCGAAGCGTTCCGCGAAACTCGCCTGGTTGAGCGCCACCGCCATCTTGCCGACGCTGTTGACGTACAGCACCGCCTCGCCCACCCCGACGTCCGCGAAGGTCCGCGCGAACGGCACGTCGCCGGCGAATCGGGGCGCCCCGTCCGGACCGGTGATCGTGACCCGGTAGCGCATACCCAGGGTCAGCGCGTTCCAGTCGGCCGGCAGGTTCGTCCAGATGTTGCCGAAGTGCACGTCGAGCACAGGGATACTGCCCACCAGTCGATTCGCTTCGATCATCGGGCGCTGGTAGTCGAGGCGCACGGCTTGCGTGGCCTCGCCCGCCTCCTCGAAACGCAGCTTGCCGCTCGCCAACAGCGCCCCGACGTGCGCATAGAGGTCTCGGCCATGGAACGTATGCGACCGCTCCGATCCCGGCAGTCGATGCCTGCTCTCGTCGATCCGCCGAACTGCGACGACGCCGACGCCGTCGTGCAGCAGCGTGAGCGTGCCGTTGTTCGGGGTCACCACCAATTGCCCGTTCGCCAGCCGTGCGACCACCGACTCGCGGTCCGAGCCGACCCCGGGATCGACGACCGAGACGAAGACGGTGTCAGACGGCCAATAGTCGACCACCGCGTGCAGCCGGTAGGCGGCTTGCCAGATGTCGAATGCCGGAATCTCGTGGGTCAGGTCGTCGACAACGAGACCCGGCGCGACCCTGCGGGCCACGCCGCGCATGGCGGCAACCGCATGATCCTCGAGGCCGAAATCGGTCTGAAGAACCAAGGGCCCCGCGGCCCCGTGGACAGACAGCAGCAGTGCCGCTGCGGCGTACGCGAATCGCAAGGCGTCGATCTCAGCGCAGGCTGAACCGCGCATTCACGATCCCGGGTTCGTGCAGATCCACGGTCGCGCTCACGATCTCGATGCCGTGCCGGCTCTCCAAGGCGTCCGTCCAGCGGATCACCTTGTCGAACGGCTGGCGGTCGACCTGCACGCTGAAGCCGTTGGCCTCAGGCTGGATGCGTCGCAGCGGGAGATCGACCTCCTTGGCCGCCGCGTTGATGGTCGACATTCTCGCCTGCGACGTGGCAGACGCGTCCGCCGCACGGGCTTCGGCCTGGGCACGGTTGTCCTGCATCCACATGAGATCCTGGTACTCGCGGGCTTGGCGCTCGATCGCGGTTGCGCGGAACTCGACCAGGGGCGCGATCGCGCCGTAGAGCAGCACGATGCCGATGGCGACTGCGCAGCCCAGGACCAGCATCCGCTCACGGGGCGACAGGGCATCGAATCGAGCCCGCCAAGGCTGCACCGTGTCGATGAACGCTTTGAGCATCTGCTAGCCCCGCCGGTTGCCCGCCCAGCCCGGACCAATCCAGTGGTCCGCGATGCGGATGCTGGCCCGCGCGCGATCCTCATGCTGCTCCGCGGACACGATCTCCAAATCCACACCGCGCTTGCCGAGCGCCGCCTTCAACTCGTCCAGGACATCGTAGTCCGCCACCAGGACGTCGGCGCCGAAACCGCTGCGTTCGTTGTAGGACACGCTGCGCAACTCGTACTTCCCCGAGAGATCGGACAGGGCGACGCCGAGATGCCCAAGCAGGCGATGGAAGCCAAGGCGCGTCTCGGGCGCCTGGCCTAGACGGACGCGCATCCGTGTCGCCGGGTTGCCGGGCGCGCGGTCGACACCGTAGATATCGCGGTAGAGAGCCACGGCCTCCGCGCGGTAGCCGTCGGCCCGGTGGTTGGCCCAAAAGCCTTGTGCCGCGGCAACCAGGAGCCCCAGCACCAGCCAGGCACCGGCGAGCACGGCCGCCGGACGCCACCGTGCCCAGGCCCGGCCGGCACGCCGCTTCACGGTGAACTCGCCCTGCAGCAGGTCGATCGCGAGGCGGGCGTCGAAAACACTCGCTAGGTCCGCGAGCACCGAACCATGCGACCCGACCTCTTCGACCTCGTCGATGGCGAACCCCGCCGCGCGCAGGTCGACCGCCGACAGGCTGCCGTTGACCTGGCGCAGCATGACACCGTCGGCGTCGTCGAGATCCGTGCGCAGGGACGTCAAGGCAGCGGCAAGATTGGCCGCGTCGATGCTCGCCAACTGGTCACCCGCCCGCACGAGGGCGTCGTCCCCGTCGTACAACACGGCGATCGCATTGGCGTCGCTTGGCAGCGCCATGGCCTCCGGCGTCATGCAGCCGGGTGCGATGCCGGCCTCGCCAAGGACATCGAGCCAAGCCCGCATGGCGGCGAGCGGGGTGACCAGGCAACGGACGGGCTCGTGACGCGCCAAAGCCCCGCAGGCCACGTGCATCGTGTCGATGTCCTCGGTGACGAATGGCTCCACCGCGTAGCGCGCGGCGCGCCGCAACTGGGCGGCCGTTCGCCCCGGTACCTCGCAGCGCAGTGCGACGACGTCCGCAGTCGGCACGAAGGCAACGACGCGCGCCGGGTCCGTCGCCCAGGGCGCATCGTCCGCAACCACCGCCGCAAGGCCCGCCCGGTTGGTCCGTCCCTGGGCCCGAACGCCATCCGCGTCGTCCTGGATGAGCCAGTCGAGCAGTTCTTCCTGCCTGCCGTCGACGGGGCTGGTGAACCGTACAAAGAGTCGCAGCATCGGCAGTTCTCGAATCAACCCCGGCGATCCGGCTGGCGCATTGTACCGTTTGCCCCCGATTCCTCGGGCTCGTGTTCGTGCCAGGCCAGCGCCTCGAAGCGCTCGCCGTAACTCCGCCAGAGCAGCGTCAACGCCCCGGTCTCCGGATGGCGATGGAGGAGCGAGGTCAACTCGCTGCGCGCGCCATCCACCTCCGCGCGAACCTGAACCCTGAAGAAGGCGCTGTGCACCGTGAGCACGGCCACGGCCTCGCCGAGTTCCGGATGGGTGCCGGTGATGTCTTCCAACCGGGCGATTTCGCGTTCCTGCTCGACCAGTCCTAGGGCCCGCGTGGTTGTGAAATTCGGCACCAATGTGCCGAGGACGATCTCGTTGGCGGTATTGACGTTCACGTGCAGATCGTCGATAGGCAGCACCGTGATGTGCGGTCGCAGCCGTTCGAAGGCTTCGGCATCGAGACCAGTCGCTACGGCGAACTCGGACACGTGGGCCGCGCGTTGATTGGCGGCCCGGCGTGGCGGATCACCCATCAGGTGGGCCGCGTCTTCGGAACCCAGCGCCGTGACGTCCTGATCCGCGTCCACCCAGTCCACCCAATGATCGGCAAGGTTGGCGTCGATTCCGAGCGCCGTGAGCAGACGCTTCAAACGCGCCGTGTTCTGGGCGCCTTCGCGGTTCCCGGACACTGCGTTGAGGTTGAAGCGTCGCTCAAGATCCTGGATGCGAATCTCAAGGGCCCCGCCACGCACCTCGAACGCCTCGGCAGGCGCGGACCACTCTTCGAGCAACGTGTCGATTGCGCGCGTCTCCTCCTCCTCCCAATCGGCATAGAGGATCTGGCGCGCATATTGCTCGCCGCCCAAGGCGAACTGGCGGGCCTGCGACCCGGCGAGGGTCTGCTGGCTGTGCGCGATGGTGAATCCCTGGCGGTCCACCATGGCGTAGGCCAGCGCGGTGGCCACGGCCACGACGAGCAGGACGCTGACCAGGGCCACTCCCCGTTGCCGGCGGCTCACGACGAGGGCTCCCTATCCGGGTCCAATTCACCGTCCGAGTCCCTCCCCTCGGCGCCCGGCAAGCCGGGCTGATCACCGTCCAACAGGAAGTCTCCGCGTGGCGCCACCGTCCACAGTCGTTCCAAGCGACCGTAGACCGCGTGGTCCAGCCGCAACTCGATGGCCTCGAGCGCGTTCTCATCGTCGTCCGCGTCAACCGCCACGGGCCAATAGCGGAACTCTTGTGTGCGAGGGGCAGGCCCCTCGCGCTCCCCCGCTGAGGGCTCCTCCCCACGAGAGGCGTGGGCCAGGAACTCGACGTCCGCCACGCCCCGCAACAGCACCTGGTCGATGGGCTCGGTGTCGGGACCGCGGTCGAGAAGCGGCCAGAACTGGCGCACCAAGTCGCCGTCGTCCACCGTGTAGGCCACCCGCTGCAACTCCGAGCGTGGCGATCGCAACGGGTTTTGCCAGCCGCGCCGGGTGAACTCGATCAGGGGCTCGCCGATGATGATCGCCGCCGTCGAGTCGCCAAACGCGTCGCGCACCGGCCTGCGCGCCATCTGCTCGACGTCGCGGGAGATGATGAACATCGTACGCTGCAGTTCTTCCAACTCCTCCGAACGGTCGCGGACCGTGTCGGACAGATCGACGATTCCCGAGAGGATCTGGCTCGACATGACCCCGATCACGGCGAACACCCCGAGCGCGATGAGCATCTCCAGCAGCGTGAACCCGGGTCGTTGCCGCGCCATCAGTAGCGCCCCACGAAGGCGACCAAGGTGTCCAACGGCCCGACTTCTCGGCCCTCCTCGACGGCGTACACGGTCACTTCGACCCGCCGCAACGACGGATGGGACGTCGACTGGGTCTCCTTGACGACCTGCCACGAGCGGTCGCCTTGGCGCACCCGTTGGTGCACCGTGCCGAGGCCAATGGCATCAGTGCTGCCGCGATGTTCAAGGCGCAACCTAGCGACTTCGTTCTCGGCGACCCAGCGCGCCAGCGTGCGCTGTTCCATGGTGTAGAGATCGCGCACCGAGTCGCCGCCACGGCCGAACACCGCCATCGCGACGATCGCCAGCACGGCCAGCGCCACCATGAGTTCGAGCAAGGTGAACCCCCGGCGCGAACGGGCTGCATGGCGAATCATGCGATCCGCCGGAATGTGCGTCGGCCAAATGGGCTCAGCGGACACGGGTCGATTGCGCCTCCGATTCGCCCTGCGGTGCGGCCAGGACTCGCGCAATGCCGTCGGAACGTGCCGACCATGGCGGCAGGTCGCCACTCGAGACCACGACTTCGAACGGCGTGATTTCGCCGCCGGGCAAGATCGCGATGCTCGGCAATCCCGCGGGAGACGGTGCATCGTCGTCCTCGCTTGCGAGGAAGGGAGACGGCGCCTCACCGTCCTCGTCCGCCTGCGGACGCTGGCCGAGTTCGGCCTGGACGGCAAATAGCAACCCGTCCTCGGCCCGGCGCGGCAGGAACGGCGGCTCGTCGAGGACCTGCCACTCGCCTGCTTCCGGGTCGTAGGTCTGAAACGCATAGCCCGTCGGGCTGACAGACAGTCCCCAGACCTCGTTGCGCGTCAACGCCTCCGTGCGGGCCAACTCGATGGCCAACGCCACGCGTTCAGCCTCCGCCTGAACGCGCTGGCGGGCTCCCGCGTCCGACACGGCGAGCGTGACCGTGGCCGCCAGGATGCCGATGATGGTCATCACGAGCAGCAGTTCCAGTAGCGTGAAGCCGGCATGACGACCGGCCATGGGCTTGGCCGGCAAGCTCAGATGTCCGCGGAACTGATGTCCGCGTCCACCCCTTCGCCGCCCTCGGCCCCGTCGGCCCCGAGCGACACCAGTCGGTACGAGCGGCCCTCGCTGATGTAGACGTACTCGTTGTCCCACTGGTCCAGCGGGTATTTCCTGAGATACGGTTCCGGTCCCCAGTTCCGCGGTTCAGGGAATCCGCTCGGTTTCGACACCAAGGCTTCGAGGCCCTGGTCCGTCGACGGATAGTGGCCGTTGTGCAGCCGGTACATGTCGAGCGCGTTGCCGATCGTGCGGATCTCCATCTGTTGTGCCGCCGTGCGGGCATCGTCGTCGACGCCGATCACGTTGGGGACGATCACCGCGACCAGGATGCCGATGATCACCACGACCATCATGATCTCGATCAGCGTCATGCCGGTTTGCCGGTGCATGGCCAACGATCTCCTCTTGCGCATCACGCCCTCCATCGAATCGCCACGCGGTGATTCGCTTAGTCTGGTCAAGCCACCAATTGGTTCATGTTGAGGATGGGTACCAGGATGGCCAGCACGATCATCAAAACCATGCCTGCCATGAGCAGCAGCATCAGCGGCTGGAACAACTGCACCAGCGTGGTCACCAGCCGCGTCAGTTCCTGCTGCTGGTAGTCCGCCACCTTGGCCAGCATCGCATCCAGTTCACCGCTCGCCTCGCCGCTAGCGATCATGTGTAGGAACATGGGCGGGAAGTACCCGACCGCTTCCAGGGCCGCGCGCAAACTGCTGCCCTCGCTCACGCTCTGAACCGCGCGCCCGAGCCCGCGCTTCAGCCAGGTGTTGGAGACGACCTCGGTGGCGATTTTCATGGCGTCCACGAGTGGCACGCCACTCGATGTCAGGATGGCGAGCGTGCTGGCGTAGCGACTGGCGTTGCCGCCGCGTGCGAGCCGGCGGACAAGGGGCATCGACAACTTGCGTCGATCCCACCACAACTGAAAACCCGCGTTGGCGCGCAGCCAGCGCACGGCGAGACCCGCAACGACGACGCCTGTCACCAGCACCCACCAGTACTCCCTCAAGAGATCGCTCATGTCGATCAGCACGACCGTCAACAACGGTAGCGTCTGACCCGTGTCCGCGAACACGTCCACGATGCGCGGCACGACGTAGATCATCAGGCCAGCGATGATCATCAGGGACACCACGAACAGGAGCACGGGGTAGAAAAGGGCCATCTGCACGTTGCGCACGGATTCGAACCGCTGCTCCGTGTGCTCGGCGAGGTTGTCAAGCACGGCATCGAGGTAGCCGGATTGCTCGCCCGCCGCGACCGTCGAGCGGTACATCGACGAAAAGGCGTTCGGATAGTCGCCGAGAGCCGCAGCCAGAGAGTGACCCTCGAGCACCCGCCCGCGGACGTCCATCACCAAGGCGGACAGCCGCCGCTTGTCGCTCTGGCGGGCGATCGCGTGTAACGACTCCTCGACCGGCAGCCCAGCCGCGATCAAGGTGGCCAACTGCCGCGTCAGGAGCGCAAGATCCAAAGGCGCGACAGCGCCGCCGATCGACAGCCGCTTAACGGTTGGCGTGCTGGCCGTACGTGCGCCGTTGCGGCGGCTCGCGGCCGCAACGGACATCGGGGACAGGCCCTGGTCGCGCAGGAGTTGGCGGATCTGGCGACTACTGTCGCCCTCCAATACGCCTTTGCGCTGCCTGCCGCCGGCATCCAACGCCGTGTATTCGAACGCCGCCATGCTGCCTCTCCTACGGGGCTAGGCGTCGCGCTGTTCCGTGGCGCCGTCGTCCGCGAGACTGACGCGCATCACCTCGTTCACCGTCGTGATGCCATCTAGGACCTTGCGCCGTCCATCGTCTGCGATGCCCGGCGAGAATCGACGCGCGTATTCGGCCATGGCCTGTTCAGAGGCCTGGTCGTGGATCAGTCCCCGCAAGGTCTCGTCGATGGTGACCAGTTCGTAGATGCCGGTGCGGCCACGGAACCCGGAGTTACCGCAGGCATCGCAGCCTTGCGCGCGGTAGATAGGGGCGCCGGGGTTCAGGCCGTTCAGGAAGCGCTTTTCCAACGGGCTTGGCTCGACCGGCACCTTGCAGGCCGTACACAGCGTGCGCACCAGCCGCTGCGCCAGGACGCCGACCATGCTGGAGGCGATCAGGAAAGGCTCGACACCCATGTCGACCAACCGGGTCACCGCGCCGATCGCGGTATTGGTGTGCACGGTGGACATGACCAGGTGACCGGTCAGACTCGCCTGGACGGCCGTCTGCGCAGTTTCAAGGTCACGGATCTCGCCGACCATCACCACGTCGGGATCCTGGCGCAGGATGGCGCGCAGCCCCCGGGCGAAGGTCATGTCCGCCTTTTCGTTCACCTGCGTCTGACCGATGCCCTTGATGCTGTATTCGATGGGGTTCTCGATGGTCAGGATGTTGATCACGTCACTGTTCAGTTCGCCCATCGCCGCGTACAAGGTGGTGGTCTTGCCCGATCCGGTCGGCCCGGTGACGAGGAAGATGCCGTGCGGGCTGGCGACAACGCCACGGAGTCGCGTCAGCGTTCGACCGTCCATGCCGAGATTCGGCAACTGCAGTGCACCGGCCTGCTTGTCCAGGAGGCGGAGCACGACGCGTTCGCCGTTGCCCGTCGGTAAGGTCGACACCCGCACGTCCACCTCGCGCCCGCCGATTCTCAAGGGGATGCGGCCATCCTGGGGAACGCGTTTCTCGGCGATATCGAGCTTCGCCATCACCTTGATGCGCGATACGAGAAGCGGTGCAAGGGCGCGCTTCGGGTGGACGACCTCCCGCATCACCCCGTCGACACGGAAGCGCACCTGGAGGACTTTCTCGAAGGTCTCGATGTGGACGTCGGATGCCCCCTCGCGGATTGCCTCGGCGAGCAGCGCGTTGATCAACTGGACGATCGGCGCGTCGGCCTCCGCGTCGAGCAGATCCTCGGTCTCCGGCACCGAGTCGGCAAGGCTCGCCAAGTCGAGGTGCTCGCCGATGTCGGCGACCATCTGCTTGGTGGCCGAAGCATCGCGGGCGTAGGCTTCGGTGAGACAGGCCTCGAACTCCTCTTCGGAGACCACCTTGAGGACGAAGCGCCGCTTGGTGACGCGTTTGAGTTCGGCGAGCGTGGTCAGCGTCGGCTGCGCCTTGCAGACCACCGTCAGCCGGCCGTCGCCAGGCGCCGCTTCGCGACGAACCTCGTCGATAACGACGACGCCGAAATCTCGCGCGAAGGCGAACGGCAAAACCGGTCCCGCCGGGACGCCGGTCTCGCCGTTGCTATGTTGTGCGGGCAAGTCGGCCACTGCGCCCCCGCCGCTCGCGTCTTGGCACCTACGGATGATAGCGCCTTGGACGCCACGGGGTCGCGAAAGTTCGCGCCCGTGCCCTGTAGACAGAGATTTGGTAGCGCGCAGCCGCACCGTCGCTGTCGCCGCACGGCCAGCGTTGTTGTAGGCTTCGCAGGTTAGGGTTGAGGAGGATCCGCCAACGTGCCGATCATCGTTCAACGGCGCGGTTGGCACGGGGCACGCGCAGCCTTGGCGTTCGTTTTGGCAGTCGGCGCATGCGGTTCCGTGCAAGCCTTCGAATCCGACGTGCGACCGCTCCTCGAGTCGTCGTGCCTTGCGTGCCACAGCAACCTGATCCTCAGTTCACTCGATCTCTCGACCACGGGGTTCGACCTCTCCGACGGCGCGACATTCCGGACCTGGGAGCGGGTCTTCGACCGGGTGCAGCGTGGCGAGATGCCGCCGCCGCCGATGCCGACCCCCGAGGCAACGGTGGTCGATCCCGCCCTCGCGGCCTTGGATCGCGCATTGACCGAGGCCAACCTGGAAGCGCGGGGTCCGCAGCGCACGCCACTGCGCCGCCTGACGCGCCTCGAATACCAGTACACCATCAGCGATCTGTTGAAGATCGATCCCGAGATCGCCGGCGCCATTGCCGAGGCACTTCCTGCGGAAGCCGATACCGGTGGCTTCGACACGGTCGCCGCGAAGCAGGGCATTTCCGCGCTGCACGTGCGCGGCTATCTCGATGCTGCGGATGCCGCGCTCGATGTCGCGCTGGACACTGGTGCGCGGCCGAAGACCGAGACGTTCCGGGTCGAGTACGCCAAATCCGGCTATCTCGGGTTCATGCACGACGCCGAGATCCTCGGCGGGGGCATCACCAAGCTCTTGGACGACGCCGTGGCCACGTTCTTCGACGGCGCATCCACGTACATGTTTCACACGGACACCGAGGGCTACGCCGTGCCCCGCGCGGGCCGCTACCGCGTGTCCATCGAAGCCTATCCCTACCAAGCGACCTCGCCGGTCACGCTGACGCTCTTCAAGGGCAACGAGGGCGTCGCCGCCGCGGCGGCGCTCACCGACCTGATTGGCTCTTTCGACCTCGTCGGCGAGGAGAGTCGGACGCTGGAAGTCACGACATTCCTCAAGCCGGGCCAGGTGATCAGCCCCTCGGTGGCTGATCTGAAGAAGCCGCCAGGCGACTACGTCAACTACTACGCGCCGGACAAGAACGTGCGCGACTACAAGGGCGAGGGCATCGCCATCAAGTGGCTCGCCGTGGAGGGGCCGCTCTTTGATGCGTGGCCACCCGAGGGCACGCGGGCACTGCTCGGCGACCTCGAGGTGTTGGACGGCGAAGTCCAGCTCGACAAGGATCCGTACGCGCATGTCCTCGACGTGGTCGCCGATTTCGCGCCCAAGGCGTTCAGGCGCCCACTGGTGCCGGGCGAAGCGGAAGCGTATGCGCGGCTCGCCGAACCGTTGCTCGCCGAAGGTCGGGACTTCATCCATGCTTTGCGCGTACCGCTGCGCGCAATACTCAGCGCCCCGCCCTTCCTGTTTCACGGCGCCACGTCCGGCGCGGGAGACGAAGCGCTTCTCGACGACTACGGACTCGCCACACGGTTGGCCTATTTCCTCTGGCGCAGCCCCCCGGACGCGCGTCTGCTGGCGCTTGCGGGTCAAGGCAGCCTGTCTGACGACGCGACCCTGGCAGCCGAAGTCGAACGCCTGCTTGACGACCCGCGAAGCGAACGCTTCGTCAAGGACTTCGCTGGTCAAGCGTTCCGGCTTTACGAGCTCTACGCCACGACGCCGGACGCCGGGCTCTATCCCGAGTACGACGAGCGCCTGGGCCAGGCGATGGCCGCGGAAACGGAGCTCTTCCTCGGCGAACTGATCGACGACAACCGCAGCGTCGGCCATCTTGTAGACGCGGATTTCACTTTTGTGAACCGACGCCTCGCCGAGCACTACGGGATTGGCGACATCGCGGGCCAGCACATGCGCCGCGTCGACCTGCCGCCGGAGAGCGTGCGCGGTGGCCTTCTAGCGCAGGCCGCGATTCACAAGCTCACCGCCAATGGCACGACGTCCTCGCCGGTACCGCGCGGTAACTTCGTGCTCGCCAATCTGCTCGGCCAGCCGGCCCCGCCGCCACCGCCGAATGTCGCCGGTCTCGAACCCGACACCCGGGGCGCGACGACCATCCGCGAACAGCTTCAGGCGCATCGCGAGAACCCGATGTGCGCGACCTGCCACACGGTGATCGATCCGCCGGGCCTCGCGCTCGAGTCCTTCGATCCGATCGGCGGGTTCCGCACCACCTACCGGGCATCGGGCGACGAAGTCGAAGTCAACGGCGATCGCTACCCCGGCCCGTACAAGGAGGGACTGCCGGTGGATCCAAGCGGAATCACGCCGGAAGGCGTCGCATTCGCCGGTTTCGCCGACTATCAGCGCTTCCTCCTAGATCAGAAACTCGACCTGGTCGCCCGCCACGTCGTCTCCGAACTCCTCGTGTTGGCGACGGGCGCGGAAGTGGGCTTCGCCGACCGCCGGGAGCGCGATGCCATCGTTGCCGCGGTGGCGACCGACGACTATCCACTGCGAACGATGATTCACGAGGTCGCGAAGAGCGACCTTTTCAGGAGGCTTTGAGTCATGCCCGACCGAAGGACGTTCCTCAAGGCAGGCGGCGTGGCGGTCGCGCTGCCGTGGCTGCCGAGCCTGTCCGTCGCCCACGCCGCTACCCAAGCGCCGCGGCGCATGGTCAACATCTGCGCCACGCTTGGGCTCTATGCCGATTCGTGGTTTCCGAAGACCGGCGGCGCGGACTACGAGGCGAGCGACTACCTTGCCCTGATCGACCGTCACCGCAGCCGCTATACGCTCTTCTCCGGCTTCGCCCACGCCAACCAGACTGGCCGGCAGGCGCACAACTCGGAGATCACTTGGCTGACATCGGCCGAACATCCTGGCCTCGACGGCTTCCAGAACACGCTCTCGCTCGACCAGGCGGCCGCCAACCACGTGGGCTACGTCACGCGCTACCCGTCCATCGTCATGGGCACGGTGAGCCCGCAGAGCCAGTCGTACACTACCGGCGGCGTCATGGTGCCGGCCGAAATCAGCCCGGCTACCTTGTTCGCCAAGCTCTTCCTGCAAGGCGACGCCGCAACGGTGGCTCGCGAGAAGCAGCGGCTCGCCGACGGCGGCAGCATCCTCGACCGCCTGCGCCTGGACGCCCAGGCGCTGCGCGTCCACGCCAATGCGGGCGATGCGCGCAAGCTCGACGCGTACTTCGAGGCGGTACGCACCGCCGAGCGCGAACTCGTCGAAGTGCAGGCCTGGCTCGACCGCCCCAAACCCGTCGTCGAGGCCGACCCGCCCCAGGATGTTGACGACCCGGCGGACCTCATCGGCCGGGTGGAACGCATGCTCGACCTGATCCCGCTGATCCTCGCAACCGACTCGTCGCGCGTCATCAGCCTGATGATCCAGGACCACGGCGCGGTGCCCAAGGTCGACGGCGTGAACGGCGAACACCACGGCCTGTCCCACCACGGCCAGGACGAGGCGAAGATCGCCCAGCTCAAGCTGGTGGAAATCGAGATCGTCAAACGGTTCGGCGCCCTCCTCGACCGACTCGACGAACGTCCCGACGGAGGCCCGAGCCTGCTCGACTCGACGACGGTGCTGTTCGGCAGCAACCTCGGCAACGCCAACTCGCACAGCGCCAAGCACCTGCCGATCCTCGTCGCGGGCGGGCCTTTCTCGCATGGGCGCCATGTCGTCCACGAAGGCGAAGAAGACGCCCCCCTGTCGAACCTGTTCTTGTCCCTGCTACGCACCTTCGGCGCGCCCGCGGAGACGTTCGGACACAGCACGGAACCGTTGGTCTGGGCCTAAGCGGCGCCTAACGACAACGCGGTGCGCGCGGCGCACCGTCACCCGCCCCAGAAGTCGGCCACCTGATTCGCTGCTGGGCTGGCCCGCACGAAACGCGGTTGCCACCAATTCGGCATGAACGCTCGGTAGGCCGGATCACCGAAGCGGGGATCGACGAGAACGGCGAAGCCGCGATGGTCGCCGCGCGCAACCCGGCCCACGGCCTGAACGCCCCGCGTCATGGCCGGCTGCCGGTAGGCGATCTCGAAGCCGTCTTCGACGCTGTCGGCGGCGATGCAGTCGCGCGGCCGGCAGGTCTGGCTCAACGAGCGTCTCGGCGTAGGTTCCAGAAACGGTCTATGGCCCGGACGAGACCCTCCGGCCTGGCCACTTCACGCTATCGACCCGCCACATCTCCCGCCTGCTGCCTTGCCAGTTGCGCGATCGTCCGAAGCGCTTGATTGACGGACGCGGAGTCCCTGAACACCGCGGCTACATCGGGCTCTAGGAGGACGTCGTTCGTGCCTTTTCGATAGGCCCGGTAGTGCTTCCCCCTAACTCCTTTGGAGAAGTCATACTCGTCTCGCAACGTGTCTCTGTCATCCTGACTCATAGTCATTTCGCTCGCGTCGCGAGGCTTCCCTCGCGCTGATGATCCGAATTGTGTCGCCGACCCGCTCCACATAGGATACGACCAACACGCCCCTGGGCCGAGACGCCGACGCTTACAAAACGCGGCTCCGCCACTGAGTGAGCAGGGTCTGGGATCGTCACGTCTAAGGGGTCGCCAAACACCGTGGACGCCTCTGCGAAGCCCACGCCATGCTTGCCGATGTTGGTGCGGTGCTTTGCTTCGTCCCACTCGAAGTCCACGCTTGAGCCTACTGGGCAAATCCGTACTCGGCCATGTGCATGGGCGCATTTTGCCACGAGATGGGCGCGTCACCACGATCCCGCCATGGATAGTCGCGTGAGTTCCATCGCTTTATCGATCCCATGTTCGGCGATCCGGCAAACTAGCGGGGCTACCCCCCATCGAGGTACGCGGGCGTCCACGCCCGCAATGGGCCTTGTACCAGACCGAATGCGGACGAGGACGTGGCGGACCTACTGGTCCGCGCGTACCGTCACCCGCCCCAGAAATCGGCCACCTCCTGCGCTGCTGCGCTGGCTCGCACGAAACGCGGCTGCCACCAGTTCGGCATGAAGGCCCGGTAGGCCGGATCGCCGAAGCGGGGATCGACGAGAACGGCGAAGCCGCGATGGTCGCCGCGCGCAACCCGGCCGACGGCCTGCACCACCCGCGTCATGGCCGGCTGCCGGTAGGCGATCTCGAAGCCGTCTTCGGCGATGTCGTTGGCAACGCTGTCGGCGGCGATGCAATCGCGACGGAGCGAGCGTGGCGGCAGCCCTACACCGACGACCACGATGCCGCGGACGGCCTCACTGTCGTAGTCCACCGACTCCGCGAAAACGCCGCCCATGACGACGAATGCCACCCTGTCGCGGTCCGCATTGAGCCAGGCGATGAAGTCCTCCCGCTCGGCCAGTGCCATGTCCGGCTCCTGGCAACGCAGGCCGGGATGGTCGAAAACCGCGGCGGCGGCGCGCGCGTAGGCGAACGACGGGAAGGCCACCAGAACATTGCCCGGCGTCGCCTCGCGAACGCCGTCAATCAACCGGACGAGAGCCGGCAGCGTGCGTTCCCGGTCACGATAGAACGTGCTCAAGTCCGGGACGAGCAGCACCTCGAGTTGCTCCGGGAACGCAAGGCCTGTCGTCGACAGCGAATCCGACTCTTCGCCGAAGCCGTGGATGCGCTGGAAGACAGTTGTCGGCGTGAGCGTACCCGACAGGCGCGCGCTGCCGTGGAATGGCGCAAGGATCTCCTGGATGTGGCGACCCGGGACCGTGCAGACGATCTCGACCTGGAATCTCCGCCCCACGTAGCACCCGAGACAGTGGAACGTGCCTTCCTCCGCCCAGTCGCAGGCACGGCGGAAGCGGAGCAGATCGAAGTGGGCTTCGTTCACGGCCGGCAGGGCATCCGGCTCAACGAGCGTCTCGGCGTAGGCTCCCAGAAAACGGTCTATGGCCCGGACGAGACCCTCGGGCCAGGCCACTTCCCGTTCGGCATCGCGATCCTCCACTGCCTCCCTGCTGGTTCTGTCGAGCTTGCCGAGGGCGCGGTCCACGGAACGCAAACCCTTGGCGAGCATCGGGGTTATGCCGGGTTCCGCGATGGCTGTTTTCACAACGGATCGACTGAGGCGCATGCCCAGCATGTCCCGGACCCGGTCGCCCAGTTGATGGGCCTCGTCCACGATCAGCCCGATCTGGCGGAAGCGCTCATTGTCCAAGCGTTTGAGCCGGATCACCGGATCGAAGACGTAGTTGTAGTCGCCGATGACGGCGTCGGCCCAGGCGGCGGCATCCAGCGACAGCTCGAATGGACATACGCGATGCTCGCGCGCCACCCGCTCCACCACCGCACGATCCGCCACGCCGCCGCAGAGCAACGCCTGGCGGGCCGCCGGCATGCGGTCGTAATAGCCGCGCGCGAATTCGCAACGCTCCGGATCGCACGGCATGCCCGGGTTGAAGCAGATGCGGTCCTTGGCCGTGATCGTGACGGCGACGGCCGCGTCCCCCGCGGCAACCCGGAAGGCAGCTTCGGCGGCCCGCTGCCCGGTGGTTCGCGAGGTCAGGAACACGACCCGGTCCAAGTGGCCTGCGCCCATTGCCTTGCACGCGGGGAAGACGCTGGCGATGGTCTTGCCCGATCCCGTGGGCGCTTCGACCAGCCAGTCGGCGGCGTCGCGGAAGCCGCGGAACAGTGCTTTCGCCACGCGGCGCTGACCGTTGCGGAACTCCTCATGCGGGAACGAAGCGGCACGCAGCCGCTCGTCCCGGCGGGCGAGTCGGTCGTCCGTCCAGGCGATCCATCGCGCGTAGGCCGTGCAGGTCGTCTCGAAGAAATCCATGAGTTCGCGCCGAGAGAGCCGCTCCTCGAAAACCGTCTCGGTCGGCTTGTCCGGGTGCAGGTAGACCAGGCGCAATCGCAACGGGCCGAGCGTCGGATCCGCGAGGACGAGCATGGCGCCGTAGAGCTTGAGTTGTGCCGTGTTGACCGAGCCGATCCGCGCGTGCAGCTCCCGCGCGTCGGCCCGCGTCGTCTTGATCTCCTCGACAACGGCCGCCTCCGGATCCCAGCCATCGATGCGGCCACTGACCATGAGCGCACCGAACGTTGCCTTGACGCTCACCTCGGACTGGTAGCTCGGTGCCCTGTCGCGTTGGTAGTCCTGCTGGCGTGCGATTCCCTCCTGGGCCAGCGCCGAGAACTCGTAGCGATAGTGGATGTCGCCATGCCGGTGTACGAACTGCGCCAACTCCTTGACGCCGAGGCGGATCGGGTCGGTCGAGGCCGGCATGTCATCGCTCGAAGCGATGATCACGGCGCGGTCACCGCTTCAGCCGGAACCGCAATACGCGCACCGGCAGACCGCCCGCGCACAGTGCCTGGATCCACAGGTGCTGATGCCCCTGCAGTTGATCGGTCGGCCCCTTCACTTCGACGAACTCGTAGCGGCCGGGCCCGTAGACGACGGTGAGGTCCGGGAAGCCGCTACGTTTTCCGGCGAGGTCGTCACGGACGATCTCAAGCAGGACACGCAAATCGGGCTCGGGCATGGCTTCGAGGACCGCCTCTATGACGTCGAGCGGACAGCGTTGCCAACTGAACAACCGGTTCGCCGTTCCGGCCTTGGCCCGGGCCGCGCGCTTCAGTCTCGCCTTGAGCGGCCCGGTAAGCGGATCCCGGCACATGTTCGCGCGCGCGGCAAAGAAATCGGGCCAGAAGAGGTCGCGCGGGCCGACCTGGAACGGGTGCAGGAATGCGCCCTCGACCGGTGCGAACATCCAGGACCAGTACGCCAAGGCGAAGATCGCCATCGGCAGGTTGTTCTCCAGGTGCCAGGCCGTGCCACCGGATGCGGTACACAGGCCGGCCGCATACTGCTCGATCGGCATCCCGGGGACCGCGTCGAGTTCCACCTCGGTGGTGGGCACCGCCGGGCGCCGGCCTCGACGGGCGAACCGCGCGGCGAAGTCGGCCTCCATCGTCGTCTCGGGATCGGAGAGCACCTCGCGGCGCAATCGCTCGACACCGCCGCGATCACCGAGTCGGTGCAAGATGCGCATGCGCCGCTCCCGTGCCGGCGCCAGCGTCGAGAGGCCGAAGCAGCACAACGCCCACTGATTCGCGCCGGCGCGTTCGAGGTTGCGCCCGAGCTGGTTCAAGACACGACTCCGGCGGCGCTCCAAGGTCCGGTTGTCGATCTCGTCGCCCAGGCGTGCGACGAGTTCCTGCACCTGCTCGGCGCAGGTCTCCATGTCGGGGTGCTGGCCGAGGGCGGCGACCTCGTCGTGGATGGCCGTTAGAACCAAATACCGAGTCAGGCTCGCTCGGTCGGCAAACAGTCGGGTCTCGCGGCACAATTCGATCGGCTCGTAACGGTGGACGCCGAGGTCTCGCATCACGAACGTGGTCAGGTCCTGCCGGCGGTCACCGAAGAAGAGCAGCCGGTAGAGGTCCAAGTGGTCGGACGACGCCACGGCGAGCCACGCGAAGGCCCGCCGCAACCGCCACCGCAGGAAAGGCCCCGGGGTCCGAGCCGCCACCCACTCGACCCGTTCAGCCTTGCTACCCCCAGGCGGCGCGTGCGCAAGTTCGGGGGCGAACAGCGCCTCCAGTTCGGGCCGCCGCATCAGGCCGCACAAGACCTCCCCCGGCGCCGCGGGGCAGCGCTCGATCAATCCCGCATCAGCAAGGCAGCGCAACGCCGTTTGCAGATCGCCGACCTCGGCGTAGACCAGCCGGTCTTCGCGTATCAGCGGGCCGCGGCGACCGATCAGCCGCGCGTACAGGCGCTGCGCCGGTGCGGGCAAGGCGAGGATCCTTGCCCCAAAGCACCGCTCGGCCGAATCCAGCAAGTCACCGTAGCGACGCAACACGGTGCGCACGACGGCCAGCAGATTCTCCGCATAATAGTGTTCCGGCGGCGGCTTGCCGGGCTCCAGATGGGCGATCGGCGTATGGTGATCTTCGCTTGGCAACTCTTCTCTTAGAGTCTGCTCGCACATGGATGTATATACAGCATACGCCTCTACGGATGCAATGCCGGCGCTCATCCGTTCAACGAGCGATATCCATGCGAGACGCGACCGCTTCGCGGTCGCCCCGAGAATTCGCTGCGCGAATTCTCCCGGCGCCGAGGCGGCGGCGACCGCCAGGCAACAAGACTCGGGTTTATTTGATGGAAGCGGCTTTGGCTTCGTCATACCACCAGCCGTCCGGAAAGGGCGACATGTATGTCGCCTCGGCTTCCCGCTGTGGCCGACCGAACTTGTCCCAGTAGACGAGGCGCTGATCATCCACCGCGTCCAACGGAATCTGGTAGAAACTCCAAAGCAGGACGCGGTCGAGGGCTCGACACGCGGTGACCATCGACTCCAGTGTTGGTGCCGCCTTCGCCGCATCGACCAGGGCATCGACTGCTGGATGATTGATCCCGGCGTGGTTGAACGAAAGCGGCGCATCGACCGCTCGAGAGTGAAACGATAGATGCAGCTCCCACGGCGGCAACCCGAAGTCGCCGATCCTGATGAGCGCATCGTAGTCGCGGTTTCTCAGTCGACTGATGTACTGGGCGCGGTCGACCAATCTGATCCGACTCTCGATACCGAGCACGGTCAATGCATCGATGTACGGCAATAGCCTGCGTTGGTCCGCCACCGTGCCGGACAGGAACTCGATTTCCAGGGGCTGGCCCGCCTGGCTGACGAGGACGCCGTCGCGCATCTGCCATCCGGCCTCTGCCAGGAGCGCACGCGCCCTAGACAGCCCCGCTCGATTGCCACCGCTGCCAGCGGTGCGCGGAAAACGAAAGGCCTCGGTAAACACTCGCTCGGGTATCCGTTCGCGAAACGGCTCGAGGAGCTCAAGCTCCGACTCGCTCGGCAAGCCCGTGGCGGCAAACATCGAGTTCTGAAAATAACTGTCGGCGCGCGTCAGGCGACCGCCATAGAGCGCACGATTCTGCCACTCGAAATCGAACGCCAAGCTGAGTGCTTCCCTGACCTTGGCATCGTCAAAGGGATGGCGGCGGTTGTTCAGGATCAGCCAGAAACGCGCGCCGATGGTGACGCGGTAACGCCGCTTGCCCTGCACCAGCCAGCCCCTGTCGCGCGCCGGGATGTCGAAGGCCAGCATCTCGTGCCCCCACTGCAACCACACGTCGAGCAGCCCCTTGCGCAGCGCTTCACGCGCCACCGTCGCGTCCCGGTAGACGTCGTAGACAATCGTGTCGAAATTGAACCTGCCGCGATTGACGGCAAGGTCCCAGCCCCAATAGTCAGGTACGCGTTCGTAGCGAACGAAACGCCCCTTCTCGACCGCCGCGATCCGGTACGGACCGCTGCCGAGGGGCGGCGTGAGGGTCGCGACGGTGGGATCCTTGTCCGCCCAGTAGTGCGCGGGCAGTATGGGAATGTAGTCGGCGAGCGGCGTGAGGCTAAGGCTGGGATCCGCGATCATTCGAATCACGAACTCCCGATCGCTGACGATGTCGACGGACTCGAACCACGGCGACGCCATACGAATGGTCGAACCGGTGACGTCGGCCTTCATGGCGTCGAAGGTGAACTTGACGTCGCGCGATGTGATTGGCAGCCCATCGTGCCAACGCGCTCCGGGGTGCAGGCGAAAGACAATCGACCGGCGATCGGCGCCGAGCGCGACCTTCTCGGCCAGTCGGCCATAGTACGCCGCCGGCTCATCGCCTGCGCGCAGCAGCAAGGTCTCGTAGACCCAGTTCAATCCCGGCGCGCGCTCGAAAGTCAACAGCGGCGAGAGCGTGTTGAAGTCGGTCATGGACGGCATGACCAGCGTGCCGCCCTTCGGCGCGTCGGGGTTGACGAACGCGAAGTGGCGAAAGTCGGGGGGATATTTCAACTCGTGAAGAATCGACACGCCGTGCTGGAACTCGAGCGGCGCTTCCTCGGCGTGACTCGCCGGACCCAGCGAGAGCAGCGTGGCAAGAACGCAGATTGCGGGGCTCGCCCTGGTTACCCCCGCCCAATCGGGTGGGGGTAACAACCCAGGTTCAAAGCTCAGAACCGCGGCCGCCAGCGGACCTGCAGCCCGATCCGCCGCGGGTCGGTGAGCGTGCCCATCGTCTGCGATTCGCGGCCTTCGTGGTACGACACCGGGACGAACTGCACGAGGCCGATTTCATCGGTCAGGTTCTGCATGTACGCGGTCACCGACCAGGCATCGTTCGCGGAGGTCCACCTCGCGCGGACGTCCCAGCGTTCGTACGCCGGCATCTTGTAGAAATCGAGGTTACCGATATCGGGATAGCGCGAACCGGTATAGCTCAAGGTCGAGAGCAACTGCAACCGCCCCCCGGCGGTGAGGGGTCGCTCGTGCACGAGCGTCAGAGCCGCCTTGTGCGTCGGCTGCATGGGCAGCCGATTGCCGGTCACATCCTCCGGCGCCGGATAGGGACGAGACATGGGCTCACCAGCAAGGGTCACGTATTCGTGAATCAGGAAATCGTTGTCCGGATTGCCGCGGATGGCGGCCGAATGCGCGCCGAGGCTGGAGTCCTGGAAGTTGTAGTATCCGTCCACGCGCCACTGCTCGTTGAGCCGATACTCGGCGCTGAGTTCAAACCCCGAGAGGCTCGTCCCGTCGACGTTGGCCGTGTACTCGGTGTTGGGAGAGATGTGGTGGGGCTGCAAGAAGCCAGGTGGCACCTCCTGCGTCAAGAGAATCTGGTAGTTCTCGATGTCGCTGTAGTACACGGCCGCCGTTAACCGCAACCGATCGTCGGCGAATATTCCCTTGACACCCAGTTCATAGTTTATGTTGGTCTCTTCTTCGACAGGATCGGTGGGTACCGGTGGTGTGTTCGGCGATCCTTCGTCGTAGTTGAACGAGCCGGCGCGGTAGCCGGTGGAGAGGCGGCCATAGAACAGCCTGTCCTCAACCGGTGTGTACTCGATACCGATATGACCGATGGTCTTGTCCCAACTGACGGTTTCACCGGGCTGCAAATGGCCGAACAAATTGGAGATGTCGAAATGGACTAGCACGGGTACACCTGTACCAAGATCGATGGTAGTCGACCCATCGAAGCCGGGCCTGTCTTTTGTGTCCTTGGAATAACGCAGCCCGCCCGACACGAGCCACTGCTCATCGATGCGGTAATCAGCACTGAAGAACGCCGCAAAGGTCTCCGACGTATGACGCGATAGGAGTTCAAACGCATGGGTGTGATCGCTGCCCGGCGGACACGTGAAGTACAGATCCGGTAGTCTCGACTCTATCCCCAACCCGAAGAGCTCGAGCATCGCCTGGCACCCGTCGAAGCCCGCAGCCTGAGCCGCCTCGTCGGCGTTGAGAAACCGGAAAGTCGTGCTGAAACTGTCGATCTCCATGTCCCACGCGTTTTCGACGTCGTAGTAAAAGACGCCGCTTACAAAATTAAACGGGCCGTCGAAGTTCGACAGGAGCTGCAACTCGTGTGAGATCTCCTCATACGGAAAAAAGTTCTCCTGTCGATCGTTTATAAACGGCACCAGGCCGTCGCTCGCCAGGGAAACATCCTGCGCACTACTGACTCTGTTCGTATTGTCGTTGTCGCGACTGCTGCTTTGGAGAATGTCCGCCCAACCGAAGTTGTAGCGCAGCGTCAAGGTTTCCGTGAGATCGAACATGGCATAAGCGATTACCGTTTCGCGGTGGCTGTCCTGAATGCCCGGCGCGTTGACATTGGTAATGTTCTTCAACTTGCCGCACTTAAATCCCACCACGTTCGGCGGACAGTTGGGGTCGATCGACGGCACGGAGCCTTCATACAGGTACCAGTTGTTGGGATGGCACCCATTGATCAGGGCCGAATACGTCAGCCCGGGGAATTCGGCGCACTCGACGTCGCGAACGCGATCCGAAATGGAGATCGGGGTGCGCGGTGCACCCGTGTCCTCCACGTAGCCATAACGGAGGTTGACGTCCAGGCGGTCGGTCTTGAACCTGAGTTGCGGCGAGATACTGCGTTGATCCGGCGCGTCGTAGTCGCCGCCAAAGCCGATGTTCTCCTGCGCACCGTCGCCCGTGAAGAAGCCGCCGGTGATGCGAAAACTCAAGAGATCCGATAGCGGGCCCCCGAAGGCGACGTTCACCCTCTGCGTCATTTGATCAGTGACCTCGGCGATGACCAGCGCATCCCACTCGTCGGTGGGTTTCTTGGTGTAGTAGTTGATAGCGCCGCCAATGGCGTTGCGGCCGAACATCGTCCCCTGGGGCCCACGCAGCACTTCAACGCGTTCCAGGTCGAACAGGTGCGCGTCCAGACCGTATTCGGCGAAGGTGAATACGCCATCGACATAGGTTGCGACCGCTTCGTCGCGCGATATGTCGACGCCGGCCTTGTCCCCGCCGCGGGCCGTTCCCATGCCGCGCATGGTGGTGCCATGGCCGAGCCCCTCGGTAGGATCGCCGAACTGCAATCCCGGCACGAGCTGCTCTAAGTCCATGGCATTCTGGATCCCGAGTTCGTCGATCTTGGTGGCGTTCAGGACGGTCATGCTCATCGGTACCCTGAGCACGTTCTCCTCGCGCCGTTCGGCGGTGACGATGATCTCCTCGGTGATGCGCGTGGCGGGTTCCTCGGTGCCTTGAGCCGCCGTGGGCACGGCCAGCAGCACGGAAACGAACACCGTCGCGATGCGCGGGAAAAGCGATTGCTTCGCGTGGCTGATAGACATCCCAGGTACCCTCCCCTTGCTTAACGCGGACCAAATGGGCCGGTTGGGCCGGGACGAGCACTCGCGCCGAGCGCAAATGTCAAGAGGGCGGGAACTGCGGCATTACGCCACTGTCGGGTGTTTTCTCCCGGTCGCCCCTCGACTCATACGCCGCTTTCTTTGGCGTGTCAAGGCTGGTTCTGGTGGTACCGCAGTTCTGGTGCATCGTGCGGAATAGCGCCCGCCTCCGTTAACCAGATCAACCACACGGAAACATTGAAAGCCTCTACAGTCATCCGACAGAACCAAGTTGAGAACCGCTGATGCCGGTGAGCGAATACTGCATCTGCACCGTGGTCGCGGCGCAAGCCCTGGAAAGTCTTCTTGAAGCTGCGCGGGAGCCCGGGCCGCCGGGCACCGTTGGCCGAGGCATCTATCGCGACAGCCATCCGTGGCTGGTCGCGCGTGAACTGCTCGACCAGGCGACAAGTCGCGGCGAGCGCATGCCGGTGATGTTTGCGGTCGAGGGCAATCCGCTGCGGTTCTCGCACTGGGCTCTTGTTCGTGCCATCGAGGTCCAGGAACTGCACAAGGGGGCTTGGGAGACGCGCTGCACGTTCGAGCCTCCTCTGCCCGTGAATCCCATTTGGGAACCTCTCGACAGCGTCGTGTTGGCGCCATCGAAGGAACAGTGCCATCGCGAGCGGATCGAACCGATCAAGAAGCATCGCCAATTGCTCGACGCGAGCCTGATCCATCCCTACGCGGTGTGCGAAACCCCCGCGTTCATCGGGCAAGGCGTGACGGGTTAGTCCGGCGCGGTTTCCAGGAGGTCCTTCGGCAACGGCACCGCGGTCGACTTCAGCAACCGAACAGGGTTGGATCTGGCGTGGCGAAACGCCCGTCGTGACGCCGACGAAGTAGGAAGTCGTCTACACGCACGTGAGAAATCCGCCCGGTGCGTTGTTTCACCCGCCTCCATCCGGTACAAAGCCCCGCACCGCAGGACCCGAAGGCGCGGAACCATGGGCATCATCCAAGTCACAGCGACCGTCAGGAACCCGGCAGCACCGGATCGGACCTGGGACGGCTTGTTTCTAGTCGACACCGGGTCGACCGACTGTGTCGTTCCTGCCAACGCGCTGCGCAGCGTCGGATTGCGGCCGCAAGGATCGAGAACCTACGAACTCGCCGACGGTCGTCATTCGACCGTCGATATTGCCGTGGCGCAGATCGAGTTCATGGGCGAGTTCGTCGGTGCCACCGTGGGCTTCGGACCGGAGGACACCGAGCCGATCCTCGGCCTCACGGCGCTGGAGTCGGTCGGCATCGAGATCGACCCCGTGTCGCAAACGTTGAAACGCCGTCACGCGGTCAGGATGAAAACCGCCGCGAGCGCTGCGCTCGCCGGGCTGCCCCGCAGCAAGGCACGGAAACGGCCAGAAGAGATGCAACTGACTGCGAGCACCAACCACGGTCAAGCAAGCTAAACGGCCGACTCTAGAACGTCCTTCGGCAACGCCTTCTTCACGTCCGCGCCGAGTTCGCGGAACTGCTCCACCTGGCGGACGAGGTTCCCGTTGCCGCTGACCAGCCGCTTGTAGGCGGAATCGAAGGACTTGCTTGCCGTCCCCAGGCTCTTCCCGAGTTGGTCCATGTCTTCGAGGATGACGCGCACCTTGTCGTACAGGGCACCGGCGCGGCGGGCGATCTCCTGGGCGTTGCGGCTCTGCTTCTCGTAGCGCCAGACGTTGTCGATGATGCGCAAGGTCATCATGAGCGTCGTCGGGCTCACGATGACCAGGCGCTTCTCGAACGCCTCGGTGAAGAGCGCCGGGTCGCGTTCGATGGCCATCGTGAAAGCCGCTTCCACGGGCACGAAGAGCAGCACGAAGTCGAGGGAGCGGACGCCCTTGAGGCGCTCGTAGCTCTGTGCGGACAGGCTGCGGACGTGGTTGCGTAGGCTCAAGACATGGCGCGCGACGGCCGCATCCCGCTGCTCGTCGTCGTCCGCCGCCAGCGCCGCCTCGTAGGCTGCGAGCGAGACCTTCGCGTCGATGACCACATCCTTGCTACCGGGCAGGCGAATGACGACATCCGGCCGCTTGAGGTCGCCTTCGTCGTTGCGGAAGGACGCCTGCAGGAAGTACTCGTGATCGCGCCGGAGGCCGGAGTCCTCGAGCACGCGTTCCAGGACAAGCTCGCCCCAGTTCCCTTGAACACGGGTGTCGCCCTTCAGCGCCCGCGCTAGATGCTCCGCTTCGCGGTTCACGCGGTCGCTGGCCTGTTGCAGGTTGCGCACTTCGTTCAACAGCGACGCGCGATCCTTGGCATCGGTCGTGTAAACCTCTTCGACGCGGCGCTTGAAGTCCGTGATCTGCTGTCGGAACGGACTTAGGACGTTGCCGAGCTGCTCGGTGTGGGTCTGCTGCAAGCGCGCACCGTGTTGCTCGAAGATCTGGTTGGCGAGCAATTGGAACTCTTGCTTGAGATTAGCGCTGGCTTCCTTGAAGAGCGCTTCCTTGTCCCGGAAGCTCCGCTCCGCCGCATCGAGTCGCGTGCGAATCTCGGCCACCTCGACCTTGGCCGCTTCGGCGTTCGCGCGGCTGACCGCGCCCTCGTCGCGCGCGACCCGGAGTTGGTCCGTGAGCTCGGCGTTGGCGCCCCCGAGGCGAACGGTCTCGGCGCTGGCGACGTCATGCTTGGCCGAGAGCACTCGCAATTCCTCTCGTCCGCTTACCAGTTCCTGCTCCGCGCGCAGGGCGGCGCCCTTTTGGACGTCGAGACGCTCTTCGAGGAGGCTCTTGTCGACGGCGGCCATCTCGCGTTGCCGCGCCAGCGCCGCGTCGAGCGTCCGGCGTGCATGTCGCCGGGCAATCAAGACGGCGACAGAGGCTCCGAGGAGTAGTCCAACGAGTCCGAATACGATGCCTTCCATGGCGTTTTCCTCTTCCTTGCGAGGGGCGAGCCCCTCGCGCTCCCCGGCTGAGGGCTCTTGCTAGACGCGGTGCGCTTCAGCTCCCTCGCGCCGCCCGTTTGAAATCAGGCGGCCGCTTCTCCAGGAAAGCGTCCACCGCTTCCTTGTGCTCGGCGGACGCGTAGGCCTTGGCCAGCGCCTCGCCTTCGCGCCGCTGCACCAGGGCGATGTCGGTCTCCGCGCCGTTGACGGTCAGGAGTTCCTTCACCCAGCGCAAGTGAGGCGACGGATTCGCCGCGATCTGGCGCGCCAACGCCGTGGCCTCTGCCATCAGGTCGGCCGGGGCCACAAGGCGGTCGGCCAAGCCCATCTCGAACGCCTGCCGACCCGAGTACAAGGCGCCGGTGAGGCACATCTCGCTCGCCTTGCCGAGCCCGACCCGCTGGACGAGGAAGTGCGAGCTGGCCAGTTCCGGGGTAACGCCCATCTTGACGAACAGCATGCCGAACTTGGCGTCCTCGGAGGCGACGATGACGTCCATCGGCAGCATCATCGTCGCACCGACCCCGACGCAGGCGCCATTGACGGCCGCGATCAGGGGTTTCGAAGAGCGCAACAGGGTGATCCAGTCGCCGACGCCCTCCCGGCGGTCAGCCCGTGCATCCTCGCGTCCCTCGCCGGTCATCCGCGCCTTGAAGTTGTCCTGGATGTCGGCACCCGCACAAAATCCGCGGCCGGCACCCGTGACCACCATCGCACCCACGTCGGGGTCGTTGTTGCAGTCGGTGATCGCGGCATGCAGCTCCGCATGCATCTGACCCGTCCAGGCGTTGAGGCGGTGCGGACGGTTGAGCGTCAACACCGCGATGTCGTCGGTCTTGTCGAGGAGGATCGTCTCGTAGGTTGCGGTTGCCATGACTCTTACCTCGCGTCCTCGCCTTAGGCGGTCTTGCGCGCCGCGGCCAGATCGGACGCCGCGGCCCGCGCTAAGAAGCCGCCGTCCGAACCCAGCGTCACCAGGTTGAAGCCCTGCGCCAGGTACTGCTGGGTGCGCTCCAGCGAACCCGTGTGGATCCCGGCCGCGATGCCATGCTCGCGGCAAGCCACCTGGATGGCCGCGACGGTTTCGATGTGCTTTGGGTCGTCGTCCTGCCCCGGGTGAAGCCCCAGCGCATAGGCCAGGTCCGCCGGGCCGATGTAGATGGCGTCCAAGCCCGGCGTCGAGGCGATCTCGTCGAGGTTCTCGATGCCCTCCGCGGTCTCCACCATCGCGATGCATGCGATCTGCCCGTTCGCGTCCCGCGCGTAGCCGCGACCGCCGTACATCGCAGCCCGGATCGGGCCGAACGAGCGCAAGCCGTCCGGCGGGTAGCGGCAGGCGGACACGGCCACCTCGGCTTCCTCGCGATTGTTGACCATCGGCACGATGACCCCGTACGCGCCAGCGTCCAGCGCCTTCATGATCTCGTAGGGCTCGTTCCAGGGCACGCGCACGATGGGGGTCGTGTCCTGGGTGGAGATCGCGGGAAGCATGTAGGTGAGGTCGTCGTAGCTCAACATGCCGTGCTGCAGATCGATACAGAGGTAGTCGAAACCGAGGCTCGCCATCGTTTCGGCCGTGTAGGCGTTGCCGATGGAGAGCCATCCGCCGATCGTGTTGCCGCCCGCCCGCCACGCGGCCAACGATTTGTTCTCTCTCATGCAGTCAATCCCGACAATCCCGGAAGGTGGTGTGACGCGACCGATTGTATAGAATTCGCGCGCCCGTAGAGGCTCCAGCGGGCCAGGGGGAGGTGAATGCAACTGGAACTCGAAGCCGCCGTTGCTGCCGTGACGGCGAAGGGTGAACCGTACGAGGCGCGCACCGAGACCATCCGCGGCGTGGAGTTCACCGTTTTCGCGAACGCGCCGCGAAACCTTCGCGAACTCTACTCAAGTGGGCTGAACCACGCCGGGAAGGACTTCTACGTCTATAAGGACGAGCGCTACACCTACCAGGACATGTGGGACGTCGCCGCACGGTGCGCCAACGCGCTGCGCGAACGGGGCGTCGAGCCCGGCGCCCGGGTCGGCATCGCCCTGCGCAACTATCCGGAGTGGATTGCCGCGTTCATGGCGATCACCTCGATCGGCGCGGTGGCGGTGGCCGTCAACGCCTGGTGGTCCGGCGAAGAACTGCTCTACGGCATCGAAGACAGTGGCTTGAAGATCCTGTTCACGGACGTTGAGCGAACCGAGCGGCTTCTCCCCCACCGCGATCAGCTCGCCATCGAGATCATCACCGTCCGCCATGAGCAGCCCGGCCTCACGACCTGGGAGCAACTCATCGGCCATGCCGCCGCCGCGATGCCCGACGCTGACATCGCGCCCGAGGACAACGCCACCATTCTGTACACCTCGGGCTCCACGGCCCACCCGAAGGGCGTGCTGTCCACCCACCGGGCCATCACCAATGCCCTGTTGGGCTGGGAATGCGGCGGCGCCATCGCCATGAAGATGAACCCGGCCCTTGCGGCCGCCGTCGGCCGCTCGGCACCGCAGCCCGAGCATCCACCGGCCGTGATCCTGACCGTGCCGCTGTTCCACGTGACCGGGCTGGTGGTTCAGGCCCTGTCCTCGTTTCGCCGCGGCCGCAAGCTCGTCGGCATGTACAAGTGGGACGCGGAGGAGGCCTTGCGCATAATCGAAGCGGAGCGCGTCACCGAGTTCAACGGCGTGCCCACCATGGCCTGGGAACTGGTGCAGTCGCCGAACCGGGGCAAGTACGACCTTTCGAGCCTCAAGAGCGCTGGTGGCGGCGGCGCGCCGATGGCACCCGAACACGCACGCCAGATCGACAAGACGATCGCCAAGGGCGCGCCCGGAACGGGCTGGGGGATGACCGAGACCCAGGGACTGGCCACCACGATCGGCGGCGAGGCATTCCTTAAGCGTCCGCGCAGTTGCGGTCGCGCGGTTCCGCCAATCGTGCGCGTCAAGGCGGTGGCCGAGGACGGGCACGACTGCGCGCCGATGGAAACCGGTGAGTTGTGGATCTGGGGCGTGATGAACTTCTCGGAATACTGGAACAAGCCGGACGCCACGGCGGCAGGTCTGACCGACGGCTGGGTGCACACCGGCGATGTCGGCCACGTTGACGAGGAAGGCTACGTGTTCATCACCGACCGGCTGAAGGACATGGTGCTGCGTGGCGGCGAGAACATCGGCTGCCAAGAAGTCGAGGCCGTCCTCTACGGTCATCCCAACGTCCTCGAGGCGGCCGTGTTCGGGGTCCCCGATGAGCGCTTAGGCGAGACGTTGGCAGCGGTGGTCGTCGCCAAGCCCGAAACCACGCTCTCGGCCAAGGACGTGCAGGACTTCGCCGCCGAACACGTGGCGAAGTTCAAGGTGCCCGACCACGTTTGGATTCGCACCGAGCGCCTGCCACGTATCGCCTCCGAGAAGATCTTCAAGCGCGGTCTTCGCGATGAGGCCGTCGAACGACTGCAAGAAAGAGGAACCCAATCTTGACCGCGGCCACCCGCAAGAAAGTCGCCATGCAACTGCCGCGCGCGGCCGAGGTGGCGAACCTGGAGCAACGCTACTCCCTGGAGCTCGAGGCACTCGCACCGATCGCCGACATCGTCGAGGTTCCGAGCCCGACCGCCGACGCGTTCGCCGAAGGCGCCGCCGATTGCGACGCCGTGATCACCTCGTGGGGAATCCGCCTCGACGAGTCCGTGGTCAGCCGCCTCGACAAGTGCGTCGTTATCGGTCTTGGCAGCGTCGGCGTCGACATGGTGGACGTGGAAGCCGCCACGGAAGCGGGCATCGTCGTGACCAATACGCCGGATGTATTCATCGAAGAGGTCGCCGACCACGCCATGATGCTGCTGCTGGCGTCCATCCGACGCGCCAAGGAGCAGAACATCCTTGCGGCCGAGGGCGATTGGTTCAAAGGCCGCCCGCAGCTGAACCACGTGCCGCGCTTGATGGGGCGGACGCTGGGGCTCGTGTCCTTCGGCAACGTCGCCCGGTGTACCGCCGCTCGGGCCAAGGCGTTCGGCCTCAACGTGATCGCCTACGACCCCTACGTCAGCGAGTTGACCATCGGTGACGCCGGCGTCGAACCGGTGAGCTGGAGCGAACTACTGGCCCGGGCCGACTACATCAGCGTGCACTCGCCCCACAACGAGGAGACGCACCACAGCTTGAATGCCGGCGCCTTCGCGCAGATGAAGGACGGCGTGGTCATCGTCAATACGGCGCGTGGCCCCATCATCAAGGAAGACGACCTGACCGAGGCACTACTGAGCGGCAAGGTGCAGGCTGCGGGCCTAGACGTGCTCGAGAAGGAGCCGCCCGACCTCGGCAACCCGTTGCTCGCCATGCCCAACGTCATCGTCACGCCGCACGTCGCATCGGCATCGACGCGCATGCGGCCGACGGCCCGTCGCCGCGTCGGCCGCGAAGTCTCGCTGGTGCTGCGCGGCAAATGGCCGATGAGTTGCGTCAATCCCACAGTCCTGCCCAAGACGCCGCTCGAGCGTTGGCAGCCCTACCCCATGAACAGAGGTCCGAATCGATGAACACCAAAACCGTCCTTGCCACCATTGCGACTGCCGCGGCGCTTGCCGTGCCGGCCGCGGAGATCGACGACAAAGTGAACGCGGCACTGGCATCGGACATCCGCACCGATGCCGAACGTGCCCGGGACGCCAACCGCAGGCCTTTGCAGACGCTGAACTTCTTCGGCCTCAGCGACGACATGCAGGTGCTGGAACTGTTCCCGGGCGGCGGCTGGTACACCAAGATCCTAGCGCCCGTGCTGGCCGAGAACGGTCGCCTCGCCGTTTCGATCTTCACCCAGAACGTGGCAGCCGTTGCCGACGAGGCGGGCTGGGACATCGACGTCATCGCCAATGACGGCTACGTCCCCGTGGAAGGCACGCAGCGCTTCACGATGACCGGCATGGACTTCGGGGAGGGTCGTTTCGACATGGCGCTGACCTTCCGCAACATGCACAACTTCACGGACGACGGCCGGACGATGATGAACGCTGCGGTATTCCGCGCGCTCAAGCCCGGTGGCCTGTACGGCGTGGTGGATCACACCCGCCGCCACATGCAAAGCGATACCGACGAGAACTGGCGCCGCGAGGACCCGGTGCGCACGATCAAGGAAGTCCAAGCTGCGGGCTTCGAGTTCGTCGACTACTCCGATCTCCACTACCGGCCGGACGACGAACTGCGCTACGAAGTCGGGCGGCGTAGCGTGACGGGCAACACCGACCGCTTCACCTTGCTGTTCCGACGACCGGAATAAGGGACGGGGTCCGGCCGCCGCCGCAGGTCTGCTACCGGCGGCGTTGGCATCGATGCCTATTGCTTGCGGCGCAGCTCCGCGAGACGTCGCTCCGCCGCGGTCGCCCGGCGTTCCGCCGCCTGCCGTGCAACTTCGGCCTGTCGTCGCGCGGCTTCGGCCTGTCGTCGCGCGGCTTCGGCTTGTCGCAGCGCCTCTGCGGCACCATGGATGTCGTGGATGTCGCGACCCGTTTGGGGATCGTGGATGCGCAGCAATCCGTCCTCGATGCGCAACTCCAAGCCAAGCGCCTCGCTCGGAACGCCGCGGTTTCCGGGCAATGGATCGATGGGCGTGTAGACGCCGGCGACGAGCCGGTAGCCTTGCATGGGCGGATCGACGAAAGCCCTCAGGGGGTCGGCCAGCCAAAACTCGGGCACGCCGAGCCGCTGGTAGAGAGCCTTCTTGGCGCTGATGTCGTGTCGCCAAGTGCTCCAAGAGAGCACTTCGAGGACGAAGTCGGGGAACTTGCCCTCGTCCCAAGTCACGTACGAGTTCCTTTTGCGGTTGGGCGCGCCGAAGATCACATACACGTCCGGCGCCAACATGCGCCGCACCGGTCGGCCTTCGCCATCGAGCACGACTTCGCCCTTGTCGTCGACCTCCAAGTAGTGGAGGAACATGTCCCCTTGCACCGCGACGTCGGTTCGAGCCGCAAAGTGCTCCCGCAACCCGTAGAGGGCGTAGCTGACCGGGTCGCGCTGGAAGTCGCCGTCAGGCAACGGCTGACCGTCGTCGAATGGCAGGTCGGCTTCCGTTGGCAGATTCCACGCGGGGTCGATACGCGGAATGCTCGTTGACTCTCGATAGGCAGGTTCGGCCATGGCGTCGCTCCGTCCGTTGCGTTGCGGGGCGGCAAGATCCACCGATCACATCGTTACGCGACCGTACCATAGGGGATTTGGGGGCGGTACGCCCGGCATGAGCACGTAGCGACATCGATGTCGGCGGTGGATCGGTTAGCTGCCATGGTGCCGGTCCTACACACGACCGGCGTTGGCCAATCTCTCGACTTCCTGTAGGAAATCGACGTTTTCGGGCGTCAGCGGCCTGTCAGTGCCGGAATAACCAAGTAATTTAGTCAGTTATTCGCTACAATCCCGGCTCCTCCACGGACGGGAATCCGCCGTTGCCCGAACACGCTCCGGAGCTCGACGACCTGGTCAGCCAGGACTACGCCGCAGGCTTCGTCACCGACATCGCCGCCGACACGTTGCCGCCTGGCCTCGACGAACAGGTGGTGCGCGCGATTTCGGCCAAGAAGGAGGAACCCGAGTGGATGACGGAGTGGCGGCTCGACGCGTTCCGTCGCTGGCAGGCCATGCGCCCGCCCCGCTGGGCCCACGTGTCCTTTCCGGACATCGACTTCCAGGCCATTTCGTACTTCTCGGCACCCAAGGGAGACCGTCCGAAGTCGCTCGACGAGGTCGACCCCGAGCTCCTGCGGACCTACGAGAAGCTCGGCATTCCCCTCCATGAGCGCGCCAAGCTCGCCGGCGTCGACGAATCCGAACAGGCGGTACCCGAGGTCGCCGTGGACGCCGTCTTCGACAGCGTCTCCGTCGCCACCACGTTCAAGGACAAGCTGCGCGAGGCGGGCGTGGTCTTCTGCTCCATGTCGGAAGCGATCGCCGAGCATCCCGACCTGGTGCGGCGCTACCTCGGCAGCGTGGTGCCGAAGCCCGACAACTTCTACTCCGCACTCAACTCGGCGGTGTTCAGCGACGGTTCCTTCGTCTATATCCCGAAGCACACCCGCTGCCCGATGGAACTGTCCACCTACTTCCGGATAAACGCCGAGAACACGGGGCAGTTCGAGCGGACGTTGATCATCGCCGACGAGGGTTCGTACGTGAGCTATCTCGAAGGCTGCACGGCGCCGATGCGCGACGACAACCAACTCCACGCCGCGGTGGTCGAACTCGTCGCCCTCGATGACGCGGAGATCAAGTACTCCACCGTGCAGAACTGGTATCCGGGCGACGAACAGGGCCGCGGCGGCATCTACAACTTCGTCACCAAGCGCGGCGCCTGTCTGGGCGCGCGCTCCAAGATCAGTTGGACGCAGGTGGAGACCGGTTCGGCGATCACGTGGAAGTATCCGAGCGTCATGCTGCGCGGCGCGGATTCGGTCGGCGAGTTCTACTCGGTGGCCCTGACCCGAAACCGCCAACAGGCCGACACGGGCACCAAGATGGTTCACATCGGGCCCCGCACGAAGAGCACGATCGTCTCCAAGGGGATCAGCGCCGGGCACAGCCGGAACAGCTACCGCGGTCTCGTGCGCATGAATCCCGCCGCGGCCGGCGCCCGAAACTACACGCAGTGCGACTCGCTGCTGATCGGCGACACCTGCGGCGCGAACACGTTCCCTTACATCGAGAGCAAGCTGCCCGCCGCCGTCGTCGAGCACGAGGCGACCACGTCAAAGGTCAGCGACGAGCAGCTGTTCCTGTGTCAGCAGCGCGGAATCGACCCCGAGAAGGCCGTTGCCATGATCGTCAACGGGTTCTGCAAGGACGTCTTCCGCACGCTGCCGATGGAATTCGCCGTTGAGGCCGCCAAGCTGCTCGAAGTGAGCCTCGAGGGGGCGGTTGGATGAGCCTGCTCGAAGTGCGCGACCTGCACGTCAACGTCGACGACAAACCGATCCTGAAGGGCCTCGACCTGACCGTCGAGGCCGGCGAAGTGCATGCGGTCATGGGGCCCAACGGGTCGGGCAAGAGCACCCTGGCGAACGTGCTGGCCGGTCGGCCCGGCTACGACATCGACGTGGGCTCGATCACCCTGGACGACGAGGATCTGACCGCAGCCACGCCGGACGAGCGCGCGCACCGCGGCCTCTTTCTCGCCTTCCAGTACCCGATCGAGATTCCCGGTGTCAGCAACATGGAGTTCCTCAAGGCGGCGGTGGACGCCCATGCCGTGCACACGGGTTTGAGCGAGCCGTCGGCCGTGGACTTCATCAAGCGCGCACGCGCCACGGCGGAGCAGTTGCACTTGAGCGCCGACTTCCTCAAGCGCGGGGTCAACGAAGGGTTCTCGGGCGGCGAGAAGAAACGCAACGAGATCCTTCAGATGCTGCTCCTCGAGCCACGCCTGGCGGTGCTCGACGAGACCGACTCCGGCCTCGACATCGACGCGTTGCAGGTGGTCGCCGAGGGGATCAACGCGTTCCGCGCCGGCGACAATGCCATCGTGTTGGTTACGCACTACCAACGCCTGTTGAACTACGTCGTGCCCGATCACGTCCACGTGCTGATCGACGGCCGGATCGCGCGCTCCGGCGACCACACGCTGGCGCATACGCTCGAGGACGAAGGCTATGGCTGGCTCGACGGCTGACCCCGCCGTGGCCACCTCCTCGGCCCTCGCCCGGCGACTCCTCGACATCGAAACGAGCGATCGTTCATCGTGGCTCGACCGCGCGGCCTGCCAAGCGGTCATCGCGCGCGGACTACCGGACACGCGGGGCGAGCCGTGGAAGTACACCAACGTCAACCGCTGGTACGACGTTGCCTTGGCGACGCACGACCCGGCGGCGCTCGGCATCGAGGCGCCCGATGACGTCCTCGTCGTCGACTTCGACGATCCGCGCACAAGGCCGCTTACCGCGGCCCACCGCGGCAAGGCATTCGACCTGGAAGAGCACCCACTCGCCGCTGTGAACGGCCTCCTGCTCGATGCCGGCATGGCCATCGTCGTGCCCGACGACTGGCACGGGGAAGCACCGGTACGCATCTCGGACGACGGCCCGTCCTACCAACACATCCTGCTGGTGGTCGGACGCGGCGCCTCGATCACGCTCGTCGAGGAGGCCTGCGGCTTCACGCACCGGATCGTCGAAGCCGTCGTCGAACCGGGCGGGCAGTTGCGGCACCTGCGTCGGCAGCGTCCGACGCCGAGGCGGGAATGCAGCCTGGTCGCGGTGCACCTGGACCGGGATGCCCGGTATGAGCTGGCGCAGAGTTCGCGTGGTGCCGAACTGCGCCGCAACGACGTCGTCGTGACACTCGCCGGCAGCGGCGCGCAGGTCACGGTCAACGGCGCGTGGCGTCTCATCGACCGCGAGCACCTCGACACCCAGGTCGCCGTCAACCATGTCGCGCCGCAGGGCTTCAGCCGCCAGACCTATCGCGGTGTCGTGGCCGACCGGGCCCGCGCCGTCCTCAACGGCCGGATCCACATCGCCGCCGGCGCGAAAGCCACCGACGCGGCGCTCAATACCAAGAACCTGTTGGCGACCGACAGTGCCGAGGTCTACGCCAAGCCCGAGTTGGAGATCTTCGAGAGCGACGTCCAATGCAGTCACGGAGCCACGGTGGGCACCCTCGACGAGGAGGCGGTGTTCTACTTGCGGTCTCGCGGGTTGAGCGACAAGGCCGCGCGCGCCCTCCTGGTCGATGGCTTCCTGCGCGAAGCGATCGCGGACGACGAGGGCGCGGCCCGGCTGGAGGTAGTCGCGTGAGCCCTCAGCCGGGGAGCGCGAGGGGGGACCCCTCGCAAGAAAAGAGCCCTCAGCCGGGGAGCGCGAGGGGGGACCCCTCGCAAGAAAAGAGCGCTCGGCCGCGGAGCACGAGTGGCTCAATCCTCGCCAAAGGGAGCCAGCCCGCCTGGCGCGACGACTTCCCGCTCGTGGTCGACACCGATGTGGTCTACCTCGACAACGCGGCCACGACGCAGAAGCCGCGCAGTGTGCTCGCGGCCATCGAGACGTACTACGAAACCGCCAACGCCAACGTCCACCGCGCGGCCCATCGGCTGTCGGACGAGGCCACCCGCGCTTTCGAGGCCGCGCGCGGCACGGTTGCCAAGCGCGTCAACGCCGCGCCTGAAGAGGTCATCTGGACGCGCGGCACCACGGAAGGCATCAACTTGGCCGCAGCCGCCTACGCCCCCACCGTCCTCCAACCAGGCGACCGGGTCTTGGTCACCGAACTCGAGCATCACTCCAACATCGTGCCATGGCAGGTGGCCTGCCAACGCGCAGGCGCCACCCTCGCTGCTGCGAAAGTGACGCCTGCGGGCGAACTCGACCTCGACGATTTCGAGGCGAAACTCGATGGCCGGACCAGGATTGTCGCGGTCAGCCACGTCTCGAACGCCCTCGGCACCGTGAACGACATCCCTTGGGTCGTGGCTAGGGCTAAGTCGGTCGGTGCAACCACGGTGGTCGACGGTGCCCAGGGCCCCGCCCATCTGGACATCGACGTGCAAGCGCTCGGCTGCGACTTCTACGCCTTCTCCGGCCACAAGATGTACGGCCCCACGGGCATCGGCGCACTGTTCGGTCGCCGCGAACTGCTCGAGGCGATGCCGCCTTGGCAGACGGGCGGCGAGATGATCGAACGCGTCCGAATCGAGGAGACGACCTACGCCCCCCTGCCCTTCAAGTTCGAGGCCGGCACGCCGAACATCGCCGGTGCGATCGGCCTCGCAGCCGCCGTCGACTACTTGGAATCGCTGGATGGCGAGGCAATCCGTGCCCACGAAGCCGATCTCCTGGCCTATGCGTCGGCCTCGCTCAGCCAAATCGAGGGACTCGAGGTCGTCGGTACCGCCCGGGTGAAAGGCCCCGTGCTTTCGTTCCTCCTCGACGGCACGCACCCGCACGACGTCGGCGCGCTCCTCGACCAGCAAGCCATCGCCGTCCGCACGGGCCATCACTGCGCCATGCCCCTGATGGACGCCTTCGGTATCCCGGGCACAGTACGCGCCTCCTTCGGGTTGTATAATTCCCGCGCTGACGTGGACGCCTTGACCCAGGCGGTTCGCAAGGTGCGATCCATGCTCTAACGGAGCTTCCCTTGAGCACAGAGATTTTCGATCCCACAACGCAATCTCCGGCCGCGATTTCCATGACGCAGGCCGCGCAGCGGCACGTCCGCCGGCAACTGGACAAGGAAGGCGCCGGCGCCCTGCTGCTCGGCATCACCGAAAGCGGCTGCAACGGCTACATGTACGAACTGCGCTACGTGGCCGACGAAGCCGAGAGCGTCCCTGGCGGCGTTAGGACATTCGACTTCGACGGCGTCACCGTGCTTGTGGACAACGCTGACTGGCCACTGGTGGGTGGCACCGAGATCGACTACGTGACCGAGGGCCTGAATGCGGTGCTGAAGTTCAGGAACCCCAATGCCAGTGGCGAGTGTGGTTGCGGCGAGAGTTTCTCGGTCGACCCCGCGAATCCGGACCCGGGGCCCTAAGTCGGGGGAAGTTCCAGCCATGGAACGCACGGTCATCCCACTGCGGCGCGACACCAACGCGCGCATGGTCCCCACCGGGGATCCACTCACCCTGCCGGCGGGCGCTTTCGTCACCGTGACCCAAGCCCTGGGGGGTGCCTACACCGTCGTATACGGGGGCAACATGGCGCGGATCGACGGCGACGACGCCGACGCGTTGGGTTTCGAGCCCGAGACGCTCGAACTCGTGCCACCCGACGACGGCAACGTCTCGGTCGCGCAAGTCCAGCAGGCGTTGCGCACCGTGCACGATCCCGAAATCCCGGTCAACATCGTCGACCTGGGCCTAGTCTACGCCTGCAATGTCCGCGACGGTGCGGTCGACATCGACCTGACCCTGACCGCGCCGGGCTGCGGCATGGGACCCGTCCTGGTGCAGGACGTCGAGCGCCGCGTCGGCAAGGTCCCGTTCGTCACCGCCGTCAACGTCAACCTGGTGTTCGATCCGCCTTGGGACCGGGCGATGATGACCGAGGAGGCGCAACTCGAACTCGGCCTCTACTGATGTCGTCTCAAGCCCTTTCTGACATTCGCGAGAGCTTCGGCTTCTTCGACAGTTGGGAGGACAAGTACCGGTTCCTCATCGACTTGGGCCGTCAACTCGACCACCTCCCGGTCGAGGAACGCATCGAGCAGAACCTGGTCCGCGGGTGCCAGAGCCAGGTCTGGCTAGTGCCAACCTACGACGCCGACGCGGACCGTCTGCACCTGGCTATCGACAGCGATGCCCATATCGTTCGCGGGCTCATCGCGGTCACCCTGGCCTGCTACGACGGTCAGTCGCCGGCGACCATCATGGACTTCGACATCGAAGGCCTCTTCGGCGAACTCGACCTCGTCGCGCACTTGAGCCCCAGTCGGGGAAACGGCCTGCGGGCCATGGTCGCGAAGGTCCGCAGCATCGCGCAAGCGCACGCCTGACCATCGTCTCTTGACCCGGCCAAGGGCGTCCGCCACGAAAAAGGGAGCAATTCCCATGTGCATTTGCGGTGCGGCATTGCTAGACTCGGCGCGAGGGATTGAGGGTCGGTTACGAGAGGCATCGGTGCCTAAAGAACGCGCCGGCCAGCTTTAAGCCCCCTAACGCCATCAACGTTGCCGCGCAATGCGCGGTGTAACTGTGACTGTGTCGACAGGAGGCCAAGTTGAGCCGCGCACCGAAGAAACTCCCCCAGAACAACATAGAAATGAGAAAGTCCATCGAAGAAGACCTGCAAGCGTTCTTGGCAGCAGGCAAGAAGATCCAAATCATCCCCATGGGCGTCAGCGGCCAAGACAAGATGGGGCGTAGCAAGAACATCGTCATTTCCCGAAAGCGACGAGCCGCGATCACCGCTACGTAGCGGGTACCCAACATACTGTCGGAGAGCCCTCAGCCGGGGAGCGCGAGGGGTTTGCCCCTCGCAGGGAAGTCCGTCCCGACAGCGCATCGACCACCGGCCCTTTGGCGGCTGGTCAGAGTGGCCGTTTAGCCCGTTGATTCCTTTCATGGAAGATGCGCCAAGGGAACGCAGTGACCGCGGGCGCAGCTTCCATGAAAGGACGGCGGGGCCTTGAGGCCGGAGGCGGACCCGCGCATAGCGCAGCGAAGCGCGGGTTAGGCTCTGGGGCGCTCAGCTCGCCAGCGCTCGAGGTCGGCTGCATCGTCCACGTCCCACAAGGGCTCGAGCAACCGCACCGTCAACTGTAGTCCCTGAGCCGCATCGAGAGTTGCCGAGAGCACGCGTGGCGTGCTCCAGGGTATGCCCCGGAACACCTGTGCGTGGGGTGCTTTCATCGCGATCAGGCAATAGCCACCGTCCTCCACGGGGCCGATCACCAAATCCGCCTCCGTGAGCGCCGCGAGCGCCCGGTCGACATAGTCAGCGGTCAACGACGGGATGTCCGTGCCGACCAGGGCCGTCACTCCCGCATCGAACGCAGCCGCCATCCGCGTACCGAGGTCCCCTTCGGGCTGCGGGATCACGCGGAAGCCTTGGAGGCGGGCACGGGGCACAGTACCTTCGAGCCAGACTTCCGGGTCGAATTGCCCGAGGCCAGGGGCGAGCCGGACTAGGGTCTGGGCGAGCAGCCGTTCGTAGACGGCGAGCGCTGCGTCCGCCCCGAGAACCTGTGCCAATCGCGTCTTGACGCGGCCCCGGACCGGTGCCCGGGCGAATATCGCCAAACGAGGAAGAGCCCTCAGCCGGGGAGCGCGAGGGGTTTGCCCCTCGCATGGGAGAGCCCTCACCCGGGGAGCGCCCCCGCCGCGGAGCGGCGGGCAGGGGCATTGCCCCTCGCAAGCAAGGAGCCCCTTCACCCCACGTCCCCATAGTACCGGCGCGCCAGATCGACCGCGTCAGCCCCGGCCCAATACCGCATCCTCAGCCACCACATGAGGAGCACGGTCGCCACAATGCCATCGCGTTGCCAACGGCGGGCCGAGGTCACCAGCGGCGGCTCGATCCGGCGTGGCCTGGCGAGCCGACGCAGGCGTCGGCAGCATTCGATGTCCTCCATCAGCGGGAGGGCAGGCACACCGCCGATGGCCTCCAGCAGGCGACGGTGCACGAAGATGCCATGATCCCCGGTCGCAATCCCGGTGATGCCGGTACGCCAGTTCATCGCCGTCTCGACCATGCGCAACGCCCACCCGGGTCCGTCGAGGCGCACCCGGCAGAATCCCCATCCGGGACTGGCCATGCAGCCGTTTAGGGCGACGAGCAGGGTCTGGCTGACGCGCGAGTCCGCGTGCAGAAACCACAGCCAATCGCCCCTGGCTTGAGCCACGCCGGCCCGAATCTGCTGACCCCGCCCGGGTGCCGAGGTCACCACGACGTCGGCGGACGCTGCGACATCCACGCTCCCGTCTTCGCTTCCCCCGTCGACCACCACCACTTCGAGGGCCGGCGAACCGTGCAGGTCGTCGAGCAGCCGGCCCAGGGCGTCGGCGTCGTTGAGCACCGGCACGACTGCGCTAACGGTCACGCGCGTTCCCGAGCCGCTCCGCGAAGGACGTCACGTCGTTATGGACACGACACCGGTTGCTGCGTAGCGATACCGAGTCATCGCGTTGCCCACCACCCGCTCGTAGTCTTCGGGCAACAGTAGGCGCCGTTCGACCAAGGCTTCGGCGCACGACCGCACCTCGAGTTCGTACTCCCCCTCCGGTGGCAAGTCATCGGCGAAACGCGAAAACCCCACGAATATCGCAGCCAACTCGGGAGCGCCGTGTTCCGGATGGCGGGGATTCCAGCCCGTGTGGCAACCGATCGGAACCGCGACGTCGGGAAGCCGGATGCCCGCGCGCTCGTTGAGTGTCCGATCGACGTCCGCGACGAGCCGCGCGTAGGGCGCGCCCTCGGTGGCCGGGAAACGCAGTACCCCGGTTCCCTCGTCTTCGCCCAGATCGAGGACGGCAAGCCCGCCCAGCCGTTCCGCGTCGAGGATGGCGAAGCCGTCTCCGCGGGCGAACTTGGTGAGTACGGCACGCCGGGAGACCAGCGTGCCGTCTGCCAACGTGGGCACGGCCGACGCCGGCGGGGTTGTACCTTGCTCGACCCATGCAGCGAGGTTGAGCAAGGCCGCCCTCGTCAACGGCCCATGGTCGACCACGTTGAATCCGTAACGGGCCTTCTCGCCGGTCACCGCAAACGTGTCCGTGGGTGGCCAGACGGCGCCGACATGGTGCGTGCCCGCGAACAGGTAGTTGCGCTCGTCCGGGTGCCCGTCGAGATCGCGACTGCCGTCGGAGGCCACGTGCGTGAGCGCAGCATCGCCTCGCCAGTACTCCCAGGACGTGTTGGTGATCACCACCCGTGGCATCCACGGCGTACCCGCGAGCCGTTCGTAGAGGCCGTCGGTCTTGCCCGTCAACGCGTCCCGCGTCGTCGTCCCGGCGAACGGGAACTGCTGCCCGGACGCCGGTACGCCTGCGCTCGAGGGCTGGGCGAACCGATGGTTGAAGTCGCCACGCTGGCCGCCCGCGATGTGGATGTGGATGCCGTCGAAGACGCGCGCGCCGGTATCGTCGGCGTTGAGGCCAAGGTGCAGAAGATGGCGCAGAGCGCGGCCGGTCTGCGAGGCGCCGAATGCGAACACATGGCGGAACCCAGCGCCGTTCGGGCCGCCGCCGCGACGCAGGCTGGCTGCTGCATCGCGCAGCGCCAGCAGGCCGCATCCGGTCACGCGCACTCCGCTGGCGCGATACACCAGCGTGTAGATCCGGCCCTTCTCGAAGCCATCATCCAAGTGAATGAACCGGTCGCTGGGTTCCAGCCTGGCCCCGCGGTTCCGGGCGAAACGCCACCGCCGGCGGTCGATTTCGGCCTGCGCCGCGTTGTCGTGGTTTCGGACGAACAGCCTTGCGTGCGGATCATCAAGATCGGCCGGCGGATAGGTGACTTCACCAAGCTGTCCAAACGACACGAACGGCCGATCGCTGCCGGGCTGTATGCGGCAGACGACATCCCCGTCGATTGGGCGACCCTCCCGGCAGGCTTCGGGCGCGTCGAGACTCAAGCCCTCGGCGATGTCCCACTGCCAGCCAATCGACGCCAGCGCAAACCCGTGCCGGAACACGAAGCCGTCACCGGGTGCGCAGGGATCCTCGAGCAGTTGACCGGGCGGCGCACGATTGAACTGCGAGAACGCCAATCGGCGGCCACGGTTCGGCACGTCCACCAGCAACTTCGTCGCCGACGCATGCCGCGGCGCGATGAACGTGAAATCCCCGGCGAAGCGCACCGTCCCATCCACGCTACGCGGTGCCAGGTCCAGATCGACGATCACGGCGTTCCGCGGGTCTTCCGGGTCGACCGCGTAGTGAACGCACCCTTCCACGATCTCGAAGGGTCCGAGGTCACCGAACGGCTTGCCGCCCGCGTAGGGCTCGCGCCGCCGAACCTCCCACTTGACGTTGCCCACGACTGTTCTCGCCACAAGATCACAACGCACCGTACCAGCGTTTGCGCGGATTTTCCCATCACTCAGCCCGCCAACGACGCTGCTGTGCCGGACACGAGGGGTTTTGCGCCGACCTAGAAGTCCCGGCCACCGCCGAGCACGCCCAATGCCGTCAGCAACGCCGCGACGAGGCCCGCACCGAAGCCGACAGCGATCGCCACGTTGACCAACCGGGCGTGGCGTTGCAGGAGGACCACCACCGCGATCAGATATGCCGCGAGGACCGCAACCCGCATGTCGCTCAGCCAACGATATGCGAGCACGCCGCGCATCTGCGACTGCACGCTCTCCGGCGTCCACAGGTCGGCGACCGCAATGGCCGACGGCGGATCCACCACCAGCAAGGCCAGGGCAATCCAAGTGTAGGCCGCCACCGTCCAGAACGACCGACCCGCGCACGCGGCGATGCGGCGCGGGCTGATCGGGTCGTCCAGCCACCGCAACATCACGCCGCAGGCCAAGCCGAAGACCCCGATCAGCGCCACCGTCAGGGCCGCCACGGTGACCGTCGCAATGTAGGCGCTGAGCCGCGCATACACGAACGCCGCGTGCGGCGCCGAGAACAGCCGCTCCACGCTGACCACGGAGAACGCCGCCAGACCAACCAGCCAGGTGCCCAACGCCGGCGCGACCGGCCTTTGGAAGGCTGCGACGATGCACCTCACCGGGTCCCCTTGTGATCCGCTAGCGAAGGCCCATGGCGTCGGCCAAGGCGCCCGTGACAAACGTCTCCAGTACGGCAGCAACCGCCAGCGCGACCGCGCCGTAGGCGAGCACCAAGCCGAGGCGAAGCGACCGCACGGCGCTCCAGCCGTTTCGACCCCAGTCGGAAGCGATCCTGAACCCCTGGAACCCCACCGCTCCGGCGATGCAGAAGGTGCCGACCTCCAAAACGCCGTGAGGAAGCAACAGGGTCGAGAGCATCGCCGGCGCTACGCCGGTGGCGTGCGCGAGCCCGATCGTGTGACCCAGCATGATGCCGTTGGCAAGCAACACGACGAAGGTGACCGCACCTGCCGAGAGGAGACCGGCGAGAATCCAGATGTAGACCGAGAGGTTGCGCCGGAATATGAACGCCACGAGCCCCGCATCGGACCCAGGCGCCGCTTCCGGTTCCGGCATGCCGGGTGCATGTCCGGTGCGCGCGTCCTCGGCCACGACGGGGGTCGGCAAATCGCTAGGCAGTTCGCTAGCCGCCTGAACGACGGCGTAGCCGCCCGCCATGCCAGCCGTCCAGACTGCGAGCGCGAGCAGGAAGCCGTGCGTCCACCGTGGCGCGCAGCCATGTGTCTTCGCCATGCGGGTCGGCCTCCTACCCGGCAAGCCGCCCCGCGCAGTTGCGCTCGAGCGGCGGCCCCGGCTACTTGGCGATGATCATCCGCCAGATTTCCGGCGGCACGTGGGGAGGCCGCAGCGCGGCGAAATCCGGCACGTCGACACAGAACGTGCCGGGCGGGAGTCTCGGGTTGCAGATGGGCAAGTAGTAGGTCAGTTCCGTGGCAAACGAGGCCGGCGTTGGCTGGCTCGCGCCGAGCGCCAAGACGCCGGCAACGGCCAGGGCGGCCAAAAGTGGCTTACGCATGGTGAGGTCCTTTTCCCTGTGTGTGAGCCACGGGACGATACCGGGCGAAATCAGCCAGGATGCACCGGGGGCCGATTTCCTACATCAAGAACAGACATCCGCCACTCGCCGGCCCAGCTGCCGGGCATTTTCGGGGCGCGGTCGCCGCCGGAGCCTAGAATCCGGCGGCGATGAGGTCCTGCAACCGCACGACGCCAACCGGCCGGCCACCGTCGAGGATCACGAGTTGGGTGATCTGGTTGGCCTGCATCTGGCGCAGGCAGTCGATCGCCATGGTTCCGGGTGTCGTCGAGCCGTGGACTTCCGCTGGCGCGTGGCTCTCGTCGCCTCGACGGCTGCGTGCAAAACACTCGGCCACCGTCAACTCGCTTAGCCGCTCGCCCCGCAGGAGCAGTCGTCGGATGTCGGCATCGGTCACGACGCCAGTGTGCAACCCCCGCGCGTCGACCACCACGGCCATGCCAATGCCTTTCGAGGTGATCTCGAAGACGAGATCGGCCGAGCGCGCACCGGCGGCGATGATCGGCAGCGCTTCGCCCTTGATCATGAGGTCGTCCACGGACAGCAGCAGCCGCTTGCCGAGAGCGCCGCTCGGGTGGAAGCGCGCGAAGTCCCGTGCGGTCAGTCCCTTGCTCTGCTGCACGAGGATGGCAAGCACGTCGCAAACGGCCATGGTCGTCACCGCGCTGGTGGTGGGGGCCAAGTCGAACTCGTCGATCTCCGGCAATGCGGGAATGTGCAAGGCGATGTCCGCTACCGCGCTCAGGCGCGATCCAGGCTCGGTGACCGAAATCACCTGGCCTGCCGGGAGCGCCTTGAACTGCCGGGCGAATTCGATGGTCTCCTGGTTGCCGCCGCTCTTCGACAACGCGAGCAGCGCCGATCCCTCGCGTACGATCCCTAGGTCGCCGTGCAAGGCCTCCACCGGATGCACGAATGCGGCCGGCGTACCCGTGCTCGACAGCGTCGCTGCGGCCTTGCGCGCGACCAGCCCGCTCTTCCCGAGCCCGGTGACGATCAGGATCGAATCGAGATCAGCGATCACGCCGACGGCCCGCTCGAATCGTTCGTCAATCAGTTTCTTGGCCGCAGCCATCGCCGCCGCGTAGCCGTCGAACATCGCGCCTGCACGGCCAGCCAAACTCATGCCAAACGTCTCCCAAAGCGGCTACCCGGCACCCCCTGAGGCGCCGGTGTCAGCCACGTTTCCTCAAGGACCGCATCATAGCGGGCAAGGCCTGTCCACACATCGCCGCGCGCCGGGTGTGATACAACCAAAAGCGTACCGCCCGACGGAGAACGTCTTGAACGACAACCACTACGGGTTCGCGCTGCCGGAGGAACTCGTCCTCCTGCGTGACCAGATCCGCCGCTTCATGCGCGAGGAAGTCAGACCCATCGAGGACCAGCTCCCCCACGACGCCACGGGCTGCAGACCCGAAGACCGTGCGCGGCTGCGGGACCAGGCCGAAGGCATGGGCCTCACGCGGCTGACCGTGCCCGAAGAGTATGGCGGCAACCCCGTGAGTGCCCTGGCGCGCGTGATCATCGCCGAGGAGTCGGCGAAGTGCCGACTCGGCGCGTACGCGCCCGCGCTCGGTGCCTTCGGCGGCGGACCGCCGAACATCATCTGGGGCGGCACGCCCACGCAGATCGAAAAGTACGGTGTGCCGTGCGTCGAGGGCAGCAAGCGTGCATTCGTGGCCATCACCGAGCCCACGGGCGGCTCGGACCCGCGCAACAACATCCAGACCCGGGCCGTGAAGCAAGGCGATACCTGGGTTCTCACCGGCCGCAAGATGTGGATCACGGCCGCCAAGGGCGCCGACTACGGGGTGATCTTCGCACGGACCAAGGACGGCACTGCGGATGCCCCGCCGGAGATCACGGCGTTCATCGTCGAACCGACTTTCCCCGGAATTGAGTTCAACGAAATCAAGGTAATACGTGCACTTTCTCCTTACGAGATCGTATTGGACAACTGCCAAGTGCCCGCTGAGAACGTCCTTGGCGAGGTCGGCCGGGGTTTCGGCGTCGCCCAGAACTGGCTGGTCGATGCCCGCATCCCCTACGCGGCCGGTTGCATCGGCATTGCCCAGGAAGCTCTCGACATGGCCTGCGGGTGGGTCAAGCAGCGGCCGGCCCGGGACGGCATGCTGTCCGACAAGCAGGCCATCCAGTGGATGATCGCGGACTCCGAGGTCGAACTTCGCGCCGCACGCATGCTGGTCTACGACGCCGCATCCAAGGTCGACGCGGGCGAGTCCGGCAAGGTGGACGCGTCGGTATGCAAGTTGTACGGGACGGAAACCGCGGGGCGCGTGGTCGACCGGGCGATGCAGATGTTCGGCGGCATGGGGATGGCCAAGGAAATGCCGCTGGAGCGCTGGTACCGCGAGCTGCGCGTGAAGCGGATTGGCGAGGGGCCGTCCGAGGTCCACCGCATGGTCATCGCCCGCGACAAGCTGCGCAACACCGATGGCGGCATATACTTCGGCTGATTCAACGCGCCACGACTGGTGCGATCCCCTTAGGAGAAGACATGAAGGAATTCGGAGGCAAGCTCGCGGTCGTCACCGGCGGTGGTACGGGTATGGGCCGTGCGCTGTGTCGACAGTTGGTGGCGGAGGGCTGCGACGTGGCGACCTGCGACGTGCTCGAGGACAACCTCGCCGAGACCCAGCGGCTGTGCGAGCAGGAGGCTTCACAGGGCCGCGTCGTGAGCATTCACCGCTGCGACGTCGCCAACGAGGAGGACGTCAACGATTTCCGCGACGCCGTCAAGTCGGCTCACGATACCGACCACATCGACCTGCTGTTCAACAATGCCGGCATCGGCGGCGGATCCAGTTTCGTGGACGGCAACCGCGACGAGTGGGAACGCACGTTCAACATCTGCTGGTTCGGGGTGTACAACTGCGCGCGCGCCTTCATTCCGCTCCTCGTCGCCAGCCCCGACGCGCACATGATCAATACGAGCAGCGTGAACGGTTTCTGGGCAAGCCTCGGGCCGCAGAGTGCGCACTCCGCCTACAGCGCCGCCAAGTTCGCGGTCAAGGGCTTCACCGAAGCGTTGGTCACGGACTTCGCCAACAACGCGCCCCACGTCAAGGCATCGGTGGTGATGCCGGGGCACATCGGCACATCCATCGCCATCAACTCGCGGCGGATCATCGGCGATGACGACCCGGAGCAGATGCGGGAGCGCTTCGTGGCGCTCGGCTGGGTCAACGAGGACACCACGGACGAAGAGCTCATCGAGATGGTGGAGACCGTCGGACGCGGCTTCCGCGACAATGCGCCGACGACCGCTGAGCAGGCGGCCGCCATCATCCTCGACGGCGTGCGCGAAGAACGCTGGCGCATCCTCGTCGGCGACGACGCCCACCTGATCGACCGGATGGTGCGCGAGGCGCCCGAAGAGGCCTACGGCGAGGCCTTCATGGAACGACTGCGCGCCAGCACGGAGTGGAACATCAGCTAACGGGCGAAGCCGCGCTGATCCGTCCCCATCGGGACGACGTCGCAGGTCGCCATGTACCAAGTGAGCAGGCGTTCCTTGAGTTCGACTACGTCGCCCCGGTGCGTGCGATTGCCGATCAGGTTCCGCGTCTCGCCGGGGTCGTTGACGAGGTCGTAGAGTTCGTCCGACTCGTAGGCCCGACGGACGTACTTGAAGCGCTCCGTCCGGCACATGGCCGCCTTGGTGTGAGGTAGCGCGCCGCCCTCTCCCACTTCCTTGACCTGCTGCTTGATGCGCGGCGAATACAGGCCGAGCGATGTGCCGGCCGAGAGGCTCTCGTGCTCGTTCGCCTGCGTCTCGGCGTGCAGCCGGCCACCCTCCGTGAACACCGCGTCGCGATGGTTCGTATCGGGGTTGCCGAGCAAGGCCCTCAAGCTCCGGCCGAAGTGCCAATAGCCGCAATCCACGCCCGCGAGGTCGTAGACGGTGGCGGGGAAATCGACCAGTTCCACGAGTTGGTCGCGCACGCCCGGCACGAAGGCCACGTCCTCGGGTGGTTTGACCAGGAACGGCACACGGCTCAAGCAGTCCTGGAAGGTATTCTGGGTCTTCTCCACCAGGGAGTAGTCGCCCGTGAAGTCGCCGTGGTCGGAGAACACGAAGACGGCGCTTGAGTCGTATAGACCGGCCTCCTTGAGCGCCGCAGTAAGCATGCCGAACTGATGGTCGACCCGGGCGCACATGCCGTAGTAGGTCGCGCGCAGTTCCCGCCAGCGTGATTCCGTCCAGGCGGTGAGGCCCTGGCCGTCGCGGATGGCTGACAGCAGCGCCGGCTTGTCGTCCCACGTCTCGTAGACGTGCCTTGCCGGTACGTCGCCGCGCTCGGTCAACGAGTACCAAGGCTCCTCTACGCAATAGGGTGGATGCGGGTAGCCGAGAGGCAGGAATAGGCACAGCGGCGCATCGCCTTGGTAGGCGCGCAGGAAGTCGATTGCGCCGTGGACCATCGCCCAGTCGCCGTCGAACCACGGCTGTCCGCTCGGCGCTTCGAGCTTGCCCTTGAAGAAGCTGTAGTAGTTGTCGCCGCCCGGTTCGCCACGCCAGGACAGGTCGCCACCGTGGTTCCCGGCCTGCGGCGTGACGCCCCAGCGTTCATAGTCTTCAGGCTTCGGCCGAAAATAGACGTCGCAGTGGTCCTCGAACCCGAGTTGGCCAGGCACCAGGTCGTTCTTGCCGCCCCACCACACGGTATACCCGTTGTTGCGCAACACCTGCAGCACGTTGGTCTCGTCGAGGACCGGGTTCAGCATGTGGTGCATCGTCCGATGCCCGCGAACGTGCGGATACCACCCGGTCATGAACGAGCAGCGACTCGGTGTGCACACGGTCGCTTGGACGAACGCGTGGCGGAACGACACCGCGTCCGTGGCGGCCAAGAGATCGAGGTTCGGCGTCTGCACGGCGGGGTGGCCGACGTGCCCCAACGCATCGCCGCGCCACTGGTCCGGGTTGAAGATGATGATGTGCGGTCGGTCGGCCATGCGCACTCCTTCTCTCAGGCCAGGCAGGCGAGCGCCTGCTCGTGCACGCGCGGGTCGCCCGCGGCGAGCACGTCGCCTCCCATCGCCGGGTTGCCGCCCCGCCAATCGGTGATGACCCCGCCCGCGCCCTCGACGACCGGGATCAGGGCCTGCACGTCGTAGGGCTTGAGGCGCGTCTCGAGGACGAGGTCCGCGTGTCCCATGGCCAGCATCGCATACAGGTAGCAGTCCGTTCCGTAACGCATCCCGCGGGCGGCCCCCTCGATACGGCCGAGGGCTTCACGCTCCCGGGCCGTGCGGAACATGTCCGGCGTGGTCGTGCCGGCTAGGGCGTCGCCGAGCTCCGAACAGGGTCGCGCGACGAGAGGGCGACTCCCGCCGCCTTGGACGAACACTGCACGCGAACCATCTCCGGCGAAGGTTTCGTCGAGCACCGGTTGACGGATGACGCCAACGACCGGCCGCTGGCCGTCGAATAGCGCCACCAGCGTCCCCCAGTGCAGCAGTCCCATGACGAAGCCGCGCGTCCCATCGATGGGATCGAGCACCCACGTCAGGCCCTCGCCCGGCCGGTGACCGAACTCCTCGCCGAGAATGCCGTGGTCAGGGTAGCGCCGGCGAATGGCCTCGCGCATCGCCCGTTCGGCAGCACGATCCGCCTCCGTTACCGGGTCGTAGTCCGACTCGGCCTTGCTTTCGATCGCGAGCCGCCGACGGAACTGCGGCAGGATCACCTCCCCCGCTTTGGCCGCCAGGCCAATGGCGAAATCCAGGTACGCGGCGCGCTCCTCGGGACTAACCCGGTGCGGTTCTGCGGATTCGATGGACACGGGCAAAGGGAACCGTCTTGGACCAAGCGGTGCGCGCATTGTAATGCGCGCAACCGCTAAGACCCCTTGGCGTCGATCCAGAACAGCGCACCGACGTGGCCGTCGAGCACGAACACCGCGCCACGGCCGCCGTCGATGACCGCGTTCTCGCGGTTGGGGCCGATGTAGCTTGCGGTGAATGCGCGTTCCCCGGCGAGCCAATGGATCTCCACTTCGCGGAAGCCCACCATCAGGCCGACGATGGGATTCACCGCCTTGAAGACGGCCTCCTTGGCGCTGAAGTTCGAGGTGTAGGCAGATGGCGGCCAGTCACCCAGGCGGGCTTCGCGTTCGGCCTCGGTCATGACGGACTCCGCGATGTCTCCCGTCACCCGACCGGCGAGTTCGAGGTCGACCCCGACGCCTGCCAAGCCCGCACATCTACATACGATGGCGATCCCGTATCGGCGCGAATGGGTGATGCTGCCGACGATGCCTTCTGGCCAGACCGGCCGACGCGAAGGGTGTGTCGGAATGGACTCAACCGGCACGTCGAGTTCCGCCAGTGCGCGCTTAGCCAGGTAGCGTCCGGTCGAATAGGCCAACTGCCGCGACTCCACGGCGTGCCCGATGTGTTGGCGCTCGTCGTCCGACAGCGCCGACCGATGATCCGCGACACGCCCGATGACGGCGTGGCACGCGCCTGCCGACAGCAAGGTGTGATCGTGGACGTGGCTCAGCCCCTCGATGGCCGTCGCGAGGGACTTCACCGCGTTGCCTCTTCGTGCATCGGCGGATCATCCCCGTAAATCGAGATCAATGACTTGCGGCTGATACCGGTCTCGGACGGGTAACCGTAGGCATTGTTGACGTACTCGACGCCGTCGATGCGGCAGCGTTGGTTGACGTGGCTATGGCCGTAGGCGTGGATGTCCGGACGAAGCCGGTTCACCTGCAACCCCAAGCGGCGGCTCCCGAGGACCGGATACAAGTACCGCTGGCGTACGGGAATGTGGTCGGGCATGACGTCGATCCACGGCAGGAAATGGGAAAACGAGATGACGAACCGATCGGGGTCGGGGTCGCACGGTGGATTCATGGCCAGGAAACGCTCGGTAATCGACGACGGACTCTCTCCGCGCGCCCAGACGCAGGCATGGAAGTCCGTCCAGGAGGCGGTCAGCAGGTCCCCGGGCGCACCGAACGAGTAGTCGTACCACGCGAACAGCGGCACGATTCGCAGGCTGTCCGACTGCCAGGGTCGTGTCGACGCGCCGCAGTCCTCGGCAATGGCCAGGACCTTGTCGAACTTCGCCATCGAGTCCGCCGTCTTGCAGCGCCGCACCCAAAGCTCGTGGTTCCCGGGGACGAAGAAAACTCGACCGAACTTGCGCACCAGCAAGCGCAGGGCGCGTTCCAGCAGGCGCGGCAGATCGGAGACGTCTCCGGCCAGCAAGAGCACGTCGTCGTGATAGTCCGTGTTCGACAGACCGGCCAGCCAGTCCATGTTGCCGGCGTAGTCGACATGGATGTCGGATAGCAGGTAGACGCGCACGCTCATCTCCGGTGGCTCTCGGCAGAACATACATACGGCAACAACGGTCTACCAGTCGCGACCCGCAGGAGGCCGGCAGACGTTACAGTGTGGCTGTTGCGTCAACCGGCCCTTCGCCATGCGCACCGCACACTCGACGACCTTGGTGCTCGCCCTGGCCACACAGTTCGCCTCGGCTGCTGCCGCCGGGCCATATCCCAACACCGTCTACTGGGGCGACACGCACGTCCACACCTACCTATCCGGCGACGCCTTCGGAATGGGAACCCGGCTGACGCCCGACGAGGCCTACCGCTTCGCCAAGGGACATCCGGTCACCGCCACCGGCGGCGCGGATGTGCGCCTGCGCCAGCCATTGGACTTCCTCCTGATCGCCGATCACGCCGAGAACCTCGGCGTCTTGCCGGCTTTGACCAGCGGCGACGAGCGACTCTTGGCCACGGACGACGCCAAGCGCTGGGCGGATTTCTTCGCGTCCGCGCCGCCGCTGGCCCAAGTGCTCAGCGCGGACAATCTCGATGCCTACAACGCCGGAACCAAGGTGCTCTTGGCGGGAAAAGCCGCCTGGAACACTGGCTACGGCCTCGACGACGACTTCCGCCGAGAGGTGTGGCATGAGGTGATCGACGCAGCGGAACGGCACTACGACCCCGGCACTTTCACGACCTTCGCCGGCTACGAGTATTCGAGTACCGACCCAGCCATGCTGCACCGCAACGTCCTCTTCGTCGGCGGCCCCGAGCATACGCGCCGGACATTGCCGTTCTCGAAATACGACAGCGCCAATCCCGAGGACCTCTGGGCCCACCTCGAGGCCTACGAGAGGCTGACCGGCAGCGAGGTCATTTCCATCCCCCACAACAGCAACCTGAGCCGCGGGCAGATGTTCGCCCCGAGAACCCATGGCGGCGATCCGCTGACATCCGCCTACGCGACCGCACGCGCGGCCCGGGAACCCGTGGTCGAGGTCACGCAGATCAAGGGCGACAGCGAGACGCATCCACTGATCTCAGCGGCCGACGAGTTCGCGGATTACGAAACTTGGGGGCATGCACCGGGCAAGCCGGTCGAATCCCCCGCGGAGGTGACGCAGTCCTACGCCCGGGGCGCGCTCAAGCTCGGACTCGCCGAGCAGGCAACGCTCGGCGTCAATCCGTTCAAGTTCGGCATGATCGGCAGCACGGACTCCCACAACGGTCTGGCGGCGGTCGCGGAGGACGACTTCTGGGGCAAGATGGCCAGCAACGAACCGGGTCCATACCGCGCCCTGACGGCGGCAACCTACAGCGGCTCGGGCTACGCGGCGGTCTGGGCCGACGCCAATACGCGCGAGGCACTGTTCGCGGCATTCAAGCGCCGCGAGGTCTACGCCAGCACCGGGCCCCGGATCACGTTGCGGTTCTTCGGCGGTTGGGACTACAAGGCGGCCGATGCCACGCGATCCGACCTTGCCGCCGTCGGCTACGCCAAGGGTGTCCCCATGGGCGCCGATCTGCCCTTGAGACAGGACGACGGGGTGCCGACATTCCTAGTCGGGACGCTGAAGGATCCCGAGGGCGCCAACCTCGATCGCGTGCAAGTCGTCAAGGGCTGGCGCGACCGGGACGGCGGCTTGCACGAGAAGGTGTACGACGTCGCTTGGTCGGATGGCCGCAAGGTCGGTGTCGACGGCCGGCTCGAGCCGGTCGCGTCGACGGTGGACGAGGCCGGTGCGACCTACGCCAACACGGTCGGCGCCGCCGAGTTCGCAACGCGGTGGGTCGACCCGGATTTCGACCCCGAGGCGGCAGCCTTCTACTACGTCCGGGTCATCGAGATACCGACGCCGCGCTGGACGACCTACGACGCCGCTCGCTACGGCATCGAGGCACTGCCCGAGGGGGTTCCGCTCGTGATCCAGGAACGGGCCTACTCGTCGCCTATCTGGTACACGCCCCCTTAGAGAATCAACATCTGGCGCCCCGACCAAGCGTAGAACGCGTCCGACAAGTCTCTGATTATTCAGCAATCGGCGTCGCGGGATTCGAGCTCGTTCCCACAGACGCACCCCTACGCACTCACGCAGTCGACCTGTGAGATGTGCCTAGTTCGTGTGCCTCGCCGCCCACTCCACGCCGAAGTCGCTGGCAAGCGCCACGCCACACTGGATCCCGGGCCGCGACCCGTCAGCCAAATCAACGGCTCAACTTGACATAGTTTCTATTATGCGAAGTTAACGACTATTCCATCCTGCCACTCATCTCATTTAGGGACAATAGGATACTAATATGGAATATTTTGACATATATATCCTACTATTGACCTGAACATAATTAGATTTTCGCGAGAGAAACCCGGGAAAGGGGTTGCGGTCCAGACTCGTCCGGCCGGTCCGGCCCGCGTCAACGCACCCCTTCGGGCGTCCGCCTCCGGCGACCGGCCTTGATCCGGGCAGCACGGCCGGACGCGCGTCCTTCGCGAACCATTCCGCCGCGTCCGCGAAGCGGACTGCAAGCACGTGACCGGACACCGCCTGAAGCAGGGCGGCATGCACTGGGCGGTCCCCGGCGCCAACGCCATCGCCGCCCTGCGCTGCTGCAAACTCAGTCGCCGCGATGGGGACTTCTGGTCCCGACGGTCCAACTCGCGTTGACTGATCTCACGAATCTGTCGTGCACCCCTGGACGAACTGACCGGTCTTCCGGGTACGGCCGCTATCCCGAGGGCGGCCGCGTGCGGCGGTAGGCATAGAGGGTGGCCGACGAGTAGTTGACAACGCTTGCGAGGACAATCCCGCAAGCGAGGGCGACGAGCCGATGCCGGTCGAACGCGGCGACGAAGGTCGTCAGCGCGGTGTAGGTGCCGACGTTGACGGCCAGCCCAGTCATGCTTCCGGCCACGAACCGGGTCCATTGCATCACGGGAGCGGTGCGCGGGCGATCCACGAAGGTGAAGTGCCGGTTCAGGCGCCAGGTCCAAGTGACAGCGGGCCAAAAGGCGACGAAGCGCGCCACACGGTGCTCGACGCCGATGCCTTGGAGGCCCAGATAGAAGGCGACGTCCACGACGAGTCCGGTGGCTCCGACCGCGAGGAAGCTCGCGATGCGTGCCGACGTCGGAAACCTGTCGAGACAAAGGCGATGCAGGTGGAGCAGCCCGTCGATCCGTCTCCGCCAGTTCACGTCGTGCCTACGCGACCCGTCCACGGACGCGGCTGGTACTCCGACGACGCGGCGGCGACCGCGGACCACGCGGTCGAGAGCAGCCTTGAAGCCGGCACGCTGGAGGCCCGCCACTTCCAGAACAGACATCGGCGTGGTCCGGCGCGACATGTTTGAACGCGTAGTTCGCGGCCTAGGGAGCACTCCACGCTTCCGGCGCCTCTCGGGACGCCGCTTCGCGGTCCTGCGATTGCGGAACACGTAGACGGACGCCCGCTGGCCCGCGGGAAGGATGGTGGAGGGACTAGCGTCCGTTGCCGACCGAGCAAAGGGGCGCGGGTCGACAACAACAGGTGGTGGAACACTAGTCCCTCCGCAGGCTCGCTCGCGGGGCGACAATCCCAATGCGTCGGGCCCCTTGCTCCCCGGAGCCCCGCAGCGAGCCGCGCCAGAATACCACGCCGCATCGTCGCCGACGTCCGAGCCGCGGTCGTCGGGTCGTCTGGTTCGTCCCGGACGGACTGGACCCCACCAGGTTCCTGGCCAGGTTCGAACTGGGCCCGATGCGCTGCCCTGCTTCGCGACCGCGTCGGCATGGGGGATGCGGCTCCCTCGGCGAGCCGAACCCCGGAACGACAGCCCGCATCCAACCGGATCCGGCACTCTCCACGGACGAGGCGCGCGCCGACGCCTACGGGTCCTCCGGACGACGGGAGCGCACGAAGCCTGTCAACGGGGCCTCTGGCTCGCTGCACGCCGCCCGCGTGCTCGCCCTTCCGGGCGAACGTCGACACCGCCCGATCGGCGTCGCGTACGCTGACAATCCATACGGTGCCGTCGGACAGCGGCAGGAGCGGTGCCGACGATCTGCCGGTCAGCACCACGCCCGCCTTCGTCCCGTCCGCGAGCTTCACGTGCCGGGTCGGGAACCGGCGAAGCCGATCTCGTTGGTCCGGCTCGTCCTCGGTCAGATCCAGCGCACGCACGCCGTCTTCCACGACCTAGGCCCGGTCGACGCGGTGGCCGTACGGTGGCACGTCCAGGACCACCCCCCCTCCGCCCGCAAGGACGCCGTCGAGAACAGATGGAGGTACCGCCGCGAGGAGGATCGCCAGGATGCCACGCCGGCTCCGGTGCCCCTGTTCGTGCCCGACGCGGCTCCTCCGAAGGCCAGCCAGGCTCCCAAGACGAGGAGAAGGACGACGAGGCCGCCGAACAAAGCCACGGCCTTCGCGTCCGGGAAGACCATGCCGACAGGCATGGAAACCCACGCGAGCGCGTCGTGCAAGCTGGCGTGTCTTCCGACCATGCCCTACTCCCGTACGAAGCGACCCGCCCGACGCGTCGGCTGACTCGGCTGAAGGCTGCGTGTCAGGCCGCCGGCCCCGTGCGAGGGGCCCCACCTCAAGGCCAAGCGACCGACGCGCATGGTCGTTGCCCCGGGCGCTAGTCCCCTCTTCCGCGTCCAGGTGCCGCTTCGAACGAATGCACGGAGGCGGATTCGTCCGCCCGGTGTCCCGACGTTCGTCATTGGTCAAAGCTCTCCCAAGGCCACCGGCGTCGATGGCGTGCGAGGTCCGCCCGTCGCCGCGCGGGACGGATCAGGTGTCGCTAGTCCGACCGGTCGGCCTTTCGGTGCGGGCACGACGTCCTCCGACTCCGTGGCGCAGCGGGCGAGTCCGCTGGCCGGGTGAACCACCCCCGGCAGATACGCGCGACACAAAGCGGCGCCGCGGTCCTCCGGGAGCCGGCAGCGGCGGCCGTCCGGAGCGCCGCAGTCGTCGCCGTAGTACGGCGCGGACGGGGTGGCGCAGCGTACGCACTCGACCACCGACCGCACATAGGCGTCGGCCGCCAACTTCCGCGCCAGCTGGTAGTCGGCCATGTGCACGAGGTCGTGCGCGGATACGCGCAACCGTTCGAGCGCGTCCCTGTCGATGGCAGCCGCATGGCGGACCCAGAGGAACATCGTCGTCCCGGCGCCCGTCTCCTCGCGCAAGCGGTGCGCGTGCTCGCCGAGACGATCGCCGTACGCGTCCCAGAGAGCCGTGTCGAGCGCCCGCAACGCCGGGACGCTCGAACCGCCGGCGCCGAGCGCCAGCCGGGTGAACGCGGCCGTGTCTCCAGCCGCGGCGGCCATTCCGGTCGCCGACACTTCGGCGGACGCCGTGCGCACGATCTGGTGGGCGGGGTCGTCCAGCATCCATTCGGCCGTGATGCCGGGCTGTTCGAGGAACATTCGGTCCGTATCCATCGCCACGCGCAGCCATAGGATGTCGGCGACCGAAACCCCGGGAAGGCGCTCGCGCAAGGCGTCGGCGTCCGTCCAGCCGACTTGCCCCGCCAACCATGTCCAACTCCGCTCGGCTGCATCGGACACGGCCTCGGCCCCTCCGGCCGCAGGCGTGGCGTCGGTGTCGGTGTCGATGCCGCTTGCGTTCTGCGCACCGAAGGCGACCGCCAGCATGGACGCCAGGACCGTCCAGCGCAAACCACGATGGCCGAAACGGCAACCCGATGGCAAACGTCCACTCCGTGCGCGGCCTAGGCACCGAGCACTGTAGTCGTCCTACATTCACTGGGCAATAGGCGTCGCGTTGCGGAACCGGTTGGCGCCGTCGACGAGTAACAGAGCATCGCGCGCACCGGTCCTCGAACCGGTGTGTGGAGCAGACGACCGGCACTCCCCAGCTTCGGGCGCACCGCGCCCGGCGCCGGCGCACGCAAGCGCGGTGCGGCTTCGCGGTCCGCAGACGGTCCAGCGTCTCCAACGCCAGCGTCCGGGAGACCGGCAAGCCACGCGGCTTCGGCTTCGTGACCATGCCCCCATGCCGCGGAGGCGAAGGCCGCCGCCGGCGAACATCGAGGCGGGTGCCAAGCCAGGGCGAAGTACCTCCATTTGGGTGGCGACGCCTACCTGGAGGACGGCAGGGGCATCTTCGGGCTGGAAGCGTGTCGACTATCGCCGCCGGGATTGGCGGCCATGCCGCCGTGCTCGCTGCGACCTTCTTCGGATTGTTCACGGCTGTATCGGCTTGCTGTCCATGCCGATTCTGGCAGTCAAGGGGAAGTCGGGCCGGGGCCTGTGCTTGCGGATGGAGGTTCTTGACCATGTCGGGGCGCGACACTACGCCATGCTGATCCTGCCCGGCTTCGAGTGCGCCCTTCGAGGCGAGACCAAGCCGCCCATGGAGATGGACTTTGCACCTAGCGAGTTGGGTGCGCCGGCACGTCGTGTGCCGTTCGTGCGCGAGGCGATCAGGATTGCCGTGGAACGCGTGTGAGATGCGGTCGCGTCGTAGCTTCCCCGCGCCCGCCTTGGAGGCAATCCAGCGGAGCGACCGCTGACCAAGGTGGACGCGGGGAAATCCCTGACTACCCTTCAGTTCTACAGCCCGCCCATGGCCTGCTGAAGGCGGGGCGTTCGGCAACCGCTTGAAAGTCGAGAACATACCCGAATCCAAGGCCCGAATCCGATCCTCGATCGGCCATTCCTTCAGATCGCAGTGGCCGTGTACGGCTTCCAAAGCCGCATCGCTAGGCCGCTTTCCATCGTCTCGAACGCGTACGCCAGCTTCCACCGCGCGCACCTGGTTCGTCTCGCGATCCTGACGCGAACCACGCCTGCGCGGCCTCTTCGCTGGGGAACATCTCGAGCAGTTGGGGCACAGAGATGCCCTCGCGGAACGCTTGGCCGGATCTTGTTGAGGATCGGAGAGCCCTCAGAACGCAGGCCGTTGATCATGCCAGACTCGGCGTAGATCTCGGCAACGAACTGCCTGGTCGCCATACAAACGCACGGAACGGTAGGCACAATGCCGCCCATGCCGTTCGATCCGCGTTCCCTCGGCCTGGACCAACGCCCCGATCCTGCCGCCTCGCTCGGCCTACTGCTCGTCGAGTCCCCGGTGCCGGGCGCCGACGTGGACGCGCTGCTGCTCCTTGTGCCCCGCGGCATCGACTTCCACGACACGCTGATGCACGGCATGCTCAGCGTGCTGCTGTTCGCGGGCCCCTGCACGTCGACGTTCAGCCTTGCGTCGGCGGTTCCGCGCAATCGCCCTCACGGCCTCCGCCGGCACTCTGGTCTCCACGCTCGCCATCGGCGCGGGTGCGTGGCGTCGTCCACGCCGACACCGATGTCGAACTGAACGCGTTCGGCCTTCAACGGCGCTGGCGCGATCATCGGTCCTGGCGATAAGCGAGTCCAGCAGCGGCCTCGTCCTTTCTGCGGGCCTGCGCTGCAACGCGGTCAAGCGGCTGGCGCTGTTCGGCGGGGTTCGCACGTGGGCGAAGACGGCACTGGCGGTCACGCCGGGGTCGAGTTTCCCCATCGTCGCCGGCGCGCCCGGTCGGCGGATGGACCGGCGGGCCCGATCTCGCATCCCCCGGCGGGCCAGCGCGCGGCCACGGACGGGCGAAGCCTGAGAAACTGACTGACGCGTCAGTCATGTCGTGCATGCACGACAGGATGGCCGCCGACGGGGCCTCGGGGCACTGGGCGTTCGGTCCTTCGATTCCGTGGCACGTCGGTTCGCGACGACGGGGCTCCGAACAGCGGACAGACCAAGTCGCGGAAACCGCTCCCACGCCAACCGCCGGCCGCGCGTCGATCCTGGAGTGCCGTCCCGGTGGTCGAACCGGCGGTCCAGATCGTGTACCCGGCCGACCTGACCGGCTCCGCGAGTCCGCCTCGACGACCCTCTTCACCCGCTCGGCCCGTACGAACTCCCCCATCCGTCCCTGCCCGTGTCGACCGTCGTATCGGTGCCGTTTTCCGTGCGCAGTCCGCGCAAGACCGCGCCGATGTCCGAACTCACGGCCTCGGTCAGAATCCGATGCGGCATGGGTCGTCTCGCCGCGACGACCGAATGCTCGGGCGGGACCCCGGTGGCGTTCGCCGCGACGTCGGCAACGGGCACCCGAAGCACTGCCACCCCGTCGGCCCGCCGTCCGCGGTCGAACGCGACCGGACGGCGATCGCGGATACCCACACCGACGGCGGCTGCCCGGATCCCCGTCGCGAGTAGGTCCGCGCACGCGCCAGGTTCGCTGACTGCGTGTCGAAGTCGGCCGCCGGCTCGGTCGCGCGGTCCGATGCCTCGTTCGACGTCGCCTGCCGGACGATGCGCTCTTCCTTCGCGTCCAGGGCGCTCGGGAAGACGTACACGTGGCCAGTCGTTCCGGCATGGCTGGCGTGCCGCGCAAGTTTCGATCAGCGCGGCCTTGGGCTCCCGGAGTCCGAACGAGCACCTCAGAAGCAGTCGGCGGCCGCCCCGACCGCGTCCGGCTTGAACCCCCAACGCCAGGGATGCTCGGGCGGGGGCAAGCCGAGGGAGACTCCTGCTCCGCCCTTGCGCGGTCCACGCGCCGACGCGCGCACTTCGCGTCCTTCGCACGGCACCTTGCAGGTCCGAACATGGCATGACTCCGGTGCCTTCATGCCGAGTTCGTGCAGCCTTCAAGCACTCCGCTTCAACCGGTCACCATGCCACCTTCCTGCAACGACCGTTAGCGGCGTGCTTCGAGCCTGACCAGCACGCCGCCCTCGGCTCGATGGCCGGCCCTGACCAGCCGCTCGCCGAGCAGATCGAGGCGCACCGGCCCGTCGAGCCGCCCGTCTCGCTCATAGCGAAAGCCCACGCGGGCACGCGACTCGCCGTGACGCCCCAGGTCGAACTCTCCATACGGCGTGAAGAGACCGTCTTCCCGCCAAACGAAACCGTAGCCGACGCGCCCGTCCAGCGCCCATTCGGCCTTCGGCGATCGCTCGACGATGCGCCGGAGCGCGTAGTCCGACCCCCAGAACACGTCCCGCGACTCCGCGGCACCCCAACGCGGCGTCAGGGACAGCCGTAGTCCCCCGGCGTTCGCACCCGGCTCGAGGAAGACTGTGGCGGCGACTGCGGACTCGGCGACGCCTTCGGCTCCGTGCGCGGCCAATGACCGGGCCTCGACCTCTACACCGCCCGTCGGCCCGCGGTAGCGGATGCCGCCTACGATTTCGGCGCCGCCGCCGGTCTCGCCGTCGCCGCCGTCCCACCGACCACCCACGTCGAGGAACGGGGTCAGCACGCCGCGGTCGCCAGCCGCGAGCGGCATGGAGAATTCCATGCCCAGACGTACCCGTTGCACCGCCGCACCGAGGCCTTGGACGGCCCGCACGCCCTCGTCCGTCTCGAGCTGCGCGATGCCCGCATCGCCGCGCACCGCCAACGACACGCCGCCGAACTCGCCCAGCCCGACGTTCAACCCCGCGAGCCCCATGCGCATGGACAGTTGGCCAGGTTCCCCCGAGTCGCCCTGCCCGGCTCGACGATGGGTCGCATCGCCCGTCCCGAAGCCGACGATCGACCAAAGCGTGGCCTTGGGCGTCGGCGTCCATTGCACGTACGGGTAGAAGGCGTTCATGTCGATCTCGAGCGTCCCGGAACCAGTCGCCTCGCCCGTGGCGTCGTAGGAGACGTCCGCGGTCGACCGGGACACCGATCCCCCGGCAACCCAGCCGTCGCCGCGCACGTCGGCTCCGAGGTAGATCGACGTCAGGGAACCGTCGTAGGTGCCGTGTTCCGGCTCGCCCATGAACGTCTGTCCGTCCGCGGCACCCCAGACGGCCCACGACGACGCCCGATTCGGGGCGCCAAGCCCCATCGAGGAAAAGGACATTGCTCGACCGCCGTATCCCGCGCGTGGCGGCATGTGGTCGACGCCGGACTGTGTGCTCATCCCACCGAACCCCGGAGCGTGGCGCGGTCCGGTCTCGCCGCCGAGCCACGAGTCCGCTTTCCCGATTGACCTTGGGCGGACCCCGGCCGCGGCCGACGACGCGAACCGTCCCGCCGCCGACGAATCGGCCGTCCCGAGTTCAAGACGCGAGCCGATCGTCATCGCTGCGCTCGACAGCAGATTGCGGCCGACGGCGGCGAGCGCCGACTCGAGCATTGCCAGTTCTTCTGCACTCGCCGTCACCTCCGCGGGCACCAGCAAGGTGATCGGGGCGAGTCGGGCGGTGACGGTGACCAGTGCCGCGCCCTCGGACACGGGCGTCAGAACGAGCACGCCGCCGGTGGTGCGTGCTTCGACCACGGCCGGGTTGTCCGACTGCGCATTGAAGCCGTCGGCGTAGCCGACGCCGGCCTGCGCCAGCGTCTCGGCGAGGTCCACGGCTTCTTCGCGACCCAGGGCGAGAGTAACCGGTGCGAGGGTCAGTTCGAGTCGCTCGGCCACGCGGTGCGAGGACTGCGGCCCGAGGGCTTCGAACGACCGGTCCGCCGGGTTGCCGGCCGCATCCTCGATCGCGCCGCCCGCGAGCGCGTCGGCGGCGATGCTGATGCCGTCCTCGTCGGCGTCCCCCTGCTGCACCGTGTACCGGAACGCCAGCCGGCGGGTGCCGCTCCCCGACGCGAACGCCGCCTCCCGGGAATTGGCCCCGACGCTCAGCGTCAGGACAGGCTCGCCGGTGACGTAGACCACGTCGGCGAACTCGACCGTCGCCTCCACCACGTCGCCGGGTTCGTAGATCCCGTCCTCCCCCGCGTCGGACGTGATCGCGACGCCCTCGACCGTGGTCGACAGCGCGTCGACGCGGTGCGCGGACTGCGGCTCCAGCGCGTCGAACGACCGGTCCACCGGGTTGCCGCCGGCGTCCTCGATCGCGCCGCCCGCGAGCGCGTCGGCGGCGATGCTGATGCCGTCCTGGTCGTGGTCCCCGGCCTGCACCGCGTAGCGGAACGCCAGCCGGCGGGTGCCGCTCCCCGACGCGAACGCCGCCTCCCGGGAGTTCGCGCCGATGCTCAGCACCAGCACCGGCTCGCCGGTGACGTACACGACGTCCGAGAACTCGACCGTCACCTCGACGTCGTCGCCGTACCCGTAGGTCCGACCCGGCCCCGCGTCCGATGTGACCGCGACGCCCTCGACGGTGGTCCGGCGCGCGTCGACGCGGTGCGCGGAGTGCGGCCCCAGCGCCTCGAACGACCGGTCCACCGGGTTGCCGCCGGCGTCCTCGATCGCGCCGCCCGCGAGCGCGTCGGCGGCGATGCTGATGCCGTCCTGGTCGTGGTCCCCGGCCTGCACCGCGTAGCGGAACGCCAGCCGGCGGGTGCCGCTCCCCGACGCGAACGCCGCCTCCCGGGAGTTCGCGCCGATGCTCAGCACCAGCACCGGCTCGCCGGTGACGTACACGACGTCCGAGAACTCGACGGTCGCCTCCACCACGTCGCCGGGCCCGTACGTTCCATCCTCGCCGGCGTCGGACGTGAACGCCACGCCGTCGACCGCGGTCGGCAGCGCGTCGACGCGATGCGCGGCCTGCGGCTCCAGCGCGGCGAAGGACCGGTCCACCGGGTTGCCGGCGGCGTCCTCGATCGCGCCGCCCGTCAGCGCGCCGACGGCGATGCTGATGCCGTCCTCGTCGAAGTCCCCGAGCTGCACCGTGTAGCGGAACGCCAGCCGCCGCGTGCCGCTCCCCGCCGCGAACGCGGCCTCGCGGGAGTTCGCGCCGATGCTCAGCACCAGGACGGGCTCGCCCGCGACGTACACGACGTCGCCGAACTCCACCGTCGCCTCCACCACGTCGCCGGGCTCGTAGGAGCCGTCCTCTCCCGCGTCGGACGTGATCGCCACGTCCTCCACGGTGGTCGGCAGCGCGTCGACGCGGTGCGCGCGCTGCGGCCCCAGCGCGGCGAAGGACCGGTCCACCGGGTTGCCGGCGGCGTCCTCGATCGCGCCGCCCGTCAGCGCGCCGACGGCGATGCTGATGCCGTCCTCGTCGAAGTCCCCGAGCTGCACCGTGTAGCGGAACGCCAGCCGCCGCGTGCCGCTCCCCGCCGCGAACGCGGCCTCGCGGGAGTTCGCGCCGATGCTCAGCACCAGGACGGGCTCGCCCGCGACGTACACGACGTCGCCGAACTCCACCGTCGCCTCCACCACGTCGCCGGGCTCGTAGGAGCCGTCCTCTCCCGCGTCGGACGTGATCGCCACGTCCTCCACGGTGGTCGGCAGCGCGTCGACGCGGTGCGCGCGCTGCGGCCCCAGCGCGGCGAAGGACCGGTCCACCGGGTTGCCGGCGGCGTCCTCGACCGCGCCGCCCGTCAGCGCGTCCGCTGCGATGCTGATGCCGTCGTCGTCCGAGTCCCCGGTCTGCACCGTGTAGCGGAACGCCAGCCGCCGCGTGCCGCTCCCCGACGCGAACGCCGCCGGTCGCGAGTGGGCACCGACGCTCAGCGTCACCACCGGATCGCCCGTCACGTGCACGACGTCCGAGAACTCCACCGTCACCTCGACGTCGTCGCCGGCTCCATAGGTGCGCCCCGGCCCGGGGTCCGATGTGATCCTCACGGCGTCGACCGTGGTTTCGAGGACGGCGTCGACGCGGTGCGCGGGCTGCGGCCCAAGCGCCTCGAACGCGCGGTCGGCCGGGTTGCCGGCGCCATCCTCGATCATGCCGCCCGTCAACGCGTCGGCGGCGATGCTGATGCCGTCCTCGTCGGCGTCGCCGTACTGCACCGTGTAGCGGAACGCCAGTTCCCTCGTGCCGCTCCCCCACGCGAAGGCCGCCTGCCGCGCGGTGGCACCGACGTTGAGCCTCACCATCGGGTCGCCCGTCACGTGCACGACGTCCGAGAACCCGACCGTCACTTCGACCACGTCGCCGGGTCCGTAGGACCTGGCCGCCCCCGCGTCCGACGTGATGGCCACCGCGACCACGGTCGGCGGCAGCGCGTCGACCCGGTGTCCGTCCTGCGGCGCCAGCGCCCTCGAGGTCCGGTCCGCCGGGCGACCGTCGGCGTCCGCTATGGTGCCGCCCGTGACGGCGTCGGCGGCGATGCTGATGCCGTCCTCGTCGGCATCGCCGGATCGCACCGTGTAGCGGAACGCAAGCCGCCGGGTGCCGCTCCCCGCCGCGAACGCCGCCGGGCGCGAGTGGGCGCCGACGCTCAGCGTCACCACCGGATCGCCCGTCACGTGCACGGCGTCCGAGAACTCCACCGTGACCTCGACCACATCGCCAACCCGGTACGTGCGGTCCGCCCCGGCGTCCGAGGTGATGGCCAGCGCTTCGACCCCGATGCCTTCGGGCGCCACTCCGTCGACGCGGTGCGCGGGCTGCGGCGCCAGCGCCGCGAACGCGCGGTCCGCGGGATTGCCGTCGACATCCGCGATGACGCCGCCGGTGAGGGCGTTTGCAGCGATGCTGATCCCGTCCTCGTCCAGATCCCCGTCCTGGACCGCGTAGTGGAACGTCAACTCCGGCGTGCCGCTGCCCGATGCGAACGCCGCCTGCCGCGAGTTGGCCCCGATGCTCAGCGTCACCACAGGCGCCCCCGTCACGTGCACGACGTCCGAGAACGCGACCTTCACTTCGACGCGGTCGCCGAGTTCGTAGGTGCCGTCCGCCCCCGCGTCCGACGTGATGGCCACCGCGTCCACCCTGGTCCGCGGCGGCGCCGCGCCGTCGACGCGGTGCGCGGGCTGCGGCCCGAGCGCTTCGAAGCGCCGGTCCGCCCGGTTCCCGTCCGCGTCCTCGATCACGCCCTCCGTGAGTGCGTCGGAAGCGATGCTGATGCCGTCCTCGTCCAGGTCCCCGTCCTGAACGACATAGCGGAATGCCAGCCGCGACGTGCCGCTCCCCTCCGCGAATGCCGCCTGCCGCGAGTTGGCCCCCACGCTCAGCGTGACCACCGGATTGCCCGTCACGTGCACCGCGCCCGAGAACTCGACCGTCACCTCGACCACGTCGCCGAGCCCGTACGTTTGGTCCGTCCCGGCGTCCGACGTGATGGCCACCCCGTCGACCCTGGTCCGCGGGGGCGCCGTGCCGTCGACGCGATGCCCTGGCTGCGACGGAATCCCCGCGAAGGGCCGCGCGAGCGGGTTGCCGGCGAGGTCCCATACGCAGTTCGCGCTGTCGCATTGCAGGGCCCGGGGCGACACGCTGATGCCGTCGTCGTCGCGGTCCTCTTCCCGGACCGTGTAGCGGAACCGGAACGTCAGCGTCCCGCTGCCGTCGACCAGGCTGGCGATGCGGCTCCGTCCGCCGATCTCCAGCGCGAGACCGAGGCTGTCCAGATCCCCCCCGAACACGACCTCGCTGAAGGTCACCGACAGCTCGATGGCGTCGCCGAGACCGTAGGTCGCGTCCGACCCGGGGTCGGACGTGATGCGGATGCTCGACAGTTCGGGTTCGATCCCGTCCACCTGGTGCTCGGCAACGTCCGCAAGCGCAAGCGTGCGCATCCGGTTGCCGGCGACGTCCTCCACCGGCCGACCCTCGAGCGAGTTCTCGCCGACACTGATGCCGTCCGGGTCAAGGTCGCCGCTTTGGACCCGGTAGGCGAACCTCAGCTGCCTTGCGGTCTGCCGAACCAGGGCGGCGTGGCGAGGCACCTTCAGGGACGATGCGGGCCCGAGCAGGATCGCAAGAAGAGGGGCGCCCTGCACGCGCACATCCTCCTGGAACGTCACCGCCAGTTCGATGGCCTCCCCCGCCGAGTAGACGTTGTCGTCGCCGGCATCGGAGACAATGGCAACGCTCGCGGGCTCGACGACTCCGTCCACACGATGACCGTCCTGGTCCTCGAGTCCGGGCAACGCGACGTCCGCCGGTTCGCCGTCCCGATCCTCGACGGTGCCGCCCGCGATCGACTGCGCGGGGATCGAGACGCCGTCCGTGTCGCTGTCGCCGTCGACCACGGCGTAGCCGAAACGGACCCGGGTGCCGATGCTCGCACGGGCATCGAGTCGCGCCGTCGCCGACGTGCCGCCAACATCCAAGGTCAGGGTCGGCTCCCCTCCGACGTCGACGGCCTCGTCGAAGATGACGTCGACCTCGATCCGCTGCCCGATCGCGTAGGTGCCCGCCCGTTCCGGTTTGGACGCGATCTCGACGCGTTCCACTTCGGCCGCCAGAGCCGGCGCTCCGGCGATGGCAACCCACACCGCTCCGAAGGCAGGCATTCGCAGCGCTCGCATGCACGTTGATGCAAACGGACCGCGTGAAGTTGGCCTCGTTCCTGTGCCGGACGGCGCGCGCCCCTCACCCATGCGAATCCCCCGCCTGGCTATCTTGACTGCGGGCGAACATAACACGTCCGCGGAGTTCTGGCCGTCGGCAAGTGCGCCGCCACCACCCCGCAGGTCCGCTGGGGCTTCCGCCCCGCTTGTCGAGGACAGGTTCTAGTTCACGAGCCGCCTTCTTTCTGCCATCCGCCTAGCCAATCGTGGCGACCGAGTTCAACTTGGTCAGTCATTGTCGAGGATGAAACCACGCCGCATGGGTCCGAGATGTCGGTGCTTGGCCTCGTTCGCTTCGCTTGGCCAGTCACGCGTCCATCGTCCAACCGTGGCTGTCGACAGGCAGGAAGGCCCTCTTTGGTATCAGGCATGTGCCGTGGCCCTTCGAATCCCGAGCGACGGCCCGAGACGGTCAACGGGCGCTCCGACTGACTGACCGACCCGGTCGGGCGGCGGCGCTTGGCTCCGGCAACGGAACCGAGCCGGGCAATCCTTTTCCAGCAGGGAGCCGCCTCGCCCGGCGTCATTTTCGGGGGAGACACCGATTCGGGGCTGAAGGATCGCACGGACTGAGGCCGGTGCCTCGACGTCCCGCCAATCGCCGGTCGGCGCGGTACCCGAGCCGATCCCCATCGTCCTCGAAATGCCTTTCAGTTCTACGACTGCGGATTTGCGCTTGCTGCCGGTGGTCATCGTCGTGTGCTCCTGATGGTTGTGGCGACTTGAAGAAGCGCACCATGACCACCTTCCTGTGCACGCAACTCGGCACACTGCTCGGAGGGACCCAGACCAGGGTAGCCGCGAGACGTCACCCGGTCGGTGGCGCGGCGTGCTCGTCAGCACCTTCCCCGGCATCCCAGGTCTCGGCCAGCCCCTCGACGGCGGGGCGGGTCCCGTCGGGCATCGGCATCCGGTAGCCGACGCCGCGTTCGTTCTGGATGTAGACGGGGTCCGCGGGATCGTCGCCGAGCTTTCCGCGCAGCTTCCTGACGAACGTCCGCACGGAGTTGTTCGCATTGTCCCGCCCCGCCCAGACGCGGCGTCGTAGTTCGTCGTAGGAGGCGACCCTCCCGGCCATCAGCGACAGTACGCGGAGCAGCTCGTATTCCGTCGCCGTCAGCGCCAGTGGTGCCCCGGCAAGGAGCGCGCGGCGCTCTTCGTAGCGGATGACGAGATCGCGCAACTGGAAACTGTCCAGGCCGCCTTGCCGCCGCAGGGTGGCACGGACCCGCGCAACGAGTTCGGTCGCCGAGAAGGGCTTGACGATGTAGTCGGCGGCCCCCGCCTCAAGAGCGCGCGCGATGGTCTCGTCCCGGCCGTAGGCCGAGACGAAGATGACGGGCAGCTCGGCGAGCTCCGGCAGGCTTGTCATGAGTTCGATCCCGTCGGCGTCCGGGAAGAGCAGGTCCAGCAGCACCAGCCGCGGCCGCTCCGTGCGGACGAGGTCCGGAATCTCCGCCGGATTGGCGGTGACGACCGGGGCGTAGCCGGCGGCGGTCAGCGCGTTGCGTACGAAGCGCAGCGTCCGTGGATCGTCGTCGACGACGAGGATCCGTTCGGGGCGCCGTCGGCGGGGAGCGGACCGCCCGGCGGCGGCGCCGCCTTCCCGTGCGGCGGTCCCTGCGACAGGGAGCGTGAACGTGATGCGCGTTCCCGTGCCGAAGCCGTCGCTTTCGGCCCGTATGCGACCGCCGTGGGCCTCCACGAGCCCTTTGCAGATCGCGAGGCCGAGGCCGCCCGGGGGTCCGTCCGGCCCCCCCGCCTGCTTGCGGAACAGCTGCGCCAGCCGATCGGGCGACAGGCCGTCGCCCCGGTCCGTCACCGAGATGGCGACCATGTCGCCGCGCGCCTCGGCCCCGATGGCAATGGATGAGGACGCCGGCGCGTGCCGGGCGGCGTTCGCCAGCAGATTGTTGAGCACCTGGATCACGCGGTTCGTGTCGGCGAGGACCGGCGGGACGTCAGGAGGGAGCTCGATCCGAACGGTGTGACGGCTCCCGGCGTTGAGGAACGTCCTTCGGGCACGGTCGACGAGGCTCGCCACCGCGATCGGCTCCGGTGCGACGGACAGGGTGCCCGCTTCGATCCTCCCCGCGTCGAGCAGATCCGCGATGAGCGTGCGCATGTGGTCGGCCTGCTGGTCGACCACGCGGAAGAACTCCCGCATTTCGACGGGGTCGAGATGCGCTCCGGGGTCGAGCACGGTCGTGGCGCTGCCCTTGATCGCGCTGAGCGGCGCGCGGAGCTCGTGGCCTACGAGGCTCAGGAACTCGGCGCGCTGGCGCTCGAGTTCCTCGAGCGGCGCCAGATCCTGCATGGTGGCCACATAGGAAACCACCGTGCCGTCGTCGCTGCGGATGGGCGTAGCGTTCACGAGGGCGCTGATGCTCCTGCCGTCGGGCGCGGAGAGCACGATCTCCTCGGCGCGCACGGTCTCTCCCGAACTGAGCGACTGCGCGATGGGGAACTCGTCGAATGCGGTCTCGCGCCCGTCGGCTCTCGTGCAGGTGATCCTGTCGAGGAGCGACTCGAGCGGCTGCCCCGGCGTCGCCAGACCCTGGACCATGCGCGCCGCCTCCCGATTGAAGGTCACCGGTCGACCGGTCTCGATGTCGAACACCACGACGCCGACCGGACTGGTCTCGATCAGCGCCTCGAGATCCGCCCGCGCGCGCCGTTCGTCCCGGTGCGTGCGCGCGTTCGCCACGACGGCGGCCGCCTGGGCGGCGAAGAGCACCAGTACCTCCTCGTCCTCGTCGGTGAACGACGGTGCGCCTTCCTTCTCCGCCAGGAAGAAACTCCCCACGGACAGTCCCCGGTGGCGCAGCGGCACGGCCTGCAAGGTGCGCGAGGTCATGAGGTCGGTGGAGAATCCGAGCGATCGCACGTGCGCCGGCAGGTCGTCGACACGCAACGGCCCCGGCAGGTTGTTGAAGTGCTCGAACAGGCGCGGACCGTCGGCCCAGGCGATCATCCGCCCACGCTCTTCGGGGGTGATCCCCGAGACCACCAGGTTGTCGGGCCGGCCGCGGGCATCGATGGTCGCAATGACGCCGGAACCCGCATGCGAGAGGGCGCGGGCGCTGTCCACGACCTCCTGCAGGACCGTTCTCAGGTCGAGCGTCGCTGTGATGCGGAGCATGGCGGCGCAGAGCGTCGCGATGCGCTCCCTCAGCGCGTCGTTCTCGCGCGCGAGTACGTGCGCTTCATCCACGTCGGTCTCCCCCGGTGCCGTTCACTCGCTCCCCGCCACAACAAGGCGGGCGGCCAATCTCGAATCCTAGCGGAAAGGACGCGGGGATTCATGCCGCGGCAACGAAAACGGAGGCTGAGGTCACACGGAAGACACCAAGAGCTGCGTCGGCGGATTTCCACGGGCGCTCCCTTCGGCGCCAGGCCGACGGACGCGTGTTCACGCTAATTCCCCCCAATCCGCCAATTCGTCGACACCTATTTCACGATTCAGTTGCTATGCTGCGAGACGGGATTGGGGACTGTAGAGGGGTCGCGTCCGGGTCGCGGCTTTCGAGGGGAGGATGCAAGCGGGGAACGAGGCGTCCCGGGCAAAGGGGCGGACAACGAACACGGGACGAGGTTCTCGGCGCGAACGCATCGCGGCGACGCGGCGCAAGATCGTGCGCGCCGCCATCTCCGAGTTCGCGCACCACGGCTTCGACAAGGCATCCATGCACAGGGTGAGCGAAGTTGCCGGGGTGGCGAACGGCACGGTCTACTTCCACTTCGAGAGCAAGACCGGCCTCTACCTGGCCGTCGCGCAGCACGCTTCGGAGGAGTTCCACGGCGACGTCGCCCGATTCGCGGCTACGCCCGAGGCGTCCTTCATCGACGTTGTCGACCGCGAACTCGAGTACCTTCGGCGAAACCCGGAGATCGACGCGATCCTGTCGTCGTTGCGCGGTACCCACCCGCGCGCCGACGCGGACGAGCCCGCGCGGATGCTCGAGGCCGCCCGAGTCGTGGACGGCCGGCTGGTCGACGTCTGGCGCCGCTGGATCGGCGACCGGCGGACGGACGGCAACGCATCCGCCCGCTACGGCGAGAACCTGCCGCGGGTGATCGCGTCCACCGTCTCCGGCCTGCTCGCCACCCGTTCCATCGACCCCCGGTTGGACATCCGGGCTCCGCTGGCCGATTTCGGCACGCTCGTCGAAGCGGCCCTTGGCGGATCCGCCTGACGGAACCTGGTCGCCCGGGCGGACCAACCGACCTCCTGGCCATCCCCTGCGCCGACCCGGCCCGACTGACGAGCCGGTCGACCAGTCCTGGTCCGGCGAGTCAACGTCCGACCCGCGCGAAACGCGCGCGAAGAAAGCCGCGGCGCCGGGACCCGGCGACGCAGTCCGCGCCCGGGTCAGCGGCCGGTCGCGTCGGCGTTCGCGCCACCGACCGCCCGCGTCACCGCGTGTTCCCAGCCGTCCGTCTGCGAGCGCAGGACGTCGGCAACGGCGGCGCACCGCCAACGGTCCCACTCCAGGCCGCTGGCGCGGGCCGCGGACCATATGCAGCCCTCCAGCCAGGCGCGGTCGGCGTTCTTGGCCTCCTCCGGCGACAGCGAGGCGACCAGCCGGCGACCGAGCCGCACGCCGGCTGCCGCTGCGGTCTCGGCCGCGAGGAGCGCCTCCACCTGCTCGGCGAGTTCCGCGAGCTCGGCGGCGGACTGGTCGTGCGGCCGGACGCTCACGTTGAAGCCGCCGCCGCCGTCACGCTCGATCTTGGCGGCGACGACCCCGCCCCCGGCGCGGCCCTTGCGGCGAAGGAAGACGGTTTCCCGGTTGCGCCGCACGGGGTCATCGCCGAAAAGGGCGCCGTACAGTGCTTGCGCCGGGATCTCGCCCGGCACGAGGTCCCGCGCGCGGCGCCGCGCGCGGCGCCGCTGCTCCGCATCGGCACACGCGTCGGCGAGCCGGTCGGCGGAGCGGCCCGTGAACTCGTGCATCACCGGCCGCACGAGGCGCTCGAGCCACTCTTCGTCGAACAGCGCGGTCACGGTCCGGATCGCCCTGGACACAGTGCCTCGGTGGCAGCCCAGATCGACCGCAAGCGCCGACTGGTTCGCGAAGACGCCGACGTCAAGCATCTCCTTCCATTGGAACGCGTTTTCCAGGGGAGAGACGCCCTCGGACCACTCGTTCTCCCCGTGCATGAGGACGGCGCAAACGGAGTCCGGCGTGGACGCGTCGAGAACCTCCGCCCGCCACGGCACGTCCGCGCGTCGACAGGCTTCAAGGCGGCGGACGCCGAAAACGGCCTCGACGGCATGCGTATCCCCGCCGGGCAGTCGCCGCGCGAGTCCGAGTTGCTGCTGGCCGTCGCGCCGGATCGAGGCCGCCAGGGCGTCCAGCGACTCGTCGTCCATCCCCGACCCGGCGCGGTTGTGGTAGCGCCACGGACGCACGTCGTCCGGATCGAAGGCGACGACGCGCACCACGTCCGCGGGGTCGCCGCCGGCCTCGGGATCCGTTGATCGTTCGTCGTCTGTGGTCACCGCGAAGTCCTCCTCTGGCGTCGCACTGGCTCGATCCGTTCCTCCACGGGCGGCAATGGACGCCGACGGAGTGCCACGGTCGTATCGCGACTGCCGATCATATCATCGCCGTCCGCCCCGGGGGCGCACCATCCCCGGTCGCGCCGCGACGCCGGAGCGCTACGCGAGAGACCCCTGACCGCGCGGATCAGGAACGGGATTTCCGCGACGATCGTTCCGCCCCGCGGATGTTGGGACTGGGGGAATCCGGATGAATCCCGAATAAAAACAAAGAGTAGATCGTACATCCACGTCTGGATTCTGACCGCATGTCGTGCATGCACGACATGCGCCTGGGCGCGGCTCCGCATCTCGCCTAGGGCGGCGAACCTCGGCGTGTCCGACCTCAGGCGCGGCTGCGCCACCCCGCGGTCCGCCGCAGAGTTGACTGACGCGTCAGTCAACTTTCGCCGGGTTGCCAGCGCGGCGTCGCCGGCCTCGGCGGCGCTCTAGGCCCCTGCTTTCGTGGCGTGGGACGCCACGGAGCCGCGCCTCGTCCGTCGGCGCCCCGACCTCGCCGCCGCCGACGTGTCGCGTCGTGGCCGCAGGCATGCTCGGGGCCCTGCTCGTGCGAATCCGCGTAGTCGGCCGAAGCGGCTAGCACGCCGGTATGTGGCGAACTAGAATCCCCCTCGATCTTCGAGTTGGAGGACCGGACATTGTCGGTCACGCACAAGGAGTTGAGACGTTCCCTGCATGCCTTGCTACAGAACGCTCTCGACCATGGTCGCAATGCCGCCACCCTGACAGCCGCCGACATAACGACGCTAGCCGGCGGGGGCGAGACTGCACAAGCATGCTTCGTCATGTGGATGGAAGCCGCGCAAGGGAAGTGCGAGGTCAAGCACTCTCCACCTTCGGGCCAAGGTCTTACTTTGACCATCCGGTACGGCATACCCCGTGTGATGTCGCCCTTTGGAACCCTACCAAGTCCATAGGGGGCCGATCGCACCGACCAATCACCCAAAGGGCAACCCGTCGAATCGCCGTCCCTTCCCCCGGGTGCAACGGCCGTCTGGCCGACGAGTCCGGTACAACTGCTCCAGCCGGCCGCCAGCCTGTTCCGATCCGCTTCGGAGGGGCGGGATCGTCCATGGAACCTAGGCGCGTCGAGTGCCGTCCCTTTGTCCCCCCTCCGTCTCAAGACATCGCATCGCGGCTGCCTCGAGGGTCTTGCCCGGGGTCGTGGCAGCGGAGGTTCTACCGCGAGCGGGGCTTGTCGATCTGGGCTTCGAGACCTATCAGCACCAGCGCGGCCCGGTGGACGGCACGATCGGCAGCGACAGGCGTCATCCCGGAGCAACTCCTGGCCGCAGCGAAGGCCGACCACGTTCCTGCGGTTGGTCGAGTTGCTCACGTCCGCATAGAGGTCCAGCCGTCCAGCGTGCCCCTCATTGCTTACGCGGTCCGCAAGGATCGGGTCATTCTCCAGGCTTCTGGCATGTCGGTCCGACCTGTCTGCCGTCGTGCCACTTCACTCCCCCAACTCGGGGATCCGCATCTTCCGCGCTCGTCCGGCCCAGCCCTGTCAGAACCCGCCGAAGGGCCGCCGCCGGGCCGGGCGTCTGCCGCCTCCCCGGCGTGCGCGGTCCCTGCTGGCGGCGCCGCGCCCGGTCGGACCGGAGGACTCCCCGGCGCTACGCGTCAAGGAGCGGCGCGGTATGAACGTGGCGGCGGTTGCGTTGACCAACAAGAACGCCAGGACAGCATGGGACCTGCTGGCGCGCGAGACGTCCTTTGTCTGCCGACCGTGCACCGTGGATCAGCAGCGTGCGCAGGTAGCGGTCGCCGCGTTTGCTGATCCCCAGCAGTGTCGGCCGTCCGCCGGTCGGCCGTTGCCGCGGCAACGGCCCGGGCCAGGCCACAATCTCCCGGCCGTCGCCGAACGCGGAGGCGTCGCCGACCGCGGACGCCAGCGCCTGGCCGCCAACACGCCGACGCCCGGGATCGACATCGGCCGCCGGCACGCCGGCATCTCGCGCGCCAGCAACGAAGCTCCACGTCGAAGCGCGTCACCCGCCCGTCCAGACGCCGCAACTCCGCGCCGAGTTCCCGCAGCAACGCCCGAGCCGGTGCCAGGACCTCGTTCTCCCGTCGTCCAGAACTCCCGCGAGCCGCTGCAGCAGGGCACGGGCCCGTTCGGGCGACTCGTCGTGCACGCACGACGAAACTGACTGACGCGTCAGTCAGTTTCGTCAGCGACGGTGTTTGGCGGGCACGCGGGCCCCAGAAGACCCGCCGCGCCACCGCACGGTGACGAGGCTTCTTCCGGGTGATATGCTCGCCAGAGCCGCCTGGGGCCACGTCCGGCCCACGGCGCGGGGAGCCGGACGGTGCCAAAACACGCCTCGGCAGAGCAAGTCCTAGCGTCCGCCGATCTCTCGATCGCGGTGGCCATCCCCTGCCTCAACGAGGCGGCGACGATCGCTTCCGTGGTCGACGACTTCCACGCGGCACTGACGGGCGCGCGCGTCTACGTCTATGACAACGCGTCGACGGACGACACGTTCGACGTGGCGGCGGCAGCCGGCGCCATCGTTCGCCGCGAACCGGAGCGCGGCAAGGGCAACGTGGTACGTCGTGCTTTCGGCGACCTCGACGCGGACGTCGTCGTGCTGGTGGACGGCGACGGCACGTATCCCGCGCACGAAGCGAGGCGCATGGTCGCCACCCTCGTGGAAGACCGGCTGGACATGGTCGTCGGCGCGCGCCTCCCCGTGCAGGAAACAGCGTTTCCGCGCGGACACCGGCTCGGCAACAGGCTGATCACGGCGGTCGTCGGCGCGATGTTCGGTCGCCGCTTCCGCGACACCTTGAGCGGCTACCGCGTGCTCTCGCGGCGGTTCGCCAAGTCCTTCCCGGCGCAGACCGGCGGATTCGAGGTCGAAACGGAGATGACGGTCCACGCACTAGCAACGGGAATGCCGGCGACCGAACTGGAGGTGGCCTACGCGGGGCGCCCGGCCGGCTCGCGCAGCAAGTTGCGTACGGTGCCCGACGGGATCGCCATCGCCCGGACGATCATGGTGCTCGTCAAGGAGGAGAAGCCGCTGGCATTCTTCGCCCTCGTCGGCGGCGTCCTCGAACTGGCCGCCGGCGCCCTCGCCTGGCCGCTTCTTCCCGAATACCTCGAGACCGGTCTCGTGCCGCGGCTGCCGACCGCCGTTCTGTCAACCGGGCTTGCGCTTCTGGGCGCGCTCTCGTTCGCCTGCGGACTGGTCCTCGACACCGTCACGCGTGGCCGACGCGAGTCGAGGCGTCTCCATTATCTCGCGCTGCCGACGCCGCCCGAGGCGTCCCGACCACCCGGACAGGTGCCGCGTGCCTGACCTGCACCCTTCGGTGACGAACGCCGCAAGTCCGTGCTCCCGCGAAGGTGCGGTCGGCGGACGCGCAGCGACGCGGCGGGTCGCGAGGGTCGGCGGCTGAGAACCGGTTCCTCGAGCGCCGATGAACCGGACCTCGGGCCCGGTCCGCCGCCGGCGGCGTACCTGGCGATCGGCGTCGTCGCCGCCCTCGTCCTCCTCTGGCCCGCGTGGCCGCCCCCGGCGGAAGTCGCCGACATCCTGAAAGGTCCGGACGACTCCATGCGCATGGCGCGGATACTGGACTGGATCGACGGGCAGGCCTGGAACGATCCGGTGCAGTGGCGTCTGGATCCGCCGGCGGGCGTGTCGATGCACTGGTCGCGCATCGCCGACATCCCCGTCGCCGCCGCCGTCTCGGTCCTGTCGGGGCCGCTGGGCCGCTCGCGCGCGCTGCGCGTCGCGGCGTTCGCCGTGCCGCCCGTGCTGGGCGGCCTGTTCGTGGCGCTGTTCGTCTGGGCCGCCCGCGGGCTGTCCGCAAGCGCCTTCGTGGCGCCCTTCACGATGTCGGGCGCACTGGTCATGCCCCTGCTCCAGTTCCGCCCCGGGCGGATCGACCACCACGGACTGCAGCTCGTGCTGGTCACGGTCGCCGCGGGCTTCCTGTTCAGGTGCCTCCGGTCCCGGTCGCCCGGCGCCGCGAGCGGCGCCGGCGTCGCGGCGGCCGCATCGCTGGCCGTCGGCCTCGAGATGCTGCCGTTCGTGGCGGCCTGCGCCGCCATCCTCTGCCTGGCCTGGGTCCTGCGGCGCGAAACCGCGCCCGCGCTCGCCGCGTTCGCAGCGACGCTGGCCTGCGCGCTCGTGGTTCTCTATCCCGTGACCGTGCCGTCGGCGGAATGGTCGGTCGCGGCGTGCGACAGGATGTCGCTGCCGCATCTGAGCGCCGCCGCCGTCCTTGCGGCCGCGGGCGCGGCTGCCTGGCTCGCCGGCCGCCGGGCGGCGACTGCGGGCGTGCGGCAGCGCGGCGCGGCCGTCGCGGCCGGTGCGGTCGCTACCGCGGCTCTGCTTTGGGCGGCTTTCCCCCACTGCGCCGGCGGGCCCTACGCCGAGGTCGCGCCGGAGATCCGCTACTGGCTCGACCGGGTCAACGAGGCCCGGTCCCTGGCGAGGTACTTCCACGACCACCCGGGCGCGGCGGCGGGCCAAGCCGCCCTTCCGCTGACGGCCTTGGTCTACGCCGCGCTGTTCGCGGTCCGACCTCCGGCCGGCCGGCGGGATCCCCGGCACGCGGCCCTCTTCCTGCTCGCCTCGACCGGGGCCGTGCTGCTGGCCTGGCAGGTCCGGAACACGTCCTACGCGGCTCTGGCGGCGGCCTTCGCCCTCGTCCCCCTCGCCGCCGCGGCCAACGCCCGCATCGACCGTGTGCGGCGTCTCCTCCCGCGGGTCGGACTGCGCGCCTGCATCCCTCTGGCCTGCGTGGGCTGCGTCCTCTTGCCGCCGCTGGTTCAGTTCTCGCTGACCAACGAAGAACCCGGCGGCGAGCCCGAGTGCGACGCTGGCGCGATGCTGTCCGCTCTGACGGACCCTGGCGGATTCGGCAGCGCGCGCCGAACGGTCGCGGCACCGATCGACCTCGGCCCGTTCATCCTTCTCCACACGCCCCACCGCGTGCTGGCGGCGCCCTACCACCGCAATGTCGCCGGCCTGGCGGACAACCGGGTGGTCTTCGCGGGCACGGGGGCCGCGGCGCTCGACGCCATCCGCCGACGCGGCGTGGACGCCGTGCTCTTCTGCAGCCGCTACGTGCGGGCCACGGCCTTCCCGGGGTCGGCGGGCTTCCTCAACGAGCGCCTGGCGGCGGACAACCCGCCCCGGTGGCTCGTGCCGCTGGCCGACGAGGCGGGCATCAGCCTCTATCGGGTCGACCTCGAACCCGACGCGGCGTCGCGCCGCACGCGGCCCGCCGCGAGCCGCAGCGGGGCGGACCATGGCAATGAACGAGACGGTTTTCGCGAGGCTACGCATGACGAACAGCAGCAAGACACGCAATGGCAAGGTGCGGGAGTTACGACGAAGTACCGACGCGAGGCGGTGACCCGTACCGACTGGTGGGGATGGAACCCGCAACCCAGGCACGTTCGCTACGTCCGCGGGCTGGCGTCGTTTCCGCACATGGACGCATGCCAGGAAGAACGCGAAGAAGGGTGGCTGCAGGACGGGAAGACGACCGGGTCATCACCCGCACCCGATACAGGTCTCGGCCCGACGTAGCCAAGGCGGTCGTGATCTTCGGCATCCGGTCCGTCGGCTGCTACAACTAGGAACGCGAACGGTGGTGCGATGCTGGTCGGCGGCTTCATCCGTGCGCGGGAAGCGGTCGAACTCACCAGCGGGCAGCTTGAACGTAACCAACCGGTCGGCGGGTGGTAACGACGCGTGGCTTCGGAGACGGTGATGTCGTTGGCGTGAGATCGACAGTTCAGCGGTCGGACGCGCGAAATCCGCATCGTCGAGATCGTCCCCGGGCCAATTGCTCTGGAAGAATCCACTGAGACACTGCCGAACGGGCGAACGCCGACGACGTCGAACACAGGCCGGCATCCGTGTGTTATGGTGCCGCGTCTGGTCGCGCCCGGAACGGGGCTTCGGCGTATGTCGCTGCGCTCCCGGTCCGGTCGCTGCCTGAACGCCATCAGCATAGGGAGAAACAAGTGGCCAACGTACAAGAAAGTCTGCATGCGATCAGCGAAGAGGTCGACGGATTCGTCGGCGCGGCGCTTGTCGATTTCGACGGCGGTCTGACGCTCGGTACGATCGGAGGCGGCGACCTCGACATGGACATCGCCGGGGCCGGCAACCTCGAGGTCGTCCGGGCCAAGAACCGCGTCATGAAACAGCTGGGGCTCGACGACCAGATCGAGGACATCCTGATCACGCTAGGCCAGCAGTACCACCTGATCCGCCCCCTCCACTCGCACGGGTCCGTCTTCCTCTACCTCGCGCTCCACCGCGACCTCGGCAACCTGGGGCTCGCGCGCCACAAGCTGCGGACCATCGAAGACGCGCTGGAGTTCTGAGCCGAGCCGGCGACATGTCCGACCACTAGGCCGCCCATGAGGTTCTTCAAGAAGCCCGCCGCGCCGCCCACGCCCGACGAAGACGGCCCCGGGTCGGCGCCTCCCAACGTGAGCGTCGCGCTCGCCGCCGTCGTCGACGGCGTCCAGGGCGTGATCGCGGCGGCGGTGATCGACCACGAGACCGGCCTGGCCCTCGCCACCGCGGGTCCGGCAGACCTCGATCTCAAGACGGCGGGCGCGGGGCACCTCGAGGTCTTCCGCGCCGAGCGGGATCTGCTCGCGGTCCTCGGCATCGACGACCGGCTCGAGGACATCCTGATCACGCTGGGGTCGCAATACCATCTGATCCGGCCCCTGGCCGCCGGGCAGCCCCTTCTCCTGTCCATCGTGTTCGACCGGGCCCGGGCGAACCTGGGGCTCGCGCGCCACCACCTCCGGGACGTCGAGGCGAGACTCGGTGCCGCGGTCGCCGACTGACGCGGGCCACAACGACGCGAACCGCTAGGAGATGCCATGACGTCGACCCGACAGCGCCGAAGAATCCGCCTGGCCGCAGCGCTCGCGATGGTCTTCTGCGCGAGCGCCGCCCGCGCGAGCTCGCTCGACTCCGGCGACGCCGGCTGGGTGCTGACCTCCGCCGCGCTGGTTCTCCTGATGACGATCCCGGGCCTGTCCCTGTTCTACGGCGGGCTCGTCCGCTCGGTCAACGTGCTCTCCGTGCTGATGCAGTGCTTCGCGATCACCTGCATCGTCACCGTGCTCTGGGTGGTGGTCGGCTACAGCCTCGCCTTCGGGGAAGGCGGTCCGCTGATCGGCGACTTCAGCCGCGTCCTGTTCATCGGCGTCGACGGCGACGCTTTGATCGGCACCGTGCCCGAACCTGGGTTCGCGATCTTCCAGCTGACCTTCGCCATCATCACGCCCGCGCTCATCGTCGGCGGCTTCGCCGAGCGGATGCGGTTTTCGGCGGCGGTGCTGTTCGCGGCGCTGTGGTCCATGCTGGTGTACGTGCCGATCGCCCACTGGGTGTGGGGCGGCGGCTGGCTCGACGAGCTCGGGCTGATGGACGCCGCCGGCGGCACGGTCGTGCACGTCGCCGCCGGCGCGGCCGCCCTGGTCGCCGCCGTCGTCATCGGACCCCGACACGGATTCCCCGACAGCATCGAGCGACCGCACAACATGACGCTCACGGTCGCCGGCGCCGGGCTGCTGTGGGTCGGCTGGTTCGGATTCAACGGCGGCAGCGCCCTCGCCGCCAACGGCGACGCGGCCATGGCGCTCACGGTGACGCACATCGCCGCGGCCACCGCCGCCCTGTCCTGGATGCTCCTCGAATGGGCGCGCTACGGCAAGCCGAGCGCGCTCGGCGCCGTCACCGGGATGGTCGCCGGTCTCGGCACGATCACGCCGGCGTCGGCCTTCGTCTCGCCGGCCGCCGCCCTCCTCATCGGCGCGGTCGCCGGCACGGTCTGCTTCCTCGCGACCAACCTGATGAACCTCAAGCTGCGCATCGACGACTCCCTGGACGTCTTCCCGGTCCATGCCGTCGGCGGCGGTCTCGGCACGATCCTCACCGCGGTCTTCGCGGGCAGCGCGCTCGGCATCCTCGGCGGCACGGAGGACATCCGCATTCTCGGCCAGCTTCGCGTGCAGGCCATCGGCGTCCTCGCGGTCGCCGTCTACACCACGGCCGTCACCTACCTCATCCTCCGGCTCACCAACCGGCTTGTCGGCAACCGCGTCTCGGAGGACGACGAGATCCAGGGACTCGACCTCGTCTCGCACGACGAGAGCGGCTACGCGCTCTAGTTCTCGGAGACCACGCTAACGCGGCGGACGAACGGTCCCGCCAGCTCTCTTCGGGTTCGGCCGGGCCACCGCCCGCCCGGCGTCCCGTCGGAGCGCCACCCCGGTTCCGGGCGCCAACGGCGTTCGTCTCTCGCCGGGCTCAATCGAGGAAGCGCAGGTTCCGCCGCACCGTGACGATGTCGTTGAAGGCCGCCGTGAGCTCGGCGGCACTCGGCACGACGTAGACGTCCTGTTCATCCGGGTCGCCGCCCGCGGCATCGACGCAGTCCTCCAGGAGCGAGCCGAGCGACGAGTACTGCCATCCGATGTAGACGGCATGGATGCGCACACCGCGCGCGCCGACGATGCGGCAGGCCTGCCGAAGCCACTCGTCGAGGCGCTCTTTCGCCGCGGCGACCACCTGGCTTTCGGGGCTCGCCCCCCGACCGTCCGCGGCCTCGACGAACACGAAGCGCAGCGCGTCGAAGTCGAAAGGCGCCACGCCGGCGATCGGCGACGGATCGACGCCGCCCGCGCCGACATCCCCGACGTAGACCAGATCGTCCGCGCGCCCATAGGGACCGAACGGGGTCGACACCCGGCAACCGTGGTGGATCACGGTGGGCCGGCCGTCGAATCCGAACTCGCTCTCTGCGACGAGTTTGCCCACCACGTCCGCGTCCAGGCCCCGGAACAGCTCCCATGGCGTCGGCGGGACGGCGGATGCGCCTTCGAGCGACGCCGACGCGAGTGCGTCCATCATGGCGACCCGGCGATGGGCCGTGTCCGGCGGCGGCGTTGGGTAGCCGTAGAACCCGTTGGGGTCCGGACGATTCGTGAACTTGATGAACGCATCGACGAACGCTTGCCGTCCGGCGTCGTTCAGCCGGCCGTCCGCGTCGACCAGGTCGGCCGCGACCGTCGGCGAACGAAAGAAGCCGTTGAACGAAGTCGCGTCCGCGGCGGCTGCCGCACCGTGGTAGTTGTCCTTGTCAACCGTGCACCCGTACTCCCGGTCGTTGACGGGCCGCGAGTCCGCCCCCGTGCTGTCCTGCAGCTGCGTCCCCGGGGATCCCACGAAGCTTGCCCCGTCGGCCACCAGGATGATCGACTTCTGCAGCGAGGCTATGCAGCCGACGGTCTCTCCGGGTGCGCACGGGGCGCCCGGGCGCAAGGCGCCGGATGCGTCGTGGACCCCCCACACGCCCTGCCACAACGGCGACAGCGTGCGCAGCGCCCAGACGATGCCGAGGTGCTGGTAGGTGGCGCCGGCCCTGCTGCCGAAGTCATCCTCGTAGAACGGCACCGTTTCGAGTGCGTCCACGGCGCCGCGCAGCACACCGGTCCGGGTCGTCTCGGTCATCGGCGTGATCGGGCTGTCCGGGCAGCGAAGCCCGCCGCCGTTCCCCGCAAGGGACCAGTCGTTGACGTGGACCTTCGGCGCGCCGCGGACGACGTCCGGGTCGAGCAACTCGGCCATGGTGTCCTGCAGCCACCCGTCCGAGCGACCCGCGATGCGCGCGTCCGGCCAGGAATAGGCCGTGAACAGGGTGCTTGGCGAACCCGCCACCGGCGGGGCGTCGGACAGATGCAGCGGCGTGGTCGCGGGCAGCGCGGCGGCGTGGGTGTTCCAGGCCGCGACTGCGTTCTTCGCGGGCCAGTTCGACGCATGGTCCTGGGTCCAGCCGGGCCCCCGCGCGGCGGTGTTCCAGTATGCGCCCCACCGCGCCATCAGGCAGCCGTTCCAGAAGTCCTCGCCGTCGACGACCCATTTGTCGAGGCTGGGCACCAGGCTCGAGACGTCGATCTCGAGGTCCGCGCCGCGCAGATCCCAGTCCAGGTCGGCCAACAGGTCGTCCGGCAGGTACTGCCGCCGCAGCGGCCCGAGGGCGGTCCCGGCCCCGTAGTGGTGGAACGTGTCGACCCAGTGACCGCCGATGCCGGCCGTCTTCGCGTTCCTGGCGTCCCGCAACGTATCGGCCATCGTGTCGCGCACGCCGGCCAACATGCGCACGTACCTGGCCTTGGACTTCGACTGGTCCGCGACGCAGAGGCCGGTGTAGGAGTCCCTGTTGCAGGTGTCCGCGACGTTGACGGCCGAGGCGTACGGCACGATGGAGACCACGACGCTGCCCGGGGTCGCCGCCGAGCGCGCCGCCAACGTGTCGAGGACGGCATGGGTGGCGGCCTTCAGCGCGTCGAGCTTGACCGTGCCGTCCGCCAGCCTGCCCGACATGGACGGGGAGACGTCCAACGCGAACGCCATTTCGTAGCGTTCGAACTCGAGGCGGACTTCGACCTCGATGCCGAGTTGCTCCTCGTCGCCGGTGTCTCCCCAGATGTCGTCGAACTCGTACGATCCGCCCACGACAATGGTCGTCTCGTTCGTCCCAGCGTCGTGCGACACCGTCACGTCCGCAGGGCCGACGGTCAACCCCGGCGCCAGCCCGTTCAGGAATCCCGCGACGCGCGCCTTGATCGCGTCGTGGTCTCCGCCGCTGAGCAGGGGACCCGCCGCCGCGACCGCGGCCCGCGTGGCCGCCCGCAACTCCGCCCACTGGGCTTCGTGCCATGCGTAGTTGGTCATCAGGCCGCCGACGCCCGCCATCCCGGTGATCACGATGACGCCGCCGGCAAGCGTGGCCGCCGCGCGGGCGGACCGCACGAACTCCGACACTGCCCTCCGGATGCGGGCAGGCACCAGACGGAACGGTTTCACTCGAGCCCTCCGCATACCGACACGGCGACATCCTACGCAATCCCGCCAGACACGACCGATGCTACATGGCCGACGCTTCGTCCGCTAGAGGCAGAGTCGTCCATTGTCGTCCATGCGTCGATGGCGAACCGATCCCGGGCAGACGCCCCTGCGCGAACCCAGCGCTCGAAACGCCCGCGCCTCCGACCGTGCACGACGGGACGTCCCGGTCCCGGCTCCCGGTCGCCGCCCGCACCACCGGCACACGGCGACGGCGGGCGGGACGCGGAAGCTCGACCAGTCCCCTCCTCCTCGACGAGAAGCCCGGGTTCGCCTCCGACGGGCGTCGGCCATCGTCACCGCATCGGATCCCGCACCGCCGTGCGCCCACTCGTGCGACGAGCCGTCTCTCGGCGGCGCGCGCGCATCCGGTCCCCGGTCGCATCGGGGGGTTCGGCGCCGCGGCCCGATGCCGGCCGCGTGGCGAGTTCGGCGCTGCCTCAGCGCCTCGACCTGAACGGATACAGAGTCCGGCTGCGCTGTCGCGTAATGGCAACGCCGTACCCGACACGCGCGCAACGGAAGCCGGCCAGGTCCCAGGCGGTGCAACCCACGTCGTACAGGCTCATGTACGGCAGACCGCCCATCAGGCGGCCAGGCGCCGTCTTGCCCAACGCCAGCGCTTCGTTGACCCGCACCGGCAGCGCCAGTTCCGGGATCCCGTAGAGCCTGGCCGGCAGCGCCTGCCAGCCGGACCGCGGACGAGGATGGTCGGCCGTGACCAGAACCGCGCCGCCGCGTTCGACCCAATCGCGGACGGCCGCATCCATCGTGGCATCGGCCGCGGCCACGTCGCGTGCACGGGCGGACGGGCGGACCCCGTCCGCCAGCACCAGCACGTGGTGCCTCAGCTTGTGGGGCTGCGCCGCCGCTTCCATCAACGTCGCGTCGTCGACGCGGCTCGTCCCCGGAAAGACGTCGCCACCGGTGACTTCCGCACCCGTCGACGCCAGCAACGCGTTAAGCCAAGTCGCGTCGCGGCGTCCGTGGATCACCCGCCAGCCTTCGTCGACCAGGCAGCGGTGGCGTGCGCCGGACCACCACGCGTCGAGACGATCCCCGCAGATCTGGGCCCAGATGCCCGGTGCGCTGCCCACCGCGACGCTTGGCGAGTAGCGCACACTCCAGTAGTCGTGGCGTCGGACATCCAGCTTCGGCAAGCCGACCCCCACGTCGCCCGTGCTCACGATGATCCAGAGCATTGGCCGGTCGGGTCTCCCGGCGACGGTCCCGGGCGAAGGCTGCAGCACGGGGTGGCGGAGCCAGGCAGCAGTCTGCGCGGTCTGCGGGACGGCAACCACGACCAGGGCGACGGCCGTCCAGGTACGCCAACCCCGCGGCGGCGCCAGCCCGGATCTGGGCAGCGTCCACGGCCATGCCAGCGCGACGGCAAGCACTGCGGCCAGTAGAACGCCGAGTTGCCAGGACTCGTCGAAGACCGAGTCGAAGCCCTCGAGGTACGCCCACCAGTCGCGGTGGTAGAGCCGCCCGGTGAGCGCGAAGGTCGCCAGGACGAGCCACCACGAGAAGGACACCCCGACGAGCGCCAACCGCCACCAGAGGTCCGCCCCTGACCGAAGCCGGACGCCAACGGCGCCGAGGAGTGAACTGGCCATGCGCTCTATCAATAGCACGTCGCGGCGAGTGCCTCAACCGCCGGACGCCGCGCGTTGGTCCCCGGGCGCACCGCCGGTCGACGTCGTCGCCATCGGATATGATGCGATGCGTCCCCGCCGATCCGTCGACGCCGTGTTTCGACTGTCACTGACCCGGTCACGCCTGGCCGAGAGGCATCGCCAACGCTCTCGCGGTCGCTCTCGCACTCCGCTTGGCACCGCCGCCTGGCGGCGGGCGCGCGTTGGCTTGGCGCTCGCCTGCGCAGAGCTTGTTCCGCGCGCCAGGGGCACGTTCCGGGGCGCGGTGGTCGTCGCGGCGTACTACGGTCTATGCCTGGCGCCCGCCGTGGCGGCGGCGGCCTTCGGCGAGTTTCGGGTCTATTGGCTGCTCTCGAGTGCGGCACTCGCGGCGAGCGTGGTTTGGCTTTGGGAGCGTCACCGGGCCGCCAAGGTCGCGGCGTTCGCCACCAATGCGCTGGCGGCGGTCGGGAACTTGCTGCTCATGGTCTCGCTGTACGTCCAAGGCACGGGCCTCAACGCCCAGTTCTTCTACCATGTGGACTGGTCGACCCTGGCCGTTGCGCGCGAGGCGTTCGCCGCGCTTGCGGTGGGCGGCGTGGCCTACCTGCTGCTGGTCGTGCTGTGGCCGCGACTGATCCCCCGGGCCTTCGGCGCCGACCGCCGGGCGACGCGGACGCGCACGGTGCTTGCGGTCGCCCTCGCCGCCGCCATGCTGAACACCGCGGTCGTCTCGGTGGCATGGCATGCAGGTGCCGGGCTGGTCAGGGCACGCGGCATCGTGCTGGTGCCCAAACCCGTACGTACGGTCGAGCCTATCCGTGTCGACGACCCGCGGAGCCTGGTGGTCGTCGTGGCCGAGTCCCTGGAGGCGACGTATTCCCGGGCCGACATCTTCGGCGCCGACCTCGCCCCCGCGTTGACGGCCCTCGCGGCCGACGCACTGACGTTCACCGACATGCGCCAGGTCTCCCACACGGGCTGGACGATGGGCGCATTCGTCGCCGCGTCTTGCGGCGTCCCCATGGCGCCGACGGACTACTGGGAGCAGATGACCAGCCGGGCCGACGCGCGCATGGCGGGCGCGGTCTGCCTGGCCGACGTGCTGTCGGCCGCCGGCTACCGGACGGTGTTGATGGTCGGCCACCCGATCGGCTTCGCCGATCTCGACGGCTTCGCCGCCGCCCATGGCTTCGCCGAGCGCCATGGGCTGCGGTCGCTCGCGGCGGCGGCCGGGGATGCGGCGTATCGGTCCGGGTGGGGACTGTACGACGACTCCCTGCTCGAGCTCGCCCGCGGGAAGCTCCGCGAACTGGCGTCCCGGCCGCAGCCGTTCGCTCTCACGGTGATGACGATGGACACCCACTTTCCGCCGGGCTATCCGTCGGCGTCGTGCGGTCCGCGACCGGACGCCGGCGACCGCGCCTTCGTGATCCGATGCGCGGACGAGCAGATCGCGTCCTTCGTGGCGGACGCGCGGGAGATCGCCCCGGGAGCGGTCGTCGCGCTCTACTCCGACCACCTGTCCCAGGAGAGTCCCCGGCGGGCGGGCCTGCTGCCGCCTGGCGCGGACGTGGCCGCCCCCGCTCCGGACGGCCTGCGTGGCATCGTCGGACTGACCGACGGCGGCCGGGACGGCGGCCCGCGGCGCCTGCGGTTCTCGATATGGGACGACGACAGGGCGGGAGCGACCGTGCGGAGGCCGGGCACGCACTTCGACATCATGCCGACGGTGCTGGACGTCCTGGGCTTCCATGCCTGGGCGGCGCACGGGCTCGGCGGATCCCTGCTGCGCGCGGACAGTCCGTGGTTCGCGGAGCGGCGCCCCGACAGGTTGCAGATCCTCTACGAGGTCCCCGACGTGCGGCTGGAGCGAGGTGCCGAGGTCGTCTTCGACGCGCGCGGTCCGACCGTGGAGATCGGCGGCACCCGCATGCGTGCCACTGGCCGTGGACTGGCCTTCGAGAACGCGGCCTTCGCCCTGGCGTTCCGCGCGACGGGCGAGGCCGCCCGGGTCATGGACGCCGACGCCCTCGAAGCTGCGTTGAACGCGCGCGCCCCGCCGTTCGTCGTCGGCCTCTCGTCCAGGAGGTCCGTCAATCGCCGGTTCGCCGGTCGCGATGCGCCGCTGGTCTACTTCGCCGGCCAACCGGGCCGACCGGACTTCGCCGCGGCCGCGCTGCGGGCAACGGAGGGACCGCGCGCTGTCCGCGTGGCCTTCCCGGCCCCGGCCGGCGCCCGCTAGCCGTGCGGGGTCCGACGCCCGTCCCGCGGTGCCGATCGAGCGCTCCGCCGGACGGCCGAACGGGTGGCGCCCTGGTCGTCGGGATCTTCGTGCTGTCCGGCTTCTCGGCGCTGGTCTACCAGGTCGCGTGGCAACGGGCGCTGCTTGCCATCTACGGCGTGAACGCCGAATCCGTCACCCTTGTCGTGACCGCCTTCATGGCCGGTCTCGGCCTGGGCAGCCTGCTCGGCGGCCGGCTGGCGGACCGGCCCCGGATCGACCACCTCCGGGTCTTCGCGGCCATCGAGGGCGGCGTCTGCGCCTACGGCGCAGGGTCCCTGTCGCTGTTCGAACTCGCGGGGGGGATCGCCGGCGGCGGCGGACCCGGTGCCGTCTTCCTTGCCACGTTCGCCCTGGTGCTGCTGCCGACGGCGCTGATGGGCGCCACGCTGCCGCTGCTGGTCGCCCGCGCCGCGGGACGGTCGGGAAACGTCGGCTGGCCGCTGGCGGTTCTCTACTTCGCCAACACGATCGGCGGCGCGGTGGCTGCCGTGGTCGCCGCCGTCGTGCTGCTGCGGAGCTTCGGCCTGCAGGCCACCGTGCTCGCGGCTGCCGCCGTGAACGGCCTCGTCGCCCTGCTCGCGCTGGCGCTCCGGCCCGCGTCCCTCCGCGGACGAGCGCCGGCCGGGCCGAACGGACGGACCGAGCCCGTTCCGTCGGGCCGCCTTGCGTGGGGCATGGCGTGCGCCGCGCTGGTCGGCTTCGCGTCGCTGTCCTGGGAGATCCTCTGGCTGCGCGTGTACGCCTTCGCGACCGGCGGCACGATCTCGGTCTTCGGCCTGTTCCTCGGCTTCTACCTGTTCGGCATCGCGACGGGATCGCTCGTCGCGCGACGGGCCTGTACGGGGGACTCGGCATGGACCCCCGCCCGGATCGCCACCGCGGCGGGCGTCGTCGCGGCCGTCGGCGGCGTAGCGGCCTACCTGCACAGTCCGATCGCCGGGTGGGTGAGCCAGCACGGCCCGCCGCTGGCCGGCCTGCCCGTCGCCGCGGCCGCCGGCGCCCTCTACGGGGCGATCCTCCCCATGGTGACCCACTGCGTCGTGCCCGCCGACGCCAGGACCGGTCGCCGCGTCTCCTACGTCTACCTGGCCAACATCGTCGGCGCGTCCCTGGGGTCGGCGCTCACCGGCTTCGTCCTGTTGGACGTGCTGGGCATGGCCGAGAACTCGGCCGCGCTGCTGCTGCTCTCCGGCGTGCTCGCGGCGACGCTCCTTCTCGGCCCGGGCGAGCGCCGCCCGCGCCGCATCCACGTCGCCGCCGTCGCCGCGGCCACGGCGGCCCTCCTCCTGTCCGCGCCCGCCCTGTACGCCTCGCTCTACGAACGGCTGCTGTGGAAGACCCCGTCCGCGGCGGCGCGTCCGTTCGCGGACGTCGTGGAGACGCGGGCCGGCGTCGTGACGGTGACCGACGCGGGCGCCGTCCTGGGCACAGGCGTCTACGACGGGCGCCTGAACACCAGCCTGGACGACGACCGCAACATGATCTATCGCGCGTACGCCGTTGCCGCGCTGCACCCGGCCCCGCGCCGCGTCCTGATGATCGGCCTGGGCTCCGGATCCTGGGCCCAGGTCGTCGCGCATCTCCCCGGCGTCGAGGAGGTCGTGGTCGTCGAGATCAACGCGGGCTACCTCGATGTCGTGCGCCGCTACGAGGTGGTGCGCAGCCTGCTGACGAACCCGAAGGTGTCCATCGTGATCGACGACGGTCGCCGGTGGCTCGGCCGGGCCGTCGGCGAGCGGTTCGATGCGATCGTCGCGAACGTGACCTTCCACTGGCGCACCAACGCGACGCACCTGCTGTCGCGCGAGTCCATGCGCCTGGCGGCATCGCGTCTCGCTCCCGACGGCGTACTCTACTTCAATGCCACCGACTCGGACGAGGCGTTGCGCACGGGCTGCACGAGCTTCCGTTCGGGGGTGCGTTTCGGGAGCTTCATCGCTGTGGGCAACGGCGACGTCGCGTTCGACGTCGCGGCGTTCGCGCACGCGATCCGCACGGCCGTGGTGGACGGCCGGCGAGCCGCGCGGCAGCCCGACTCCTGGATCGAGGCCAACCTCGAGCGCCTTCTCGACGACGCGCACCTGGAGACGTGTCCGCGCATCCTCGCTCGAACCACCGGCGTCCGGCTGATCACCGACGACAACCTGGCAAGCGAGGCCTCGGTGCCCTGGTACGCCTACCACAGGCCGACCGCGGACTAGGTCCGGCGATGGCGGGCGTTCGGGCGGCGGTCGACGCCCGTCGCGCCGGGCAGGTTGACATCGGCCCGCGGCCTTCGCATGATCGAGCGCCCTTGCCGCTGCGCGCCCGAGGAGGGTTTTGGCCGATGAGGAAAGCGGATCTTCAAAGCGTCTGCGCCCGGATCACAGGCGATGTGGACGGCGCGCTCGGCTGCGCCCTGGTGCACCTGGAGACGGGTCTGCCGCTCGCCTTCAGCGTCGCGTCGGAGAGCCGGTTCGGTTCGGCGGCCATCGAACTGCTGTGCGCGGTGGGCGCGACGTGTTTCGGCGGCGCCGAGGACGGCGAGGCCGTGCAGGAGTTGCAGGCCACGACCGCGGATGCGTTCCAGTTCATGGCGCTCGTGCCCGGGCGGGTCGACGGGCTCCTGGTTCTCGTGATCGACCGGGAGGCGACGAACCTGGGTCTGGGCTGGATGGCGATGCGCAGGGCGCTCGCCGCGGCGGGCGAGGCCGGCTCGCAGTAGGACCATTCCCGCGCCCGCTCGCGCACGGGACCGTCGATGCCGGGCCCACCCCGCGATGCGGGCGTCAGCCCCCGACGTCGCCGAGCGTTTCGAGCATCCGGACGAACGCGGGACCCCCGACGATGATCAGGATCCCCGGAAGCACGAAGATGAGAGTGGGCAGGACCAGCAGGATCGGCAGGCGCGTCATCTTGGCCTGCATGGTCGCGATCACCTCGACGCGGAAGGAGCTCGCGAGCTTGCGGACGGACTCGGCCAACGGGGTGCCGTGGCGCTCGCCCTGCGCGACGGTCGCGGCGAGGTCCCGGAATTCCCGACTGTCAAGACGCCCGGCGAGTCGACCGAGGGCGTCCTCGCGCGTGCGGCCGTGGGCGGCCATGTCGAGGCTCGCCTGGCGCAGCTCGGCGGCCAGATCCGGCTGGAAGGCCTGCAGGTCGGAAACCGTTCGGTTCAGCGCGCGCTCGAAGGTCAGGCCCGACTCGAGACAGACTATGAGCAGGTCGAACGCGTCGGCGAGGCCGGCCTTGATGCGCCGCATCCGCGAGGCGGCGAGACGCGCGACGGTGAGTTCCGGAACCAGGTTGAGCACCACCCCGACCAGCAAGCCGGCAACGACGCCGGCGCCCCAGCCGAGCAGGCCGGGGAACAACGGCCGCGCGACGACGACGCCCACCGCCAACCCGACCAGTATGCAGGCGGTCTTCGCGCCGAGCACGATGGTCAACGCGTTGCTGGACTGGTAGCCGGCCCGCCGCAGGGCCACGGCGATCTTGCGGCGGTCGTCCTCGCCCAGCGGCATCAGCTTGCCGAGCACGGCGGCCGAACGGTCGACTCCGCTGCGCAGATCCGCCGCGCGCTGGGTGAAGATGCCTTCGACGCTGGTCCGGAACGAGCCGCCGCGGGACAGGTTGATCCGGCGGGCCAGATGGACGCGGCCGAGCACGTGGTCGACGACCGCGAATGCCGCCAGCGCCAGCGCCGCGAGGATCGCGATGGTCGCCCAGCCGGTGCTCATCTCGACGCCGCCCGAACCATGAAGAAGGCGACCGCGATGCCGAGCGCGATCAGGCCGACGCCGATCCCGAGCAGGTAGCGCGCGGAGCCGAGCAGCGTGCGGAAGACCTCCGGCTGGGTGGTGGCCAGAATGCCGATGGCGGCCACCGGAACGAGCGACAGGATGATGAGGCTGATCTTGGACTCCGCGGTGGCGGCCTTGAGTCTCGCGCGGTTGTCGATCCTCTCGCGCAGCATCTGCGCGAGGTTCGCGACTGCCTCGGTCAGCCCGCCCCCGGTGCGGGTCTGCGTGGACACGATGGCGGCGAGCATCGCCATTTCGCTGATCCGGATCCGGCGCGCCTCGCGGCCGATCGCGACGGCGAGGGGAACGCCGAGGTCGGCGTCGAGGGCGACCTTGGCCATCGTCGGACGAACCGGTTCCTCCGCGCTCGCGGCGATCGACGCGATGGCCTGGCTGGTGCCGATGCCGAACCGGGCCATGCGCTCGAAGTCCTCGATCGCCACCAGGAAGCGGTCCTGGAACAGCTCCCGCATGCGTTGCTCGCGGAACGTGCCGACCGTCACGGCCATGCCGGTGCCGAGCAGCAAGCCCGCGACGACGGCGAGCGGCCCCGGCAGGCCGACGAAAACCAGGGCCGGGACGAGAAGCGTGCCGCTCACCGCGCCGCATGCCACGGCGATCGCGGCCGTGCGCGGACCGCCGGAGAGCGGGTAGAGGCGGCGCAGGAACGACACGACGGGCCGCTCGCCGCCCGGTTGCTCCACGGCGGACGCCTGCTCGCCGGGCTGGTCGCCCTCGGGAATGTTGAGCGGCAGCATCCGCCGTCCCATCCGGATCCGGCGACGGATCGTCTCGTTCGCCACGACGGTGGCGACGACAAAGCCCCCGACCACGAGGATGCCGAGCAGCAGGACGCGGTCGACGTCCACCTACGGCTGCTTGCCGATTGTCGCGCCCGGACGTCCCAGGCCCGACCGCAGCTCGCCGCCGAGGCCCATTTCCTCGACCCGGTCGATGAAGGACGGCCGGCTGCCGCTGCTGCGGAAGAGCCGGTTCGCGGAGTCGTAGCTCCACAGCTCCTCGAGGACGGGGACGTTGCCTTCCAGTCCGACGACGTCGGCGATGGCGACCACGCGGCGGCTCCCGTCGCGGAACCGCGACGCGTGGACGATCATGTCGACGGCCGAGACGACCTGGTTGCGGATGGCGGACAGCGGCATCTCTCCGGACTCCATCATGACCAGGTACTCGAGGCGCGACAGGGTGTCGCGGGGGTTGTTGGCATGGATCGTGAACATGGAACCGGGGTGGCCCGTGTTCATGGCCTGAAGCGCGTCGAGCGCCTCGGGACCGCGGACCTCGCCCACGATGATGCGGTCCGGTCGCATCCTGAGCGCGTTCTTCAGCAGGTCGCGCATCGGGATCTCGCCCACCCCCTCGGCGGAAGGCGGCCGCGTCTCCAGCCGCACGACGTGCGGTTGCCGGAGGCTGAGCTCCGCGGCGTCCTCGAGCGTCACGACACGCTCTTCGGCGCCGATGAAGCCGGACAGCGCGTTCAGCAGCGTGGTCTTGCCCGAGCCGGTGCCCCCGGACACGACGAGGTTGAGGCGCGCCTTCGCGGCCACCTCGAGAAGCGTGGCCATGCTGGGATGCATCGCGCCGCCGCGGGCCAGCTCGTCGACGGTGAAGCCGCCCGTGCGGAAGCGGCGGATCGAGATCGCGGCCCCGTCTATCGCAAGCGGCGGGGCGATGATGTTGACCCGGGAACCGTCGTCCAGGCGTGCATCGCACATCGGGCTCAGTTCGTCGACGCGGCGTCCCGCGTTCTGCGCGATGCGCTGCGCGATGTGCGTGAGGTGGTCGACGTCGCGGAAATTGACGTCCACCTTGGCCAGCCGACCGTGCCGTTCGACGTACACCGAGTCGAGGCCGTTGACCATGATGTCGCTGACGTCGGGATCCCGCAGCAACGGGCCGATCGGTCCGAGGCCGCGCATCTCGTCCACGAGGCGTGTCGCGAGCCGGGCATGGTCGCCGCCGATCGGCGGCGCATCGGGGCTCGTTTCGATCCGGTGGAGCACCGAGGCGATCCAGGCTTCGAGTTCCGCGGTGCCGAGCGACGCGGCGGTCTGCGTGTCGAGGGCTTCCAGCACCTGCGCGTGGTACCACGGCACCACCTGCTCGAAGCGGTCGGGCGCGGTCTCGCGCGCCGCGCCGGCCTGGTCGCGGACGTTGGCCTGTCCCGGCGCCGCCTGGGGCGGCGCGCGCCGGGCCCGTATCGATTGGAACATGCTCGCCACTCTACACCATCCGGATGCGCGTCTCCCGACCCGACCTACGGGCCGCTGCTACACCAGGGACAGTCGTCGCGGTCGTGCACCGAAGGCCACGCGGCGCGGTGGCGGATGTCGAACGGCAGATCGAGCACTGCCGCGGCGGCGAGCTGCGTCATGCGCCCGCCGATCCCGCCACGTGGACGAATGCAGACGTCGATGACGACCCACCACTCCTGGTCGGACATGTTGCGGCTGAACCAGGTCTCCTCGGGCGTGCCGTCCGCGCTCTCGCCGGGGAGCACCGCCGCCGCGGCCGGGAAGGACGTGCCGGGCGCGGGCAGCGCGTTCGGAGCGGAACAGCCGGCCGCGCCGCTCTCGCGCCAGACGCGGTCGGACTCGCTGGCCGGCCACGCGAGGGCCACCGTCGGCGGGCACCACGCGTCGGCGGCGCAGGCCGTTCCGTCGCGATGCGTGGTGCCGCGCACGACCAGGGCGGCGCTGGCGGCGCCGGCGACGACCGTGCCTCCGAGCCGTTCGCGGAACGGCCCGTCCGCGCCCAGCACGGACGCGAACGGCGCCGTCGCGTCGTCGATCTCGTCGGCCATGGCCTCGGCCATGACGTAGATCTCGCGGACCAGGTCGGTGCGCTGGGCGATGTACGCGCGCAGATCCCAGACCGCCGCGAGGAGAACGAGAATGAACGGCGCGATGACGCAGAACTCGACGGTCGCCGACCCCGCGACCGCCGGTCCGGCGCGCTGCTCCGCGGTGCGCGTCCGCGAAGGGGACGGGAACGCGGTCCTGCGGGTTCCGGGCCCCCGCCCCGCCTGCCCGAGGCCGGGTGGTCCGGTCCGGCGAAGCGCGTCTTCGAAGCCGTTGGCCATGGTCCCGCCCGTTCTGCCAGGGCCCGGCTAGCGCTGGTTGACGGCCCAGCTCGTGTGCCACCGGAGAATGGTGCCGGTGGCGAAGCGAGGGCGGACGGGCACAGTCGAGTGAACGCGAATCCAACTCCCGTTGGTCCCGCAGTTCGGGGTCGAGAAGTCGACGCCGTTGGCGAGCGACCCGTCGTCCGCCGCGACGGCGACGCGGATCTCCTGGAGCGACGTTCCGTCCGGCGCCGCTCCGGAACCCATCGCGAAGCCGATCGCCCCGCTGTCGTCGCGGTCGAACAGCCAGCGCGCGACGCGGTTTTCGGTGAACGCCGACTTGACCGCGTCCTCGCATCGGGCCGGATCGCGTCCCGCCGCGATGGCCGCGTCGTGGGTCGCGCGCGCCAGGACCTGATCGACGAGCGAAATCCGGTAGAACTCCGCGACCGTCGTCATGAAGGCGACGAAGACCAGCAGGACCACGGTGTACTCGACGACCACGGCACCGGCGCTTCGGTGCCGCGCTTTTCGCGCGCTGTGCGGAAGGCGCAACCGGTCAGGGGTCGTGTTCACCGGCCTTGGGGCGACGTTGCGGACAGGCCTGATCATACCCCAAAGTGCGGTAAGATCGAACGCCCCTCGGCGCTGATGGATGGTCGGCGATGTGGTTTCGCGGCGCATGCCGGTCCGCGCTGTTCCGTTCCTTCATGGCGCTGGCCGGCGCCGTGGCGTCCGCGTCCTGCACCTTCGGGCAGCCGGACCGGGGGCCGGTGGCGACGGTCGAGCGCGCCGTGCTGCCGATGGCGGACGCGGCACTCGACGCCGGGCAGGTGGAAACCGCGAAGCGGCTGTACACGCGCCTCCTCGAGGTGGACGAAGGGTCGGTCGCGGCGCGGACGGGCCTCGGACGGGTGGCGATGGCGGAGCGCGACCCCGGCGCGGCGGCATCGTGGCACCTGGCGGCGGCGGTCCACGCGACGCTGTCCGAAGAGCGTCACGCGGCTCTCCTCGCGCACGGGCGCGCGGCCCTGGCCGCAGGACAGCAGGAAGCGGCCATGCGCAGCTTCGCACGCCTTGCCTCGCCCGAGGAGAACGCCTCGGACGCGCACGCCGCCTGGGCGCACAACGGCGTCGGCATGGTGCGCTGGCTGGACGGCGATCCGCGCGGTGCGGTGGCGGCGATCGAAAAGGCCGTGCTTCGCAACCCCGACGAGCCGGCGTTCGGCAGCAACCTGGCGGTCGCCGTGGAGATGCTCTCGTCGATGACGCTGGCTCCGGCACCCGCCGCGCGCGACGCGGAGGAGACGGGTGATCGAGCCGCGCCGCCCGACAGCGGGGAAACCGCCGCCATGAGCCCGGCCGATGCCCGCCCGCACGGACCGGAGGCCGCGCCCGCCGCCGCAGCACAGCCGAACGGCGACGACGAGCCGGCCGAAGCCGACGCGGCGGAGGCGCAGGAGCTCGCCGGGATCTCGGCCGCGGATGTCTCCGCGGATGCGGGCGCTCCCGACGGTGCCGCCGCGGACGGACCCTCCGGCACGCCGGAGCCCGCGCGAGACGCCCGCCACGGCATGCCGCTCGAAGCGGACGGGGACGGGGAACCGGCCCCGGGCGGGGTCGCGAGGACGGCCGCGGCGGAGCCCCAGCCTTCGACCGAAGGCGACGCGTCGGGCCGCGTCGTCGCCCAAACGGCGGGGTCGGCCGCCCGCGAACCGGAGGACGTGCCGGGGGAGCCGGCATCGCTGCCCGGCCTCGGCGAGTTCGCCGAGCGCTCGGCGCTCGCCGGGGACGGCGTCCCGGCCTCCGCGACGTCGACGGTCGGCCGCCCGCCCGACGAGCCGGCGGCCGCGTCCGATCTGGGAGCCTTCGTCCTGGCCGGCGCGGGCGGCGCCGACTACGTGCAGGCCGGGGCCTACGCGAGCCGGGCGGCCGCGGACGCGCTCGCCGCGCGGCTGCGGGACCTGACCGCCATCACGGTTTCGGTGGACGAGGCCGCGGACGGCGGCGACTCCCACCGCGTCCGCATCGGCCCCTTGGACGTCGACGAGGTGCCGGCACTGGCGGCCGCCTTGGAGGAGAGCGGCTTCGGCGGCATTCGCACGCGTAGCGGCGACCGCGCCCAGGGGGCCGGTGCGGTCCCCGAGACCGAGGTCCGCCTGGCGCCCGACCGGGACGTCGTCTCCACGTCCGCGGCGGCGGCGGTCGACGGCGCGCACGACCCGGGTCCGGTTTCCGACCTGGAGGCCTTCGTCCTGGCCGGCGAGGACGGAGCCGACTACGTACAGGCGGGGGCCTACGCGAGCCGGGCGGCCGCGGACGCGCTCGCCGCGCGGCTGCGGGACCTGACCGCCATCACGGTTTCGGTGGACGAGGCCGCGGACGGCGGCGACTCCCACCGCGTCCGCATCGGCCCCTTGGACGTCGACGAGGTGCCGGCACTGGCAGCCGTGCTGGAGGAAAGCGGCTTCGGCGGCATTCGCATGCGAGCGGGCCACGGGGACGCCGCGCGCGACGCGGACGGTGCGGCGCCGTCGCTGGTGGTCGTTGGCGACGGCGGGAGCTACCTCCAGGTGGGTGCGTACGGCGACCGCGCCGCAGCCGAGGCGCTGGCAGCGCGTCTGCGGACGCAGACCGGGGAGCCGGTGACAGTGTCGGCGTGGACGAAGGACGACGGCACGCCCGTGCACCGCGTGCGCATCGGGCCGCTGGACGACGCGCGTTCGGCGGCGCTTGCGGATCTGGTCGGCGCGCCCGCGCCCCGCTAGGGCCCCAGCTGCTCCTCGGCGGCGGCCGGTCCCGCGGTGCCGACCAGCGGGTTCAGGACCCTGTCCAGGAGCTCGCGCTCGCGCCGCGACACGGCGCGCTCGGGTTCGCCCAGCGCCATCGCGCGCGGCATGCCTTTGACATGGGGAAACACGACGTCCGGGGACCGGCCTCCCAGACTCGTCCGGATCTGCTCCTCGGTGAGGACGTGGGGCAGCGGCCGGGCGTGGTTCATCAGCAACATGCAGGAGGAACCCTCGAGGATGCGGAGCCACCGCATGGCGATCGAAACCCCCGCGGGGGTGGGTTCGAACACGACGAGATGGCATGTGGTGAGGTGCCGCAACGCGTCCACATGGGCCGTGCTCGCGCCGCAGGCGAGGATGAGGTGCGCGTAGGCCGCAAGCGCGCCGACCAGTTCCGGCAGCGCATGCTCGCCGTCGTAGTGCTGGCCTGCCTGGTCGTAGGGGTGGGCGATCAGACCAATACGGTTCGAGACGTGCGACTGGAGGCGGTCGACCGAGAGGCCGCCCGGAGACTGCAGCGCCTGGGCGAAACCACGCTCGGGCTGCGTGTCGAGCGCGAGCGCCAGCGTCCCGAAGTTCGGGTCGAGGTCCAGGCAGCTCACGTATCGGCCGCGCTCCGCCGCGAGGCGAGCGAGCAGGGCCGTGGCCGTGTTCGTGCCCATGCCCTTCCCCAGCACGAGAACCAGCCGGGAAGTCTGGATCTCGGGGCGCCGTTCGTGGGCCTGGGCGGCGTCGACCTCGCGCAGGCCGCGGTCGAGGTCGGCCAGTTCGAGCGGCTTGGGCAGGTACAGGAACACGCCGCCCCGGTAGAGGTCGTTGGCCAAGGCGACGTTGTTCTCGGAACCGGTGGCGAGGATCGTGGTCTCGGGCCGGCACACGCGGAGCAGCGTGGCCATGTGCGCGAGAGGATTCTGCTCGCCGTCCAGGTCGACGAGCAGGAGGTCGGCGGACGGCTCCGCCTGGCAGCGGCGGGCGGCGTCCTTGACGGTGCCGCGATGGACGACCGCGTGCTCATCGAGGGCGCGCGCTACGCGACGGCTGTCCTGGTCCCGGAGGAAGGCCGTGAACGGCGGTGCGGCCACGTACTATGCGCCGCACCGGGTTCCGCGCGGTGCGTCCGCGGCCGTCACAGTTGGCCCGCCGCGGACTGCGGCGCGTCGCCGCCGGCCGCTGCTTCGCGCCACGCCTCGACCGCGCGGGTCGCCTGGGCGGCCCGCCGCGCCGACTTGTCGTCCGCGCGCGTGGGCGGCCGGGCCGCTGCGGCCATGGACTCCTGGTACAGGGAGATGACGGCGCCGGTCGGCGGCGTGCTCGCGCAGCCGGACAGCAACGCCACCAAGAGCGCGGCACCGGCAACGCGCGGCGTCGGACTTTGCATGCTCCGCTCCCGCACTTCCGTTGATCGAACTGCCGCTAGCTTGCCACCGCGGCGCGGTGCCCGCAAGCCGCGGAACGCCGGCAATGGGCTGGTTTGAAGCCCCTGCCCCGCTTTTGGCACGGTCAATGCCGCAATCCCGCACATGGTGTTCATCGCCCGTTCCCGGCGAGCCCGTGCGCCGCCGACGTGAACGCAGCCGCGGCATGCCGCCTCGGCCGATCCGTTCCGCCGCGGCGAATGTCCGCGAATGCCCTCGGACCGCACCTGCCCTTCCCTTCCATCGTCTCGACCGGACGTCGAGCTGATCTCGACCGAGGTCCGCTTGCGGTCGGGAAGGTCCCGCCCGTCTCGATGCGGCGCCGCCGCTAGTAGTAGAACTGGCTTCCCAGTTCGCGCATCGACGCGGCGGGCTGCTCGATGCGCGCGACCGTCTCCGGCGGAATCGCCGCGACGATGCGGGGGGTGACGACGATGATCAACTCGACCGCGCGTTCGGTCTCTCGGCTGGTCTGGAACAAGGCGCCCCACAGCGGGATGTCCTTGAGGAGCGGGATGCCGCTTTCGCTGGCCGTCGCGTGGCGGCGGTAGAGGCCCGCGATGGCGATGGACTCCCCATCCCCCAACTCGACCGTGGTGGACGCGGACCGCTCGTTGATGTTGGGCACGATGGTGCCGGCGATGGTGGCGCCGCCGGCCGCTATCTCGCGTATTCGGGGCTGGACGGTCAGCGAGATCTGGTCGTCGGCGAGCACGGTCGGCGTGAACGAAAGGCTGACGCCGGTCTGCCTGTACTGCGTGCCGACGACCCGGTCGGAGATGGTCGGCACGGGTATCTCGAGGCCGGAGAAGAACTCCGCGGGCTGGCCGCTGACGGTGGTCAGCGTCGGACGCGCGTGGATGACGACCAGTCCGTTGTCGGCCAGCGCCTCCAGGAAGGCGGTGGCGCGGTACTTGCCGCTGTTGACCTCCCGGCGCTGGGCGAGGACGATGCCGCCGTCCGCGGACCGCAAGGGTTCCACGACCCCGATCTCGGCGACTTCGTTGGATGCCGCGGCGGTTTCGCTTGGTGCGTTCGGCGTCGCCGGGCCGGCGAAGCGGATCACCTGCTCGTACACTTCCCCCAGCAGCAGCGCGCCCGTGCCGAGGCGGATGCCGGTTCCGCTCGCCCAGGTCCGCAGGGGATGCGCGAACGGGTTGATGTCGACCCCCCAGTCGATGCCCAGTTCGCGCGTGACGGAACGCGACACCTCGGATATGACCACGTCGAGGTTCACCTGGGGCGGCGTTGCGAGCGTCAGGGCGTCGACGACCGGCGTGTCGCCGGAGACCGCTCGGATGCCGCGCAGAAGCCGCTCCGCCAGTGCCGGGGTCCTGGCCGTGCCGGTGACGAACAGGGCGCCGCCCACGGCGTCGACCTGGATGTCCGGTTCCGGGCCGGCGACGTGCGCCAGAACCGCAGCGGCGTGGCCCGGCTGGGCATCGACGTGGACGGCGTAGCGGGCGAGTTCGCCGCCGGCGGTATCGAAGACCTTGAGGCTGGTGATGCCCGCGCCGCGGCCGTGGACAATCAGGCGGCGCGTGTCCACGACCGCGACGTCGGCGGTCTCGGGGTCCGCGACGAAGGCGGCTTCGACGTCGTCCTCGAAGGCGAGCGTCGCCGACGTGCCGGGCGCAAGGCGCAGAGCGCCGTCCTCGGCAGACGCGGCGTCGACCGGGGGCGTCAGCAGAATCGCGACCGCCGCCCCCGCCGCACGGAGCGCACCCCAGGCGGCCGTCGGTCGCGCCGTCACGTGTGGTCCAGCACGACCGCGGTCTGCTGGGCGCCGCGCATCACCCGGACGCGCGGGGGATCTTCAGGCGGCTCCTCGGGGGGCATCACCTGGTCCAGCCGCACTGCCCGACCGTCCGTCTCCGCAGCCGTCGCCCGGATCGACCGCATGGCGAGGGTCAGCCGGCCGGTGTCGGTCGCAACGGCGATGCGCTCGGCATCCGCCGGGACGACCTCGAGCGTGTAGTTGCGCCCGTCCGGCGGCGGCACGGGTTCCACCAGTCCGGCCTGCGTCAGGCTGACGCGGCCGTAGCGGCCGATCGACAGGACGGTGGAGCCGACGGCCAGGACGCGTGCGTCGCGGATGATGGTGCGCGCCGCCGGGCCCCCCTCCTGATCGGGCGCGGGGGATATCATGATGACGTCGACGCGGTCGCCGGGGTGGATGATGTTGGCGTCCGTGGTGGCTCGGTCCACCTCGATCGTGACGCCGCGCATCCCCGGCTCCAGCGCCGCGCTGGTGAAGCCCGGGTGGCCGGGCGTCAGCAGGCCGTCCCAGGCCACGAGCTCGCCTTCGCGGAACCGCCGCTGCGTCACGGCGCCGAGCACCGCGCGCAGGGGTACGACGTCCTGCACGACGGCGAGCGACATGTCCAGCGCGCCTTGCCACTCGCGCCACTCCACCAGATCCGCCCGAAGGAGCACGCCGGGCTGGATGTCGTTCCTGGCAACGAGGACGGTGGGATACACCTCTTCCCGCGGGTGTCTGTCGGCGCCGGGCGTGGCCGACGGCTCGGCCACGACGACCTCGACCTCCGGCTCGGCCTGGGGGGCCGGCGCGGGGCCGTCGTCGTCGCCGCCCGACAGCATCGGGCCGACTCCGATCCAGGCGACCCCGCCGACGACCACCGCGGCGGCGACCGGGATCACATTGCGTCGGAGCGCGCCCGAGCGCCCAAAGTTGACGAACGCCACGGCGACGGGCCGGTCAACCCACGCCGGCAAGCCCGCGGGCGGCCAGCACGAACGCCGCCGGCGGCGCGAGCGCGCAGGCGACGGGGACGCCGCGGCTGCGCAGGGTGGCGCCGCGGGCGGTCAGCACGGGCGTGAGCAAGGCGGCGAGCAGGACGCTCGCGGCGAGCAGCGCGAATCCCGCGTCGACGGGCCCCAGCCAAAGGGCGAGCGCCGCGAGGAGCTTGCCGTCCCCCGCGCCGATCCACCCCAGGGCGTGGCCGACCAAGCCGAACACGAGCGCGGCGCCGCCGCAAACGACGGCAGCCAAGGGATCGACGCCGAGCGCCGCCCACCCGCCTGCCCCGGCTAGCAGCCACAGGCCGGCGAGCGCCACAGGCACTGCGTTCGGAACGACCCGCCGACGCCAGTCGGTCCATGCCGCGACGGCAGCCAGGGCCGCGGCGCCGAAAAGCAGGCCGGACTGCCACACGGCGAGGTTCCCGCGATCCCCGCCTTAGGTGGTGACGTTGGTCAGCGTATTCTCGATCTCGTTTCCGAAATCGTTGAACAGTTCCTCGAACGCCCCGCTCAGCGTGGCGGCCGCGGCGCCGATGATCGCCACCACGGCGACCACGATCAACGCGTACTCGACGGTGGACACCGCCTTCGTCTCCCTCAGGTAGCGCAGAACGGCCATGCGAACGCGTAGCGCCGCACATGCGACCATCGGGCCCAGGGTTTTCGCATCGAAGCGCATTACTCCTCCATCCCTTTTCTGTAGGCTCGGGCGATAGTACCGTGAGGACGTGGCGAGGGCAACGGCCCGTGCGGACTCGGCGGATCCGCGGCTGGCCGGCACGGGCAGCGCAACGTGTTCCGCTGGGCGGCCATGGCCAAGCGGTGCGGTCCGACCGTGTTGCGGAAGGTCGGGTAGCTGTCGAGGCGCGCCGCGACGGCATGTACGGTGGGGTCCGACGCGGGAGTTGCCGTTGCCGCGCTCGACGACGCCGTCCAGGCGGATGCAGGCTACCGGCGCCTAGCGGCGGTAGCGGAACCGGAGCACGGTGACCCGTTGCTGCCGCTTCAGGCAGGCCTCCGTGGCCGTGAAGTCGAACGCCCAACTGCGCACCAGCTCCTCCGCTGCGGCCGCGAACAGCGGCATCGAGCCCGGCAGCTGCGTTCGCGACGCGCCAACGGCGACCGACACCTCGTCGTCGAGCGTCTCGCCATGGTCGTCGATCACGTAGTTCACGGTGATGTCGGCGGAGCCGTGGTTGGTCCAGCCGCCGTTGGGGTACGCGTCAGCGAGGGTCGCGCCGGGCCGACGGGTGATCGGGCAGGCGGCCGCGGGGGGCCGCGGGACCGCGGCCGTTTCGGTCGGCGGGGTTTCCGTCGGCGGTTCGGTAGGCCGCGTCGCCGTCGGCGGCTCGATCCGGGGCGTTTCCGTCGTCGGCACCGGAACCGCTCCCCGCGGGGCCGTCGGCGGCGCGTCCGCGGGAACGGCGGCGAGAGTGGGGGCCGGTTCGCCTGCCGGCCCGCCGTCGGCCTCGCCGGCGCCGTCGGCCTCCGGTTCGTCCGCGCCGTCGGCCTCCGGCTCGTCCGCGCGGGCGAGCGCCTGTTCGTCGGCGCGGGCGAGCGCCTGTTCGCGGCGGTTCAGTTCCGCCGCACGGGCGTCGAGCTGCTCCGCTTCCGCGACCGCCTGCTCGCGCGCCTGCTCGAGCGCGGCACGCTCCGCCTGGACAAGCTCCAGCAGGCGCGCCGCCTCTTCGCGTTCGGCGCGAGCCGCGTCGGTCTCCACCGCCCGGTCCGCCGCCGGTTCTTCCGCTGGTCGCGCGAGGCGTTCCACTTCGTACCCACCCAGCACGGTCAAGTCGTCGAACGCGACGGACTCGGCGCCGGCGAAGTAGCCGCGCCAGAAACGCTTGTGGGCACGTGCCACGCGTGGATGCTCCGTCGTGCCCCGCCGCGGGACGTAGTGCACGCGCACCGCAAGCGCGGGCGCGGGCGGCGGTTCGGCCAGAAGGCCCGGGTGGCCGCGCCGGGCCTCCGCGAACGGCTGCGCGTCCCAGTCGTCCGGCTCGCGCTCGAGGTGGGAGTACCAGGGCGCGTGCTGCGCCATGTCGGAGAAGACGTGGAACGCGGCGGCGACGTCCGCGTCCGCGAGTTCGAGGATGGTGTCGTCGATCGCCTCGACAAGGTACGCGTCGGCGACCGGCGCCGGCGGACGCTCGGCGACGAGCGCGGCGATGCGCCGCTCGATCGCCGCGCGGCGTTCGCAGTACAGCTGCGCCCGCCCGCGGAGCCGGGTCGGCAGCTGCGCGGGCAGGTCGTCGCAGTCGCGGGGGCCCGGACGGTCCTTGGCGGCCGGCGCGGCGAGCTCGTGGTTCGCGTACGGCTTGCAGACGCGGCCTACCTGGACGCGCGGCGCCAACGGGTCGTCGGCGAGAGCGAACACGCGCAGTTCCGTGTCCGCGCCCATCTCCCGGGCGACCTTGCGCAGCACGCCGACCGGCAGCCCGCGGGCGGGATCCAGCGGCTTGCGCAGATCGAGGAGGAGGACCGCGCGTGCCGCGACCGCGCCGTCCGGCGGGCAGAGATCGGCATCGAGGTCGGCATCGCGCGCGCCGACGTGGAAGTCGGGCATCGCCAGAACGAGGAGCAGGACCAGCGAGGCACCGACCAGCGGCAGCATGAGCCGACCGGCGCCGCCCGGCCCGCGGCCGCGTGGCGTCATGCGCGACTGTTCGGCGGCATTGGTCATCGGTGGCGCCACGCGTCATGCGGGGTCGACGGCGGACCCTGCGGCAGCGGAACCGCCCGGACGACCGTCAGAGCTTGTACCGGAAGCCGATGCTGAAGCGCGGACCGGCCTGGCCCGCGGAAAGCGTCTGCAGCCGGTCGCGCCCGTAGACGTGCGTCGTCTCGTCCGTGAGGTTGATCGCGTCGACGTACACCTGCAGCGCGTCCGTGATCCAGTAGCTCGCGCTCACGTCCAGCTGCTGGTAGGCCGCGACGTACGTCGGCGGTCCCGCGCCGACGTTCACCTGTCCCGTGCCGGCGAGGAAGTCGTCCCGCCAGTTGTACGCCGCGCGCACGTTGAGTCCGTTCTTGTCGTAGAACGCGATCACGTTCGCGGAGTCGCTCAAGCCGGTCAGGACGAACTGCTGTTCCAGGCTGAAGTCGTCGTAGCCGACGTCCGCGTCGACCAGCGTCGCGTTGGCGATGAGGCCGAAGCCCGAGTCGCCGAAGTTGTGCTGCACGACGAACTCCCAGCCCCGCATCGTGGCCTGCTCGATGTTCACGGGGACCGTGAGGTTGAACGGCGAGGCCGGGTCGCGGCCCGCGACGCCGGCGATGACGCCGTTGGCCGCGTCTACGCCCGGCTGGTCGGACCGGTTGGCGAGGATCCACCGGTAGAGCACTCCGGAGTCGGTGCTCCGCGTGGCCGCGCGGGCCTCCTCCGCCAAAGGCCCGAGGGCCGGGTGCGGCAGGTCGAAGGTCTCCTCGATCACCGAAGACGTGCCGATGAAGTTCTCCACGTCCTTCAGGAAGTACCCCCCCGCCGCGTAGCTGTCCTCGCCGTAGTAGTACTCCACGGACAGGTCGTAGTTCCGAGACTCGAAAGGAAGCAGGTTCGGGTTGCCCCGGTTGCCGCGCCCGCCGTCGACGCGCACCAGCGACTCGATGGTCTGACCGCCTTGGATGTCCCCGTAGTTCGGGCGGGTCATCGTCTCGCTGTAGGAGAAGCGGCCGACGACGTCGCGCGTCAGGTCGATCCTGAAGTCGAGGCTCGGCAGCATCAGGTCGTAGCTGCCGGCGAGTCGCGTGAAGTCGGGGGCCGAGAGAACCGCCGCGAGTTCGTTGTCCGAGATCCAGTTGATTCCCGCGTAGGCGGGCGAGAGCGCCTCGGAGTCGATCTCCGTGCCTTCGTAGCGAACGCCGATGCGCAGCGCCACGGGGCGCGTCCCCCAGTCGCCGGACATGTTCGCCTGCACGTACGCGGCCTCGGAGGTCTCGAGCGTCCGCCGGTCGGCCGTGAACCGGCTCGACGCGCACAGGCCGGTGCCGCAGTCGCCCATGTCGACGAGCGCGAACGTGGTCGCGTCGCCCGAGCGCATGAGCGCCTCGGTCCGCGTCACGAGCTGCGCCATGTCGAACCGGTAGTAGTCGGTCTGCCGCCGCGGGTCGCCGCCGCCCGGCACGCGGTCGAAGGCGTCGTCCGCGCGCGACGGCACGAGCAGGTCGGAGATGGCGCCGGGCTGCGTCACGCCGCCCCACGCGTCGCGCTGCACGACAGAGCCCGCGGCCCGGTTGTCGACCTCGGTGAGCTGGACGCCGAAGTCGATGCTGTCGACGAACCCCGCGTCGAACCCGTAGACGCCGCCGAGCCGGGTCTGGACGATGCCCATCTCGGCGAAGTTGTTGGTGAACACGCTGCCGGTCACGATCATGTCGTCGGGGGACAGCGGGTCGCCCAGGGCAAGTTCCAGCACCGGCAGCTCCGCGCCGAAGTGGCCGGTCGTGCGGCTGCGCGTGAAGGCGGCCGTGGACAGCAAGGCGGAATCGCCGAACGGACTGTTCGGCGCGCGCTTCGCGGTGGAGTCGTGGTGGTCGAACTCCACCTGCAGCCTGTGGCTCGCGTCCCACAGCAGGTTGAAGCCCGTCGCGCCGTTCTGGGTCCGCCACGCGTCGCGCCCGCCGCCCATGGAGTAGTCGGCGTTGACCGTGTTCTCGGTGTACGCGAGCGGGGTGGCCTGCGGCCCGTCCGTCCAGAGCGTCTCCTGGCCGCCGAAGTTGAACCACGCCGAGAGGTTGCTGTACGTCCGCTCGAGTTCCACCTCCGAATAGGTGTAGTCGAGTGTGGCGACGACCGTCTCCGATGCCTGCACCTGCACGGTGAGCTGGCCGTTGGTCCGCAGACGGCCGTACTCCGCGATCTCGTAGCCGATCGCCTGGGGGACGGAGTAGAGGTCGCCGGGGCCGGGCCTGTTCCGCTGGTTCGGATCGCTCGCCGGCGGGATGCCGCCCCACTCGGACGGCGCGCCGCACCAGCAGTTGTCGACTTCGCCGGGGAAGGTGCGCCAGCCGCCGACGTTCGCGGTATTGGCCCCGTTGGCGCGATCCTGCCGCACCGCGCTCAGCGCGATGCCGACACGGTCGTCGGCGAACGTGTTCGAGACGACCGCCGAGATCTCCGGGGTCGCGCTGCTGCCGTCCTCCGTGGAAAGGTCCGTCAGGGCGTTGGCCGTGGCGGTGAACGCCGGACCCGGGCGTTCCAGCGGCCGCGCGGTGCGGATGCTCATCGTCGCGCCGATGCCGCCGGTAGGGACCTGCGCCTGGCCGCTCTTGTAGACTTCGACCGAACTGACGCCTTCGGAGGCGAGGTTGCCGAAATCGAACGAGCGGCCGAGCCCGGCGGCGGTCGGCATCTGGCGGCCGTTCAGGAGCACGAGGTTGAAGTCCGGGCCGAAGCCGCGGACGGTGACGCGGGCGCCTTCGCCGCGCTCCCGGTCGATCGACACGCCCGTGATCCGTTGCAGCGACTCGGCAAGGTTGCTGTCGGGGAAGTCGCCGATGTCCTCCGCGGTGATCGCGTCGACGACGCCGTTGGCGCCCCGCTTGAGGTCCATCGACCGCTTGAGGCTCTGGCGGATGCCGACCGCGATGATCAGCTGCTCGAGGGTGACCTCGCCCGTGGCGGTCGCGCCCTCCTCCGCGATCGCGTCCTCCGCCTCCTGGCCCGCCGCGACGCCTGCCACGGCCAACGACACTGCCGCCGCGAGCGGCGTCTTCCGGAACAGTCGGTCGCGCATGCACCCCTCCGCGTGCTTCGGCCCGGCACCCGCGCTCGGCCGCACGGTTCCGCACCAAGGCCGTTGCGCGCGAATCTAATCAATTCCGACCGCATTGTCACGTACGCCGCTCGCGGCGCTTTCGCGGCGCAAAGGCGCCTGCGCCCGACCGTCCCGCCGCGGGAAACGGCCATACCGACCGCCGGCCGGGACTGCGGCGTGACGGCACACGTCCTGCTCGGCATGGTCGTCGGCAGCCTGGTCGTGCCTTCGCGGCCTCGATGCCGGTCGACGCAGGCCTACGTTTCCGGGGTCCGGCCGCTCCTCGGCAAGGTCGTCCTGCCGGTGCTCGGCGGTTCGCCCGCCGCGTCTGGTCGTTCCCGCCGGCCTCCTCGCATCGCCTTCCGGGACCGCGGCGCGGCAGCCGGGCGGCACGGCACCGGCGGTCCGGTCCCGACGCACCTCCAGACGCGCGAGACGGTCGCCCCCTGCGCGGACAGGCTCCGGTCCGAGGCATCCCGCTCTTGGGCGTCGTCCAACCGGCGGCTTCGCCGCGAGGCCGTGCAGCGGCGCGACCGCGGACCTGGTGCCATCGGCCCCCGTTGTCCAATGAGAAAGTGAGTATCCATGTTGTCAAGCGACCGTTTCCCTGCGAGTCCTTCCCGCGGCTCGGCGGTCGGCGGGTCGGTGACCGTTCGCGAGGTGCGTCGGCTTCACAAAGCAACCTCCAGGATGTAGGGTGCGGCGAACCGTCGGCGGTGGGAGGCCCGGCCGCGTGCGCTATCGATCTCGGCCCGACTGGCAGCCGCCCGCGACTGCGCGGACGGTCGCGGAACGGCGCCAAGGGCCCGGCGAGTGACGACATCCGGGCAACGGACGCTCCCCGCGGGCTACCGGCTTCTCGACGCGTACGAGATCCGCGACGTCCTGACCGTCGGCGTCGCGACGATTCGGTACGCGGCGCTGGCCGACGACGGCCCCGTGGTGGTCGAGGAGTACTTCCCGGCGCGCACGGCGGCGCGCACGGACGGCGTTGAGGTCGCACCCGGCGCCGCGCGCGCCGACGGCCACGACGCTGCGGTGGCCGCGTTCCTGGCGGCCGCGCAGACGCTGGCCCGCCTCCGCGTGCCGGGCGTCGTCGCCGCCGAACGCTGGGCACGCGCGAACGGCACCGGCTACGCCGTGACGCCAGTGGTCGAGGGACGCACGCTGGCCGACTGGCTGGACGCCGACGGCGTCCTGTCCGACCAGGACCTCGAGGCCGTGATCTCCCCGGTCCTGACCGGCCTCGGTCGCGCCCACGACGTCGGCCTCCTGCACCGCCAGATCAGCCCTCGCGCCATCATCGTCCGCGCCGACGGTTCGCCCGTCCTGCGCGACTTCGGATTCGGCGCGAAGAGGATCGGCAGCGCGAGGCAGGTTTTCGACGCGCGCGGGGGGCGGGTCGCGGACATCGTCCCGGGCTACGCGCCGCTGGAACAGTACTCCGGCGCGGGCCGGGAGGGCCCTTGGACCGACGTCTACTCGCTCGCCGCCGTGATGTACCGGTGCGTGGCCGGTCGGGCCCCCGACGACGCCCCGTTCCGGGCCGTCCGCGACGCGATGCCGCCGGCGGCCAGCTTCGACGACAACCGCGACCGCCAGCGGCTCGCGGCGATCGACGCGGCGCTGGCCGTGCCGATCGCCTCGCGGCCGCAGAGCATGGCGGCGTGGGCGGCCATGCTCTACGGGGACGCCGCGCAATCGCTCGTCGCGGGCCGGGCGGGACGCACCTCGGCGCGTGGCTTCGGCCGGCCGGTGGCACCGTCGGCACTGGTCCTGGCGCAACCCGGGGCCGCGCGCCCGGCCCGGGCGCCCGAGGGCGGCCGGGGCTTGCGCCTGCTGCGCTGGGCGGTTCCGGCGGTCGCGGCGACCGTCGTCATCGCAGTCATGACGTGGGTCGACACGGGCGTGCTCCGCGGCAGCGCGGCCGATCAGCTCCGCGGCGCCGGCCCGGACGCCGGCGAGGAGTTCTCGGATACGATGGACAACGGCGGAGTCGGACCCGCAATGGTCGTGGTTCCAGCCGGCCGGCTGGCCATGCCGTGCCCGACGGCGGACTGCGAGGATGCCGCCGAGCCGCCGCTGGAACGGATCTTCGAGCGGCCGTTCGCCGTGTCCAAGTTCGAAGTGACCGAGGCCGACTACGCGCTGTTCCGCGCTGGCGGCGACGAGTCGGCGGGCTCCGCCGGCGGCGACCGGCCGGCCGTGAACGTGTCGTGGCACGACGCGGCCGCGTACGCGGCATGGCTGTCCGTGCAGACGGGACGTCGCTACCGGCTGGCCAGCGACGCGGAGTGGGAGTACGCGGCGCGCGCCGGCGGCGCGGCCGGTACCGGACCGCCCGACCGCCCCGACGCGGCGGCGATCGTCGGCGAACCCGCACCGGTCGGCGGCGGCGCGGCCAACGCTTGGGGATTCCACGACATGGCGGGGAACGTGTCCGAGTGGGTCCTCGACTGCGCGGACGAGGCCGCAGGCGCCTGCCAGAGCCGCGTCGTCCGAGGCGGTTCGTGGCAGACGACCGCGACCGGCGTGTCCGTTCGTGGAACCAGGCCGGCGACCGCCGCACACGCCGACGTCGGGTTCCGGCTTGCCGCTCCGTCGAACACCGGGCCGACGCCGCCGCGATGACGCGCGCAGTCGGGCGCGAGGGTCCGGCGTCGCTGCGGACGGGGACGCCGCGGGTCGGTCGACCCGCACGCCGGCGATCGTCGTCGGGGGGACGGCGGACAGCCCCCCGCGAACGACGCCGCAACGACGGAGCGCAACACGGGCGGAGACCCGTCCGGGCGGTTCGCGGGCCGCTTCGTCGCACGTTCCCGTGAAGTCGTGCTCGCCGACCCCGGCCTCCGCCGACAAGGCGGCTTGACGCGGACGTTGCGTGGGTGTGCAATACCGCACCCGGTCGTTGCGGCGGTGTCGCGTGCGGTTGTGCCGGGACGAACTACGGTGGCGTGGAGGTGCCGTATGGAACTTCAAGACATCTGCAGCCGGGCCGTGGCCGGGACCGAGGGCGTCCGCGGCTGTCTGCTGCTCGACATGGAGACGGGGCTGCCGCTGGCGCAGGCGACGACGCCCACGGCCGACCTCGCGACCGAGCGGATCGTCGCGGACACGCACCGGATCTTCCGAGGTGGCCTGGTCGCCCAGTTCGCGCGTGCCTTGTCGCCGCCGCGCGATCTGCCGGGTTTCGTCGAGGAGGCCCAGTTGACGACGGCTGAAGCGCAGCACTTCATGGCCAGCGTGCCGGGCTGGGAGGGCGCTCTGGTCGTGCTCGTGGCCGACAAGGCGCTACGGGTCGGCATCGGCTGGATGTGCATCCGCGAGGCGTGCAGACGGCTCGCCGATGCGCGCCCCGCCGACGGCGAGCGCCGCGACCCGGCGGGGCCGGTCGACGGCGTCGACGCCGCCGCGCCGTCCGGGTCGCTCGCGCAGGAGCCCGACGAGGGCATCGGCCATTCGGCCGCGTCGCCGGCCGTGCCCGACATGCCTGCGGGCGACGAAGCCGACTCGCCGGCGACCGCCGCAGCCGCGGAGCCTCCGGACCGCGGCGAGGCGCTGCAGCCCGAACCGCCCGTCCTGGAACCCGAGACCGAGCCGCCCCCGGCCCTCCCGGACCCCCCCGCGCCGCCCCGCCTCGACTCCACGGAGCCGCCCCGCGCGGAGTTCACCGAGCCGCCTCGCGCGGAGACCGCCGGACCGCCCCCCGCGGAAGTCGCGTCGCCGGTGCGCGAGGAACCCGCCGAACCGCCGCTGATGGACTTGCCGGAACCGCCGCGCGTGGCCCGGGGCCGAGCCCCGTCGATTCGTGCCCGCCGCAGCATCCCCATGGCCCAGTTGCTGCGGGAACCGGAATCCGGCGATGCGGCACAGGGGCCGGGGGCTCCCCCAGGCGCCGAGTCCCCCCACTCTGAAGTCGGCAGGCTCGGCGCGCGCGCCTCGCTCCGCCCGCGGACGAAGCGGCCATAGGCGCCGCGGCGGCGCGCGGGGGATGTCGGAAGTACGGTCAAGCGGACGCGGGCGGCCGATGAGGGTCTGGAAGGTCTGCGCCGGCGCCGCGGCGTTCGCCGTCCCGGTTCCCGCGCTGGCCGCGGCCAGCCCCCTGCAGCCGGACAGCGGCCACACGGGGTGGATGCTCACGGCCACCGTCCTCGGCCTGATGATGACCGTGCCGGGAATCGCGATGTTCTACGGCGGCATGGTGCGCCGCAAGAACATGCTGTCCATGGCCGGGCAGTGCTTCGCGATCTGCTGCCTGGTGTCGGTGATCTGGATCCTGGTGGGCTACAGCCTCGCGTTCTCGGGCGACAACGAGTACGTGGGCGACTTCGCGATGCTGTTCCTCGCCAACCTCGAGCTCGACGCGCTGCGCGGGACGTTTCCGGAGTCGCTGTACGTCGTCTTCCAACTCGGCTTCGGCGTGGTTGCCGCGGCCCTCATCACCGGTGCCGTGGCGGACCGGATGAGGTTCTCGGCCCTGCTCGTGTTCGTCGCCGCATGGTCCGTTCTCGTGTACGCGCCGGTCGTGCACTGGATCTGGGGCGGGGGGTTCCTCAAGGAGGAGGGCGTCCTGGACTACGCGGGCGGCACGATCGTGCACATCAACGCCGGGGTTTCCGGCCTCGTCGCCTGTCTGGTCGTCGGCAAGCGGACCGGCTACGGGGCGGAGAACATGGCGCCCCACAACCCGCTCTTCAGCGTGATCGGCGTGTCGCTGCTGTGGATCGGCTGGTTCGGGTTCAGCGCCGGCTCGTCGCTGACCGCCGGCACCAACGCGGCATTCGCGATGCTCGTCACCCAGACCTCGGCCGCGGCGGGGGCGCTGACCTGGATGTTCTACGAATGGGCGGTCCTCAAGAAGCCGAGCGTGCTCGGCCTGGTCTCGGGCGCCGTCGCCGGACTCGTCGCCATCACGCCGGCGGCCGGCTACGTGTCTCCCGTCGGCGCGGTCGCGATCGGCGTCATCGCCGGCTTCTCGTGCTGCTGGGCGTGCGCATGGCTCAAGTACTCCCTGGGCTACGACGACGCACTCGACGTGTTCGGGATCCACGGCATCGGCGGGCTTCTCGGGGCGGTGCTGACGGGCGTGTTCGCCCTCGAGGAGATCGGCAACGCGCCGGGCGCGGTGGACGGGAACCTGTGGCAGGTGTGGATCCAGTTCGAAGGGGTGCTGGCCGTCGCCGGCTGGAGCGCCCTGGCGACCGTGGGCATTCTGATGCTGATGAGGCTCTTCATGGACCTCAGGGTGACGATCGAGGAAGAGGCCGAAGGTCTCGACTACAGCCAGCACGGCGAGGCCATCGGCGCCGACATGTAGGCGGCCCCGCCGCTACGGCAGGGCCCGGTCGGGCCGACGATCCCGGGCCGTGACGCGGAATCCGGCGATGTTGCCGCGCACGGCGGCCTCCCCGCTGAGACGGCTCGCGGACCGGGCGAACGCCCCGCCGTTGAACCACGAGCCCCCGCGCAGCATGCGCCGGCCGCAGTCACCCTCCAGCCACGGACCGCCGTCGGCCGGCGCGTCAGCGTAGCCGTCGTTCCAGCAGTCCTGGACCCACTCCCAGACGTTGCCGTGCATGTCGTGCAGACCCCAGCCGTTCGCCGGGAACGAGCCCACCGGGATCGTGCGCGACCGCCCGATCCCGCAGTCGCTGCAGTTGGCCGAGTCGCCGACCGCGTCGCCCCACGCGAACGCCGTTTCCGTGCCGGCGCGCGCCGCGTACTCCCACTCGGCTTCGCTCGGCAGCGCGTAGTGCCGGCCGGTCTCGGACGACAGCCATGCGGCGTACGCGACGGCGTCGTCCCACGAGACGTTGATCGCCGGTCTCCGGCCGCGGCCCCAGCCTGCCGCGTCGGGACGCGGCAGGCCGGTCGCGTCGGCGAAACGGTCGAACTCCTCGAAGGTGACTTCGTGCTTCGACACCGAGAAGGGCATCTCGAACGCGACGGTCCTGACAGGCAGTTCGGCCGGCGTGCAGCCGGTGGCGCGCCCGCACCCCATGCGGAAGCTGCCGGCCGGCACGACGACCATCTCGGGCCCGGCCCCGCCCGACCCCATGGGGTCCGCGTAGAACTCCGACACGAACTCCAGGGCGACCGCGTACATCGTCGGGGCGGCGCCGTGGTTCACCCTGCCATCCCACGGCGCGTAGCCGCGGAGCGTGGTTCCGACCTCGTACGTTCCGGGGCGGAGCGACACGCCCGGCGCGTAAGCGATGCCCGGGTCGACGAACCGGATCGTCGCGCCCGGCGGACGGGTGACGACGGTGAACGGATAGGTCTGCGGCGCAAGCTCGATCCGGAACTCGGCGTCCCCCGCCACGTCCACGGTCCGTTCAAGCGTCTCGAACCCGTCGCGAGCGACCCGGATCCGGTGCGCGCCGATCGGAAGCCGGACGCCCGGCGCATAGGCCGCGTCGGCGTCCAGAAGCGTGACCTCGGCATCCACCGGCGCCAAGGCAAGCGTAAGCGTCCCGAATGCCCGGGCGAGCGCGAACTCGAGCTCCGCGACGCCGCCGGCCGGGATCACGACATCGACGTCCGACGCGTCGTGTCCGTCGGCGCCGAGCGTAACGGTCGCCGGGCCGGCGGGCAGGTCCTCGATCGTCGCCGGCGTCGCGTCGGCAAGCCGCCGGCCGGCAAGCGCGACCCAGGCCACTGGCGACGCCGTCACGCGCAGCGACCCCGTGGCCCTCACCAGCTCGCGGCTCAGACGCGTGGTCTCGCCCGCTTCGAGCGCGACGTCGTCCAGCGCGATCGTCTCGTAGAGCGGGTGCCGCAGGGAAACCGCCAGCGTTCGGGGCGCCAGATCGGCGATCTCGAGCGGCGTCTCGCCCGCCACGACGCCGTCGACGACCACCTCGGCGCCGGGCGGCACCGTGTCCACGACCAGGCTGGCCGTCAAGCTGGGTGGCGGCTCGGCGGGCGCCTCAACGAGCGCCGGGGGCTCGTCCGCGGGCGGGCTTTCGGATGCGTCCGCCACGGCAGTCGGCCCCGCGTCCACCTGGTCGCGGACGGCGGGTTCCGCCGCGTCCTGGGCCGTGGTAGCCGTCGGCGGCTCGTCGGGCCCCGGGCCGTCGAGCGCCGGACCGGGCGCGGTCTGCCGCCAGACCAGCCCGCCTGCCACCGCGACCACGACCGCCGCTGCCGCGCCAGTCGCCAGCCGTCGCCGGAATCCTCGCCGCGGCGTCCTGCCCCGGCCTTGCCGGCGCGCGCCCGCGTTGGCGCGCGCGGGAGCGGCCGCGGCGTCTCGGCCAGTGTCGACGACGGCGGCGCGCAGGTCGTCAATGCTCGCCGGACGGGCGTCGGGTTGGACGGCCAGGGCCGCGTCCACGGCCTGGAGCAGCTTGGCCGGGTATCGCCCGCGCGCGGCCCGCGCCGCGGGCACCAGGGCATCCCGCGCCACGCGCACGGGCGGCTCCGGCGGCACGACGCCGGTCATGCACCGATACAGCACGGCGCCGATCGCGTACACGTCCGCCGCCGGGCCGCCGAAGTGGGCCCGGGCCGAGTAGTGCTCGATCGGCGCGTAGCCGGGCTTGGCGACGGCGCCGAACTCGTCGCTCGGGGGAACGGCGAGGCCAAGCAGCACGGGGGCGCGCGTCTCCCCGACGACTATGCTGCCAGGCCCGATGCTGCCATGCACCACGCCAGCCGCATGCATCGCCGCAAGGCCATCGAGGACGGGCCCGAAGTAACTGGCAAGCAGGTCCGCGGCGAGCGTGCCGCTGTCGCCGAGCAGCGCCGCGACGGACTCGCCGTCCGCCAGCTCCATCGACGCGTACGCCGTGCCGTTCGCACGGAACACGTCGATGACGCGGACGACATTCGGGTGCCGGATTCCCTTCATGCTCTCGGCGCGCCCGACGAACCGGGCGAGGCCGGCATCGAACGCGGACGACGACGCCGACAGCGGAAGGACCGCCCCGTCGGTCCCGCGCACCGCGATCGCACCGGGAAGGTACTCGCGCACGGCGACGAGGACGCCGCCGGCATCCGCGCAACGATAAACGTGGCCGAACGTGCCCGCGCCGATGAGGCCGCGCACTTCGAGGCCGGCTAGCGGGAAGCCTTCCGGCAATGTCTGCGGATTGTCCTCCGCCATCGAAGCCTCCCTGTTCCCGCGCGCGATGTCCCGCCGCGCCTGCGCTCCGGAGTTCTCCGAGCCGGCACGTGCCCGCCAACGGCCAGCCGCGCAAGGGCCCGGCGGTTCAGCTGCACGGCCTACTCCGCTTCGGGTTCGTCGCCCTCGCGTCCGGCGCCGACGCGACCGGCGTCGATGTGCTCCCGTCGAGACGTGGCGCCGAGTGCCAACCGACCTGCTCGACCCACGCCCCGAACCCGACCACGACCCCAGCGAAACCGCCGACCAACACGGCCAGGCCTGCAAGCAAAGGAACCGAACCCGCCCTGCCCAGCCTGCTCATCGCCGCCAATGCGCCGCGGGCCAGAGTCAAGGCAACCCATGCGCTCCAAATGCGGACATCCGATCCGTGCCACTGGAACACCGTGGCGGCCAAACCCCCGCCGAGGGTCGGCGACCGCCACCGCCGCGGGTGCGTGGCCTAAGCCGCGACCTGACCGGTGCCGGGCTCTTCCTTTCGCGCGCATCCCCTGCATCGTCGTCCAACACGTCCGACAGAACAGCGGCGCCAGAACCCCTTGGGAACCCGACACCGGCGCTCGTAGACGGGCGAACAGCCTAGCACATTGACCCGCGCGCGTTTCGCCACGACCGCCCAGCTCAAGCCGTCGCTGCGGTCGCGAGCATTGCAGGACCAGCCGTGTTCTTTCGCGCGCAAACGGCCAAGTTCCTTTCGCACTGTCGGCCCGGCGCCAAGTCCGAGGATCCCGACGCAGCCACGACCGACAGCAGGCGGGAGGCGGACAGCGACCTGGGCGACCAGTGATCGATCCGGCCTCGTCCAGGGATCCGGCAGGTCGGGTTCACCATGTCGACGGCAGGATCTTCCGGGCCCTTCAACGAGCAGGTCTAGCAGTCTGGCTGTTCGTGCGCGGCACCGAGGCCTTCGAATGCTCGGTCCAAAAAAGACCCACCTCGGCATCCAGATCGAACTGCTCCCCACCGCATCGCTCTGTCGGACGGCTCTGCCCAAACGTCCAGTTCCTGGGTCCACGCCCGGTACTCACCGACGTGCTACCGCGACGACGCTATCGGACGGACGAGCACTGGGCCGGATACCGCCAGTTCAGCCAACAGTTTCTCAACCCTCGGCTGCTCCGTCCAAGCTCGGCCTGTCCTTCCAGGACTGGTACCGGGGATGCCCGAAGGCATCGCAACCGAGGACGTCGCTCGCATGGCCTGGTTCGGTCCGCCCGATCTCGCCGGCCCCTTCCGCGCGATTGCGCCGACCCTACCGCGGCTCCCAGCCGAGGTACGCAGCGACTTCGCCGGCCGACACCGCGACCAGCGCAACCGCCATCAGCACGACCAATGCGAGCAGCGCCGACGCGGTTCCCCGCCGCCGCTGGATCAGGATCAGCACGGCGCCGACGACGACCAGCGTCGCCGCCCACACGGCGACCTCGGCCGTCCACCCGGGCATGTGTGCCGCCAACGCCGACGGATCGGCGACGAACTCGGCCAGCACCGCGCCCAGGGTCATGAGCGCGAGCGCGGCGACGATGATCGGCGCAGCGAGCAGCAGCCTGCTCGTCCTGCGTCCTTCGAGCCGGTCGGCCCCCGAACCTAGCGTCCGCCTTCCGCCCATTCCCGGCCCTCCGATTCGTTCAACAGGGCGACGGCACGCTCCGCATCCTCGTCCCGGACGTGGAAGACGGCCTCATGGAGGTCGTCCGCGGCTACTGCCGCCCCTGGCTTCGCCGCGCTCGCCCGGAACACGGTCCCGCACCTGGAACCCCGCCAGGACGGGTCCCATGCCATGGTCCGGATGGGCACCTGCGCCTCGATCCTGCGCTTCAGGGCATCGTGCGGATCGTCCGGTGGTCCCCGCGGTGCCTCCCGACATGCCTGCGCGGGTCCCCGGGATGGCCATCGGCTCCGTCGGCGGCCCTTGGCCGTCCTCGACCAGCGGCCCCGCGTGGATGTACGGAACCCCACGGTCGGGTAGGCACCCCCGTGCGTCCTGCCGGCCCGCGTTCGGGCCGTCACGGCAACCCTCCCGCGACCGTCCAGACCGGCTCGCGGGTCAGGCTCGCCCAGCTGCGGTACTCGACGCGCGCGCCGTCCAGCGCGTAGTAGAACCAGTGTCCCGTGGTGAGCCTGCGCACCAGGAAGTCGTCCCGGCCGTCGCCGTTGAAGTCGCCGGCCGCGGCGATGTGGAAGTCCCGACTGGTCGTCATCCGTGCCGCGGCGGACGCCCTGCCAGCCCCGGCATGGAACCACCAGCGCCCGTCGGCGAAGTGCCGCATGTACACGTCGTCGACGCCGTCTCCGTCGAAGTCGCCGACGCCCGCGATGCGCCAGCCCCAGTCACTCGGCAACCCCGCCCGGGCCCGGCGCCCGGCGTTCCCGCGGCCGTCCATGCGGTAGCGGTACCAGTTCCCGTCCCGGCGCCGGACCAGCACGTCGTCCTTGCCGTCGCCGTCGAAGTCGCCCACGGCGGACGGACGGTAGTCCAGGTCCCGGGTGACGCGCGCTCTGCCGCTCCCGTCCGCAACCACGCGCAAGCCGTCCATCGCGTAGTGGAACCAGAACCCGTCGTCGCGGCGTACCAGGATGTCGTCGGTGCCGTCGCCGTTGAAGTCGCCGGCGCCGGCCCACAGAAGGGAGATGTCGCGCGGCAGCCCGACGAGTTCGACCGGCGCGCCGCCGGCACGGCGCCCCGCCATCGGATGCAGGCGCCAGCGGCCGTCCTCGTGGCGGAGCAGAACCTCGTCGCCCCCCCGGCCGTCGAAATCGCCGATGGCGACGAACCCCCAGGCGGGATCGCCCGGTAGCTCGGCGGCGCCGCGGCCGAAGCGGACCTTGCGGGGCGGCTCGTCGCGGCGCACGCGGCGATCGGTCACCGGATCGAAGTGCCAGCGGCCGTCGGCCCGGCGCAGCAGGACGTCGTCGGTGCCGTCGTCGTCGAGGTCGCCGACCTGCCCTGGCACGGGAATCGGTGGCGCGAACCCCCGCACGCGATGGTTGCCCGTGTCCGCAACGAGGACTTCCCCCGACGGTGCCACGGCCACGTCGCTCGGGTAGTGGAGCCACGCGAACGATGAAGGCCGCCCGTCGCCGCCGAAGCCCCGCCTACCCGTGCCGGCCACCGTTGTGACGATGCCGGTGTCGGCGTCCACCCGGCGTATCCGCGGGTCGAAGAAGTCCACGATGTAGATGTCGCCCGAATTCGCCACGGCGACGCGCCACGGCGTCATGCGAGCCTGCGTCGCAGGTCCCCCGTCGCCGCTGAAGCCCCACTCGCCGGTGCCCGCTACGGTCGAGATGGCACCGGTCCCGGCATCCGCCCTGAGAACCCGGTTGCCCCCGGCAATGTAGACATCCCCGGAGGCCGCCACCGCAACGTCCGCCGGTCCGATCCCGACCGTGCCAGCGACGGTCGTGACGATCCCGGTGCGGGCGTCCACGCGCCGTACGCGCGCATTGCCGGTGTCGGCGACGTAGATGTCCCCGGAAGCGGCGACGGCGAACCCCGCTGTCGAGCGGAAGCGCGCCTCCGTCGCCGGGCCTCCGTCGCCGCTGAAGCCCCACTCGCCGGTGCCCGCCACGGTCGAGACGGCGCCGGTGCGTGCGTCGATCCGGCGAATCATCGGGATCGCCCCCCTGTCCACATAGCCAGGACGCGGCTCCCAGAGCGAGTGGGTACCCACCGCAACGTAGAGATCGCCCCGCGCGTCCGCAGCCACGGCCAAGGGGTAAGCCGGAGCACCGGCGTCGCCAAACCACCCCTCCTCGCCGGTGCCCGCCGCCGTCGCGATCAGGCCGGTTGCCGCGTCCATGCGCCGGATCCGGCCGTTGTAGGTGTCGGCGACGAAGACGTCGCCGTACGGGCCCACCGCGATGCCCAGCGGGTAGCGGAGCACGGCCTCGGTCGCGGCGCCCCCGTCTCGGACGTCGTCGGATCCGGCCACCGTCGATATCATGCCTGTCGCGGCGTCGACGCGCAGGACGCGGCGGCCTTTTCCGCCCGCTAGGTAGATGCCGCCGTACGGCCCCAGGTCGATCCCGTGCGGATCGAGGTCGACCTCGGTCGCCTGCCGCCCGTCACCGCCGAAGCCGTGCTCGCCTCCGCCGGCGACCCGGACGAAGGGGCAGGATGTTTCGTCCGTGCACGTGACGGTGTCCGCCGCGACCTCCATGCGCCAGACCGAGTCCGTTCCCCGGCTTGTGAAGTACAAGTGCTCCCGCGACGCCGCCACGGCCACGTCCGCGGGCCATACCAGCGGGTAGCCATAGTCGGAGCAGTCGATTTCTATGAACCTACAGTTGTGCGCCCGGCCTGGGTGCAGTTCCGCCAGCGTGGTCGCGACGCCCGTGGTCCCGTCGACACGGACAAGGCGGTGCTTGCCCGTGTCCGCGAGAAAGACATCACCGGACCCGGCGACCGCGACGCCGCGCGGTTCGTCGAGCAACCGGTCGTCGACCGGGCCGTCCTCGTCCGGGTCGGGGCCGATAGGGCCGCCGTATCCGCACACCCCGGCGACCGTCGTGGCGATGCCGGTCCCGGCATCGATCCGCCGCAGGCAGTGGTGGCCCGCGTCGCTGACGTACACGTGGCCGGACGCGTCCACGGCAACCCCTTCCGGGTTGCCGAGCCGGAGATCCGTTGCCGGCATCGGCGGTGGAGGTGGTTCCCATACCCGGCCGATGCCATGCTCGCCGCCGCCCGCCACGGTCGCGATGGTTCCGGTGATCCCGTCGACCCGGCGGACCCTGCGGTTGCCGGTGTCCGCGATGTACAGATCGCCGGAGCCCGCCACGGCCACGGCTTCCGGGGCGTCGAGCAAGGCCTCGGTGGCCGGCCCGCCATCGCCGCCGAAGCCCTGCTCGCCTGTCCCGGCGACCGTGGCGATGATGCCGGTCGACGCATCGACGCGCCGAATCCTGTGGGTTGCGGTGTCGGTGAGGTAGACGTTGCCGAGTCGGTCGACGGCAACGCCGTCCGCATGGTGGAGCCAGCTCGCCGTCGCGATCCCCGGATCGGGGCCCAGTCCGCCGACGACCGAGCGAATGACGCCGGCCGCCACCGGCTGGCCGCCCGCGGGTGCCGCGAGCCCGACGACTGCGGCGACCAGCACCGGGACTAGCGAGGGTTGGAGGGCTTTGCCGACGTGGCTGCGCTTCAACGGGCTTCGGCGCCTGATCGAACAGTTCATCCGGAGCGTACACGCAAGGTCCTTCTACTGCTACATGGAGCCGTCCAGTGAGTGGCCTTGCTCCCGGCCGCGGCAACTCGTTCGCCGCCCCGAACGGCCCCGGTTCGCCACCACGGGCATGCACCCCGTCCGACCGTCTTGAGATGCCGTTGCTTCCCCACCGAAGTTTCGTCTATCCGTCGGGGAGCAGCATCTATCGCTTCTGCGACGTGACGGTGCACCTCCCGCGCGTCGCCGAGAGGGGCGAAAAGGCATCTACTGGCCGCGACACCCGGAAGACGCCGGACGGATCGGAAAGGAGGACGGCGACGCGCCTGGCCGCCAATCGGATGGCCCGTTGCCCGGCCGAACCTTCGCAGCGGCGCTGCTCGAGACGCTGGCACCCGCCGCAACGCCTGGCGCACAAAGTGGACGACTTCAGCGTCCGCAACCCGCACAGCTAGCCCCGCCGCGGCGGCGAGGCCCGCTCGGCGGGGCTCCCGTCGGACCGCGATGCCGGTTGCGCGTCTCGCACCTGCCCCCTCCGACGTTGGACTCCCCGGACGCAGTGGCACGGGAACCGACAAGCCGCGTGCCAACGACCCGGCAGATCGGACTTGCCATCGACACGCGTGACATGCGCTTGGAAACCGATTTTGGCCGCAGTAGGATAGGTCGTCCGGACGGGTGACGGGCGGAACCGCTCCCGGCCGGAGGGTTCCGGCGTAAGGCCGCCACCGAGTGCGAACCACATGCCGCCCGCTCAGAAGATCCAGCCCCAAGGCGCCCGCAAGCGCGGCGGTCGGCCATGGTCCCTCGTCGGCGCCTTTGCCGCTGCTTCGGCAGCGCTCGCCATCCTGGTGGTGTTCGGCGATGCCGACGAGGCGGCGCTGCTCGACGCGGATCTTTGCCCCACGCAAGACATCAGTTCCGCCCGCGCCGTGTACCTCGTAGACGCCCACAAGCCGCTAGACGCGGATCTCGAACCGCTTCCCGGCAAGCTCCTCAGACGGCTGACTCTCGAGTTGGACGCCGACGCCGAACTGTCGGTGTTCGCGGTAGGGGCCGACAGCGCCGCTCCGCGGACATACGTCGGCCGAATCTGCAAGCCCTACGACAACGCCCAGCTGCAGGTCGCGGGCGCCAAGGACCAGACGAGTACGCGGCGCGACTGCGACGACCTCCCGGCGCAGATTCCGCCCGTGCTTCGCGATGCGGCCGGGCGCTTCTGCCGCCGCCGCGCCGCGCTCGAACGCCGCCTCGACGCGCTCCCCCGGCTCCCCGTCGGCGCGCCCCTCAAGCAAGCGCCCCTGGCGGAGGCCCTCGAGGCCTCGCTCGATGACCTGGCCGCGACGACCGCCAGGCCAGCCACGCTTTACGTGCTGTCCGACATGCTCCACCACGCGCCCGGTTTTTCCCACCTCGATCGTGGCGCACGGCAGGACCATGCCGCGTTCCAAGGCGCTGTCCGGCGAAACAAGGGCGAGCGTCCGTCCCCGTCCGGCGTAGGAGTCGAGGTGTTCTACCTGCCGCGCGCGGGACTGACCGACGAGCCGGGCGCGGAACTCGCGCACAAACGCTTCTGGCGGCGCTTCTTCGCAGGCACGGTCGTGTCGTTCACCGACCAGCCGACCGCCGCAGCGTACCCTTCGCGCCCTCTCCTGCCGCCGGCACCGGCCCTTGGCGCCGCTGCGCCCTCCGACCCCGTTCCCACGTCCGACGCGGACGATCCCGCCGCCGCAGAACTCGCCGAGCTGCGCAACGGACTGGCCGACGAACGGCGAAAGGCGCAGCAGCTTCTCGACGAGATCGCGCAGCGCCAGGCCGAACTCGCCGACATGGAGCGCCGCATGGAGGAGCGCGAAGCCGAAGAGGCGCGCCGCCGCGCCGACGATCTGGCTGCGCTGCAGGAGGAGCGCAGCCAGATCGAGGCGGAACGCCGCGACCTCGCGGAGGAAACGGCGGCCGCCGAGGCCCGTCGACAGGCGGAGGCGAGTCGCCCTTCCTGCCCCCTGCGCTACGTGGAGGGGTCCGCCGTCCCGGAGTACCCGAGCCGCACGGTCAACATCGGCAGCGCGACCGTGGCCGTCGCCTTCGACGTCGACGCCCGAGGCAGGACCGTTGACGCCAGCGTGCACGTCGACGCGGCGCGCTCGTCGGCCGAACGCGACAACCTCGACGCATTCACCGGCGCCGCCATCGCCGTCGTCCGGCAATGGGAGTTCGAGCTCCCGGTCGACGACGAATGCCGGATGCGGCAGTCGTCGTCCGTGACGATCGAGTTCCGGTACGAGTGACCATCGAGCGGCCCGCGAAACTTCAGGCCGACCCAACCGTCTGACGCTTCCCTCGCGTCACAGCTAGACGACGGTCTCGCCGACCGCACGTGACCAACCCTCGCAACTGCGCCCCTAGGCCTATCGGGCGGGCCGGGAGGCGCGACCCTCCAAATTTGACTGACGCGTCAGTCAATGCCGTGCACGCACGACATTGCCGGACGCCCATCCGATGTCGTACTCCCCCCAGAGTCCTTTTCGGCGCACAGCGCACGAACAACATGGCAGATGGACACGGCGCACGCGGAGGAGCCGATTATTGACTGACGCGTCAGTCAACAATTGCCGCGGTCGTGTCGTGCATGCACGACACGACTTGACGAGCCAGCCGGATCCGCGACAACCCTACGACGCCTGATAACGCCGATCGCCTGCCTAGAGTACGAACGGCCGCGGAGGGTTAGCCAAACCCAGCCGTGCCCAGACCCGTCAAATAATCCCTTATTGAACAATGGTTTACGTAGTAATCCGCGAACGGCCGTCCCGAGACCTGCGGGTCGGCCGGCCAATGTGGCCTTGGTCACCGAAGCGCGGCGAACATCGAACGGGGCCGCTCTCCGCGCAACAGGGACGCGGTCCGGCACCCAGCGCCTTCCCCGCGGCAACCGCCGTCAAGGAGATCGCCGCCGCGGCCGGGCAAGTCCTCGCGCTCGCCGCCAACGCGGCGCTGGAGCCCCGGCCTTTCTCGCAGTCGTCGACTAAGACGACGATCCCGTGCTTGCGGTCACGCTCTGGGACCACGTCCGTGCGGCGCAGAGCGCCGACGAGGCTACCGCCCGCCAGCGCCGCCTCGCCCTAGACGCCCTTGCAGGAATCGCCCCCGTCGACAAGAGCGATCCGGGCGGATCGTCCCGCCCGGCGCGCCGACGCTACCCGCGCTGACGAGGGGCCGAGCGCTCCCGACGGAACCGATCGCGACTGGCTCGGCGCGCCTCCGGCGGGCAAGGAGCTTCTGTTACGTGCGGTCGGGAGAGGTCTGGGTCGTCAGCCTGGCTCCGACCGATGGCCACGAGCGCGCGGAAGCCGGGCCGTGGTCATCGTGTCAGCGGAGGCGTTAACCGTTTAACGGTTCCGCGATCTCGGTCGACGGGACAGCCACCCGGAAGACGGGCGTGACCGGCTACCGACCAGCCTTGCTTCGCCGCCAGGAACGGGTCGCAGGCTTCGGTTCTACTGGCCACGCCGCGCATCCCTGCTGGAGTTTGGAGTCGCCTTAGAACTATGCACATAACATGCTGATTAAAAACAATATCTATAGGACGAGTTCAAACAATGTCCAACAAAACAACCCACAGTAGCCCGGTGCCCGGTCACGGCATGGTTTCGTTGTCACGTTGGCGGAGCGCAGCCCCATCATCACCAAGCGTACTAACGAAGGCCGCCGTGTCGCCGCAAGTCAGGTGGCGCGCTCGGACACCTGCCTTTGCCTTCGAACCTATGTGGTTAGTTGCCCGGATGGGGGATTCGACACTGCCCCACGATCAACCGTCCAATCCGCATCTGTCCGCCCCTTAGTAGCGTCTCCCGGACAGCCTTCCGAATCCGGCGTGCCCTGGGATGCAGATGGATTACGTTCATCGTCTAGTCTCCGCATGCGTGCCGCTCGCAATGTCCTCCCAGCGGGCTAGGACTCGGGAAAGCATGGCGACGGCGTTCGGTTGAAAGCCCTTGTTCTCGATATCGAAGAGGTGGTTCAGAACGGTCTCTATTGCTGCGCCGCCAAGTGGCATCACGGCATCGATCAGGTCCAAGTACTCCTTGCTGTAGTCGCCGTCCTCTGTCCTAGGTTCGAAGTACAAGACTTCCGTGTCGCCTACGTAGAAGTAGAGCGCGCCTGCGGAGTACTCGACTCTCAAACGCCCTGTCCGCGGTTGAACCGCGAAGCGAACCTCTGCTCTGGCATCTTCGCTCATCGGCGCATCTCGCGCTGCGTGCTGGCGCCGCCTCGCATCAACGCCTGGGCAAACCGGTCAGGCGTGGTTCGATCAGACATCCCTGCAGTCATGGACAACATACTCGCAGTGCCGCGCGCAGACCGGCGAGGCTTGCATTGCGTGCCCGTTCTGGTTTCGGATGGACAGTGCGGCAGCGAGGCGGCTAAGTCAACCACCACGCTTGCGAAGGTGACCTGCAGTCCGGCGGAGTTCTACGGTGCCGCTTGAGCAACATCCAATCGGTCGTCCTCTACGAGATGTGCCAGTGCTACGTGAGCGGTCCGTGTACCGGACCGGACCGCCTGATGAGCAACAGCACTCTGAGCGACCAACTGCTGCGGGAGAAAGGGCGGCCGCCGTCCCCCACAACTCCAGTCCTTCTACGACGGGGCGGCCGATGGCTCGGGTTTTGCGCGGGAGGTCATCGAAAGCGCGCTCTCCCACCGTGTTCGCGAACGCCTAACGCCGCGGCTCCGTAGCAACGTTCCCAACCGGCAGCGGAAGCCAACGGGCAGATGGACAACGCCACGTTCTCAGCCCCGCCCCTCGGACAACACCGAACGGTGGACGTTCGCCGCGCGTCGCGACATAGTACGGACCGTGCCCGAATCTGCCCCCTTGCGTCCGCCGGACCACCGCATCCCCAAGCACCAGCTTGCTGACATCTATCGCGGCGCGCTTCCCTCAAGACGAACCGGCCCACTCTATGCCGCCTTCCCCTACCCCACCAAGATCGACCCCGAGGCAATAGCGCTCTACATCGCGACGCACACCCGGCCGGGAGCGACCGTCTTCGATGGCTTCGCCGGAAGCGGCACGACCGGTCTCGCTGCCTTGCTGTGCCAAGATCCCCCGCCCTCCTTACGCCTCGAAGCCGAGCGACGGGGCCTCGCAGCGCAGTGGGGTCCACGCGATGCGGTGCTCTACGAGCTGAGTTCCCTTGGCGCATTCGTCGCACGCACGCTCAACGACCCACCGGACCCGACGCTCTTCCACAAGGCGGCCACGGATATTCTCCGCGCCGCGGACGCGGATTTCGGTTGGTTGTATTCCGCCCGCGATCCAAACGGCCGCTACGGTGCCATCAGGCACGCCGTTTGGAGCGACCTCGTCCGCTGCCGTTCATGCGGCCACGTCGTCGGTCTTTGGGATGTCTGCGTCTCCTTCGAGCCCGCTAGGATCGATCGCGTGTTCCGTTGCCCGTCATGCGGAGCCGAGCATCCAAGCGGATCTTTGGAACGGGTTACCGAGAGTACACGGGACGATTTGATCGGCAAACTCACCGACCGGCGCCGACGTTCCATCGCGCGCGTCTACGGCATCACGGGTACATCCACCTGGCAACGCCATCCCAACGACGACGACGACGAGCTGCTCGCACGCGTCGAACGCGAACCGATCCCTCGGTGCGTTCCCGTGCTAGAGATCCCGTGGGGCGACCTCCACCGCGGAGGCTACCACCGGGGCATCTCGCACCTTCACCATTTCTACACGCGTAGGAATCTCATCGCCTTCGGGCATCTGTGGGAACGAGCCAACGGCCTCGATTCCCCGCTTCGCGACGCCGTGCGCTTCTGGCTTCTCAGCTACAACGCGTCGCACACGACCATCATGACCCGAGTCGTTGCGAAGTCCGCACGGAGGGATGATCTCGTCGTCACAAGCGCACAGCCAGGCGTCCTGTATGTCAGCGGGCTGCCCGTAGAGAAGAACGTCTTCCGCGGCTTGGCGCGCAAGCTATCCACCATCGCCAAAGCCTTCGAGTCAATACACGGGCGCGCTGGCCAGGTTGCTGTGCACCAAAAGTCGAGCTGCGTCGTGGACCTACCTGATCGTTCCATTGACTACGTCTTTACCGATCCGCCGTTCGGCGGCAACATCCCCTATTCCGAACTCTCCTTCCTCAACGAGGCGTGGTTGGGGAGCTTCACCGACACCGCCGAGGAAGCCATCGTCAACCGCGCGCAACGAAAGCCGGTAGCCGCGTATCAAGAACTCCTGACCACCGCCTTGTCCGAAGTTCGTCGGATTCTCAAGCCGCATGCCCGCGCAACCCTCGTATTCCACTCCGCCTCGGCCGCGGTCTGGAACGCGCTCCGCAACGCCTACTCCGACGCCGGGCTCAGCGTCGAACACGCCGGGATCCTCGACAAGACACAGGCCAGCTTCAAGCAGGTCACCACAGCCGGCGCGGTTCGCGGCGATCCTGTCCTCCTCCTTCGCAAGCGGCTAGCAGGCCGGCGACCGACAACTGCCACCGCATGGGAAGTCGCCACGGAGCTGGAACGCGAAGCGCGCGACCTCGACCCATCCGAGCGGACGCCTGAACGCCTCTATTCCCGCCTCGTCAGCCACTTCCTCGCCAACCACCAGGACGTCCCGATCGACGCAGGCGATTTCTACAACTGGTACGCACTGCACACACCAGAGGCGAAACGTGCCCGATGACGGCATCGCAGGACTGCGCGCCGAATCCCGGGCGTTCGAGAAGGCGCTGCCGCAAGACCGTCGCAAGGCCTTAGGCCAATTCTTCACTGGCCGTAAAGTCAGTGCAGTGCTGGCGCACCTCGCCAACCGGGCGGACACCGAACGCGTCCTCGATCCGATGGCCGGAACGGGAGACCTCCTCGACGCCGTCTACGACGCGTCGACGCTTCGCGGCAACTCGATTCGCCAGCTCCATGCGATCGAGATCGACGACAAGGCCGCTCGACTCTGCCAACGTCGCCTGAACCACCTCGTCCGGGGCAACGGCCCTGACATCCGGATTCTCCGCTCCGACGCCTTCGACCCCGCCACCCACGCACGAAGCGAGACCCAATACGACCTTGTCATCGCCAATCCCCCGTACGTCCGCTATCAATCCATGCGCGGCCGCACCGACGCCGTCCGTCGCGGTGTCGCGCGAATCGCCTCGCAACGCCTCGACGGCGCTGCCCGCACAATCTGGACCACTCTTGCCGACGGCTATTCGGGGCTCGCCGATCTCTCCATTCCGTCGTGCCTCCTCTGTGCCCTGTTTGTTCGGCCCGGCGGACGTTTGGCGCTCGTGATCCCCGCGACCTGGCGGTCCCGTAGCTACGCCGACGTTGTTCGCTACCTCTTGCTCCGTGCGTTCCGCGTCGAGGTCGTCGTCGAAGACTCGCACGGCGGTTGGTTTCCCGATGCCCTCGTCGGCACGCACCTCGTCGTTGCCCGGCGCCTTCATGCGGACGCGACGGGCGTACCCTTGCGCGACAGAACCGCGTGGTCGCCGGGAGCCTGGTTCCAGATCCATGCCGAAGCGGAGTCCGACATTTCATCGATCGGTCGCGCGTTCCCATGCGACGCACCCGAAGCGGCGTTCGCCTCTTGGGCCCTCGCGCATCGGACCGACAGCCCGCCCGCCGGAATAGCAGCCCGGAAGTTCGACGCACAAGACGAATGGGCGTCGCTGCGAGCCGCCCCCCGAGTTCCCGCTTGGCTGACGACACTCGAGCCATCCTCGCGTCCAGTCAGAACGGTCAACCAGCCATCTCATCGGCCCGCCCTCGGGCACATTCCGGAGACCCTTCGTGATCTCATGCCTCCCAAGCTCCATCCAAACTCCTTCCGCTCCGCGAACGACCTCGGAATCCACACCGGGCAGGGCCTCAGGACGGGGTGCAACCGGTTCTTCTACGTTGACGCAATCTCCGAGCCGTCTGGCGAGGCTTCCGACGTCACTACGCACGCTGTGTTCGACTCGCGGGTTGTCTCCGTTCCGACCATCGCACTCAAGCCCGTCCTCCATCGCCAAGCCGAACTAGCTGCACCGCGCTCGCACCACATCCGTACCCATGTACTCGACCTTCGGCACTGGGTTCTGCCTGAAGACATGCCAGCCGTAAACGCTGCCCGGACAATTTACCAACGCATGGGCGAGCAAACGCCCGGCGAGATGCCCGAAGGCTTGGCGGAGCATGTTCGGTCGGCTGCGTGCACATCCCTGCCCGGCCCTCTGAATGGCAGGACCGTTTCCGCCCTATCTGCAGTTCGTACGAACATCCGACCCGCCCGAGCGAATGCAACGCCGCGTTTCTGGTACATGCTCCCCGCCTTCGCCCCGCGCCACATGCCTGACGCCTTCGTGCCCCGAGTCAACTACGGGCTGCCTCGGACCTACGTGAACACCGATCCGAAGCTATTGATCGACGCCAACTTCTCGTCGCTCTGGTCCGACGACCCTCGATTCACTGCCGACGTCTTGGCGATGCTCTTCAACAGCGCATGGTGCGTAGCCCTCATGGAGGCCGGCGGCACGCGCCTCGGTGGCGGTGCCCTGAAGCTTGAGGCATCGCATCTCAGCAGACTCCCTCTACCGTCGTTCAACGGCCCGACCATCGCGAAACTCCAGTCCGTCGCTCGCGAGCGCGGAAGTTCGTCCCGGGCTCTCGTCGATCGCGTCGTGCTCGGCGCCATGCTTCCCGCCTCGATCTCACCGTCCTACATCGACACCGTCGCTACCGCTTTGCTTGAGCGCGCCGCTCAACTACGCAAGGCGCGCCGGGGGTCGCGGTGAGCGCTGCCATTCCCGAAGTCCTCGAGACAATGATCCGATGCTCGACCTTGCGGGAACAGGGCGTTCCCGAGGCCGTCCTGCGGGGCGAGTTCCAGTCGCGCCTTCGACGGATGTTCCCGGGCGCCGACGACCAACGCTGGATCAACCACTACTCCGAGGGTGCCGAAGCGCACACCACAATACGTGCCGACGCCGAAACCAATAGCAGCCGATTCATCGACAACCTCGTCGGTTCCACATCCATCGAATACGAGGCCGACCTTCGCGACATCACGAAGCGCAACACCGGCTACGGCCAAGTCAAAGAGCACGTCTCCGGCCTCCTTCGCCGAGGTGTACCCATCTCCCACATACGAGGCGTCCTCTCCGACACGGTCGAGTGGATCGTCTACGACGCTGCCCTCACCCACGGCAGCACGCCCGAGACCTGCGCGCCCAGCGACATCGAACTCACCGAGTTGGAGACGTTCCGTCCTTCGGCCTTCGACGACGCAGAGGCACAACGCCTCGCTCTGTTCCTCACGCGCCATTTGGCCCGCCAACGGTCCCATCCGCTCGCCGCCCATCATCTCGCCATGGACCTCGGCCTTGAGAGTCCGACGTACCGCCGCACGGCCGGAGCCCTTGCGAACCTGGTGGAAGCCGTGCGCGCAACCGACCCCTCCATCGCCTTGGCAACCGAACTCTGGGCCAAGTTCGTGGACCACCTAGAGGGCCTCGACGCGCCCTTCCGCGTCGAGCCGTACGTAGACGAGATCTACCTCAACATCATGGCGCGGCTTTTGACCGCAAACGCACTGAACCGCCTGGCGATCGCAAGCGACAACGACGAACTCGGTTCCATCGTCGACGGCTCCTTTTTCCGCGACCGCTACCGAATCAACAACTTCGTCGAGCACGACTACTTCGGATGGCTCGCAAGGGCTCCCCACCTCGCCGCGCTTCTCCCCATCGCCGCGGACATTCAACGCGACCTCTACGCCTACGACTTCGGCGTTCCGATCGCCGAGGACCTGTTCGGCCGGCTGATGGCCCAGGTGGCCAGCCGCGGACGACGCAAGCTCCTCGGCCAGGAGTGGACCCCTGCCTGGCTCGCGCGGCTGCTCGCCGTCCGGTGCCTGGCGGATCTTCCGGAAGGACAGCCGCCGGAAATCGTGGACATTTGCTGCGGCTCCGGCGCCATCCTCGCCGAGACCCTCCGTGCCGCCAGAGCACGGTACGGCTACAGCGACATTGACGCGTTCCACAACGTCGTGACCGGCTTCGACATCGATCCCATGGCGGTCGCGCTCGCCAAGACGACTTGGATCATCGCCCTTGCCGATGAAATCAACGCGGCTTCCGAGCCTGTCACCATTCCCGTCTACCATGCGGACTCGCTGTACGCCGTGACCCCGGTTTCGGTCCCCTCCAGCCTCGCAGACCTCGCCGCCGTCGACATCGAGCTGGACGGCGAGACCGTGACCCTGCCGTCACAGGTCTTACGCCCCGACTGCCGCGAACTGTTCGACCGACTAGTCGACTGGGCCTACGACGAAGCGTGCGACACGAACGCGCCGCTGCCGACGCTCGCGGACTCCTTCGCCGTCGTCGACCACACAGCTTCCGCCACAGCTGCCACGGTTTCGGAAGACCTTCTCGGCGCGATCGCGGTCGCGTTTCTGGACCTTGCGGTTCGCATGCGAACGCTGGCGGATTCCGGCCGAAACGGGATCTGGGCCTTCATCCTACGCAACACCTATCGTCCCGGCCTGCTCGCGGGGCAGTTCAACGGGCTCGTCTCCAACCCGCCGTGGCTCGCCATGAGCGCTCTTGCCGACAACCCCTACCGCGATGTGTTGACACGCCGCGCTCAGCAATACGGCGTCATGCCCGCGGGGCAGTCGTTCCTCCACCTCGAACTCGCCACCATGCATCTCCTGCATGGCGTCGACCGCTACCTACGACCTGACGCCGCCATTGCGTGCCTAGTACCTGGAACCGTTCTCAATGGCCACCATCACGAACGGTTCCGGCAACGAGAGTACCTGCATTGCGCACGCCCCGTCCCGCTTGCCCTGTCCGATGTCTGGCAAGTTGCCTCGGGGACGTTCAAGTATCCCGGTGCCGCCCTGGTCGGTCGACGGGTCGCGAGCCGCACCGACGCCGACCAACCGGCAACGGGCGGCGCGCTCGCCACAGTGAACGGCCTGGAGCACGCCGATTTCGCTCTTCGCGAGATCGGCGATTCGAGAACGGCGTGGACACTCGAGGCGGCCGGCCTCCCCGCGGTCACGGCAGCATCCGCCCCGGTATCGCAGCAGGGCGCCGACATCATGCCTCGCACTGCCGTTTGCATCGAGCTTCTCGACGCGTCCGGCGCAGAGCACCGCGTTGACACCCCGGAGCGCGACACCGAATGGGGATTCACCGTCAAGCAAGCGAAACAACTCGCCGGTTCCCGATTTCCGGGATACGTTGCTCCACGCTTCATCCACCGCCTGGCCCTGTCGGAAAACCTCCTCCCCTTCTCGTTCGGCCCCCGACTACCGCCGGTGGCCATTCCCGCCTTCCGAGACGACTCCGGCGAATGGCGAATCTACGAGCCCCGCCAAGTCCGCAACATGGGCTATACCCGCACCGCCCGCCGCTTCGCGGGGATCAACGCGCGGCTCGCCACGGTAGGCGCTGGCCACCCTTTGGAAAAGCGAATCGACGTTCGCGGGAAACTCACCAAGCAGCGCTTCGGTTCCAGCGGTTCGCTAGTCGTCGCTGGCGCCGGCGGGAAGTTCATATGCGCTGCCTGCCTTCCCGTCTCCGAAGCACAGCACCTGATCGTCGACCAGACCCTGTACTGGCAAGTCGTCGCGGACGACGACCACGCGTGGTTCACCGCCGGCGTGCTGAACAGCACCGCGTTGACCGAAGCCATCCTTCCCTTCAACCCTCGCGGAGACTTCGGACCCCGCCATATCCACGCGCTTCCCTACCGGCTCATGCCCCCCTACGATCCCGACGACTCCAATCACACGACCATCGCCGCGCGCGCCCGCGAGCTCGCCGCCGTCGCTGCCGCCAAATGCTCCGAGGATGCCTACCTCGCCGATCCGCGTAAGGCCCTCGCCGTGCGTCGTCGCCGAATGAGGTCGCTTCTCGCCCGAACGGACGCGTTCCGAGACCTCGACCGCCTCTGCAGCGCCCTGCTGGGCACCGGTCCGCCTGTGGCGTCCTGACGTATACACTGCCTTGGCCCTAGCCTTCCGTTTCGCGAGCCACGACCTTGCTCATAGTCCAGAACCAAACGCACCCGGCGAAGATCCGCAACGCGATCGCGGATCTCACCGCCCAAGGCGTTGCCGAAATCAAAGTGGCCGCTGCGTACACCACCGTCTCCGGGTCCAAGATGCTGCTCGACTCGGTAGCGGAGTCGGTCGGCCCTGTAGCGTTCGCGGCAATGCCCAAGACCTTGATCACGTCCTTTGACTATGGCATCACGGAGCCTCAGGCTCTCGACCACTGGCTCTCCCTTGGGCACTCGTCGGTACGCGTGGCGGGCGCCAGCGAAATCGCCGCGGGAACCACTGTGCCGGCGCGAGCGTTCCACCCCAAGGTCTACGCCTTCCATGTCGGCGATCAGACGTCCGGCGTCCTGGTCGCCTCGGCAAACCTCACCGGCCGGGGGCTCACCAGTAACGTCGAAGCAGGCTGGGTCCAACACAGCGCCCCGTCGGCCGAAGTTGATACAGTGTTCTCTCGCCTGAGCGCTGACACGGATCCACTTACGGCCCACTTGCTCAGCGCCTACGGCAACCTCCGCAGTTCGCAACCGCCGCCGACCAATGCCCCGCACGACGGCCAACCCGTTGTCCCTTTCACGCCTGCCACCGGCGCGCTGCCTCTTTTCCGTGACGCCGTTGTAGGTGGCCACGTCAACTTGGCCGCCTTCGACGAGATGTGGGTCCAAGTCGAGAAGCTGCAGGGCGGGTCGGGAAACCAACTCGAACTCCCACGGCGCGGCCATCGATTCTTTGGGCTGACCTTCAGCCAATACACCGTTCCCCATGCCGACATCGGTTGTCCACTCCTGCGCATCGGTTCAAGAGTCTGGGCCGACAGGCCGCTCACTTGGCATGGCAGCAACGGGATGGAGAGACTCAACCTTCCCACGCAGGCCCAAGGCGGGCCAGACTACTCCAACTCGGTCGTCATGTTTCGCCGACTGCCCAATGCGCCGTTCGAGATCGTCGTGACGCCGCTGAACTCCGATCTCGCTCACGCCTGGGCGCGCGCCTCGCAAAATGCCCGCAGCATGTTCAGGCTCGGGGTCGGCGCAACAACACGCCTCGTTGGCCTCAACTGAAGTTCGCACGACAGCCGATGGCTGACGGCCAGTGCAACTTCAAACTGCCCACGGGGACGCAAGGCCGGACGACCTTGCGGTCGAGGATCCCTGTGGTTCCCGCAGTCGGCCGGACGGCCTTCGGGCCCCTTTGTCCTCTGGCGATCTGCCCATCGTGGGCCTCTGCATCCATGGCGTGCGGCGATGCCGGGCTCTCTCCGCGGCACCTTTGCGACTAACCACCGTGCGTAAGTCCGCCCTCTGGGGTCGCCCCCGGCAGTCTCGGCTCGCCTCCTAGTCGTAGGCCACGCCAACTGCACCTCCGCGACCCTACCTTCTAAGCGCACCAACCAGGCAAATCGGCCAACGCGTCAACTCGGCCACCGCGTTTCGGCTTCACATCTGTGCGGCAAACGCTACGATGCGCGCCTACACAACGCAGTCCGCGAATCCACACCTATGGCCACCCAGACGTCTCCCGCCGCCGATCCTTCGGCCATGCTCGCCTTCTCGGTCTACGGAAGTCCTGGGGTCTACGCCCTGCTAGTTGGCTCGGGCCTTTCGAGCGCCGCCGGCATCCCGACTGGCTGGGACATCACCCTCGATCTGGTCCGCCGCGTAGCTGCCCTTCGGGGCGAGACCGACCACGCAGACTGGGCCGATTGGTACCGCCAGGCGTTCGACCGAGAACCTGATTACTCGGACCTCGTCGCCGCACTTGGTCCATCACCGGACGATCGTCGAGCCATCCTGCAAGCTTACATCGAACCGACCAACGACGACGTCCGCGACGGCCGCAATGCCCCAACCGCAGCGCACCGGGCAATTGCCGACCTCGTCCGCGAGGGATTCGTCCGCGTAATCGTCACGACCAACATTGACCGTCTCATCGAGACCGCCTTGCGCGAGCGCGACGTCGAGCCCACGGTCATCGACTCGGTCGACGCACTCGACGGCGCCGAGCCATTCGCCCACACTGCCTGCTATCTCGTCAAGCTACACGGCGACTACAAGGACGCTCGCATCCGCAACACGACTGCGGAGCTCGAGTCGTATCCCACCGAGTACAACGCACTTCTCAAGCGCATCCTCGAAGAGCACGGCCTCATCGTTTGCGGCTGGTCCGGTGACTGGGACGAAGCGCTCAGACGCGCCATCCTAAGCAACCCTTCTCGGCGCTACTCGCTCTATTGGGCGTCGCCCGGCCGACCTAGCGACAGCGCCGAACGGATCATCGCGCACCGCAGCGGCCATCTCGTTCAGATCGAGGACGCAGACGGTTTTCTGGGCACCTTGCGGGACCAGGTACGCACTCTCGCCCAGACCCGTCGCCAGGATCCCGCCACCGTGGCCCTCCTCGTTGGCACGGCGAAGCGGTTCGCATCGAAACCCGAGCACCGGATCGAACTGCACGACCTTCTCGCGACCGAGGTCGAACGGGTCCGGCTTCGCTTGGCCGAATCTGCGCCCAGTGTTGACGCCGATCCCGTCGGCCACGCGCAAATCGTTGCTGCTTGCGAGGCGAAAGTCGAGCCCCTCGGTCGCGTCCTCGGCGTGCTCGGCCGGTGGGGCGACGGCACGGAGACCGAAGATGTCGCCGGCATCCTCCTCAGCTTGTGGGCGGACTCCGCTGATCACCCGGGTCCCATCCACCTGCAACGCTACCCCTCCGTTCTCCTGTTGTGGGCCTACGCCGTCGGCCTCGTGTTGGCCAAACGATGGCGTCCGCTGCACGATCTGCTGTCCTACCCGATCCAAGGCGACAATGGCGGGCCGGGGCGCCTAGTGGACATCCCGGCCCGTTGGTTCCTCGACGGCAACCGCAACGACTTCTGGAAGCGCCTACCTGGAATGGAAAGGCGCAAGACCCCTGCATCCGACCACCTCTTCGACGTACTCGATACGTGGCGAACCAGCTTCGCGGCCGTCGTCGCCAACTTCGAAGACGTGCACGACCTCTGGGAAATACTCTTCGCGTTGACGTTCTCGGAGACCCAGGTCAGCGAAGATCCAAGTACTCCAGGGAACCCACCGTGGACGCACATCGGCCGAAACGTATGGCGTCATGGGTCCCGACGCCGCATCCTCGACAGCATCCCGGGCGAACTCCGCCGAGATCTACTCGATGCCGGCTTCTTCGGTGGCAGCAAGACGCGTCTCGCAGCCACGGTCGACAGCTTCTCCGCGCTCCTCGGTGCTCTGTTCCCCTTCTACTGAGAATCGCCTGCAAGTAGACGGCATCGGCTAAGGCCTGCGCCGCTCGGACGGTTCATCGTACTGGTCCGGTGTCTTGATGTTGACCTGCGCCCACAAAAAAACCGTTGACGTCGTGGTACAGCTCCGGTGTATTATCCGCTTTGACCGCGACACGACTGTACGCGGTTTCCACCCCGTCGACTGACGAGGGGCGGCAACGCTGGGTTGCATCGGCTAACGCTGGTCGCCAGGCACGTCTCGGGAAATCGTCTCGCCAGTCGATGCCGCCTTCGGTGACGCCGGGTACTGCCCGGCAAGCGGGAGGAGGGACGCACGAAGCCACGTTGTCTTCTTCGCACCTCGGTTTGTAGACCCATGTCGCGGCCGGGGTGGGCCTTTGCACGGCCGCACTGCAAGGAGACAGAGAAATGTCCAGAGAAACGACGAAGCTCCGCCGTCAACTTCGGCGGTGGGGGTTCGATGCAAAGAAGATCCGCGGCGGCCACTGGCGGTTCGATCATCCCGACTTGATAGTTTTCGTGTGCGGATCCGCCACGTCAGCAGACCGTCGGGCGATTAGGAATCTCCCCGCCGAGATCAGGCGGAAAATGAAGTCGTAGCCGCATGGCGAGGAGCAAGACCTCAGTGCCTGCTGCAGGCCTTGCTCCTCTGCTCCCCAACTGACCATCCGTCATCCCTGAGCCTCCGTTACGGATGATGACCAACAGGAGAACTGATATGAATGCAATCCAAAGCGACCAACAGGTGATACCCCGGCCTGTAGACCAGCTTCCCATGTACGCGAACGCCAAGGCCCGCACCAATCTCGCGAGCCGGTTGATCGACGCGTTCGACCTTTCGCTGTCGGCGAATGCCATCGCAAACGCCGTCGTCGACCCTACGGACGTCCGCAAGTCGATTGGCGAACCTAGTGCCCCCGATGTCGAACGCATTCCCGTTCCCGGCGGAACGTTGCTCGGCGTCAGGACCACCGTCTGGGTCCGTCGGATCATGCCAGATCCCCGGAACCCGAGGACGCTACCGGCACGTCGACACCCGTATGCCGTCGAGCCTGGGCGTGGCGGCGAAGACTCCAGGTTCCGGCCTCTTCTGGAGCCGCGTCCGGTCGATGTGGACAATCCTAACACGGCCCAACTTGCGGTCGATGTCGAGAGTCGGCAGCACCTGACTTGGGCTTCGCAACAGGCCGCCGCCTATGTTCTTGCCGAGAACGACTGGCGCGTCTCAATCGCGTCCCAAGGCGTCATGGAGGCGGTCTGGCTGGTTGGCATGACCTACGAGCACCAAGATGGTTCGGCTTCCGCCACCGCCCTCACCACCGTGGAGGGGTCTTCGAGAATAACGGCGGTGCACGACCTCCTGCACATCCGTTCGAGCGATGTCCCCTACGACGACGATGGCATCAAACTTCGAGCCCATCTGCGCCGGCTGAACAAGGCCTTTCAACGGGGTCCCGACGACGAGGAAACTGTCGCATTACGCTGCGAGTGCGTACCCGCCCTCATTCTGGTGGGGTTCGCCCCGCACGATGGCAATGGCCCTCAGTTCCCCACGGCGGTCAAGTCACTTGTGGCTCTGCGTCACGTTGATCCGCCCAAGCCGTGGGGGGATGGTCCAGAGTTCGAGTCCTTAGCTGACGAGGTTTTGGCTGAGCTCTACCGCCGTGATCTGATATCCGAGGCGGAATACGCGTACTACGCTGGCTCGTGCACTCGGGCGGAAGCGAAGGCCGCGCACCTACCGGATGATCCCACTCTGCGCGCAATGCGCATCGTCCGCTTGTTCACAAGTCAGAACGAGCGGATCGGCTTGGCGATTCGCATAGCGGTGACAAGCCAGTCCACCCGCAAGCGAATCACATCACGATTGCTCAATGACCTTGCAGCGGTGCTGATTCTGCGCTCTGTCGCCGACGATCCAAGCCGCGTGGATCAGATCAGAAGGTACCTGCGCTACTCGTTCGGTCGCTTCATGCGCGCTCGTGATTGGGAGCCCACCGGTCGATCCGATGCACAACTCAAGAAGGATGCCGTCAAAGAGGTCAAGTCATGGATCGGCAAAGGGGGCACTGGCGATCCTGGCCCGTCGACCATAGAACTGGCCGTCCGGGCGATGTACCCCTTGGTGGTGTCCGGGAAACTGAATGCGGACAGAGGCTCTGCCGGCAACGAGCAGCCCGATCGCCGCACGCCCGGTGAGATCCTCGATGTCATGCGTTCGTCACTCCAAGGCGTGCATCAACTCGGGCAGGCGGTTCGCGATTTCCGAAAGGAAGAACCCATCAGAGCGGTAGATGAGACGGGTACCGTCAAGCAGCTTGCGAATGACCGCGGCGATCAGCGCGTTAGCGATGTCTATCTGCGCAACGAGTTCCCGCCCCCCGGCAAAGCGAAGAAAGCGGCGGACCCCGGTGATACGCCCATGGACCGGTACATGGCGGCTCAGGGTGCATTCGAGTCTGCACTGTCCAAACTGGCAGACGCCTTTGAGTCTATGCGCGCCATTTCGGGAGACGACGACATTCCCTTGGCGGACTCGATCGGTGCTGAACCACGTCTGGTCGGCCGTTGGCGAGAAGAACTCCAACGCGTCAATGAGGATCTACTCGTCTGGGGCCACACCTATCGAAAAAGGTACGGTACGAAGTCCATGCGGAACGGGGAAGATGAAGACCAGGACTCCGATCCATACGAAATGAAAGTGGAGACGGACTGAACAGCCTGATCTAGTTACCACGCGAAGGACAGGTCTCAGGAGACAGATAGCCCGTCGAATCGCTCAAGCGCGACCTGGCAATCCGGCGGCCCTCACGGCCACCGGGAGCTTCCTGTGCTTGGGACCAGGCGAGTTTCAGACGGTCTGAGGTGTGTCAGAGCGCTCGCCGCACCTGCTCGTTGTTCTTGACCACCAATGGCCCCAGCCCGCCTAGCAAAAGCCCGGTTCGGCAACGGAGCGGTCGTGTTGGCCATTGGCGCACGCGTGGGGCTGAGCGTCGGAGTCTCCGCTCCCGGTGCCGAACGGTTCCGGAGCTCACGTGCGCGAAAAACTCCGCGTAGAATCCCCTCCCAACTAGCATTCGAGAGCACAGGCCATTGAAGTCCGCGCAGCGCATCTACTGCATCGAGGGTCATTGGGACTACGGCGACCGCGAGGTCGAACCCTCCGTCGAGCCGATCCTCCAGATGCTCCGCAGCATGGGGCAATGGCCGCAGTACGCGAGACGGGATTGTGCCACTGCGGACGAATGCCTCTACTTCCTCGACCATGAGTGGGCTAGGTGCCGAACGGGTTCAGTCCTTTATTTCGCGACGCACGGCGACGTCGGCGAAATCTGGCTTTCCGGCAACCAAGTCGTTCCGCTCGAGACGCTTTCCGCTCGGGAGATCGACTGCACGGGCTGCCTCGTCCACTTCGGCGGCTGCAACGTACTCGGGAAGGACGGCGAGGCTAGGGCCCGAAAGTTCATGGCCGCCACCGGTGCTACCTACGTCTCCGGCTACGCCCGCGAGACCGGATGGGCCGACACAATGGATCCGCCCGCGCTCGCGCTTGAACTCATGCTCTTCAGCTCCATCAGCACACTCGGGATCGACCTGACCGACGGTCGCTCCAAACCAAAAATGCGACGACTCGCGTCGGAACTTCGAAGATCATTCCGCAGTTGCGGACTCAGAATGGTCAACAAGTGGGACTGAGCGGCACCGCAGTGATCCTAGCGAGAATGGCGTCCCATGACCCGAACACGCTTCCCGCTAGCGGGCGAGCACGTCGGAACTTCCGAACCGTCGTGGACCGCAGGCGTCGCTCGGATCGGGTCTGTACTTTGGAGGGCACCGTGGTCGATGAGCACCTGCCCGAGCAGTCGGGCTGCGACGTCGTCCGGGCTCGCAGAACTGAACCTGTCTACCGTCGGACGACCGCTTGACCGGCCTGATCCGCGCGATCCACCGCTGACAGTGCGGCCATCAGAGCCGCCTGCACGTCGTCGTCGAACTCGCCGGCCTGGTACTTTTCCGCCCAGAGCCAAATCAGGTTGCGGGAGATGTCATTGTGGCGGGCAAGGGCGCCGAGTGTCACCCCGTCGGCAAGGTGCTCCGGCGCCACTCGGCGCTTAAACTACACGCTGCATCGTCGGTGTCGGGCCATGTCGTTCCTCCTAGCCCGGTAACCTTGAGCGACGAGTTCTGCCGCCATCAAGCATCCGTGACCCATTGCAGCCGTGACTTCGACACAACACCCGCAAGACTCCGGGTGTATTCGTAGGCGCTTGGGTGCTCCAGTTGGGAACCGGCCAAGTGATCGAACAATTGCCCGTAGAACATCGCGAGGTGTGCTGCTGCCGGCGAGCCCCCGATCTTGTCCCCAGGAGCTAGACACCAGCGATAGCCTTCGCCAGCTGCCTCTATAGGGTACTTGTGGAACGCGAGCCCTTTCTGCGCCAACCGCGCATACACGAGAACCCCCGCGCCGTCACCGTTGAGGAACACAGCCGTATTCGGCAAGTCCGCAGCGCTGGTCGAGTTGAGCACTCCCGCGACATTCCCAATCTGAAAGTCGCCCGCGTCCACGCAAAGCAGAAACGCGAAAAGGTGATTGAGATGCCGGAGCTTGCTTCCGAATAACAAGTGGCGCATGTCGCTGCTAGGGGACGGTTCGAACGCTGTGTTCTCGATCACTGGGCGCGACAGCTCGCCATTGATCCGTCCAAGCGTCTTGCAGAACTCTCCGAAGTACCGCTTCGACCTGTGGTACGTCGACTTTACCTCGCCAATCGCGAATACGGAGGCAGCCGGTACGAATTCCGTACCATCGTTCGTTTTGAGCAACGAAGGAAGCTTGTCGCCGTCAGCTATGATCACGTCCAATTGCGGAGAAATCCGACCGGCTGGGTCGATGAGGTGGCCACTCGTCACGTAGTACCGCGGGGGAAGCATCCGCCGCAGGAAATCGCGCACGGCGTGCTCGACCTGACTTCCGGCGGCGGCTATGTTCCTCGCACCATGTATATCGATTCCCTCCTCGCGCGACCTCACGATTGTCGCCGCCTCTCTCGCGAACCATTTGGCTAGATCAAGGGTAGGCATCCAATCAAACTCCTTTTTTTCGGCTTGGCGAGCCGAACTGGGTGCGCCGGACCGCCTGGTCTCCCTCAGTTCGGGCCGCTAAGCGGCGCTCGGCTGCCTCCGAAGCGTACGGTAGACCGTTGGCCGGGAGACCGAGAACACTTCCGCGAGGTCGCTGATGCTGTAGTCGCCGCTGTCGTACATGCGACGCAGCTCGCGTGACTGCCGGTCCGACAGCTTGGGCTTCTTCCCTCGGAGCTTGCCCCTCGCGCGCGCCACGGCCATCCCCTCGCGGGTGCGCATCCGGATCAGGTCGCTCTCGAACTCGGCGAAGGTGGCGAGGATGTTGAAGAACATCTTGCCCATCGGATCCGTCGGGTCGTAGGTGGCGCCTCCCAACGCCAGCTTAACGCCCCGCTCCACGAGCTGGTCGGCGATCTCGCGCGCGTCGGGAACGGACCGAGCCAGCCGGTCAAGCTTAGTGACGACGAGGACATCGCCTTCGCGGACCGCAGCGAGCGCCTGCTCCAGACCGGGTCGGGCGCGGTTCCGACCGGTCAGTCCGTGGTCGGCATAGATTCGCTCGTGATCGACGCCGAGGTCGATTAGGGCTTCGCGTTGTGCTGCAAGGTCCTGTTTGTCGGTTGAACACCGCGCGTAGCCGATGCGTAGAGCTTGCATGTACGTTGGGCCCACCTTCACCGACAGAGATACCGTACCATCTTTGCGTACAGCTTGACGCCAGTGTTTCCGGGAGGCGCCGCGGCGATGTCCGAGCGTACGCGCAACGACCCTCAATCGGACAGCCTTGCCCCCAACGGACGACGAGCGGGAGGCAGCGATCGAAATACTGAACTAGAGGATCTCTTGGATATCCGGCGCACTGCGCGGAATCCGAGGAATCAGGTTCTGGCGCCCCGACCAGGATTCGAACCTGGGACCTGCCGCTTAGGAGGCGGCCGCGCTATCCTGCTGTGCCACCGGGGCGTTCGCTTGAAACCATACACGCCACGTTGCGTGGTTCCAACTTGGACCGCGACGCCCTTGCGCAGCGGCTACCCGCGCTGATGCGCAGCGGCTACCCGCGCTGATACGTGCCCACCAGGCGGTTCATGCCAATGACGTGGGGCTCGATCCGCTCGAGCAGATCCCAGAGGCCCAAGCCCGGCTCCAAGTCCAGGTTCGCGTCAAGCGCCAACACCCAGAAGAAGTAGTTGTGCACGCCATGACCTTCCGGCGGCATCGGACCGCCGTACCCGGGGCGACCGAAGTCGCTCAGTCCCTGGGTGTGCTCCTCGGAGGCCTCCGCAAGTCCCGTCGCATCGCCGGGGATGTTGTAGAGCACCCAGTGGACATAGCCGTAGTGACCAGGCGTGACCAGCGGGGCATCGGGATCGTGGCAGACCACCGCGAACGAATGGGTTCCGGCCGGGGCGTCGGTCCAAGCCAGCGCCGGCGAGACGTCCTCGCCCTCCCCGGTATGCCGCGACGGGATGGCGCCGCCGGTCGCGAAAGCCGGGCTGGTGAGTTGCATGGATGAAAGCGCGAAACCCATGGGGCGATGTCCTCTGGTGGATACGGTCAACGGGGTTGAGCCTACCACGCGGCATGTGGCCGACGGCGAACCAACGTCGAACCAACGTCCGCGTCTCGCACATCGTCACGCCACGGCGTTACACTCCCCCGTTGTCCACCGCAATCGAGGGAATCCGCATGACCTTGCGCATCAACAGCGAAGTGCCCGACTTCACGGCCCAGACCACCCAAGGCGAGATCAGCTTCCACGACTGGATCGGCGACGGTTGGGCCATTCTCTTCTCGCACCCCAAGGACTTCACGCCGGTGTGCACGACCGAACTCGGCTACATGGCAGGCCTCGCCGACGATTTCGCGGCCAGGAACTGCCAGATTCTCGGCCTGTCCGTGGATCCCGTGACCAACCATGCGGAGTGGATGAAGGACATCGAGGAAACGCAAGGGCACGCCGTCACCTACCCGTTGATCGGCGATCCGGAACTGAAGATCGCCAAGCTCTTCGACATGCTGCCCGAGGACGCGGGCGACACATCCGAGGGCCGCACGCCCGTCGACAACGCCACGGTTCGCTCGGTGTTCGTCGTCGGTCCCGACAAGCGCATCAAGGCCATGCTCACCTACCCGATGAGCACGGGGCGCAACTTCGACGAAGTGCTGCGCCTGCTCGATAGCTGCCAGCTCACCGCCTCCCACCAGGTGGCGACGCCGGTCAATTGGCAACACGGCGACGACGTCATCATCGTGCCGGCGGTCTCTGACGAGGAGGCGAAGGCCAAGTACCCCGATGGCTGGCAGTCGCCCAAGCCCTACATCCGCATCGTCCCGCAGCCAGAGTAAGGCGGTCGGCATGGACTTGGAGTACAGCCCGGAGTATCGCGAGTTTCGAGACGAGGTACGCACGTTCCTCGACGAGCACAAGCACAAGGCACCCAATCAGAAGCCCGAGATCCCGGGCCAGCCGAATTCCGCCAAGGAGTGGCAGCAACTGCTGATCGAGAACGGCTACGCCGCGCGCACCATCCCGCGAGAGTACGGCGGGTATGGGGCCGAGCCGGACATCTTGAAGACGCGGATCATTGCCGAGGAGTTCGCACGGGCACGCGTACCCCCCGGCCACTCCGGCGACAACCGGTTGGTACCCACCGTCCTCGAACTCGGCACGGAGGAACAGAAGCAGTGGCTGGTGCCGCCTTCGGTACGCGGCGAGATGTCGTGGTGCCAGGGCTATTCGGAACCGGGCTCCGGGTCCGACCTGGCCTCGCTGTCCACCAAGGCCGAGTTGGACGGCGACGAATGGGTCATCAACGGCCAGAAGATCTGGACCTCCGGTGCGCAGAACGCCGACATGATGTTCTGCCTCGTGCGCACGGAACCCGACGCCCCGAAACACAACGGGATAAGCTACCTCGTGTTCTCCATGGACACGCCCGGGATCGACGTCCGGCCGCTCGTGACGATGACGGGCGACGCGTTCTTCAACGAGGTTTTCTTCACCGACGCGCGGGTTCCCGCCAATCAGATCATCGGCAAACGCGGCGAAGGCTGGTTCGTCGCCAACACGACGCTGCGTTACGAGCGCGGCGGCCTCGGGGATCCGAACGAGGCCGAGAACCGCTTCAACCGGATCGTCGACATCATGCAGCGCGAGACCGTGGGCGGCGAACGCCTGATCGACAACCCGATCTACCGCGACCGGCTACTCAAGCTGCAGGGCCAGATTCTCGCCATGAAGTTCAACGGCATGCGCGTCCTGTCGCACAACATCAAGGGCGAGGAGCCGGGCCTGCCACGCTGGATCGTCAAGCTCAACGGCTGCGAGCTGAACCACCAGATGGCGGGGCTCGCGATCGACGTGCTCGGCGAGTTGGGCCTGCTCTACGACGGCAGCCCGTACCTGCGCGACGGCGGCTTCTGGCAGGCGCGCTACATGCTGGACCTCGGCCTCATCATCGGCGGCGGCACGGCGCAGATCCAGAAGAACATGATCGGCGAGCGCGCCCTGGGCCTGCCGAAAGAGCCCAAGGTGGACGAAGCTAAGGCGCAAGCCGCTTAAGGGACGAATAGGTATGGACTTCGCGCTCAGTGAGGAGCAGCGCATGCTGCAGGACAGCATCGCTGGCTACTTGGAATCCGGCTGCCCGCTGTCGCGCGTGCGCGAGGTGGCGGAGGCCGGCGAGTCACGCGCCGACGACATCTGGCAGGAGTTGACCAACCTAGGTGTGCACGGCGTTCTCATCGACGAGGACTACGGCGGCGTGGGCTTGGGCGTCCTGGAAGCCGCCCTGATCGCGGAAGCCCTCGGTGCCGCCGTCGCGCCTGTTCCGTACGTGGCGTCGTCGATCATGGCCCCGGTCGCGCTCGCCGAAGCCGGCAGCACCGGGCAGAAGGAGACCTGGCTGCCGCAGCTCGCGGCCGGCGAAGTCGTTGCGGGCGTGGGCTTGAGCGAACAGATCGGTCGTCGCGAGTCCGAAGGCGTGACGGCTTCGGGCGGCAAGCTCCGCGGCAAAGCGATGTTCGCCATGGATGCGGCAAGCGCCGACATCCTGATCATCGCATCCGACGACGGCGCCCTGCACCTCGTCGATCCCGGCGCCAGCGGCCTGAACCGCGAGAAGCTCAAGACCATCGACCGCACGCGAACGGTCTCCGAGATCACCTTGGACCGCGTCGATGCAGAAGTGCTGCCCGGCTCCGTAACCAACCGTGAACCCTTGTTGACGACAATCGACGTGGGCCGCGTCATCCTGGCCGCCGACACCCTCGGTGCCGCCCAGGTGATGACGGACAAGGCCATCGAGTACGCGAAGGAGCGGCGTCAGTTCAACCGGGTGATCGGCTCGTTCCAGGCCGTCAAGCACATGTGCGCCGAGATGGCGGCTGAACTGGAGCCCTGCCGATCGCTGATCTGGTACACCGCGCACGCCTACAGCGCCATTCCCGAGGAAGGCCGACTGATGGCCTGCCACGCCAAGGCGCACCTGTCGGAAGTCGGCAAGTTCGTCGCCCGCAAATCGACCGAGGTGCACGGCGGCATGGGGATCACGGACCTCCTAGGCTTGCACTACTGGTTCAAGCGGATCGGCTTCAACCGGCAGATGCTCGGCGCCCCGGAACTCGTGCGCGAAGAAGCCGCGCGCGTACAAGCCTGGGTCTAGGGTGGGATAGCCCGATGGGCGAAGCCCTGTTCCAAGAGCGCGTCGTCAAGATCGCCGCCACCCGGAACCACTTCGCCCTGCTCACGGCGCCCGATGGACGCTTCCTGCGCCTAGAGAACGGCGCGACCGCCGTCGGCGATTCTGCCGACGATCACGCGATGTGGGACGCGCTCGCTGGCGACATATACCGGCATACGGTGACCGGTCGCGAGCTGAAGACAACTCCTCGCGCGGATGGCGGCCTCGACCTCACCCTCGACGGAAATGCGCTCGGCAGCGACGGCACGCCGTCGGACGTGCCGGCCCCATTCACGCCCGACCACGGTCCCGAGCAACTCCCGTCCGAGTACCTCAAGTTCTTCAAGGACCACGGCTGGGTGTGTCTGACTTGCGTCGTCGCTCCGGAACTGGTCGATGAGCTGCAGCGGGTCGCGTGCACCGACGGCTACGCGGACAGGGAGGTGGACCGCACTGCGGCGCAGCTCTGCCAAAGCGCCGCCGTGGCCAAGACCGCGGCCGAACCGGTCTCGCTGTGGCTGACCCGGCAGTACATGGGCCTCGACGAGGTGACGCTCGGGCATTCGCCGGCGATCGTCGTCCTGACCAGGGACGACGGCAAGCGCAACGTGCAAGGCTGGCACTCGGACTATCCCTACCACTGGGGCATTCCGGCCTTCGCCGCGGTGCCGACACCGTCCGGTGCGACCGTGCTCGGCGTGCAACGCAACGTTTGCGTTTCGGAGTTCACCAAGGTGCGCGGCGCAACGGCGTTCAAGCTCGGCTCCCACACCCTGGAACGACCCCCGCCCAAGGCCTGGGGACGCGCTGGCGACCACGGCAGACCCGGCTATCGCGCCGAGCACGGCCTTCCATACACCGGGCCGGAAGCCGACGTCATCGAAGCGCCCGCAGGCAGCACGATCCTCTACGACGCACGGACCTGGCACCGCGCCGGCGTCAATCGTACCGACCACAAGCGCGCCGCGATGCTGCAGGCCATGGTGCCGGCCTACGTGGTGCCCAAGAACGACACGGGCGGGCCCTACAAAGAGTTCCTGCAGAGTCCGGCCTACGTCGACTTGAACGAACGCGAACGCCGCGAGGTGCGCAACCTCATGGTGCATCCGTTCCCGGGTGCCTTCCGCCGACACGCTTTGATCGCCGATGAGGAGCTGGCGGCGCGCTGACCGGGACGGCCCACGGAACGTTCAGCCATCGTTCAGGTCAGAACGTTACGATCAGCGCATCAAACGTGGACCCTAGCCAATGAAACCGCCCCATAGCCGGGACCGGTACCTCGCTTCCGCTCGGCACCGGCACCGCCTCCGGCCCAAGGCCACTCCGACCCCGCATGAAACAACCGCCGCCGCTCGCTGCGCTCGCTCTGGCGTTTCTTTCATGCGAGCGACTGCGTGCATTGCGGTTCTCGCGGTCGGCTTGCTGCTCGGCGGCTGTTTCAACACCGGCGCGAAGCACAGGCCCATCGTGGATGGCAGCGACCCGGAAGAGTACGAGGCCGACCTCGCCGAATGCCAGGGGCTGGCGCGACAGCGCGAACACATGAACGAGGACGTGAAGCTCGAAACGGCAAAATCCGCAGCGGTCGGCGGCGTCCTGGGTGCAGTGGCCGAGGGCGTGCCCGGTGCCATCGCCGGTGCCGTGGTGGGCGCGGGTGGCGGTGCGGTGCAAGGCGCACAAATGACCGTTCACGAACGCAAGAGCATCGTCATACGCTGCATGGCGGGACGCGGGCACAAGGTACTCGAATCGACCTGGTTCTAAAGCGTTCAGTCGCCCTCGCCGCGTAGCTCCAATGCCATGACAAGGGCGTCTTCCCGCCCCGTTTCGGTCCGATAGTAGTTTCGACGGCGGCCGACCTCCCGAAACCCCAACGCGTCGTAAAGCGTCATCGCGACCCGGTTCGAGATGCGGACCTCCAGAAATACACGCTCCGCCCCCGCGACCTCGGCCCGTTCGACTAGGCAGGCGGTCAAGGCCCGGCCGTGGCCGGCTCCTTGGGCGTCCGGAGCCACGCACACGTTGAGCAATTGCGCTTCGCCGACGCCGACCGCGAGCACGCCGTGACCGACCACGACCCCTGCGGCCGTGGCAACCCAACACTCGTGACCTTCGTCAAGACAGTCGGCGAAGACGCCCCGAGACCAAGGGAAGTCGTAGGCCCGATGCTCGTTCTCGGCGACGCGATCGAGGTCCGCGGGCGTCATCCGACGCAAGCTTCTCGAGCCGACGGCTACAGGTTCCGAATGCGACCCCACAGCCGTTTCTTGGCTTCCGCGTCCGGTGCCCCCGGCGGCACGTAGATGCGCACGCCCGTGGCGTCCGCGAGTCCCTCAGCGCCGCCGACCAAGTCCAAGACGCGTTGGCCGGACATCAGGCTGCGTTCGCCGTTGCGGGTCTGGTGTCCCAGGAAGGCCCGGAACGCGCGACCGCTACCGCCCGGATCGGCGCCCGGCTGGGGCCAATCGAATACCAGGTCCTGGCGCTCGGCGACCTCGAAGCCGTTCATGGCCCGAGCGACGTCGAGCAGGAAGCGGCGCCATGGCCACGCGTCCTCAGCGAGCGCACCGAAGACACGCCCGTACCTGAAGCAACGAATCCTGAAGGCGGTATGAGCGGCAGGCGTGGCACGATGCTCGCCGACATCCGGCGCATCAACGCGCTCAGGGGGAATCGGCTGGGCCGCGGGCGGCGGACTGGGGTCTTGCGCGCGGGAGGCAAGGCTCTCGTGCTCCCCGGTTTGCGGCCCGCCTCCGGGCCGACGCCGGGGCACCCAGACATCGACGCCCAAGTGTTGCAGATAGGCTGCTTGCCGCGCGTCCATCCGGTCACGATTGTACCTTGGCCTCGGATCGCGCTAAGTTGCGCGTCTCGCGAAATCGGAGGACCAACCGCGCATGCAATACCTGACCGACGACGTCCGCATCACCGGCATGGCCGAAGTGATGGCGCCGGATGAGATCATCCAGGAGTATCCGCTCCGGGAGGAGCAGTCTTCCTTGGTGTTCAATGTCCGTCGCCAAGCCAGCGACATCGTCGCAGGTCGCGACCATCGGCTTTTGGCCATCGTCGGCCCGTGTTCGATCCACGACCCCGAGGCCGCCCGCGAATACGCCGCCCGCCTCAAGGAACGGGCCGATGAGCTGTCCGAGCAACTGCTCGTGGTCATGCGCGTCTACTTCGAGAAACCGCGCACCACCGTGGGCTGGAAGGGGCTGATCAACGACCCGAAGCTCGACGACTCGTTCGACATCAATCTCGGCCTCAAGACCGCACGAGCCTTGCTCTGCGACATCGTTGGCCTCGGGCTCGGTACCGGCACCGAGTACCTCGACCCCATCACGCCCCAGTACGTCGGCGACCTGGTCTGCTGGGCGGCGATCGGCGCGCGCACCACCGAGAGCCAGATCCACCGTCAACTCGCCTCCGGGCTGTCCTGTCCCACCGGCTTCAAGAACAGCACCGACGGCGACATCCAGGTGGCGGCCGATGCCGTCAAGTCGGCCAACCACCCGCACATCTTCCTATCCGTGACCAAGGCGGGCCACTCGGCGATCTTCTCCACGGCTGGCAACGACGATTGCCACATCATCCTGCGCGGCGGCGGCGGCAAGACCAACTTCGACAATCCATCGGTGCACTACGCCAGCCGGATCCTCAATCAGGGCGGTTTGGGCGATCGCGTGATGGTCGACATGAGCCACGCCAACAGCTCCAAGGACCACAACCGCCAAGTCGCGGTATGCGGCGACATCGCCGCGCAGATTGCCGCAGGCGAGGACAAGATCATGGGCGTGATGATCGAGAGCCATCTCGTGGCCGGCCGCCAGGGCTTGAGCAAGGACTTGACCTACGGCATGAGCATCACCGACGCCTGCATCGGTTGGGACGACACGGTGGCGTGCCTCGACCAGTTGGCGGAGGCCGTGGCGACACGCAACGCAGCCTAACTCCGGTTCATGCGAACGGGACCGGCTCGATCGGCGTCGGCATCGCACAGCCGCGCTCGATGATCTCCGCCGCGAGCAGACAAAGGTCCTCGCGATAGAGATCCGCATACACCTGGATCCCCGTCGGTAACCCGTCCGAGACGCCCGTCGGCAGCGCGAGGGCCGGGATGCCCAGCACGTTGCCCGGCGTGATGAACTTGAGCGTCCGCAGGAACATCTCGGTGCCCGTGTCGGGGTCGAGGTCCGCGTCGCAAGGGAACGGCAGGGACGTCCAGGTGGGGCCGATCGCCACGGTGTAGTCGGCGAGGAACGCGGACCATCGCGCGCGCAACCGCGCCCGTTCCGTGTGGACCATGGCGTTGGGGCGTGTCAACGGTGCGAAGTGATCCTGGAGGCGCGCAATGTACGCGGCCGTCGCCGCCTTCACGACCGCCTTCAGGTCAGCGAAACCGACCGCCATGTCGATGACGAGAACGGCACCCCAGATCTCGTTGACACGATCGAGTTCGGGGGGCTGTGCTTCCTCCACTCGCCAGCCGCTGTCGGCGAGCAACCGCCCGGCACGCCGGATTTCCTCCACCGTTACGCTCGGCAGTTCGCACCCGGGAATGGCCGTGACCAGCGCCGCCCGTGGCTGTTCAGGAACGGCGCCCTCGAGGGGCGAGTCCACGGATTGCGGATCGATGATGTCGCGGCCCGCCATCACGCGTAGACCTAGACGCAAGTCGGCTACCGAGCGCGCCATCGGGCCGTCGGTCAGGAGCGCCATGGACATGCCGCCGTATTCGCCCGAGTTCACCGCCGCCAGGGGGATGCGCCCAACCGTCGGCTTGAGCGACGCGATGCCACAGCAGTAGGCGGGGTTGCGCAGCGAGCCACCGATATCGTTGCCGATGCCGATCGGCGTCATGCCGGTGCCGAGCGCCGCCGCCTCGCCACCGCTCGATCCGCCCGGCGTCAATGCCCCGTGCCACGGGTTTCGCGTGCGTCCTCGAAGAGGATTGTCCGTATCGATGCGCACGCCCATCTCCGGGAGATTTGTCCGCGCTAGCGGGATGCCGCCGGCCCTTTTCATGCGCGCCACGACCGCGGCGTCGCGTTCGGGCATGAAATCAGCCAAGGCCGGTACGCCCTGGGTGGTCGGGGATCCGACGCAGTCGATGTTCTCCTTGATCGTGAACGGCACGCCGTGGAGCGGCCCGTTCCCTTCCGCACCGCGCGCCGCGTCGGCAGCGTCGGCCGCAGCAAGCGCACTCTCGGCCAAGGCTATGGTCACCGCATTGACGGCACCGTTGACCGCGTCGATGCGGGCCAAATGCGCCTCGACGACCTCCCTGCTCGAGACATCGCCAGCGGCAACCATTCGCGCGAGTTCGGTCGCGGTGTGCGTACACAATGGGTTCATGGCAGCTCCTCAAAAGGACCATCGGGTTCCGGCGGCATGCGTAACCGATGGTAGCGGCCCGGCACCAAGGGGCCGAATCGCGTCTCCGTACCGTCCGGCCAGCGGACGTAGACGGTCTGCGGCGCAGCGTCGTCGGCTCGACCGAAGACGATACGCGGGTCGTTGGCCGACGCGAAGCTGCCGTCGGTCGCCACGCGGCGCCGCGGACACGGGCTCGATTCCAGCCAGACCTCCGCGCCGACGGCCGTCCCGCCGTTTCGGCCCCGCACGTCCACCCCGACCCATGACGCGGTGGCCGTGTTGCGGTAGACGCGCGCGGCACCGCTGTTGTTGGCAGTCACGAGGTCCACGTCGCCGTCGTTGTCGAGATCGGCGAATGCGACACCGCGGCTCACCTCGAGAGTGGCCAACGCTGGCTCGTCGAGGACTTCGGCGTAGCGCCCGTGACCGTTGTTCAGCCAGAGCTGGTTGCGTTGGCGCAGCGGGTACCCATCGCCGGCCTCGCGCAGGGCCGCGATGGCAGAGACCGCGCCGTTGGCGCTGAACAGGTCCAGGTCGCCGTCGTTGTCGGCATCGAACCAGCCCGTGCCGAACCCCGTGAACGGGCCGCTCGACGCGGCGAGCCCCGCCTGGTTGGTCGAGTCGCTGAACCAATCCCCCTGGTTGACGTAGAGCGTGTTGGTCTCCGTGGCCAGGTGCGTCACGAACAGATCCACATCGCAGTCGGCGTCGAAATCCTCGGCGTCGACCCCCATGCCCGCCTCCGCCGCGCCGTTGCCGTTCACCGCGACGAAGGCGAGCTCGGCACCGTCCTCGAAGCGGCCATCGCCCTGGTTCAGCCAAAGGAAATTCGCCGTACCGTCGTTGGCGACATAGAAGTCGACGGCGCCGTCGGCGTCGATGTCGTGCGCCACGACGCCCAGGCCGGGGCCCGCCACGCCGCCGATCCCGGCAGCATCGCTGATGTCGGCGAAGCGGCCGCGCCCTAAGTTGCGGTAAAGCCGGTCGGGCACGGGTGCATAGCTCGACGGCGCGCAATAGGCCGCGCGCGATGCGATGTCGCGGCACACCTTGTTGTTCGCGATCGCGTAGTCGAGGTAGTTGACGACATAGAGGTCGAGCAGGCCGTCGCCATCGATGTCCGCCCAGCTCGCGCTTACGGACCACTCGGGTGCCGCCAATCCCGCGTTCGCCGTGATGTCCCGAAAGCGGCCGTCGCCCAGGTTCTCGAACAGGCGGTTGCGGCCGAAGTTGGCCACGAACACGTCCGCATCGCCGTCGTTGTCCATGTCGCCGGCCGCCACGCCCATGCCGTACTCCGTGGAGCTGACGCCAGACGCGTCGGTGACGTCCTCGAAGCGCAACTTGCCGCCTGTGCTGGTGTTCCGGAACAGGCGATCCTTCGGCAGGCCGACGGCACGGTCGACCAGTGGCCCACCTTGGACCAGCCAGATGTCCAGCCGGCCGTCGCCGTCGAAATCGAGGACGCCCACGCCTGCGCCAACGGTCTCCACGATCCAGCGCTCGCCGGCCATGCCGTTGACGTGCTGGAAATCCAAACCAGCCGACTCAGCGACCTCGCTGAATCTGGGGTCCGCCACTCCGGCCAGGCAGAATACGGACGAAACCACCAGCCCGGCCACGCGGAGACGTCGATTTCCTACGAACCGGCGGGCTGATGTCTCTAACGCTGCCTGTGGCCGACGGCGCAAGGTGTGTCTCAGCGCTCCCTGCGAGAACCGCTATGGTACTTTCCAACCGTACCAACGAAAGCCATCCGAGGGCCGCCGTTTCCCGCGGGAGCCGCCTACGGTTTACACTGCGCCATCGAATCCTTGTCCATTCAACCGTCAACGCAAGTAAGGGAGCCCCATGTCCGAACATCCAGCCGAGTTGCTCGAGCAACTCCGCACAATCGACACGCCGACCGTCTGCAACGCCCTCGAGTCATGCGCCTCGCACAGGCGTGGCTTCGGCTATACCGTGGAGCCACTGGTGTGCACGCGCCCCGAACTCGGCGTCATGGTCGGCTATGCGCGCACGGCGACGATTCGCGCGCAGCACCCAGCGGACCGCCGCAATCAGCCCGGCGACTACTACGACTACATCGACAACGGCGGACCCAAGCCATCGGTGTCCATCATCCAGGACCTCGACGGGGAGTCGCGGGGCTACGGCTCGTTCTGGGGTGAAGTGAACAGCAACATCCACAAGGGGCTCGGCTGCCTGGGCGTGATCACCGACGGCAGCGTCCGCGACCTGCCGGACGTCGCCGAGGGCTTCCAGATGATGGCCGATCGCATCGGGCCGTCGCACGCCTTCGTGCACGTCGTTTCGTTCGGCGGCGTGGTGAGCGTCTGCGGCATGCAGGTTGCCGATGGCGATCTGATCCACGCCGACCAGCACGGTGCCGTGGTCATCCCGCACGACGTTGCCGACAAGGTCATGGACGCCGCAGCCGCCATCGCGCGCCGGGAAGGCGTCATCATCAAGGCCGCGCAACAGCCGGGCTTCAATATCGAGAAGCTGCGCGAAGCCCAAGGCAACGCCGCCGAAATCCACTGATCGGGTCCAAAGGCTAGTGACCGCCCTGCCCGCGTTCTCCCTCGCCGACCCGTCGGGAACGGATCACTCGTTCCCGACCGGCTCGCCGACAGTCGTCACGTTCGTCAAGGAGGACTGTCCCACCTGCAACCTCGTCATGCCGCTGCTCGACGCCCTGCAGGCAAGCGGAGACGTTCCGGTACTCGCCGCAGGTCAGACGGCCGAGGGGAACCAAGTGCTCCTCGACCGCCATGCGCCGACCTTCCCGTTGCTGGACGATTCGATCCTCAAGGTGTCGTTCGCCTACGACGTGGAGACCGTGCCGCTGGTGCTGCTCGCGGACGGTGACGGCGGTGAAGTCGCGCGGCTTGTCGGTTTCGATCGCGACGAGTGGCAGGCGTTCTTCGCGAGCCACGCGCCGAACGCGGCCGTGGACTGGGACGCCTATCCGAAGTGGCGACCCGGGTGCGGCTCGCTGACCCAGGACCCGGTCATCGCCGAACGGCTGCGGGCGGAGTCGGAGAACAGTCCGCTGCGGGCCCGGCGGATCGACATCGCACCGAGCGACGATGTCCACGAGTTCATGTTCGACCAAGGGTTCACCGACGGGCTGCCGGTGGTGCCGCCCACGCCCGAGCGCGTCTTGCGCATGCTCTCGGGCACGGGCCGCTCGAGCCAGGAGGTCGTCGCCGAGATCCCGCCCAACTACGCACCCGCCACGGTCGAGAAGATCGCCGTGAATGCCGTGCTCGCCGGGTGCCGAGCCGAGTATCTGCCGGTCATCATCGCTGCCATCGAGGCCATCTGCACGAAGCAATTCAACATCCACGGCGTAAACGCCACCACCATGGGCGCGTCACCCGTGCTGGTCGTCAACGGGCCCATCCGGGAACGCATCGGCATGAACATGCGCCTGGGCGTCCTCGGCCAAGGCACCCGGGCGAATGCAGCGATCGGTCGCGCGGTACGGCTGGCCGTGCGAAACATCGGTGGCGCGAAGCCCGGCGGGACGGAACGGTCGACGCTGGGCAACCCGATGAAGTTCACGATGTGCTTCCCCGAGTGGGAGGAACGCAGTCCCTGGGAGGCGATGCACGTGGAGCGTGGATTCGACGCCGAGGACTCCGTGGTGACCGCTTTCGCCATGTCGAGCGGGCCTGCGCTGTGTGTCGATCAGTCGTCGCGGACCGCCCGCCAGCTCGCCGGCAGTTTCGCGTTGTCCATGGAAGCCGCGCAGCACGTCCGCGCCCACGGTGCGAGCGATGCCTTGCTGGTGGTTTCCCCGGAACACGTCGACACGTTGTGGCGTGACCGGTTCTCCAAGGACGACATCCGCGAACATGTGCAGCGCGTCACGGCACGGCCGCTTGCGGATCTCGTCTCCGACGACGACATCGGCGGCGGCATCCCGCGCGACCGCTTCGACGCCATGAACGAAGACCGCCGCAATCGGCGCAGCCCTAAGTTCGCGTCCAAGGACAACATCCACATCGTCGTCGCCGGCGCCGAGGCCGGCAAGTTTTCCGGCGTTTTCCACGGCTGGGCTGGAGGCGAGATCGGCTCCATCCCGGTATCACGTCAAATTGAGGAATAAACCATGACCACCATTCTCGACCCCACCGATGAGCGCGTGCCCATCGCACGGTCGATCACGCCACGACCGGAGGCGATCACCGGCAACGTGGCGCTGCTCGACATCTCGAAGCCGCGCGGCAACGTGCTGCTCGATCGCTTGGAACAGCGCTTGGCCGAACGCCTCCCCGGCGTTACGGTGAATCGCTACGCCAAGCCGACGTTCACCAAGCCCGCGCCTGAGACGCTCCGCCAGGACATCAAGGCCGACAACGATTTCGTCATCGAGGCACTTGCCGACTGAGGCTCCTGTACCACGTGCAGTTTGCATGACACGGTATGGTTCGAGATTCAGGGCGTGCCCGCGGTGAGCATCGCAAGTTCGGAATTCGAGGACGCGGCGGCGACGCAGGCCAGCATGCTCGGCATGGACAGTGCCATGCGCGTTTTCGTGCCGCATCCCATCCAGGATGCGACCGACCAGGAGATGCAGGCCAAAGCCGACGCGTGTGTCGAGGCAGTGATCGGCGCGTTGACTGCCTGAACAGGCACTCCCCGACGTGCGGACCCGTGGACGTCCGGCAGCCTTAAGGCGCTAGGGCGTCCCGGCCGCGCACGTCGACGACAGCATAGTCCGGCTCCCCCAGATCGAGCGCGGCCACGCCCTCGTCGAGCCAGATCTCCAGCGTGTCGAGGAAGCGATGCCAGCCGGCGAGTACGGCGTTGGCGAAGTCGACATTCGAGCGCTTGCCGTCGAACCAGAGCACATCGGAGAACTCAAGCACGCAGCCGTTCGGCGCGGCCTCCAGCTTGAAGAGCATGGATCCCAAGCCAAGTCGCGTGGGAGGTTCGAACGGATCGAGCCGGCCGGACGCATGGGACGGTCCTTCGCAGGCGTCGCCGAACCAGATGTCGAAACGCGCATCGGGCTCAGGCTCGAAGCGAATGCCGGGGACCCATACGGAGCGTTCGCTGGGCTCCGCGATGGCCGCCCAAACCTTATCGATCGGGTGACTCAGCACACGCTGGAAGATGACGCGCGTATGCTCGTCTTCGTCGCCGCGTATCGTCCCGAACCCGTCCGACGGGCGCCGTTCCCCGCTACTGGATCGCGCCATGGGATCGCAACTCTTCGGTCCTTTCGCCTGCAACGCCGAATCCCGCCAAGATCGCGTCGCTGTCCTGGCCCGGGTCCGGGGCGGCGTGATCGAACCGCTCGGGATGCGGGAAGCGCGACAGATTGATCGGCGACCGGATCAGGTTCAGATCGCCGAGTTCACCGTGAGCGGCGGGTTTCGCCATCCCCAGGAACTTGGCCTGCGGGTTGTCGAATCCGCCACGGACGTCGTTCACCGGTCCGCAGGGCACGCCGGCCGCGTTGACGCACTCGACGAGTTGATCGACGGTCAGCTCGGCGATGGCGACCTCGATGTCCGCATTCAACTCGTGCTTGCGCTGCCGCCGCTTGCCCGGCGAGTCGTAGCGTTCATCGGCGAGCAAGCCGTCAGCCCCCACCGCCGCGCAGAAATCACGCCACATGCGGCCCGATGCGGCGGCGATGTTCACGTAGCCGTCCTTGCACCGGAAGGCACCCATCGGCGTTGCCGTCGGGTGGTCGTTGCCCTGCTGTGCCGGCACATCGCCTTGCATCGTGTAGCGGGCACCTTGGAAGTCGAGCTTGTTGAGCATGGCTTCGAGCAGCGAGGTGTGCACCCACTGGCCCTCCCCGGTTTTCTCCCGGTGCAGGAGCGCAAGCAGGATGCCTTGGCCGAGGAACATCCCGGCCGCCGTATCGCTGATGGCGATGCCGACGCGCATCGGACCCCGGCCGGGTTCGCCCGTGATGGACATCAAGCCGCTCATCCCCTGGACGATCTGGTCCACGCCGGGTCGCGGGCTGTACGGGCCTTCCTGCCCAAAGCCCGAAATACTCGCATAAACAATGGCTTCGTTGATTTTCTTCACGCTGGCGTAATCGACACCGAGACGATGCTTCACGTCCGCGCGGAAGTTCTCGACGATGACGTCCGCCTGCCTCGCCAGGTCCATGAACAACGCGTGACCTTCGGGGTTCTTCAGGTCGATGCAGAGGCTGCGCTTATTGCGATGCAGGTTCTGTTCGTCAGGGCCGCGACGCGCGCCGGTCATCGCGCCGCCGACCGCTGCGGGGGCCTCGATCTTGATCACATCGGCGCCCCAATCGGCCAGCAGTCGAACCGCCGTGGGTCCGGCGCGGGCGATCGTCAGGTCCAGTACGGTGTAGCCTTTCAGCGGTCCGTCCACTTACTCATCCTCGATGGACAATTCACGTGCGCCATCATTGTAGCGAAGGTTGGCTTCGCGACGACTTCTCGGTTCAGCGGCTCAGTAGTGCTCGGGTCTGGGCCTGCAAGGTCCGCAGCGTCTGCGTATCCGGAAGCGCGCGTTCACGCCGTTCCCGGGTCCGCGCGGATGGCACGCGTGCCGGGGCCGACTCCATGACCGCGGCCACGCGCCGGGACTCCGCTCGATCCTCCGCCTTCAACGCGTCCGTGTACTGACCGTTCTCGTAGTAGAAGCCCGCCAACATCTCGAACCACTCGGCCTGTATGGTCGCCTCGTCCGATGCGCCGATGACGCCCTCGGCCACCGCGATGGCATCGGCGTTTGCGCCTGTGCGGCTGTAGGCGAGCGCGAGTTCCATCAGCGTCTCCGGACGCGGCGCCGCCGTCATGTTGCGCCAGGCGGACAAGTACCGTACGGCATCGTCGTACCGGCCGGCCAGGAAGCTGTAGTGACCGGCGCCCAATCGGGCCGTAGCGAGCATTTCTGCTGCCACGCTCTCGGCCTTCGCCACGGCTGCGACGTACTGAGCGGCGGCATTGGCGTGGTCGCTTAAGCCCGCGTAGGCGGAACCGAGCAGGTAGTGGGTGGTGGCCGCGTCTTCGGGTTCCTCCTCCGCTTGCAGTTGCTTAAGCAGTTCGATGGCTTCGTCGTACTTTCTCGCTTCGGAGAGGCGAACCGCCTCGAACAGGTAGTCCTTGCGCTCGCGCGGCGCTTGCCCTGCGTCATCGGGGGAGGTCGTTGCGCATCCCACGGCGAGGACGGCCAAGACGACGATGCACCCGGCTGCCCTCACCGCCATGTCCCTACCCCGCTCGGGCCCACCCGAGGTTGACCACGGTCTCGTTGCCGGCACGCGGCCGCGATGGCACGTTCTGCGAAGCCACCAGCGAGCACAGCGCGAACGCGGCGCCGATCAGGAACACCGCGGCATGCGAGTTCAGCCACACGAAGCCGAGAACGAAGGGAATGACCACGGCGGCGATGTGGTTGATGGTAAAGGAGACGCCAGCGGTGGAGGCGATATCCGCCGGATCCGCGATCTTCTGGAAGTAGGTCTTGATGGCGATGGCGAGCGCGAAAAACATGTGGTCGACGACGTACAACCCGGCCGCCAGGTAGGCATTCTCGACGAAGGCATAGGCCACGAAGACGCCGATCAGGCCCACGTACTCCAGCGTCAGGGCGTGGCGTTCCCCGATCCGCCCGATCCAAGCGCCGATCCTCTCGGCGAAGAGGAAGTTGAACAGGTGGTTGATGAGGAAGAGCGCGGCGATGTTCGCGGCCGAGTAGCCAAACTTCTCCACCATCAGGAAGCCCGCGAAGACGACGAAGATCTGCCGGCGCGCACCCGACAGGAACGTCAGGCTGTAGTACAGCCAGTAGCGGCTGCGCAGCACGATCTCCTTGCGCTGGGGTGTTTTCGACGGGAAGTGTGGAAAGCCGCACAGCACCACGGCGATGGCGACAGCACCCGCCCCGGCCGCCAGGTAGATCCAGTGGTACGCCAACTCGAAGACCTCGAGGACCAGGTACATCGCGCCGAAGGCGACCAGGGATGTGGCCGAGCCGACGGCGATCAGGCGACCGAGAATGCGCGGCGCCTCCTCCTTCGTGAGCCACTGCAGGGACAGCGACTGGCGGATGGTCTCGAAGTAGTGGAAGCCGATCGACATCAGCACGGCCGTGAAATAGAGGCCGTACTCGCTCGGGAAGAACCCGGTCAGGGACACGCCGATGCCGAACAGCAGCACGGAGACGACCGCGAACGTCTGCTCGCGCAGGATGAGAATCACGAAAACGGCGGTGAACGCGAGGAATCCGGGAATCTCCCGCAGGCTCTGCAGGATGCCGATCTCGCGGCCCGTGAACGCGGCCTGCTCGATGGCGAAATTGTTGAGCAACGCCTGCCAGGCGGCGAAGCCCAAAGGCATCGCGATGCTAGCCAGGACGAGGAACGCGATGGGCGTGCGGAAGCGCTCAACCATCGTAGAAGCCGGGCGGATGCAGGCCAAGCAGTCGACGCTCCCGGGCTGACGCGACGCGCCCCATGGCGTCCGGGTCGATGTGATTGACAAGGCTGGTGCGTTTGACACGCTGGGCGATGTCGCGGCGGGCGTAGTGCACCTGCAGGAAGAACCGACCCGCGTCGCCGTCTCGCGTCGGTAGACGGCGATGCCAGACATCGGAGACGAAGAGCGCAACGTCCCCCGCAGCCGCGGTCAGCGGCAGTGCGCAGACCCCGTCGCAGGTGAGGGACTCGTCCATCCGCCGATCGAGTGGCGGCGGCTGACCCGACTTGTGGCTGCGCGGAATGACCGCGGTCGGTCCACACTCGATGGGACAGTCCTGGAGGAAGATGTGCACGCCGATCGCGAAGACCGGGTACGGAATCTCCTCCGGCCAAGTCGTCCCGGGCGCTCGCGGGATGTGAGGTCCGGCATCGATATGCCAGCCGCCCCCGCCGTGGCGATGTTCGGCGCCGGCCCGATTGCGCCAGCAGGTGTTGGCGATGATGTGACAGTCCTCGCCGAGCAACGGCTCGATGACGTCGAGGATTTCCCGGCGACCAACCAGCGACTGCGCGGCCGGGCACTTGTTGAACATCTCGTAGCGGAAGTCGTCGTCGTGCACGCCCGCGCGTTTGTCGGGTGGCCTGTCGGCATAGATTCCGGCGATCTCGTCGCGCGCGGCTTCAGTCTCGGCAGCATTGAGGACAGCTCGGAGCACCGCATAGCCGTCCCGCTCAAGCTGCGCGCTCGCGTCCGGCGCGGAATCCTTGCGGGGCAGGAGGTACCCGCCTACCCGCCTAAGCATGCGCTACGGTGCCCGAGGTTGCGGCGATTTGCACGAATTCAGCCCACGGCGATGCGAAACGCCGATTTTGCCACACCATGGTGCGCGGCCGTCCACGCCCGCATTCTGCGGCCGACTAGCTACAAATTTCGGCTGAACATCGCGAACAGCCTTTCCCAATGCCGCTCGGCCGAGGCCTTGTGGTAGAGGCCCTCGCGCTGCGGAAACACGAAGCCGTGGCCGGTTCCCGGATACCACTCGATGCGATAGTTGATCCCCGTCGCCGCAAGGTGCCCGTCGAGGGCCTCCACCATCTCCGGCGGCGCCCAGGAGTCGGTCTCGGCGCACCCGAAGTAGATCTCGCCCTGGATCTTGTCGGCGGTGCGGTGCGGCGAGTCGTCGGCGTCGGTGTAGAGGCGTACGCCGTGCAGGGACGCGGCGGCCTTGATGCGATCGGCGAACTCGGCCGCCGCGGCAAAGACGAACGGGCCGCTCATGCAGTAGCCGACCGCGCCGACCGGGCCATCGCCCGCCACCTCCTGTCCGGCCGCGTAATCGAGCATCACCTGGGTGTCCTCGCAGACCATCGCGTTGGACAAGGCGCCCATCAACTCTGCCATGCGCTCGCGCGTCGCACCCGGCATCCCCAGGTGGAACTCGCGTACGTGGCGGTAGTAGAGGTTCGGCAACATGACGTAGTAGCCAACGGTGGCGATCCGCCGGGCCATGTCGTGCAGTTCCTCCCGCTTGCCTGGCGCATCCATGTAGAAGATGACCAGTGGGTGCGGGCCGCCCTCTTCCGGATGGGTGATGAAGGTATTCATCGCCCCGTCCCGGGTCTCGAGGTCGGTTTCGGTTTCAATCATGTGGCGCGTCTCGGGGAGTCAAGCGCGCGAGTGTGGTCAGCGCCCAGGCGGCGTGTCAAGGCTCGCGGTCAACCGCGGCGCGTGTCCAACGGATCGCGTCGGCGACCACGACTTCGCCATCGGTCCGGTTCGTGACGAACAGACGCACGTTGCCGTGCGCGAGGTCGAACTCGCCGACCTTGTTCCAGCCGACCTCCGCCGCGCCGGCATCGAACCTGACTGTCGTCTCCTGACCACCGCTCTCGACGAGAAGCATCTCGAGACGACCGGGCGCGTCGAACACCGTAGATGCGAACTCGCCCGACCGGCCCCGTCGCGGGGGCACATGCCTGTCCGGAAGGTGGTAGGCCAGTTCCCACCGCGACGCGTCCAGTCGAGCCTCGAACACGACCGCCTGGTCCCCGGGCCCTGGATGGACCAAGGCGGCGGTCTGACGGTACTTGCCCCAGGCAGAAGGGACCTGTGGTCGGAACCAGGCGCCGCGCTGTTGCTCAATCACCGGCAAGCCTTGGTCCACGTCGATCTCGAAACCACCGTACGCGGATCCAAAGCCGCCTAGGCGCGTGCCGCTGTCGTTGCCCACGACTGCGAATCCACCGTCGAGGTCATCGACGACGATCCCGTGGCTGCGCGGCTGCCAGTCGCTTGGACCGCCGCCTTCCAGCGCCTCCTGTCGCGCGATCTGCGCAGGGTCGAAATCAGCCAGGCCGATGCGAATGGAACGGCGGTTCCGCGAGGCGTTGTACGGATGGAGCCAAAGCTGGTTGGGTGGCTCAGACAACACCAGGCCCACTTCCATGGAGGTCGTTCCCGGAATACGGATCGGATCCGTACCGCGCGTCAAGAACCCGGATTCGTCGGTGGAAACGCGGAACACGCCCGGTACAGGTTCGTCGTTACGCATGTGGACGCGGACCTGGTAGCGTTGCGCTCCTGCTTCATCTGCGAGCCGAACGACCCGCGCTTGGTCGACCAGGTAGCCCGGCAGCCCGGGATTCGTGAGCCAGTCGCCCAAGAGGGCGTTCAAGTCGACACCAGCCGACTCCGCGGCCACCGAGAATTCGTCGGCATCGAAGGTTCGCCCCGCGAACCGCCGCCGCAACTGCGCGAGCACCGCACCCGCGCCCGAGCGCCCCAGTCCGTCGTACATGACCAGTGCCACCGATGCGCCGCGCAGCAGCATCGCGTCCTCGGCCAGGCTTGGTGCGTTGTGGCGCTCGAGGTCGGCCAGCGGTACCGTCGAGAGCAAGCTCCACACGGACGAATGGTAGATTCGCCCTCTGGGGCCGAGTACTGGTGGCATGCTGGGCCGACCCGTCGCCATGCCTAACCCGGCGTGCCAGATGGCCGCCCCGAAGGCCGCATCGAAGTCGAAGCGGTGTGCGCTGAAGCCCAGGGAATGCGGGATGCGGTTGTTGAGCAGCAGCCGGTACGTCAATTCAGCGCACACGAAGTTCAGCGCGTCTGCACCCGGTCCACGAGCGTGTGTGAACGCCGAGAACAGGTTGTGAGCAAGGCCTCGACTCACGTCCCCGCCGGTCAGGTCGTCATTGAGGGTGAGCTGGACCAAAGCACCCAGCTTGGCCTTCGCCGCATCACCTTGCGCGGCCTGCGCTTTCGCCAACGGACCGCGGTAACTCACCGTCGGCGGGCTCTGCTCCTTGATCAGCAGGACCCCGGGCAAGGCCATCGCGGTACCTAGGCGCCAGCCACCCCGATAGCCTCGCAGGCGCGTTGGGACCTCCACCACGCTGAGGGAATCCAGCGGATAGGCGATGCCGTGGGCGTCGGCGACGGCCAACAGTTGATCGATCCGGGTCGCCAAGGCGTCCCCAGCATCAGCGAAGTACGCCACGTTCTGGACATGCTCGGGATGCAGCAGCAGTTCGACGTGCACCCCGGCAACGGTCCTGGCGAACCGCTCGAATTGGCTCGCGAGCAGTCCCACCTCGGCTACGGGCCAGGCGGGACGGAACCTGACCCGGTTTCCGTCACCATCGATCTCCTCGCGTCGACCAGGAACCGCGACCAGCCAGCCCCTCGGCGCTTCCACCGTCAGGTCCAGGTTGAAGAAGTCCGTCGCGCTCCCCGGCAAAGCCAGGTTGGCTCCGGCGACCGGCAGCCATGCGGTCGCCGGCATCAGCGCGACGAATCGGCGGTCGAACAGCGCCGGCTCCGTACCCAGCAGCGCGATTGGACTGTCGGCTGGCCGTTGTCGCCAGTCGACCGCGCTGTCCAGATAGGCGAAGCGCAGGTCCGGAACGCCGACGGCACCGAGCCGGACAGTTTCGCGATCGCCCGGTGCCAAGGTTTGCGGCAGATCGAACACGAGCAGGCCATCTTCGTGGCTGAAGCGTACGCCTTGATCGCGCACGCTGAGGTGCTCGACGCGCATTCCTGGATTGAAGCTGAATGTCAGCCGCGTCGCGCCGGGCGGCCCTGCCAACGTCATCCGAAGGTCCAGTTGCAGTTGCACGCCAGGTACCACCACGACCTCGCCAGCGATCTGCTCGACATCCGCAACACCCGGAACCGCTTTGACCTCCTCGTGCACCGCCCGCCAATGCGTGCGGACATTCAGGTCTGCAGCACTCTGCCAAACCGCCCATGCAACGCCCGAGACGGCCAGAACCGTAAGTACTCCTGCAGCGGCGAGGCGTGGACCCCGGACCGTCCTGTCAACACGCGGATGCGCGACCGCAGCCACGCACACGAACGCCGCCGCAAACAGGACCAGGGCGCCGCGCTGGACGACCATCTCGGCTTCCGCAACCCGGGGAACCATGTCCGACGCCCAGCCGACCTGTGCCGACAGGGGCGACAGCGGGACGTACAGGTAGACCGGCGCGGTGCCATACGCCCAGATCTGCAACGCCAGGGTCGACAACGCGACGAGCAGCACGACCAGTCGATTGCGCACGACCGCGTCGAGCAGGAGCACGAAGCCGATCCAGAACGTGAGGATCGGCAAGCTGTCGAGCAGGACGAAGGCGGTTTGGCTGAAAGGCTCCACGGGCTCGCCGAACCACCAGCCCACGTCCCGCGCCACCGATGCAGACAACTGCACCAGCGAGACCACCAGGAGGATCGGTAGCCAGGCCACGCACAACACGCCGATGAGCCGCCCGGTCAGCAAGGCCATGTTGCTCAGCGGTCGACTGTCGACGACGTCTGCGACGCGAACCCGCACGTCGCGGGCACCGATGTCGAAGGCCAAGAACGCCACCCCGGCCACGAAGACCCAGAGCAAGTAGACGTTGATGGCCGCTGCCTGGAACCGCGGCGAGTAGTACCCCGCGACCGGCAAGAAAGCCGACATGTAGCCATGCACGTAGAAGTAGTAGGCATAGACGCCGAGTGCGATTGCCGCGCCGAGGGCGACGAAAACCCAGGTCCGCGTCGACCGTCTCGCGGAACGGGCCTCGGCGGCCGCGACCGCTAGCGTGGCACGGATCGTCTGCGGCATTACGGCAGACCCCGCGTAACCGGGACTTCGCCGGTCGAGCGCTCGCCGGACGGCAGCCAGCGGACCGCATCGGCGACCACCGTCTCCCCATCCGTTCGATTGCTGACAACGACTCGCACGTGCCGGTCCGCCACATCGAAGTCTCCGACCTTGGCCCAGCCGGCTTCGGCGGCCCCGGCATCGAACGCGACCGGGACTTCGTCACCGCCGCTGACGACACGCAGATCCAGCACGCCCAGGGCACCGAACGAAGTGACTGCGGCGTCCTCGCCGGCACCCGCGGGTGCGGGGAGATGGCGATCGGGGATGTGGTAGTACAAAGTCCAGTCGCCTAGCGTCGGCAACACCGCCGTGAACACAACCTTGCGCGAACCGGCGCCCGCCCGCGCCTGCACGGCCGTGTGGCGGTACTTTCCCCATGCCGTGGGGGTCGGCTGGCGGGACCACTCGCCGCGTTGCCGCTCCCAAACCGGGAGGCCCTGGTCAAGTTCGATCTGCCAGAGGCGAAACGCATCGCCGAGGCCGCCGCGTAGGCGTAGGCCGCCCGCTTCGTCTTGCACGCTGAACCCGGCGTCCAGGTCGTCGACGATGATCCCCGCGGGTTCCGGTGAGCGCCAATCCACCGAACGCGCTCCTTCGAACGGGACCAGCGTCGGAGCAGCCTCGGCCACGGGACCGTCGGGCAGCGCGACGCGCAGTGATCGTCGATTCAAGGACAGATGCGAATGCAGCCACAGTTGATTCGGCGGACCCGGGACGATCCAGCCGATTTCCAAGGACTCATGGCCCCCAATACGCGTCGCCGGCGTGCCGCGCAGCGCGAGGTTCCAGCGTTCGTCGGAGAGGCGCACGACGCCCGGCACAGCCTCGTCGTTCCGTACGCGGACGAGGATCTGGTAGCGCGGTGTGCCATCGTCCGCGTCGCTGAGTCGGTTCAAGTCGGCGGCGGACGCGTGCAGGCCGGGCATTCCTGTTTCCGTCAGCCAGCCGCCCAGCAGACGGTTCAGTTCCGGCGTGGCCTGGAGACGGTCCGTGCCAAACACTGTCCCCGAATACCGCTTTCGAATCTCCGCCAGCAGAGCCGCTGCTCCCTGTCGGCCCAGCCCGTCGTAGACGGAACGAGCGATCGCCGTGCCTTTCAACAGCAAAGCCTCGCTCGCGCGGTCGCTGTCGTGCTGCATGGGCAGTTCCGCGAGCGGGACCTGCGCGGCGAACTCCCAGACCGACGGACGATCGACGTTCGGATAGAAGATGCGTGGCAGGTGCGCGATGTAGCCGCCGATGGCCGCGCGTATCACCTCGCCGATCGGTGCGCCGAGGTAAGCACTGGCATCGAACTGGTGTGCGCTGAACTCCTTGGCGATGGGGACGTGGTTGGCTTCGAAGAGCACGCGTGAAGCAAGCTCGCGCGTCACCAGGTCGACTATGTCCGCGCCAGCACCGACAGCCGCTGTCTGCAGGCTAAAGAGCTGACCAGCGAAGCCCGCGAACAAGTCCCCGCCGCCACGGTCGTTGAACGTGTAGTACCACAACGACCGTGCTTTCGCTTCCGCAATGCCACCAGCCCACTCCGCGTAATCCGCTGCGTCCTCGAACCACCGTTCGAAATCCGCCACAGGCATGCCCTGCTCCCTGAGGAGCAGCACGCCCGGCAGACCCCTCGCCGACGGCATCAGCCAACCGCCGCGGTACGTCCGCAGGCGTGAAGGCACCTCGACCACGCTCAAGCCATCGTAGGGATATCCGAGACCGAGTCGTTCGGCTTCGCGGAGCACTTCGTCCACGCGTTCCTCGAGCTGCTCACCGGCATCGGCGAAGAACGCCACATTCCGCAGGTGGCCCGGGTGCAGCAGGAGTTCGAACTCCACGCCGCGCACTTCGGTCGCCATGCGCTCATAAGGCCCTGCGAACAGGCCGAAGTCAGTGATCGGCGCACGGGGCGCGAATCGGAACGACCCGTCATGGTCAGGCTCACGAAGCGCCGAGCCAGGCCCTGCCACCGACCATCCGGCGGGTACGTGAACAGCAAGGTCCAAGCTGAGGAAGTCAGTTTCGCGACCTCCCGAGGCAACGTTCGGCCCCGCGCGCGGCAACCACGCGGCATCAGGCATCAGCGCGACATACCGGCGATCGAAGATCAGGCCTTCGTGGCCGAGCAGCCCGATTCGGTTGGTCACCGGCCTGTGCCGCCAGTCCACCGCACTGTCCAAGTACGCGAAACGGGCATCGGGGATGCCGGTAGCGGTGATTTCGAGCCTGTACGTCCGCGCCACCGACAAGGGCGCGCTGACGGCGATCGCTAGCAGCCCGCCGTCGTGGCGAAATGACACGGGCTCGCCGTCGAGGCGCAAGTCTTCGACTTGCATGCCCGGGTTCAAGCTGAACACGACGCCTGTCGTGGCGTTCGCGCGGACCGTGAATTCCACCACGACGGTCTCGCGCAGCTCTCGACCCGGCACGATGCGCACGTCACCAGTCAACCGGACTATGTCCGGCACTGCTGCCCCCGACGCGTCTTCATGTACGGCCTGCCAGTCGCTCCTCAGCCGGATGTCGGCCTCGGCATCGACGGCGAGCCACGTTGATCCCACCACGCCGAGGGCGACTAGGGCCAAACCCACGACGACCCGACGGCGTGCCCGGACACCGTCAGCGCGTCGGCTTGCTGCGGCCGCCAGCAGTACGAGGCCGCACGCAACCAGAATACCCGCGCCGCGCTGCACGACGGACGACGTCTCGGCAAACCGCGGCACCATGTCGGAAGCCCATCCGACGTTCGCGGACAGGGGCGACAACGTCGCAGCGAGATAGGCCGGAGCGGCCGCGTACGCCGCGATCTGCGCGGCGAGCAGCACGACGGCGGCGACAAGCACGGCCAACCGACCGCGCAGAACGGCCGACAGGAACAGGACGAGGGCAACCCAAAGCACCATCACCGGCAGCGCGTCAAGAAACACAAACGCAGCTTGCGCATACGGCTCGTTCGGCTCGCCAAACCGCAGGCCCGACGTCTGGGCCACGAAACCGAAGAGCTGGATCAGCGCACATGCGGCCGCCAGCGGTAGCCAGGCCGCGAGAACGATGCCCACGAGCCGACCAAACAAGACCCCCACGTTCGACGCCGGCCGCGCGTCCAGCACGTCGGCCATGCGTTCACGTCGGTCCCGGTGTTGCACATCGAACGCCAACAGCAGCAGCCCGGCGAGGAGCAGCCAGAGCACGTAGGTCTGGCCGTACGATGCCGCGAAGCGCGGCGAGTAGTACTCCATCACGGGGTCGCTGCCAGAAAACTCGGCGTATACAAACGCATAGAACCCGTAGAGGACGAACAGCACGGCGATGCCGAAACCGACGCTAAGCCATGTGCGCCACCGTTGTCGTGCGCTACGCAACTCGCTCGCGGCGACCGCGACCGCGGCGTCGAGGCCCGGCAACACGGTCATCATGGAGTCGACGGCCGGTGGCGGTCAGCGCGTCGGCGAGCCATCGATGCGTCGCCAGCGGATCGCATCGGCGACCACCGTCTCGCCGTCGGTCCGGTTGCTGACCACCAGACGCACATCGCGGTGGTTCAGGTCGAATTCGCCGACCTTGTTCCAGCCGATCTCCGCGGCCCCCGCATCGAACGCTATCGCTGTTACCACGCCGCCGCTCTCAAGTCGCAGGTCCATGCTGCCCAAAGCGTCGAAGACGGTGGCCGCGAAGTCATCGGACCGGCCCGGAGGTGGCGGGAGGTGCCTGTTCGGGATGTGGTAGTCCAACTGCCAACGACCGGGACCATCCAGATGCGCTTCGAAGGCCACTTGATCCTCGCCGCCGCCCGCGCGAACAAGGGCCGCGGTGTGGCGGTACTTTCCCCGGGCCGACGGCACTTCCCGGCGAATCCACTCGCCGCGCCGCCGTTCCATCACGGGCAACCCCTGGTCCACGTCGATCTCCCAGTAGCGGATCGTCCGGCGCAGCGCGCCGACGCGGTTGCCGAAGCTGTTGCCAATCGCCTTGAATCCCGCGTCGAGGTCATCGACGACGATCCCTGAACTCCGCGGCACCCAGTTGCTCGACCTGGTGCCCACGAAGGCTTCCTGGTCTACGGCGCCGGTCGGATCGAGGTCCAGCGGCACGTCGATGCGGATGGCCGTCCGGTTGAGCGACCCGTACGGGTGCAGCCAAAGCTGATCCGGTGGTTCCGGCAGCACGAGTCCAACCTCGATCGAGGTCATTCCGGGGACGCGGACTGGGCCGGAACCACGGGTCAGGAACCCCCAACGGTCGGTGGACACGTGGACAACGCCGGGCACGGTCTCGTCGTTCCGAATGTGTACGCGCGCCTGGTAGCGTTGCCCGCCCGACTCGTCGTCGGTAAGCCGGACCACGTGCGCCTGGCCAACCAAGTAGCCCGGAAGCCCGCTGTCTCCTAGCCAGTCACCCAAGAGCGCCTCTAGGTCCGCGCCGACGCCGAGCGCAGTCGATGCCAAGTCGTCAGCGTCGAACGTCCGGCCCGCGAATCGCCGACGCAACTCCGCCAGGACGGCGCCCGCGCCAGCTCGCCCCAGCCCGTCGTACATGGCCTGCGCGACGGACGAAGCACGCAGGAGCATCGCGTCCTCCGCCAATCTCGCTGCGTGGTGACGTTCCAGTTCCGCAAGCGACGTGCTGCTGGCCAAGGTCCAGACCGAGTGGCGTTGGACATATGGCGAAAAAAGGTTCAAGGGACCAAAGTGCCCTGCGGCCATGGCTTGGGCAGCTCGTCCAAGAGCCGCCCCGAAGTATCCGTTGTTGTCGAACCTGTGCGCACTGAAATCCCTACCGAAAGGCAGGTTGCTCCCGGTGAGCAACCGAAAGGCCAACTCGAAGCAGACGAAGTTCACCGCATCCCCGCCAGACCCGCTCGCGCGCGTGAAGGCGGGGAACAGGTTATGCGCGAAGCCGCGGTGGACGTCCGCACCGCCGACGACGTCGTTGCCGGTGTGCACCCACAGGTCAAGCACCTTGACTCGCGCCGGGTCGTCTGCCTCCGCCACGGCCCGTGCATCCGACGGCCCGCCGAAGCGCGCAGTCGGCAGGCCGTGCTCCTTGACCATGAGGACGCCAGGCATCGCCATGGCGGTCTGCATGCGCCACCCGCCGCGATAGCCGCGCAGGCGGGACGGGACTTCCACCAGGCTCAAGGCCCCCAGCGGATACGGAATCCCGAGTGCGTCGGCCTCGCCAAACAGTCGCTCGATTTCCGCTACCACGGCGTCCGAGGCGTCGCCGAAGTACTCGGGTGTCGCCAAGTGCTCCGGATGAAGCAGCAACTCCACCTCGACGCCCTCCCTGACCTTGGCGGCCAACCGTTCGAATCGGCCGGCAAGCAGCGCGATTTCGGACACAGACACCTCGGGACGGAAGCGGACCCGAGAGCGCTGGGCGTCGTTGCCAACGTCCTCCCGACGACCCGGGCCAGCGACCAGCCAGTCACGCGGCAATTCGACGGTAAGGTCGACAGCATGGAAGTCGTGGGGCCAGGCGAAGTTTACCCCGGCGCGAGGAAGCCAAGCCGTCCCCGGCATCAAGGCAACGAAGCGGCCGTCGAAAATGGCGGACTCGGTACCGAGGAGCACCAGGTTGTTGGTTGGTGGCCGGCGGCGCCAATCGACAGCGCTGTCGAGATAGGCAAAGCGTTCGTCGGGGATGCCGGAGGCTCGTAGCGCCATGGTCGTGCCGTCTCTCGCCAACGCTGCCGGCAGGTCCACGATGAGCAAGCCATTTTCATGGCTGAACGGAACCGCTTGGCCTCCGATCGCGAGATCATCGATCAGCATGCCGGGGTTGAGACTGAAGACGAGTGTTTTCAGGCCAGTAGGCTTCGCCAGCGCCATTCGGACATCGAGTTCCAACCGATCGCCCGGCACGATGACGATGCTGCCCGAGACCCTTTCGACATCGGGTACCGTGAGCCCTTCACCCGCCTTTACATGCGCGACCCGCCATTGCTCGCGGACCTGCACGTCGTCAACGCCCTCGAGGGTCGCCCAGGCGACAGCGAGAACCCCAACAGCCGCAAGCACAGCCCCGATTGCGACGCGCCGAGCAGCGGCAGCGCCGTCCGCCCTGCGCTGCGCAACTGCGGCAATGCATACGAACGCCGCGGCGAGGAGCGCTAGCCCACCGCGCTGCATGCCCATCTCGGTTTCCACGAACCGCGGCACGATGTCTGACGCCCAGCCGAGTTGGGCTGACAGTGGCGACAACCCCGCGTACAGGTACGCGGGCACGAACGTATGCGCCCACATCTGCAGACCCAGCACCGCCAAGGCCAACAGGATGACGAACAGACGATTGCGGATTAGCGCCGCAAGCGCCAACACGAGCGCGATCCAGAAGGCCAGGATCGGCAGGGCGTCGACCAGCAGGAATGCCGTCTGCGCGACCGGCTCAACGGGCTCACCCAGCCACCACCCCGCGGCCCGGGACCCCAAACCAAACAGTTGCACGATCAAGACGACCGTGAGCATCGGCACCCAGGAGACAAGCAGCAGCCCGAGGAGCCGTCCGGCCATCAAGGCCAGGTTGGAGACCGGTCGGCAGTCGATGACTTCCGCGATCCGTTCGCGGTGATTGCGCTGACCGACATCGAACGCGAGGAACGCCGCCGCGGCCAGGAATACCCAGAGCAGATAAACGTTCATGGCGGCCGCTTGGAAGCGAGGCGAGAAATAGGCTATCGCGGGCATCGGCGCCGAGAAGTAGCCGTGGGCGTAGAAGTAGTAGCCGTAGGCCGCGAGCACGCTGCCGCAACCGAGCGCCACAAACACCCACATGCGCGGCAACCGTGCCGCCACCCGGGCCTCCGCGATCGCCACGGCCAAGACGGCGTCGAGTGCCCGCCGCACTATTCCTCGATCTCCAACGTCCTCCCCCGCTGTGCTCTCACGATCGTCGCTTCACAGTACGGGAACCGGGTCCAGCGCTTGCCGCTGTAGAGCCTCGTCTGGTCCCGGTAGTAGCGGGAACCCGGAATGTCCGATTGGCCCGGCACGAGCACCGTGTGCGCGATGGGACAGTTGGTGTTGTCCCAAGTGACGGCGACGATGTAGGAGTTCCCCGCGCTGACATCCGTGTACCCGCCCGGGCGCAAGCCGGCGGAGATGGCGCCGTATACGCCCATGTTGCCGTCGCCGCCGTGGATCGGAATCCTGGTCTCGCCCCGCGTCACGTACTGCACGTCGCGCCAACGCGCGTCGAGTTCGACCCCGGCGGCTCCCAACGCCAGCACGGCGCCGCTCAGCGCTTCGATCACCAAGTCGCGGTTGGCAGCGACGTCGACCCCGCGCGGCGTGTTCAACGGGTCGGCCGGATCGAATTCGGTCTGCCAGAAGCTGGCACCCACCACGTTCGTGAACGCCGAGGCGGCCCCCGCGCGGATCCGTTGCCAGAATTCGGTGAAGACTTGCGCGCCACGGCTGTTCAAGTCGACCTTGCGATCCCAGCCACGCAAAACCTGGCAGGCCCGGCGCGCACGGCCTTCAGGCGTGTTCGCCGCAACGCTGCTCGCGATCCCGTCGCAGATGCCGAATACGTCGTCCAAGACCAGTTCCGCAGCGTAGACGCGGTTGCGGTACAGCAGACTCTTGAGCGTCCTCAACGTGAAACCCGGCGATGCGTCGAGACCGTCCGTGGCGGCGCGGCGCTCGGCGATCATCAGGTGGCCGATGCGCGTGCGCAGCATCTGCTGGGCATTCTCCCGTCCCAGCCAGCCGTACCGCGTGGCGTACCCGGTCAATGGCATGGTGGCGTTGCTGAGCCAATAGCTGTCGTTGCTGTTGGCCACGTAGTCGGTCGTGCGCAACGTCGGTCGGGCTGCGTAGCCCGCGAGATTGGTGCCAGGGGGTGAGTCGCTATCCGTCCCCCATTCGCACGCGGAGTCCGTGCCCTTGAGCGTTAGTACCGCATCGTTGGTGAACGTGCGTATCAACAGTCCCCAGACTCCCGGAGCGCAGCTCTCGAGCTGGGTCGCCGTGAGTTGCGGCACGGCGGCCACTTCGCCGTAGAACGCCTCGCCAGCGCGGTCAGCGGCCAGGGTGTGGAATACCGGAACGCCGATCCCCTCGAGCGCTTGGGTGAAGGTCGTCATGTCGGTGGCCTGGCCCATGGCGATGTACTGCTCGAGCATCGATACCCCGCGATGAAGGTTGGCGTCGCGGATCGCGTAAGCGGTGCCGTTGAACAGTGGCCAGCCTGCCAACAGGCTGCTCACCTCGCCGAGATCGACGATAGGCCCGAAGTGCGCGCTGTAGAACGTCCGCTGCCGCTCTTCGAGGCTGCCGTCCGCCAGCTTGACCCGGATGGTGACAGTCTTCGCCGTCATGTCCCGGTAGCTGCCGTCGTAGAGATACTGCAGCCGATTGTTCGGGTTGAGTTGCAGTTCGTAGAGCGTAAAGCGCGTCGAGAAGGCCACCGTGTGGGTCCACGCGATGTCCTCGTTGAAACCGATGCCGACCAGCGGCAAACCATGCAGCGCGGCACCGGCCACGTCGTACGTCTCCGGAATAGTCAGGTGCACCTGGTAGAAGCTCGTCGTGCCGCGCCAGGGCTGGTGCGGATTGGCGAGTAGCAGTCCCTTGCCGGTACGGCTGAGGTCGCGGCCGACTGCGATCGCGTTGCTGCCGTTCTCGGGATTGCCGAGCGATCGCGCGAAACGTCCGAGGTCGCGGCTCAGTCGGTCGAAGTCGACCGTTGTCGAGCCATTCGCGGCTGTTGGTGAATCCGCGGCGTTGTAGATCGCACGGCGCACGATCGACTGGTCGGAACTGCCTTGCAGGGCGAGTCGCGACAGCATCATCGCGAGATCGACCTCGTCGATCTCGTCCACCCACTCGGCATCGCGGCACCCGTTCGCCCCGGTCGGCAGCTCATCGACACCGGTGTCGGCGAGGTAGCGGTTCATTCCGGCCGCGAAACCGCGGGTCAGCTTGACTGCCGGGCTGTCGGCGTCGGACTGCCACGTCTCGAGGAACTCTTCCTTGGTCCCGAACACGAAACGGAGGACGAAGTCCGCTGCAACATCGCCGTCTGTCTCGCCGAAGAACTCGGCCGAACGGCCGGTTGCCTCGACGATGCCGCGCATCGCAACGCAGTAATTGTCTTGTGCATACGCGTACCCGTAGCCGTAGCCCAGGCCGGCCCAGTCTTCGGCCTTGATGTGGGGGATGCCGTAGGCGGTCCGCCGTATCTCGGCTTGGTAGCTCTCGTCAGCGGCCAAGCAAACCCATGCGGGCATCACGAGCCATGCGGTGCTCAGCAGGACTCGCCAGCGCGTCACCGCGAGCCGCATCAAGGGCGCGTCTCGGCCACTATGGCGTCGACGACCGCACGCAGCGCCGCGGCTTCGTCGTCGCCTTCGAGGCGGCGCAACCGGTAGAGGTCGATCTGCCGATCGGCCGATGTTCCTTCGCGGATAACGTCGCGGATCCGGTCGAGTTCCGCCTCGCAGTCCAGTGCAAGGGCGTCCTCGCCGAGGTCGTCGATGAGTGCTTCGACGTAGTCGTCGATGTCCACGCGCCCGCCCCCGTCCACGTTGCCCAGGAACGCGAGCACACCGTAACGGGCCGCGAGCCACCGGTTCTCGGCGATGATCTCGGTGGCCGGTTCGGCCGGCAAGGTTCCGTCGGCATCGAGCCTGGCGAGCCTGCGCACGAGGCAGGCGTAAAGCGCAGCCACGGCCACGGCGTCCTCGATAGCCGTGCAGATGTCGCAGATCCTGAGCTCGACTGTGGGATAGCTCGCCGAGGGCCGCATGTCCCACCACAGTTCGCTGCCGTCGCCGATGAAGTCGAGCGCGCGGTAGCCGTCGACCAGCGCGTCGTAGTCACGTTGCGAGGCGAGAGGCGGCGGCAGGCTGGTCCGCGGCAAGGCCCCCATGACCGTCAACCGGTAGGACTTGAAGCCCGTCTCCCGGCCGCCGTTGAACGGCGACGAGCCCGACAAGGCATGCAACACGGGCAGGTGGCGGCGCAGGGCCGTCATCACGCGGATGCGCGAGTCCGGCGTGCCGAACCCGGCATGGATGTGCATGCCGCCGACGGTCAGGCGGCGGACCGCCTCCTGGTAGGTCATCGCGAAGCGTTCGTAGCGTTCCTTGGCCGTCGGTGCCTGCTCGCGCCAGTCCGCGAACGGGTGCATGGACGCGGCCATCGCCCTAGCGCCGTGGCGCTCTGCCGCGTCGATGACGATGGACCGGGTTTCAGTGAGCGCGTCGCGCACATCCGCGATCGACGTGCAAACGCGCGTGCTGGTCTCGATCTGCGAACGCAGGAACTCGTGCACGACGTTGTGCGGCCCCCGGGCGGCCGCGCACGCTTCGAAGATCGCCGGATCGGGGTCGGCGATGAGATCGCGGGACTCGGGATCGACGAGGAAGAACTCCTCCTCGACGCCAAGAGTGATCGGCACGTGATCCGTAGCCAAGTGGATTTCGTCTACCGGCTCGCGGGCCGGGCATTGTAAACCCACCTTGCGTCGGCCGACGGAGCCCGTTAACGATGGGCTATGATGCGCAGCCTTCGAGCAAGTCGGGACAGACGCATGCGCATGTTCGCGATTGGCACGGTACTGCTGCTGGCGGCCACGCCCGCCTCGGCCGTCACGGTCACCGCCGATGTCGTCTACGGCCACAAGGCCGGCATGGCGTTGGTCTACGACGTATTCCAACCGGAGCAAGCCAATGGGGCCGGCGTTCTGTTCATGGTGAGCGGCGGCTGGTTCTCCCGGTGGCAGCCCCCCGAACGCCGTCAACGCACGTTCCAGCACCTGCTCGATGCGGGCTTCACGATGTTCGCCGTGCACCACGGCAGCGCACCGCGCTTCAAGGTCCCGGATGCGGTCGCCGACGTCCGGCGCGCCGTTCGGCACGTCCGGGCCCATGCCAGCGACTACAGCATCGATCCCGAACGCCTGGGTGTCTACGGGGGCAGCGCCGGCGGTCACCTGTCGCTCATGCTAGGCCTCGCGAGCGACCCCGGCGATCCGGCCGCGGAACAGCCGGTGCTCAAGCATTCCAATCGCGTCCATGCCGTGGTCGCCTATTTCCCGCCGGTCGACCTGCGTGGCATCGCCGGCCCCAACGAGAGATTCCCGGCCCTCGACTTCGATCCCGAACTGGCCGCCGACATCTCGCCGATCCAGTTCGTGTCCGACGATGATCCACCAGTCCTGCTTATCCATGGCGATGCCGACGAGCTCGTCCCCTTGCGCAACAGCGAACGGATGAACGAGGCGCTCACCGAAGCCGGTGTCGAGAGTCGCATGGTGGTCATCGAGGGGGCCGGCCATGGTTTCCGGGGTGCCGACCGGGATCGGGCACAGACGGAAATGGTCGCGTTTTTCAAGACCCACCTTGCCGGGGAGTGACGTTGCGAACGGCCCGTCGCTGGCCGAACGCTTCAAGCTGACCCGGCGCAACTGGAACGAACGCACACCGATCCACGCGGCTTCCGACTTCTACGATGTGCCGGGTTTCAAGGCCGGCCGGATCACGCTATCGGACATCGAGACGGCGGAGATGGGCCCGGTCGACGGCAAGTCGATCTTGCATCTGCAGTGCCATTTCGGCATGGACACCATGTCCTGGGCCCGACTCGGCGCCTCGGCAACCGGCGTCGACATTTCGGACGCGGCCATCGACCTTGCCCAGGAGTTGAACGACGAGTTGGGCCTGGGTGTCCAGTTCATCCACGCGAACGTCTACGACCTGCCCGACGTGCTCGACGAGCAGTTCGACGTCGTCTACACGGGTGTCGGTGCGATTTGCTGGCTGCCGGACCTCGACGCCTGGGCCGCGATCATCGCCCGCTTCCTCAAGCCAGGAGGGACGTTCTACATGCTGGACGTCCATCCCATGTCCCTGGTGTTCGACGCCGTCCAGGGCCCCGACGGCAAGTCGGACCTCCGCCCGGTGTACTCGTACTTCCCGGACCCGGCGGGGATTCTCGACGCCGGGGAACGGCCGACATACGCGGGGACGACACCGATCAAGACGCCGGTCTACGAGTGGCAGCACAGCCTCTCCGAAGTGGTCAACGCCCTCCTCCGTGCTGGTCTGACGATCGAGTCCTTAAGCGAGTTCCCTGTCGCGCCATACCAGGCCTTCCCGCAGATGCGCCATAGCGAAGGCTGGTGGCGGCTCCCCGACCGGCACGGGAGCGTCGCGTTCCTGTTCTCGATCAGGGCTCGTTACCCCGGCTGAACTGGGCAAGGCGCTTGCAAGCAGCCGGGATTGGCGTATGGTCGGCGGATTGGCATAAACACTAGGGGGAGGGGCCAATGAGCCATGACGTTGTGATCCGAGGCGGCAGCGTCGTCGACGGTACCGGGGCCGAGCCGTACTCGGCTGACGTCGCCATCGATGGCGATACCATCACCGAGGTCGGCAAGGTAGCAGGCAGGGGCCGAGAGGAGATCCAAGCGGACGGCCTGAACGTGTCGCCGGGCTTCATCGACCTGCATACGCACCTGGACGCCCAGATCGGCTGGGATCCGCAGGTCACCTCGGTGTCCTGGCACGGCGTCACGACCGCCCTGCTCGGCAACTGCGGCGTCACCTTCGCCCCATGCCGGGCGTCGGACCGCGAGTTCCTCGCCGGCATGATGGAAACCGTCGAGGACATTCCCAAGAACGCGATCCTGCACGGCCTGCCGTGGAACTGGGAGTCCTACGGTGGCTACCTGGACGCGCTGGAGGCGCTGGGACCGTCGATCAACATCGCCGGCCTTGTCGGCCACTGCGCCGTGCGCTTCTACGTCATGGGCGAGCGCGCCGTCGAGGAACCAGCCACGGACGACGAGGTCCGCCAAATCGCCGAACTTGCCGGCCAGTCCGTCAAGGAAGGCGCTGTCGGCTTCTCGACGAACCGTCTGCCGGGCCACCGTCTGCCGGACGGTCGTTCGATCCCCGGCACGTTCGCGGATCGCGATGAACTGCGCGCCGTGGCCCGGGAAGTGGGCAAGCACGGCGGCATCATGCAGACGGTGTCCGACTTCCGGGACTTCGAGGCCGAATTCGATCTCATCGCCGACGAAGCCCGGACGGCGCGCGGCGCCTTGTTCAGCATGGCAGCCGAAATGGGCGTCGAGCGTACGAACGAGCGGGTTCTGGCCATGCGGGCCGAGGGGCTCAACGTGACCTCGGTGACCGTCCCGCGCAGCGGTGGCGGCGTTGGCGGCTTGAGTACCAACAACTTCTTCCGCACCGATGCCTGGAACGAGCTGCGCAAGATGGATCTCGCCGGAAGGCTGGTGGCGATTCGCGATCCCGAGACGCGGCGGCGTCTGGTCGACGAGGTGAAGGCCCAGGGCGACCAGGTAGCTGAAGGCACCAAGCGGTGGTTCTACATGGGCGATCAGCCGCGGCCACGCTATACCCAGCACATGGAGGAGAGCCTCTTCCACAAGGCGCAGACCGCTGGCGAACATCCAGTAGAGACCTGGCTCAAGATCACGGACGAGACCGACGGCAAAGCGCTCTTCCATCTTCGCGGCTTCAACGTCAACCTGTCCGCGCTCGAGGATCTGATCCGCACCGAGTGGGCCATGCCGGGCCTGGGCGACGCGGGTGCCCACGTCAGCCAGATGATCGACTCGGGTTGGTCGACGTTCATCCTCTCGCATTGGCACCGCGACAGCGGCGTCTACGCCCTCGAAGAGGCCGTGCGGCGTATCAGCGCCGTGCCAGCCGGGGTGCTGGGGCTGGCCGACCGCGGCACGCTGGAAGTGGGCAAACGGGCGGACGTCAACGTCTTCGACATCGGCCGGCTCGAAGAACGCATGCCGGAGATCGTCCACGACTTCCCGTTCGGCGCGCCACGCTTCATCCAGCGTGCGGCCGGCTACCACGCGACGGTCTGCAACGGGACGGTGGTGCTGAGGGACGACGAACTCACCGGCGAACGAGCGGGGCGCGTACTTCGCAACTGAAACCGCGCGGCGCGGGCGGACGCGCACGGGAGTACCCGTTCGTGGACGTCCGCGTACCGTCTAGGCCGCATCGTGTCCACAAGCTCGGTTCAACTGTCAACGTCGGAACCACTCCCTAGACCACCCCACCCGTGGTCCTGCAAGCGTTTGCGAGCGGCCGCAACCACATGGGGCTCGAACTGCGCGTGGTGTTTGGCGACCAGATACTCACCGGTCAACTCCCACATTTCTCGCGCCACAAGCGTGTGGAAACCTTCGGTCGAATCGCCTACGGCCCAGTCTGCAAGGCACTCTCGCGGTCCCTTGCTCCGTAGCTTCCGGCGAGTGTAACTTGCCTTCGTAGTACGACCGTTCTTCTCCGTCAGCAATTCCTCGTACGCGTTGAGTGACGTGTAGAAGTCGCGCTCCAAGGCGTCTTCACAGGCGAGTCCTTCCATGTAACAAAACCGTGTCTTGTTGCCTGGCGGTCGGCGCCGCCTCGCCGCCGGGAGAATTCGCGCAGCGAATTCTCGGGGCGACCGCGAAGCGGTCGCGTCTCGCATGGAACAAATGCCAGAGCGAGCGCAGCGAGCGGCGGCGGTTGTTCCATGCGGGGTCGGAGTGGCCTTGGGCCGGAGGCGAAGCCGGTGCGGAGCGAACGCGAGGTACCGGACACGGCTATGGGGCGCTTCCAAGGCACACAATCGGCGGAACGCGTTGGCCTTGACGTCTGGTCGTCCCAAGCGCTCCGCGTTTCGCATGAGCGCCCGCAGACGCCGCGGGTCTTTCATTCGACTGATCTGTTCGGGTGTCAAAGGCCGAGCCCCTAGAGCGATTGAGACGACTACACCACGTCCGGCGTGCCAGAGCGATACTATCAGCGTGCCCTGATCGACTTGCTAGCCCTTTCGATATGCACTCTTTGATCGAACAACACCGCGACGAAATCCTAGCCCTCGCCGAACGCCACGGAGTGCGTGACGTTCGGGTATTCGGGTCGATGGCCAGAGGCGATGCGGACGACTTAAGCGACGTCGACTTGCTGGTGTCGCTGCCGCCGGAGCGAACGGGCCTGGCACTCGGCGGTTTGTTGATGGATGTCCAAGATCTCCTCCGGCGCCGAGTCGATGTCGTGACCGAAGCCAGCCTCCATCCTGCGTTCCGGAACCAAGTGCTCGACGAGGCACAAGCGCTGTGAAACCCGGCCGGCGAAGCGACAGAGTGCTTCTCGGTCACATCGCCGAGTGTATCGAACGCATCGACAGGTACACGGACGGCAGGGATCGGTCGACGTTCTACGAGTCGAATATGGTGCAGGACGCCGTGCTCCGAAATCTGCAGACTCCGGCGGAGTCCGCCCAAAGGTTGGCAGAGCCGCTCAAGGACACGGAGCCGGCGATCCCGTGGCGGTCAATTGCCGGCTTTCGCAACGTGCTGGCGCACGACTACTTGGCGATTGACCGGGCGGTCGTCTGGAGCGTAGTCGAGAGAGACTTGCCTGAGTTGGCCTCCGCCGTTGAACGCATGGCCGCTACCACAGCCGAACCGGAGGATTAGACGGACCTCTCAACGAACCAGGTTTAGGCGCATGCCGCCGATGGTGACTTGAGCATCGCCGGTTCGCAACGCGCGTCTGTCGCCAGCTTCCAGCACTTCATCCGGGTGGTCGGTTCGAATGTCGAGCTCCGAAAGTCCTTCCGGCCGGCCGTCGGCGCCGGCACGAAGCGCAGTTCTGCGTTCTCAAGCGGCAGCACGTTGCCGCGTAGCGGAATCTCTGCGATCGCGGACCAGCGAGCGGCCACGGCGTCCGGGTCGTCGCACTGCATCACCGCGCCCGCGATACCACGGACGCGTTCGGTCCGCGCGGCTTCCCAGTTGGGACCGGCGGGATGCCAGGGGCCAGCCGGGTCGTCGGCGCCCTCGCCCATCATCTGGTCGATCTCGAAGAACGAGCCGCCGGTGTCCTTGGGATGCAGCTGCATGTTCACGAACGATGCGCCGGCATGGTCGCTCACGAGGCGGATGTTGAGCTCTTGGAGTTTCGCTCGGCGCGGGGCCTGGTCGTCGCACTGCGTGATGACCATGTAGCCGCCGTCGCCGCCGCGTCGGTCCAGGTAACGCTTGCCGGCGGTGTCCTCGGCCGGATCGATGGGTGCGACGACCTCGATGAACTGGCTGCCCACCGGGTACAAGGCGTTGTGCAGGCCGAACGTGCCGACGCCGGGGTCGTTGAAGCACACCTTGACGCCGAGCACGTCGATGAGGTCCGCCTCCACCGGCGCCAGTTGCTCGGCGACGAAGGCGATCTGTCGCAACCGCAGCCACATGGGAGTCAGATCCCTACTCGGCGTCGCGCTGCAGGCTGGTGTACACGCGGTCGACGAAGCCGAGCGAGCCGGACACGGGTCCGTAGGTCTCGTCGAACTCCCCAGTCACGCCGGAGGCCACGACGGCCATCAGGCTGTTGCCCTCGGCCATCTGCGCCGCGACGCGATCGCGTACGGTTCTTAGCATGTCGATGTAGGCCTGCAGTGTGGCGCTGTCGGTGACCGGACCATGGCCCGGGATGATGATGCCGTTGGGGCCAACCTCGTCGAGGATGGCCTGGCAGAAGCGGATCATGCCGTCGATGCTGCCACCGCTGTCGACGTCGATGAACGGGTAGCCTGCGTTGTTGAACACGTCACCGAAGTGCACGGCGTTGTGGTCCTTGAAGATCACGGCCGTATCGCCCGCCGTGTGCGCGGGGCCTGCGTGGACGAGGTCAATCTCCTCGCCATTGAAGTCGAAGCGCTTGCGGTCGTCGAAAACGATCGACGGGCGTGCCGCGGGCGGGTACGCGGGCTGCCGATACTTGGTGATGACCATGTTGAGGATGTTCTCTTTCGACATCATCTCTGCGGAGTTGACGTGCGCGGCGATCGTCGTACCCGCTGGGCCGAGGGCAAGGTTGCCTTCGGCGTGGTCGAAGTGCCAATGGGTATTGACCACGAGGTCAACGCCATCCCCGCCAATCTCGCGGATGGCCGCTTCGATCTTTGGGATCAGCTCCGGAAACATGTCGTCCACGATCAGGACCCCTTCCTCGCCCACGGAGACCGCGATGTTGCCGCCCGCGCCGAACAGCACGTAGAGGCCCTCGCCGACCTGTTCAGTGGTGATCTCGACCGCGTCGAAGTCCCAGTTGAACATCGCCAAAAGCTGCTCGAGGTTGAGCGGTTCGTCGCTCGCGGCGGCTTCCCCTTGTTCCTCTTGGGCAGCGGTGCTCATACCGGCAAGAACGGCCGCCATGGCCAACAACATCTTCTTCATCCTCTTCCTCCCAAATGTCGCCGCCATGACGATCTGCCTAGTCCGGCAACCCCAGAATGCGTTTCGCAATGATGTTCAGTTGCACCTCGGACGTCCCGCCTTCGATCGAGTTGGCTTTCGAACGCAGCCACTCCCGGGTCGTCCCAAGTTCCCGCGGTTCGAACCCGTCCCCTTCCCAACCGAGCATCTTGCTGCCCATGATGTCGAGCGACAGGTCCAGCCGGCGCTTGTTCTGCTCGGTGCCGTAGAGCTTGAACATCGACGACAGGAACGTCGGCGCCTTTCCGGAGCGCATCTCCTCGCCGCTGCGGCGCACGGTGAGCCCGTAGGCGATGTCGGTGATGCGGTGCTCGATCACGTCGGCGCGTGTCGTCGGATCGGCGATCCTGCCGTCGTCGTCGCCGACGTAGCGCTTCGCGAGCTCCGCCAGTCCGTAGCCGGTGCGCGCGGTGCTGCCGCCCATGCCGCCGATGGACGTGCGCTCGTATTGCAGGAGCCGCTTGCCCACGGTCCAGCCCTGGTTCAACTCGCCGACGACGTTCCGCTTTGGCACCCGCACATCGTCGAGGAAGGTCTGGCAGAACGGCGACATGCCGCTGATCAGCTTGATCGGCTTGACGGAGACGCCGGGCGTTTCCATGTCGAACAGGATGAAGGAGATCCCCTCGTGCTTGGACACGTCCGGGTTCGTGCGCACCAAGCAGAACATCCAGTCGGCGAAGTTGGCACCGGATGTCCAGATCTTCGAGCCGTTGATGACGTAGTCGTCGCCATCCTCCACGGCCTTCGTTTGCAGGCTCGCGAGATCGGAGCCTGACCCTGGTTCACTGTAGCCCTGGCACCACCAGATGTCGCCGCGCACGATCTTCGGCAGATGCTCCCGCTTCTGCTCTTCCGTTCCGAACTCGAGCAGCGCCGGGCCGATCATCGAAAGGCCCATGCCGCTGTGCGGATAGTTGGTACCGATGCGGCGCATTTCCTCGTTGAGGACGTTGTTCTGGTCGCGGTCCAGACCACCGCCGCCATAGGCCGAGGGCCACATCGGCGCCGTCCAGCCGCGCTCGGCCATGCGGTCCAGCCAGACCTTCAACTCCGGGTTCGGATACGTCGCACGGCGACCGCCACCGGTGCTGCCAGCCTTGCCGTCGCGCATGCTCGGCGGGCAGTTGTCTTCCAGCCAGTCGCGCACTTCCTCTCGGAAACTCATCGGTGGTTCGCTCTCCTTCGGCACCCTTGGGTAGACGGCTACCTTGACGGTGTTTCCAGCCTCGCGCAAGCCCCGCGCGGAGACCAAGTAGAATGCTTCGAGCGCACCGGAGTTGCCAGGCGGCGCCCGACCAAAGGGACCATCCGTGACGATCTACGTTTCAAGCCTCGCTGACATGCCCTATCTCGTGCCGCAACTCGGCGTGCGCGACCTCGTCTCAATCATCCAACCGAATGCTCAGCCTCCCACGCCAGCGGGAGTCGATCCGGCCCGGCACCATCGATGCCCCGTCCACGACATTGTCGAAGCCCAGCCTGGCGAAGTGCTGCCCGAAACCCGTCACATCGTGGAGTTGGTTGAATTCCTCCGCACCTGGGATGGGAAAGCCGCGCTGCTGATCCACTGCCACGCGGGCGTCAGCCGCTCGACCGCAGCGGCGCTGATCGCGCACGTGCTGCACTCCGGCGACCCGCGAAGGTCCGCGACCGCCCTCCGCGAAGCGTCACCCTACGCGTGGCCGAACCGACGCATCGTCGCCTTGGCCGACTCGATCCTGGGACTCGACGGCGAGTTGATCGCCGCGCGGGAAGGCATGGGGCCAGCGGTATGGGAAACGGACCCGGACGATGAGGAAATCGCGGCCGCTGCCCGGCACCTGCACGGCTACAAGCCAGGCCGGTACACTCGACTCACTGTATCCGCCGACCGCTGAGACTCAGAATGTCAGCGGGGCCCGAATGCGGACGTGGACGTGGCGGACCTACCGGTCCGCGCGCGCCGTCCGCCCGGCCGCGGGCTGAACGCTAGGCGCTCAGTGGTTCCACCACGGTAGGTCCGAAAACGACCTGACGTCCAACTCGTGGGTCCAGACCGAGCGATGCTGCTGCGCGATGTGCCAGTAGGTGTCGGCGATCCGCTCCGGCAGCATGAGCCCGTCCTCGGCGCCCTTCGTGTCTCTTAAGGCCTGGAAACGCTCCGGCCCGAGCATCTTGCCCAAGGTGTCGGGTGCGTCCACCGAGCGTCGACGACGACGTGCGCGACGTGGATGTTCTTCGGCGACAGTTCGGCGTTCAGCGTTTGACACAGCAAGCGTCGGCCGCCCATGGCGGCGGCATGGGAGTGCTGGCCGGCGTTGCCGCGAACGGCCGCCGTCGCGGAGGTCACGATCATCGTGCCGCGGCCTCGATCCACCATCGCCGGACAGACGGCCTTCGCGAGCCGGAACAAACCGAACGTCGCGAGCCGCCAGCCCATCTCGAATGCCTTGTCGCTGGTGTCGGACAAGGCCCGGTTGCCGATCTGCGCGCCGAGGTTGTAGATCACGACCTCGATGGGGCCGATTTCGGCCTCAACATGGGCGACGCGGTCTTCGATCGCGTTGTCCTCGATCGCATTCATGAGGAAGCCGGACGCGTGGCCGCCTTCGCCTTCGATCGCCTCGACGAGCTTGGCGAGACCTGCGCCGTCGCTGCGGCGGCAGAGCACGGCGTGATAGCCCTCCCGGGCGAACCGCTTGCCGACCGTGCCGCCGATGCCCGCGCCCGCGCCAATGACGAGGCAGACCGGCTGGGCGCTCATCGGATCACCCCCGCCTCGCGGAGGCCGTCCAAGTCGTCGGACGCAAGCCCGAGTTCGCCGCCCAGCACCTCGGCGGTGTGCTCGCCTAGCAGCGGAGCCCGCGCGATCGGCACGTCGGACTCGGACATCCGGGGGGCGAATCCCAGCAAGCGCACGGCGCCGTGCATGGGGTGGTCGACCGTGTGCACGAAACCGCGTGCCACGAGGTGCGGATCCGTGTGCAACTCGCGGGTGTCCAGGCAGGCCGAGCACGGCACGCCTGCGCCGCCGAGCGTCTCCATCACCTCCTGCTTGGTGCGCTCGCGAGTCCATTGCGCCACTTCCTCGTACAAGGTGGCGCCGTGTGCGATGCGCGCCTGCATGTCCGTGAAGCGCTCGTCCACCAGCAGATCCGGACGTTCCAGGGCCACGCAGAGGTCGTCCCAATGGCCCGCCGTGATCGGCATCAGGTAGACCCAGTCGTTGGGCCCGAAGGGCTTGCACGGATACAGGTCCACCGGCGGCAGCCCGCCCGATCCGCCGTTGCGCGGCGCGGCCCGCTCGCCCCACTTCGAGCCGGAGACGCGCGTGCGCATGAAATACGTCATGGCCTCCTGCATGGAGATTTCGATCTGCTGGCCCTTGCCGGTGCGGAGCCGCTGCACGTAGGCCGCCAAGATCGCCATGGCGAGTTGCACACCGGTCCCGGAGTCGCCGGTGGTCGGGCCCGGAATGACCGGTGGCCGGTCGGCCTCCCCGGTCACGGAGAAGGCGCCGGCCGCGGCCTGCGCGATCATGTCGTAGCTCTTGAAGCCGGAATACGGCCCCGACGTGCCGAAGCCCTTCAGGCGGGCGTGAATCAATGGCGGGTGCGCTTCCTTCAGCGTGGCGTAGTCAAGGCCGAGCCGTTCGATCACGCCGGGACCGTAGTTCTCGACGAAGACGTCGAAGCTCGGCAGCAGGCGCATGAACAGCGCATGGCCCTCGGGCTCGCGGAGGTTGATGGCGACGCTGCGCTTGTTGGCGTTCCAGTTGCAGAAGTAGGCGGAGTACTCCATGTTCTCGCTGCGGCCCACCGCCCTGCCCGGGTCGCCGTGCTCGGGTGCCTCGACCTTGACGACGTCCGCACCGAGCCAGGCAAGCGCCTGCGTGCACGAGGTTCCCGCTTCGTACTGGGTCATGTCGAGGATCCGCAGTCCGTCCAATGCCGGTCCGTCGAGTTCGGCCATGCGCACTCCTCATCGCCTGCGTTGAGTAGGCGTGCAATGTAACCCGATGCCCTCGTCCTTGTCCCACGCAACCGATTGCTGATCGACCCTGGTACTTTCCGCCCCTTGGATGAACATCCCCATTGCGACGACTGTTCACTCAGAGCAGACGTCGACCCGTTCGGTCAACCCATCGCCAACGTTGTTTTGATAGTGTGTTGAGCGGACGGTTCTGTGCAGTTTGAGAGAAACGGCGGCATCGAGATCGTAAACACACTTGGCGCCTTGACGGTGCTTCTGCTAATCGTCGCGCCGGCTCACCCGGCTGAGTTCAGTCGCTCCATCTACACCGAGCACTGCTCGGTTTGCCACGGCGACCGGCTTGAAGGTTCCGTGCAAGGGGTTGCACTCGTCGGTCGCGCGCTTGTCGGCGGCGATTCGATCGATGCGATTGGTGCAAGCATCGCCAATGGCAATCCAGCGAAGGGAATGCCGGCCTGGGCGGACGCGCTTGACGACCAGGCGATCAAGGCGTTGGCACTCTTGATAGCCGAACATCGCACGGCGCTTTCGGTCGACCACCTCATGGCACAGTACATCCCGGACGGCACCGAGTGGGCGCTCCCGTCCGGGCCTCTGACCACGCAATTGCACACTGTGACAGTTGAGCTTGTCGCGGAAGGCCTAGGCGGGCAAGGGGCTGCGTACCCGAAGCCCTACTCGATTGCCGTGCGACCGGACGGATCGATCCTTGTGACCGAGACTACGCCTGGCATGCGGATCGTGTCGCCCGCGGGCCGGATTTCGGACTACGTGGCAGGCACACCGCGTACCGATCTGGATGTCCCCGACCGGGCTTACGAGGGTGATGCCAAACGCGGTGCCGGTTGGATTCTGGATGTGGCCCTGCATCCGGGATTCGCCGAGAACCGGTGGATCTATCTTCACTACACGCAACGCTGCAGCGCATGTGGAAGCGTAGATGCAAGCGAGCAGAATCCTCTCACCTCGCGCAACGTACTCGTGCGCGGGCGTGTCCGCGATGGCCGCTGGGTCGACGAGGAGAAGATCTGGCAGGCGCCAACCTACGACGCCAGCACCTGGGGCGATGCCGTCTCCGGTGGCCGGATCGCATTCGATGACAACGGTCATGTGTTCATCACCGCCGGCATGCGCAGCATGGACGGAATTCAGGATCTTGGCACCGCGTACGGCAAGACGCATCGCCTGCACGACGACGGGCGGATCCCGGCCGACAACCCTTTCGTTGGCGTGCCCGGTGCATTGGACACGATCTGGACCTACGGTCATCGGGCCCCGCAAGGTCTCGCATACGATCCGCGGACCCGCAAAGCATGGAACACCGAGCATGGACCGCGGGGCGGCGACGAGCTCAATCGACTGCTGCCAGGCCGGAATTACGGGTGGCCACTCTTTTCGGCCGGGCTGAACTATGACGGTACCGAGGTGGCCTGGGGACGTGCTCAGAGTGAGATCGAACTCGAGGACACGGAGCGCGCGGCAAAAGCATGGGCGCCGTCGATTGCCGTGTCGAACCTTGTAGTTTACGACGGTGCGGCCTTCCCGGAGTGGCAAGGGGACCTTCTGATTGGATCGCTGAAGGCGTCCGATCTCGTTCGCGTCGAGGTCGAGGACGGTCGCGTCGTCGGGGAGGAGCTCCTGTTGGAGGATCTCGCGCGGATTCGGGACGTCGACGTCGACGAGCGCGGTTGGATCTACCTGTTGCTCGAGCACCAAACTGGCGGTCGAGTCGTGCGTCTCAAGCCCGCGCCGGCAGACGGCTGACGTCGACCGACCGCTGTCGGGTCACGATCGACTTCCGGGCGTCGAGTCCGTCTGACTGGCCCCGCTATTCGAAGGGTCGGGAGCAGGAGTTCGACGACTACCTGAAGTGCGGGCGCATTGAGAAGACGTTGCGTCAGTCTAGGTTGAGCGCAAACCGAATCGCGGTGGCAACCCCCGCCATTTTCTCTGTCGAGAGCCGCGAAATCGTCGCGCCCAAACGTCCACGCGGTACGGTCTGCAGATGGTCGCAGTTCACGGCGCACTCTCGCGGCAGGCCATCGTCTTGAGACAGCACGACTTCGGTCGGAATCTCCCGGATGTGGGTAGTAACCGGGGCCACCGTGACTTCTCCCAGACTGGCAATGACCGAGTCTCGCGTCAGGACCACGACGGGGCGACGCCTATCCGGCGAGGCAAACTCGTACCAACGCACCTCGCCGCGCAGCATCAGTCAGAGCTCCAGGCTCCGTCACCCCAAGCGTGATCATCTTCCGGAATGTCGAACTCACCCGGTTGGACGGGGTCACGCTTGTATCCGGCCACATGCCGTTCTTCGAGTTCCTTCTCATCGAGCCGTTTGAGCGCGTCGCGCAAGGCATCCCTCGCAAAGGCCGAACGCGTCGTTCCAAGGGCCTTCGCACGCGCATCGACGCGCTCGACGAGCTCATTGTCCATGGTCATTTGTATGGTCTTCATCCACATACTTTATCATTGTGGGAATGCCCATTTGAATAGCTATAGTTGTCCAACACGGCAGCCGCACGGCGACCGGCCCCTAGGTCACGACGGCGCGGGATCTGCTCTACAACTCCGCCGGGCGCACCCGAACGTCCCCCATCTCCTCGAAGATCTCCATGATCGCCCAGAGTTCCTTGTCCGCCCATCCACGGGCCAAGCCAGCGACAAACGGTTGCGTGGCGGACGTTCCGAGCAACAGGGGCGCTGCGACCTGCTGGGCCAGTTCCACTGCCAGCTTCATGTCCTTGGCAATCGTGTGGAGCCCCATGTCGGCCGTCTGCCCGGGCGGCGGGTCCGGGCTTAACGTGGTGATGCGCTCGACCATCGAGCGGAACATCGGGCTGCCGCCGCTGCTGGCGCTGATCACGTCCTGCATCACCTCGACGCTCAACCCGGCCTTTGCGCCCAGCACAAGGGCTTCCATGGTGGCCACCATGCCGATGCCGGCGAGCAGGTTGTTGACCAGCTTCACGGTGACTCCCGCGCCGCTTTCACCGACGTGGAAGACCTTCTCGCCGAACGCCTGGAGCACCGGCATGGCCCGGTTCAGCGCGGCCGGGTCGCCGCCCACCATGACCGACAACGTCCCCTCGCGACGCTGTGCCACGCTGCCGCTCACCGGGGCGTCCAATACGGTGATCTCCTTCTGCGTGGCTCGCGCGGCGATCAGGTGAACGACCTCGGGGCTGATCGTGCTGAGCTCGACGTAGATATCGCCCGCCTTGGCGCCGGCCAAGACGCCATCGGGGCCGAGTGCCACGTCCGAGCTTGCTTCGTTGGACGGCAGCGAAGCCAGGACGATGTCCGACGCAGCCGCGACCTCGCGAGCGCTGGCGGCGACCCGGGCGCCGTGCTGGCGCAGTTCCTCGAGTGGCTGGTCACGCAGGTCGTGGACCGTCAGCTCGAAGCCCGCCTTGGCGACATTGATGGCCATGGGCTTGCCGATGCCGCCGAGGCCGATGAACCCAACTCTCATGCCATTCTCCGACTCAATAGACCAGGTTCGCTCCGAAGTCCGGCGTCCGGCCGCCCCTGACCAACGCAGCCCAGTCTTCAAGCTTGTCGCTGGACCAGAAGTTCGCGCAGAGTTCGAAATACTCGAGAACGACGTCCCGCTCACCCCGCTCAAGCAGATCCTTCGCGAGGCGCATGTTGGGCCCGAAACTGCCAAGCGTCGGCGCTCCTGAAACCCTGCCGGCAGCCAGGAGGTGGTGCTTGGCGTTGGCGACGTCGTCCTCGACTAGCGCTAGTCGCCCGAGAACGATGTTCGCCTTGTGGATGTGTGACTCGTCATTCCGGCTCGTGCTCTTGGGCGGCGCCGTGAGCATCGCCTCCGCATAGGTCCGCGCATCGCCGTATTGGCCGGCCCGAAACGCCGCTTCGGCCAGGCCGTCGAGCAGAAACACCCGCATCGGGTCGCTGCCGGCAAGTTCGTGCGCCCGCCGCAAATACTCAAGCGCGCGATGGGCCAAGGCCGTCTGGTCCACGGAGCGGCGTTCAAGTCCGTCCGGCGAATGGATCCTGGTGCTGGCCCGCGCCGCCGACGCGGTATCCCGCAGGTAGAGGTGGCCGAGTTGCATAGGCCAGACGGGATTGCCGGGGTCGAGCAAATGCACCTTTTCCAGGGTCTCGATCAGCATGTCCCGATCCTGGAACGGCGAGTAGAAGCTTGCGGCATGGCCGAGGAACTTAAGATTCGTTGGCTCTCGTTGGAGGTGACTCGCCCACGCATCCTTGCCTGCGATGTAGCCCTCCGCATCGCTGTACGCGTCGATCTGCCCGTACGGCGTGCCCAGTATTCCGGCCTCGGGCGCGTGGCGGATAAGCCACAGGACGTGCCCGGTGTGGGCAGCCCGACTGCTGGGGTCACCGAACCCATGGCGATGGTGGTAGATGACGAGCTGGCTGCGGATTCCCTGGTCCTTGGCATCGGCTGCCAGCCGCTCTTCGAGCGCCCTGGCTTCTTCGACCGTCAGATTCCTCGCGGCCGTGACGGTTCGGACGTATTCGACGGGCGAGGCGGTCGCGGTCACGCAGAGAGACACCAGCAGGACGCGGAGTGCGGTCATCGAACGGTTCACGGCCACCTCCTAACGTCCCGTTTCCGGAGACGTTCGCCATATTGTTCCAGCCGCGCATCGCGATCAAGTACGAACCGTCGGACGAGTCAGGCCGCTTGAAGCGTGCTTGCCCACGGCCAACCGTATCGGACACACTGCGCCCTCGCGCCCGCTGAAAGCCGGACCGCATGCAAGCCTACATCGCCCGACGACTGCTCGCGCTCGTGCCGACGCTCTTGTTCGTCAGCCTCATCGTGTTCGTGTCGATGCGGCTGATCCCCGGCGACGTCATCGACCTGATGCTTGCTCAAAACGACATCGCGACCGGCCAGGACCGCGCCCGCATCGAGGCCGCGCTGGGCCTCGACCAGCCGGTCTACGTGCAATACTTCACCTGGCTCGGCAACGTGGTCACCGGCGACTTCGGCCGCTCGCTGTGGAACAACGTGCCGGTCACCGAGCAACTGCTCGCGACGATGCCGATCACTTTCGAGCTGGGCTTCCTCGCGCTGATCGTTGCACTGACGGTGGCGCTGCCGATCGGCGTCTATTCCGCCATCCGCCAGGACACGGCCGGCGACTACATCGCGCGATCGTTCTCCCTGGTCATGCTCGCGGTGCCCGGCTTCTGGCTCGGCACGCTGGTCATGGTGTTCCCGTCGGTGTGGTGGCGGTGGGCGCCCGAATTGGAATACACCCCGTTCCTCGAAGATCCCATCAAGAACATCCAGCACCTGATCGTGCCCGCCATCCTGCTGGGACTGTCCATGTCGGCTGTCACGATGCGCATGACGCGCACCATGATGCTGGAGGTGCTGCGCCAAGACTACATTCGCACGGCGCGCGCCAAGGGCGTTGGTGAAGCGCTGCTGATCCTTCGCCACGCCCTACGCAACGGCCTGATCCCCGTGGTCACGCTGATCGGCTTGCAGGCACCGCTCCTGATCGGCGGCGCGGTGATTTTCGAGCAGATCTTCGTCGTCCCCGGCATGGGCCTCCTGCTCCTGGAGGCGGTCTTCCAGCGCGACTATCCAGTGGTTTCGGGCGTCTTCCTCGTCGCCGGGGCCAGCATCCTGCTGATCAACCTGGTGGTCGACCTGAGCTACGGCTGGCTGGACCCGAAGGTTCGTCACCAATGAGCGACTTAGCCTACGCGCCAGCCATGACGACGCTGGCCGGCCAACGGCCGGCCGTAGTCACGTTCCTGGTCCGCCTCGTACGCGAAAAACCGCTCGGCGCGGTGGGCGGCGCGGTGTTCCTGGTGTTCCTGCTGTGCGGGATCTTCGCGGACTTCCTGGCGCCGTACGGCGTCAACGAGACCAACATGGCGCACCGCCTGGAAGCGCCGTCCTGGGACTTCCCGCTGGGTACCGACCACCTCGGCCGGGACGTCCTGTCGCGGATCCTGATCGGGGCACAGCTCTCCATGATCGTGGCGTTTCTAGCCGCCGGGTTCGCGACCGTCGTGTCGCTGGCCATCGGCGTCGTGTCCGGCTACTTCGGCGGCAAGACGGACATGGTCGTTCAACGGGGCGTCGATGCCTGGATGACCTTCCCGGACCTCGTGCTCCTGATCGTCATCATCTCGGTCGTCGGCCCCGGCGTCGTGCAGATCGTGGTGGTGCTCGGATTGCTCTACGGCATCGCCGGCTCGCGCATCGTGCGCGGCGCGGTGATCTCGGTGAAGGAGAACATGTACACCCATGCCGCGCAGTCGATCGGCGCTCGGACGTGGCACATCCTGATACGTCACATCGTCCCGAACGTCATGCCGGTCGTGATCGTGCTGTTCACCACTCGTATCGGAGCCGTGATCCTGACCGAGGCGGGGCTGTCGTTCCTAGGCCTCGGCGTGCCGCCGCCAGCGCCCACCTGGGGCAGCATGCTCAGCGGCACGGGTCGCACGTACATGTACCTCGGTGCCTGGCTCGCACTGGCTCCGGGGCTGTGTCTGACCATCGTCGTGTACGCGATCAACGTCTACGGCGATGCGTTGCGCGATCTCCTCGACCCGCGCATGCGGGGGAGCCAATGACGCACACGCGTCGACTTATGGCCATCATGTGCGCGGCGGCAGCGCTCGGCGCCTGTACGCCGGAACGCTCGGCCACGGTTCCCGAACCGAGCGTCGAGCCGGAATACGGCGGCAGCCTGAACATCGGTACGGTCTACATCACGCTTTCCGCGCTGTCCTGGGACCCCGTGGACTGGACGTGGAAGAGCAACCACGACTACGGCCTGATCCGGGAGCAACTGTTCGCCGCGAACCTCGACCTGAGCGTGCACAAGGGCGGTACGCAGCGCTTCATCGCCGAGGCGCACATTCCGTACGAAGCACTACGCGGCGAACTCGCGGAGCACTGGGCGTGGGAAGACGAAAGCACGCTCGTCGTCCACCTGCGCCGCGGAATCATGTTCATGGACCGTCCCGGGGTCATGGAGGCACGGGAGCTCGACGCCCACGACGTCGTGTACTCGTTCCACTTGGTGAACGACAGCCCGAAGAAGGCCCAGAGCGACTACTGGGACTATCTCGCGGCGGTGGAGGCACGTGACGACCACACCGTCGTATTCCGCTTCAACGAGTTCAACGCCGAATGGCCCTACCGCTTCGGCTACGGCTACCACTCCTTCATCGTCCCGCGCGAGATCGACGCCGTGGACCGCAAGGACTGGCGCACCGTCGTCGGCACCGGCCCGTTCGAGCTGACCGGCTACATCCAGGGCAATTCGCATACCTACACGAAGAACCCCGGGTACTGGGACAGCGAACGCATCGGCGGGCGGGACTACCCGGTCCCCTTCGTCGACGAGGTGAAGTACCGCATCATCAAGGACGAGGCCACCTACCTCACGGCGATCCGCACGGCGAAGATCGACATCTTGGAGTCGATCCGCTGGATCGCCGTGGACCACCTGAAGGAGTCGACGCCCGAACTGCAGTGGTCCCGTTGGCTCGCCACCGCCGGCAATTTCGTATCCATGCGCATGGACATGCCGCCGTTCGACGATGTCCGCGTTCGGCGGGCGCTGAACATGGCCGTGAACCAGCAGGAAATCGTCGACCTGTTCTATGGCGGCCACGCCGAACTCATGGCCTACCCGCAGCACCCCGGGTTCGGCGACTACTACCAGCCCCTCGAGGAGATGCCCGAGTCCGTACAGGAGCTCTTCGGCTACCACCCCGACAAGGCCCGCGCCCTGCTCGCCGAAGCCGGTCACGGCGACGGGTTCAGCTTCAAGGTGCAGGTCTGCACCTGCAGCCCGAGCAACATGGACCTGATTCCCCTGCTTGACTCGTACCTCGCCAAGGTCGGCGTGCGCTTGGAGATCGAACCGCTCGAATACGCAGCGTTCCTGTCGATGATGACGACCGAGAACCACGGGCCCGGCTACTTCATGAACAACGGCCACACCAACCCCACCACGTCGATCCGCAAGTTCATCACGGGCCATACGTGGAATCCGTCCGTCTACAACGTGCCCGAGTTCGACGCCGCGATCGACCGCCTCATGCTGACGCGGGAGGAGGCGGACCGCGTAGCCTTGACACGCGAACTGACCGTCAAACTCCTCGACGAGGCGCCGTCGATCTGGCTGCCGACGGTGTACAACTACACCGCGTGGTGGCCGTGGGTGCGCAACTACGGCGGCGAACTGCGCGCGGGCGCGGTGCGACCTGGGCCGATCTACGCACGTATCTGGATCGACCACGATATGAAACGGGCCATGGGGTTCTAGTTCGTGGACACGAATCTGACCGGGCCGCTCCTGGACGTTCAGGACCTGTCGGTTTCGTTCCGGACCGACCGCGGCATCGTGCGCGCGGTCGATGGTGTCTCGTTCCACGTGGATGCCGGAGAGACGTTGGCCATCGTCGGCGAGTCCGGCTCGGGCAAGAGCGTCACGGCGCTGTCCCTGCTGCGGCTCCTCGACGCCGCCGGGTCCATTGACAGCGGCCGTGTCCTATTCGACGGCGAGAACCTCCTGGACCTCGACGCCCGGGCGATCCGCTCGATCCGCGGCGACAGGATTGCCATGATCTTCCAGGAGCCGATGTCGTCGTTGAACCCGGTCCTGACCATCGGCAAGCAGGTGGCGGAGCCGATTCGGCTTCATCGCGGTACGCCTTGGCAAGACGCCTTGCGTGAGGCCGAACGTCTCCTCGACCACAGCCGGATCCCCGATGCGCCGGCACGTCTCAAGGACTACCCGCACCAGTTCTCGGGTGGCATGCGCCAGCGCACCATGATCGCCATGGCGCTCGCCTGCCGGCCGAAGCTCATCATCGCCGACGAACCCACCACGGCTCTCGACGTCACCGTGCAGGCGCAGATCCTTGCCCTTCTGAAGGAGTTGACCCGGGAAGCCGACTCGGCGCTGATCCTCATCACCCACGATCTCGGCGTCGTAGCCCGCTACGCGGACCGGGTGGCGGTGATGTACGCCGGGCGCATCGTCGAGACGGCCAATGCGAGGGACCTTTACGGCGAACCGCGCCACCCCTATACGCAAGGACTCATGGCATCGATTCCAGGCGTCGAGGGGTCGATCGGTCACCGGCTCAAGACCATCGACGGCCAACCCCCCGATCTCGCCCGCCTACCACCAGGCTGCGCCTTCGCGCCGCGCTGCGAACGCGCAACCGGCGCCTGTCGCGAAGCAACCCCCGCTTTGGAACCCGCAGGCAACGGCCGCCTGGCGGCTTGCATCCGGCTATGAACGACCAAGCGCCCCTGCTCAGCGTGACGGATCTCGCGGTGCACTTCCCCGTCATACGCGGCGTCGTGTTTCAGCGCGAAATCGGCTCGGTCAAGGCGGTCGACGGTGTCAGTTTCGAACTCAAACGCGGCGAGACCTTCGGGCTGGTCGGCGAGAGCGGCTGCGGCAAGTCGACGACCGCGCTCGCCATCCTGCGCATGCTTCGCGCCACGTCCGGCCGCATCGTCTTCGAGGGCCGCGACATCACGGACTTGGGTGTCGGAGAACTGCGTCCTCTGCGCCGCCGCATGCAGATGGTCTACCAGGACCCGTTCGGTTCGCTCAACCCGCGCATGCGCGCCCGCGACATCATCGGCGAACCCTTGGTGGTCCATGGCCTCGCCGACGACAGGACCGCCTACCGGGCACGGGTTCAGGAACTGATGGACCTCGTCGGCCTCCTGCCGGACATGGCGGACCGCTATCCCCACGAGTTCTCCGGCGGCCAGCGCCAACGCATCGGCATCGCCCGCGCCCTCGCGCTCGAACCGAGCCTCATCATCTGCGACGAGCCAGTGTCCGCCCTCGACGTCTCCATCCAGGCGCAGGTGGTCAACCTGCTGATGGACCTCCAGGAGGAACTCGGGCTGACTTACCTCTTCATCGCCCACGACCTCGCCGTGGTTCGGCACATCAGCGACCGCATCGGCGTCATGTACCTCGGCCGACTCGTCGAAGTCGCCCACCGCGACGAACTCTTCGAGAACCCCCGGCACCCGTATACCCAGGCGCTACTAGCGGCAGTGCCGATCCCGGACCCGGTTCGCGAGGCGCAGCGCGACCACGAACTGATCGCTGGGGAGGTGCCGAGCGTGCAGAACCCGCCGCCCGGCTGCCGCTTCCACACCCGGTGCCCGCAAGCCATGCCGCAGTGCCGGACCGACAGTCCGGACCTCGGGCCTCTAGGTTCGTCTTTGGTTGCCTGCCACTTGTACGCATGACGGTCGCCGTCAAGCCGGCATCCGCTGCCGGGGGTTAGGCCTCCTTCGTTCCCGGAAGGATCGCGGCCAAGCGACCCCGCATCTCGCCGCGGAACTCCGATAGCTCTCTTGCGAGACTCTGATGGTCGGCTGCCAGCCCGTCGACCTTTTTCTCAAGCGACCCGATTCGGCCGTCAAGCGCGCCCATGCGGCCTTCGACCGCGTCTACCCGGCGCTCGACCCGGTCGATCCGGCCCTCGACGCGGTCGAATCGCTCGTCCACCTTGTCGAATCGCTCGTCCACCTTGTCGAATCGCTCGTCCACCCTGTCAAATCTCGTCTCGATCTGGTCGTACATGCGCGCAAACACGCGCCACAGGAACACGCCGAGTGCCAGCGTAACCGCGATGTACGAGGTGCCCAGTGCGAGCGCTTCAAGACCCATCGGTGATCTCCTTGGACGAAACAAAGTCCCGACCAGCAGAGGTAGTGTGCCAGCAACTGCGGCACGCGCAATGGGCGATTGACCATCGTTGACGTAGGACTTCAGCCCGACATCCGCAGTGGAAGAAACAGTCCTAATAGATTGATTTTAATAGGTAAGTGCGCGCACAGCCTTCCCCTCAGAGATCCCGCGCGACGCGGAACCCGATCACGACGTCGCGCGACCCGTCCTTGAGCATCCGTCGGATCCGGTTTGGCGGGGGTGGACCGAAGGCTCGACTCGCCGCGCGCAGTTCACGGGGCGTGATGCCCGTGCGGAAGCCCTCCGCGTCGCTCGCCCAGTGGCCACCGCGCAGCACGCGTCGATCGCAGTTGCCGGATCGCCAGGGACTGCCGTCAACCGGTGCACCCCCGTAGTTCTCGTTCCAGCAGTCCGCACACCATTCGGCCACGTTGCCGAGCATGTCGTGGAGGCCGAAGGGATTCGCCGGGTAGCTGCCGACCGACACCGGCCGGCCGACGAAGTAGCGGCCGTAGTTGGCCTGCTCCTGGGACATCGTGTCGCCGGTGTAGTACGGCGACGTGGTGCCGCCCCGGGCGGCATACTCCCACTCGGCCTCGCTCGGCAGGCGGTACCGCGTGTCCGCCTCTGCCGAGAGCCATGCCAAGTAAGCGGGCACATCCTCCCAACCAACGCGGGTGACGGGATGGTGCGGACCGCCCATATTACGCCCGAAGAACCGCTG
>JAPOVK010000063.1 GCA_026708185.1 Gammaproteobacteria bacterium | reverse complement strand
TCGCAAGAAGGGAGCCTTCAGCCGGGGAGCGCGAGGGGGAACCCCTCGCAAGAAGGGAGCCTTCAGCCGGGGAGCGCGAGGGGGAACCCCTCGCAAGAAGAGAGCCCTCAGCCGGGGAGCGCCCCCGCTGCGGAGCGGCGGGAAGGGGCTTTGCCCGTCGCCAGAAAAAGCCCCCGAAGCCCATCGCCGGAGTTGGCCGCCAGGCGTACGGCACGGCTGTTGCGCACGAAGTTCCGCAACCAGAAGGTGGCTACACTCGGCCCGGACCTGTCGCATCGGCGCACGCTTGTGGAGTTGATCCTGCGCTCGCCGCAGGTGACGGCCGCCATCGAAGCCGAGACCGCCGATGGCGATCACGGCGCGGCGTTGAAGTCGGCGCGCAAGGCCGCGAACACGATTGCCGCGGACCTGTCCTACCTGACACTGCGTTTCCTTGACGTGGCCTTGACCTGGTTCTGGCACCGGATCTACGACGGCATCCGGGTGCATGGGCTCGACCGGGTTGCGGCATTGGCGGAGACCCACACGGTGGTCTACACCCCGTGCCACCGCTCGCACATCGACTACCTGCTGCTCTCGTACGTGCTGTTCCATCGCGGTTTCATGGTTCCGCACGTGGCGGCCGGCGACAATCTGGATCTGCCCCTCGTCGGGGGCGTGTTGCGAGGCGGCGGTGCGTTCTTCATGCGTCGGCGCTTTTCCGGCGACCGGCTCTATAGCGCCGTGTTCTCCGAGTACATCTACCAGGTGTTTCGCCGCGGGCATGCGGTGGAGTATTTCGTCGAAGGCGGCCGGACACGCACCGGGCGGCTGCTTCCCGCACGCACCGGTGTTCTGCAGATGACGATCGATGCACATCGGCGCGGGGTACCGAGGCCCATCGTCTTCGTGCCCGTCTACGTTGGCTACGACAAGCTTGTCGAGGCGGCAAGCTACGTCGACGAGCTGCGCGGCGCGGCGAAGCAAAGCGAGTCGGTTTCCGGTCTGTTCCGGAACTTGAGAATGGTGCGGCAATCCTTCGGAAGTGCCCAGTTGTGCTTCGGCAAGCCCATCTCGTTGGACGGATTGCTCGACGACGGCATGGACCGGCCGGCCCGTGCCCTCGGTGCGCGGATCGGTCGCGGAATCAACGCTTGCGCCTACCTGAATGCGACGAACCTTGTCGCCTTGACGACCTTGTCGATGCCGCGCCAGGCCATCGACGAATCGGCGTTGGTTGAACAGATCGACTTGTACAGAAAGCTGATCGACCGTGATGCGCCGCACCACGACTATCGAGTGACGGACATGCCGGCCGAGGACGTCGTCCGACACGTCGAAAAACTCGGGCTATTGAACCGCGACACCAGCGCCCTGTCGGCGACTGGCACCGGCGGACAGGTTCTTAGCCACGACGAGTTCACGGCGGTCTTGATGACGTGGTATCGAAACAACGTGCTCCACGTGCTGGCGGCGCCGGCGTTCGTCGCTTGCCTGGCGGTCAATCGACGCATGGGCATTCGCCGCGTGGACATCAACCGGTTGTTCGAAGCCGTATATCCCTACGTGGAGCATGAAGTGCAAACGGACGGCTCGGACGATGTGAATCGTTGGCTGGACCATCTGCGCTCGGAAGGGCTTTTGGAATTGCGTGGCAATGCCTTCGTCGCGCCGCGGGATCCGGGTGCCCGCTTTCGGCTGAGATTGTTGGCGAACGCCGTCATGCCGGTCCTGGAACGCTTCTACATCTGTATGTCGTTGCTGTGCCGTGCCGGATCGGGAAGCCTCGATCGGACGACTTTGCTCGGCGACTGGACGGCCACGGCACGACGCATCTCGCGCCTCTACGGCTTGAATGCGCCGGAGTTTTCCGATCCTCGCCTGATTGACGGTTTCCTTCAGCACCTGACGGAGGCCGGCATGCTGGAGAACGATGCCGGAAAACTGGTTTTCGACGAGCGTATCCCGGAGATCGTCCGCGCCGCCCAAGGCGTCATCGCCGTCGACCTACGCCAAGCCATGGAACGCGGCTAGCGATTCGACCCTTGAGGCTGAGCGGCGACCCCCTTGGCCGTTGGCTGCCAAGGGCTATCGCCGTCGACGTAGTACGGTTGCGCGAACGCGGGGTCAACCGCGTCGTCGAGGTTGTGCAACGCGAGTGCGCCGACGAGGCGGGCGGACACCGAAAGCCGGTCGGCATCGAGGGCGTTGTCGCCGACCTCGCTGGTAGCGACGAGGCGATCGAAGTCGACGCAGTGCACGCCGGTGTCGTCGAGTTCATAGCGCGCCCGGTAGCGCCATCCGGGCCTCGATGCGCGGACTATTTCAACCTCGCCGCGCAGGCCACCGATGCGCCGTAGCGCTTCGGCGGCTACCGCGGAGTTGGCGACGGGAACCACCATCGCTTCGCTTGCCAGCGCGATGCCTTGTGACACGGCTGCGCCGATGCGCACACCGGTGAACGACCCGGGCCCGGCGCCGAAGGCGATCAGGTCGAGGTCGAGGGCCGCTATCCCGGCGGCGTCCAGGATGCTGTCGACCATCGGCAGCACATGCTGGTTATGCAGGCGCGGCGCGAAGCGGTTATGCTCGAACCATCGTTCTTGTCGATAGACGGCGAGCGCGCACAGGTCGGTCGTCGTATCGATTGCGAGCAGGTTCATTCCGCGATGCTACTAAATGTCGATGTCGCAATCCGACGTCTGCACGGGCTCGTTCACGCGGTTGGCGAGTGCGAGGAGGTCGATCTCGCCGATGCGCGCGGGCGCATTCTTGCTGAGACGGTTCTCGCGCCGGTGGACTTGCCACCGTTCGATGCCTCCGCGATGGACGGGTACGCGGTCCATGGTGCCGGTTTGGACGGCCGCGACCTAAAGACCTGGCGCGTGGTCGATGCCAGTTTGGCCGGTCACCCGGCGAAGAAACCGGTGTCCGCAGGGACGGCCATCCGCGTTTTCACCGGGGCCGTGATGCCGCAAGGCGCGGACGCGGTCGTTCTTCAGGAGGATGTGACGGGCGATGGCGACACGGTGTCGTCGGACGCGCCGGTCAGACCTCTCCAACACGTTCGTCGTCGGGGTCACGATGTGCGCTGCGGTGAGCTCCTGTGCACTGCGGGCACGCGGCTCAACACCTACCACCTGAGTTGGCTCGCCGCGTGCGGCATCGCACGCGTTGTCGTGAATCGAAGGATCCGCGTCGCGGTTTTCTCAACGGGGGACGAACTCGCCGAGCCCGGGGCACCTCTCGGGGCTGGCCAGATCTACGATTCGAACCGGTTCTCCGTTTCCATGCTGCTCCGGGAAAAGGCCGCGACCGTGATCGACTTCGGCCGTCTGCCGGACGACCGCGACGCGATCCGCAGCGCGTTGCACGACGCATCCGAAGTAGCCGACGTCGTAATCACCAGCGGCGGCGTGTCGGTCGGCGAGGCGGACTACGTCAAGGACGTGGTCGCCGAGGTCGGACACGTCGACTTTTGGCGCATCGCCCTGAAGCCGGGTAAGCCGTTGGCGGTGGGGCGCATTGGCGATGCGTTGTTCTTCGGCTTACCGGGCAACCCGGTGTCGACGATCGTCACGTACCTGCTGTTCGTAGCTCCGGCGGTGGACGCTCTCGGGGGCACCATGCCCGAACCGCCGTTGACATTCCGGGCGCGCATGGCCGAAGGCGTTCGACATGCGGTTGGGCGCCGCGAGTACATGCGCGGCACCGTGCGCAGAACAGATGACGGCCTGGTCGTTTCGATCACGGGCGATCAGGGATCCAACCGGCTGGCCACATTCGCCAACGCGAACGCGCTCGTGGTGATCGATGAGAATACCGGCGATCTGGTCGCGGGCGACTGGGTCGACGTTCTATTGTTGGCGGCGGACGCCGGTCACCCGGTGCCGACGCACGAGCGCACTTAGAGCCCTCAGCGGGGGAGCGCGAGGGGCTTGCCCCTCGCAGAAAAGCCCTCAGCGGGGGAGCGCAAGGGGCTTGCCCCTCGCAGAAAAGAGCCCTCAGCGGGGGAGCGCGAGGGGCTTGCCCCTCGCAAGAAAAGAGCCCTCAGCGGGGGAGCGCGAGGGGCTTGCCACTCGTTCTAGGCGGGCCGCGTCCTTCTGCGTCGGCGTTTTTTGCGTTCCTTGGGCACCAGGGCATCGTCGGCCGCCCGCACCGTGGCCTCGAACTTGCGCAGCAGGGCGGCACGATCCGACTCTGCCTTGCGGGCGCGCTTCTTGCTCTTCCGGGCTTCGACCTTGTCGAGCCGTTCCAGCGTCGCCGCGCGGAATTTTTCCGTTTGCCGTTCGAGCTTCGCTGCAATTCGCTCGGTCGCCGCATCCTCGGCGCGCCGAAGTCGAACCTCGATGTTGCTCATGCGGGCGTTGAGAAGATCCTGCGCCTTGAGTTTCGCCACGTTGGCCTTGGCCTCCCGCGCCGCGGTACGCCGCACGGAGACCTTCTCGGTGATCCGCTGAACCTTCTGGCGCGCCTTCTTTGCCAGCGTCTTATCGCGTTTTTGGCCCGAAGCACGCGCCTTCACGCGCGCTGCGGTCGAGGCATCCACCGCGTCCGCCAGCGCGCCGCGTTCCCTTTTCAGCGCGTCCGAGGCGCGGGATGCGGCGGCGAGTGCACGCGTGGTTGCGGCGGAAACGGGGATGCGACGACCGTCGTCCGCGGCGACGGTTTTCCGTGGCCGGCCAACGCGCTTCCTCGTGGTCGTGGTCCCGCGTGTGGCTTTCGCCTTCGCGGCGGCGGTCTTCGGGGGCCGACCGACACGCTTCTTGGTTGGGGCTTTTGGTGACGTCTTTCGACTGGACTTCGCGGTGGCCTTTTTCGTGGCCTTCGCGGCTTGGGATTTCGGTGGTCGACCGACGCGACGTTTCTTTCGACCGTTGGTCGGTGTCTTTTTCGCGGTGGCGCTACCCGGTTGGCTTTTCGGCGGTCTGCCGCGTCGTTTTTTCGCCGGCGGCTTGTCCCCGGTAGGGCTGGACTTGGCGGAAGTGGGTTCGGCCTTCGACTTCGCTCGCGCCATCTGCGTCCCCTAGGCGATGCCTCGTTGGAGTACGGAAATCATATTGGATTCCGGCAAAGGCTGCATATCAAATGGCGCTTGTCCTTTCCGAGGCTTGCCGGGTTCTTGAGATCACCTAGTCCCGCTGGCATTTGGGTCGCCCGGGAGACGCAAGACGCGGCTGATTTCACGTTCTATTTCCACGACCGTGGCGGCGCCGTCGATTGCGGAGAACCCGATTTCTCCGGCCGCGGCGAGGCGCCGGTAGAAACCGACCAACGGCTGCGTCTGTTGGCGATAGACCCGTAGACGTTCGCGAACCGTGTCTTCCTGGTCGTCGTCGCGTTGGATGAGCGCATCACCGGTTTGGTCGTCGGTGTCCTGGACGCGCGGCGGGTCGAACCGCAGGTGGTAGATTCGCCCGCTGGCTTCGTGCACGCGACGCCCCGAGATCCGCATGACCACGATGTCGTCGGGGACTCGGATCTCCAGGACGTGGTCGATGGCGATGTTGGCCTCGCCGAGTGCCTCGGCCTGGGGAATCGTGCGCGGGAATCCGTCGAATAGAAAACCGTTTTTGCAGTCGTCTGCCCGGATTCGTTGCTTCACGAGGTCGACGATGGTGTCGTCGGCAACGAGTTCGCCCGCGTCCATCACCCGTTGCACCTGCCGGCCGAGCGGGGTGCCTGCGGCGATGGCGGAACGCAGCATCTCCCCGGTGGAAATCTGCGGAATGACGAGCTTGCGGCAGACGAAGGCCGCCTGGGTCCCCTTTCCCGCGCCGGGAGGGCCCAACAGGATAAGTCTCATGGAGAGGCGAAACCGAAAAGGCGATGGCCCCGGATTGTACCCAAGCCGCTTGCGTCCCGGGCCTCCGACGGCGCCCGATCTCTACGCTTGAGCGGAAGCTTCCGCAACCCCCGCCGGGAGAACGCGCAAGCGTTCTCCATCGAATCGCCGTCAGGCGATTCGCCTAGTCGTCGACGGCGCGCTTGCGTCGCACGGTGAGCACGTCGGGGGTGCGCTGGATGTCGTCCACGGCCTGTGCGAGTTGGGACAGCTCGTCGACGTGCAGCTCCATGGTGATGGTGGCGGTTTGCGTGGCGACGTCCACGCGCGCGTTCGCGGCCACGACCGAAATCGACCGTTCGGCCACGGCGCTCGTGATGTCCCGGAGCAAGCCGTCGCGATCGTTGCCGCGCACGACGAACTCGTGGAACGTCCCGGTACCGGCCCCCGGCTCTCGCGGGTCCGTTCCCGGCTCCGCCGGGCCTGCGCTGGAAAGCAGCCTGACCAAGTCGATCACCAATCGATCGCCGACGCCCACCGCCATGAGCAGGTCCGTCTCGCTCGGATAGCCCGCCAAGGTCGCCAGCGCGCCGAAGTCCTGGGACAGACCCAGCCTGCCAAGGGTTTCTTCCAGCAACGCCCGTCCTGCGTTGATGTTCGACTCGGCGAGCTGGTTTCGAAACCAGGCCTGGATCTTGGTGCGCGCGCGGGCCGTGTTGACGTAGCCGAGCGCGGGATTCAGCCACTCGCGACGCGGGGCCTCGGTGTCGCCGGTGTCGATCTCGATGCACTCGCCAGTGGCGAGGCGCCGGTTGAGTGGAACCTCTCGGCCATTGACCCGAGCACCGCGACAACGGTGGCCGACTTCCGTGTGCACCCGGTAGGCGAAGTCCAACGGCGTGGCGTTCGGCGCCATGTCGAGTACGTGTCCAGCCGGCGTCGTGACGAAGATTCTGTCCTGTCCGACGTAGCCGCCATTGAAGACGGCCCCCACCTCATCGTGCCACTCCAGGATGCTGCGCAGCCATTCCGCCTTGCCGGTCTCGAGCCCCGCATAGCCGTTGCCGTCGTCCTTGTACGCCCAATGCGCGCAAACGCCGAGTTCCGATTCCTCGTGCATTTCACGGGTCCTGATCTGGACCTCCAGGGTGATGCCCTTGGGGCCGATCACCGCGGTGTGGATCGAGCGATAGCCGTTTTCCTTAGGCGAAGCGACGTAGTCGTCGAGTTCCCCGGGAATCGGCGGCCAGGAGGTGTGCACCACACCGAGCGCCAGGTAGCATTCCTCGACGTTGTCCACCAGCACGCGGACGGCTTGGACGTCGCGAACTTGAGAGAAGTCGATGGACTTGTGGTTCATCTTCCGCCAGATGCTGTAGATGTGCTTCGCACGTCCCTGTACTTCGGCGTTGATGTTCACCGCGGCCAGGCGAAACGCCAGGTCCTGGCGGATCGCCTCGACGTGGCGTTCGCGTTCGTCGCGACGTGTGGTGAGCTTAGCGGCGATCTCCCGGTACTCGACGGGGTGGAGGACGCTGAAGGCGAGATCCTCGAGGTTCCATTTCAGGCCCCAGATGCCGAGTCGGCCCGCGAGGGGCGCATAGAATTCCATCGCTTCCTGGGCAATCACCCAGCGGCTCATGTCCTCACGCTGCTTCGCATCGCGCAAGGCGACGACGCGCTCGGCGAGCTTGATGACTGCAACGCGCGGATCGTCGATCAACGCAATGAGCATGCCGCGGACGTTGTCGGTCTGGCTCTTCGACTCGCTCGCCAAGACCGCCGAATTGCTAAACGCCAGTACGTTGGTGGCGGCCAGTGGGAGAACCGAGTTCACCAGCGCCCCTGTGTCGGGGGGAAGTTGATCGACCTCGAGGGTGCCGCGCTGCACCGCGAAGGTCGTCATCCCCGCCATCACGGTGGTGATGTCCATTTTAAGCTCGAGAAGCAGTTCGACGACGGCTAGGCCCAGATGTCGGGACTCGGGCTCCGTCAGCAGCTCGAACACCGCGACGGCCTTCTGCCGCGCCGTTGGAGAGAACTGCGACGCTTCGTCGAGCCAGACATCCATGTCGGGTTCGCCGTTCGAAAGGCGCGGCAGGGCGGGGTTGAAGCTAGACATTGACCTGCTGGCCCGGACGGCGCGCGAAAAGCTGGCGGGTATTGAGCCGTTTGCCAGCGAGCCGCTGCCGAAGGGCGCGACGCAACACCAGTTTCGCACCGGCGCGCGCTCGGTTGTCGGTGAAGTCGCCGTTGGCGATGGCGGCGATTTCCGCACCGGTCAAGGTCGCCTCGCCCTCGGCGGCGCCGTTCCCGGTGTGTTGGAAGCCTTCGCCATCCACCGGCCGGTAGATCTTGTGGGCTTCGATCGGCAGCCCGGTCTTGACATCGACATCGAACACCAGCCCGTAGCCGAGTTCGTCCAGCAGGCTCTTCTCGAAGCGCCGCAGAGCGGGCTCAAGGTCATTCTCGACGGCAAGGGCGGTCAATGTGGTGCCGTAGTGGCGAAAGACGCTCTCCACGGGTTCCTGGGGTTCCAAGGTCTTGATGAGCAGCTCGTTGACATAGAGCCCGGCGAAGAGGGCGTCTCCGGTAAGGTGCGTGGCCTGGACCGCCTCGCTGCCGATCGCCGTGACCATTTGACCCCGGCCGCGCCAAGCGACCTCGATCTTCGTGAAGGGCTCGATGCTCATGCGCGGTCGACCGCTCGCCTTGACGCCCCGGACCACGGCTGCGACGCGCCCGTAATCCCGGGTCAGCAACTCGACGATCGCGCTCGTCTCTCGGAATGCGCGTCGGTGGAGGACGTAGGCAGGCTGGTCTTTGGCGGGAGGCAGCATCACGGCCTATCCCTTGGGAGGGGCTCGGTAGCCGAGTCGAGTCAGGGTCCCGGCACGCTCGCTCCAGTGCGGCGCGACCTTCACCCATAGCCTCAACATGGCTTTTTCGGCGAGCAACGCTTCTATGTCTTTGCGGGCGTCTTCGCCAATTGACTTCAGCATCGTGCCCCCCTTGCCGATGGCGATCCGCTTTTGCGAAGCACGCTCGACGTATATTACCGCATGGACATCGGCGCAGCCCGGCTTGCGGGTGATGTCCTCCACGGTGACGGCGGTCTGGTGGGGCAGTTCCGCACCGAGCCGGCGCATGGCCTTCTCGCGGACGATCTCGCCGATCAGGAACTCGAGCGGTCGGTCGGTGAGCGCATCGTCGCCATACAGCGGCGGCCCTTCGGGCAGGCGCTCGATGATCTCGGTGGCCAGAACGTCGAGAGCGGCGTTGCGCAGCGCGGAGACCGGCACGATGGCCTCGAAGTCGTGCCGGTGCCGAATATCGTCGATCAGCGGCAGCAGACGGTCCTTGGCCCGCAGACGGTCGATCTTGTTGATGGCGCAAAGACACGGCACGTCGGCCTTGGCGATCCGATCGAGCACGACGTCGTCGCCGGCCTGCCAGCCCGAGGCTTCGATGAGCATCACGGCGAGATCCACGCCGGTGAGCGAGCCGACCGCTTGGCCGACCATGTAGCGGTTCAAGGCTCGTCGCGGGACGTGGATTCCGGGCGTGTCGACGAAGATCACCTGGGCGTCCTCGCGGTTGAGGATGCCGATCAGCGCGTGACGGGTCGTTTGCGGCTTGCGGGATGTGATCGAGAGCTTGACGCCGAGAAGGTGGTTCATCAGCGTCGACTTGCCGACGTTTGGGCGACCGGCCAGCGCGACGTGCCCGCAACGGCTCATGGATCGATGCGAGTCGCCTTGCGGCGACTCGTTGGAGAAACGCTACGCGTTTCTCCCGGAAAGGACCGCCTGTCAACAAACACCGGGCGCTCTCTAGTCGGCCATTTGGTCAAGGACGGCTGCGGCGGCGACCTTCTCGGACTCGCGGCGGCTCCGCCCCATGCCTTCACCCCGCAAGCCGAGGCTATCCGCGCGGCACACCGTGGTGAACAACCGTTCATGGTCGGGGCCGGCGCGGTCGACGACCTCGTAGACCGGCGTTTCCAGATGACGGCTTTGCAGGATCTCCTGGAGCCTGGTCTTCGGGTCCTTGTGGTCGTCGTCGTCGATCACCGCGAGCCTGTCGGCGAACAGCCGGCGTGCCACCGCCTCTGCGTTCTCTATGCCACCGTCGCAGACAACCGCACCGAATACGGCTTCGAGGGCGTCGGCAAGAACGGAGGTGCGCCTGGCGACGCCCGACTTGCGCTCGCCGGCGCCGAGTTCAAGAAACGCACCGAGACCCAAGTGCTTGGCCACCTTGGCTAGGCTGCCGCCGTGGACCAGGCTCGCGCGCATCAGGGTCAAGCGATGTTCGCTGGCGTCGGGCAGTGCATCGAACAACATCCGGCCGACGACGAAGCCGAGCGCGGCGTCGCCGAGAAACTCGAAGCGTTCGAAGTTGTCCGCGCCCGCACTCTTGTGCGTCAGCGCCCTGCGCAGGAGTCCCCGGTCCCGGAACACGTAGCCCAGGCGGCGTTCCAGCGTGCCTAGCCGATTCTGCGTTGCTGCCAAGCGCGCCTCAACGCTCTGCATGGATCGCCGCGAGGAAGGCATCCTGGGGAATCTCGACGCGACCGAACTGCTTCATCCGCTTCTTGCCCTCCTTTTGCTTCTCGAGCAGCTTCTTCTTGCGCGTGACGTCGCCGCCGTAGCACTTGGCGGTCACATTCTTGCGCAGCGCCTTCACCGTTTGGCGGGCGATGATCTGGCCGCCGATCGCGGCCTGCAGGGCCACGTCGAACATCTGCCGCGGGATGACCTTCTTCATGGCCTTGACCAGTTCCCGGCCCTTCGCCTCGGCGAGAGTGCGATGCACGATCATCGCCAGCGCATCCACCCGGTCGCCGTTGATCAGCACGTCCAGGCGCACGAGCGGGGCCGCCTCGAAACGCGTGAAGGCGTAGTCGAGCGAGGCGAAGCCGCGGCTCGTCGACTTCAGCCGGTCGAAGAAGTCGAGTACCACCTCCGCCAGCGGAATCTCGTAGTCGATCGAGACCTGGCCGCCGGTGAACTGCATGCCCTTCTGAACGCCACGCCGCTCGACGCAAAGGCTGATGACGTTGCCGACGTACTCCTGCGGCGTCAGCACGTTGACCGCGGCGATGGGCTCGCGCATCTCGGCAATGGCTCCGGCATCCGGGAGTTGGGACGGGTTGTCGATGCGCAACGTGTCGCCCGAACGCGTGGCGACCTCGTAGATGACCGTTGGCGCGGAGGTGATGAGATCGAGGTCGTATTCCCGTTCCAGGCGCTCCTGGACGATCTCCATGTGCAGCATGCCGAGGAAGCCGCAGCGGAACCCGAAACCCAGTGCGTCCGATGTTTCCGGCTCGTAGAAAAGGGATGCATCGTTCAGGGTCAGCTTGGCGAGCGCGTCGCGGAAGTTCTCGAAGTCCTCGGAGTTGACCGGAAACATGCCGGCGTAGACCTGCGGCTTGACCGTCTGGAAGCCGGGCACGGCGGGCAGGTCGGGGACCTCGGCCGACGTGAGCGTGTCGCCGACGGGCGCGCCGCGAATGTCCTTGATGCCCGCGACGAGGTAGCCGACCTCGCCGGCTTCGAGCGCGTCCTTTGGCGTCTGCTTCGGCGTGAAGACGCCGACGTTATCGACTGTGCGTACCCGGCCGACGCTTTTGGCGATGATCTTGTCCCCGGCGCCGACACGGCCGTCAAAGACCCGTATGAGCGAGACGACGCCGAGGAAATTGTCGAACCAGGAGTCGACGATCAGCGCCTTGAACGGCGCCTCCGGCGAACCGTCCGGCGCAGGGATCTCGGCCACGAGCGTCTCCAACAGCGCGGCGACACCCGCGCCGGTCTTGGCGCTGACGCTCAAGATCCCGCTGGCGTCGATGCCGATGATGTCCTCGATCTCCGTCGAGACGCGGGCCGGATCGGCTTGTGGGAGGTCGATCTTGTTGAGCACCGGCAGGACTTCGAGGCCTTGGTCGATCGCCGTATAGCAGTTGGCGACGGATTGCGCTTCGACGCCCTGGGCGGCGTCCACGACCAGCAAGGCCCCCTCGCACGCCGCCAAGGAACGGGACACTTCGTAGCTGAAGTCGACGTGGCCTGGGGTGTCGATGAAGTTCAGCTCGTAGGTCTCCCCGTCAGCCGCAGCATATTGGAGCGTGACGCACTGCGCCTTGATGGTGATGCCGCGTTCGCGCTCGATGTCCATCGAGTCGAGCACCTGGTCTGCCATTTCCCGTTCGCTCAGAGCGTCGCACAGTTGGATGAGGCGATCAGAGAGCGTCGACTTGCCGTGGTCGATGTGGGCGATGATCGAGAAGTTGCGGATGTTGCGCGTGCCAGCCATTTCCTTGGCGCTCCTACGCGGCGTACTTCAAGCGTGCCAAGACGGGCGTCATGGAAATGGCGAGCCCCGCGACCGCCGCAAGCCCCCAGTCGTCCCATGCGCCGAAGTGGGCGAGGGCGGCGCTTGCGGCCAAGGCGACCAGCGGCGGCCCGAAGACCCACAACGCTCGGCGTCGCAGCCCACGTGCCGAGGCCGTGACGACGACGTCGGCGCCTGGGGGCGCCTCGATTTCCTCCGGAACGGACACGGGGCGCGCGCGAAAGCGAACGCCGCATTGGCCGTTGCAGCCCGGGCAGTACCGTGCGCCGAAATCGATGACCCGCCGGCCGTCGGCACGGTTTTGCTGGACCACGCCGCTGGATTCGAGCGTATCCGCGCCCACGGCGTATCCGTTACGGTGAGCTGGACTTGTGGTCGACGCTTGCCGCGATGCGGCGTGCCGTCGCGACGGGTACTTCCCCGACGACGGTCACGAGGTGGTTGCCACGCGCGCTCGCCGCCATGTGGGTCAAGGCAACCGTGGCGCCGCTGCGCGAGACGACATGCCCGGCACCGGTTTCGGGCATGGCCTCGACGAACACCGAGAACGCAGCCAAGCCGTCGCTGAATGTCAGCATGCTCAATCCGCGGGGATCATCGGCAAGACGCTGCGTGTTGGCGCTTGTCAGCTCGAACCCGGCGGGTACCCACTCCGCATGCCAGGCCGAGTCGTCAGGCGCCGCGTCTTCGGCGGTGACGGCGAGTTGCCGGATCAGCGCGCCTTGTGTCCTCGAAACCAGGTTCTCCGGGTCGACCTCATCGCCCACCAGCAGGCTGGTGAACTGGAAGATCTCGAGATTGGTGCGGCTCGGGTCGCGCAGTTCCGAGCGCAGGAGGAGGCCAGATGCGTCGTCCAACCACAACCGATAGCCCAATCGGTCCTCGTCCCGGGGAATCACCTGCAGGTGCGTGGCGGGCCGCCCGGCAACCCGGTCGCGGCCCTTGACGACAACATCGTAGTGCTCGGCGATGTTCTCGAAACGGCGCGCGAAAACGCGTCCGTACGCGCCGGCCGGTGTCGCGCCCTCGAGATCCAGCAGCGCGTCGCCGGGCGTGAGCAGGTAGGCGACCTCGTCCCCCGTGCGCAGGATCTCGCGCCGGGGACCGTTCAGATGGACGATTCGCTCGCGTTCGATCCCATCGATGACCATGTGCACGATCCGGAAAGTCGCGAGTTTCGCCGTCGTCCGCGAGCCCGAGCGAAGCGTTCTTTCCTTGCGAGGCGTTCCCCCTCGCGCTCCCCGGCTGAGGGCTTCGGTAACCTGGTTTGGGCGCGGCCCTTGCTCCTCGACCAGACCCACCTGGGCGGAATGGCTGGCGGCGTAGTAGCTGAAGACGCCGTCGTAATCCAATGTTCGAAAGGCGCCGTCCATGGCGTGTAGCCATTCGGTGGCCGTCCGGCGCTCGACATCGACCCTCGTCTGAGCATGCGCCGCCAGCGCGGTGGCCGCAAGCACCACCACGACCGAGGCTTGCCCCCAATCGAGAGACCGGTGCTCCCTCCGGGCCTGTCCGACCGCTTGCCGCGAGCGCCGTTTCACTGCCGTTGTTGGCTTGCCGCCCGCCCGGTTTGGGTGACGGGGTCCTCTCGCCGTGGCGCGACGGGCGCCGTGGACAGCTCCTTGACGAACGGCATGGCGGCCGGTCGCGCGGCGATCGACGTGCCACGGGCGTGTTGGTAGATGTAGGCGTTCGCGCGCTCGAGGTCCAACTCGGTCGGCACGTTGGCCAAACCATGCGCGGGCGGTTGAGACCCGTTCGCGACGACTGGTTCGGCGCCGGTCGGTTCTTCCGGCCCGAAGTAGAACACGACGACGAGGGCAGCCGCGGCAGCCAACGCGGCACCACCGACCGGTGCCAGCCAGCGGCCGCCGACGCGCCGGGTCTCCGGCTCAAGAGTCGGGCTGAATGTTGCGTGATCCATGGTCGTGTCGTCGGCGGCAGCGCCGGCATCGATGTCGGCCGGCCACGCCGGCAGCGGCGCGCGGACGACGGGCGGCGTCTCGCGCCGCAAGACGCCGCCGATCAAGTGCAGACGCTGCCACTTCGCGCGCAGGTCGGGGTTTTCGCCGACGGCGTTGAGGACGCGGCGCAGTTCAAGCTCCTCGGCCTCGCCGTCGATTGCGGCGGACAGCGACTCGTTTAGCGACTGTTCCGACTCCGTCATCATCACTTCTCCGCTCGGTTCGTGGCCTTGCCGCCGCGATCGAGCAACGGCCGGATCGCGACGTCCACGGCCTCCCTCGCGCGGAAGATGCGCGAGCGTACGGTTCCGACCGGACACTCCATGACATCTGCGATCTGTGCATAGCTTAGACCATCAAACTCGCGAAGAGTTAGCGCACTGCGTAGATCCGCAGGCAGGGCGCTGATCGCGCGGTCGACGGCTTGGCGCAACTGGTCGCTGCGCAGGGCGCCCTCGGGGTCGTCCGCACTGCTGAGCGCCTGGGCGACTTGCCCGGTATCGGACCCGTCGGGCTCGATCTCCACCTCCTGCAGCCGACGACTCGAGGATGCCAGGTGGTTCTTCGCGGTATTGACGGCGATGCGGTAGAGCCAAGTGTAGAAGGCGCTTTCGCCGCGGAATCGGGGCAATGCCCGGTAGGCCTTGATGAAGGCGTCCTGGGTGATGTCCTCGACGTCCTCGGCGCTGCGCACATACCGGGCCACGAGGCTGTTGATCCGATGCTGGTAGCGCATGAAGAGCAGATCGAAGGCGCGCGCGTCTCCCGCCTGCACGCGGCGAACCAGTGCCTTGTCCGTGTCTCCACTCACGCGTGGTTCCTTCTCCACCGGGCCAAAGGCCGGTCTGCAGGCCCGGCGCAACGGTGCGGCTGCTCCGAGCCGGTGCATTATCCCGAAGCACGCAGGGACTTGCGAGCTTCCGGCCGCCGAGGCGGCCCCGGATGCCGCCCTACGCGGGGGCGCGGCCACGGATTTCCGCAACGGCGCGAAACCCAATACCATCGTCGGCGCAACCAAGCTCGGCGATGATGAGACGCCGTTGCTTACCGTACGGCCTCTTAACGAGCGGACAGACGATGGATGTAAGCCCCGAGCAGACCCAGCGCTGGCAGCCCCTGTCGCGCATGTTGTTGAAACTCTCCGGCGAGGCTCTCGGCGGTCCGACGGGCGTTGGCATCGACGCGACCGTGCTGCAACGAACGGCGGTCGCCGTCGCGGCGGTGGCGCAGTCGGGCACCGACGTTGCGGTCGTGGTGGGTGGCGGCAACCTGGTACGGGGGGCTGAGCTTGAGGCCGCAGGCCTCGACCGGATCACCGGGGATCACATGGGCATGCTCGCGACCGTGATGAACGCATTGGCTTTCCGGGACGCCCTGGTTCGGGCAGACGTTGCGTCGCGCGTCCTTGCCGCCCATGCGATACCGAGCATCGTGCCGGGCTACTCGATCGAGGCTGCTCGTGCGAGTCTGGCGGCGGGCGAGATCGTCGTGCTGGCCGGCGGTACGGGCAACCCGCTGTTCACGACGGATACCGCGGCTTGCCTGCGTGCCATCGAGGTCGGTGCGCACGCCGTCGTCAAGGCGACCAAGGTCGACGGTGTCTATTCCGCCGATCCCGAGGAAGACCGGCGCGCGCAGCGGCTGCCGGAGTTGAGCTATCGGGAAGTGCTCGACCGGCGATTGCGGGTCATGGACCTGACCGCCATCACGCTCTGCGAGGAGCACGGCCTGCCGGTCGTCGTCTGCGATCTCGCCGAACCCGACGCGTTGACGCGCGTGGCGCGTGGTGACAAGGTTGGCACGCGCATACACGCGGGACGTTAGTTGTTTTGAGGGCGCCGAATGTTGACAATTGCGTCAGGTTTTCCGACGCCGGTGGGAGAATGCGAAGCATTCTCTATCGCGTCGCCGCCAGGCGACGCGCCTAGTGCTTGACGAGTTCATAGCGGATGCGGCCGAACGGATGGAGAAGTCGCAGCTCGCGTTGCGCGCCGCGTTTTCCCGGATCCGCACGGGTCGTGCCAATCCAGCCATCCTGGACGGCGTCGAGGTCGACTACTACGGCACGTCGACGCCGATCAAGCAAGTCGCGACGATTACCGTGGAGGAGGCGCGCAGCCTGCTGATCTCGCCGTGGGAGAAGCGCCTGGTCCCGGACATCGAGAAGGCGATACTCAAAAGCGACCTCGGCTTGACGCCGTCGAGCACGGGCGACGTGGTCCGCCTGCCGATGCCACCGTTGACCGAGGAGAACCGCCGGGATCTGATCCGTCTCGCCCGCCAAGAGGCGGAAAACGCCCGTGTCGCCATCCGCAACATCCGCCGCGACGTGATTGCCGACGTGCGGGAACTGGTGCGCGAGAAGGAAGCGACCGAGGACGACGGCCGGCGCTCCGAGGACGACGTCCAGAAGGTCACCGACGAGCATGTGCGGCGGGTCGATTCCGCGTTGGCGGAGAAGGAAGAGGACCTGTTGGCGATCTGACCCGCCCGGAACAAGACCGTGTCTTGTTGCCCCGCTGTCAGCGCCTCCGCCCCCACCAGGAGAATTCGCGCAGCGAATTCTCGGGGCGACCGCGAAGCGGTCGCGTCGCGCAGCGAATTCTCGGGGCGACCGCGAAGCGGTCGCGTCGCGCAGCGAATTCTCGGGGCGACCGCGAAGCGGTCGCGTCGCGCAGCGAATTCTCGGGGCGACCGCGAAGCGGTCGCGTCGGTCGCGCCGTGGACTCAAGCTTCCCGGCGCGGCTACACTAGGCTTCAACGGGCCTATAGCTCAGTTGGTTAGAGCAGTGGACTCATCGGCGCGAGCACATGGTGCTCGCCAAGCTGGTGCGCCGGCGCCGAAAGGCGTCGGATGAACGGGATGAATTCAGGGAAACCGTCCGGCGTATAGCCCCGGCAACCCTGAGCCAAGCTGGCGGTACACCGCCGGAAGGTGCAGAGACTACCTGGGGGCTGGCGCGGTGTCCGCCACGCCGAGTGCCCTTGATGACAGGCTTGAGCGTCCCGCGCCCCAGCCGCGGTTGGCGAGACCGGTCGGCGGCCGTGGCGGGTGATGAGATAGTCCGCGCCCGGGGGAAACCCCGGGATCAGCGAATCCATCGGTCCCAGGTTCGATTCCTGGTGGGCCCACCAAATTTTGCAGGGGCGGTGCTGGGCCGCTCAAGTGACGAGACAACATCCCTCGCAGGGTGGTATGGTTCGCGTCTCATACTTACTTGGTGGGCGAGCGAGCATGGAACTCAATGTCGAACGGCAGGGCGGCACGCTGATTGCCAAGGCGGCGGGCCGCATCGACGGTGTCAATGCCAGCGACTTTGAACAGAGTTTGAGCGGCGCGATCGATGACAGCGATACGGCCGTCATCGTGGATCTAGCCGACCTCTCGTACATTAGCAGTGCGGGATTGCGTGCCGTGCTGCTGACCGCCAAGGCCCTTTCGCGGCGCTCGGCCAAGTTCGCGCTCTGCTCGCCGTCCAAGCCGATTCGCGAAGTCTTCGAGATCAGCGGGTTCGACAAGATCATCGACATACACGATAGCCGCGAGGCCGCGCTGTCGTCCGTCGGCTAGCTGCTTCTTGCGATCGCGCGGGGCTGATGCACCGCGCCCATAGAGCCAATCCCCAACGGCCGGACGCCAAGTCCGCACCGCCTGATTGCCTACAAGGGTATGGTGACCACCATCTCCGTATGGCTACCCGGTTCGGAGTCCACACGGATCTCGCCGCCGTGTTGGCGGACGATGTCGTTGGACAGGGCTAACCCCAAGCCTGTGCCTTGATCGGTCGGCTTGGTAGTGAAGAACGGGTTGAATATCTTGTCGATCACGTCGGACGGGATGCCGGTCCCGTTGTCCCGGATGGCGATCTCCACGCGCGTCTCGAAGCGCTTGGTCGCGATGCGCAGCATGGGGTTGTAGCCGGAGTCGGCGTCCTCGGCGCGGCGCCGCGCATCGGTTGCGTGGCAGGCGTTGCCGACCATGTTCAGAAACACCCGTCCGAGATCCTGGGGGATGACCTCCACTTCGCCGACGGCCGGGTCGAGATCCTCCTCGATTTCAAGCTGGAAATCGGGATCCGCGGCGCGCGCGCTGTGGAAGGCCAGGCGGGCGTGTTCTTCGAGTAGGCCGTTGATGTCGGTCGGCTGCTTCTCGCCGCTGTCGCTGCCCATTTTCAGCATGTCGCGCACGATACGGTCCGCGCGTTCGCCGTGGTGGCGAATGCGGGTCATGTTCTCGGTGAGGTCGTCGCAGATCTCGCGCACCAAGGCCTGCTGCTCGGCGTCCAGGGGCTCCGCGTTGTCGGCGAGTTCCTCGTTGAGTTCGGCGACCAGCTCTTGGGACGCCTCCGAGAAGTTCTTGACGAAGTTCAGGGGATTCTTGATCTCGTGGGCGACGCCCGCGGTGAGTTCGCCGAGCGCGGCGAGCTTCTCGCGGACGACGATCTGGTCTTGAGCGCGATGCAGTTGCTCAAGGGTGGACTCGAGCTCGCCGTTCTTGTCGCGCAGTTCGTTTGCGAGCTTCTCCACGAGGTTCAGCCGCTGCACTTCCAATGCATGACGCCGGAACACCTCGAGGGCCGCGGCCATGTCCGCGACCTCGTCGTGGCCGCCGATGTCCACTTCGCCCTCGAGGTCGCCGCCGGCCATGGCGCGCATGCGTTCCGACAGCCGCGCGAGGCGACGCAGCAGCACGCGGCCCACGAACAGCCACGCGATCATGATGGCCCCGACGATGCTGACCGCATTGAGACCGATGAGCAGACTGCGCCCGGTGACGATGGCGTCGTTGGCGGCACCCGTGGCGAGGCCGGCACGTTGCCCGGCCGCACTGACCAGGTTCTGTGCTTGCGTCACGAGTTCGCTGACGAGCCGACGGTTGTCCGCCAGCAATCCGGCTTGGGCGTCGGCCAGGGTCAGCTCCTGCATCCGCAATACGATGCCGCCGTCCGGATCCAGACCCAGTTGACGCAACCGGTCCAATGCAGGCGCGAGATCGCCGCGCAAGGGCGTGCCACCGAGGGCATCGAGGCTGCGCGCGATGCGCTCCGATGTCGCCTGGAAGCGGTCCCGCAAGGGGTCGAGGCGGGCCCTGTCGGCGAGGTCGAAGGCGCTCGCAAGCAACTGGATGGCCATCGTGGCGTCGGCGTAGAGGTCGGCCAGTTGCCGATAGCGGTCGACTTCGGCCTCAGAAAGGCGGTCTTCGCGCGCCGCGGGCGGAGCGCCGAGATCCCGATAGCCGGTCATGGTGTAGAACAACTGGTCGTCGATCGCCGGAACGAGCGTGCGAACGAGACCGTCCTGCAAGGCGGCGACCTCCGTGAGAATCGTCGTGCCGCGTTCGGTCAGGGCCAGTCGTTCCGCCACCGACGACTCGATCGCCGCGATGTTGTCGATCAGCGCCGTCCCCGTGGCGCGGATGTCGGCATGGTCGCCGCCGCCCATGCTGAGGGCGTTCAACTGGGCCGCGAACTGCCGCCGCTCGTCGGCGATGTTCGCGGACAGTCCCGTGAGTTCCTCCGCGCTGGCCGTCGCGACCAGCCGGGGCGCCGCCGCGACCAGGGCACCGGCGCGTTGCGCGACGCCGAATGCCGCCTCCATGTTCGGCAGGACTTCGTTGACGCGGTCCTGCGCATCGCCGACGCGACTGAACGAGTACCAGGCCACCAGGCTCGCGATCATGGTCGAGGCGACCGCGCCGAAGATGCCCGTGTAGAGCTGGCTCGATATGCGGAACCGGCCTTCGGAGATGCGGCGGACCAGGCCGGCGATCATCGCTGCGCCAACGAGGTGATCGGGCGATAGCCACCGCTTGCGTCGATCATGGTCAGGAAAACGCGGTCCGAGCCCTGGTTGTCGCCGGTGCCGTAGCGCAGTTCGAAGCCGTCGATGTCGACGCTGTCGTGCTGTCGCATGGCACGCATGAAGCAGTCGCGGTCCACGTCGCGCCCGCAGAAATCCAGGGCCGCGATCGCCAGCCGGCCGGCCAGGTAGCCTTCGAGGGAGACGAAGCCGGGCGTACTGTCCGGGGCCAGCGCCGCGAGTGCGCGACCATACGTGGCCACAACGGGCGGCTCGTCGCCGCGGGGAAACGGCACCACCTGGGTCACGAAGACGCCGGCCCCTGCCGCACCGAGTTCGCGCGCGAGCGCATTGCTGCCGACAAACGAGATCGTGATGAACACCGGACGGAAGCCGATCTCCCGCGACCAGGCGATGAGCGCGGCGACCGGCTCGTAGGCGCCCACGAGGATCACGGCCTCCGGCTCGCCGGCGCGCACGTCGAGCAAGGCGGTCTTGACGGCGGTGGTGTTGCGCGGATAGACGCCCACGGACACCGGCGCCATGTCGCGTTTGGCGAGAGCCTGCCGGGCACCGGCATGGCCGGCTCGGCCAAACGAGTCGTCCTGGTACATGACGGCGATGCGCTCGATGCCGAGATCGCCGATGAGGTGGGCGACCATGGCTTCGGTCTCGTCGTCGTAGGATGCCCGCAGGTTGATGACATGCGTGCCCCGGCCTGCGGCCTCGCGCAGGAAAGCCGCGCCGGTGAAGGGCGCCACGTACGGCACGCCGGCTTCGGTGGCGACGGGCACCGCGGCGACCGACGTCGGCGTGCCGACGGCACCGATCAGCGCGAAGACGCCCTCGTCCTGGATCAAGCGGCGCGTATTGGCGATGGCCGCTTCCGGCTCATAGGCATCGTCGAGCGTCACGAGTTCGAGGCGCCGGCCGTGGATCCCGCCGCGTTCGTTCTGCTCGCGGAAGGCGGCCTGGATACCAAGGCGCATGTTCTGGCCGAGATCCTCCGCGGGCCCGGAAAACGCGGCGGACTGGCCGAACAGGATCGCGGCATCGGAGACCCCCGCGTTGGCGCCGGCGGAAACGGCCGCGAGCAGACCGATGCCAGCCAGCCAAACGCGTGCCGCGTTCATGCGCTGCGGTGTTTGACCATCTTCAGGTGGTTCCGACCGCCCGCGCGTCGGTATTGCAGGTCGTCCATGTACTGCTTGACCAGGTACACGCCGAGTCCGCCGATCGGGCGATCGCCGACCGCCGAGTCGAGATCGGGATCCGGCGTCTCCGTCAGCGGGTCGAAGGCGCGCCCGTTGTCGATGATCTCCATGGTGAGCGCGTCGGGCTCGGAGTCCACGATGACCTCGATGGCATGGTCGTCGCCGTCGTCCTCGAACCCGTAGTTGACGATGTTGACGCAGATCTCCTCGAGCGTGAGTTCGACCTGGAAAGCCATGTCCGCCGGCCAGCTCTCAGCCTCGCCGAATGCAGTGACCCGCTCCTGAAGGCCCGTTAGTTGGTCGAGGCTGGCCTCGACGGAAACGGTCAATCTCATCGCTTTGCAGTCCTTCCCTAGATTCGCATCAGCGTGACGCAAGTGATGTCGTCGGACTGCGGCGCGCCTGCGGCGAACGCGTGCACCGCCTCGAAGGCCGCATCGTTCGCAGTCCGTGCGTCCGTAGGTGGAGATTCGGCATAGACGTTTTGCAGGCGTTCGAGCTCGAACTCCACGTTGTCGGGGTCCATCGCTTCGGTGACTCCGTCGGTGTACAGCACCACGATGTCGCCCGGGTCGAGGTGGGTTTCCGCTTGGCCGTAGGGCAAGCCCGGCGCGACGCCGAGCGCGATGCCCCCGGTCGGTTCCAGGACGGTGGAACTGCCGTCCGGATGGACGATCAGCGGGGGGTTGTGTCCGCCGTTGGCGTAGGTGAGTGTGCCGGTGTTCGGGTCGTAGACGCCGTAGAAGACCGTCACGAACATCGCCGAGTCGTTGTCCGCCTCGAGCAGGTCGTTGACCTCCGCGAGCGCGGCGCCCGGTTCCCCGTGGCCAATGGCCGCGCCCTTGAGCAAGGTTCGGCTCGACATCATGAACAGGGCCGCGGGCACGCCCTTGCCCGAGACGTCGGCGATGGCGAGACCGATCTTGCCACCTTCGAGATTGATGATGTCGAAGAAGTCGCCGCCGACCTGGCGCGCGGCCTCCATGTTGCCGAATACCTCGAACGTGGGCTGCTTGGGGAATTGGCGAGGCAGGATCGACTGCTGCATGTCGCGGGCGACGTCGAGTTCGTTCTGCACGGCGACGAGTCGGTCCCGGGTCCGCAAGGCTTCGCGCAACGCCGCCAGGTGCTGGCGCGTCTTGTCGATCGTGATGCGCAGATCCTCGAAGTCGATGGGCTTGGTCACGAAATCGAAAGCACCGCGATTCATCGCCGTGCGTATGTTCTTCATGTCGCCGTAGGCTGACACTATCACCGAGCGGATGTTCGGATCGACGCTGGGGATCTGTTCCAGGAGCGTCAATCCGTCCATGCGCGGCATGTTGATGTCGGAAAGCACCATATCGATGTCGCGGTCGCTCGCGAGCATCTCCAGCGCTTCGACGCCGTCGTGTGCAAAGGCCAACTCGAAGCGGCCGGCCCGGACATCGCGGCGAAGCCGTTGCCGCATCAAGTGCTCAAGGTCGGGCTCGTCGTCCACGACGAGGATTTTGCAGGTGGCTTCCGTGTCGCTTGATGGTGACGGTTCGCTCACATTCGCTCCGTGCCGTTCGCTCGGGACCTAGGCACCAAGCAAACTACGCGCCGTTCGGTGCTTCGCGTTGCCCATCAGAGTCCCGAAAACTCGACTCAGTTGTCAACAGCCGCGGCTGGCGGCCTAAAGCGGCGGGTGAACTAGCGGCGATTTTCGGTCCACTCGTCGAGGAAACTGCGCAGATGGTCGCTGCGGCTTGGATGGCGCAGTTTGCGTAGCGCCTTGGCTTCGATCTGGCGGATCCGCTCGCGGGTGACGTCGAACTGCTTGCCGACTTCCTCGAGGGTGTGGTCGGTATTCATGTCGATGCCGAAACGCATGCGCAGAACCTTGGCCTCGCGGGTCGTCAGTCCGCCGAGCACGTTGCGCGTGGCCTCCTTGAGCCCTTGGCCGGTGGCGAGTTCCGCTGGCGAACCGATGGTCGCATCCTCGATGAAGTCGCCAAGATGGGAATCCTCGTCGTCGCCGATCGGCGTCTCCATCGAGATGGGCTCGTTGGCGATCTTGAGCACGCGACGGACCTTCTCTTCGGGCATCTCCATGCGTTCGCCGAGTTCCTCGGGCGTCGGTTCGCGCCCTTTCTCCTGGAGCATCTGCCGAGAGATGCGGATGAGCTTGTTGATGGTCTCGATCATGTGCACGGGGATGCGGATCGTACGCGCCTGATCCGCGATGGAGCGCGTGATCGCTTGCCGGATCCACCACGTCGCGTACGTGGAGAACTTGTACCCGCGTCGATACTCGAACTTGTCGACGGCCTTCATCAAGCCGATGTTGCCTTCCTGGATCAAGTCGAGGAATTGCAGGCCGCGGTTGGTGTATTTCTTGGCGATGGAGATCACCAGGCGCAGGTTGGCCTCGACCATGTCCTTCTTGGCGCGGCGGGCTTTCGCCTCGCCAAGGGACATGCGGCGGTTGATGTCCTTGATCTGCTTGACGCCGAGGCCCGTGCGTTCGGTCACGGCCTGGATCTTCTTCTGCGCGCGCAGGATGTCCTCGCGCACGCGGGCCAGCCTCCGGCTGTAGTCGTGGCGGGCGGCGATGCGCTCGTCCACCCACTCGATGGAGGTCTCGTGGCCGTGGTACTCGGCCAGGAAGTCGCGGCGCGGCATGCCGGCCTGGTCCACGCAGGTGCTGAGCATCGCCCGCTCCTCACGGCGAATCCGCCGCAGCGCCGCGCGAGGCATGTCGACGATGTGGTCGTAGTGCTTGGGCACGAGCTTGAAGAACGAGAACACGTCGGCCATGTTCAGAACGGCTGGCGCAGCGCCCGGCTCGGTGCGCCCATGCTTGGCGATCGCACGGTTGGCCTTTGTGAACGCCTTGCGCAATTCAGTGAAGCGCAGGTCCGCGACCACGGGATCGGGGCCCTTGCGCTCCGGCGTCTCGTCCTTGTCGTCCGTGGTGGCCGTCAGGTCGACCTGCGCGGCCGGCGGCACATGCTCGGCGGGATCGAGGTAGCCGACGAGAAGATCGGCGAGCTTGTCCTCTTCGACCGCTTCGGCATAGCGGTCGAGGATGTACTTCACCGTTCCGGGGAAGTAGGCGACGGCGTTCAGGACATCGCGAATGCCCTCTTCGATGCGCTTGGCGATGGCGATCTCGCCTTCACGGGTCAACAGCTCGACCGTGCCCATCTCGCGCATGTACATCCGCACCGGATCGGTGGTGCGCCCGGTTTCGGTTTCCACTTCCACGAGCGCCGCGGCGGCCTCTTCCGCCGCCACCTCGTCGGCGGTGTTCTCGCCGGTGTTCAGCAGTTCGTCCGCATCGGGTGCGGCCTCCGCCGACTCGTAGACCTTGATCCCCATGTCCTCGATCATGCGAATGATGTCTTCGATCTGGTCGGGGTCGCTGATGTCGGCGGGAAGGTGGTCGTTCACCTCCGCATAGGTCAGGTAGCCCTGCTCCTTGCCCTTGCCGATCAGATCCTTGAGTCGCGATTTCTGCTGTTTGGTTTCTGTGGCCATGTCACCTCGTGTTGGACGATAAGAGGGCGCGGAGCGTGGCTCGGACGGGGGTACGCTTGGCATGCGCTGCATTCAATGCAGCGTGGATTATAGCCCGTCCGGACAGGGTAGATCGCTCGCGGCCGCCGAGAGGCCCCTACATGGGGGCGTTTTGCCGATCATCAACCCCGGTCGTCTGCTGGCGTTTGGCGTCGAGATGTCGGCGCATGGCGTCGTCCGTGCCCACCTGCTGGTAGTCATCGCGCAAGAGCTGCAGATTCCGCTCGTTCAGATAGCGGCGCGCACAATCCCGGCAGTCGTTCTCCGACGCTGCGCCCGGCAGGACCTCCTCGGCAGCGAGCGAGGCGAGTTGAGGATGCACGGGGTCGCCCACGAAACGTCCGAGGAGCGTCGTGGTGTCGGCTTGCGGCTGCTCCGCAAGGAAGCGCAGGACCTCCTGCAGCGTGCCCTCGGCGGCGAGCAGGAGCTGCCGCCTTTCCGAGTCGTCGAGCCCGGCGAGTGTCTGCGGCCGCCTGACCAGGAGCTTGAGCAGCGTGGTTGCCAGCTTCGACTCGGTGCGTGAACGGGCTGTGGCGCTACTGGCGCGGCGCGAGCTGGAACCGGCTACGCGTTGCTCGAGGTGGGCGAGGTCGGTGCGCGTCAGACGTGCCAGTTCACGCAGCAGAACCGCGCGCAGCTCTCCGTCTGGGAGCTGGCTGATCAAGGGCAGCGCCAGTTCGCCGAGCGTTGCGCGGTCGTCGACGGTGCCGAGATCGAGGCCGATCTGCAGGCGTTCCAGGAAGTAGCGCCCCACGGAAGCGGCTTCGGCGACGAGTGCATTGAAGGCGTCTGCGCCCTGTTTGCGCACCAAGGTATCCGGGTCTTCACCGTCTGGGAGAAACACGAAATCCAGTCGCCGGCCGGCGGACAGGGTCGGGAACGCCGCGTTCACCGCCTTCCAGGCCGCTTCGCGCCCGGCATCGTCGCCGTCGAAGCAGCACACGATGCGGTCGACGACCTTGTAGAGCCTCGCGAAGTGCGCTTCGCCGATGGCAGTGCCTAGAGTGGCGACGGCATTGCGAATCCCGTATTGAGCGAGCGCGACGACATCCATGTAGCCCTCGACGACAACCACCGTGTCGAGGCGGTTCCGCGCGCGGCGGGCCTCGAACAGCCCGTACACCTCTTGGCCCTTGTGGAAGACGTCGGTTTCCGGCGAGTTCAGGTACTTGGGCTGACCATCGGTTTCCGGGCCGAAGATCCGGCCGCCGAAGCCGATGACGCGTCCGCGGGCGTCGCAAATCGGAAACACGATCCGTTGCCGGAAGCGGTCGTAGGTGCGGCCGGTGTCGCCCTTGGCCAGCAACCCGGCGGCGAGCAGACGCTCTTCGCCGAAGGTTGCCAACGCCGTCTTCAGCCCCTGCCATCCCGGTGGCGCGAAACCGATGCCGAAGTCCCGCGCGACCTCGCCCGACAAGCCGCGGTCCTTGAGATACGCCACCGCGGACGGGGCCTCGTCGTGGTGTCTCAACCAGGCCTTGAACTGTTTGCTCGCGGCGTTCAGCACCTCGTAGATGCCCGGGTCCACCCGCCGCGCCTCGCCGCCTTCGCGCGGCACCTCGACTCCCAACATGGCCGCCAACGACTCCACGGCCTCGGGGAAGGTCAAGGCGTCCAGGTCCATCAGGAAGCCGATGGTCGTGCCGTGGGCGCCGCAACCGAAGCAGTGGTAGTGACCGTCCGGGTAGACGTGAAATGAGGGGGTCTTTTCGTCGTGGAAGGGGCACAGCCCCATGTGGTTGGCGCCGGCCTTCTTGAGCTGCACGCGGCTGCCCACGACCTCGACGATGTCGACCCGCTCGATCAGGCTGTTGACGAACGACTGCGGGATCCGGCCGGGCATGGCACAAGCATAATCCTTGTACCCGGCGGTGTCGCTCCGTAAGGCTCCCTAGGGTTGCAGCGCGGCGCGCACCAGGCGGCTCGCTTCACCCATGTCCGCCCGCCCGGCGAGCAGGTCGCGCAAGGCGCCCATGACACGCCCCATGTCGCGCATGCCCGTGGCGCCGACGGCGGCGATGGTGTCGGCTACCGCGGCTTCGAGTTCCTCCGCCGACAGGGCTTGGGGCATGAACTCGTCGATGACCTCGATCTCGAACCGCTCGATCGCGGCGAGATCCTCCCGGTCCGCCGCGGTGAACTGCTCGAGCGAATCGCGACGCTGCTTGCGCATCTTGGTGAGCACGGCGAGCACGTCGGCGTCGGCCAGGCTCGCGCGGCCGTCGATCTCGGCCTGTTTGAGGGCCGCGTTGATGAGGCGCAGGGCCTTGACACGGTCGCGCTGACGGGCGCGCATGGCCGCCTTGGTGGCGGCGGCGATCATGGATTGGATTTCGGACGTGGCGGTCATGGATGCCTCATGGAACCGCCTTGCGTTAGGGGAGATGGCGGCTTAGAACGCCTTCTCGAAGCGTCGCGCCTCGCGTTGCAGCTTCTTCAGGTGGCGCTTCACCGCGGCGGCGGCCTTGCGCTTGCGCACCGCCGTTGGCTTCTCGTAGTAGACGCGCTTGCGGACTTCGGAAAGCACGCCGGCTTTCTCGCAGGACCGCTTGAAGCGCCGCAAGGCAACGTCGAACGGCTCGTTTTCTCTGACTTTGACGAACGGCATAGGTTGTCCCGAAAGTGGGCGCGAGATACTACTGCGCAGCGTGCCATTTTGCTACTGCCGGAGTCACGGATCGGCGAACGCCGGCGAGGATCACTCCCCGGCTGAATCCGGCTGCTCTTGACGGCGCTCCTTCATGTCGCGCTGGACGGCGTAGTACTCGTCGGCGCTCAGTTCGCCGTCGGCGTTCTCGTCACCCGTATCGAAGGCCTGCACGAATCGCTCGCGCATCCGTTCCGGAATCTCGTCCATGCTGACGCCGCCGCTCATGTCGCGGTCGGTGTAGCCCACCCATTGCACGGCCTCGGTGTGCTCATGGTCGTGCACCGGCGCATCGGAGCGCTCATCGACCCAACTGAACATGAAGTCGCCGTAGAGCATTTCCTCGTGGGACTGCAAACCCCAGACCACGGTCCTGGTCGGATCCGGGTTGCCGGGGTTGCGGCTGGAGTTGTCGTAGACGGTCCGGTGGATCAAGCGTGTGCCGGCAGCGATCTCCCTGGGCTCGACGAAGTCGTAGCCGCGCTGCCAATTGAAGTCGTAGTTGGGCACGGAAAGGATCGTCTCGCGCCGCCCGCCAGGGTGCACCAACTCGAAGGTCGAACTACGTCCCCGGTAATGGGAATGGGGCAGGATGGAATAGAGGATCGCGTCCCGTTTGAACTCGAAGTACGCCGACTCCTCGTGGGCAGGGGCGTTCGGTGGTATGCGAATCGTCGGGCTCAGAACGACGCTGTGGCGCAGGAAGTTGGCGGGCGGCTCGTCGTGGAAGTACAGGCCGATTTCGGTCTCGTCGGTCACTGGTTTGCCATAGGGCGTGTAGTGCATCTGGACCATGAACCCGGTGCCCTTCGGCAGGTACACGCCTGTCCCATCCGGCATCACGTGCGGTTGGATGCCCGGAGCGTACCCCCCGAGGTAGTTGCGCATCAGTGCTTCGCCGGAATACCTGGCCTCCGCGCCGACGTCGGTGGTCCCCACCAGGACGTGGTGGACGACTTCCACCGAGCCCGGCTTCACGCTCATGGCCCGCACCCAGACGTCTCGGTCCAGGGGATTGGCGACTACCGGGAACTGGTAGTCGACGATGCCGGTTGCCGGCACGTCGAAGGCGGGCACGCGGACGATCAGGTCGGGTTCGCCCAAGGGCCACGCCGGCGCTTCGGTCGGCGCCTCCGCCAGCGGATCGGGCCCCTCGCCGCGCGGCGCGCCGGCCTCGATCCAATGCACCAGTGCCTGGCGTTCGTCGATGGCGAGGCTGCGGTCGTCCTGCCACTGCCCGATGTGCGGATCGGCATGCCACGGCGGCATGCGCTTGGTGCGGATGACCTCGCGGATCATCGGTGCGAAGCCCCTGACCATGTTGTAGTCGGTCATGGCCCAGGGTGCGATGCCGCCGGTCTGGTGGCAGGCGACGCAGTTCTCCTGGAGCATGGGTGCGATGGTCTCGCTGTAAGAGATGCTGGCGTGGTCGGCGTTCGCGCCAGGCAGGTTGATCAGGCAGCCCATGGCATCCCGCGAGGCGACGGCGACGGTGGTGCCGTCGAGCATGGCATCCAGGGCGTCGCTTAAGTAGTGCTCGGATGCGGCCTGCTTCTGGCGCTCGTAGCTCAAGCGGTCGTTGACCGGCCCGCGATAGGCGACCTGCCAAGTCCTGGGGTCGATGACAAGCACTTCCGCCGTCCGGGTGAGCCCTAGGGACTCGGCGACGAGCTGGGTCTCATCAACGAGAATCCGGTAGGGGATGCCCCACTCCCGGGCCTCCTCCGCGATGGTCGTGCGACCGTCCTGGAGGTTGGCGTTGAGCATGAAGAACTCGACGCCCTTGGGGGCGTACGCATCGCTCACCGTCCGGTAGTCGGCCAGGGCATTGCGCACGATGGGGCAGCCGTTGCCTTGCACGATCAGCACCACCGCCGGGGCGTCGGCGTAGTAGTAGAGTTCGTGCGCGGCCCCCTGGTGGTCCAGCAGCATGAAGTTGTCGACGCGCGCGCGATCGGACGCATGCGTGGTGATTGCGACAAGCGCGGCGATGGAGGTGGCAGCCGCCAAGGCAGGTCTCATGGGATACCGTCGCTCAGGAACTTACTGTGGGCAGTGTAGCGGTTTACACGCTGCCCGGGCACGCCTATGATGCGCGCGCATATTCGCTGTTGCCCGCCGGTTGAGCGACACCCAAGCAAGACGGTGGCAAAAGAGGAAATGCAATGCTCAGGATCGCGCACGAAGCACTCACCTTCGACGATGTCCTGCTCGTGCCGGCCTACTCCAAAGTTCTGCCTTCCGAAGTCGACTTGGCGACGCGCCTGACGCGCGACATCGCCCTAAACATCCCCCTCGTATCGGCTGCCATGGACACCGTGACGGAGTCGCGCCTGGCGATCTCGGTGGCCCAGGAAGGCGGCATCGGCATCGTCCACAAGAACATGCCGCTGGAATCCCAGGCCCGCGAGGTGCGCGCCGTCAAGAAGTTCGAGACCGGCGTCATCCGCGACCCAATCGTCATCCAGCCCGAGGCGACGGTGCGCGAGCTCCTCGAACTGACCTCCGAACATCGCATCTCGGGCGTTCCGGTGGTGCGCGGCAACGACCTGGTCGGCATCGTCACGGCCCGCGACATCCGCTTCGAGAGCCGCCTGGATGCGCCGGTCTCGACGGTGATGACGCCGAAGGAGCGGCTCGTCACGGCGGGCGAGGACGCGCCTTTGGCCGAAGTCACCGATCTTTTGCATCGGCATCGGATCGAGAAGGTGCTGCTGGTCAACGAACGCTTCGAGCTCAAAGGCATGGTCACCGTCAAGGACATCGCCAAGTCCCAGGCCTATCCGAACGCCTGCAAGGACGAGCGCGGCCAATTGCGCACCGGGGCCAGCGTCGGCACCGGGGCGGACACGGACGACCGCGTGGCGGCGCTGGTGGAGGCCGGCGCGGACATCATCGTCGTCGACACCGCGCACGGCCATTCGCAACGCGTCCTGGACCGGATTAGCTGGATCAAGCAGAAATACCCGAGCGTGCCCGTGATGGGGGGCAACATCGCTACGGGTGATGGCGCGCGGGCGCTGCTCGACGCTGGCGTGGACGCGGTCAAGGTAGGCATCGGGCCCGGCAGCATTTGTACGACACGGGTGGTCACCGGCGTCGGCGTGCCCCAGGTGACGGCGGTCTCCGAGGCGGTCGCACAAGCCGAGGAGGCGGATGTGCCCGTGGTCGCCGACGGCGGCGTACGCTACTCCGGCGACATCGCCAAGGCCATCAGCGCCGGCGCCTCGGCAGTCATGGTCGGATCGCTGTTCGCGGGTACGGAGGAGGCACCCGGCGAAACCGAGCTTTACCAGGGTCGCACCTACAAGGCCTACCGGGGCATGGGCTCGCTCGGCGCGATGTCGGAGCGCTACGGATCGAGCGACCGCTACTTCCAGGAACCCTTGAGCGACGGCGGCAAGTTCGTGCCCGAGGGCATCGAAGGACGGGTGCCGTATCGCGGGCCGCTCGGCCCGATCATCCACCAGTTGATGGGTGGTCTGCGCGCTTCGATGGGCTATACCGGCTGCGTCGACGTGGCGGAAATGCGCACCGAGTCCAAGTTCACCAAGGTGTCGGCGGCCGCGATGGCGGAAAACCACGTCCACGACGTGGCGATCACCAAGGAGCCCCCGAACTATCCGGTCGGCTAACGACCGTGGCTGAGACGATGGCTTTTGGCGACCGCATCCTGGTCGTCGACTTCGGCTCGCAATACACCCAGCTCATCGCGCGCCGCGTGCGCGAGCAAGGCGTCTACTGCGAAATCCATCCGTTCGACATCGGCGACGACGCGATCCGGGATTTCGCGCCAAAGGGTGCGATCCTGTCCGGCGGCCCGGAAACGGTGACGGAGGGCTGGACGCCGCGGATTCCCGACGCGATCTTCGATCTCGGCGTGCCCGTTCTCGGCATCTGCTACGGCATGCAGGCCATGGCCTCGCAACTCGGCGGTACCGTCGCCGGGTCGATGCAGCGCGAATTCGGCCATGCGAACATCCGACTGGCGAACGAGGGCCTGCTTGCGGGCTTCGGCGACACGCTCGACGTCTGGATGAGCCACGGCGACCGGGTCACGGCGCTACCGCCGGGCTTCGTCGGCACGGCGGTGAGCGACAACGCGCCGATCGCCGCCATGGCCGATCCGGTCCGCCACCTGTACGGCGTCCAGTTCCACCCCGAGGTCACCCATACGGCCCGAGGCGAGGAGATCGTCCGCCGCTTCGTGCGCGACATCGCGGGCTGTCGCGGCGACTGGACGGCCGCGAACATCGCCCAACGCGCGGTCGCCGCGGCGCGCGAACGCGTCGGCGCCGGCCGCGTCATCCTGGGTCTCTCCGGCGGCGTCGACTCCAGCGTCGTCGCGGCCCTGCTGTCCCGAGCGATCGGCGATCAGTTGACGTGCGTCTTCGTGGACAACGGACTGCTCCGCAAGGACGAGGTCGCCGAGGTGCAGGCGGCGTTCGGCCCGTCGAACGCCTTGCCGATCAACTTGGTCACCATTGACGCCGGGGCCGAGTTTCTTTCCGCGCTAGCGGGTGTTGCCGACCCGGAGGCGAAGCGCAAGGCCATCGGCAACACGTTCATCCGCGTATTCGAACGGGCCGCATCGGCAATTCCCGGCGTGGAGTGGCTGGCCCAGGGCACGATCTACCCCGACGTCATCGAGTCGGCCGCTTCCCGCTTCGGCAAGGCGCACGTCATCAAGTCGCACCACAACGTCGGCGGCCTCCCGGAGCGCATGCACCTCGAACTGATCGAGCCGTTGCGCGACCTCTTCAAGGACGAGGTGCGTGCCGTAGGCTTGGAACTCGGTCTGCCCGAACGCCTGGTACATCGGCATCCGTTCCCGGGTCCCGGTCTCGCCGTCCGCGTGCTGGGGGAGATCCGCCCCGAAAACCTCGACGTGCTGCGCGAGGCGGACGCCATCTACATCGACGAGCTGCGCCAGGCCGGGTGGTACGACCGCGTAGCCCAGGCGTTCGCCGTCTTCCTGCCGGTGAAGTCGGTCGGCGTCGTCGGCGACGCGCGCCGCTATGCCCACGTGATCGCCTTGCGTGCCGTTGTCACGACGGACTTCATGACCGCCGGATGGGCCGAACTGCCGCACGATCTCATCGCCCGCGTCAGCAACCGCATCGTCAACGAACTGCCCACCGTCTCGCGCGTGGTCTACGACGTGACGAGCAAGCCGCCTGGAACCATCGAATGGGAATGAGTCCGTCGGCAGCGGAGGACGAGCGGTGGATGCACGCGGCGCTGGCCTTGGCCGAAAGGGCGGGAGCCCGGGGCGAAGTCCCCGTGGGTGCCGTGGTGGTCCGCGACGGCGTGCTGCTGGGGGCGGGGCACAACCACCCCATCCGCAGCAACGATCCTACCGCCCACGCGGAAATCGTCGCCCTGCGGGCCGCCGCAAGCGCCGTCGGGAACTACCGCCTGCCCGGGGCGGATCTCTACGTCACCGTGGAGCCGTGCCTGATGTGCGCGGGCGCACTCGTCCATGCGCGGATTGCCCGGTTGGTCTTCGGGGCGCTGGAGCCGAAGGCCGGTGCGGTGGTGAGCAACCACTGCGTGCTGGCCGCGGTCGGTCTGAACCATCGCGTGACCGTGACCGGCGGAGTTCTTGCCGCGGAGTCCGCCGACTTGCTGCAGGCCTTCTTCGCGGCGCGGCGATGACGACGCCTCCCGATTTCGGCACCGATGAGCCCTGGACTTGGCCCGAGGCACGCTGGCGGCCGATCGTCGAGAAGGTGCGCGCGGGGCGGTCGTTGAAGCCGGCCGCATGGCCGGACGGCGCACGTTGCGCCGTTGCGCTGTCATTCGACTCGGATCACGAGACCTTGACGCTGCGCGCCGGCGAGGCTTCCCCGGGCCGGCTCAGTCAGGGCGAGTACGGCGCACGTGCGGGCGTGCCGCGGATTCTCCGGCTGCTCGATCGCCACGCCGTGCCGGCCACGTTCTTCGTTCCCGCGGTGACCGCGATGCTGTACCCGGACGAACAACGCGCGGTGGTCGGCGGTGGCCACGAGATCGGCATCCACTCCTGGATCCACGAGCGCAACGCCGAGCTTCCGCCCAAGGACGAACGGGATCTGCAGATGCGCGCCGCCGACAAGCTCGAGGAGATCGTGGGTTCCCGGCCGGTGGGCATCCGTACGCCGTCGTGGGACTTCTCGGCGCACACCCTCGCCATCACGCGGGAGATGGGTCTCTCCTACGACTCGTCGCTGATGGCGGACGACGATCCCTACGAGCTCCTCGAGGACGGGGAGCCGACCGGCGTGGTGGAACTGCCCGTGGAATGGATCCGCGACGACTATCCCTACTGGGCGATGGACCGTTTCGGCGGGCTGCGGCCCACACGTCGCCGTCGGGCGTGTTCGAGGTCTTCCGGCGAGAGTTCGACGGCGCCTACGCCGAGGGCGGGCTGTTCCTGCTCACGATGCACCCGCACATCATCGGCCACCGGTCCCGCATCCAGGTTCTGGATGAACTCATCCGTCACATCCGTTCGCACGCCGGGGTGTGGTTCGCGACGCACGCCGACGTCGCACGCTACTGTTGGGCCGAGAACGCGTAGGGAACGGCGCTTCCTGGCACCGTTCGCGTCGGGCCCTTGGGAGGGAACCTTGGACGCCACCCGGTTCCCGAATCGCTGCGCCTAACCCGACACGGTTTCGCCGGGCGCGCCGCCGGGCACACCGACTACCGAGGACTGCCCTCTTTGAACATCGTCACGCCGTACGAGTGGGTGCGCGACAGCATCGCGACCGATGACGCGCATTGCCTAGCGTGCGGTGAAAAGGTACGATTTGTCTAATTTGCACAATTTGGACGATTATCGCAATGCGGTATGTATCGGCCTCTGACGCCAAGCAGCGGCTGGCGGCTTTAATCGATACGGCTCAGCGAGAGCCCGTCACCATTCGCCGGCAAAATCGCGAAGTCGCCGTCGTGCTGTCGCCTGAAGACTACAAAAGGCTCACGAGGACGAACGTAGAGGAGTTCCAGCGCTTTTGCGACCGAGTGTCTCGCGCCGCCATGGCCCAAGGGATGTCCGAGGAGGTGCTTAGCGACCTGCTCGACGGCTGACCATGCGGGTCGTGATCGACACGAACGTCTGGGTCAGTCGCCTGCTGCTGGCGAACTCGGTCTCCGCGCGGACGGTGGACATGGCACTTGACGAGCACGACGTCGTGGTGTCGGAAGCATCCATGGAGGAACTGGCCGACGTACTGTCTCGGGGCAAGTTCGACAGGTACGTGTCGCGCGAAGACCGCGTGGATTTCGTCCGGCGTGTTCTCAAAGTGGCGACGATGGTGCCCGTCCTCTCGGAGGTCGCCGATTGCAGGGATCCAAAGGACAATCGCATGCTGGCGCTCGCATTGGACTCAGGTAGCGAGTGCGTGATCAGCGGCGACAGGGACCTGGCCACGCTCAGCCCTTGGCGTAGGATCGCAATCGTTCCACCCGGGGCATTCCAGGATTGGTTGGAGCACCGGTAACAGACGTGGCCGTCGTGTCAGGCGCGAGAATCAGAACCCGGCAGGACGGCGAAGCCCTGGTCGACGCCCGCCCGTGTGCCGATGACAGCCGATGAGCCGTACGCGCGCCGTCCTCTTCGACCTCGATGACACGCTCATCGACTTCCAATACGCGCGCCGGCACGGTCTGCGCGCCGTCCAGGCATTGCTACCCGCGCTGGTGCCAGTACCGCTCGAAGAGCTGGAGCTGGTCCACGACGAGCAGCTTCACGCCCACTATCTGCTCACCCTCAGCGGTGGCCTGTCCGACGATGCAGCCCGCCTCGAACGCGTACGAGGCATCTGCCGCCGCTACCGCCTCCAGCCTGACGAATGGACCGTTGCGCAAGCCGCCGCTGCCTACGCGCGTGCGCAGCGGTCGAACGCGCGCTTGGTCCCCGGCGTTCGCGAGTTGCTCGATGCCTTGCGCGGCCGGGTGAAGATCGGGGTCGTCACCAACGGCCCGTCGACGCGTCAACGACGCAAGCTCGAGCGCTTCGGCATCCGCCCCGGCGATCTCGACGCCCTCGCGATTTCCGAAGAGGTGGGAGCGACCAAGCCGGCCAAAGCGGTCTTCGCTTTTGCCCTCGCCCGGCTCGGGGTAGCCCCGGCCCGCGCAACGATGATTGGGGACTCCTGGGAGAACGACGTCCTCGGCGCGCTCGGAAGCGGCATGGCCGCGGTGTGGCTCAACCGATATCGGCGCGACTGTCCGGACGCGGAACGCGCCGTCGAGATTCGCGGCTTCGAACCCCTTGGAGAAGTGCTGAGGATCCTCGGGGTTCGTCCGCTGTAGCTCCGCTGTGGGTTTTGCTACACACTTCGCGGGAACGTGGAGAGAGTGAGCCGCCGCCGGCGTAGAGCGCATGCAGGACACCGTCAACGACGTCGCTGGCAGCGTGAGCTGGGCGCTGGCGAAGAACGGTCCGCCGCCGGACTACGAGCACTTTCCCGAGGTTCGCGCCGGCATCAACCCGAAGCCGTTGCCTGCGCGGATCGGCCGCCGGCTCGAGATCACCGAGGAGGGGAAAACCAGCCTCTACCGGGACGGCTTCCTGGTCATCAAGCACGCGGTGCCGCTGGAATTGACCCGCGACGCGCGCGAGCGGGTCCACGCCTTGCGCGCGAGCGGCGGCACCACCGACTTCCAGAAGGGATTCCAGTTCTTCGCGACCTCGCCGCAGTGCCAGCAGGGATTCGTGAACATGTTCGAGGGCAGCCGGCTGGGCGAGTGCCTACGCGAGCTCATCGGGCCATTCTCGCCCATCATCGCCTGCGACGCCCACAATACGCCCGGTGCCGACGACAGCGGTTTCGTCGGCGGCGACCAAGGCGAGATGGGCCACATCGACGGCATGATGGCGCCGCCGCCGCAGTACTACCCGCAGAGCATCGAGGACATCGTGGCGCTGGGCAAGGATCCGCACGACCCGGAGGCGATGCACCGCTACATGAACCACCTCGACTACACGGCCCACAACCCGATGGGAACGCCGTTCTACCTGGACCCGGAGCGAACGCTCACCCTCGGCAGTTTCACGGCGTTCGTGGGTGTCGCGTTCAGTGATCAGACGCGGATGGGCTGCGGACAACTCGGCGTGCGACGCGGCTTCCACCACGACATGGAGCAGTTCTTCCGCATGCAGCGCGACGCCGGCGGCCCCATCGGCTACGAGGGTCCGGGCTGGCCGCGTGTGGACCCCGCATCCGTGTCGCGCGGCACGCCTCGGATGGGCATGCCCGCCCCGTTGCTGCAGCCGCCGCAGGCCCGCCACGGGGGCTTGGTCGATGTCGCCGGTTGGCGCGACGGTCGTGGCAAGCCCTATACGTGGATCACGCCGGTGGTGCTCGAGGAAGGCGACGCGGTCGTCCTCCTCCATGGCTTGCCCCACGCGGGCACCGCCAACCACTCCCGGCAAACCCGCTACTCGGCCTACTACCGCGTACGCCGCTTCCGCCCGACCAACCCCTACGAAGGCGATCCACGGTGGCTTCACGGCACCCGCGACCAGAACGACCGCCTGGCGGACGCCTCTGCGGCGACGTTCGACTACGGGCGCTACAACCCGTATCAGATGACAATCGATCACCTCTGCGACATGTGGTCGCAGTGGGATGGCATGCGTGAGACCGTCGAGCGCGAGCGCGCGAAACAAGGGGGCCGATACCCGGTGCGCCTGGAGTTCCCGGCCAGCCCGACGTATGCCTTGGGGCGCCTGCCGCCGGTGGAGGTGCCGCAGGAAGCTTCGGCGTAGTCCTCTTGCACGCCGGTCTCAACAGCGGTGCCGTCGATGCCTGACCAGACGGGTACTGGCCATCCCGCGTTGCTTGACGGCTACGCGTTCGACCAGCGGTACTTCGACGAGATGTTTGCCACCGGACGCACTCGTCCGCCCCAACCGCGACCGCATTGCGAGGCACTGATTCAAGCGCTCGCCGAACTTCCGGCCGACGAACTCGGCAGTCTGCAGAAGCGTGTCAACCGCGCGTTGCTGCACGAGGGGATCACCTTCACCGTCTACGGCGACGACGAGTCCATCGAACGCGTATTCCCGGTCGACTGCGTACCAAGGCTGGTCCCGGCGAGCGAATGGGAGTTCATCGAGCGGGGGCTCGTGCAGCGCGTTCAGGCGCTGAACCTCTTCCTGGCGGATGTCTACGGCAGGGGGTTGATCCTGCGGGACGGCGTGGTCCCGGAGGACCTCGTGCGCGGCTGTCCCAACTACAGGCCTGAAATGGAGGGCGTTGGCGTCCCCCTCGACGCCTACGTGTCGGTCTGCGGAAGCGACATCGTCCGCACGCACGACGGCTTCATGGTTCTCGAAGACAACATGCGGGTGCCTTCCGGCGTCTCGTACATGCTGGCCTGCCGCCAGGCCATACGCCGCGCCTGGCCGCGGGCGTTTCGCAGCTCCCGCGTACGCCCGGTCGAACAATACCCGTCGGAGCTCCTGCGCGCGTTGCAGTCCTTGGCCCCGCGAGTCGAGTCGCCAACCGTGGCGCTGCTGACGCCGGGCGTCTACAACTCGGCCTACTACGAACACGCGTTCCTCGCCTCCGAGATGGACATCGAACTGGTACGGGGCGGCGACCTGGTCGTGCTCGACGACCGACTCCACATGCGCACCACGCACGGGCTGCGCCCAATCGACGTGCTGTACCGGCGTCTCGACGACGACTTCATCGACCCGCGCGCGTTCCGGGCCGACTCGGTCCTTGGCGTACCGGGGCTTTTCGAGGTCTACCGCAAGGGCAACGTGGCCATGGCGAACGCGCCCGGCACCGGTGTGGCGGATGACAAGTCCGTCTACGCCTTCGTGCCGCGCATCATCCGCTACTACCTGGACGAGGATCCCATTCTGCCGAACGTGGAGACGCACCTTTGCCGAGAGCCGGCCGGTCTCGCTTACACCCTCGAGCATTTGGACGACCTGGTGGTGAAGGCGGTGGGCGAATCCGGGGGCTACGACATGCTTGTTGGCCGCCACGCCAGCCGCGCGGAGCGCGACGCCTTCGCCGACAGGATCCGCGCGCGTCCGGCGAACTACATCTCGCAGCCGACGCTGGACCTGTCGTGCGCGCCGTGTCTCATCGACGGCCGGCTCGAACCGCGCCACGTCGACCTCCGGCCTTTCGTGCTGCAAGGGGCGGATACCCGTGTCGTGCCCGGCGGTTTGTGCCGGGTCGCGCTGCGCAAAGGCAACCTGGTGGTCAACTCCAGCCAGGGCGGCGGCGCCAAGGACGCCTGGGTCGTCGAGGGCGACACGTGCTAGCACGCGTCGCAGACAGCCTGTACTGGATGGCCCGTTACCTGGAGCGAGCCGAGTTCACTGCGCGCCTAGTGGGTCTACAGATCCAGCGGCTCCCAGTCGGCACGGCCGTGGAAGTCGCCGCGGGTTGGCGGCTGCTCTTCGCAGGCATCGGCAACGACCCGCCGGAGTCGGAGTCGCTCGGCAACATGGAGGACGACGACTTCCTGTTCGTGGACGGCTACACGCTGACCGACATCCTGACCTTCGAGCAGGGAAACCCGGCGGCGGTCGCGAACTGTCTCGCGGCCGCCCGGGAGAACGCGCGGGAGGTGCGCAGCGCCATCGGTCCCGGCATCTGGTCGAGCCTCAACCGGGAGTACCTTGCACTGCGCCGCACTCGCCTGGTCGAGGTCTGGAAGCGCGAGCCCGAACTGCTCTATCGGGATGTCGCAGAGGGCATCCAGCGATTCCACGGAATCTGCGACTCGTCGATGCGCCGCGGCACCGAATGGTCCTTCATGCAGCTCGGGCGTTACGTCGAGCGTGCACAGCTCGTGTGCTCCATGCTCGTGGCGCACTGTAACGATGCGGCGGGGCGCGAACACGGCGGCGAGTGGCCCGTGCTGCTGCGCGCCTGCAACGCGTTCGAGGCCTATGGGCGCGAATGCGGCGGCGTATTCGAAGAGAGCGCCGTCCTCGGGCTGCTCTTGCACGAAGGCGATCTCCCGTACTCGCTGCGCTTCTGCTTGGAGCGGCTGCGGGAAAACCTGGACGTGATCGGCCCCGTGCCATCCGATGGGCTCGGGACCGGACCGCTCGAGATCTTGTCCCGACTCGAAGAACACTCCGGCGACGGCGCACAGCGTGCCGGGGATCGGCTCTTGGCCGCGGGCGACCTCAGGCACCTCGGCGAGCTGTTCCGGACATTCCACGATGCGCTCGAAGGGAGCTACGCATTTCGGGCTTCGGACGGTTGAGGCGGGCGATGGCGCGTGGCGCTCATTGCGTATTTACGCTGTCGTGAGCTCCGTCGGTTGGACGGCGCCCAGATTCGGAGGCCCTGCCATGAGCACGAGTCTCACCGTCAGGGACATTGATCCCGCCGACACGGCTATGGGCGCTCGCGTCCGTCACTGTCCGGGAAATCTGGTCGTCGGCCGATGCCCGGGCGTGCGCGGGTACCAGTCTTGTCACGAGTGCGCCTGTGTCCAAGCGCGATTCGGAGTTGTGGGCGTTCGTACGGCATAGGCGCGGATCCGCCGATCAGCGCAAGGTTGTGGCCCGCTCCTCGGGGCGGACCTTGGCACGTTGGCACACCGCATCGATGAAACCGTCGACGTCCTTAGGCGAGACGTTGACTGCCCGTTCACCGTACTCGATACCGATGAAGTCGGAGCCGAGTCCAAACGTCGGCCCATCGCTCATGCGATGGCGATGGACCGCCGTGATGTCCCTCAGGGAAATCCGTTTGTGGATGGGCCCAACACGGACATCCAGAACGCCCCGCTCGATGACGTAACGTGTCCCCAGAAGGGACCAGGCGAATACGCACAGCAGCGCCGTCCCCAACCCGACCATCGGCCGCCAGCCGGAGAGCCAGGCGCTTGGCATCGCCAACGCGATCCCTGCGGGGCCAAGCCCTAGGATCACAGCGAAGCTACCGAAGGTCGTTCGGTATCGCATCAATCAGCCCTGCCGACGGACTTGGCGAGTCCTTGCCAGCTCCTTCTCGAGGTCTCGATGCCCGGCAGCGCCGCGCCGGCGACCATCGCGGCCACGACCATCCCCACGGCGGCACCAAAGGCCCACGCGAGTAACGCCGCCAACCCGACCTGCACGCAGGTCGTCACCCATTCCCAGCTTGGCGGCAGGACGACGTAAAGCGGTCGCCTCCCGGAATTGCGTTGCGAGATGTGGTCGGAGAGTGCCCTGGCGACCGCGCCCGTGACCACGCAGCCGACGGCGATTGTCAGTATGGCGGGCGGAGCGAACTCGTCGGCTAGGAAGGCCAGCAGCAGTGTTGCCGTGCCGTTGGCGATCGCTTCCGCCGTGGCGGATCGGCTTCTCCGTCGAGCCAGCGATTGGTGGGTCGTGGTCTCCGCTGCGTCCGGCATGGCTGGGATTATGCACGAGGCGCGACGATCGATGTCCAGTCTCGGAATGCCGTTCGCGATGAGCGGGGCGAAGCGACAGCCCTATGAATTCTCCGCATCGAGATCGAGGTAGGGTTCGCCGTATTCCCCTGCGGCCAAGGCCTGCAACGTCAGTTCGAGATTCCGAGCCGCGAGGTCGTCCATCGAGTCGGGTCTGTCCGGCATGGTTACGACTCCGTGGCTGGGTTCGCATGCCGCGTCTACGAGCAGTGGTTCATTGGGCTCGCTCGCCCCGCGATCACGGAGTGAAGCACAGTTCGCGGGGTACAGAACAATCCAGCATTCAGATGCGCTCTAAAGGAACGCGGGATACAACGGAGCGTCGTTCACGAGTTTCCACCGCTGCCTAAGTCGCTCGGCGAGTTCGTAGGCAACCTCGCCTGCGCGCTCGAAGTGGCCCGCCTCGCTGATCGTCGCTGCCGCATTGTCGAGCCAAAGCAGTCCGCGCTCTCGAACGGAAGCGAACGCAGGCCCCGCGAGGCGGTCGTCCTCGGCTTCGACGAACCGCTTACCCGTGAGGCACGAGACCAGCCAATAGACGCAAGCGGCAGCCAGGAGTCGCTGAAACGTGGCGGTGTCCAACAGCTGTGGCCATCTGGTCCCCAACGCCGCGTGGTAGCTGGCATCCATGCGCGTCAGCAACTCACCTGGCACGCGAGCGACTCGCCAACCCGTGGGGAACGGCATGTGCCAGCAGGCGGCGTCGAGAATCGCGTTGCCGCGACGAGTCGCCTCGAAGTCGATGAACTTGCCCGCGACGTGGTTTGACTCGCCGGGGACGAAGTTGTCGGGGCACGGATCACCGTGGACCACCACCTGGGGATAGTCGTGGCGCACGCAACGCTCGGCCTCGATGAATGCGGCTCGCGCACGGTTAGCATCGACGCCGAGTGCCATGCAGCTTTTCGTGAATGCCGACAAGGGCAGACGCCGGACCGGCGGAAGTCGAAGCTGCCCTGGCTCGGGAGCAGCCGACCACCCATGGAGCGTACCGAGGGCGCTGGCGAGACCCAGCAGGCCCTCTGATGCGGCGTCCGCGTCGCCTGCGGCCAGCACATCCAACAGTGTGGTCGAGCCAACGTCCTCCATGACGCAGATGCCCGACGCGCCGTCCGCCGCCAGCACGCGCGGCGCAACCCCGCTGTTCGCGACCGCCCGTGCCGTCGCGACGTTGACGCCGGATTTGAGGACGACCGTTACGCCGGTCTCGTGTTGGCGACCCCGCCAGACGTCGTGGCCTTCGACGCGGGACCAGACGAAGTCCGCCGCGCCGCCCGACAGTTGCTTCAGCAACCTCCGTGCGCGGTCCGGAAGGGCATCGGCCGCGTCAGGGCTCTCGGCGCGCTCAGTCATGGAGGGCGGCAGGCGACTCTTGCGGCTTAGATCACGATCTCGATTTCCGCCGCCACGCTCCCGTCGCCGGCGGACTCCAGAGCCACTGTCTGAAGCGCTGCTGCCTCGTCGGACCTGGCGAGTCCCCGGGTACCGCCCAGTTCCGCGAAGTAGATCTGGCTGGTCAGCAGCTCGCGGTCGCCGTTCCAGACCTTGTAGTGGATGTGCTGCGCTGGCCGCGCCGCATAGCGACCGGGCACGTAGGTGCGGAACTGGAATCGGCCCGCGGCGTCGGTGGTGGCCTCGCCCCAGTAGAGGAATCCGTCCATGAGGTTGTCCTGGCCGCTGTCGCGCGGATGCTTGTAGCGCCCGTTGGGGTCGGCCTGCCAGATGTCCACCAGGACACCGGGATGCGGGCTGCCGTCCGGTGTCAGGACGACTCCGCCTAAGTTCAGCACATCGGCCTTCGGTTCGCCGACGATCAGGTCGCTTGCGCCGATGCGGGGTCCGCGCGGGTAGAACGGCCCGGTGAAGTCGCGCGGCGTCTTGGGACGCTCTTCGGCGGCGGTCACCGGCACGCTGGCGAGGACGCCGGCAGAGACGACGGATTGGAGTACCTTGCGTCGGTTCATGGTGACCCCTCTCGGCTGACCTCGGTGAGATCATACGCCGATGCGGGACATCCTTAACGCCCATGAGATGGAGTACGCGGCCATGAACGACATCGTCACCACCACCGCCGACGAGGCCAGAACAGCGTTGGCGGACGTGATCGGCGATCTGGCCGAGGTCTATTCGACCGAGGCCGAGGAGAGGTTCTCGGTGGGTTGGGTCGATGCGGTCTCCCGCACGCACGTTAGGTGGCGATCCGTGGATACGGCCGGGCGAGAAGACGGTATCGAAGTGCGGGCGCTGGACACCGTGACCCGCGTGGTCACGGGAGGCGAGTACCTCACGTGCAGACTGAAGCCGCTGATGGAACGCTGGACAAGCCCCTTGTGGCCGGCACAGCGCCTGACCGGCCCGCTTGACGATCCTGTGATGGACGCTCTGACGCTATCGCTGGAGGACGGGAGCATCGCGACGATCTGGATGAGAAACAGCAACGTGCACACCGGCCGGGTCATGAAACTCGCCGCCGCCGCCGGGACCATCGCCGATCTGGACGAGTACGGCGTCGTGGACCGTGAGGTCCCCTTCAGGGTTGGCGACATCGTAAGTCTGGATCTCGGGTGCGAGCACCAGCGGATCGTCCAGTTCCTGTCGAACAGGATCCAATGAAATAGGTGATGGAACGGCCCGGCGTATTCGCGTCGGTGCGTCAGCGTCGTATCGAAACGTATAATGCGCGCCTTCATGACCCCCGTCGTCGAGATACTCACCGGCCCGCCCGCGTTCTCGGCGGCCCGGCTCGGGGCGAAGCACGCGGAAATCTGTGCAATCGCGCCGGGAATCGACGGTGTTTTCGCCGAGTTCGTGCACTTCCTGTTGCTGGCTGGCCCATTAGGCGAGCCCGACCAGCGCGTGGTGGAAGCGCTCTTGGCATATGGACCCCGACGCGAACTGCCGAACCGCGTCGGCGAGCCGTTCTGCGCCGTCATCCCGCGCCCGGGCACCATTTCGCCGTGGTCGAGCAAGGCGACGGACATCTTCGCTCGCTGCGGCCTGGCGGCGGTGGCTCGCGTCGAGCGCGGCGTGCGTTGGTACCTGGCCGGGGCGTGCCCATCGACGTTGCGGACAGCCGTTGCCGGCGAACTCCACGATCGCATGACCGAAGCGGTGCTGTTCGACGAGCACTTCGGCGTGCTGGCGGCGGAAGCCACGCCCCGCCCGCTGCGGGCCGTCAGCTTGGGCGGCGACGCCCCAGGAGCCCTTGCCGAGGCGAACTTGCGGCTCGGCCTCGCACTGTCCGGGGACGAGATCGATTACCTCGCCTTGGCCTATCGCGACCTTGGCCGGGATCCCACGGATGTCGAGCTGATGATGTTCGCGCAGGCCAACTCCGAGCATTGCCGGCACAAGATCTTCAACGCGGACTGGACGATCGGCGGCGAGGCGCAGTCGAAATCTTTGTTCGGGATGATCCGCAACACATACCAGCGGACCAACGGCGAGGGCATCCTGTCCGCCTATGCGGACAACGCTGCCGTCGTCCAGGGCCATACGGCGTCCCGCCTGACGCCGGATCAGGATCGCGTCTACCGCCGTCGGCACGGTGCGCTGCACGTCCTGATGAAGGTGGAGACGCACAATCACCCGACGGCAATCGCTCCGTATCCCGGGGCGGCGACCGGCTCGGGCGGCGAGATTCGCGACGAGGGTGCCGTCGGTCGCGGATCGAAACCGAAGGCGGGACTGGTTGGATTCACCACCAGCCACCTCAACCTCGGCGAGCAGCCGGAGCCGTGGGAAACCGGGGTGGGCAAGCCGGACAGGATCGCCTCCGCCGCCGACATCATGCTGCAGGCGCCCATCGGCGCCGCGGCGTTCAACAACGAGTTCGGCCGCCCCTGCCTCACCGGTTACTTCCGCACGTTCGAGGCAGAGAGTTCGTTGGCGGGAGAGACGTGGGGCTACCACAAGCCGGTGATGATCGCCGGCGGCGTCGGCAGCATCGTCGCCGAGCATGTCGCCGCATCGCCCGTGGCCCCCGGTGCGCGGCTGGTGGTTCTCGGCGGCCCGGCCATGCTGATCGGGTTGGGCGGCGGGGCGGCGTCGAGCATGGCCTCGGGTGCCAGCGACTCCGAGTTGGACTTCGCGTCGGTGCAGCGTGACAACGCGGAGATGCAGCGCCGCTGCCAGGAGGTGATCGACCGCTGCTGCGCTTTGGGGGGCGACAGTCCAATCCGCCTGGTCCACGACGTCGGGGCCGGGGGCTTGTCCAATGCGCTGCCGGAGCTGGTCAACGACGCGGGGGTCGGCGGGCGCTTCGACATCCGTGCGGTGCCGAACGCCGACCCAGGCATGTCGCCCATGGAGATCTGGTGCAACGAAGCCCAGGAGCGCTATGTCTTGGCCGTCGCGCGGGAGGAGATGGCGGTGTTCGAGGCGATCTGTGCTCGCGAACGATGCCCCTACGCGGTCGTCGGCGAGGCGACGGCGGAGCCGCGTCTCACGGTCGCGGACTCAAGCGGTAAGGAGACCCCGGTGGACATGCCGCTGTCGACGCTGTTCGGCAAGCCGCCGAGAATGCACCGGCGGTTCAGCCCGTCCGAGCGCGCCGCCGCGCCATTCGCACACGAAGGCATTGATCTCGCCGAGGCGATCGATCGGGTCCTGCGGCTGCCGGTCGTGGCCAGCAAGAAGTTCCTGGTGACCATTGGCGACCGCAGCATCACGGGACTCGTGGCGCGCGACCAGATGGTCGGTCCGTACCAGGTGCCCGTTGCCGACGTGGCGGTCACATTGGCGGACTACGACGGCTATGCCGGCGAGGCGATGGCCATGGGCGAGCGGTCGCCGGTGGCCGTGACGAATCCTGCGGCGGCCGCCCGGTTGGCCGTCGCCGAAGCGCTGACCAACTTGGCGGCGGCGCCAGTTGTCAGCCTTGGGCGGACGGTCCTGTCGGCGAACTGGATGGCGGCGGCTGGGCACGCCGGCGAAGACCAGGCGTTGTACGAGGCCGTACGCGCGGTCGGCGAGGAACTCTGTCCGGCGCTCGGCATCGCCATTCCGGTGGGCAAGGACAGCCTGTCCATGCAAACCGGCTGGGACGGCAACACGGTGGTCTCCCCCGTGACCCTAAACGTCAGCGCGTTCGCACCGGTGGCCGACGCCCGACGGGCGCTCGACCCATTCATTGGTCCGGGTACCCAAGGGCTTTACCTGGCGGAGCCTGCGTTTGCCCGCCGCCGCCTTGCAGCGAGCGCGCTGGCGCAGTGCTTCGGCACCCTCGGCGATGTGCCGCCGGACGTGGACGACCCCGGTGGGCTCAAGGGCCTGCTCGAATTCGCGTCCCGCTTGCACGAGCACGGCTGGCCGACGTGCTATCACGACCGTTCGGACGGCGGACTGCTGGCGACCCTCCTGGAGATGGCGTTCGCGACCCGCTCGGGGCTCGACATCGTGGCCGAGGACGATGCGCTGGCCGGCCTCTTCGCGGAGGAGGTCGGCTTCGTCGTGGGACTCCCCGATGAACATGCCGAAGCGGCGGCAGGGTTGGCGGCGGGACTCGGGCTCCGTTTCACGCGAGTGGCCACACCGCGCCGCGACGAGCGCATTGTGATCAACGGCGCGGGAGGCGAGCTTTTCGGCTCGACGCGCCCGGAGCTCGAACGGATCTGGGCGACGACGAGCTACGCGATGCAGCGGCGGCGGGACGACCCGGTGAGCGCCGACGAGGAATTCGCTTCGATCGACGAACGGGGCGGAGGTCTGCAATTCGCAGCACCCTACGATCCGGCGGACGACATCGCGGCGCCGTACGTCGCAACCGGCATACGACCGCGCGTCGCCATCCTTCGCGAGCAAGGCGTCAACGGCCAGGTGGAGATGGCTGCGGCATTCGATCGCGCGGGCTTCGAGGCCGTCGACGTGCACATGTCGGACCTGTTCGCCGATCCGGATGACCTCGCCGGCTTCCAGGCCCTGGCCGCGTGTGGCGGATTCTCCTACGGCGACGTGCTCGGCGGCGGCGGCGGCTGGGCGAAGTCGATTCTCTTCGAGCCCCGACTGCGCGACGCCTTCGCCGGGTTCTTCGCCCGCGACACGCTGACCCTCGGCGTCTGCAACGGTTGCCAGATGCTTGCCGAACTCAAGGACTTGGTGCCGGACGCCGAGTGCTGGCCACGGTTCGTCGGCAATCGCTCGGAGCGGTTCGAGGCGCGGACCGTGCAGACCCGAGTCAACGACGTGGCCTCGCCTTGGCTCGCGGGAATGGCGGGCGCGATGCTTCCCGCGCCCGTCGCCCACGGCGAAGGTCGTGCGGAGTTCGACGAGGACGCGGATTTGAGGCAACTGACGGCGCGTGGCGCGGTCGCCTTGCAGTACGTCGATGCGGCCGGCGAGCCCGTGGAGTCCTATCCGAAAAACCCCAACGGGTCCGTGCGCGGGCTGGCCGGCGTCATGGCCGCCGACGGTCGCGTGTTGATCCTGATGCCCCACCCGGAACGTGTCTTCCGGGCGGTGCAGAACTCTTGGGTGGACGCGTCGTGGGGCGAGGACGGCCCGTGGCTGCGCCTGTTCCGGAACGCTCGTGTGGCGCTGGGCTGATTGGCGCGCTAACGGCGCTGGATGACGATGTCTTCCACGCGCACCGGAAAGTCGCCGCTCACCCGGTCTGAGAAATAGTGCCGCAGCGTATTGGTGACCACCGGGAACGCGAGGTCGTCCCAGGGGATGTCCTGCTCGTCGAACAGACGGACGTCGGTGGTCTCTTCGCCCGGTGAAAATGCGTCTTCGCTGAGCCGGGCGCGATAGAACAAGTAGACCTGCGAGATGTGCGGCAGGTTGAACACGGTGTATAGCCCGAGCGGGTCGACTGTGGCGCACGCTTCCTCGCGGGTCTCCCGCAGAGCGCCCGCGAGGGTCGTCTCGCCGAGTTCCAGGAAACCGGCCGGCAAGGTCCACAGACCCTTGCGCGGCTCGATGCCCCGGCGGCACAGGAGCACCGCGCCGTCGTAGACGGGTAAGCACCCCGTGACGATCTTCGGGTTGATGTAATGGACCGTCTCGCAGCGCTGGCAGACGAACCGCTCGCGGTTGTCGCCCGGCGGGACTCTTCGCACGATGGGGCCGCCGCAGGCGCTGCAGAAGTTCATGGGGCGATTATACGGGCGACCTCTGGGTCGCCCGCGGCGACCCTTGTGGTCGCCGGCGGTTAAGGGAAACAATGGGCTTGGCAGGGGATTGGGAGACGCCATGATCTACTCGCTTGATGGCTGCGCGATCGAAACCGAGGGCGATGTCTTCATCGCACCGACCGCGGTGGTGATCGGCGCGGTGCGCCTGAAGCACGAATCGTCTGTGTGGTGGGGCGCCGTGCTGCGCGGCGACTACGACACCATCACCATCGGCCGGCGCACGAACGTCCAGGACAATAGCGTCATCCACATGGACGAGGACTTCCCCGTGACGCTCGGCGACCAGGTCACGATCGGGCACAAGGCCGTTCTGCACGGCTGCACGATCGGCAACAACAGCCTGGTGGGCATCAATGCGGTGGTCATGAACGACGCCGTGATCGGCGACAACTGCCTGATCGGCTCCAATGCGCTCATCACCGAAGGCAAGCAGATCCCGGAGCGCAGCTTGGTACTCGGATCGCCGGGGAAGGTAGTCCGTGAGATCAGCGACGACGAGGTGGCGGAAATCACGGATTTCTCCGATCGCTACGTACGCAACTTCAGGCGCTACCAGGCGGGGCTGGTGGCCTCCGGCGCGCCATGACCGCTATCGGCACCCCGTTGTCGGCGGCCCCCACCCGCGTGCTGCTGCTCGGTTCGGGTGAACTCGGCAAGGAGGTGGTGATCGAGCTGCAGCGCCTCGGTGTCGAGACGATTGCCGCGGACCGTTACGCCAACGCGCCGGCGATGCAGGTCGCGCACCGTGCCCACGTGCTCAACATGCTCGACGGTGCGGCTTTGCGGGATCTCATCGAAGCGGAGAGTCCGGATCTCGTGGTCCCGGAGATCGAGGCCATCGCGACGGAGGCGCTGGTCGACCTCGAGGCGGCGGGCAGGCGCATCATTCCCACGGCGCGGGCGGCACGGTTGACCATGAACCGGGAGGGCATCCGCCGCCTCGCCGCCGAAGAGCTCGGGGTGGCCACCTCGCCCTACCGGTTCGCGGCGAACGAAGCCGAGTACCGCGCGGCCGTCGAGGCCATCGGGACGCCGTGCGTGGTGAAACCGGTGATGAGTTCGTCGGGCAAGGGGCAGTCCACGGTCGATACGGCTGCAGGCGCGCTCGCAGCTTGGGAGTACGCGCGGGCCGGCGCCCGCGGCGGTGCCGACAAGGTCATCGTCGAAGGCTTCATCGACTTCGACTACGAGATCACTCTGCTCACCGTCCAGCACGTCGGCGGCGTCAGCTTCTGCGCGCCGATCGGGCACCGGCAGGAGGGTGGCGACTACCAGGAGTCCTGGCAGCCGCAGCCGATGACGTCGGCGGCGCTCGGCGAGTGCCAGCGAATCGCGGGTCTGGTCACGGGCGAACTTGGCGGACACGGGCTCTTCGGCGTCGAGTTCTTCATCAAGGACGATGCCGTCTGGTTCAGCGAGGTGAGCCCCAGGCCGCACGACACGGGCATGGTCACCATGATCAGCCAGGACCTGTCCGAGTTCGCCCTGCACGTGCGCGCCATTCTGGGCTTGCCGATCCCAATGATCCGTCAAGTCGGTCCGTCGGCGTCCGCCGTGATCCTGGCCCACGGCGACTCGGATCGCGTCGCCTACGGCAACCTCGCGGCGGCACTCGGCGAACCGGATACGCAGATTCGCCTCTTCGGCAAGCCGGAAGTCCAAGGGGAGCGGCGTATGGGCGTGGCGCTGGCGCGCCGCGACAGCATCGCCGCGGCGCGCCAGGCGGCGGCGGCCGTCGCCGCCTCGGTCGACGTACAAGTGTGACGTGGTGCGCTAGCAACGCGCCCGCCATTCGGCTATATTTCGCCCCGTTCACCCCACGGCGGCGAGTTCCTTTGAACCCCAAGTCGAACAGTTTGCGCTCCGCAACGGCCAGCCCGGCGCTGTTCGCCCGCCTTATTTTGCTGCTACTGCCGGCTTAGCCGGCATTACCTCATCCACAGGGCAACGTCAGCCCACCGTCCAAGTCCAAACCTACCCAAGGACGTTTCGTGATGACCACGCAGCACGCAGAACCGTTACGCGGCAGCCGCAAAGGTGCCATGCCGTTCCAGAAATACCGCCCGTTCTCGCCGGTCCGATTGCCGGACCGCCAGTGGCCGGACCGGATCCTCACCACGCCGCCGCGCTGGTGCAGCGTCGATCTGCGCGACGGCAACCAGGCCTTGATCGATCCGATGAACGTGGACGAGAAGCTGCGCCTCTACGAGTTGCTGCTCGAGGTCGGCTTCGTGGAGATCGAGGTGGGATTCCCGGCGGCATCGCAGCCGGATTTCGACTTCATCCGTCACATCATCGAACGCGACATGGTGCCCGAAGAGGTCACCGTGCAGGTGCTCTGCCAAGCCCGATCGGAACTGATCGCGCGCACGGTCGAGGCACTCGACGGCGCGCCGAATGCCATCTTCCATCTCTACAACTCCACCTCTGAGCTGCAGCGACGCGTCGTCTTCAACATGGACCGGGCGGGCATCGTCGACCTGGCGGTTGAGGGCACGGCGTTGGTCAAGGAAGGTGTCGCCGATCTCCACGACACGAACGTGCATTTCGAATACTCGCCGGAGAGTTTCACCGGCACCGAGCTCGACTTCGCCGTGGACATCTGCGCCGCGGTGGCGGACGAGTGGGGCGCGACCGAGGATGCGCCGATCATCGTCAACCTGCCGTCCACCGTCGAGATGGCCACGCCCAACGTGTATGCCGACCAGATCGAGTGGTTTTCCCGCCACTTCCCCGGCCGGGAGCGCATCGTCATCAGCCTGCACACCCACAACGACCGCGGCACCGGTGTCGCGGCGACGGAACAGGCCTTGATGGCGGGCGCGGAACGCGTCGAGGGGACCCTCTTCGGCAACGGCGAACGCACCGGCAACTGCGACATCGTCACGGTCGCCATGAATCTCTTCTCGCAGGGCGTCGACCCGGAACTGGACTTCCGCGACATGCCGCGGATCCGCGAAACGGTCGAAGGCATCAACAAGCTGCCCGTTCACGAGCGCCACCCTTACGCCGGAGACCTCGTGTTCACCGCCTTCTCCGGTTCCCACCAGGACGCGATCAAGAAAGGCGTTGCCCGGGTGGGGGATGACCACTGGGAAGTCCCCTACCTGCCCATCGATCCCGCGGACGTGGGCTCGTCCTACCAGGAGGTCGTGCGCGTCAACAGCCAGTCCGGCAAAGGCGGGGTGGGCTTTGTCCTCGAACAGCGCTTCGGCATCTCGCTGCCCCGCGAGATGCTGGTGGAGTTCTCCAAGGTGGTGCAGAGGCTCACCGAGGAACTCGACCGCGAGGTGCGCGCCGACGAGATCATGGGCGCGCTGGTCAAGGAGTACGTGGTCGATGCGGAGCCGTACCGCCTGATCGAGTACGACCTTAGCCATGCGGACAATGAGGCCCAGCGTTGCGTTGCGCGCGTCGCCGTACCGGATGGCGAAGTTCGTGTCGAAGGGGTGGGGACGGGACCCATCGAGGCATTCGTCAACGCCATGGCGACGACGCTGAACGAACCGCTGAACATCGTCCACTACCACGAGCAGGCGATCGGCACGGGCAACGATGCGCGGGCGATCTGCGTCGTGGGTTTGAGCGAGGCGGGTGCCAACAGCTTCGGCATCGGCCTGAGCCGCAACACCGTGACCGCGGCTTTGACGGCGATCGTCTCGGCGGTCAACCGACGCTGGCGGGCGAAGTAGCGGGTCTCACGGCAGGCCGATGAGCGCAGCGGACGCCGTCGTACTCCTCCACTTCGGCTTCATCGTCTTCGTCGCTGCCGGGGGCCTCCTCGTGCTTCGGTTTCCACGCGTCGCGTGGCTGCACATCCCGGCGACCGTGTGGGGCGCCGCCGTTCAATTCGGGGACTGGGTCTGCCCGTTGACATACCTCGAGAACGCGCTCCGCGGCGACTTGAGCGGCAGTCGCTTCATCGAGACGACCCTGATGCCGCTGATCTACCCGGACCTGCTGCAGGACGGCCTGCTCACGCCGACGGTCCGGGTTGCGTTGGGCGTCGCGTTGCTCGTCCTCAATGCCGTGATCTACACCTTCGCCGTTCTTCGGTGGCGAAGAGCCCTCAGCGGGGAGCGCGAGGGGCTTGCCCCTCGCAAGTAAGGCGTCGTCAGTCGCGCTGAATCCGCCGCGTGGGCAAGCCTTGGCTGACCCGGATCTCCATGGTGTGCGCGGTTGCCGGCTGCGTGGCCAGGAACACCGCGGCGTCCGCGATGTCCTCGGCTTGGATGATCGACGCCGGATCCTCGTCCGGGAAGCCTTCGCTGCGCATTCTCGATACGGTGGCGTCCGGCAGGATGACGTGGGAGCGGATTCCGCGACGCAGGTACTCGGCGACGAGGGTCTTCGTGAACCCCATCACGCCGTGCTTGGATGCCGCGTAGGCGGATCGATTTGGCGGTCCGACCACGCCGGCGCCGGACGAGATATTGATGATGCATCCGGAACCCTGCTCGAGCATGGCTGGCAGCGCGTACTTGGTGCATAGGAACAAGCCGCGCAGGTTCACGTTCATCACCATGTCCCAGTCCTCGACGGGCAGCTCGTGGACCGGCAGGCGCGCGACGGCGCCGGCGTTGTTGACGAGGATGTCGATGCATCCCAACTGATCGCGTGTGCCATCCATCAGGGCGCGGATGTCGGTTTCCGACGCGACGTCGCAGTGCACGGCCAGGCCGCCGGTTTCCGCGGCGACCGCGTTCAGTTCGTCCATGCTGCGGGCGGCGCAGACGACCCTTGCGCCGTGCTTGGCATAAGCGATCGCGATGGCGCGGCCGATGCCCCGCCCAGCGCCGGTGACCACGGCCACCTTGTCTTCGAGTTGCACGTCTTGAAGTCCCTATAACGGCGAAAATCCGCGCGAGTCTGTCGAAAAGGAGGGCCAGCGGTCAATGTCGCCGTCGAACGGCCCGGTCGACCCAGATGCGTTGCGCCGCCGCGTTGTAGCGGGCGTGGAACGGCCTTGAGAGCGACTCGCAGAAGTTCCGCATGCGCGCCTTGGCGTCCTGCAACGAGTCGGCGACCAGGTAGCATGGCTGCAACTCGGTGATCGGATAGGGTTCTCGTGCAGCGGACTCGGGGTCCCACGGCTTGAGGGACTCATCGGGCAGATCACCCGCGCACGCCCGCTCGAGTTCGCCGACGCTCGACAGCACGCCGGCGCCGTAGGCCTTCAATCGTCCGCCCTCCCGCAACAGGCCGAACTCCACCGAGTACCAGTAGCACCGCCCCAGGCGCTCGATGTCCTCGTCGCTGGCGCCCAGGCTCGCCAGCCCGATTTCCTGGGAAAGGTCGGCGAAGGCGTGATCGGCGAACATCGGTGCATGACCGAGCAACTCGTGGCAGACGTCGGGCTCCGGCGTGTAGAACGGTACCGTGTGGTGGCGCACGTACTGCGTCGCGAAGAACACCCGGAATGCCAACGCATTGAGGAAGTCGCGTGGTCGCAGCAGTCCTGGTGCGGGACGCAGCACAAAGCCCGTGCGCGCTTCGAGGAATGCGCTGACGTCACGCCCCTCGGGGACCGCGTCGGGGCCGAATCCGCAATGCGCCTCCAGGGCACGAAAGGCGGCGAGGTATGCGCTGCACGCATACTGTCGGCGCAATGACGCCAGGCGGCGGTAGACGTGCCCCCAGGTTTGCGCTTCCCGGGTGTTGTAGTCGACCGCCGGGAATGCCTCGCCGTGACGGTGGCGCCTGGCAAGGCGGTCGATCTCGGCGCGGCGTCGGCGGTAGCTTGAGTCGGAGAACCCGGGGTGGTCGGCCTGCAATGCGCCGCCCGCGTCGAGCGTGTTGTTGGCCACCAGGTCCAGTTCCGCGATGTGTCGCGGGAACCACGGCACCTCCTTGTCGTCGAGCACCATGACGTGGACCGTGGTACGCGAGAGTTCGGCGATCGTCCGATCCACGGCGGGGTCGCCGCGGCGACCCTCGCAGTCGACGTGGAAATCGAAGGTGCGTCCCTGCCGCGGCCGCGACTCGATGTGCGTCAGGTTGACCCCGTGGCGGGCGAATGGTCGCAACGCGGACTCCAGTGCGCCCGGGCGGTCCTCCAGTTCGATCAGCAGCGTGATGCGGCGTTCAACGTTGTCGGAGTCGGATGTCATCGGTCTCGATTGTGCGCCCCTAGCGGTGGTGTCGGAAGGCACGTCCAACCTATAGACTCGCGCGGCAACGTTTCGTGCCCGTTGGATTGGTGATGTTCGACAGCCTCGCAGAGCGCCTGACCGGCGCGTTGAGGAACGTGTCCGGTCGCGGCCGTCTCACCGAGGACAACATCCGCGACGCGGTTCGCCAAGTGCGCATCGCGCTCCTGGAGGCAGACGTCGCCCTCTCGGTCGTGCGCAGTTTCACCGCGGATGTCCAGAAACGCGCCGTCGGCCGCGAGGTGCTGGCCTCGCTGGATAGCGGACAAGCCTTCGTGCAGGTCGTGCACGAAGAACTCGTCCACCTCATGGGCGATGCCAACGATGCGCTGGATCTCGCCGCGTCGCCGCCGGCGGTCGTTTTGATGGCGGGGCTGCAAGGCGCTGGCAAGACCGCCACGGTTGCCAAGCTCGCGCGCTACCTCAAGGACCGCGAGCGCCGCAAGGTGGCCGTCGTCAGCGCCGACGTCTACCGCCCGGCCGCAATCGACCAGTTACAGACGCTCGCCGCGGAGGCCGGTGCCCGTTTCGTGCCGAGCACGTCCGACGAGCGCCCGGTCGCGATCGCCAAGCGCGCCGTGGCCGACGCCAAGAGCCGTTTCGACGACGTGCTCATCGTCGACACGGCGGGACGCCTCGCCATCGACGAGCAGATGATGGAGGAGATCGCCGCCATCCACGCGGCGATCGATCCGGTCGAGACGCTTTTCGTCGTTGATGCCATGACCGGCCAGGACGCTGCGGTTACGGCCAAGGCGTTCCATGAGGCGCTGCCGCTGACCGGCGTCGTTCTCGCCAAGGCGGACGGCGATGCGCGTGGCGGGGCCGCGCTCTCGGTACGCGCGGTCACGGGCAAGCCGATCAAGTTCCTGGGCGTCGGCGAGAAGACCGACGCCCTCGAGGCCTTTCATCCCGACCGCGTCGCATCGCGGATCCTCGGTATGGGCGATGTGCTGTCGCTCATCGAGGAGGCCGAACGCAAGGTCGATCGCAAGAAAGCCACCCGGCTCGCCAACAAGATCAGCCGCGGCCGGCGGTTCGACCTAGCCGACTTTCGCGACCAGTTGCGCCAGATGTCGGACCTCGGCGGCGCCGAAGGCATGCTCGAGCGCTTGCCGGGGGTCGATCAGCTTAGCAATGCCAAGCGCGCCCAGATCGACGATGGCATGTTCCGCAAGATGGCCGTCGTCATCGACTCCATGACGCACAAGGAACGCCAGTACCCCGACCTCATCAACGGCTCGCGCAAGCGCCGGATCGCAGCCGGCAGCGGCACGCGCATCCAGGACGTGAACCACGTCCTGAAGCAGCATAAGCAGATGCAGAAGACGATGAAGAAGGTCACCCGCAAGGGGGCGATGAAGCGGATGATGCGTGGTCTTGAAGCAGCCCAGGGCGGCGCCCCGGTGCGCGGCGGACGACGCCGGCGATAGGTTCGTCGCGATTGTGACGCGTTGGGCCGCAAACCTAGGGCGGACGGCCTACCGCCAAGTACGCGGCCGTCTAATCCGAGCCTTCCGGGACCTTTGGGAGATTCGCGGCCACGTCCGGGCAGTGAGCGAGTTGGGTGGCAGGGTGAAGCATGCGCGGCAGGTACGCCGCGCAGAACTCGGTCGGATCATCGGCGCTCGAAAGCGCGCAGTGGCCTATTTTCTTGCGAGGGGCCGACCCCTCGCGCTCCCCGGCTGAGGGCTCTGTCGTGCCGCAGTCGTCGTAGTAAGGTGCCGATGGGGTGGCGCATCGCACGCATTCGACTAGTGACTGCACGTGGGCGTCGGCCGCCAGCTTTCGCGCGAGCTGATAGTCGGCCATTTGCAGCAGGTCATGGGCGGAAACGCGCAATGTCTCCAGCGCATCCCGGTCGACTCTCGCCGCGTACCGGACCCAGAGGAACATGGTGGTTCCAGCGCCGGACTCGTCGCGTATCCATACGTACTCGCCTAGGTGGCTGCCATACGCGTTCCAGAGGGCGGCGTCGAGCGCCTTCAACGCGGGGTCGCCCTGGCCGATGTCAAGGGCGAGCCTTGCCAACGCCGCCGTGTCTCCGGCCAGGCCGGCCAAGCCAATCGCTGCGGCTCCACCGACTGCCTTGCGCACGACCTGATGGCCAGGATCGGCCAGCATCCACTCAGCCGTAATGCCTGGTTGTTCGAGGAAACGGCGATCGGAATGCATGGTTACGCGCACCCATTCGATGTCGGTCGTTGAGACACCGGCAAGGTGGTGCCGCAGAGCACTCGCATCCGACCAGCCGACTTGGCCCGCCAACCACGACCAACTCCGTGCGGCGGCATCGGTCGCCTCGCCGACTTTGGACGCGCCTTGGCGTCGTTCGTCGGTGCCTTCAGCACCCGGGACGGCGGGGGCGAAGGCGATGAAGAGCATCAGGACGAACTTTTGAAAACGACGATGGCTGTCGCAGGAACCCTGTATCGCTCGCCCCCCTCGGTCGGGACGCACCGGAAAATAGCTGCCCGACACCGGGTTGGCAAGGATTGCGACGCCACACCACTTGGTCAGTCGTGAGCTCGGCGCGGTTCTTGGTGGACAGCAGGCGGCGCTGCGGAGCTTGACGGGATATGACTAGTCATTGATACTGGTCATCTATGGAGACGATCAACGCCTCGGACTTCAAAGCGCGGTGCCTGGCCATCCTCGATCGGGTGCGGGACACGGGCGAGCACATCGTCATCTTGAAACGCGGTCGACCAGTCGCGGAACTGTGGCCGCCGACCGAGTCGAAAGCGGCGTTCCCCCAATTGGAGTTGACGGGCACGGTCACGGTGGTGGGCGACATCATCGGGCCCGCTGTCCCGGAGAGCGATTGGGAGAGCTTGCGTTAAGTGATCGCGCTGCTCGATACCCACATCTTGCTCTGGTGGTTGACGGACACGACGCAGCTTTCGGCGGCGCAGCGTGAGGTCGTCAAGTCGGTGAGTCCGGATGATCCGGTCCACGTGTCCGATATCTCGCTTTGGGAAGTCGCGACGCTCCATAGCTTGGGTCGCATCCAGCTTGCCCTGCCGTTGCGGGATTGGCTCGACAAGGCGGTGGCGCCGCCACTCGTGCGTCGCCAGTCGATCTCTCCAGCCGTGGCTGCTGAGGTCGCGGCTTTGCCGGACTCATTCCACCGGGATCCCGCGGACAGGATCATCGTCGCAACGGCCCGGGTCCTCGGCGCGACCTTGCTGACCCGGGACCATCGAATCGTCGCGGCCGGACTCACCGCGACGCTGCGCTGACAACCACGCACCGCGGTACCGCTCGTCGTCTCGATCGGCTAGAATCGCGCGCCTTTCGCTAAAGGCGCTTCAAAGACGTGGTCACCATTCGACTGGCCCGCCACGGGGGCAAGAAACATCCCTTCTACCAGGTCACCGTGGCCGAGAAGACCGCAAAGCGCGACGGTCGCTTCATCGAGCGCGTCGGGTTCTACAACCCGCTTGCGCGCGGTGGCGAAGAAGAACTCCGCATCGACCTCGAGCGCGTCGACTATTGGCTTTCCGTCGGCGCGCAGCCGACGGAGCGCGCGGCCCGCTTGATCGCTCGTCACCGCAAGGCGCAGTCAAACGAGGCTGAAGCCGAGGGCGAGGCGGCTGAAGCCGAGGCCGAAGCGGTCGAGACGGCGTAAGCGTGGTGGGGTCGGGTGGATCCGGTGGTCATCGGCGCCGTTGGCGGCCCGTTCGGGGTCCACGGATGGGTGCACGTGAAGTCGTTCACGCAGCCCGCCGAGAACCTTGCGACCTACCGGCCGTGGCAACTCCGTAGGGATATTGCCTGGCACCCGGTCGAGGCCGCCGTTCGGCCACACCAACGCGGTTTCGTTGCCTGCATAGACGGCTGTGCCGACCGCGATGCGGCGTCCGCCCTGCGCGGTGCGGAGATCGCGGTGGCGGCCGAAGTGCTGCCCGCCACGGACATTGACGAGTACTACTGGCGGGACCTGGTCGGCTGCCAGGTTCTCGGCGAGGATGGAGACGTGGGGACCGTGGTCCGAGTGTTCGAGACCCCGGCGCACGACGTGCTCGTCGTCGAAGGAGCCCACGGTGCCGACATGATTCCGTTCGTGCCCGAGATCGTCACGGCGGTGGACGTCGTCGCCAAAACCATTGTCGCGAACTGGCAATCCGCCTGGTCGGGTGGAGCATGACCGTGCAAGCAGCCGTCGTGACCTTGTTCCCGAATGTCGTCGAAGCGGCGTTGGCCGCCGGCGTCACCGGGCGCGCACTCCGGGACCTCAAGCTCCAATGTGCGACGGTCAACGCGCGCGACTTCGCAGACGACCTGCACAGCACAGTCGATGACCGCCCCTTCGGCGGCGGTCCGGGGATGGTCATGATGGTCGACCCGCTCAAGCGGGCGGTGAGTGCGGCAAAGACGCTCGTCCCAGAATCCGCGCCGGTTGTCTTCCTGACCCCGCAAGGCGAGCGTTTCGACCAGCGGATTGCGGCGGAACTGGCGGCGTTGCCGGGATTCGTGCTCGTCGCTGCCCGTTACGAGGGGGTCGACGAGCGGTTCGTCGAGACGCAAGTCGACCGCGAGCTATCCATCGGCGACTACGTCCTGTCCGGCGGCGAATTCGCGGCGCTGGTGGTTCTCGATGCGGTGGCCCGGATGCTACCGGGCGTCCTCGGCAACCCTGACTCCGCCGCGGCGGAGTCGTACATGGGCGACCTGCTCGACTGTCCGCACTATACGCGCCCGGAAGTCGTGGACGGCGTCTCCGCCCCAAGCGTCCTGCTGTCCGGCGACCACGGCGCAGTGGCGGATTGGCGGCGCCGGGAAGCGCTTGGGCGCACATGGCAGCGTCGCCCGGACATGCTGCTCGACCGCGACTTGACCGCCGCCGACCGGACGCTGTTGGCGGACTACATCCAAAAGACCCGACTGAACACACTGGAGGAGGATGCCCATGCGCCGCAATGAGATCATCGAGGATGTCGAAAACGCCCAGTTGAAGGACGATCTCCCGGAGTTCGCCCCCGGCGACACGGTGGTGGTGCAGGTGCGCGTCCGCGAAGGGTCCCGCGAACGACTGCAGGCCTTCGAAGGTGTGGTGATCGGCAAACGCAACCGGGGGCTCAACTCGTCCTTCACCGTGCGGAAGATCTCCCACGGGGTGGGTGTGGAGCGCACGTTCCAGACCCATAGCCCCATGATTGCCGGCATCAGCGTGAAACGCCGGGGCGACGTCCGCAAGGCTAAGCTCTACTACCTGCGCGAGCGCCGCGGCCGGGCAGCTCGCATTCGCGAGAAGATCTGACCGCCCCTTGAGGGTTGGTCAAGCGGCCAGCCTGCCAGGGGGCAATAGTGAAGGGGAGGACTGCCCGCCTGGCAAGCTGGTCCGTCCAGGCACGGGAGAGGCGACCGGCCTGAACGGTCCGACATCGCTTGAGTCTCGGATGACCGAGGACTTCGCCGGACTCGCCTTGGCGACCTAATAAGCAGACTCTGTGCCAAGTCCGGCAGTCTGTTTCATGGGAGTTGAATCTGGCCTGAGATTTCAATACGTTATGGGTGTTCTAGGGATTGCGGCGGTCGCAAGGGCGGTGAACCACCGCACGGGAGTGCAAGGGAATGCGCCAATCTGGTGCGTCGGACAGCGCGATCGATGCCCACCTGGACCATCTGTGGCTTGAGCACGGCCTAAGCCGCGAGACGCTCGCAAGCTATCGACGCGATTTGGCCGGCTTGGCTCGATGGCTCGAGCGGGACTTGTACACGGCGACCGAAGCGGACCTGCATCAGTACCTGGCGGACCGCCTTGCCGCCGGGCGCTCGCCGCGGACCATCGCACGGTTCCTCTCCGCCGCCCGCAGTTTCTACCGTCGCGCGGCGGAGGCCGGCGCGGTACCCGCCGATCCCACGGCGAACGTCAGTCGACCGCTCCTGGGCCGCCCGTTGCCGGGTTCGCTGACGGAGACGGAGATCGCGAGCTTGCTGGCCGCACCGAAGTGCGATGACCCGATCAACTCGCCGGAGGGATTCCGAGACCGCGTGATGCTCGAACTGCTCTACGCCACGGGCTTGCGGGTTAGCGAACTCGTCGGCCTCACGGTTCCGGCACTCAACTTGCGGCGCGGCACCGTGCAGGTGGTCGGCAAGGGCGGCAAGGAGCGGCTCGTGCCGGTGGGGGAGGTGGCTTTGGAATGGGTGCGGCGCTACCTCGACGAGGCGCGACCGGCCCTGCTCGGACCGCGATCGAGCGATGCGCTGTTCCCGAGCAAACGCGGCACAGCGATGACCAGGCAGACGTTCTGGCATGCCATCAAGCGCCATGCGGCCGCAGCGGGGATCGCCCGCTCGATCTCGCCGCATACGCTGCGCCACGCCTTCGCCACGCACTTGGTCGACCACGGGGCGGATTTGCGTGCCGTGCAGCTCATGCTGGGCCATGCGGACTTATCGACGACGCAGATTTATACTCACGTCGCCCGCCAGCGCTTGCAGGAACTGCACGCGGAACACCATCCCCGCGGCTAGGGTCCAAGCGAAAGCGATTCAACGAGGAGTAGCGTCTTGCCCCGTGCGCAGAAGGCCTTAAGCCTAGCCGTCGGTTGTCTCTGCGTTGCGGCCGTCGCCGCTACGGCCGACCAGGACGAAGTCGCGAACGAGATCGCGGAGTGCATGGCGGCGCAGGGCCTGCCGGCTGAAAGCGTGGTTCCGGCAGCCGCGCCGGGTCTCTTCGAGGTGGAGGTACAAGGTGGCGACTACCTCTACGTGACCCCGGACTGCCGCTACTTCATCTTCGGCAACCTCTACGAGATCCAGGACGATCACCGGCTTGTGGCCGTCACGGAGGGGCGTCGCAGCGCGCGGCGTCTGGAGATCGTCGAGGGCGTCGCCGAAGCGGACACGCTCGTGTTCTCACCCGACGGGGGACCTAAGGCGAGCGTGCTCGTGTTCACCGATACGGACTGCGGCTATTGCCGGCAACTGCACAACCAGATGGACGAATACCATGCACTCGGCATCGAAATCCGCTACGTAGCCTATCCCCGCGCAGGCGTTGGATCGCCGACTTACGACCGCATGGTATCGGCGTGGTGCGCCACGGATCCCCTCGATGCGTTGACGCGGCTCAAGAACGGCGAGGAGATCCCGCCGAGGACATGCGTGAATCCAGTCGCCACGCAGTACCAACTCGGTCAGGACGTCGGGCTTAGCGGTACGCCCACCTTGGTGCTCGCCGACGGTCGAATGCTGCCTGGCTACACCCCGCCGGCCCAGCTCGCCGCCCTCCTGGAGCTCTAGTCAATGGCCAAGCCTTTGCGGGTCGGCATCGCCGGCCTAGGGACAGTCGGTGCAAGCGTCGTGGAGTTGCTGCGCGCGAACGGCCCCGCGCTGGCCGCACGGGCGGGCCGGCCGATCGAAGTTGTGCGCGCGGCGAGCCGGACTCCGAAACCCGACCTCGGGCTCGATGCCGTTTTCGACACGGACTTGAAATCCCTTGCTTCGGACGACGTGGACGTACTGGTCGAACTGATCGGGGGCGACACGATGGCCCGTGACATCGTGGCGAGGGCACTGGATGCCGGTCAGCACGTCGTCACGGCCAACAAGGCCCTCCTCGCGGCCTTTGGCGGCGAGCTGTTCGACAAGGCGGAGCAGGGCAACCTGGCCCTGGGGTTCGAGGCCGCCGTGGCAGGCGGCATCCCGATCATCAACGCGTTGAGGAACGGCCTTGCAGCCAACGAGGTCGATGTCCTGGCCGGCATCGTGAACGGCACGTCCAACTACATCCTCACGGCGATGGAGGACGACGGCTGGTCGTTCGCCGACGCGCTGGCCGAAGCGCAACGTCTCGGCTACGCAGAGGCCGATCCGACGTTCGACATCGAGGGCATAGACGCCGCACAGAAGCTGGCGATCCTGGCGGCGCTCGCATTCGACACGGACATCGACTTCACCGGTGTTCACGTGGAAGGCATCTCGCAGGTGGACATCGAAGACATCCGCTACGCCCGCGAGCTCGGCTTCTCCATCAAGCATCTAGGTATTGCCCGTCTCACCGACGCCGGCGTCGAGGCGCGCGTCCACCCGGCCCTCGTGCCGGACACGCTCCTCCTCGCCAAGGTCGCCGGGGTCATGAACGCGGTCATGGTCCACGGCAGCGCCGTCGGTCCCACCCTGTACGTCGGCCCGGGTGCCGGCGGTATGCCAACGGCCTCCGCCGTGGTGGCCGACCTGGTCGAGGTGGCGCGTGGGACGCACACGGTTCCGCGCGCGCCGGAACGGTGTCTGCGCAGCCTGCCGATAGACGGCGTGGCGTGTCCCCACTACCTGAAGATCCCGGCGATCGATCAGCCAGGCGTCTTCGCCGAAGTCGCCGACATCCTTAGCCGCCACGACATCTCGATCGAGGCGGTGATCCAGCGCCCCCAGGCGATCCGCGCCGGTGCCGAACCCTGGGTGCCCATAGTGATCCTGACCGACGATGTCGCCGAGACGGTGGTCGAGGATTCTGTCGCGGAACTCGGCCGGCTGCCGGGCGTCACCGGCACCATCACGCGCATCCGCGTGGCGGACCTCGGCGCGATGATGCCGGCCGCGTAGACGACGAACCTCTCGCGACGCCGTTTTGGCCCGCGGGACGTCAGTTCTGGATGCGCGACCTGCCGACCGGCGGGGCGTGTGGACTTCCAGGATACTCAGCCGCTTTCAGTCGAAAAGTGGACATATTTTCCGACCAGACGTAAAATCCGTCCACGTCGCATCCCCTACGCGAGTCGAGCCATGAAGACGATCGGTGCCGCCAAGTTCAAGGAACAGTGCCTCGGATTGCTCGACCGGCTTGATGCGGACGGGCTGGTCGTCACGAAGCACGGCAGGCCGGTGGCCCGTGTGCTGCCTTACGAGCGCCGATTCGCACCGTTGATTGGCGGCTTGAGAGACAAGGTCCGCATTCGCGGGGACTTGCAGACGACCGGCATCCGCTGGAACGCTGATGCTGAATCTTGACACGCACATCCTCGTGTTCGCACTGATCGGCAATCTCAAGGACCGTGAGCGGGCGTTGCTGGAGGAGAACGAGTGGAGCATGTCGGGCATCGTTCCTTGGGAACTGGCGAAGCTCGCCCAGCTCGGTCGGGTGGAGGTCGACCTCGACGACCGGGAGGTTGCGCGGACTCTGGACGGCATCCGTCTCTGGCCAATCGACTTCGCCGTTGCTCGGATGTCCACGCGCTTGGACTTCCGAGGCGACCCGGCCGACGAGCTCATCGCTGCCACCAGCGTCGTCCACGACGTGCCGCTGTTGACCCGTGACGCGACGATGCGACGCTCGAAGATGGTCCCGCTGGCGTGATGCCGAATCGCCCCATGGGAGTCCTCGGTGCGTTCGCCCTGCACGTTCGACAATCTGCGCGACGGTGCTAAGCGCGAAGCGACCCGGACTTGGTTGAAATGGGTGGTCGAAGCGACGCGCAAAATGGGCTCTCTCGTTCACCGTCACTTGCCTTTGGACAGTTTGCAATCTAGAACAAGTCTGTCACGGGCAGGTAAAACCCACCGTTGTCGGAGCCGGCACTGGGGGGAGGTCTCGGACGTAGCCGGAGAGGCATCCACTGGTACACAACTGGTGCACTGCCCGACGTCTGGATCGACTTCATCGGTCGGGGCCCGCGATGCTCCCTGCAAAAGCCCACCTCGAACTTGCCCATCCCCTCCTGCTGCGCCTTCAGGGAGTTCCAACTCACGTTCGTGTCCCCACTCGGGTCGTTCACCGTCAGCCACTTCTCCTTGCCGATCCAGTAGCCTGTCACGAGCACTGCGTGGCTACCGTAGTCCTTAGTGTTCCAGCCAAGCATCACGGGTAAGCCGACTTCAATGTTGCCAACGATTTCGTTGTCGAAGGTCTGCTCCCGTCGATCGAGTTCAACGAACTCGAAGTATGTGGACAGACCGGGACGCCGCACGTTCTGATTGATGATGTCAACTACCGTGGCGATGCTCTCGCCGTGATAGAACCAACGAGCAAGAGTGCGGCGATGGTCCTGCTGCCCGCGCTCGGGGTATTCGCGGATCAGCGGATCGTACGACATCAAGCGTACCGCCTTCGGATTCGCCCTGCCGAACTCGCTAGCGTATTCGGGGAACAAGGTCGCCAGCATCATCGCTCCGGTGTAGTAGACGCAAAGCCCGTCGAAAGTACCCTGGCTGTACAACGGCACGTTTAGCAGTTCGACCGCCTTTCCTTTCGCGTCCGGATTTCTTTTCACTGCGCCTCCGCTTTGCGCATAGAGCCCGAACCGCCTGCGGTATATGGGGCCTATGCGTCGCCCTTTCCCCCGATCAGCAGCTTGCGACCCACCGGTCCCCGCGTGGCTGCGGGGTCATCCTAGGATGCAGGACGAGTCCATCGCAACCCTGTTGTCCACAGCACCAGGGAGGTTGGGTGCACGTTGTCTACGGCGGCGGCTCACGTCGACCTCGGCCCGCGGAACTGCTGGGCCACGCCGAAGCCTGTGCGCGTGAGCGTCGCAGCGACGAGTGGGCTACGCGCTACCTGCTGGTCGCGGACCCGGCCGAGTACCCGGGCGGCCGCCCGCGTTCCCAAACGTGCTCTCGCGCCACTTCCTCGTTGAGGTCCGCGCCCCACCCCGGTCGGTCCGGGATCTCCACCCGGCCGTTGTCGAATACGAGGTGTTCCGTCACGAGGTCGTCCTTCCAGGGAACGTCATCAATGTCGATCTCGCAGATGCGGACGTTGGGTATGACCGCGCACAGGTGCAGCGAATGCAGCGTCGACAGGTGGCTGTAGTAGTTGTGTGGGGCGCAGTTGATCTCGAAGGTCTCGGCCATCTCGGCGACGCGCTTGGAGTTGGCGAAGCCGTTCCAGGGCACGTCGACCATGCACACGTCCATGGACCGGGCCTCGAAGTAGCGGCGGTAGTCGCGGGCGGTGAACAGGTTCTCGCCGGAGCAGATCGTGACGCTGGTCGAGTCACGGACCTCGCGCAGTCCGTTGGGCTCGTACATGTCCACTTCGACCCACATCATGCGCATGTCCTCGAGGGCGCGGCAGATGCGCTTGGCGGCCTCGACGCGGAAGTTGAAGTTGAGATCCAGCGCGATGTCGACGTGCGGACCCACGGCGTCGCGGAAGGTGCCGATCAAGGTGCGGATGTGGTCGAGCATGGCGTTGTCGACTGTGCCGTCGGTCGTGCCTTCGCCGCCGCCGAAGCCGCCGCGGTAGGTTCGCGCGATCTCGCCAGGGTAGACGATGTTGGTTTTCAGCGCCGTGAAGCCGCGCTCGACGACCTCGTGACCGAGATCGGTAATGTCCTGCCAGGTCTTGAGCGGCGGCACACCGATGATCTCGTGGTTGCCGGCCCGCGACGAGCCGCAATGCGACCAGTACACGCGCTGTCGCGTGCGCATGGGCCCACCGAAGAGCTCGTAGACGGGCACGCCCAAGGCCTTCGCCTTGATGTCCCACAGCGCCAGCTCGATGCCGGCAATCGCCTTCGCCGCGATGCCGCCCGGGCTTTGCCGCGCCATCCGGTACATTTCCCAGTAGCGTGCTTCCACGGGACGGGGATCCTTGCCCTTGAGGATGGTCTCGAACTCCTGGGCGGTGCCGACCACGCTGTAGGGCATGCGACCGTCCGAACATTCGCCGTAGCCCGTGATCCCGGCGTCGGTGCGCACGGCCACGAACTGCCACGGCCTCCAGCCGGCGTCGACTACAAAGGTGTCAATTGCTGTGATTTTCATAATTCCTCCGGCGGCCTGAATGGCACGAGCGGCCGCAACGGCACAACAGCATACGCTTGATTCGCGCCGCCACTCCCGACAGAGTGATGTGCATGGCTGTGACAACTCACTGACAACACTTGCTGATCGAAACCAGGCCCAAGCGAGAAGCCGACCTGCCCCGCGACATACCGCCCTTCTTGCGCGATGCGTTGGCGGCGCGCGGGGTGCGCACGGCATCAGACCTGGACCTGACCTTGGCCGACCTGCACGCTCCGACGACGCTTCCCGGCATTGACGCTGCGGTGGAACGCCTCGCCGCGGCGGTCGTCGACGGCGAACGAATCCTGATCGCCGGCGATTTCGACGCCGACGGCGCCACGGCGTCGGCACTATGCGTCTCGGTGCTGCGTGCCTTCGGCGTCCGTGCGGACCGCGTGGACTTCCTTGTCCCCAACCGCTTCGAGTACGGCTACGGCCTAACGCCCGAGTTCGTCGAGGTTGCGCTCAAGGGCAAACCCGATGTCATCGTCACCGTGGACAACGGCACCGCCAGCGTCGACGGGGTGGCGCTCGCCCAGTCACAGGGCGTGGACGTCGTCGTCACCGATCACCACCTGCCGGGAGATACGCTGCCGGCGGCGTGCGCGCTGGTGAACCCGAATCTCGCTGGCTCGACCTTCCCCAGCCCGAACCTAGCCGGCGTCGGCGTCGCCTACTACGTGCTTGGTGCGATCCGAAGCAAGCTGCGCAGTGCTGGCCACTTCGAGCGCTCGGGCATCGAGGAGCCGCGGCTAGCGGATTGGCTGGACCTCGTGGCGCTTGGGACGGTGGCCGATGTCGTCCCGCTCGATCGCAACAACCGGATCCTCGTCCATCAAGGTCTGCGACGCATTCGCGCCGGTAAAACGAGACCCGGGATCGCCGCGCTGATCGAAGCGGCGCGCCGTGCGCGGTCGAGGCTGACCGCCAGCGACCTCGGGTTTACCATCGCGCCGAGGCTCAACGCCGCGGGTCGCCTGCAAGACATCGCGATTGGCATCCGCTGCCTGCTTGCCGAGGATGCCGCCGAAGCACGCCGCCAAGCCTTTAGCTTGAGCGAGCTCAACGACGAGCGCCGCGAGATCGAGTTGGCCATGAACGAAGATGCGCAGCTAGCCGTCGAGACCGGCGACGCCGGAGAAGGGGTCTCGATCTGCGTCTACGAGCCGGGCTGGCACCAGGGCGTCGTCGGCATCGTGGCCGGACGGCTCCGCGAGCGCTACCACAAGCCGGCGATCGCGTTCGCCGATGCCGGACCGAATGCGCCCTTTGTGTTGAAGGGGTCGGCACGCTCGATCCCCGGCTTGCACATCCGCGACGCCCTGGCCGACTGCGCGGCGCGCTATCCCGAGCTGATCGACGGTTTCGGTGGTCATGCGATGGCGGCGGGCCTGAGTATTCGCCGCGCAGCCCTGCCCCGATTCAGAGATGCGTTCGACGATGCGGTGGCGCAGCGGGTGACGCCGCGCGATCTCGCCGGCATCGTCGTGGTCGATGGTGAGCTCGCGGCCGGCGACCTCGTCCTCGACAATGCCCAGTTGATCCGCGCCCACGGCCCGTGGGGAAAGGACTTCGAGGAGCCAAGGTTCCACGGTGAGTTCGAAGTCGTCGCGCAGCGCGTGGTCGGAGAGCGGCACCTCAAGCTGGTCCTGAAGCGCGACGAACGCGTAGCCGATGCCATTGCGTTCAATCGCGAGCCGATCGCGGCGAAACAGGTGAGGGCGGTCTACCGCCTGGCGGTGAACGACTACGGCGACGCCGACACCCTGCAACTGGAAATTGACGACATGGAGGAGAAGTGAGATGAACACTCTGCGCGGGCTTGTCGCGCTTGTGCTGTCCGCTTGGATTGCCGGGGGCGTGCAGGCGTCACCGGCGGAGATCGAGGAGATCGTGGTGGTTGCCAAGACCGGCAGCCGCATCGCCCGCCAGGCGGACTTCGCCTCGCCCTTGGCCGAGTACGATGCCGAGACGCTGGACCGCTACGCCGCCAAGGACATCCGGGATCTCGTCGGCTTGCTGCCCACGGACAACGGTGCCGAGAACAACTCCGACAACCTGACGCAGAACTTCACCGTCGGCACGGCGAACGTCAATCTGCGCGGACTGGGCGTGGCGTCCACCCTGGTGCTGCTGAACGGCAAGCGACAGGTGCCGTCCGCCGTTCAGACCGACGACGGGTCGAGCTTCGTGGATCTCGCGGCGCTGGTGCCGATGCTGGCCGTCGAGCGGGTCGAGATCCTCAAGGACGGCGCGTCGGCGGTGTACGGTTCCGACGCGGTGGCGGGCGTCGTCAACTTCATCACCCGACGCGACCTCGACGGCTTCGACCTGCGTGGCGAATACCGCACGCGCGTGGGCAACGGCAGCCAGGACGACTTCAATCTCGACGCGGCCTTCGGGGGGCCTGTGGGCGATGCGGGCACGGTCCTGTTGGCGGCCAGCTACCTCGACCGCAGCAGCCTTCTGCTCGGCGAAGTGGACTGGCGGCGTCCTTCGACCAGCGGATTCGGCAACCCGGGGAGTTTCTCGCTGCCCTCGACGGGGGCGACCGTCGCCGATCCGGGGTGCACGGCAAACGGCGGCCTGCTGCAGAACCTCGCCGACGGCAACACGATCTGCCGTTTCGACTACGGCCCGCAGATCACGGTCGTGCCCGTCGAAGAGCGGTTGCAGGGCTATGCTCGACTCGACTGGGAGTGGGCGGACCGCGCGCAACTCTGGGCGGACCTCGGCTTCGCGCGCAACGATATCAGCCGCGAGGTGTCGCCGAGCTTCCCCGTGCTCAAAACCCCAATAGTGCCGGCCCGGCACCCGGGCAACGTGTTCGGCGAAGACGTCCTCTTCCAGGGCCGTCCGTATGGCGTCGGCCACCCGCCGGAGGTCAACTACTACCAGCACCACACCGTTCGCACGGCGTTCGGGGCCGACGGCGATTGGTCGGAAAGAGTCGGCTGGAGCCTCTCGTACGTGCACGCGGCAAACGACGCGGTGCTGAACCCACGCGACATCGTGGCCGCGAACTTCCAAGCGGCGCTCTTGGGTCTAGGCGGCACGGATTGCGACACGAGCCCGACGGCGGCGGTACAAGCCGTCCCCGGTGTCGGCCCGTGCCGGTATTTCAACCCGTTCAGTTCGGCGTTCGGCGCCAGACCGGGCGATGCAACCTACAATGACCCCGCCCTGCGCCAGTTCATCGTCGGCGACTACGTCGGCGATGCCGAGTCAACCCTGGACGTGCTCGACGCCAACGTCACCGGCTACTTCGGCAGCTTTGCCGGCGGCCCGGCGGGGTTCGCCGTCGGCGTCCAGAGGCGTGACCAAGCGCTCGCCTACGTCTACGACACCATCACGCGCCACGACGGTTTCGCCTTCCTGATCGGCAATCCGAACTTCGCCGGCGAGACCGACGTGGTTGCGACCTACGGCGAGGTGTTCCTGCCGTTTTCGCCTTGGTTCGAGGCCACGGGCGCGCTGCGCTATGCGGACTACGGCGATGGTGTCGGCGATTCCCTGGATCCGAAGTTGACGCTGCTCGCCGCGACGTCGCCGACGCTGTCGCTGCGCGCGTCGGTGGGGACGTCCTTCCGTGCGCCGTCGACATTCCAGACCCAGGGGGTGCAGACGAACTTCGTCAACATCACCGACCACGACGGTTCGACCACGTTCGCCGGACGGCGCACCGTGGGCGATGCGAACCTGAAGCCGGAGACCTCGCGCGCCGTCAACCTCGGCGCCACCTGGCAGCCGCGCACCGATGTCGAGTTGTCCATCGACTACTTCGACTACGCCTTCGAGGACGTGCTGCGCAAGGACAATGCCCAGGCCATCGTCAACGCCGATCCGTTCGATCCCCGCGTCGAACGCACGTCGGCCGGCACGATCTCCATCGTCAACGTGGCGTTCATCAACGCCGACGCCATCGACGTGCGCGGCGTAGACATCGCGGCGCGTGGTCGCCTCGACTCAAACCTGGGGACCTTGCGCGCATTCTTCGATGGCACCGTTTTGCTGGCCTACGACGTCATCAACGCGGGCGTTGCCAGCGACGGCTTGGGCCGCCTCAACCGCGCGAACGTCGGCGCGCCGACCCAGGCGTTCAAGGCCGTGGCGGGGGTCGGCCTGTCCCGGGGACGAACCGACGCCAACATCCTGCTCCGCCACATCGGCGGCTACGAGGACGACCGGGGGCTCGCGATCGATGCGTTCACCACGGTCGATGCGAACATCGGCGTGGACCTCTTGGGGGACGACCGAACGCGCCTGGCCTTGGGTGTCGTGAACGTGGCCGGCACCGCGCCGCCATACGTGAACATCGCCGGTAGCTACGATCCGCGGTCGGCCGATCCCCGCGGTCGCCGGGTGTTCATTCGGTTCGAGACCGGGTTTCGACGCATTTGAATCGCGAAGCGGCGGCTTCAGGATCCCTGCTTGCACCCGTCCTTCCTTCGGATGGGCGACGGACCTGGCAACCGTTTGAGATCGACGCGGTCAACCTTCGCAAGTCGGTGTCCGGCAAGATCCACGACGGCCTGCGCCTGCTCAAGCGGAATGTAGCCGAGCAGCGGCTCGTGCCGGCCGTCGGCAGGCGCCATGTCGATGAAGAGGACCTCTGCCAAGACCCGGCGGAACGAACCGAACCGCAGGAGGACCGGCCCGCAGATTTCGCCGGTCACGACGGGCTGGTTGGCTGTCTCGACGTACACGGTGTCGTAGACCGTGAGCTCGCCGAGACGGGAGCGCCACGCGTTCGGCAAGGTGAGATACGCCGCGCCCGTGTCGACCAGGATGTCGCAGACGATCGTGCTACTCGGGTCAAGGCCGTTCTCGATGGTGGCTTCGACGACTATTCGACCCATCTAGGTGCTGCGCGTGTGATTGATGCTTGGCGAGCTTACAGATTGTGGGGTGTCCGGTCACCGCGAGCGATCGTCCCAAGTCTCAGCGACGGCGTCATGGGCATAATGCGTCGTCATGCAGCCTCACTTCCCACACGACTACGAACCCGGCGTTGCGGGCCAAATGCCACCCGTTTTCTCCCCGACCGATTTAGAGACGGGTAGCTGGTTCCTCGACGGGTTGGTGGGCGCGCCAAACAGCGTCGGAGAGATCGTGCCAGCCGGATACGAAGCTTATGTCCACCTCCCTCATCCTCACTGGGCCGAGGTCTCGTCGGGCACGGCAGGGTCGTTCTACGACCCCTCTGATTCCCATGCCGAATCCGGATACTGGTTGAAGCCGATCCGCAGATCCGAGGTCGCTCGGCATGGCGATGGCGTGGGCGACGGGCTGCACCTCGATCCACCGATGGATTCAGCGATAGGAGCGCCGGCGCTGATTCACCCTCTGATCGGCGTGCTGCGCAGGCATACGTCGGAGGATGTGACATGCCTCTGCGGTTTCTGGAAGGTCCAGCTCCCGACCTTTGGCGGCATGGTCATGTACCGGGCTGAACCTGCAGCAGGTTCAAGCGGACCCCGGAGCTTAGTTGGGTACGTCAAGTCGATGGTGCTCGCCTTTCAGGCCCGCAACGGGGTCCGGCGCGTGCGACGCGAATTCGCGGCTGCCACCGCACATGGATCACCGGGTCAAGTCCTCCTCTACCGCGGGAGCCTCGATGGGATCGAGGCCTGGCTGTCGGATTTCGGCGCGCTCAAGGCCCACTATCACCCGTCGGCCTTCTGGCCCGAAGATCGTCGTTGGTGCGTCGCCATGCCGCAGAACAAGCCCCTGTCGATCGTGGCCGGCACGCGCGGGCTCGTTGAGGACATTCTCGCGCTCACCGACATCGATGCCTTCGAGGTGAAACGGTCAGGCGACGTCTGGCACATTTGATCACCCGGCGTACGGCTTGTTCGAGGGCCGACGTGCGCCGGCGCTTTGCCGATGCGGGTCGCAGGGTTAGAATCGCGTGCTACGGCGTCTCGCCGCGTTCTCCTCGCATGCCATGGCCGAAATCACCTCGATCCGCGACTCGTTGAAAGCCCTGTCCGGGCGCGCGAACGCGCTACGGGGGTACCTTTGACTACGACGCCAAGAGGGAACGCTTGGAAGAGGTCGAACGCGAGCTAGCCGAGCCCGCCTTGTGGGACGAGCCGGAGCGCGCGCAAGCGCTCGGCCGCGAACAGACCGCCTTGAACGCGGTGGTCCAGGGGCTTGCCACCGTCACGACCAATCTGGAAGACCTGGCCGAACTCGCTGAACTGGCGGTCGCCGAGCGGGACCCGGAGGCGCTCGACGACATCGAGGGGGAACTCCGCGCCGCGGACGCGATCGTGGCCGACCTCGAGTTCCGGCGCATGTTCAACGGCGAGGAGGACGACGCCAATGCGTTTCTTGAAGTGCAGGCCGGGTCCGGCGGGACGGAAGCCCAGGACTGGGCGGAGATGCTCCTGCGCATGTACCTGCGCTGGGGCGAGAAGCGTGGTTTCTCGGCCGAGCTGGTCGAGGCATCACCGGGCGAGGTGGCCGGCATCAAGAGCGCCACGGTGCAGTTCGGCGGCGAGTACGCCTACGGCTGGCTGCGCACGGAGACCGGTGTCCATCGCCTGGTGCGCAAGTCGCCCTTCGACTCGGGAAACCGTCGCCACACGTCGTTCGCATCGGTGTTCGTCTCCGCGGAGATCGACGACAGCATCGTCATCGACATCGATCCGGGCGACGTGCGCACGGACACCTACCGGGCGAGCGGTGCGGGCGGCCAGCATGTCAATCGCACGGACTCTGCCGTTCGCCTCACGCACCTGCCGACGGGTGTGGTCGTGCAGTGCCAGAGCGAGCGGTCGCAGCACCAGAACCGGGACCGCGCCTATAAGCAGTTGCGTGCCAAGCTGCACGAACTGGAATTGGCCAAGCGGCGCGCGGAACAGCAGGCCATCGAAGACGCCAAGGCGGACATCGGCTGGGGCAGCCAGATCCGCTCGTACGTCCTCGACCAGAGCCGAGTGAAGGACCTGCGCACCGAGGTGGAGCGCTTCGATCCTGGCAACGTGCTCGACGGTGACTTGGACGAGTTCATGGAAGCGGGATTGAAGGCGGGGCTATGAGTGAAGTCGACAGAGAGTCCGATGTCGCCGCGCACCGCCGTCGCAAGCTCGCCGCCCGGCGCGAACTAGGCGATGCGTACCCTAACGCGTTCCGCCGCGAGGACACGGCGGCGGATCTGCACGCTCGTCACGGCGACGCCGCGAAGGACGCTCTTGAAGCGGCGTCCGTCCGTGCGGTCGTCGCGGGGCGGATCATGCTGCGCCGCGTCATGGGCAAGGCCAGCTTCCTGACCTTGGAGGATCCGAGCGGGCGCATCCAATGCTATCTGCGCCGAAACGAGGTTGGCGCGGAGACCTACGAGGAGTTCAAGGATCTGTGGGACATCGGCGACATCGTCGGCGTCGAAGGCGCGCTGATGAAGACCAACAGGGGCGAGCTGACGGTCCAGGCCAGCGCCGTTCACCTGTTGGCCAAGTCGCTCAAGCCCTTGCCCGAGAAGTACCACGGCTTGGTCGACCAGGAGACCCGCTACCGCCAGCGCTACCTCGACCTCATGGTCAACGAGGAGTCCCGCGAGGTGTTCCGCGTGCGCGCGCGGCTCACTGCGTCGATGCGCCGCTTCTTCGACGAGCGCGGCTATCTCGAAGTCGAAACGCCCATGATGCATCCCATTCCCGGGGGTGCCACCGCGCGGCCCTTCGTCACGCACCACAATTCGCTCGGCGTGGACTTGTACCTGCGTGTCGCGCCCGAGTTGTATCTCAAGCGCCTCGTGATCGGCGGCTTCGAACGGGTCTACGAAATCAACCGCTGCTTCCGCAACGAGGGTCTGTCGCCGCGCCACAACCCGGAATTCACGACCGTGGAGTTCTACCAGGCGTTCGCCGACTACCGGGACCTGATGGACCTCACCGAGGAGCTCTTGGGTTCACTGCTCGACGAGATCGCAGGCGGTCGCGTTTTGCGTTTCGGCGACGACGACCTGGACTTCCGCCAGTTCGCTCGTCGGACCATGTCGGAAGCGGTGGGCGAGGCCACCGGGAAGACGCCGTCTGAAGTCGCCGATCCCGAGGCGCTTGCCGCGCTCGCCCGAGGCCTGAACATCGCGGTAGAGCCCCATTGGCAATGGGGGCGGCTCTTGACGGAGGTTTTCGAGGCGCGGGTCGAGGAAAGCCTCGTGCAGCCGACGTTCATCACGCAATACCCGGCGGAGGTGTCACCGCTGGCCCGTCGCAGCGCAGCGGACCCCCGCCTGACGGACCGATTCGAACTGTTCGTTGCCGGCCGAGAGGTCGCCAACGGGTTCAGCGAGTTGAACGACCCGGATGAGCAGGCGGAGCGCTTCCGTGCCCAGGCGGCGCTCAAGAGCCGTGGAGACCTCGAGGCCATGCACTTCGATCAGGACTTCCTGACTGCGCTGGAGTACGGCATGCCTCCGACGGCGGGCGAGGGTATCGGCGTCGACCGTTTGGCGATGCTGCTCACCAACCGCACCACCATCCGCGACGTCGTGCTGTTCCCGCAGATGCGACCGGCGGGGTCCGAAGAAGCGACATGAGTGCCGCCGCCGATCGCGTCCGGCTCGAGGCGTCCTGGAAGGATGCCCTCGTGGACGAGTTCGAGGCGGGTTACATGAAGAAGCTGCGCGCCTTCCTGGTGGCGGAACGGCAAGCCCGGCGGGTGATCTACCCCAAGGGTGATCGGATCTTCGCGGCCTTGGACGCGACGCCTCTCGACGCCGTCAAGGTCGTGATTATCGGCCAGGACCCCTACCACGGGCCGAAACAGGCGCATGGCCTGTGCTTTTCCGTGCTCCCCGGTGTCGCCGCACCGCCGTCGCTGGTCAACATCTTCCAGGAAATCAACACGGACATGGTGGACGAAAACGTGCCTTTCGGTCGGCGCGATGGTGCGATTCCCGCCGGCCGGGCCTGCCTCGAGCCGTGGGCGCGCCAGGGCGTGCTGTTGCTGAACGCGGTCCTGACGGTGGCCGCCGGCCGGGCGGGTTCGCATCAGGGCCGGGGCTGGGAGACCTTCACGGACCGCGTTGTCGAGACCATCAACCGGCAGCGGGAGCATGTCGTATTCATGCTCTGGGGCAGCTATGCGCAGAAGAAGGGCGCTGTCGTCGACGAGCGTCGGCACCTCGTGCTCAGCGCACCGCACCCGTCGCCGCTGTCGGCGCATCGGGGCTTCTTCGGCTGCCGGCACTTCTCCCGGGCCAACCAGTATCTTGTGGAGAACGGCATCCTGCCCATCAACTGGTTCGACGTGGCTTAGCCGGGCAAGCGTTCAGTCGCCGGTCGTTCGCGCCCCGTGCCGGCGGTGGTGCGCCAGCCTCCTCCCATGTCCGCGCGACGGCGCCGGTCAGATCCTCCCAGGAAATGCCAAGCCGTCGCGCAGCGTCCACCAGTTTCCGTACCTGAGGGCGCATCGCCTCCGTCCTGTCGACATTCTTGTCCGTGACAACCATCGCCTCGTTGGGATCGCCCGCCACGAGGCCGTCCTGGGCCAGCAGCGCGTAGGCCTTCGACACCGCCGCGGGGTTCACGCCGAGGGCCCTGGCTACGGCGCGTACCGAGGGCAGCGCGTCGCCCGCGGATAGCACGCCGATCGCCATCATCTCGCGTATCTGGTCGACCAACTGCCGGTAGATCGGCATGCCGCTGTCCGTCTTGATCGAGTACATGTTCATCTGCGATATTGAAGGCGCGCTGGCGACCAGCGGCAACAGGAAACCGTGTCAACTCCTGTAGCGGTTTTTTTGGGGCAGGTCCGTACCGCCTTGCCCGCCTCGCCCCGTTTGCGCCAAACTGCCGAAGCCATGGAGAAACTCAAGCTATTCATCGACGGCGAGTTCGTCGACAGTCAGGCCGACGGGATTGCGGTCACCGATCCCGCCACCCAGGAAGTGCTCTGCGAAGTCCCGTTCGCGACGGGCGAAGAGATGGACCGCGCCGTCCACGGCGCCCAGGCCGCCTTCGAAGGTTGGCGCGAGACGCCGGTGCCGGAACGCGCCCGCGTCCTTTTCGCCTACCAGGACCTGCTCAAGCGGCACCAGGAGGACATCGCCCGGGGCTTGAGCCGTGAGACCGGCAAGATCTTCGAGGACGCGATGGGCGAGGTCTGGCGCGGCATCGAGGTGGTCGAACACGCCTGCAGCGTGGCCTCGCTCGGCATGGGCGAGACCGTCGAGAACGTTGCCCGCGGCATCGACACGTACAGCCTGGTGCAGCCGCTCGGCGTTTGCGGCGGCATCACGCCCTTCAACTTCCCGGCCATGGTGCCGCTGTGGATGTATCCGATCGCGGTCGCCTGCGGGAATGCCTTCGTCCTGAAGCCTTCCGAACAGGATCCGATGACGCCGAACCGGCTGATGGAACTCCTTGTCGATGCCGGCGCCCCCGACGGCCTGGTGCAGGTGGTGCACGGCGGCAAGGACCAAGTGGACGCGATGCTCGAGCATCCCGGCATCCGCGCGGTCAGCTTTGTCGGCTCGGTGGGGGTCGCCCGTTACGTCTACCACAAGGCGGCGGCCAACGATAAGCGCGTCCAGGCGCTCGCCGGCGCGAAGAACCACCTCGTGATCCTGCCTGATGCGAACAAGGATCAGGCGATCGCGAGCTTGGTCGGTGCCGTATGCGGCGCCGCCGGGCAGCGGTGCATGGCCATCAGTGCCGCCGTGCTGGTCGGCGAGGCCGCGGATTGGCTGGACGACATCAAGGCCGCCATGGCGGCGGTTCGGCCGGGTCCATGGAACGACGGCGAGGCGGGCTACGGAGCGCAGATCAGCCGCGCATCCCGGGACCGGATCTTGAGCTACATCGAGAAGGGCAAGGCCGAAGGGGCCCGTTGCGTACTCGACGGCAGCGACTGCGCGGTGGCGGGCTATCCGGACGGCAACTGGGTGGGGCCGACGCTGTTCGCCGATGTCACGCCTGGGATGTCGATCTACACCGACGAGATCTTCGGCCCGGTGCTGGTGACGACGCCGGTGGCGACCCTGGGCGACGCCATCGACCTCATCAACGCCAACCCGTTCGGCAACGGCGTGTCGATCTTCACATCAAGCGGTGGCGCAGCGCGTCGTTTCCAGCACGAGGTGCAGGTCGGGCAAGTGGGCATCAACATCCCGATCCCGGTGCCGCTGCCGTTCTTCTCGTTCACCGGCTGGAAGAACTCGTTCTTCGGCGACCTGCATGCCTACGGCAAGCAGGCGGTACGCTTCTACACGGAGACCAAGACGGTCACGGCGCGGTGGTTTGAAGAGAGCCCTCAGCCGGGGAGCGCGAGGGGCCAGCCCCTCGCAAGAGAAGAAGGGGCGCTGCCCAGCGCCAACATGACGATCAGTCTGCGCTGACGAGGGACACTCCGGACGCAGTAGCGGGCGCTGTGTCGCTGCGGGTACAGGCGAGCGCGATGCCCGCTCCCACGGCGGTGATCGTGCCGACCTTGGCAGTGTCCTGCATCACGTCATCGCCGACGACGGGCGGTCGACCGTCGAAGCGGTAGCGCCGCAACTTGCGCTTCACCTCGCCCCGGTGCTGGGCACGCGCCACGACTTCCTGGCCGAGGTAGCACCCTTTCGAGAAGCTCACCGCGCCGACGTCGGTCAGCCCGATCATCTGCGGCAGGAAGGTCTGCGACACGGGCTTGGCGACCACGACGAAGCCGGCTTCGACGCATGCGTTGGCGAAGTTGTCGTGACCTTCGTCCGCGCCGGGGTGGAGCCAATACCCGGTTCCCGGAAACGCGACCGCCTCCTGCCCGACGGGTTCTTGCGCGAAATGCAACCCGCCCTCTACGGGCGCCAGCTTGGACTTCGCGAACAGCAGGTACTTGCCAAGTTCTCCATGGATGTCGGGGACGACGCTTGCGTGGACGACGAGGCGCACGTGGTCTGGCTCGCCGAACGCCCAGCCGCTGGCGACGGCCCGTCCCTTTATGTTGCACAGGGCCATTGGCAGACCGTTGCGCGGCTGCAGCGCATCGAGGTCGGCCGTCAGGTAGCCCTGCAGGAAGGTTGACGCGTCCGGCCCGATGAAGTCGAGGCCGGCGAAGTGCTTGACGGCTGAAGCCATGCGGCCAAGTTTAGCCAAAGGCTGCACGCGTCGGGACCTAGGCGGCATCATAGCCGCATGGACGACCGCCGCGACTTGGAGCGCGTGCTGTGGCGCTCCCGCCGCGGCATGCTGGAACTCGACATCCTGCTCGTGGACTTCGCCCGGTCCCGCTACCCGCACTTGAGCGATTCTGAGCAGGCGGCCTACCGGGCGCTTCTACAGGTGGACGACTGGGTCTTGCTCGACTGGCTGCGCGGTCGCGTCCTCCCGGAACCCCGATTCGCCGAGATCGTGGCGAGAATCGTGGCGTTCAACGCGGACTCGTGATGGACCCGCATCACGACGACACCGAAATGCTCTGGTCGCCGGGCTGGGAGTGGCTGACAGCAGTGGTTGCCATCCATGCCCTGGTGGCCGTGCCCTGGTTCCACTTCCTCGGCGTCTGGCCGCTCCTGGTGGTTGGCCTGTCGCTCGTCTACCACGTGCATGTCTTCGCCCGCGGCGAGGTGTGGCGTTTTGCACTGGTGGAAGAGACCGCCGTGCTCTTCGCCCCGGACGGCAAGCCGGCCAAGCTCCGCGGAGGTCCGTGGATGACATCGAACTGGGTTGTGGTTCGAACCAGCCGCCGCACCGTGATGCTGCGAGCCGGTCGTTACGATGCCGACCGGTTTGCCAGGTTGCGGCGGGCCCTGCTCGGACGCGCGGGAAACGGCTGAAGCACGTCCAGCGGGTCGGCGGCGGGGAAGACGATGCTCGGTTGCGGATTGGGGAGCTTGCCGGGGTAGTCGAGGGTGTAGTGCAGGCCGCGACTCTCCTTGCGCATGGCGGCCGAACGCACGATCAACGCGGCGACGTGGACGAGGTTGCGCAACTCGATCAGGTCCGCGCTGACCCGGTGCCGGGCGTAGTAGTCGTGGATCTCGCGCTTCAAGAGGTCGATGCGCCGCTCGGCGCGTTCCAGGCGCTTGTTGGTGCGCACGATGCCGACGTAGTCCCACATGGCGCGCCGCAGTTCCGTCCAGTTGTGGCTGAGCACCACCTGCTCGTCCGAGTCGGACACCTGGCTCTCGTCCCAGTCGGGCGGGACCGGGCCGCCTGTGCGCGGCGCGCTCTCCCGGGTCGAAAGGATGTCCTGGGCCGCCGCTTCGGCGAACACGAGGCACTCGAGCAGCGAGTTGCTCGCCAGCCGGTTTGCACCGTGCAGCCCCGTATAGGCGGTCTCGCCGACGGCGTAGAGGCCCGGAAGGTCGGTCCGGCTGTTGAGGTCGACGATGGCGCCGCCGCAGGTGTAGTGCGCCGCGGGCACGACCGGTATCGGCTCCTTGGTGATGTCGATGCCAAGTTCGAGACAGCGCCCGTGGATCGTCGGAAAGTGCTTGGCGATGAAGTCGGCGTTCTTGTGGCTGATGTCCAGGTAGACGCAGTCGGCGCCCAGGCGCTTCATCTCATGGTCGATGGCGCGTGCGACGATGTCCCTAGACGCCAGTTCAGCACGCTTGTCGAAACGGTGGATGAACTGACTCCCGTCGGGCAGCAGCAGGCGTCCACCTTCGCCGCGGACCGCCTCGGAGATCAGGAACGAGCCCGAGCCCGGCGTCTGCGCCGAAGCGGGATGGTAGAGGCAGGTGGGGTGGAACTGGTTGAACTCCATGTTCGCCACCCGGCAGCCGGCCCGCCAGGCCATCGCGATCCCGTCGCCGGTGGCGCCGTCGGGATTGCTTGTGTACAGATAGGCCTTGCTCGCGCCGCCCGTGGCCAGCACGACGAAGTCCGCTTCGAAAACGTCGACGGCATCGGCGTACACATCGTAGACGTAGGCGCCGAGGGTCCGATTGGTCCGCTCGCCAAGCTTGGCGGCAGTGATCAGGTCGATCGCCACGCGGCCGCTCACGATGTCGATGTTCGGATGCGCTGAGGCGCGCTCGATCAGCGTGCGGGCAATAGCGGCCCCCGTGGCATCGGCCACGTGAAGCACGCGCCGGTGGCTGTGCCCGCCCTCGCGCGTGAGGTGGGGCGCGTTGCCGGCGCGGTCGAATTCAAGCCCAAGGCCGACGACGTGCTCGATCGCCTGTGGCGCGCGTGCCACGGTCATGCGCACCGCGGACTCGACGCACAGTCCGGCCCCGGCGGCCATGGTGTCCTCGACGTGGGCGTCGAAGCTGTCGTCCGGCGCGGTGACCGCGGCGACACCGCCTTGTGCGCGGTTGGTCGAGCCGCCGCGCAGGGCGTCCTTGGACAGCACGGTGACCTTGGCGCGGTCGGCCAGATGCAACGCGGTCGCCAATCCGGCGGCGCCGCTGCCGATGGTCAGGACGTCGGCGCGGTATCGCTTGGCCACACTCGTCCTTAAGTGTCACTCTGGTGGCAGCGGAGTATAGCCGCTCGCGTCCGTCGGCAGCGTCGGTTGGCTGCGGGAAGCCCGCGCGTTTAGCGAGTCAGGCGTTCAGATCGTAGGCCGCGGCGAGGAGTTCGTACGAACGCAGCCGGTCTTCGAAGCTCGGCGTGATGGTCAGAACGATCACTTCGTCCGCGCCCGATTCGGTGACGAGGTCGTCGATGCCGGCCTTGACCTCGTCCGGTGTGCCGACAATCTGCCGCGAGCGCTTGCTGCGCATCCCTTCGAGTTCTTCGTCGGTGAACGGATGGGCGGCGGCTTCCTCAAACGTCGGAGGCGGTCCGCGCTGTCCGCGGTCGCGGCGGATCCGCTGCAGTTCGCGCAAGCGTCGGAACATCTCGGCCTTCTCCGGGTCGTCGGCGACGACGGCGAAGACGCCGATGGAGGAATAGGGCGCGGCGAGATGCTCCGGCGCGAACAGGCGACGGTATTGCTGGAGTGCCTCGACGGCTGGTTGGGGCGCGATGAAATGCGCATGCGAGTAGGCGAGTCCGAAGCGCGCAGCGTAGGCCGCGCTGTCGAAGCTCGAGCCGAGCATCCACACCTCCGGAGCCGTTGGCGTTTTCGGTGTGGCCTTGAGATTGCGGAACGCCTCGGTCAGTGGCTCGCGGCCGTTGACGAAGGCGATCAGGTCCTTGACCTTGGCCGGGTAGTACTCGATCCCGAGCGGATTGCCGTAGGCCAGCGCCGCGGCCGTCAAGCCGTCGCTGCCCGGTGCGCGGCCGACGCCCAAGTCGATGCGCCCGGGATAGAGGACCTCGAGCAGCCGGAAGTTCTCCGCGACCTTGAACGGCGAATAGTGCGACAGCATGACCCCGCCCGAGCCGATGCGCATGTGGTTTGTTTCCGCGGCCAGGCGGGTGATCAGGATCTCGGGCGACGAACTCGCCAAGGTGTCGGATGCGTGGTGCTCGGCAACCCAGTAACGGTGGTAGCCGAGGTCTTCACAGCGCTTCGCGAGCGCCGTGGTGTGGGCAATGGCATCGGCCGCGTCTTCGCCGCGGCCGATGGGTGACTGGTCCAGAACGCCGATGCGCAGAGTCAACGTGCTGCTTCTCTTGGGTTCATTGAGGACATGTCAAATCAATAGGTTGTGTTGTCTCAACAGGCCGTGTTCGGGCGTCCTACGACCACCAAGGGCGATTTCCTACACCGGTCGAGGGCGACTGTCCCATGCCGCCATGGCAAAAGGCTTACGTCAATTTAAGCCTTCTCTTACGCGTTGGCGAGCCGATGTCCTAACGACGCCCGGCTAGCCGCCGGTCAGACTGCCCTGTATGAGACTCGCCTATCCCGTAGAAATCCAAGCCCGCAACGGCGTCGCCGTGGTGACCTTCCCGGATCTGCCAGGGCTTTCGACCCGAGCGGGTAGCCGCCGCCATGCCATCGATGCCGCCCGGGTCGCGCTGGTCGCCGCGTTGCACGGCTACGCTAGGGAGCGCCGTGACATGCCGCGACCATCCCCCGGACGGCTGCGCGACCTGGTGGACCTGCCGCTCCTGATCGCCGCGAAGGTTGCGTTGTACCAGACCATGCGCGACCAGAACATCTCCAACGTGGCGCTTGCCGAGCGCCTCAACACGGTGGAGGGCACCGTGCGCCGGTTGGTGGATCTTGGCCATCGTTCCCACGTGGACCAGGTCGAGGCGGCGCTGAAACTGCTCGGCAAGCGCTTCATCGTCGACCTTCACGTGCGCTAGCTCCCGGCGCGGTACGCGTTGGCCGAGTGGGGACTTGGACGCCTTGGGCACAGTGCGCCTATGTCAGGAAGCCGTCCTCCTCCCCCCGACGTACGTCGGCATCCGGCAGACCCAGCCAGTCGGCTAGGACGGCAGCGTTGTCTTCGCCGATGCGCCGCGCGCGCCGGTAGACGTCGCAGGGCGTGGCTTCGTAGTAGATGGGAAGACGGTCCACGTAGACCGTCCCCGGCCCCGGGTGGGGCTCGTCGAACTCCGCCAGGAAACCGTTGTGGCGGAGTTGGGGGTCGTGATCGCCCAGATCGGCCCCGGTCTGCACGACACCCGCAGGCACGCCGGCATCCTGGCACCGGACCATCACCTCGGTTGCCGTCAACGTTCGCGTCCACGCGGCGACCCGTCCGTCGAGGTCCGCATCCGCGACCCGGCCTGCGGCTTTTTCGAGCGCGGGGTCGCGCGCCCATTCGGGGTAGCCCATGACCGCACGGAGTGCCTGCCACTGGGCGTCGGAGAGGCAGGCGATGGCGACCCAGCGTTCGTCGGCGACCGCATCGGATGCGGCGCCGGCGCAGGGGTAGCAGTTGTGCGGCGCGGCGAGATCGTAGGGCAGCTTGTTGCCGGAAGGTTGTGCGGCGCGGCCGTTGGCGAAGTAGTCGAGCAGCGTAGGGCCCAAGAGGTTGACGCCGACTTCGAACTGGGACATGTCAATGCGTTGGCCCCGGCCGGTGTGTCGGCGGGCTTCGACGGCGGCGAGGATCGCGCAGGCGCCGTGCAGCCCCGCGCAGTGGTCGTTGTAGGAGTAGCCGATGCCGATGTCCTGCCGTCCCGGCACGCCGGTCAAGTAGGTCAGGCCTGCCAGGGCGTGAATGGTCGGTGCGTAGGTGACGAAGTTCGACCAGGGGCCGCCGTCGCCCATGCCGGACATCTGCACGTAGATCACTTTCGGGTTGGCGGCATGGACCTCGTCGTAGCCGACTCCCCAGCGGTCGAGGACGCCGACCGAGAAGTTGTCGATGACGACGTCCGCCTTCTCGGCGAGGCGCCGGCAGATGTCGCGACTCTCGGTTCGGGACATGTCCAGGGCGAGTCCACGCTTGTTCCGGTTCCACATGATGTAGTAGATGCTGTCCGGCCCGTTGGGGCCGGCCCGGGCCGTCGAGTTGACCTTGACCACGTCGGCGCCGAGGTCGCCGAGAATGCGGGTGGCGAACGGCCCGGCGAGGACGTGCGTGAAGTCGAGGATGCGCAACCCCTCGAGTGGGCGAGCTTGCGGCGCCATGCTCGATACGGACGGGTCTCGCCGTCGTTTTTCCCAGGGTTCACTGCCTTCCCTGGGCGGACTCATCGTCCAGGGCGTGGCGCTCAGACGATAGGGTGTGCCCGGTCCCTGCACGTCGCGACCGTCGACCCGGTAGTCGGTCCACCATTGGCGGGCCTCAAGCTGCGGGTTTGCCGCCACCTTGTCGACGGGCAGCACCCAACCGTACGGCGCGTGGTGGGCCTGCGCCTCGAAGAAGAGCTCCTCGACATCGCGCTTTGCCACCCACGAGCGCAGCACCGCCATCATGCGCTGGATGAACGCCCGACGGTTCTCCGGTTCCTGGTACTTGGGATCAAGCAGATCCTCGTGCGCGTCCTTTTCGATCAGCCACACGAGTTGATTGTCGAAGGAGGGGGTGGGCGTGACCATTATCGTGCCGCCTTGGGCAGGCATGACCACGTAGGCATTGGACCAATGCAGGCTGCCGCGCCGTTCCAGCGCCGCCCCGGACGAGTTCGGCAACCGTTCGTGGTACCAGTACCACATCAGGACGTGCTCGAGACAAGAGGCGATGCACTCGTGGACCGGGACGTGGCCGCGTTGTCCGGCGCCGGTTTCCCGGACCCGGTTGACGGCCGCGAGAGCTGCGATCGCGGTATACGTTCCCGAAAGCACGAAGTTCAGTTCGCCAAACGTCTTGAGCGGTGGCGTGTCGGCGTCGCCCGTGGTCGCTACCGCGCCGCCGAGTGCGCCGGCGACGAGGTCGGGCGCCAGGTAGTCGCGCCAGGGCCCGTCGGGACCGAAGGACGACGTGTCGATCACGACCAGCTCAGGCCGCGCGGCGAGCGCATCGGCGAGGGCGGCGTCTTGGACGCCGAACGCCCCATCGCAGGCCAAGACGACATCGGCGCGGTCGACCAGCGTCGCGAGTTCCGCCTTGCCGGCGGGTGTCGCGAGGTCGAGGCGAACGGTCTTACGGTTGGACGCGAAAAACGCATACCACAGCGAACTCGTCGACACCTCACCGTCGACATGCGGCCCGCGCCCTCGCAGCGGGTCGCCGTCCGGTGGCTCGGGGCGGACGACATCGGCGCCGAGGTCGGCCAACAGCTTGGCGCCGTAGATTGCGCGTTCGTCGGTGAGGTCGAGGACGCGCAGTTCGCCGAGCGCGCTGGGTTGTTCTGGCACGACTCGCATTTCCCTAAGTTGTTGTTGGAGGGCGATAATAGCGGGTGGTCGTTCGACTACAATACGCCTAGGAGTGGACCGGACGGACGCCCGCTGAAGCCGTGGACGTTTGTACGAAGGAGACGATTGCCGTGACCCGCTACGCCGTTGCCGTCCTCGTGGTCTCGACTGTGCTCGCCGCGCCGGCTGAGCCCGCATCGATGGAACTGCGCGAGGCCATCGCCAACGGCAAGGCATCGCTGGGCTTCCGCTACCGGTTCGAACAGGTCGACCAAGCCTATTTCGGCAAGGATGCGAAGGCGTCCACGGCGCGCGCCCGCATGACGTGGAACTCGGCACCCGCAGGGGCGGTGACGTTGGGGGTCGAGGCCGACTACGCACTCATCCTCGGCCTAGACAGCTTCAACTCCACCACGAATGGCCGAACGCAGTACCCGGTCGTGGCCGACCCCGAGGGCTTCGATCTGAACCAGGCCTTCGTCAAATACGCGAGCGGGCCGGTAACGGTGACGACCGGTCGGCAACGCATCATCCACGGCACGCAGCGGATGGTCGGCGGGGTCGCGTTTCGCCAGAACGAACAGACCTACGATGCGGTCAGGGTCGAGCGCGTCGGCGAGGGCCTGGCGTGGGAGTACACGTACCTGCACAACGTCAACCGCATTTTCGGCCCCGGCGACGGTGCGCAGCCTGGTGACTGGTACGGCAATTCGCACCTCTTCCGCGCGACGGCGGATCCGGCGGACAACCACGCCGTCACCGCCTTCACGTACTTGCTGGACTTCCAGAACGCCAACGGGCCGCAGTTCTCGAACGCCACCTACGGCGTCGAGTACCAGGCCCAGTTGGATGTGGTGAACCTGCACGCATCGGTCGCCCGTCAGTCGGACTGGGGCGACAACCCGCTTGCCTTCGACGTCGTCTTCTACTCCCTTCAGGGAGACTTCGCACTAGACCCGTTCACGCTGACCCTGGGACTTCATCACTTGGGCAGCGACGACGGCGCGGTCGGGTTCCGCACACCGATCGGGACCCTGCACAAGTGGCAAGGCTGGACCGACAGGTTCCTGGTGACGCCCAACGACGGCGTTCAGGACCGGTGGGTCGCCGCGGGAACGAAGCTCGGCCGCGCCAACGTGACGCTCGTCTACCATGACTTCCGCGCCGACGAAGGTGGTGCCGACTACGGCTCGGAGGTGGGCATGTCGCTGACCTATCCGATCCGCGACAACTTGGATCTGCTCGTCAAGACGTCGCGCTACAGCGCCGAGGCACATGCGACCGACACCACGAAGTTCTGGTTGATGCTGGACTGGAAGATGTAGCCACGGCTTTGGCCGTACTCCAAGCCGTCAAGCCGTGCCCATTACCGTGTAAGCTTGCCGTTTTGCTTGAGGGAAGGGCATGAAGCTCGGACTTGGGATTGGCGCGTTTGGACCGCCCGGCGGGGAGCGCATCGTCGGGCTCGCCAAGGAGGCCGAGTCGCTCGGCTACGACACCATCTGGGCACCCGAGATCTACGGTGCCGACTGCTTCACGCCGCTCACCTGGATTGCCGCGCACACCGAGCGCATCAACGTTGGTTCGTCGATCATGCAAATCTCCGCGCGCACGCCCGCAAGTGCGGCGATGCACGCGGTGTCCCTGGACTACCTGTCCAACGGCCGCCTGATCCTCGGCATCGGCGTATCCGGCCCGCAAGTCGTTGAAGGCTGGTACGGCCAGCCTTATCCCAAGCCGCTGGCGCGAACCCGGGAGTGGGTGGCGATCTTCCGCAAGATCGTCTCCCGCGACGGCCCCGTGTCCTTCGACGGCAAGCACTACCAGCTTCCCATGCCCGGCGGCACGGGCCTCGGCAAGCCCCTGAAGCTCATCCTGCATCCTGTGCGTGAGCGAATTCCGGTCTACCTCGGCGCCGAGGGTCCGAAGAACGTCGCGATGGGCGCCGAGATCTGCGACGGCTGGATCCCGATGTTCCTGTCGCCGTACCGCATGATGGACATGTACGCGGACGCCATGCGTATCAAGAACATGGACTTCGAGATCGCCGCCTCGGTGCCGGTCATCGTCGACGACGACGTCGACCGCGCACTGATGCAGATCAAGCAGAACGTCGGTTTCTACGTCGGCGGCATGGGGGCCAAATCGTTCAACGTCCACAAGGACCACATCTCGCGCATGGGATTCGGCGACGAGGCGCAGCATGTCCAGGACCTCTTCATGGCCGGTCGCCGCGACGAGGCCATGGCCGCGGTTCCCGACGAACTGTGCGACGAGATCTCGCTGGTCGGCCCCAAGGAGCGCATTCGCGAGCGCCTCGCTGCGTGGAAGGAGAGCCCGGTGACGATGCTCAACGTCGGCGCCGGAAACCCCGACACGCTGCGCTTCATGGCTGAAGAGCTGCTTTAACCCGCAAATCAACGAACGAGGAGCACACGATGGGCGACATCAAGTTCGGCGCCTTCCTGGCCCCACACCACCCGATCGGCGAGAACCCGTTCCTGCAGATGCGCAGCGACCTTGACCTCGTCGAACACATGGACCGTCTCGGATTCGACGAATTCTGGTGCGGCGAACACCACTCGACCGGTTGGGAGGTGATCGCCTCGCCCGAGCTGTTCCTGGCGGCCGCCGCGGAGCGCACCCACCGTATCCGGCTCGGTACCGGGGTGGTGTCGCTGCCGTACCACCACCCGTTCATGGTGGCGCAGCGGATGGTCCAACTCGACTACCAGAGCGGCGGCCGGGTGATTTTCGGCTCGGGGCCGGGTGCCTTGCCGTCCGATGCCCACACCCTCGGCGTCGACCCCATGGTGCTGCGCGACCGGCAGGACGAGGCCATGGGCGTCATCCGCAGGTTGTTCGAAGGCGGCGAACGCTTCAGCTACGAGAGCGAGTGGTTCCAATTGAACGAAGCCAAGCTGCAGTTGCTTCCCCTGCAGAAGGACATGGAGTTCGCCGTGGCCTCCATGGTCAGCCCGTCCGGCATGACGCTCGCCGGAAAGCACGGGGCCGGGGTGCTGTCCATCGGCTCGACGACCAAGGCGGGGCTGCAGGCGCTGCCGCTGCAATGGAGCTTCGCGGAGGAATCCGCGGCCAAGCACGACCGCACGGTGGACCGAAGCACATGGCGCATCGTCATGAGTTGGCACATCGCCGAGACCCGCGAAAAGGCGCGCGAGCAAGCGAAGGAAGGCCTTTTCCGGCACAACAACGAATACACCGTCGGCACCTTGGCGGCGGGCGAGGGCACGATCTTCAAGACCCCCGACGAAGCCGTCGACGTCACGGCGTTCAGCGAGGACAGCGTCGCCGTCATCGGCACACCGCGCGATCTCGTCGAGCGCATCGAGAAGATGATCGACGTGACCGGCGGTTTCGGCACCGCGATCGGCTTCGTCCATGACTGGGCGAACCGCGCGGACACGCTGAACAGTTGGGACCTGGTGGCCCGTTACGTGATGCCGGAGGTCAACGGCATGCTCGACAACTACCGCGAGTCGAACAAGTTCGTCATCGAGAACCGCGACACGTGGATGCGCGCCGGCGCTGCCATCATGAGCAAGATCCAGGAGAACAAGCGCGCGGCCGAAGCCATGCAGGCCGCGGCGGGCGCGGGACCGGCCAAGACGGCACTGTCGGCGCCCGTGCGCGCGAAGGCGGACGCCGAGGAGAAGGCCGAGTGAAAGTCGCGCTGCCGGCAAGTCCCTACAACCGGGTCGACCTCTTCGAGGCCGCGGGATTCGAAGTCATCGAGGGTCCCGTACGGAGCACGGACGACTTCATCGAGTTGATGCGCGATGCCGACGGTGCCCAGGTGGGCGTGATGCCGCTGACGACGCGCGCCGTGATGGAAGCCTGTCCTAAGCTCAAGGTGGTCAGCCGCTTGGGCGTCGGCGTCGACTCCATCGACCTCGACGCGGCGACAGAACTCGGCGTGCTCGCCTGCAACACGCCGGGCGTCAACACCACCGAGGTCGCCGACCACGCGGTCGCCTTGCTGCTCTCGCTGACGCGCCACCTGCACGACGCGATCGCCACGACCCGCGAGGGTCATTGGCGGGACATCCCGGGCTCGAGCCGCACCTACCAGACGACGGTGCGGCGGATCGCGGGACACACGGTCGGGATCGTCGGCTTCGGCAACATCGGGCGCGCATTCGCAACGCGCATCCGCGGCTTCGGCCCCGCCGAGATCGTCGCCCACGACCCCTACGTCGAGCAGACCACGGGTGACCTGTACGGCGTGCGCATGGTCAGCTTCGAGGAACTCCTCGAACGGGCGGACTACATCACCATCCACTGCTCGGCGACCAGCGAGACGACGCACATGTTCGACTCGAACGCGCTCGGCAAGCTGAAGTCGACGGCGCTCCTGGTCAACACCGCCCGCGGCCCGATCATCGACGGCACGGCGTTGGCGGCGGCGCTCGAAGCCGGCCAACTCGAGGCAGCCGCACTCGACGTCACGGAGGTCGAGCCGATCGACAGCCAGGATCCGCTGCTGAAACTGCCGAACTGCGTCGTTACACCACACGTGGCCGGTTTCTCGCCGACCTTCCTCGAGGAGTGCCCGATCCGCCAGGCGGAGAACATCATCCGCGTGCTCAGCGGCCAAAAGCCGCACGGCCTAGCGAACCCCGAGGTGATCAAGACCATCGCGGTGATGCACGCGACAGATACCGGACGCTGGGCGGGCGTGCCGGGTTTTTCCACCGCATTGGCAGTTTAGGGGGGATCAACAATGGGCAAAGTCGCCATCGTCACCGGTGCGGGGACGGGCATCGGCAAGACCACGACGCTCGCGCTCCTGGCGAAGGACTACTCGGTCGCGTTGGCTGGACGACGAGCCAAACTCCTCGAGGAAGTCGTCGAGGAATCCGGCGCCGGGGATCGCGCCATCGCCGTGCCGACGGACGTCAGCGACGCGGACTCGGTGGCGGCGCTCTTCGCGAAGACGAAAGAGGCGTTCGGTCGCCTTGATCTCCTGTTCAACAACGCGGGGACCGGCGGGCCTCCGGTGCCCATGGAGGAACTGACGCTGGAACAGTGGCAGCGCGTCGTCGACATCAACCTGACCGGGTCCTTCCTCTGCACGCAGCACGCGATCCGGCTGATGAAGGACCAGGATCCTAAAGGCGGCCGGATCATCAACAACGGCTCGATCTCCGCGCACGTGCCGCGGCCGAACTCGGCGCCCTACACGTCGACCAAGCACGCACTGACCGGCCTGACGCGCTCGACGTTCCTCGACGGCCGTGAGCACAACATCGTCTGCGGCCAGATCGACATCGGCAACGCGTTGACGCCCATGACCGGGCGCATGGGCCGCGGTGCGAAACAGCCGGACGGATCGATCCGGCCCGAACCGACCATGGATGTCCAGAACGTCGCCGACGCCGTGGTCTACATGGATAGCCTGCCGCTCGACGCCAACGTGCCGTTCATCACCGTCATGGCGTCGTCGATGCCGTTTATCGGGCGCGGCTAAAGAGGACTCAAAACATGCTGCAAATGCAATCCACGGTAACCGCCGATGGACACGCGGAACTCGCGGTGGCCGAGGTCGCCGAGCCGGCACCCGGGCCTGCCGAGGTGCTGATCCGCGTCGAGGCGGCGCCGATCAACCCGTCCGATCTCGGTCTGCTCTTCAGTGGCGCCGACATGACCCGCGCCGAGGCGATCGAAGGCGGCGTCCGTGCCGAGATTCCGGCCGAGGCTCAGGCCATGATAGGACCGCGCATCGGTCGGTCCTTGCCATGCGGGAACGAGGGTGCCGGCGTCGTGGTCGGCGCCGGCGACGATCTCGCCGCGCAAGCTCTCCTCGGCAAGACGGTCGCCACTTGGGGCGGCGCCATGTACTCGCAGCTCAAGGTCAGCCGGGCGGACCAATGCCTCGTCCTGCATGATGGCACGACACCCGCCGAAGGCGCATCGTGCTTCGTCAATCCGCTGACCGTGCTCGGCATGATCGGAACCATGCGGTTGGAAGGCCACACGGCGCTGGCGCACACGGCTGCCGCGTCCAATCTCGGCCAGATGCTGCAGAAGGTCTGTACCAACGAGGGCATCCCCCTGGTGAACATCGTCAGGCGCGAGGAGCACGTCGACCTGCTCCGCGGAATCGGTGCTACGCATGTGGTCAACTCGAGCGCCGACTCGTTTGCCGACGACCTGACCGCGGCGCTCAAGGACACCGGCGCCACGTTGGCGTTCGACGCCACCGGCGGCGGTCGCCTGGCGGGCCAATTGCTGGCGTCCATGGAGGCGGCGTTGGCCGGCGCCGGCGCCGCTGGCAACCGCTACGGCACCGCCACGCACAAGCAGGTCTACATCTACGGCGGCCTGGAGCGCGGCCCGACGGTCCTCGATCGCGCTTTCGGCATGGCGTGGGGCCTCGGCGGCTGGCTGCTGCCGATCTTTCTGGATCGCGTCGGCCCCGAGGAGAGCGAGAAGCTACGCCAGCGGGTGGCCGACGAGATCAAGACGACGTTCGCGAGCAGCTACTCCAAGGTCGTGTCCTTGACCGGGGCCGTATCACTAGAGGCCGTCGCTGACTACGGGCGAATGGCGACCGGCGAGAAGTACCTGATCAACCCGCAGTCTTAGCGGGTGCACGGACGTCCCCGTCCGCATTCCGCAGCCTTCGACAACGTCCGTAGCTCACCCGTGGCGTCCGCGGTCTCCTGGATGCAACACGCGGTGGCCTGAGGTGGACTTACCGTCAATGCTGACCGACAATCGCCGCCCCCGGAGAGGTGCCAGAGCGGCCGAATGGGCCTGACTCGAAATCAGGTGTGTCCTTGCGGGCACCCAGGGTTCGAATCCCTGCCTCTCCGCCAATCGACAAGAGCAGTGACAAATTGGTGTTGCACTGCTACTGCAACAGAGTCGCCGGACTTGGGCACGCAGAGCCACCAATGACCGGTACGAACGTCACATCACTCCTGCCGTTGCGACGTACACCATCGAGAACTCGATGGAAGAGCTTTCCTGCTCGTGGACGTGCCGCGGGGAGACGCCGTTCATGAGCGACACGGGCGAGCGTTCATCCGAGTGGGTGCAAGCAAGCGCCGCTTGGACGCCGACGAACGTCTACGACTAGGGCAGAGACGAGCACAGAGCCGCTACCTGTGGTTCGACCAGCAGATCGTGCCGCGGACGGGCTTCGAGACTCTGAGCGAGCGGCTGTGGGAGCCCCTGCTGAGTGTCGCTGGGGCTGCGGACCCACGCCGCGGATTGATGCACCTCAACCTTCTGGCGCAGGACGATGCCGGCGTGGTTAGAGCGACGGTGGCCGGGGTGTTGCTCTGTGCACAAGCGCCAAAGGATTGGCTGCCGCAGGCCGCCATTACAGCCACGCAATACCGTGGAGACGACCGCGCCTCGGGGCAGTTGGATGCCTAGGAGATTGCCGGGCCACTGCCCGCCCAGATTGCGGAGGCGGTTAGATTCGTCGTTCGGAATATGCGTGTATCCGCGCGCAAGGTGCCGCAAAGGGAGAACGCACATCTCACTGCCATGGGAAGCGAACTCGACACTTTTTATAAAAATAACAGTGTCTTATAGAACACATGTGTGCGAATGACCTGCCGATGGTCGCCGATCCCGCCGGGCTCGCAATGCCTGCCGATCCGGTATGCTCGCGCATATACACTTCGACACCAATCCGCCATGACCAAGCGCCTAGGCCTCCGGCATCGGGTCCCTTCTCTCGCTCTGGCGGCACTCCTCGCCGCCACGGTCACCGCAGGAGAGTCGACCGACCGACCGAACGTCCTCTGGATCGACATCGACGACCAATCGCCCTGGTATTCGAGCTACGGGCACGACCTCGCCGAGACGCCGAACATCGACGCCTTGGCGAACGAAGGCGTGCTCTTCGAGCGAGCGTACGCGCCGACGCCGGTTTGCAGCCCGACCCGCTCGTCGCTGATCACCGGCAGCTACGCCATCCGAATTGGCGCCCACGACCATCGGTCGGGGCGCGTTCCCGGGTATCGGATCAGCCTGCCCGAAGGCGTCGTGACCGTTCCGGAGCTGTTCCGCCGCGCTGGCTACGAGACCTACAACGCCGGCAAGGACGACTTCAACTTCACCTATGATCGTGCGGCGCTCTACTCGATCGGGGCATCTCAACAGTCAGCCGCAAGCTGGAAAGGCCCGCGCGGCGCGGGCCACTGGCGCGACGTTCCGCCAGGCAAGTCGTTCTTCGGGCAGATGAAGGTGGCGGGCGGCAAGGGCGGCGGCAACATCGATGCCGAACTGCGCGAACTCGGTCTGACGCCGGTTGCGCCGGAAGACGTCCGCGTGCCGGCCCAGTACCCCGACATCCCCCAGGTGCGGCACCACATCGCCACGCACTACAACACCATGCTGCGCACTGACCACGAGGTCGGCAAGCACGTGGCCCAGCTCAAGGCGGACGGACTTTGGGAGAACACCGTCGTCGTCCTCTTCTCCGATCACGGGTCGGATTTGCCGCGTAGCAAGGAGTTCACCTATGCCGAGGGTTTGCAGATTCCGTTGATCTTTGTCGCGCCTGGTCTACCGGACACGGTTGTGCCTGGGACGCGCCGAACGGACCTCGTCAGCTTGATGGACGTTGCCGCGACCTCGTTGGCGCTCGCCGGACTCGACGTGCCGCGATTCATGGACGCCAAGAACGTGTTCGACCCCGGCTACCGGCGTGACTACGTGTTCGCCTCAGCCGACCGCATGTCGAACGTGATCGACCGTGTGCGTTCCGTGATGGGTCCTCGCTTCCACTACATCCGCAACTTCATGCTGGACCGGCCACTGATGAACTGGGGCCACCGCGAGATGCTCAGTCTGCCCGACCCGGGTGCCAGCAGCTTTCTCACCATCCGCCGATTAGCGGAACAGGGGAAGCTGACGACGGCTCAGGCCGCGCCCTACGGGCCAAGGGTGGCCGAGGAACTCTACGATCTCGAGAACGACCCGGACGAGGCGGTCAACTTGGCCGAGGACCCCGCCTATAGCGCGGTGTTGGATGAGATGCGCCACGCGCTCGCCGTGTGGATCGAGGACACGGACGACAAGGGCCAGTATCCGAGGTCTCGGGCTGCGCTCGACGAAGTCACGGAGCGGTATCCTGCAAAGTGGTTGCGCAGTCCGGAGTTCGGCGGCTAGCGAGGCTGCGGCCCAACGCGAAGCGGAGGGCTCCACTCGCCTCCGTGCGCCTGATGTCCATCTCCGCCTTCAAAGCCGAGCGGTCAGCGCACCGAGGCAGATGCCGACGGCAAGCACGGTGGCGATGATCGCGATGGTCCGGCTGTGGAGCCAAGCTGGCAACGTCCTTCCAGGGTCTTATAGAACATTACGAGTGGCCCTGTGTTGCGGTCGCCTCCTGACCCCGTCAGTCACCGTCGCCGGCAGCCCAGCCTGGCGCGTCATGCACTCTCGAACGGCAGCCGCGGGGTCGGCGTGGCCTTGGGCCGGAGTCGGCGCGCCGCAAGCGGCGCGCGCCGGTGCCGAGCGGACGCGAGGCACCGGACACGGCTATGGGGCGCTTCCTTGTAGCAGTTGGTCAATCAGCCCGGCCACGCCGTCGTTGAAACGGTAGGCCAAGACCGCTCGGCACATCAGGTAGAACTCGGCTTGGGGACACTGCTCGGCTGGCTTCATTGCCAGTCCGTTGTACGTCGCGCAGAAGTCCGGCCAACCGTCGAGCTTGCGATTCAGCCACAGCCTCAGGTAGATCAACGTGATCGCGAAGATGCCGTCCCCTCTGGTGACCCGCTCCCAATCGAGCATGCCTGTGATGCGGTACGCCTCGGGGTCCGCGAGAAAATCGCGCAAGTCCTGGTCGGCCTTGACCAATGACGGGATTGCGGTGACCGTCAAGGCGGGCAGACGCGCATCGACGTAACGTCGTATCGCTTCGATGTCGAGTTCAGCCGTGCCCCGCTGAAGCGCCTTCATCGTGCGGGCGTAGAGCCACTCGGCGAACTCGCTTCCCGTGTCCGGAACCACGGCGAGATGCACCGGATCATGGAAGGTCGCCAGGCAAGTCGCCAGGCTGTTGCACAGCTCCTTGAGATCTTGACCGTGGGCGGTGGCAAGGACGGTTCGAAGCTGCTCACCGGGGAGCCACTCCATGACCATCAGGGGCAACAGGTCGCCTTTCCTAGCGCAACAGTAGTGCGTCGGAATGGGAAGGTCGGTGGCGTCGCGGAGTGCGTTCGCGACCTCGAGTTGGTGGTCGAGCGTCTCGGAGTGCCTCCGGGTCACCTTGACGACATATTTCCGTTCACTCGCGTGCCCGACCACGACGGGGTTGGCCGTGTCGCCGTCGGACACCGGTGCCAAGGTGTGACATGTCGGAAGTCCGTTTGCTGCTAACAGCCGATTGGTTTCCTCGAGGAGCAGTGCGAGGTCCGGTAGAGGACTGCGGTTGGGAGCCCTCATCGGTTCACCAGGTATCCATTACGTGGCATCCAGGATTCTGCTGAGACTGCCGAAGACGCCACGGTTCCCGTCCGGCGCCCAGCCGATGATGAGCGCTCGCAGCGGTTCGCTGCTGGTCACGCGCATCGCGTGGGGCATGTTGGGCGGACAGTGGGTGACCGTCCCGGGCTCCGCGGTGAAGGCCTCGTCACCCCACTGACACGCCGCCGTCCCGGCGATGATGATGTAGATCTCGGGATGTTCGTGCGCGTGGGCGTCATAAACGGTCCCTGGGTCGAGCTGGAAGGCCGACACCCAGAGGTCTTGCTCGGCTATGGCGCCGTGTGGCCCGATCAAGGTGCGGACCTGCATGGCTTTGAGCAGCGACTGGGGGTAGTTGCTGTACGAGGACATGTGGGCGAGGGCGTAGTTCTTGATGAAGTACCTGCCTTGTTCCTCCTTCACCACGTTGACCTCCTTGGTGCCTTTGGAGTGCCGCTACTGTACGACATGCCGAGCGCACGCGAAGCTGCTCACGTCGCCGGGATCGCTATATGATGCCGACCGCTGTCCGTTGCCTAGTTGGGTTCAAGTAGTGGACGAACTTGAGACGCCGACCGCGTCCAACGGCTACGCCGTATACGCGAGCAGGCTCAGCCGCGTCTTCGGAAGTCTTCGCGCCGTGCAGGATCTCGATCTGCGGGTCGAACCGGGGACTCTCTACGGTTTCCTGGGGCGGAACGGCGCGGGCAAGTCCACCACCATCAAGATGCTGACCGGGATTCTGGCGCCGAGCAGCGGCTCGATCGAACTGCTCGGGGTGGAGGCGACCGACGAGGCCCAAGCGGCGGAGGTCCGACGCCGAATCGGTGTCGTTCCGGAAGATCTCGCGCTGTTTGAACTGTTGACGGGACGCGAATACCTGGATTTCGTGGGCACGATCTACCTGCTCGACGAAGCGGTTGCCCGGGAACGTGTGGACGAGCTGCTTGAAGTGCTCAACGTCGGCGCGGGCGAGAAGCAACTGGTTCTCGAGTACTCCCACGGCATGCGCAAGAAGCTGGCACTTGCCGCGGCGCTGATCGGGGATCCGGCCTTGCTGTTCCTCGACGAACCCTTCGAGGGTGTCGATGCCGTCTCATCGCGGGTGATGCGCGACATCCTTGTGCGATTCGTCGAACGCGGAGGAACGGTATTCATCACCTCCCATGTCCTCGACGTCATCGAGCGGCTATGTACCCACGTCGGCATCATCGATCGCGGGCGCCTTGTGTACGAGGCGCCACTGTCCTCATTAGAGGGCCGAACCCTCGAATCCGTGTTCATCGAACGGGTCGGCGATGCCGAAGGCATGCGCACCGAGCTTAGCTGGCTGCGCGAAGACGGCATCTAGGTGAATCCTCGCCAACGCAACGCCGTGTTCGCGTTGTACCGGACGCTGCTCCGTCGGCGGTGGCACCGACTGGGTCCGGCAATGAAAAGCCTTGGCGCATTCCTGATGGCGATTGGCGTGGTGGCGGCTGGTTTCGCTTTTCTGCTGGCGTTGTCGCTAGGGATCTTCCTGCTGCCCGACGCATCGCCGGTGAGCGTTCTGTGGGCGTGGGATGGCGTGCTGCTGGCGTTCCTGTTCTTTCGCGTCTGGGGCATCGCCACGGACCTGCGGGTGGCCGACGTACTCTCGATGCAGAACTTCCTCCATCTGCCGCTTAGCCCCGGTGATATCTTCGTATTGAACGTCGTCGCCCTTCATCTGCAGCCGTCGCCGCTGATCTTCGGTGCCGCGCTTCTGGGCCTTTCCCTCGCGTCGATCTTCGCGCTGGGGCCCGCCCACGTGATCCTGTTGCCGCTGGCGCTCGCTGCCTTCTGGTGCGTTATCGCCTTGACCCGCCAACTGCAGAGCTTCGTCGCGGCGTTGATGGTGGACAAGCGTCGACGCGGAACCATCGTGGCGGTGTCCTTCATGGTGGCGATGCTGCTGATTCAGGCGCCGAACATCTACGTGCAGGTGGAACTCTGGAGTGAACGCGATCAGACGGATCCTGAACCTGCGGAGGAGGTGATTGGCGAAGCGCTAGATCCTGGCGAGGCGTCGCAGTGGTTGCTGATCCCCAACTTGGCTTTGCCGCCCGGTTGGCTGGCCTACGGTGCCTACCAGGCAAAACAGGATCGCTATTGGCCAGCCGCTCTTGCCACACTGGGGCTTTTGGCGATCACCGGCTGGAGCTTGAGGCGGTCGTATCGGTCGACGTTGCAGGTGTACCGGCAAACGGAACCGGGGCGTCCGCCTCGGCGGGGCAGGCCAGCGGCAAACACGCCAATCTGGCACCGTGGGATCGCTGACGCCTATTGGGGTATGTGCCCAAGGGTACCCGCTGCGATCGGGCGGGCGTCTCTTCGACAGTGGTTCCGCTCGCCGCACGGCAAGCACGCGCTCCTGATGCCGATCATGGTGCTCGGGTTCGTGCTGCTGGCGGGATTGCGCTTCGAGGACATGGCGACAGCCCAGCCGTACCTTGGGCTGGGGCTGGCGGCCTTCTGTTCTGCGCCAGTCCTGTTCGCGGGCAACCTCTTTGGTTGGGACCGGGGCGGGTTCCGTGTTCTGCTCGCCTCGAATCCGCCCCGCCACCTGGTCCTGCTTGGAAAGCACCTCGGGTTGTTGCCGATCACCCTGGGCCCCGGCATTGCTACGCTCGTCGCCGTTCAGTTGCTATGGGCCCAGCCCGCGACGCACTTCCTCGCGTCGATGCTGCAATACGCGTTGTTCTGCCTCCTGTTGTTCATGGTGGGCACCCATTTCTCGATCACCGAGCCCTGGGCTGCTTCCTTCAACTCGCTGAAGCAGCGTGGCGAGGCTGTTGCATCGAATTTGGGTGTGTTCCTGATCGCCGTTTTCGCCCTCGCGGTGATCATGTTGGCGAATGTGGCGTTACTGGCCCTCGAGCGCCTGATGGCCGGGGCGGCGTGGACGATTCCCATCTACCTTGTCGGCTCGATGGTCGAACTCGCATTTGTCGCCGGTTGGTACCGACGTGTCTTGCTGCGACAAGCGGGGGCGCTGACAAGGGAGGAAGGCAGAATCCTCGAAGCGATCAACACGCCGGTGGATTGATGTGGCTAGTCTCGTGCTCGCCTATTGCCGATGCTGGTGTACATTCGTTGCCGACCGAGGCAAACCAAAGAGGCACCTATGAGCGACAGTCCCATCACCGTTGTCGTGGAGTTCGAAGTCGAAACCCAGACGTCGAGCCGCGACGAGTGGCTTCAAGCGTGGAAAGGCCGGGCCGACGACGCCTTCGAGCACGAGCCCTTCGCTCCAGCCTATGAAGCGGCGGTGAGCGTCGAGGACGAATCCCGGGTGTTGGTCTTCGAGCGCTACGAGAACGGCGACGCGGGCTTGCAGGAGCACATGGAGCGGCCATCGCACAGGGAACTCGGCGAGTTGATGGGCGCGCGGCGCATGATCAAGCGGCGCACGCTTGCGAACATCGCCGACGATGTCCCGGACTATGGTTGGTGGGCACGGCCCGAGCATGCCTCACCGGGCTACCTCGCAGACTGCCCGCTGATCATGCTCTGCATGCGCTTCGCCGACGCTGCACAGCGCAATCGGTTCATCGAGCTGTCCGGCGAGCATGCGCGCTATTGCCTGACGGCCGAACCCGGCACGCTGGTGTATTCCGGCGCGATTGCCCGCGACGACTTGGAGTCAACCTCGCCGCTCGCGGCGGGCGATCTCGTGTTCCTCATGGTCTGCACGGACGACGCCGCCGTGGAGAAGCACGCTACAGACCCGAACCACCTTGCTCTTGGCGAGAAGCTCAGTGCCGCGGGTGTCGAGATCGAGAGCGCCGTGACCTACCAGTACCGCACGACTGGTCTCGGGTTCCTCTGGCGGTAGTTCCTGTGCCGACGGGCTAGGGCTGGTACCGGATGCCCATCGCAACCGTTCTGCCGTAGGTCTCGTACTGGGCGTTGTAGCGTCGGTCGCCGAAGTACGCGTAGTACGGCTCGTCGGTGAGATTGTTGGCGTCGAGGTTGATCTCCCACCGGGGCGTGACGTAGTACTTCACACCGAGGTCGATCTGCGCGTGCGCGTCCTGGTAGACGTCGAACGCCGGATCGTCGAGCTCCTCGAGTCCGAGCAGCCGCTCGCTCTTCTGTGCCAGCGCGAGGCGCGCGCTGATCCGGTCGGTCTCGTAGCCCAACGCGAAGTTGAGGACGCGGTCGGCCTGGCGCGGCATCGGGATCTTGGTGTCACGGAACGGAACCGTGGCCTCGCCATCGGTGAAGGTCGCGTTGGCGCTGACCAGGAGGTTCTTCAACAGGCCCGGCAGACCGGACAGGTGCTGCACCCAGGACAGCTCGAGGCCCGCCACGTTGGCGTCGTCGCCGTTGACCGGCTGGATGACCTCGGCATCGTCGACGCGCACGCTGCCGACGAACTGCGTGAGGTCGGTGATCTTCGCCGTGTCGGCCAGTACCACGAAGTCCTCGAGGGACTTGTAGTAGAGGCTCGCCGAGAAAAGGCCCACGTCCTGCAGGTAGTACTCGGCGCTTAAGTCGAAGTTGCGCGCCTGCAGGGGGTCGAGGTGGGGGTTGCCGATCTCGGCCTTCAGGACGTTCTCGCCGTCGTCCTCCTCGAACTCGACCTCGCCGCCGGGCGCGAGATCCCCGAACTTGGGTCGCGCCATCGTCTGGTAGAAGGCGGCGCGCAGCAGCAGACGGTCGTTGATCGCGTAGCGCATGTTGACACTCGGCAGGGCGCTCGCATAGCTGTCCGCGAACTCAACCGGCGTCGGTGCCGGGCCGCCGCCCCCACCCACGTCATCGAAAACCACCCGCAGGCCGCTGGCGTCGAAGGCGGTCCGCTCGTAGCGCACCCCGTAGACGATGCGCAGGTTGTCGATGTCCAGCCTGTTCTTCACGTACAGGGCATCCACGTCCTCGTGCATGAGGTAGTCGCCGCCGGTGGACGCGGCCAAGGTGTCGTCGGCGTTCAGTTCGAACGACTCGAGGTTGCCGGCAATGTAGCGGTCGATGGCGTCCTCGGAGACTCCGAGACCGAACCGACCGTGCCCGTAATCCACCCCGGGCAGCGCGAATCGCGCAAGGCTGGGCTCGCCCGGGAAACCGTCGAAGACGCGGATGCCGATGTCGTTCGCCTTCTCGCGCCGCCGCAGCTTGGCACCCACTTCGAGGTAGCCATGCACGTTCGCCGTGTCGAAGTCGCGCTTCAGGTCGAACTTGAGACTGCGCTCCGTGTCGTCGGTGAAGTTGTCCTCGACAACGATCTCGCTCAGCTCGTAGGCCCGTGGATCCAGCGTCGCCGGGTCTGCAAAGAGGGCCGGACGCATGCCGTGGCTCGAGTACCCGATGCGCACCTTCTTCGCCTTGAACTCGGTGTCGAGGCGGTTCGGCTCGGCCTCGTTGGCTTTGGAGTAGCCCGCTGCGTACGTGACTGTCCAACGGTCGAATGACTGCGAGCCGCCGGCGCTCAGCGAGAGGATCTCCTGCTCCTCATAGCGGTCCTTGAGTTCCTTCTCCAGCGTCGCCGCGTTCCAGGTCGCGAAGCCCTCGCCCCCCTCGACCGCATCTCCCTTGTCGAACTTGAACTCGTTGCGGGTGCGGTACTCTTGATCGGAAAAGGAACTGAAGAGTGTGCGCAGGTACCACTCGCCTGCGCCACCCGGGCGGTAGTCGAAGTTCGCCGCCACGCCGAAGCGTTCGCGGTTGACCACGTAGTCGCGTTGCTCGATCTCCTCGGCGCCCTTGAACTCGCCGCCGTCCGCGCGGTCGAGGTCGAACCAGCCGCCGTCGGTTTCGACGTTGTCGGAGCCGAAGTTGCGGTCGAACCAGGACATGGAAGCGGCGACACCCAGGCTCTGGGGATGGTTGCCGAGGTCGAACTTGTCGGAGTAGACCAGCGATGCCCGCGGGCTGTTCTCGCCCTGCAAATGGTTGAAGCTGGACTGGGCAGAGACGCGGAAACTGCGCTTGGGTGCTTCGAACGCCGACGCGCTCTTGATGTTGACGGCTCCGCCGATGCCGTCTCCGTCCATGTCAGGGGTGATGGACTTGCTCACTTCCAGCGCGGAGAGGAGTTCCGACGGAATGACGTCGAGGGCCACGGATCGCTTGTCGTTTTCGGGCGCCGGCACGTTGACGCCGTTGATCGTGGTCACGATGAGGTTCGGGTCGATGCCGCGGATGCCCACGAAGCGCCCTTCTCCCTGGTCCCGTTCGAGGAATACGCCCGAGACCCGCTGCAGCGCCTCGGAGACGTTCTGGTCGGGGAACTGGCCGATGTCGGTGGCCGAGACGACCGACACGATGCCGTCGGCCGCCCGTTGCTGGTTGAGCGCCGAGGCCGTGCTGGCCGCCTGGTCGCCGTACACCACGAGCACTTCCGTGTGGCTGGCGAGGGCGAACTCCTGGCGAGCCGTCTGGCCGTCCCGGATCGTGATGTCCGCGCTGTCGACGGGATAGCCGAGATAGCTGACGGTGAGTTCGTGACTGCCCGTCGGGACGGCGCCGAAGGCGTAGGTCCCGTCGGCGGACGTGGCCACTTCCAGTCCGAGCGCCGGAAAGCTGACCAGCGCGCCCTCGAGGTACTGGCCGTCATCGCCGGCGACCCGCCCTTCGAGCCGCCCGTCGGCCAGCGTGGAAAACCCGAAAATCAACATCCCTGCGGTCAGCAGATGTCGGCACATTGTGTCCCCCAAGTAGCGGTCCTAACTTGGGCTGACAACCCTAGCCGGCGGGTATGACACTCGTGTGACAGGATCCGAAGATTTCGACCGCCGCGGTCGGTGGATTCGCGTGTCAAGCCGGCTGTTGCGGGCCGACACGCGAGCCGTTAAGAGAATCGGCTCAACCGGAACTCGCGGAGGGGAATACCCACGTCGTGGCCGGTGATGAGGCCCGCGATCGCTTTGCCCGCACCCGGGCCGATCCCGAAGCCGTGGCCGCTGAAGCCGGTGGCGATGTAGAAGCCCGGCAATTGCGCGGCCTCGTCGATCACGGGCACAACGTCCGGCGTCGTTTCAATCATGCCCGCCCAGCTCTCGACGATCGGGATTTTGGCGAGTCGCGGAAAGGTCCGATCCAGACGCGTGCGAATGTTGCGCAGCACCTTGGGGTTCGGCTTCGGGTTCAGAACGCGGCACTGTTCGAAAGGAGACTCGGCATCGAGCGACCACGTTCGTGGCGTCGCGAGCTCGTCGAAGAACTCGTGGCCGAGGGACAGCCGCATGCTCCGGGCGTCGTTCATCAGCGCCCGTGCGAACTGGGCGCCGAAACGAAAGGTGGACGGTGTGACGGGATGGTCGATGATCGAGCCGCTGGCCACGGTGTAGCCGCCGTCGAGCCGCCGCCGCAGCGCGATGTGGCGGTCCGACATCGCGCCTTCGCAGACCGCCTCCGCGGGGCCTGTTCGTGCCACCGTGCCGCGAACGCGTAGCTGCGGAACGCGGATGCCGAGCGAGCGGCAGAACATCGACGTCCAAGCCCCGGCGGCACAGAGCACCGTCGAGGTCCGGATGGTCCCGTGCTCCGTCACCACCGCCGACACCCGACCGCCAGTGGTCTCGACGCCGCGAACAGCACAGCCCGTGAGGACACCTCCGCCGCGGCGCGCGACGGCACGAGCCAAGGCTGGCGATGCCTTGTGTGGTTCGGCTCGCCCGTCGGTCGGCGTGTAGAGGGCGCCCCGCCAGTCGGCGTCTGCACCGCGAACGTGGTGCCCGAGCTCGTTGCGCTCGATGAGCCTCGTCCCGATATCGAAGTCCTCCGCGAAGCGTGCCCATGCGGCGTAGCGCTCGGCCTTGGCGTCGTCGTCGATCAGGTAGAGGATGCCGTGCTGCCGGAACCCGACGTCCTCGCCGATCTCCTCTCCGAGTTGCCGCCAGATGCGGAGCGACTCGACGATCATCGGCATCTCGCGGGCGTCGCGGCCTTGCTGGCGAACCCAGCCCCAGTTGCGGCCGGACTGCTCGCCGGCGATATGCCCTTTCTCGCAAACCACCACGGAGGTGCCCTGTTTCGCGAGGAACCATGCGGTCGCGATGCCGACGATGCCGCCGCCGATGATGACCACCTCGGCGGACGAGGGTATCGCTGCGGGCGGCGCGAGTTCGCGTGTCCAAGTCTGGGACACGATGTCGTTTGGGGTGGAGCGTGCCACGGCGTGATCCTATCAGGGCGCTTCGTTAGCGCTCCTCGGCGACCAGTACACTTGCCTCACCCGCGGGAGTGAACCGCGATAAGCAAGCCTAGACCATGTCTCTCCGGAGCCTGCACCGCGCGCCCCCGATGGCGTACGCCACGCTCTTGGCCGTGTCGGCAGCCGCGGTAGGTGCGCCGACCGTCCAGGACGACACGGGGGTCATCGAGGAAATCGTCGTCACGGGAACGTGGATTCCTGGCACGCCCGAAGACGATGCCCTGCCGGTCAGCCGCATCGACCGGGAAGATCTCACCGCCGAGGGCTCGCCGGGAATCGTCGAACTCGTCCGCAACCTATCGTTCAGCCAGGGCGCGGACGGCGAGTCCGACCAGTACGGCTCGCGGACGGGGGCGGACCGGGCCACCGTGAACCTGCGCGGCCTCGGGCCGAGCCGTACCTTGGTGATGCTGAACAGCCAGCGGCTGGCCTGGTCGCCGGGGTCCGTGCCGGACCAGGCCCAGTTGGTGGTGGACGTCAACCTGCTGCCGATGGCGGCCTTGAGCCGCATCGAAGTACTGCGCGACGGTGCCACGGCGACCTATGGCTCGGATGCCATCGCGGGCGTCGTCAACTTCATCACGCGGAGGGACTTCGAGGGCGTTGAGGTCGAGGTGCGCCACAAGGCGGTGGAAGGCTCCGATGGCGACCAATGGCTTGGTCTGATCGCCGGGCGCGCCTTTGCCGAGGGGGCGGGCGCCGTGGTGACGTCGCTCGGTGTTGCGCGGCGGTCGCCGCTGCCGATGGTCGAACGGGACTGGGCGGTGCGATCGTACGACGAGAACCGCCGGGGCGGCTGGTCGGGGACGGGAACCCCCGCCATCTTCGTCCCTCTGACGGCGTTTGCGCAGACGGCGGGCGATGCCGTCGGCATGCGCGAGGTGGCCGTTGTCGATCCCAACTGTGAAGGCTTGGGCGGCGCGCACACCAACGCGCCCCCGGACCGGTCGTCCGGCGGCGTTTGCCGTTTCCAGTACACGCCGTTCGTGAACCTGGTCCAGGACACGCGGCGGTGGCAGTGGTTCAGCGAGGCCTCGTGGCGGCTCGATTCCGGCGCGCGGTTGTCGGCTGAACTGCTGCTGGCGGAGACGAAGGTGCCGAGCTGGAAGACGTCGCCGTCCTACCCGCCGAGCGAGGTGATCGACCCCGCACGTCGGATACTCGCCAACCACCCCGCGCTCGTCGACATGGCATCGAAGTACCCGTTGCTCTACGGCGACTATGCCTTCTGCGATGCCGACTATTGCCGCTGGCAGGGCGACGGGGCCGACCAGGACGCAGCCGGCGTCCCCCCGGGGTGGCAGCACGTCGCTTGGATCAACGGTCGCCATTTTGGGCAGGGTGGGCCGATTCGCGGGCACCCGCGGCGGTCGACCACCGAGCGTGCGGTGGTGAAGGCCCAAGGCGCGTTGGGGCGGGCGTCTTGGGACACGGCATTGACCTATGCGCGGTCGCAACGGTTAGAGGAGGACGGCGCGGGGCTGCACTATCGGAGCTTGCGTTCGCTGCTCGGGCTCGGCGGCTTCGACTGCGAGGGGGTGGTTCCGAACGGGTTCGACGATGCGGGGAACCTACATTTCGATTGGCGGACAGTGCGCGACCACGCTGGCCGCGGACCGTGTCGCTACTGGTCGCCGTTCTCCAACGCCATCCCAGCACACGGCAATGTCCGTGGCTCCAGTAACCCGGCGTACGACCCCCGCTTCGACCAGCAGGATCTTGCGGAGTACCTGATCACGGTCCGGGGGTTTGAAGGCTCATCCTCGCTCGCCGCCCTCGACGCCGTGGTGCACGGCGACTCGGTCTGGCGGCTCGGCGGCGGCCCGGCGGCCTATGCTGCCGGGCTCCAGGCGCGTCGAGAGGACTATGTGCGGCGTGAGTATTCGGCCGAGACCGGGCCCCGCGGCGGCGCATTGCAGGATCTCGACCGGTACCCGTGCCGCGGAAGTCCGGCGCTTGCCGACTGCACCAGCGGGCGCACCGGTGTCTTCGTCTACCTGCCGCCTGGCTACGACGTCGACGCCAGCCGCCTCGTCTACGCGGCCTTCGGCGAAGCGTCGCTGCCGCTCGCAGCGCACCTCGAGGCGAATCTCTCGCTTCGCTACGAGCGCTACCCGGATCAGGGCTTGAGCAGTCTCGACCCCAAAATCGGCGTGCGCTGGCAGGCGGCGCCGGGCCTCGCCGTGAGAGCGTCGTCCGGAACGGCCTTCCGGGCACCGACGATCAACCAGATCGAGCCGGGTATCGCCACGACCTCGCGGCAGTTCGTGACCCGCATCGCCACGTTCAAGCCGATCCTCGCGCTCGGCAATCCCGATCTCGAACCGGAAGCCGCAGCGACGTTCAATGTCGGGGCGATCGTCGACCGCGACCGGCTGTTCTTGAGTGTCGACTACTGGCGCTACGCGTTCGAGAGGCCGCTTGTGCTCGAACCCTATGTCCGCGTGCTCGACACGGCGTGCCCACCGACGCAGGCGCTTTGCGACACCGGCTCCGTCTACTTCGACCGCATCCATTTCGGCGGCCGGTCGGCGGTCTCCGACATCTCCGCGATCGCGGTCAGCGTGGTCAACGGCCCGGACGTGGACACCGACGGTGTCGACTTCAAGGTGGAGTACGACCGGGGCTCATGGGGCGCCGGCGTCGCCGGCACCAGGACCCTCTCCTGGGAAATCTCGGGCTGGCGTTTCGGCCCGGCCTACGACGCGATCGGCCGGCTCAACTACGACACTTCGCTCGCGCGCACGGTTGTGGACTGGAAGGCGAAGGCGTGGCTCCACACCCGCATCGGCGACGTGAACCTGCGCTGGACGGCCCGGCACGTGGCCGCCTATCAGCACGATGGCGAGGCGGAGCCCGGGATCGATGCCCAGACCACCTTTGACGCGACCGCCGTGTGGACCTTGGCGGGCGGGCGCGTCGCCGTGGATGCAACCGTGGTGAACATCACCGGCGAGCCGCCGCCGCGTGTCTACCGGCAGATCAACTACGATCCCTTGACCCACGATCCGCTGGGGCGAATCGTGCAGCTTGGTGTGCGCTGGCAGCCGTGACCTGTGTTGCCTTGACGCCAAAAAGCACCGGGCGTGACAATGCCCGGCGGTCTTTCCGGATGGGGGTGGTCATGGTGGCAGGCACGTTGCCACGCGCACTGGCTTTGGTCGCTGCGGTCTGCACGGCACCGACGTTCGCCGACGAACGAGACGGCTTGTATCTCGGCGTCATCGCGTCGGCGGCGTTCTACGATGTCGACTATCGCAAGGGTGTCGACAATCGGCATGCCCGCAACATGTCCGCGAACGCGGGCCGGATCATCTTCTCCAGCGACTCGGCGGACCAGACCACTTGGGACGTGGGCGTACTCGTGGGCTATCGCTTCGGGCGGTCGGCATTTCTCGACGTCGAAGCCGACCTCGTGACCCACCGGGGCGAGGCTTCCGGTCGCTTGCCGGGCGCGGGCGCGTCACCCGGCAACAACCAACTCGGCGATGTCTGGCCGGAGGACTGGTCGATGGCGAAGGATCGGAGCTACGGCGTGACGCTGCGTCTTGGCGCCGAGGTGCCGGGGCTGGGGGCGGATCTCTACGTGCTCGGGGGCTTGCGTCGTCTCGACGCGGACTTCCGTACGGCGTACACCGGTTGCCTGCTCCCCGGTGGGTGTGACCTAGGGGAATTCGCTAGCGGACGCGAGCTGCACGACGAGGACTACGACGCCTGGGTCGTCGGTGCCGGGTTCGAAAAGACGCTGGGCAGCATCGGTGTCCGGGGCGAGGTGCGCTATGCCGACCACGGCAGTTCGGAGCGCACCGTCCCGTTCGACGAAGTGGCGGTCACCGTACCCGTCGAGCTCGCGGCGGGAGAGGTTGGCCTCGGTCTCGGCCTGATCTGGCGTCCCTAGGCCGGAGGGCGCGCCGACCTCGCGGTCAGTGCTCCCCAGCCGACAGCGCATGGGCCCAGTCCGGCAGCACGCCGGGCTCGATGTCGAAGACCACGAGGCCCACGGTGTAGACGACGCTCGCGATCACCAGCGCGCCGATCAGGTTCAGGATGATCCCGGCGCGAGCCATCTCGGCGATGGTCAGCCGGTTGCTGCCGAAGACGATCGCGTTGGGCGGCGTGGCCACCGGCATCATGAAGGCGCACGAGGCGGACATGGTGGCGGGAATCATCAGCATCAGCGGATGCGTGCCCGTGACCACCGCGACCGAAGCGAGGATCGGCAGGATCATCTCGGTGGTTGCCGTGTTGCTCGTCAATTCGGTCAGGAACGTGAGCGCCAGGCACACGAGCAGGATCAGCACGAAGACCGGCAAGGCGCCGGCTGCCGCGAACTGGCCGCCGATGAACTGCGCTAGTCCCGTTTGCTGAAACGCGGCGGCCAGGGCGAAACCGCCGCCGATGAGGAGAACCACGTTCCACGGCAGACGGGGAATGACCTCCGTGCCCATGAGGCGCGTGCGCTCGCCATCCGGGTTGCGCCCGGGTAGGAAGAACAGCACCGACGCCATGGTGATGGCCACGGTGCCGTCGTCCACCAGGCCGGGCCACGGCAATAGGCGCGACCAACCCGGCAGCGTGAAGGTGCCGAGGTTGAGGTCCACGCGAAACACCCAAAGGAAGGCCGTCGCCGCGAAGACCGCGAGCACGGCCCGTTCCTCGTACGTGATCGGTCCGAGCCGCGCGAGCTCGGTTTCGACGACGTCCTTGTCGACCTTGACCTCGGCGGGCGCCCGGTAGAGCACGCGCGTGATCACCAGCCACGCCGTGACCAGCATCACGGCGCCGACCGGGAACGCGACGATCAGCCACTGTCCGAACGCGATTGCCGGCGCGTCCGGGAACAGGATCTCGAAGATGCGCACCAGCGACAGGTTGGGCGGTGTACCGACCAGCGTCGTCATGCCGCCGACCGAGCAGCCATAGGCGATCCCCAGCATCAGGCCGACGGCGAAGCGATGCGCGCCCGAATGCCCGGCGCTCATGCGTTCCTCCACCTGCAAGACGATGGCGAGCCCCATCGGCACCATGGTCACCGCGGTCGCGGTGTTGGAGATCCACATCGAGAGAAAGGCCGCAGCGATCATGAAGCCGAGCACGATGCGAGCGGGCCCGCCGCCGACCAGGCGGATGATGTTGAGCGCGATCCGCCGGTGCAGGTTCCAGCGCTGCATCGTGAGCGCGATCATGAAGCCGCCGATGAACAGCACGATCGTGCTGTTGATGTAGGACGGTGCCGCCTCTTTGCCGGACATGATCCCGAGGAGCGGGAACAGCACCAGCGGCAGCAGGGCAGTGGCGAAGAGCGGGATGGCCTCGGTCATCCACCAGATGGCCATGAGCGCGGCGACGGCGGCCAAGCGGCTCGCCGGGTCGTTGTCCGGGACGAGGGGAAAGACCGTCAGCAGCGTGAACGCGACGACACCCAGGGCGAGCCCGACGGAGCGCGTTCTATTCGACGTGTTCGGCCCCGGTGGCGCCGTGGCTTGCGACTCCACCGCAGCCATCCTTGAGTCAACTCAATGGGCCATCATACCGTCGGGCCGCCGCGGTGCGCGGCCTGCGATCGCGCGTTCGACTACGGTGTGTTGCTCAAACGCAGGAAGTAGCTGCCGCCGTTGAACCCCGCCGGGTGGTTGAGCGGATAGTCCGCGCCGAGGTACCCGGCCACCCCGGCGAAGCGATGCCTCTCCGGTTGCCGGTCGCCCACGTTCTTGACGCCGAGCGTCGCGGTCAAGCGGTCGGTGGCGGCCCAGGACAGTTCGGCATCGACGGCGACCATGGCCCCGGTCTCGATCCAGCACGATTCGCAGTTGAACAGGTGCTCGTAGAGTTCGCCGTAGTAGCGCCAGCGCAGCAGGGCGGTCCACGCATTGCGGGCGTAGTCGAGAGTGAGCGTTCCCCGGCTTTCCGGCAGGCCGTCCTCCAGTTCGCGCACGCCCCGGTCCGAGAGGGTGGCACCACGTTCGAGAATCTGCGTGGCGGTGACATTCCAGGCCAGCGTGACGTCGAGGCGCCCACCGACGAGATCGACAGCGGTGTCGGCAACGAGGTCGAGTCCCGTCGTCTCGGTGTCGATGTCGTTAACGAAGAAGGCCACGGCGGTCACGGTCTCGGCGCCCACCACGTTCGCCGCCAGCAACTCCGCCCGGTTCTCGGCGCTTATATCCTGCTCGGTCAGCACGATGCGCCCGTCGACCGTGATCCGGAACCAGTCGAGCGTGACATTGACCGGCCCCACCGCGAGCGCCGTGCCGACGCTGAAATTCACCGACTCCTCGGGCTCGAGCTGCTGCCCACCCTTCAGCATGGCGACGGGATCGGTGGGCGGCAGCGTCAACGACTCCTGCAGCCTTCCGTCGCGGAACACGGTGGCGGCTCGGCGCAAGCTGCTCTGACCGATGGACGGTGCGCGAAAGCCGGTGCTGCCGGCGGCGCGCAGGGCGAAGTTGTCGGTGAGCGCGAGCCGGGTTGCCATCTTGCCCTTGAGCGTGTCGCCGGCGTCGCTGAAGCTCTCGTAGCGCAGCGCGCCGGAGACGAGCCAGCGGCTCGTGGCGTCGACCTCGAGGTCCAGCCAGCCCGCGTAGCTGTCCCGCCCAAAGCGGCCCGCCACATCGGCGCTGAAGCCCTGGAATCCGTTGGAGCCGACCGAGAAGCCCTGGTCCTCGAAGCCGCCCGGCGCCCAGGACTCGGTGTCTCCCGCCACCATTTCGAAGACCTCCTTGTGGTGCTGCGCGCCGAAGGCCACGTTCAGATCGGAGTACGCGCCGACATCGACGGGTAGCGCGAAATCAGCGTTGAGGAGCCGCTCGAACTGGATCTGCGCGCCGAGGTCGAACGCCGTCGGCGTGTTCGGGCCGTAGGAGGCGTTGACCGTGTTGCGGATCCGGTAGACGGCCTCGTTGCGGCCGGCGGAGACGCTGAAGTCGTAGCGCAACCCGTTCGCGCGCACGCCGCGCCAGCCCGCGGTCAGCGCGGCATCGCCGATCTCGCCGCCGAAGCGCGGCGTGAAGCCACCCGGGAACCACTCGGTGTAGACGAAGCAGTTCGGATCCGCCATGACGCGCGCCAACGCGCTCCGGTCGGCCAGCCCGTCCGCGACAGCCACGCGTTCGCATGCAGTCCCGTCGTTCGGTGTCAGATCAGCCACCAGCAGGCTTCCCGTGCCGTCGGCGAACACGCCTGTGCGGGTGTTCGGGTTGCGGTAGAAAAAGCTGCCGTCGACGTCGCGCCCCGACCAGTTGCCGAAGCCGTACAGTTCGCCGACGCCCGCTTCGACGGCGGCGTTGGCGAGAAGCGAGAACTCGTTCTCGACGTCCGGCGCGCCCCAGATCACGACCGGGTCCGCAACATCGGTGTAGCCGTTCGCGACCAGATGCGAGGCCTGCGGATCCTGGCTACCGCGGCTGGTGGGCGCACTGTCCTTGAGTTCCAGGGCGAACGTTGCGAAGCCGTCGTCGCCGAGGCGCGTGCCGAATACGCCGCCGACCGTGATCTGGTCGCCGTCGCCAACGAAGGTCTGGCCGTACTGGACGGCGAGGTGGCGAGCGTCGGGGTCGTCCTGGAGCACGAAGTTCATGACGCCGGCGATGGCGTCGGAACCGTACTGGGCGGAAGCGCCGTCGCGGAGCACCTCGACTTGCTTCAAGGCGACCCCCGCGAGAGGCGCGATGTCCACCGCTTGCGCGCCCTTGTTGATCCCGGCGACGAACTCGCCGATCACGCCGCCGCGATGGCGTCGCTTGCCGTTGACGAGGATCAGCGTGCTGTCGGCGGGCATGCCGCGCAGGTTGGCCGGGCGCAGCAGCGTTGCCGCGTCGCTGATCGGCTCGCGGCCGACGTTGTAGGACGGCACCTGCGAGGCCAGCACGTCGAGCATGTCGCCGTCGCCCTGCGAGCGCAGTTGCGAGGCGCTGATGACGTCGACGGGGACCGGCGACTGTGCCGACGAACGTTCCTGGCGCCGCGTGCCGACAACGACCATTTCCTCGATGCGCTCGGAGTCGTGATCGGTCGCGGTGCCACCGCTGCCGTCATCCTGCGCCGCGGCAACAGCGGTGCCGAGGACGACCGCGGAGAATGCGATAGGAACGACCTTGCCCATGGAGCCACCCCACTCCAGACCGAAGGTAGGGCGCACTTTATGCCCGTCCGCTGCTGCGGGCCAGCGCGAAGCGGCCCCGGTCCTGATCGAGTACGATTGCGCGTCCACCACGCCAAACCACAAGGTCCGCCCATGAAATCACCGATCTGCGACATGCTCGGCATCGACTTCCCGCTCGTCGCGTTCACGCACTGCCGGGACGTGGTGGTGGAGGTGTCCAAGGCCGGCGGATTCGGTGTGCTGGGTGCCGCGGGGTACGGACCGGAGACGCTCGAGATCGAGCTCAACTGGATCGACGAGCACATCGACGGCAAACCCTACGGCGTCGACTTGATCGCACCGACCAGCATGGCGACCACCGACGAGACCACCGCCGAGGAGACTCTCGACATGGTGCCGGACGAGCATCGCGACTTCGCGCGCGGCATCCTCGCACGGCACAACATCGACACCAGCGACCTCTATCGGGCGCAGGTGGGCAGCGGCGGCGGCTTCCTGACCGAGAACCGCGCCACCAACATCATCGACGTCGCGTTCTCACACCCCATTAAGCTGATCGCCAACGCTCTCGGCGTGCCGCCGCGCTACATGCTCGACATGGCGAAGGCGCGCGGTGTGGTGGCGGCGGCCCTGGTCGGTGCGCGCGAGCATGCGATCAAGCAGGTCGAGGCGGGCGTCGACGTGCTGGTCGTGGCGGGTACCGAGGCCGGCGGTCACTGCGGCGAAGTCTCGACCATGGTCCTCGTACCCGAGGTGCTGCAGGCGATCGAGGAACACGGTCGCAGCACACCCGTGCTGGCCGCCGGCGGCATCGTCACCGGCCGGCAGATGGCGGCTTGTATGGCCATGGGCGCGGCCGGCGCATGGACGGGCTCCATGTGGCTGACGACGGCGGAGGCGGAGACTTCGCCGGTGATCAAGGAGAAGTATGTGCAGGCGAACTCCCGTCAGACGGTCCGCTCGCAGGCGCGCACTGGAAAGTACTCGCGGCAGTTGCGCTCGCCGTGGACGGACGCCTGGGAATCCGAGGAAGCGCCGACGCCGCTGCCCATGCCGTTGCAGTCCCTGGTCAGCGAGCCGGCGCTCGGCAAGGTGACCAAGCTCGCCGAAGGTGGCCACGAGGGCGCGCGGATGCTGGCCACGTCGTTCGTGGGCCAGGGCGTGGGGCTCATGAACTCGATCCAGACAACGCGCCAGGTGGTCTACGAGTTCATGGAGGATTTCCTCAAGGCCTCGGAGCGGCTGGCCACCGCACTCGGCGAGTGACCCCGAGATGACGATGGCTGAAGCCGCGCCGGTGGACGCACGGCTGAACAGCCTGTTCGAACCCGGTTTCGTGGCTGAAGAGCGCGTCTTGATCGACGCGATGGGGCAAGCGCCGACGCCGGGCGTAGGCACCGATCCGGTTGCGGTGAAGATCCGCGACGCCCGGCAACTGCAGCGGGCGGCCGCCACCGGCGGTGGGTTCAGCGAAGCGGGCTTTTTCGCGGAGCACAGCTTCGTCGCCCTCGAGCATCGCTCGAGCTATCGGGACTGGGACGCCGACGACGGCCTGACGCGGACCTATTTCCCCGAGATCGAGTCGATCATCCGCGAGAGATTGCTGCCGGGCCGTCGCGTGGAGATCCCGCCGGTCACCAACCTGCTGCGCCGGGGACCGGATACACCGAACCCGTTCTACGGCACCGTCGTGCACCAGGACTACGGGCTCAATGCCGATGACTACGAAGAGAACGTCGCGGCATACGGAACCGATGCCGCGGCCCGGGCCTGGCGCGACCAGTACGAACGTGACGAGGTGGCGGGATTCCTGGTGATCAACTTCTGGCGGACGGTTCACCAGGACGAACCACTGCGCCACCTGCCGCTCGCCGTGTGCGACCCCTACAGCGTTGCGCCGGACGACGTCGTCTCCACGGGCTTGCTGAACTTCACGCCGACCGGTCGCCCGTCGAACCAACTGGGGTTACGCCACAACCCGGAACAGCGCTGGTACTACTACCCGGGCATGACCACGGGCGAGGTGCTGGCCTTCAAGAACTTCCAGTGCTTCAAGGACGATGCGCGGCCGACACTTCGAACCTGCTTTCACTCGGCATTCGAGGAGCCGGATGCACCTGCGGACGTGGCGCCTCGGCAAAGCTGCGAATACCGGGTCGGTGTCTTCTTCCTGAAGTAGGTGAGCAACTTAGCACGGCGAATGGCGCGTTCGTTGAGCGCCGCCGCGGCGCTCATTTGTCGGCTGAGTCCGGCTTGGCCTGCTCGCTACGCAGTCGCTCGAGCTTGGCCTGGTCCGTCTGGACCTTCTCCCAGGCTTTGCGGCTGTACTCGTGGTAGCCGAATGCGCTCGGCGGCATCAGCATGCCGCGCTGCCGTTCGCTTAGCTTCCCGTAGCCATCCGCGTTGTAGTAGCAGGGGCTCCACGCCACCGCGTGCGGGGAGTACTTGTAGAAGATCGTCCGCCGCTCGCCGTCGCCATCCCACGGCACCGTGCCATGCGCACACGCTTCCGTGAAGATGATCGCGTCGCCGGCCTCGGCTTCAACGCGTTCGACGAACTCGGGCAAGTCGGCCTGGGTTTCGCTGACCTTCCAGTCGGCAGGCAGCGCGAAGTTCACCTTGTGGCTGCCGGGCACGCACGCGAACCCGCCGGCCCCCGGCGGCACGGTGTCGAGCTCGAAGCCCACCGCCACCAGGCCATTGTAGAACTTGCCGTTGTTGTAGCGGTAGTAGCACTGGCCGCCGTCGGTGGGGCCGACCAGGTCCGCCGCGCCGCCCGCGCCCTGGCCGCCGCCGTGCAGGTAGAGCTTGCTGACATGGGCCGCGCTGTCGATCTTGATGTAGTCGTGGTCCAGCCGGTAGTTGGTCCCGAGTAGCGTCTGCAGATAAGGCGCGATGGCGGGCAGATCGATCAGGTCGACGTAGGCGCCGCCCCACTCGATCAACGACTTGGCCGAGAACGCGGCGCTTTCGCCTCCCGGATACCGAGCGCGGTCCGACCCGGATAGCCGTCGACTTTCGGAGCGTCGCTGCTCCAGTCGCTCCGACAGGTCGTCTACCTGCGCCGGCGTCAAGGCGTTCTTGACCACGACATAGCCGCGCAGGTCGAAAAGGTATCTCTCCACCTCCGTCATGCCGTCGTCCGCGGGTTGTTCGTTGATGCCTCGTCTGTCCATGTCTGTGTGTCTTCCGCTCGTGGCCGGATGGTGGCGGAGTCGCCGGCAGCGATCAAATCGGGTGACCGGTTCGCTGGTACACCAAGGCGTTGCCTTCCTTGCCACAGATCTCGGCGACCCCGGCTTCGCGGAGGCAGAATGCCGCCTGCTGCCCCAACCGCCTCGACGACGCCATCGCGTCGGCCAGGTCGCGGGTCGTGAACTGGGTGGGCAACGCGGTGTCGAGCAACGCAAAGAGATCGGCCATCCTATTGACGCGCAAGGTTTCGACCACGTCGACCAAACGCCGGTCCACGGTGACCCATCCGCCACGTCGGCGCCGGGCGCGGTCGTCCCAGATGCGCACCGCGTCTTCCACCACCATGGCGACATCCAAGGTCAGGTTGGGATGGTCGAGCAGCATGGGAATGCTGGCGAGTGGTTCGAACACCTGGTAGACCGAGCCGTGCTTCGGCGACTTCCGTCGCGTGGTCTTGCCGCCGGGACTGTCCGGGACCTTGACGATGTAGCGGTCCTTTGCGATGGGGTAGACCAGGGTCAGGGGGTACTGCTCGAGAAGCCGGGGCAGTTTGCGTTTCAAGGGCGAGAAGTTGCCCGTATGGATCTCCACCAGTCGGTCGCCGACGACCACGTCGGCAACGAAGCCGTCGACGGCCTGTTCGGTGGCGCTTCCCGGCGTGGCGTAGCGGGCCTTCAAAGCCCGGTGCAGTGACCGTTCGTTGAGTTCGCCGATCTGTTTCCTTGCGAGGGCTGCGCCCTCGCGCTCCGCGGGCGACAAGAGACGTTTGTCCGGCTCGGTCAGTGCACGTCGTAGACGCGCGCTGCATTGTCGTGGAGCACCTTGGCCACCGTGGCTTCGGGTAGTGCGCCCAGTGCCTGTGTCGCGAACTCCCGTGGCGGCAAGGCGGGTGTGGCCGGACCTGGGGACATCGATGTCGGGTGCGGGAAGTCCGTCTCGTAGAGGATGTTGTCGGGATAGAGTTCCAGCGCCCTGCCCATCATCCCCTGCTCGAACCAGAAGCAGGCGTAGACCTGGCGCCGGAAGTACTCGCTCGGTAGCAGGTCGTACTCGGGATGCTCCTTGCCGACGCCGCCGTTGCGCCACTGCCAGTCGAAGGCCTCGAGCAGCGACGGGATCCAGCCGGCGCCGCTTTCCACCGACACGAAGTCGAGCTTCGGGAAGCGGTGGCAGATGCCGCCGAACAGCAGTTCGGCGAGTCCCTTGCAGTTCTCGATGAACGACAGCGACGACATGCGCGCGAAGTTCGCCTTGACGCCGATTTCGCCACGGTCCTTGGCAAGCCCGGACAGATCCTGGCCGCCGATGTGGAAGCTGATCGGCAGCCCGGCTTCCTGGGCGGCGGCCCAGAGCGGGTCCCAATGCTTGTGGCACAAGGCCGGCTGGTCGGCGAAGTCGTGCGGTTGGCTCGGGAACAGCACCGCCTTGTGGCCGTTCGCCGCGCACCGCTGCAACTCGGCGATGCTGGCGTCGAGGTCCCAGAACGGCAGCGCCATAACCGGGACGAAACGATCCGCAGCCGCGCTCGTCCAGTCGATGAGGAAATCGTTGTAGGCGGCGACGCACTCCAACATCAAGGCCGGCTCGTCGAGGCGCAGGAACGTCTGCGAACCGAAGCCGCCGACGTTGGGGTAGAGCACCTGCGCGTAGATCCCCAGATCGTCCATGTGCTTCAGGCGCGCTCCCGCCTCGAAGCACGCCCGGGGGATGTCGTCGTAGGTCGCCGGATGTTCGGGGACGGTACCGTCGAAACCGGCCATGGAGACGAACCCGGGCTTGAAGATGACCTTGTCGCCGACGACCCAGGCGTCCTCGCCGTCGCGTCGCTCGATGTGCGGGACGAGGTCGCCCCACTTGGCGGCGACCCGCGTGGTCCAGACGTCGGGCGGTTCGGTCAGGTGGGTATCCACGTCGATGACGCGGTAACGGTCGAAAAGGTCGTTCGCGGTGCTGGCAGTGGTCATGGCAAATCCCCTCCGTCGCGGCCATCATACGACTTCGAATCGCACAGATCTGGAAAAACGGAGCGCGTATGCTGACCGCCGAAGAAAACGCGACCCTGACGCAAACGGGCCCCGGGACGCCCATGGGGAAGACCTTCCGGCACTATTGGCTGCCCGCGCTTCTGTCACGCGAGTTGCCGGCGCCGGACTGTCCGCCGGTAAGGGTGAAGCTGCTCGGCGAAGATTTCGTCGCCTTTCGGGACTCCAACGGCCAGGTCGGCATCGTCGAACCGCGCTGTCCGCACCGCGGCGCCCACCTGTTCTTCGGCCGTAACGAGGAAAGCGGTCTGCGTTGCGCGTACCACGGCTGGAAGTTCGATGTCGCCGGCCGGTGCGTGGATGCGCCGACGGCCACGCCGGAGGTTGCCGAGCGTCTAAAGCCGCGCGCCGCCATCCGGGCCCTGCGAACAGCCGAGGCGGGGGACATCGTCTGGGCGTGGTTCGGCGGCGCCGAACCGCCCGGGTTGCCCGATTTCGAGTTCATGGCGGTGCCGGAGAGCCATCGCTTCGTCGGCAAGAAGTACCAGCAATGCAATTGGGCCCAGGCCTGCGAGGGCGGGCTCGATACCGCGCACTTCTCCTACCTACACGCGGCCATGAGCGAGGGCGAGAAGGTGGGCCTGCACCTCGCGGGCGTGCCCAAGGCTGAGCGCCAGGGCGACAACGAGCCGGTGCGTCTGAAGCGGCTGTCCTGGATGATCGACGACGGCGCGCCGCGCTTCACGGTTCTGCCGCACGCAGCCGGGATGCTGCTGTGCGCGGCACGCACTGCCGACGACGACCAGCTCTATTGGCGCATGACCCAGTTCCTGATGCCCAACCACTCGCTCACGCCGGGCAACCTGCCCGAGGACACGGCGCTCGCGAACACGTGGATGCCCATCGACGACACGTCGTGCTGGATCTTCTGCTACGCCTGGCACCCGGACCGGCCGATCCGCGAGAGGGAACGCGAGCGACTCGCCGCGGGCGCCGGCATTTTCGCGGAGGTGGACGAGCACTACGTGCCGATCCGGCGGCGCGAGAACGACTACCTGCTCGATCGCGATGCGCAGCGTACGCGGAGCTTCACGGGAATCGACGGCATCTCCGAGCAGGACCAGGCCATCGCGGACAGCCAGGGTCTGATCGCGGACCGCACGCACGAATTGCTCGGCCAGACCGACCTCGGCGTGGTGCGCTTCCGCCAGGCCGTGCTGCGTGCCGCGGCGGGCGTCGAGGCTGGCGAGACACCGCTCGGTGCCGCGGATCCTGGTGCCTACCGCGTGCGCTCCGGCGATGCGGTTGCCGCCCATGGCGCGGCCATCGAGGACGTAGTGCACGGGCGTTTCGGTGAGTTCTGGGGCAAGGCGGTCCAAGCTGTTGCGGCCGGTGGCTAGCGGGCTAGCAAACAGTCCACATGGCTGCCTCGCGTGGCATAGTATTGGCGTTATAGGACGCCAGTTCGTACCAGCAGAGGACGCCATGCAGTTGAGCATTACCGGACGTCATCTTGACGTCACCGATGCCTTGAAGGAATACGTCACTAGCAAGATCACCCGTCTCGAACGCCACTACGATCACATCACGAATGTCCACGTCGTGCTTGCCGTGAACAAGGTGGTGCAGACCGCCGAGGCCATCGTGCGCGCGGGCCATCACCACGAGATCTTCGCGGACGCCGAGGCCGACGATCTCTACGCGGCCGTCGACGCGTTGTCCGACAAGCTCGACCGTCAACTCATTCGCCACAAGGAAAAGCTCGCCGACCACCGGGTCTAGGAATGCTCTGACTATCTCCGTTGGCGGAGGTAAGCTATTGATTCTTAGTGCTTCGGCCGTTTGGGACTCGCGTTAATCTCCAGCGTTCGATAATGATCGACTTCCATGCGATCCTGTCCCTGGCCTGCACGCGGGTCGGCGTCGTCGCCCAGTCCAAGAAGGCCGCTCTCGAGCAAGCGAGCGAGCGGATCGCAGCCGTCGTGCCGGCCATCGAGCCGCGCGGGCTGCTCGAAGGCCTCTTGGAACGGGAGCGGCTCGGATCAACGGGACTCGGCGAAGGTGTCGCCATTCCCCATTGCCGCTCCGCCCAGTGCCGCGTGCCGGTGGCCGCCTTCTTCGCGACCGACTCGGGCATCGACTTCGATGCGCCGGACGATGCGCCGGTCGACCTGCTGTTCACGCTCGCGGTGCCCCTCGACGAGCAACGCCAGCACCTGGAAATCCTGGGCGCGCTGGCGCGGGTATTCGACGACCCGGGCAATCTGGCGGCGCTGCGCCGCGCCCGCAGCCACGAGGCGCTCTTCGACGCGTTTCAACGCCAGCTTGCCTCGGCCCAGCGGGAGTGACTAATCTTCCAAGCACGCCGGCCATCGTTTGCGGTCGGACCGCGGGCGTAAGCGGTGAGCGGCGCGGGCTTGGGTGGGGATGAACCGTGCGATTGATCGTCATTAGCGGGCGCTCGGGGTCGGGCAAGAGCACGGCCCTCAACGCGCTGGAGGACGAGGGATTCAACTGCATCGACAACTTCCCGGTTCGCCTACTGGCCTCCCTCGTGGCCGGTGCGGACCCAAGCGAGCGGCTCGCGATTTGCATCGATGCCCGCAACCGGCGTGCCGACCTCGAACGTCTGCCGAGCGTCCTCGATGACATGGGCGTTGCCGAGCCCGGCATCGACTGTCGGATCGTCTACCTGGACGCGCGTTCGCCGACGCTTGTCAAGCGGTTCAGCGAGACGCGCCGTCGGCATCCGCTGACGGATGCCACCACTGACCTGCGCGAAGCGATCGACTTGGAGCGCGAGTGGCTTCGGGAACTTGCCGGCATTGCGGATTTGTCGATCGACACCACCACGCTGTCCGCGCCCGAATTGGCGGCCGAGTTGAGGGAGCGCTTGACCATGGACAGCGCGGTGGAACTCAGCCTCCTGTTTCGGTCCTTCGCCTACCGCTCGGGCGTCCCGGTCGACGCCGACTTCGTGTTCGATGTGCGTTGCTTGCCCAATCCGTATTGGCGGGAGGATCTGCGCGACTTGAACGGTCTCGACGGTGCCGTGCGCGAATACCTGGACAACGAAACGCAAGTGGCGGCGCTTTGTAGGGATATCCGCGACTTCCTGGCCGCTTGGATTCCGAAGTTCGCGGCCGGGCGTCGCCGGTACCTGTCCGTGGCCGTCGGCTGCACGGGGGGCCGCCACCGCTCCGTGTACGTGGCCGAACGCCTTGCGGCGCACTTCCGTCAGCAGCCTACCAAGGTCCTGCTACGCCACCGTGATTTGCCGATGCCCGCATGCAGCGAGGCCAGCGGCGCTCTTGAGCGGGAAGCTCAGCGATGAAGTCGGGCAGCGTCGAGATTGTCAACAAGCTCGGACTGCACGCGCGTGCGGCGTCGAAGCTGGTCAACGTCACGAAATCCTATGCGGCGCGCATTGAGCTCGGTCGATCCGGGGCACCGCCGGTCGATGCCAAGAGCATCATGGCAGTCATGATGCTTGAAGCCATCGAGGGCACGATCCTCGAGCTCCGCTGCGAGGGCGATGACGAAGACGATGCCTTCCGGGCGGTGTGCGAGGTCGTCGCCAACCGGTTCGGCGAGGACGAGTAGGCCGCCAAGCGCAATCAGACGGTTCGGATCCGGATCCGGTCGACCTTTGCGAAGTCCTCGAGGGCATTGAGGGCCGGCTTCACGCTGGGAAGTTCGAGGCGCAGTCGAGTCGCCCAGGAGGCGCTGTCGACGTGGATGGTCATGCGGTCGCCTTCGATGCTGGCAACGCGGCAGTGAGGCGCGACACCTGCGCTCAGCAATGCCTGCAACTGCTGCGTCCAGGACTCACGCGCGGCCGCACGCCTGATCAGCCGCTCAAGCGTATTGCGGGGTTTGCGCTTCTCCGCGAGTATCTCGCCGACCTTGCGGTGCGGCTCCCTGGGGCTTGCAGCCATGGGGTCAAGAGCACCTCGTTCGGCTTGACATCGTAGCGCATGGGGTGGCTTTTCGCTGCGTTGGCCCCATAGACAATGAACCCGGCGAGTTCCGCTGACCGGCGTGTAAGCGGTACAATTCGCCGCCACCCGACCATCAGGTCCTTGGATCGAGGGATAGGTCCGCCCGACATGATCGCCAGCGTGGTCCGCAAAGCCTTTGGCAGCAAGAACGCCCGCGAGTTGAAGCGCATGGGTCGTACGGTGACCCGCATCAACGCGCTTGAAGATGGCATGAAGGCGCGGACGGACGCCGAACTCAAGGCATTGACAGACGAGTTCCGGGATCGGTTCGACGCCGGCGAATCGCTCGACGACCTGTTGCCCGAGGCGTTTGCCGCCGTGCGCGAGGCGTCGCGTCGGAAGAGCGGCGAGCGCCCCTACGACGTGCAACTCGTCGGCGGCATCGCCCTGCACGAGGGCAAGATCGCCGAGATGCGCACCGGCGAGGGCAAGACGCTGGTGGCAACGTTGCCCGCGTACCTCAATGCGCTTGCGGGTGCCGTCCACATCGTCACGGTCAACGACTACCTGGCGCGTCGCGACGCGGCGTGGATGGGGCCCATCTACGAGGCCCTCGGCATGACGGTCGGCGCGCTGCAGTCGCACCAGGAACGAGAACCGAAACTCGCGGCATACCGGGCCGACGTCACCTACGGGACGAACAGCGAGTTCGGCTTCGACTACCTGCGCGACAACATGGCGTTCACGCCCCCCGACCGCGTCCAGCGCACGCTGGACTTCGCCATCGTCGACGAGGTGGACTCCATCCTGATCGACGAGGCGCGGACTCCGCTGATCATCTCCGGACCGGCCGAAGAGAGTACCGACCTGTACGTCAAGATCGACCGCCTCGCGCCCCGGCTCAAGCGCCAGGAGAAGGTCGAGTCGGGCCTGCCGGCGATCCTGGCCGGCAACGAGCCGCAACCGGAGGAGACTGGCGATTTCTTCGTCGACGAGAAGAACCGGCAGGTCGAACTGACCGAACGCGGCCACGAGCTGGTGGAGAACGAGTTGAAGCGCCTCGGACTCCTCGACGAGAACGACAGCCTCTATGCGGCCGTCAATCTCGGGCTGCTGCACCACGTGCACGCGGCGCTGAAGGCGCACTTCCTCTATCAGCGCGACGTGCACTACATGGTGCGCGACGGCGAGATCGTCATCGTCGACGAGCACACGGGCCGCGCCATGGCGGGACGGCGCTGGTCGGACGGCATCCACCAGGCGGTGGAGGCCAAGGAACGCGTATCCATCCGCAACGAGAGCCAGACGCTGGCATCGACCACGCTGCAGAACTACTTCCGCCTCTACGGCAAGCTCGCCGGGATGACCGGCACGGCGGACACGGAGGCTGCCGAGTTCAAGCAGATCTACGGGCTCGAAGTCATCATCGTGCCGACGCACATGCCGATGATCCGCGACGACCGCAACGACCTCATCTACATGACCGAGGATGAGAAGTACGACGCCGTGGTCGAGGACATCTTGGAGAGCACGGGACGCGGGCAGCCGGTCCTCGTGGGCACCGCCTCGATCGAGTCCTCCGAACGGCTGTCGCAGGAACTCAAGCGGCGCAAGCTCAAGCACAGCGTGCTCAACGCCAAGCAGCACGAGCGCGAGGCCGAGATCGTCGCCCAGGCGGGGCGCGCCGGCGTCATCACCATCGCCACCAACATGGCTGGCCGCGGCACCGACATCGTGCTTGGTGGCAATTGGCAGGCCGAAGTCGCCGCGTTGGGCGAAAGCCCCGACCCGGACGAGGAGGCGGGGATCAAGGCGGCGTGGGAGGAACGGCACCGGGCCGTTCTCGACGCCGGCGGGCTGCACATCATCGGCACGGAACGCCACGAGTCACGGCGGATCGACAACCAGCTCCGGGGCCGCGCCGGACGCCAGGGCGACCCTGGTTCGTCGCGCTTCTTCCTCTCCATGGAAGACAACCTGATGCGCATCTTCACGCCGGAGCGGGTGCGCAATTTCATGCAGTCGCTGGGGCTCGAGAAGGGCGAGGCCATCGAGCACCGGATGGTGAACAACTCCATCGAGAAGGCCCAGCGCCGCGTCGAGGGTCAGAACTTCGACGCCCGCAAGAACCTCCTCGAGTACGACGATGTGGCCAACGACCAGCGCCACTACGTCTATCAGCAGCGCAACGAGTTGATGGAGGTGGACGACATCTCCGAAGCCGTCGCCGAGATGCGCGAAGACGTCGTCAACGACCTGGTCGACGAGTATGTGCCGCCGGAGAGCATCGACGAGCAGTGGGACATCCCCGGCCTCGAGCAGGCGCTGGTCACGGAGTTCGCGGTCAAGGCGCCGGTCGCGCAGTGGCTCGACGAGGACGACACGTTGACCGACGACGGGCTGCGCGAACGGGTGGTCGAGGCGGTGGTCGCCGACTACGAAGCCAAGGAGGAGCAGTGGCAGGCGGCCAGCGTCGACATGCGCCAGGTCGAGAAGCAACTGATGCTGCAGGTGCTCGACCAGAAGTGGAAGGAACACTTGGGCGTCATGGACCACCTGCGCCAGGGCATCCACTTGCGCGCCTACGCGCAGAAGCAGCCGAAGCAGGAATACAAGCGCGAGTCGTTCGCGCTGTTCCAGAGTCTGCAGGACAACATCAACCGCGATGTGATCCGCCTGTTGTCGCGGATCCAGTTGGCCGCTGACAACGAGATCGAGGAAGCGGAACGTCGCCGTCGTGAAGCGGCCGCACGCCGCATGGCCTTCAATCGATCGGAACCAGGGGCCGTGCGCCGCAACGGTCAGCCCCGCCCGCGGCCCGTGGAGACCTTCGTGCGGACCGACCGCAAGGTCGGCCGCAACGAGCCTTGCCCCTGCGGGTCGGGCAAGAAGTACAAGCACTGCTGCGGTCGGGCCGCCTAGACGTGGCGGTCAACCTCCCGCCGATGGGCGACCTTCTGCCCATCGACGGACTCTCGATTGGTGCCGCGAAGGCCGGCGTGAAGTACGCCGACCGGCTGGATCTCGCGGTGATGGTTCTTGATGCCGGCGGCGTCACGGGGGGCGTGTTCACGAAAAGCGCATTTGCCGCGGCGCCGGTCGTGCTGGCCCGGCAACGCGTCGGTGCCGCGCGCGCCCTGGTAGTCAACAGCGGCAACGCGAACGCCGCGACGGGTGAACGCGGGCTTGCCGATGCGCGCGCGACTTGCGCGCACGTGGCGACGGTGCTGGGCGTGCAGGAGTCGGAGGTGCTCCCGTTCTCCACGGGCGTGATCGGCGAATTCCTCGACATGGACGCCATGCGGCGCGGTGTCGATGCGGCCGCAGTGGCCGTCAGCCCAAGCGGCTGGGCAGACGCCGCGCACGCGATCATGACCACGGACACGGCGCCCAAGGCGCTGTCCCGCTCTGCGACCGTCGGCGGCGTCCCGATTCGCGCGACCGGGATGGTCAAGGGCTCCGGGATGATCCGGCCCGACATGGCCACCTTGCTGGCTTTTCTCGGCACGGATGCCGCAGTTTCCGCGGATGTTGCGGCGACGTTGGCGCGCGATCTGGCGGAGCGAAGCTTCAACCGGGTCACGATCGACGGCGATACCTCCACGAACGACTCGTTCGTGGTCATGGCCACGGGCAAGGCGGGCGGCCGGGTCGTTGACGACACGGCAAGTTCGGCCTATCGCGAGTTGCGCGATGCGCTCGCACCGGTCGTGGTGGAACTGGCCGAGCGGACGGCCCGCGACGGCGAGGGCGCGACCAAGTTCATGACCGTACGCGTCGAGCAGGGCGCGAGCGCCCCGGAGTGCCTGGAAGTGGCGTTCACGATCGCGCATTCGCCGTTGATCAAGACGGCCGTGTTCGCGGGCGATCCCAACTGGGGACGGTTCTGCATGGCCATCGGCCGGGCGCACGTCGCGGACTTGGACCCGGGGGCGGTCGACCTGTACCTCGACGACGTTTGCGTCGCCCGCGGTGGCTTGATGGCCGACGAGTACACGGAGGAAGCCGGTGCCGCCGTGATGGCCCGGGACGAGTTCACCGTGCGCGTGCTCCTCGGCCGCGGCGACGCGAGCGAGACGGTCTGGACTTCCGACCTGTCCTACGACTACGTACGCATCAACGCCGAGTACCGGACCTGACCGCCCCGGAGCCGGGGCGACGCGAGTGGGAGCATAGGACGGGGAAGGGCACGTCGGAAGCGCACCCCTCGGGCGAGTGGCGGTACCTGCGTGCGCACGACATACTAGTCGCGCCCTCCTTGCAACCGAGGCATTCCGGCATGAAGCAAGCGGTTCTGGTACTGGCCGTCGTGCTCGCCGCGTTCCCCGCCGTTGCGGCGGAACGCGCCCCGGTGCATCTCGCCGGCCTTGGCTCCATTACGTTCCCCACCTCGGCGACGGGCTCGGCGCAGGAACACTTCCTGCGCGGTGTCACCATCCTGCACAGCTTTGGATGGAAACAGGCGCGCGCCGAGTTCCAGGCGGCACAGGAGGCCGCCCCCGACTTTGCCATGGCGTACTGGGGCGAGTCCCTTTGCTACAACCACCCGCTGATCGCCGAGCAGGACCGCGAAACGCCGCAGACGGTCCTGCGGCGGCTCGGCGCGACCCGGGAAGCCCGGCTTGCCAAGGCCCCGACGGCCCGCGAGAGAGGCTTCCTCACTGCCGTCGATGCGCTGTTTTTCGGGGAAGGCGATACCCTCGCGCGGCGCCACGCGCACATGGCGGCGATGCGCGATCTCCATGCCGAGCACCCGGAGGACGAGGAGGTCGCCGCCTTCTATGCGCTGTCGCTCCTGATGTCGGCCGGCGCCGCCAAGGATCCGCAGCGGAGCAATGTCCTGGCCGGCGCGATCGCCTTGCGCCTACTCGATGCCAACCCGAACCATCCCGGCGCCGCCCACTACGCCATCCATGCCTTCGACGATCCCGTGCATGCGCCGCTCGCGCTGCCGGCCGCGCACGTTTTCGCCGGCATCGCGGAGAAAGTCTCCCACGCGCGGCACATGCCCTCGCACATCTTCATCCAGCACGGCATGTGGGACCTCGTTTCCTCCTCCAACCAGTCCGCCTACGATGCGGCCGTGGATTCATGGGAGCCTGGCGACAGCCTCGGCGACATGCTGCATTCGCTCGACTGGGGCCAGTACGGCGACCTGCAGCGCGGCGACTACCAGCGGGCGGCGCTCTGGGTCGAACGCATGGCAGGTGTTGCCGAGCGGGTCGACGATCAGGAGTGGGTCAAGGGCATGCTGGCCCAAGTTCGCTCGCGCATGGTCATCGAGCGCGAAGCGTGGCAGCCGGAGGCGATCACGGAGGAGTCCGCACACACGCGGTTGCTGGCGGCGGGCCTGAGCGCGGTGCAGACCGGCGACCTCGCGCTGGCCGAGAAGGTGGCGAGGATACTCACCGATGCGGCTGCCGCGGCCGTTGCCGACGACACCGACCGGTCCTACTACGCCCGGAGCAGCAAACCGCTGCAGATCATGGCTAAGGAGGTGGCCGGAATGCTGGCGATCGCGCGCGGCGAGACCGACGTCGGCATCGGCCTATTGGCCGCGGGCGTCGCCATCGCCGAGTCGATGCGGCCCCCCAACGGTGCCCCGAACCCCTTGAAGCCCGTCCATGAACTCTACGGCGAAGCGCTGTTCGCCGCAGGGCGCGCAGCGGACGCCCGAGAAGCCTTCGAGACCTCGCTGCTGCGCACGCCGAACCGCCCCTTGTCGCTGCGCGGCCTCGCGCGCTCGCAGGCGGCACTCGGAGAGGACGCCGCGGCGTACATGGTCTACGAGCGTCTTGCCGAAGGCTGGCAGGGCCGCGATGTGCCTTGGGGGGAGGAAGCGGAAGCCTACCTGGCGGCTCGCCGTTAGCGGTGCGCCGCTTGCGCAGCGGCGAGCGCGACGTAGGTCGGATGTAGCGCGTCCACCCGGGCGTGCAAGTCGTCGATGCTGCCATCGTTGACGATCACGTCGTCTGCGAACGCGAGGCGTGCCTCACGATCCAACTGGTTCGCCATGATCGCCTTGGCCTGGGCGCGGTCGACGCGGTCGCGCGCCATGGTGCGCTCGATCTGCACGGCTTCCGACACGTCCACCACCAGTATTCGGTTCGCGCGTGCGTCGCGGTTGCGCATCAGGGGATTGACGAGAATGGCATACGGCGAGCGGGCCTCGGCCAATTGATCGCGCATCAGGGCATTGATGCGCGGGTGCAGGGCGCGCTCAAGCCATCGGCGTTCCGCGGGGTCCTGAAACACGAGACTGCGTAGCTTTCGTCGGTCGAGGCGGCCCGCGTCGTCGAGAACGCCCCGGCCGAAGTGGTCGACGATCTCGGCCAGCGCCGGCTCTCCCGGTTCGACCACCGTGCGCGCGGCGACGTCCGCATCCACGATCCTTACACCTTGGGTATTGAACCGGTCGGAGACCGCCGACTTGCCGCTGCCGATGCCGCCGGCGAGGCCGACCACGTAATTCGCCATGCCTTAAAACGCCCCGTCCAGGTGATGGGTGAAGAGCAATGCGGCCGCGCCGCCGAGACACAGGAACGGACCGAATGGGATTGGCGTGGTGCGCGTCGCCTTGCCGCGCAGCAGGCCGACCCCCGCATAGAGGATCCCCGCCGTGCAGGAGACCAGGATGACAGGCAGGATCGCCTGCCAGCCAAGCCAGGCGCCGAGCGCCGCCAGCAGTTTGAAATCGCCGTAGCCCATGCCCTCGCGCCGGGTGAGCAGCTTGTGCGCCCAGTAGAACGCCCACAGCACGACGTAGCCGGCGCCGGCGCCGATCAGCGCATCCGTGGGCGTCGGCGTCGTTTCGAACGCAACCGCGGCCGCGAGACCGAGCCAGAGCAGCGGCAGGGTGATCTGGTCCGGGAGCAGCAACCGGTCGAAGTCGATGAGCGCCAATGCGAGGAGCGCCATCAACAGGGCGTAGTAGGCCGCCGCGAGCCAATTGACCCCCCACAGCTCGACCACGGCCACCAGCAAGGCCATGCTCGCCAGTTCCACGAGGGGGTAGCGGAGCGAAATGCGAGCCTGGCAGTCCCGGCACTTGCCGCGGAGCGCAAGCCAGCTCAACACCGGTACGTTGTCCACCGCGCGAACGGTCGCGCCGCATCGTGGACAGTGCGAACGCGGCCACGCGAGGTTGTACACGCCGCGCTCCGGCGGTTGCAGGGCCAGCATGGCGATCGCGTCGTCGCGCCAATGCCGCGTCAACATCACCGGCAGACGGTGGACGACGACGTTCAGGAAACTGCCAGCGATCAGCCCGACCGGCACGCCGACGACATAGGTCGCCCAGGTAGGGCCGAGGAGCAGGTCCGCGAGTGCGTCCAATGCGCGGGTGTCCGCGCTAAACGCGAAACCGATGCGGGCCGAAGTCGGCCTCGTAGTAGGGCGCCACCATGCGTCCCGGCGGGATGACCGCATCGACGCGCTTGAAATCCTCGGCGGTCAGGGAGACGTCGGCGGCATCGAGATTGTCGTCGAGCTGCTCCATCGAGCGCGGCCCGATGATTGGACTGGTCACGCCGGGTTGCGCAATCACCCAGGCGAGGGCGAACTGCGACAGCGGCACGCCACGATCGGCGGCAATCGGTTCGAGACCTTCGATGACGTCGAAGATGTTCTCGTTGAACCGCTGGCGCTGGTTCGCCCGCATCCGGGCCATGTTCGCGAACCGGGTCCCGGCGGGCGGTTCCTCGCCGCGGCGGTACTTCCCGGTCAGAAGCCCGCCCGCCAAGGGGCTCCAGGGGATCGTCGCCACGCCGTAGGTCTGGGCCATCGGCATGAGCTCCCGCTCGACGCGCCGGTCGACGAGGTTGTAGGGCTGCTGCTCGCACACGAACCGGTTCAGGCCGTGCCTTTCCGCCGCCCAGAGCGACTCGACGAACTGCCAGGCGGCGAACGTCGACGTGCCGATGTAGCGGACCTTGCCTTGGCGGACCAGGTCGTCGAGCGCGCGCAGCGTCTCGTCGATGGCGGTATCCGAGCGCGGCCTATGCATCTGGTAGAGGTCGATGTGGTCGGTCTGCAGGCGCTTCAGACTCGCCTCGCAGGCCGCCACGATGTGGCGACGACTCGCACCCCGCATGTTGGGATCGTCGTCCGCCATCGCGCCGTGGAACTTGGTCGCCAGCACCATGCGGTCCCGCTTGCCGTTGCGCTTCAAGGCCTCGCCGGTGATGGTCTCGCTGCGGCCTCGCGAATAGACATTGGCGGTATCGATGAAGTTGACGCCGCGCTCGATCGCACGGTCCACCATGGCATAGGCGTCCGCGGGTTCGGTGCGCATGCCGAACATCATGGCGCCGAGGCACACCTTGCTGACCTGGACGCCGGTGCGGCCGAACAAGCGCATCTCCACCGCCATTGGGGTCTTCCAGTCATCGAGGGGAGACGCGATCTTAGGGCAGTCGACGGCAAAGCGCGAACCTGCTACGGTCGAGTCCGGTGCGTCAGGGTGCGGCCGATCCGCGGGAAGGGCGTAGGCCCATCTGAACGTTAGATTTTTCATCGCCTCTTTTCAGTCCATGGGCGCGGATACGGGACGTGAATGGAAGCGCCCCAAAGCCGTGTCCGGAGCCTCGCTTTCGCTCGGCACCGGCCACGCCTCCGGCCCAAGGCCACGCCGGCCTCGCATGGACCAACCACCGGCGGTCGCTGCGCTCCCTCTGGTGTTTGTTCCATG
>JAPOVK010000043.1 GCA_026708185.1 Gammaproteobacteria bacterium | reverse complement strand
ACTCGGTGCAGGACGACCACGCGCACTTCCTGATCGAGGCGGCGGGGGCGCGGCGGCTGGCGAACGGCATGAAGAGCCTGGCGGCGCGATTCGCGCGCTGCGTGAACGCCGGCGTTGCCGCCGGTTGGTCTTCGGGCGCAAGGGCCGCGTTCTGGCGGGGCGCTTCCACCACGTGCTGAAGCGCACGCCGACCGAGGTCCGTCGAGCGTTGGCGTACGTTCTCCTGAACGCGCGCAAGCACTACCGGCAGCGCCGCCGCCGGATTCCGCCGGTGGTGCTGGACGGCGCGAGTTCGGGGCTGTGGTTCGACGGCTGGAGGGGGCGGGGTCCGCCGCCGGGCCGCTACGCGGACGCGGACCGCGAGCCCGAGGTGGCGGCGCCGCGGACCTGGCTGCTGTCGAAGGGCTGGCGGCGCATCGGGCTGGTGGATCCGGCGGAGGTGCCGGGGAGCTGACCTTCGCGGGCTGCCGCGGCGTCGGACACGCGTCGTGTGTATCTTCCCGAACCGCGACAGCTGCCTCCGCCTGGTCCGCGCCCTTGCCGCCGCCAGGCCGACCCGGATTTCGCCGGACGCCTGTCTGCGCCCGGGTCTCTTCCGGGCCGTCGCCGCCTACCTCACCGTCGTCAGTGTACTCGACGGGAGTCGGCCATCACGCCAGCCGACACTCCTGAAACCCCCGCCGCGTGCTGCCCCGGCACGTCGACAAACAACGCCGCTAAGATTCGCCGCTCACGCTGCGGACCGTGGGCGGACGGTCTCGAGCGTGCGGACGTTTGGCCAACCTACAGCAGCCGTCGACGCTCGTTCGACGGGGGAATCGCCAGCGACTCGCGATACTTCGCGACCGTGCGCCGCGCCACCTTGATCTCGCGTTCCCGCAAGATGTCCGCGATTTTCGCGTCGGAAAGGGGCTTCTTGGGATCCTCCTCGGCGGTCAGCTTCCTGATGACCGCCCGGATTGCGGTGCTTGAGACCTCGCCGCCATTGGCCGTGTTGACGTGGCTGGAGAAGAAGTACTTGAGCTCGAAAATGCCGCGCGGGGTGTCCATGTACTTGCGCGTGGTGACCCGCGAGATGGTCGACTCGTGGCGGTCCACGGCGCCAGCGATGTCGGCCAGGATCAGCGGCTGCATAGCTTCTTCGCCGTGCTCTAGGAAGCCGCGCTGGCGCTTGACGATCTCGCCGGCGACGCGCAGCAAGGTCTCGTTGCGGTACTCGAGGTTCTTGAGGAACCACCGGGCTTCCTGCAGGTTGTCCTTCAGGAACTGGTTGTCGGCGCTCGAGTCGGCGGGCTTGATGAAGCCCGCGTACAGCCCGTTGACGCGCACCTTCGGCGTGTTTTCGCGGTTCAGATCCACCGTCCAGCGGCCGCGCCGCTTCGTCACGATGACGTCCGGCTCCACGTACTCGGTCGCCGCGTCGCCGATGGTCGCGCCCGGCCGCGGATTGAGCGACTGGATCAGGGCGATCACCGCGACGAGTTCGTCGGCGCCCAACTTGGCGCGGCGGGCCAGCGTCGCGAAATCGCGATTGGCGAGGGTGGGGAAGTGGTCGCGGACAAGGCTCAAGGCCTGGTCGCGCCACGGCACATCGCTCGGCATCTGTTCGAGCTGCCGCAGCAGGCACTCGGGTAAGTCCCGCGCGCCGACGCCTGCCGGATCGAAGCTCTGCACGCGTCGGAGGACCGCCTCCATCTCGTCTGCCTCATAGGCCAGAGTCGGGTCCAAGGCGTCGAGCAGATCGTCGATGCTTGCCCGGAGCATGCCGTCGTCGTCGATGCTGTCGATGACGGCGAGCGCGGCAAGCCGGTCGCGATCCGACATCGACGTCAGGTTCAACTGCCAGAGCAGATGGCCGGTGAGGCTCTCGCCGGTGCCGTTGCGTTCCTCGAAACCGTCGTCGTCGGCAGCGCCGCCGGCGAGCCCTGCGTCGGTGGGCGTCGCAGGCTGGTAGACATCGTCCCAGGAGACGTCCACGGGCAAGTCGTCCGGGATGTCCTGTGGCGCGTCGTCCGGCGCTTGCGAACCGACCTCGTCGGCCTCAGCTTCGAGGTCGTCCCATTCCTCTGCCGTGTCGGCCAGCGGATCATCGGCCGCATCGGGGTAGTCGGACTCCTCGTCGGGGGATTCCGTCGCGCCGTCGTCTTCAGAGCCCACCTCGTCGACAGGCTCTTCGGCTGCCATCTCGTCTCCATCGACTGCATCGGCGCCGTCGTCCTCGACGAGTTCGAGCATCGGGTTGCTCTCGATGGCTTGGCGGATTTCGAGGTTGAGTTCCACCGCGGAGAGCTGCATGAGGCGGATCGCCTGCTGCAACTGCGGCGTCATGGAAAGCTGCGTACCCATCCGCAGCGCTAGCGTCTGCTTCATCACAACTCGAACTGTTCGCCGAGGTAGACCCGCCTTACGGTCTCGTCGGATAGTATGGTGGCGGGGTCGCCTTCAGCAATGACGCGGCCGTCGCTGACGATGTAGGCGCGGTCGCAGATGTCGAGGGTTTCGCGGACGTTGTGGTCGGTCACGAGCACCCCGATGCCGCGCGCGGCAAGGGCGCGAATCTCGTCCTTCAACTCGCCGATGGAGATCGGGTCGACCCCGGCGAACGGCTCGTCGAGGAACATGAACCGGGGCTCGCCCGCCAATGCGCGGGCGATCTCGACCCTGCGCCGCTCGCCGCCGGAGAGCCGCTCGCCGATGGTGTCGCGGATTGCCGTCAGCCGGAAGTCGCGTAGCAGGTCATCCACCAGCGCACGTTGCTCGGGGCGCCCGAGGTCATGGCGAAACTCGGCGATCGCGCGCAGGTTGTCGGCCACCGTCAGCTTGCGGAACACGCTCGCTTCCTGGGGCAGGTAGCCGAGGCCGGCACGGGCGCGGGCATGCATCGGTGCCGTGGACAGGTCGCGATCGTCGAGGTGGATCGTGCCGCCGTCCGCCTTGGTGAGACCGAGGATCACGTAGAAGCACGTGGTCTTGCCGGCGCCGTTCGGGCCGAGCAGCCCGACGATTTCGCCGCCGTCGAGTGCCAGGCTCACGTCGTTGACGACGGGCCGTCCACGGTAGCGCTTGGTCAGGTCCCGGGCGACGAGGCGGGGAACTGCCGCGGTCGCGCTCAGTCCTCGGGCTTCGGTTTCGGCTGCCATTTGAGCTTGGTACGACGCGGCATGTTCGAGCGAGCGTCGACGCGACCGTCTTCGATGTCCCAGGTGATCAGGTCGCCCTCGAACTCGCGGTCGCCGACGGACAGGAAGGCGTCGCCCTTGAGTGCTAAGCGTTGCTCGGTGACCGCGTAGTCGATGTGGTTGGCGTGGCCGTTGGCAAACGGTTCATCAGTGCGGATCTGCTGGCGGAAGCGCACCGGCGTATCGCCGTCGCCCTCGGCCACGATCTTGTGCAAGCGCTTCTCGCGCGTAGCGACCGTGACGCGGTCGGCGGCGAGCGAGAGCGTTCCCTGATCGATCCGCACGTCACCCGTGAGCACCGACGTGCCATCCGGCTCGGACCGGGCCTGGTCCGCACGGATCTCGATCGGCTGTTCGCTGTCCTCGGGCAGCGCGTGCACGGCCGAGGCCAACACCCACCCGAGCGCAACAGCCCATGCGCGGACGGCCTTAACGGAACTCGGTTGGCTGAAGGACAATGTGCACCCGGCGGTCGGCGTCGGAGAAGAGTTGGATGCGGCTGGTGGCGAGATCAGCCTCGAAACCGGCTGCGACGGTGCGACTGCCGACTCCGCGTTCGATGATAACAGGTTGGTCGCCGCGGACGACTTCGCGCACCGGGTAGAGGGTCAACGCCTGTGTGCGCAGCGCGAGCTGCATTCCGTCTGCCGCGCCCTGGGACAGCACGACGTCGCCTTCGAGATCCGCCTGTTCCTCCGTGGCCCCCCCCGGCGCGGTGACGTTGCGGATCTCCCCGGATTGGGCCTGGATCCGCCAGGGCGGTGCTGAAGGCGCGAAGAACTCCACCACCGGGGCGGTCACCTCGGCCGTCCGCCCTTGGTCGAAGTAGGTGGCGCGCTCGACCTGCATGCGGTAGTGCAGTGCACCGTCCGCGCGGAACTGGGATATGGTGCCGTCCTCCAGGTAGGCGTCGGGCTGTCTTGCGAGTTCCGGGGGCAGCGACGGCGTGCGGATGTCACCGGGGCCAACCTTCAGGGCCAATGCCGCAAAGACGGCCACGGCGATCAGGATGCCCGTCCACAGCGGTAGCCGTGGGGTGCTCAGGCTTCGGGCACTGTCCATGTGCCTTGGGCGCGGCGAATCAGGTCGCAGATTTCGCGCACCGCGCCGGCGCCGCCGACAGCCGTCGTGACGTAGTCTGCGCGGGCAAGCACGGCGGGATGCGCATCGGGCACGGCGAACGCCATGCCCGTACGCGCGAACAAGGCGAGGTCGGCCAGGTCATCCCCGGCGTGGCCCATGTGTGCGGGGTCGACGCCGCTCTGTTCAGCGAGCTCGGCCAGGGCCGCCGCCTTGTCCTCGGCCCCCGTGAACACATGTGGCACGCCGAGTTCGGCGGCGCGGCGCTCGACGGCGGCGGACTTGCGGCCGGTGATGATGGCGATCGGCACACCGCTCGCCATCAAGCCCTTCATCGCGCTGCCGTCACGAGCATGGAATGCCTTGTATTCCGACCCGTCGGGGCCGTAGTAGAGCCGTCCGTCGGTGAGCACGCCGTCGACGTCCAGGATGAGCAGGCGCACGTCCGCCGCGCGGGCCAGTACGTCTCCCGGCACGGCACTCACTGGTGGTAGATCAGGTACGTGTACCCGACCCAGCCGGTGACCAGAACGGCGCCCTCGAAGCGCGTGATGATCTTGCGCGAGCCGATGCCGTAGGCGAACAGGATCAGCAGTGCCGTCAATGCCACCATCAAGCCGTAGTCGCGCCAGAGCACGGCGACCTCGATCTCCTGCTGCGCCAAGAGCGCAGGGACGGCGAGCACGGCCAGGATGTTCAGGATGTTGGAGCCGACCACGTTGCCGATCGCCATGTCGGCGTGGCCGCGCAACACCGCCGTCACCGTGACGGACAGCTCCGGCAGGCTCGTGCCCACGGCGACCACGGTCAGGCCGACCACGAACTCGCTGACGCCGAAGCGCAGTGCGACCTCCCGGGCACCCTCGACCACCAGGTGGGACGACACGAGCAGCACCACCAACGCCGCCAGGAACCACAGTCCGGCGATGACCATCGTCATGTCGGGCAGTTCGTCCAGTTCGCTCTGGATGTTGTCGGGCAGCTCGCCAGCGTGGCGGCCTATCCGCGCGAGTCGGTAGAGGAGGAAGGCGAGCCCACCCAAGAGGGCCAAGCCGTCGAGAGGGCCGAGATAGCGGTCGAGGAGGCAGAGCAGGGCCAACGCGGTGGCGCCGATCAGCCATGGGATCTCGCGCTTGAGTGTCGTCGTGGCAAAAGGTAGCGGCCTGACCAGCGCCGTGATCCCGAGAACCAGGCCGATGTTGGCGATATTGGACCCGATGGCGTTGCCGATCGCCAATTGGCCGCGGCCGCCCAGGCTGTCCTGTAAGCCGACCACGATCTCCGGGGCGGACGTCCCGACGGCGACGAACGTCAGGCCGATCACGATCTTCGAGACGCCCAGGTTCTTGGCTGCCGCTGCCGATGCGTGCACGAATCGGTCCGCGCTCCAGATCAAAGCGCTGAAGCCGACGATGAGCGCGAAGAAGGGGTACTCGTGAACCAGGCCGTAGAGTTGGTCGATCATGTTGCGAGCATGGTTCTTGTTGCCGTGCGACGAGTAGGGGCTGCGGGACCGATGTTACGTTAAGTAGCACACGCGGCGCTTGGTCACGGTTTTCCGTGGTAGGGTGCATGCTCGTCTCGTCGGGCTTGCCGTCATGGTTGAAGAAGCGAAGAGCCGTTTGGAGGCCGCCTTCGACGGTGCCGAGATTGCCGTTGCCGGCGAGGGCAACCGTTGCGAGGTGCGCGTCGTCTCCGATGTCTTCTCGGGCTTAAGCCGCGTCAAGCGTCAGCAAGCCGTGTACGCGGCCATCGGCGACTTGATTGCCGCCGGGACGATTCACGCGGTCACGATCCGGGCGCTGACGCCGGACGAGGCGCGTGGGCCCGCCGCCTCGTGATGATCAAGCGCATGGACACCGCCGACCCGGCCTTCGGCGGCGCGTTGGACACGTTGCTGGCATGGGAGGTGCGCGAGTCGCCCGAGGTCGCCCGGATCGCGGCGGAGTTGATCGCGGAAGTGCGCGCCAACGGCGACGTGGCACTGCTGCGCTTGTCGCGCCGTTTCGACGGCGTGCAAGCGGAGCGGATGGCGGACTTGGAGATTGGGCCTGAGGCGCTCGAAGAAGCCCTCGCGAGCCTGCCGGGGGCGGACCGCGAGACGCTGGAGACGGCTGCCTCGCGGATCCGCGCCTACCACGAGCGCCAGCCCACCGCGGCGTTCGAGTACACCGACGAGTTCGGCAACCTACTCGGATCGCGCGTGACGCCCCTCGAACGTGTTGGGATCTACGTACCGGGCGGGCAGGCGTCCTACCCGTCCACCGTGCTGATGACGGCAGTGCCGGCACGGGTGGCCGGCGTTGGAGAGATCATCGCCACGGTGCCGACGCCCAAGGGTCAACGCAACGCCCACGTCCTCGCCGCCATGGGCCTGGCGGGCGTCGACCGCGTATTCGCCATTGGCGGTGCCCAGGCGATCGCGGCGATGGCCTACGGCACGGCCACGGTCCCACGCGTGGACAAGATCGTCGGTCCGGGTGGTGCCTTCGTCACTGCGGCCAAACGGCTGGTTTTCGGGCCCGTCGGCATCGACCTCATCGCCGGGCCGAGTGAAATCCTGGTGATCGCCGACGGCAGCGTCGAGCCCCGCTGGATCGCCCTCGATCTGTGCGCACAAGCCGAGCACGACGCGGATGCCCAGGCCGTGCTGTTGTCACCCGACCGCGACTACCTGGACTGCGTCGAGGCGGAAATCGCGGCCGTGCTGCCGGACATGCCGCGGGCGGACGTCATCCGTCGCTCCCTCGGCAGCCGTGGCGCGCTCATCGCGGTTCGCGACCTCGTCGAGGCCTGTGCGGTGGCGGATCGCTTCGCGCCGGAGCACCTCGAATTGGCGGTGCGCGACCCGGAGTCGCTGCTGGCGCACATCAAGCACGCGGGCGCCGTCTTCCTCGGTGCTTGGGCGGCGGAGGTGCTTGGCGACTACAGCGCGGGCCCGAGCCACGTGCTGCCGACATTCGGCACCGCGCGCTATGCCTCCGTGCTCGGTGTGCCGGACTTCCAGAAGCGCACCTCTATCGTTCGCGGCGCGGGCGCGGCCGTCGCTCCGCTGGCGCGTGCGGCGGCCAACATGGCGGATGCCGAGGGGCTCGCGGCGCACGCGGCGGCGGCGCGCGCTCGCATCCGGGGGTACGACGGCAACGTTGGAGCTTGAGACCGTGCGCCAGCGTGGCTCATGCTAGCTGCCGGATAGCGGGAATAGCGCCGTGGTGACCTTCACTTGCCGGACGGCCCCGTCGCGCTTGAACCGAATCTTGAGCTCCGAACCCGGGTCGGTATCGCGCAACTTCAGGGTGGCTTCCCTAGCTGTTCCGACCGGTTCGTCGTTGATGGTCATGAGCAGGTCACCGGGCTGCAACCCCGCCTCGGCGGCGGGCGTTCGTGCGTAGACGCGCACGATGAACAACCCTGCCTCGCCGCGCGGCGGGTCGTGAAGAAGGACGCCCAACCAGCCCCGCAGCACTTGGCCGTGCTCGATGATCTGGTCCAGCACGGCGACTGCGCGCTCGACCGGAATCGCGAGCCCGACGCCGTCGGAACCGCGGCCGCTGCCGCTGTAGAACAGGGTGTTGATGCCGAGCAGGCGCCCGTATTGGTCGATCAGCGCGCCGCCGCTGTTGCCAGGGTTGATCGCCGCATCGGTTTGGATGAAGTCGTCGTTGTAAGGGGTTTGGTCGACCTGGTAGTTCCCCTTGGCGCTGACGATGCCGAGCGAGACTGCCTGCACACCGATCCCGAACGGGTTGCCGATCGCCAGCACGAAGTCGCCGACACGGGCATTGTCGCTGGAGGCCCGCTCGATCGCCGGCAACCCGGTTCTCGGCACTTTGAGCACGGCCAGGTCGGTCCCGCTGTCGGCGCCGACCAGTTCGGCGAGGATCTGACTGCCGTCGTTGAATGCGACGACGATGTCCTCGCCGGCGGCGATCACGTGCCGATTCGTGAGGATATAGCCGTCGTCGCGTACGATGACGCCGGAACCGAGCGAGTTCTGCGAGGGCTGTCCGCGGAAGAACCGCTCGCACATGGCGCGGAACTGCGGGAGTTCGCACAACGGGTTGTGCGCCGCAAGGGAGAACACGCTGACCACCGCCGGCGCTGCCCGCGTCACCGCATCGGCGAAGCTGTCCGCTTCCTGCTCCACGGCCGCACCCGGGTCGGTAGCGTTGTACCAAAGCAGCGCGAATCCGACGGCTGTGCCGATGGCCAGCGGCAGGGCGACGTAGCGGAGCAGGCGGTCGCTTAAGGTTGCTGCGGGGTGCGGGGCCACGGCCATCTGTTCACTGTTTCCGCGGTTCGAGTTCGGTTGAGTAGATCAAGCTCTCTGGCCGTTGGGCGTCCTTGCTTCTTGGTGCGCGCGGAGCCACGTTAGGCATGCCTTCGGCGGGCCAGCTTCGACATGCGCGCATTATAGGGTCGGGGCCAACGCGCGTAGGCTTTTGCGTGCGGAGCCGCCTCGCCTTGAGCGGCTACCAGGTGTCGACGTACGGGCGCTTCTTGGCCGTTCGTGGCGGCGTCGGTGGCAGGCTCTTCATGCCCCGCGTGATGAACGCCCGGGTGTCGGCCGGATCGATCACGTATCGCGCGCCGGAGTTGATGGCGCGCGCCGTCTCGTAGCCTTGGGCCACGCGTCGGTCGTACGCGTCCTTGCGCTCCTCAGCATCCTCGATCGCTGCGAGTTCCCGACGCGCGGAGAGTTTCACCGCGCCGTCGATGTTCATGCCTGCGAACTCCGCGGTGGGCCATGCCACCGTTAGGAAGGGCACGGACGAGGCGCCGCCGATCATCGCTTGGACGCCGAGCCCGTAGGCCTTGCGCACCATGATGCCGAACATCGGCGCGGTGCAGTTCGCGCCGATGTTGAATAGCCGGACGGCGTGGCGGACCAGCGCCGTGCGCTCATGGTCGGGACCCACCATGATGCCTGGGCAGTCCATGAACACGACGACCGGGATGTCGAAGGCGTCGCACAGTTGGAAGAACCGGGCCCCCTTGTCCGCACCGGGGCTGTCCACGGCACCGGCGAGATGCGCGGGGTTGTTGGCCACCACGCCCATGGGCTGGCCCTCGACGCGTATGAAGGACGTGATGACGCCGAAGCCGAAGTCCTTGCGGATCTCGAGTACGGAGCCCTCGTCGGCGAGCGTGTCGATGATGTCGCGCATCTCGTAGGTGCGCACACGGTTCTCCGGAATGATGTGGCGCATGCGCCGTTGGTCGGGCGCCTCCCAGTCGGCCACGGGACCCTGGAAATAGGACAGGTACCGCTTGACCGCATCGACGGCCGCGGCATCGTCCTCGACGACGATGTCGACGTCGCCGTTGGCGCTACGAAACGCCATTGCCCCCAGATCGTGCGCCGTATGGGTGCCCAAGCCGCTCGCTTCGACCACGGCGGGTCCGTTCATGCCGATGTTGGAGCCCTCGGTGCCGATGATGACGTCGCAGCAGGACAAGAGCGCGGCATTGCCGGCGAAGCAGTCGCCCAGGCTCACGCCCACGAGCGGTACGTGCCCCGACAGCTTGGCGAAGTCCGTGAAGACGCTCGCATCCACGCCGACGGTCCCGACGTTGCCAAGGGGTCGCCCCTCGCCCTCGGAGAACAGCACCAGCGGCACGCGCCAGTCGTGGGCCATTTCGTGGACCTGCTCCTGCCGATAGTGGCCGTGGGTGTAGGAAGCGGCGGCGTAGTCGCCGTGCACCACGGCCACGCGGGAGCGTTCGTCCCCGACGAGGTCGACGTTGACGCTGCCGAATCCCATGATCGTGCCGCCGGCGGCCGAGCCGGCCGCGGGCGGGCCGAATTCGCGGAATGACCCGGCGTCCACCAGGTCGTCGAGGTTCTCGCGGGGTGTCCGTCGACCCTTCTCGTGCAGGGCCGCTACCGCCTCGGCCTGGGCGGGGTCCAAGGTCCGTTCGATCCAGTCGTTGACTTCCCTGAGGTCGTCTCGGATATGGCCGAGGTCGATCCCGCCTACGCCTTCCGTGGCGCCGCCTTCGACGTCCGTCTCGTGGATGAAAACGATCGGGTAGCCCTCGCGCACGACGTCGCCTTCCGCCATCGAAACGGCGCAGACGATGCCATTGCGGTCCGCGCGAATGTCGTGCTGCAGCTTCATGGCCTCGACCACGGCGACGGCCTGTCCGATGCGGACCTCGTCGCCGTTCGCGACGCCGATCTCCACGATGGTTCCCTGCATCGGGGCCACCAGGCCATAGGAGCCTTCGGGCCCGACCGCCTGCTGCTCTTGCTCGGTTGCGCCCGCGCTGGCTTCGAATCCGGGCGGGGTGACGAAGCGCCGGCTTTCGGCGGCGGTGGCGAGTTCGGCGACGTTCTCGTCGACGAAGCGGGTGTGGACGCGTCCGGCGGCGAAGTCGGGGTGTCTGAGGATGGCGTCGAGGAAGGCGATGTTGGTCTCGACGCCCTCGATGCGGAACTCGGCCAGCGCCCGCGCGGTGCGCGCGGCGGCGTCCGCCGGGTCCGGCGACGGCGAGTGGCCGATGACCTTGGCGAGCAGGGAGTCGTAGTTGAGGCTGGTCTCGTAGCCGGCGTAGCCGAAGCCGTCGGTGCGCACCCCGGGGCCGCTCGGCGCCTCGTAGGCGGCAAGCGTGCCGCTGGCCGGCAGGATGGCGCCGTCGGCGCGCACCGACTCCATGCACACCCGCGCCTGCACCGCGTAGCCGCGCGCGACTGGCGCCTCGTCGAGGCCGAGCTCGGCGAGGCTGGCGCCGCCGGCCAGGCGCAGCTGCGCCTTGACGATGTCAACCCCGGTGACCTCCTCGGTGACCGTGTGCTCCACCTGCAGGCGGGCGTTGGTCTCGATGAATGCGAAGGCGGACGCTCGCGCGTCCGTGGACGCTTGCGCGTCCGTGGACGCTTGCGCGTCCGCGTTGGCGCCCTTGTCCGAGGCGTCGACCAGGAACTCGAAGGTCCCGGCGTTGCTGTAGCCGACGGATCCCGCGAAGCGCACTGCGGCGTCGACGACCGCTGCGCGCACCGCGTCGTCGAGGCCGGGCGCCGGCGCCACCTCGACGATCTTCTGGTAGTGCCGCTGCACGCTGCACTCGCGCTCGCCGAGGTGGGCGACGGTGCCGTCCGCGTCGCCGAGGATCTGCACCTCGACGTGGCGCGCGCGGCGCATGAACTCCTCGACGTACAGGTCGCCGTTGCCGAACGCCGCCTCGGCCTCGGCGCGGCAGCGCTCGTAGGCGCCGGCGACGTCGTCGGCGCTGTCCACCATGCGCGAGCCCCGGCCGCCGCCGCCGCCGACCGCCTTGATCATCATGGCGCGCCCGGGGCCCAAGTCGTCGAAGAAGGCCTGCGCCTCGGCGGCGGACACGGCGCGGTCGATGCCGCGCACGACCGGCACGTCGGCGGCGACGGCCGCGGCGCGGGCGCGGGCCTTGTCGCCGAAGAGCTCGAGGGTCTCGACGCGGGGGCCGACGAAGGTCAGCCCGGCCTCGGCGCAGGCGCGGGCGAGGTCCGCGTTCTCGGCGAGGAAGCCGTAGCCGGGATGCACGGCGTCGCAGCCCGAGGCGCGGGCCGCGGCGACGATGGCCTCGATGTCCAGGTAGGCGGCCGCGCCGACCCCGTCGAGGGCGACCACCTCGTCCGCCTTGCCGGTGTGCAGGGAGCCCGCGTCGTCGCGCGGCGCCACCGCCACCGTTGCCATGCCGAGCTCCGCCGCCGCGCGCATGATGCGGATGGCGATCTCGCCCCGGTTCGCTACCAGAAGCTTCATGTGCTTTCTCCTACCGCTCACCAGGTGTCGATGTTGGGTCGCTTCTTTTCGGTCCGTGGCGGCGCCTTGGGGATGCTCCGGAGGCCCTGGGCGATCCAGGCGCGGGTCTCCGCCGGGTCGATGACATCGTCGACGCCGTAGTTGGTGCCACCAGTGTTGACCGCGCGGACGCGATCCACGTGGGCATCGATCAGCCGTCGGCGAATGGCCTCCCTCTCGTCGGGATCGGGCACGGCGTCGAGTTCCTCGCCGAACATGAGGTCGACGCGCCCGTCGATGGTCATGTCGGCGAACTCCGCCGTCGGCCAGGCCACGGTGAAGAAGGGCTCCAGGGAGCTGCCGCCGCACATGGCCCGAACGCCCATGCCGTAGGCCTTTCGGACCACGACCCCGAACATGGGCGTGGTCATGTTGGCGCCAGTGACGAAGAGGCGTCCGACGTGGCGCAGGAGGGCGGTGCGCTCGTAGTCCGGGCCGGGCATGATGCCGGGGCAGTCCATCAGCGACAGCACCGGTATGTCGAAGCTGTCGCACAGTTGCAGGAAGCGGGCCGCCTTGTCCGCGGCGTCGCTGTCGATCGCACCTGAAAGGTGTGCCGGGTTGTTGGCGATCAACCCCATGGGCTGGCCTTCGATGCGGATGAACGCGGTGATGATGCCGACCCCGAAGGCCCTGCGGATCTCGAGGATCGAGTCCTCGTCCGCGAGAGTCGCGATCAGGGCGCGCATATCGTAGGTCGTGCTACGGTTCTCCGGGATGATCTGGCGCAGCACGCGTTGGTCAGGCGCGCTCCAGTCCCGAACGGGGCCCTGGAAGTAGGACAGGTACTTCTTGGTGGTCTCGATCGCGGCCTCGTCGTCCTTGACCAGGATGTCGACGACGCCGTTGGGCACCTGGAAGGACATCGGGCCCACTTCCTCGGGTGTGTAGATGCCCAAGCCCCCGCCCTCGATCATGGCCGGGCCGCCGAGGCCGATGGTCGAGTTCTCCGCAGCGATGATGACGTCGCACGACGCCAGCATCACGGTGTTGCCGGCGAAGCACCGCCCGGAATTGACGCCGACCAGGGGCACGAGGCCGCTCAGTTCACAGAGCTTGGTGAACGTATAGCTGTCCACAGGCACGCCGCCGCCGCCCCGGCCAGCCACGTCCACGGCGCTTCCCGAACGGGGAGGGCGCTGGCCCGGCTTACGCAGTCCGGCCTCTACCGCGATGTCCACGGCCTGGGCGCGTTCGCCGCCGCTGATGCCGGGCCGACCGCCGCCGCCTTCGGCGAAGAGCACGAGGGGCAGGCGAAAGCGTCCGGCCAACTCGTACATGCGGTCCTGCTTGTAGTGGCCCCGGCCACCTTGTGTGCCGGCGACGACCATGTAGTCGTAATGCACCACGATGGCGCGCGACCGGTCGGGTTCGAACAGGTCGCCGTTGATCTCGCCGATGCCCATGACCAGCCCGTCGGCTTGCGTGGTTTCGCGCAGCCACTGCTGTTTCTGCCAGCTCGCCGCGGTCACCAGGGGCCCGTACTCCCGGAACGTGCCGTCCATGAGGTGGGCGATGTTCTCCGCGGGGCTGCGTTGCTCTCTCGCATGCCGCCGGGTGGCGATCTTCTCGGCGCGGAACTCGTCTTGGATGAAGTAGCGGCGTTCGTCGACCAGGGCGAGGTCGCTGCGCCGCGCATCGAGGTCGGGTTCCGTGCTGGCCTCGGCCCATGCACCTGCGACGTCCAACTCGGCGATCAGGAACAGGGGGTCGCCGGCGCGGACGCTGTCGCCGTTGGCGACCAGGACCGCATCGACGATGCCGCCGCCCTCGGCGCGGATCATGTGGTCGAGTTCCAGCGCGTTGATCGTCGCCACGGGTTGTCCACCGCGCACTTGGTCGCCTTTGGCCACGTCGACCGAGACCACCGTGCCCGGCACTGTCGCGACCATCGTGGTTGGGCCGCTCGGCTCGGCTTCGCCATCGTCCTCCTGCGACTTGACGTCGGTGTCGTGCTTGAACAGGGCGAGCGGATCCCGGGCATCAGCGACCCGGGCGCCGGCAAAGCCGTCCGCGGCGCCGGGCTCGTCCTGGCCGGCGGGCGCGACGAAGCGCCGGCTTTCGGCGGCGGTGGCGAGTTCGGCGACGTTCTCGTCGACGAAGCGGGTGTGGACGCGTCCGGCGGCGAAGTCGGGGTGTCTGAGGATGGCGTCGAGGAAGGCGATGTTGGTCTCGACGCCCTCGATGCGGAACTCGGCCAGCGCCCGCGCGGTGCGCGCGGCGGCGTCCGCCGGGTCCGGCGACGGCGAGTGGCCGATGACCTTGGCGAGCAGGGAGTCGTAGTTGAGGCTGGTCTCGTAGCCGGCGTAGCCGAAGCCGTCGGTGCGCACCCCGGGGCCGCTCGGCGCCTCGTAGGCGGCAAGCGTGCCGCTGGCCGGCAGGATGGCGCCGTCGGCGCGCACCGACTCCATGCACACCCGCGCCTGCACCGCGTAGCCGCGCGCGACTGGCGCCTCGTCGAGGCCGAGCTCGGCGAGGCTGGCGCCGCCGGCCAGGCGCAGCTGCGCCTTGACGATGTCAACCCCGGTGACCTCCTCGGTGACCGTGTGCTCCACCTGCAGGCGGGCGTTGGTCTCGATGAATGCGAAGGCGGACGCTCGCGCGTCCGTGGACGCTTGCGCGTCCGTGGACGCTTGCGCGTCCGCGTTGGCGCCCTTGTCCGAGGCGTCGACCAGGAACTCGAAGGTCCCGGCGTTGCTGTAGCCGACGGATCCCGCGAAGCGCACTGCGGCGTCGACGACCGCTGCGCGCACCGCGTCGTCGAGGCCGGGCGCCGGCGCCACCTCGACGATCTTCTGGTAGTGCCGCTGCACGCTGCACTCGCGCTCGCCGAGGTGGGCGACGGTGCCGTCCGCGTCGCCGAGGATCTGCACCTCGACGTGGCGCGCGCGGCGCATGAACTCCTCGACGTACAGGTCGCCGTTGCCGAACGCCGCCTCGGCCTCGGCGCGGCAGCGCTCGTAGGCGCCGGCGACGTCGTCGGCGCTGTCCACCATGCGCGAGCCCCGGCCGCCGCCGCCGCCGACCGCCTTGATCATCATGGCGCGCCCGGGGCCCAAGTCGTCGAAGAAGGCCTGCGCCTCGGCGGCGGACACGGCGCGGTCGATGCCGCGCACGACCGGCACGTCGGCGGCGACGGCCGCGGCGCGGGCGCGGGCCTTGTCGCCGAAGAGCTCGAGGGTCTCGACGCGGGGGCCGACGAAGGTCAGCCCGGCCTCGGCGCAGGCGCGGGCGAGGTCCGCGTTCTCGGCGAGGAAGCCGTAGCCGGGATGCACGGCGTCGCAGCCCGAGGCGCGGGCCGCGGCGACGATGGCCTCGATGTCCAGGTAGGCGGCCGCGCCGACCCCGTCGAGGGCGACCACCTCGTCCGCCTTGCCGGTGTGCAGGGAGCCCGCGTCGTCGCGCGGCGCCACCGCCACCGTTGCCATGCCGAGCTCCGCCGCCGCGCGCATGATGCGGATGGCGATCTCGCCCCGGTTCGCTACCAGAAGCTTCATTCGTCCTCGGTTCCCGTTGCCCCGTGAGAGCGCCGGATGTTAACTGACAGGGTGTGTTCCGACGCGATTGGCGCATTCTACGGTGCCGACTATAGTTCGCCGCCATGTCCGATCTCCTGACGCCCGTCGAGGCCCTCGCGCGAGATGTCGAGGCGGGTTTCAGCGGCGACCCCGTGCAGGCGGCGTTGGCGCAACGCCTAACCGACTTGCGGGCGCGCCTGATCGAAGCCGGCGAGGTGCCGAGCCGCCTGTCGCGGCTGTTCCGGCGCCGGCAACCGGTCCCCGGCCTTTACCTGTGGGGTGGCGTGGGCCGCGGCAAGACCTACCTCATGGACGTGTTCCACCAGTCGCTGCCGTTCGCGGACAAGTCACGTCTGCACTTCCACCGGTTCATGCAGCGCGTGCACCGCGACCTGCGTGAGCTGGCTGGGCGGGCCGATCCTCTCGACGTCGTGGCAGACCGCTTCGCCGGGGAGGCCCGTGTGCTCTGCTTCGACGAGTTCTTCGTCTCCGACATCGGCGATGCGATGATCCTCGCGGGTCTTCTGAGAGGGCTGTTCTCGCGCGGGGTGACGATGGTGGCGACATCCAACACCGCGCCGGATCGACTCTACGAGAACGGGCTCCAGCGGCGCCGATTCCGGCCCGCGATCGGGCTGATCGAGCGGCACACGGACGTCGTCCACGTCGGCGGCGACACGGACTATCGGCTGCAGGTCCTGCGGCGCGACGGCCTGTATCGCACCGATGGCGACGCCGATGCGCTCGTCGCGAGCTTCCATGCGCTGGCCCACGCCTTAGTCGTCGAGAACCAGGAACTGCTCGTCAACGACCGCCCGATCATGGCCCGTCGCTGCTCCGAGGACGTGGTGTGGTTCGACTTCGCCGCCATATGCGATGGCCCGCGCAGCGCCGAGGACTACATCGAATTGGCGCGGCTGTTCGCCACCGTAGTGCTCGACGGCGTCCCGGTCTTCGACAGCCGCAAGGAGGACCAGGCGCGCCGGTTCATCAGCCTGATCGACGAGTTCTACGACCGCAACGTGAAGGTGCTGCTGTCGGCCGCCGCACCCGTCGACGACCTGTACCAGGGCCAACGCTTGAACGCCGAGTTCGAACGCACGCGCAGCAGGATCACCGAGATGCAGAGCGACGCGTACCTGCATCGGACGCACCGGCCTTGACCGCGCGCTGGCGACTGGTCACGGCCTTCGCGGGGGTGCTGCTGGCGTTCCCGGCGCTGTCGGCGACCACCCTCGACGGCCTCGAGTTCAAGCACGGCATCGCCTTCTTCGGGGAGCTCAAGTATCCGCCCGAGTACACCCACTTCGACTATCTCAACCCCGACGCGCCCAAGGGCGGGATCTTGGTCGAGGCTACCCAGAGCGCGTTCAACAACTTCGCCCCGCTGGCCGAAGGGGGCATCGGCGCCCCGGCGGGCTTCTGGTTCAGCGCCGACACGCTCCTCGTGAGGGCGGGCGACGAGGTCAGTGCCTTCTACGGCCGGCTCGCGGATGGCATCGCTGTCACCGACGATCGTTTGGCGATGGTGTTCAGGATCCACCCGGATGCGAAGTGGCGCGATGGTGTGCCGATCACCTCCGCGGACGTCGCGTTCACGTTCGATGCGCAGCTTAGTCAGGTTGGCGGGCGCATGTACCTGGACTTCATCGCCTCGGTCGAAGAGATCGACGACCGCCACGTCGCCATCCACTTGAACACGCCCCTGACGGTGAACAACATCATCATGGTCCAGTTCACGTCCATCCTGCCGGCGCACTACTGGACCGAACGCGACCCGACGGTGGTTTCGCTGGAGCCGCCCCTGTCGAGTGGGCCGTACCGGGTGCGTGCGCTCAAGGCGGGTCGATTCATCGAGTACGAGCGCGACCCCGACTACTGGGGCCGTGACATTCCGGTGAACCGCGGACGCTACAACTTCGATCGCGTGCGCTACGAGGTCTACCGCGACGCCACGGTGATCCGCGAGAGCTTCCGCAAGGGTCTGGTCGACATCTGGACCGAGACCGACGTGCGCTACTGGCACAGCAGCTACGACACGCCGGCCTTCGAGCGCGGCTGGATCAAGAAGATCCGCCGCCAGTTCGGCATCGAGGTGGGCGTGCGCAGCAGCATCGCCCTCAACAACCGCCAGCCCCGGTTCCAGGATCGCCGCGTGCGCGAGGCGTTGACGCTGGCAATGGACTTCGAGTGGCAGAACCGGACGCTGCACCACGGCTACCACAAGCGCGCGCACAGCTACTGGCCGGACACCATTCTCGCCGCCACGGGCTTACCCGACGAAGCGGAACTGGCGCTATTGACGCCGTTCCGGAATCAGTTGCCTTCGCCCCTCTTTGAACAGCCGTTTCGATTCCCCGAAGCGCGCTCGGCCGACGAACGTCGCGCCCACCTCGTCCGCGCGAGGGACCTGTTGCGGGCGGCGGGGTGGCAGACGATCAACGGCAGGCTCACCAACGCGGCTGGGGAGATCTTCCTGCTCAAGTTCGTGTCGCAGAACGCGGCCGACGCCCGCGTCCTGCTGCCGTATTTCCGGGACCTTGAGCGGCTTGGGATCGAAGCCGAACTGCGCGTCGTCGAGGCCAGCCAGTACATCAATCTGCTGCGCAACTTCGAGTTCGACGCCATGCTCAAGAACCAGGATATCCTCATGCCGCCGGTCATCGAGTTGAAGTCCACCTACCACTCCGACGCCGCGCACATGCCGCTGTCGCGCAATGTCGCCGGGATCAGCGACCCCGTCCTGGATTTCCTGGTCACCGAGGCGAACCTGGTGACCACCCTCGACGGCATGGTCGCCACCTGCCGGGCCATCGACCGCGTGCTGCTATGGAACTACTATCAGATCCCTCTTTACGCGGTGGACCGGCGGCGCACGGTGCATTGGGACAAGTTCGGCATCCCGGCATACGAGCCGAAGTACTGGCCCGCGTTTCCGGACGGCTGGTGGTACGACCACGCCAAGGCGGCCCGCATCGCCGTCGACGGGGCCGAGTGAAAGAAGCGCCCGGGCGCCTTAGGCGAACGGATCCGTCCCGGCGCGCATGAACGACCCGACACGCGAATAGTCGGGCTTCTGCGCATTCTCGTAGGGGTAGAGCGCCTTGCCGATCACGCGCGCAAGCTCCGGGTACTTCTCGAGGAGCTGCGGCGACGTCGTCTCGTAGTCGTGCTGCACGCGCATGTAGCTGCGCATGTAGTTCTGCACCAGGGTCACTCTTAAGCCCGCGTTCTTGCGGGCCGCGGACGCGTGCCATGTCGCGCCGTTCCAGATGGCAAGCGACCCCGCCTTGGCGATCAGCGGCACGAACTTATAGGGCGTGTTTTCCAAGTTCGCCTCGTGGGGCAGGGTGGCGCGGCCGTAGTGATGGCTGCCGGGCACGAACAGCGTCGGCCCGTCGTCTTGGCTGGCGTAATCCGTGCATACCCAGGACGCGTTGCACATGTGGGCGATCTGGCCGGCCCCGGGCGGAATGCCGTGGGAGTCACTGTGCAGGCCGACCCCGGGCGAGCCCTCGTTCTTGATGATCCACGTCTGTCCGGAGAAGACCGCACTCTGCCCCAACAGCCAGCGCACCAAGGCAAGGACCACCGGATTGATCGCGGCCTCGACGAAGACCTCGTCTTCCTCCAGCAGATGCCAGCTGTTGCCCGCCCGGCGCAGATCCACCTTGGCGGTTCGATGGTCGCCGATGGTCATGCCGCTGCGCTTCTCGCAGGTACGGATGATCGCGTCTCGCAGTCGCTCGACGAAGCCGTCGCTCGAGCGCATCTTCTCCGGCGGCACGACGGTCATGCCGTAGGCTTCGAGTTCAACGATGTGCTCGTGGAGGTCGTAGGTGTCGATCTCCGCCATGAGATTGTCGACGTCGGGATACGCCTCGTATTGGGACAGGCCCATGCTTCGCCCTCGTTAAGGTGGACAGTCGCGGATCATATACAACGGTCCGGCGGCTAGCTTGCGCCTTTGCGCAATACGCGCCCAGCCCGTTCCCCGGTCGGTTCACCGCCTTGGCGGCTCAAGCGACCGTTGACGATGGTGGCGTCGAAGCCTCGGGCCTCCTGGACATACCGGGGCGCGCCGCCAGGGAAGTCGTGCACCAGGCGGGGCTGCAGTTCGGCCACACGGTCGAGATCGATGACGTTGACGTCGGCGGCCATGCCTTCGCGTAGCAGACCGCGGTCGATGAGGCCGACTACGCGCGCCGGTCCTGCCGTCATGCGCTCGATGACACGGCCGAGGTTGTAGAAACCCGTCTCGCGGTGCCAATGAGAGAGCATGAAGCTCGGCCAACCGGCATCCATGATCTGCGACACGTGCGCGCCGGCGTCGCCGAGGCCCGGGTAGAGGTGGTCGCTCTCGAAGAGGCGCGCCTGGGCGTCCAGGCTGCCGGCGAACATGCGGTAGTTGAAGAGCGCCCGGCCCTGGGTCTCGCGCGACAGGCGCAGGAAGGTCTCCGCCCAGTGCTCGCCCGCGGCCGCCGCTTGTGCCGCCAGGCTCGTCTCGTTGACGTAGTCGGGCGTCTCGCCGGCGCCCATGAAGAAGCAGCGCTCGACGTCGATCCGTCCGGCGTTGTCACGAGCCTCCATGATGAGCTTGGCCGCCGTGTCGGCGTCCTTGATCGCGGCGAGGCGGGCGGGAAGGTCGAGCGAGGCGAGCCGGCTCCAGGTCTCCCCCGTCGCCGGGAGGTTCGATTGCAGGCCGAGGACGAAGCCGGAACCGCGGACGTGGGCGATCGCGGTGATGTCGCGGTCGCCGCAAAGCGAGTCGAGGGACGCCGCGGCCCGGCGTCCGACGTCCTCGTCCGGTACGCCGGCCGTGCCCATTTCGAGGGTGTCGCCATCGTCGTAGATTTCCAGGGCGTAGCTGAACAACACCCGGCTTCGGGCCGCGTCCGCGATCGCCCGCAGGACGTCGAAATCGGCGCCCACGGCCTGCATCAGGCCGTTCCTGGGTCCCACTTCGGCAGCGATCCGCTCGAGTTCCGACACTTGCGCGAATGTCCCTGGGATCGAACGCCCATCGGGGGCGCGGTGGGGCGCGAAGCGATTCGTCGAAAAGCCCCAGGCGCCGTCGTCGACGGACCGACCGACGATCGCCGCCATCTGCTCCAACTCGTCGGGCGTCGCGTCCTCGGCGAAGGAGCGCTCGCCCATCACGTAGTAGCGCACGGCAGCGTGCCCGACCATCCCGGCCACGTTGACCGCCGTGCCCAGCTTCTCGATTGATGCGAGGTACTCGCCGTAGTGCTCCCAGTCCCAGGCCAGGCCCGAGAGAATGGCCTCCTTAGGGATGTCCTCGACGGTCTCCATCATGCCGGCGAGCAGCTCCTGGTCCTCAGGACGGCAGGGCGCGAAGGTCATCCCGCAGTTGCCGATCAGGGCCGTGGTCACGCCGTGCCAGCTCACCGGCGTCATGTCCGGGTCCCATCCCATCTGCGCGTCGAGATGGGTGTGGATGTCGACGAAGCCAGGGGTCACGAGACGGTCGCGGGCGTCGATTTCGAGCGTGCCCTTGCCGGACACGTCGCCGATTGCGGCGATGCGTCCGGCGCTGATCGCGAGGTCCCCGGAGGCCGGCCCGGCACCACTGCCGTCCACCAGCGTGCCGCCTCGAATGACGATGTCATGGTTCATTGTTGCCTCCGGTCTGAATTGAAGCCCAGCCTGTGCCATCTTTACACGCGAGCCAGCCTTAAGGAACCGGGCATTGCGTGCGCGTGACCGCGTAAGATGGGCGCACGGGACCGCGCACACCATCTGTGCGGGCTTGATCGTACGGAGAGGATCCGCCTTGGGCGATTTCAGCGGACATTCCACGACCGCAACGGGGGACGACCGGCTTGGGTAGATACGTCCTTCGCCGCTTGGCGCTGCTGTTCCCGACGCTGATCGGCATCATCACGGTCAATTTCTTCATCGTCCAGTTCGCACCCGGCGGCCCCGTGGACCAGATGATCGCGACACTCACGGGGCAGGACGCCGGGGTGACCAGCCGGATCGCCGGTGCCCAGTCGGGCGCCCCGTCCGATACGGCGCAGGTGGAGACCCAGTACGCCGGCGCGCAGGGTCTCGACCCGGAACTGATCGCCGCCATCGAGGCGCAGTTCGGCTTCGACAAGCCCATCCACGTGCGCTACCTGAAGATGCTCGGCGACTACCTGACCTTCGATCTCGGCACCAGCTACTACCAGGATCGACCGGTGGTCGATCTCATCAAGGAGCGGTTGCCGGTGTCCATTTCGCTGGGCCTTTGGTCGATGCTGATCATCTATGCCATCTCGATTCCTCTAGGCGTGGCCAAGGCGGTACGCGACGGGACGCGGTTCGACGCCTGGACCAGCGGGACGATCTTCGTCGGCTACGCGGTGCCGAGCTTCCTGTTTGCGATCTTCCTGATCGTGCTGCTCGCGGGGGGCTCGTATCTCGACCTGTTCCCGCTGAAGGGGCTCACCTCGAACAACTTCGACGAGTTGTCGTTCATCGGCAAAGTGGCCGACTACTTCTGGCACCTCGCGCTGCCGGTCACGGCCCTGACCATCGGGGGTTTCGCCACCTTGACCATGCTCACCAAGAACTCGTTTTTGGATGAGATCGCCAAGCAGTACGTGTTGACGGCGCGCGCCGTGGGCCTCAACGAGCGCCGCGTGCTCTACGGCCACGTGTTCCGCAACGCGATGCTGATCGTCATCGCCGGCTTCCCGGCGGCCTTGGTCGGCATCCTGTTCACCGGCGCCCTGCTCATCGAGGTCATCTTCTCCCTTGACGGCCTCGGCCTTCTCGGGTTCGAGGCCGTGCTGCGTCGCGACTATCCGATCATGTTCGGCACGCTTTTCTGCTTCACCTTCGTGGGCCTCGCCATGACCCTGGTGGGCGACATCGTCTACACCCTGGTCGACCCGCGCATCGACTTCGACCAGCGCGAAACCTGATGGCGCAGCCCGGCGCATCGATCGGCCTCGGGCCCACGGACGGCTACGTCGTCGTGGACACGCCGCGCCGGACGTGGGCGTCGCCGCTGACGCGAAGGCGCTGGGCCAACTTCAAGGCCAACCGGCGTGCGTACATCAGCCTGTGGACCATCGCGACGATGGTGGTGGTGAGCCTGTTCGCGGAGTTCATTGCCAACGACAAGCCGATCGTCATGGGCTATGCCGGGGAACTCTACGCGCCCGTGCTGTTCACCTATCCGGAAACCGAATTCGGCGGCGTGTTCGAGACCGAAGCGGTCTACACCTCCCGCGCTGTCCAGGACCTGATCAAGGCCGGGGACGGTTGGATGGTCTGGCCGCCGATCCCGTTCAGCCACGACACCATCGACCGCTACACCGAAGGGGCGGTGCCAGAGGCGCCGAGTGCCCGGCACTGGTTGGGCACCGACGACGTCGCTCGGGATGTCACGGCGCGCATCATCTACGGCTTCCGGCTTTCGGTCCTGTTCGGCCTCGCGCTGACGTTCTTCTCGGCGATCATCGGTATCGCCGTGGGCGCGACGCAAGGCTACTTCGGCGGTCTGATCGACCTGATCGGGCAGCGTCTCGTCGAGATCTGGGCGGGTCTGCCGGTGCTCTTCGTGATCATCATCCTGACGAGCCTCTTCGAACCGAACCCGATCGCCCTGCTGCTCCTGCTGCTGCTCTTCAACTGGATGGCCCTGGTCGCGGTGGTCCGGGCGGAGTTCCTGCGCACACGCAACTTCGACTTCGTCAATGCCGCGCGCGCCATCGGCGAGCGCAACTTGACGATCATGACCCGCTACGTGTTGCCGAACGCGATGGTGGCGACGCTCACCTACCTGCCGTTCATCCTGAACGGCTCGATCACGACGTTGACGTCGCTGGACTTTCTGGGCTTCGGTCTGCCCGCCGGCTATCCGTCGCTGGGCGAACTCCTGGCCCAGGGCAAGGCGAACATCCAGGCGCCCTGGCTCGGGCTCGCAGGCTTCTTCACGCTCGCGATCATGCTCACCTTGCTCGTTTTCGTGGGCGAGGGCGTGCGCGATGCGTTTGACCCGAGGCGGGCCGCGGTGTGAGCACCATCCTCGAAGTGGAGGATCTCGCGGTCGCTTTCCGGGGCGAGGAAGTGGTCAGCGGCGTCGGCTTCTCCATCGACCGCGGCGAGACGGTGGCCCTGGTAGGCGAATCCGGCTCTGGCAAGTCGGTCACGGCGCTGTCCGTCATGCAGCTTCTCCCTTACCAGTATGCGTCGCATCCGCGCGGGTCGATTCGCGTCGACGGCCGTGAAGTCGTGGGCGCGTCCGAGGACGAGATGCTCAAGGTGCGCGGCGAACGCGTCGGCATGGTGTTCCAGGAGCCGATGACGTCCTTGAACCCGTTGCGCACGATCGAGCGGCAGATCGGCGAGATCCTCTATGTCCATCGGGCCTTGGGCAAACGGGACGCCTGGGAACGGACCCTCGAGCTGTTGGACCTGGTCGCCTTGCCGAGTGCGCGCGAGCGGCTGCGCGCGTATCCGCATCAACTCTCCGGGGGACAGCGGCAACGCGTGATGATCGCCATGGCCTTGGCGAGCGAGCCCGATCTCCTGATCGCGGACGAACCGACAACGGCGTTGGACGTCACCGTTCAGGCGCAGATCCTCAAGCTGCTGGAGGATCTGCGCGACAGGCTTGGCATGGCGTTGCTGCTGATCACGCACGACCTCGGCGTCGTGCGCAAGATGGCGCATCGCGTGTGCGTCATGACCCAGGGCCGGATCGTCGAGCGAGGCCGCGCCAATACCGTGTTCACGGCGCCGCGCCACCAATACACGCGGCACTTGCTGGCGGCGGAGCCGAGCGGCGATCCGGTGCCCGCGACCCGTGACGCGCCTCCGGTCATGGCAGCGACGGGGCTCTCGGTCGAGTTCAACCTGGCGCGGGGCTGGTTCAGCCGGGCGCGCATTCTCAAGGCGGTGGACCAGGTCGACGTGGTCGTGCGCCGCGGACAGACACTCGGCATCGTCGGCGAATCCGGCTCCGGCAAGACGACGCTGGCCATGGCCCTGCTGCGGCTGCTGGCCAGCAAGGGCGACATCCACCTCGACGGTCGGGCGATCCAGGACTTGAGGGTCAAATCCTTAAGGCCGTTGCGTGACCGGATGCAGATCGTCTTCCAGGATCCGTACGGGAGCTTGCCGCCCCGTCACTCGGTGCAGCAGATCATCGAGGCGGGGCTCAAGATCCACCGCGGCGACCTCAAATCGGCGGATCGCCGGCGGGAGGTCGGGCAGGTGCTCGTCGACGTCGGCCTCGACCCCGACGCCCAGGACCGCTATCCGCACGAGTTCTCCGGCGGCCAGCGGCAGCGCATCGCCATCGCCCGGGCCATCGTCCTGAACCCGGCGCTGGTCGTCCTCGACGAACCGACCTCCGCCCTCGACGTCTCCGTGCAATCGCAGATCATCGACCTGCTGCGCGACCTGCAGCGCCGCCATGACCTCGCGTATCTCTTCATCAGCCACGACCTCAAGGTGGTCCGCGCCATCGCCCACGAACTCATCGTGATGAAGGACGGTGTGATCGTCGAGCAGGGGGCGGCGACCGATCTCTTCGATTCCCCGCGAACTGACTACACGAAGGCGTTGATGGCCGCGGCGTTCGAGTTGGAGGCGTTGGGCGACTGACCGGCGAAAGGGCGAAGCGCTCAGATCCGCGATGGGCGCTTTCGTGAACAGAACACCCGCCCTTGGTTCCATTCGTCCGTATCATAAGAGGCTATTACTGACCTTTTTATCAGGATTTTTTTGATTAACGGTCGAATACGACCTATTGTCGACTTGACGAGTGTACAGGTAATATACGGCCTGTTAATAGCTTCAAAAGGATTAGAAGGCCGCAAATGGCTGATAATGCCACCTTCTTGGATGCAACGTCGGGCTCTTTGCGGGCGGAACTCGGTATGCGGTTGGCCCGCCAACGCTTGGCGCGGAACGTAACTCAGGAGGCGCTCGCGGACACTGCGGGCATTGGGTTGCGCACGTTGCGCCGCGTGGAAGCGGGCGAGCCGAGCAGCGTAGACAGTGTGCTGCGGGTCGTGATTGCGCTTGGGCTCGCCGACGGGTTGATGGCTGGTATTCCGACGTTGGATGTCAGGCCGATCGAGCGCGTGGCGTCCCGAGGACGGGAGCGTCGGCGTGCCCGGCCGTCGAGAAGCCGCATGTCGGACGAGTCCTGGTCGTGGTCGGACGGCCCGGATGACTGATGCGAGCGTGATGCTATGGGGAAACCGCATCGGGGCGGTGTCCTGGGACGCGGCTCGCGGCCTCGGCGTTTTCCAATACGACCCGATTTTTGTCTCGGCGGGCATCGAGGTCTCGCCGGTCACGATGCCCGTGAGGGAGGCGCCGTATACGTTCCCTGCGCTCCGGGGCGAAGCATTCAAGGGGCTCCCCGGCCTGTTGGCCGATGCGTTGCCTGACCGCTACGGCAACGCGTTGATCGACGTCTGGCTGGCGGAGGTGGGGCGCGTCATCGAGGAGTTCAATCCCGTCGACCGGCTGTGCTACGTCGGTCGGCGCGGCGTTGGGGCGCTCGAGTTCGAACCGGGGCTGCGTCGGAGCGACCGGCAGCGCCGGGTCGAGATTGCGCGACTGGCTGATCTTGCGAACCGGGCGCTAGCGGAACGGGAGCGCCTAGCGGGGCGGCTGGGCGGCGAGAACGACCGAGCGGCGCTGGAGGACATTCTCAGTGTGGGCACGTCCGCGGGGGGCGCGCGGGCAAAGGCGGTGCTGGCCTGGAACCGTGAGACCCACGAGTTCCGTTCGGGACAGGTAGCCAACGCCGATGGCTTTGAGGACTGGCTGCTGAAGTTCGACGGCGTGATAGGCGGAGGTACGCCCGAACTGTCGGACTCGCTTGGCTACGGGCGGATCGAATACGCGTACCACCTGATGGCGCGTGCGGCGGGGATCGAAATGACCGAATGCAGGCTGCACCAGGAAGGTGGCCGAAGCCACTTCATGACGCGGCGCTTCGACCGCGACGCCCTCGGACGGAAGATCCACATGCAGACCTTCGGGGCGTTGCGCCACTTCGACTACAACGCGGCGGGGGCCTACGGCTACGAGCAGGTGATGCAGATCATCCGCGCGCTCGGGCTTGGCATGTCGGCGGTCGAGGAGCAATACCGGCGTACGGTTTTCAACATCGTGGCGCGCAACCAGGACGACCACGTGAAGAACATCGCGTTCCTGATGGACCGGCGCGGCGTCTGGCGGCTGTCGCCGGCCTACGACGTGGCCTACGCATACAACCCGACGGGAACCTGGACACACGAGCATCAGATGAGCGTCGCGGGGAAGCGAGACGGCTTCGAGCGCGCGGACCTTGAACGGTTCGCCGAGAGTTCGGGGCTTCGCAAGCCGACCGCTCGGCGTATCGTGGACGAAGTGTGCACTGCCGTCGCGGCTTGGCCGGGTTTCGCGATCGAAGCGGGGGTGGACGAGCAGGTCGCAGGACGGATCGGGAAGGCGCATCGTGCTCGGCTTCGGTGACGCTCGGGATGGTCGGACAGGGCGACGAAGCACCCAAGCACAGCTCCGTCCACGCGCAGATCATCGACCTGCTCCGCGACCTGTAGCGCCGCCGCAACTTGGCGTAGCTTGTAGCGCGGTCGGAAATGCGCCGACTGCTTTGGCGACTCACGAACATTGAAAAATGAACGTGAGACCTCCGGATTTCAATGTATGGCTTGGCTTGTTGGGGACACACGCGCGGTGTCCTACAACCTGTAGGCGATATCACCCGGCGTGTCCGGGAAGCTGCGGTTGCGTCGGGGCGATGTCCTGGGCGGGGCGCAGGGACTGCCCGTTGACAGTGTCGGCCGGGTCCCGGAAGGGCTTTGACGGCGGCGCGGCGGCATCCGTCTAGAGGCGTCCGAGCTGCCGATACCGTTCCACATACTGCTCGGTGAGGCGGTCCGCCTGACGCTTCACTCTGGGGTGTGCCAGCGCGACATCGGCACGCACGCCCAAGTGGTTCAGTACGGCATCCACGGTCGCCGCCGGATCGCCGTCCAGATCCTCGTATGCGACCTCTAACGGGGCGATGCCGTGCTCCCGGAACCACAGGCCCCACTGGGCGTCCTGGCGCTCCACGAGTTCCACGAACCGGCGTATCGCGCGCGCGTCGAACTTGGGTGCGTTGACGGGTGTCGAGGGATCCTCAGGGAACCTGAACTGCTCGTGCGGGGTAGTCGCCCGCCAGAAGGAAACCGCTTGGCGGAGCGTGTCGCGCCGCCGCAGCCAGACGAACGGAACACCGGAGAAGAACTCCTCGTGAGCGGCGTGCGCGCCGCGCGCACCGAGGCGCGCGAGGCACGCCTCCCATCCATTCCAGAACATTCGGAATCCCGCGATGCCATTGGGCGTTGATGCCGCACCGACCGCGGCAGGCAGATCGAACGGCACAGCGCCGATGCTCATGTCGAAGAGATCGCCCGGCGGTAGGCCAGCCCGTTCCGTGCCAGCGAGGTACTCGCAGAGCAGCCTGGTCCCGGCACGCTGGACGGCACAGATCAGATAGAACGGAACCGGTGCCGGCATCGGTTAGAGGGCCTCCAAGAGCCAGCAGATTACTATTACTTGGAGGTCAAAACGGGTGAAAGGGCCCAGGCTTACGTCGTCCATGCGCTCGTTGAGACCTGAAGCCCACGCGGCCGACGTCGCTCATGCCGGCAGCAGGCGGTACGCATTGGCGGATCGCTTCCGGGCGTTGCGCAGTGCCGGTGAAGACCTTGTTGACACCTTGTAGATCATCGGCGTGCGGGCGACCGCGACTCGGCAACGGCGACTGATCCACCGTCAGCTTGGCCCACAGCCCCGGAAAGCGTCCACCGCCTCGCCGAACGGCAGCATTGCCAAGCCCGGGGCGGGAACTTGGCCCGCCGCGAACTCGTGCAGCCACTCGACGTCGTAGATCGACCCGCGCCAGGCGATTTCGCCGAACGGCAACGTGAAGTCGTCCCAGTGGATCGGCACGACGCACTGGGCCCCGGTTGGACCGACGATCTCTTCGAAGTAAGCGGCCGCGTGATCCTTGCCCAGGGAGCCTAGGCCACCGATGCCAAGGTAGACCACGTCCGCGGGTGTTCCCGCCAAGCGCCCTTCCACGTAGCCCGCGCTGCCTTGGATCAATGCCGTGCCGGCCGGATGCTCGACCACGATGGTGTAGCTGCCGCCTTCCTTCCAGTCGCCGATGCGCGCAGGCGGGGTCAGCGGCGCATCGATGGTGCCGGGGATCGGTGGCCCGTCGTTCACGAGTGGCGCATGAGCCGAGCGAATCAGCCCGACGGCGAACTTCCCGAACTGCTGCCGATGGCGTTCTTCGACGACGACGATCCGCGCCTCGTCGACGCCGGCGCCACGGGCGATGTTCGCTGTGGACTCCGACCCGACGACGGTCGCGCCGGTCGCCATCGCCACCGCGCCGACGTCCATCGCGTGGTCGAAGTGCGAGTGCACGGGCGTGATCATGGCAACGCGGCCGAATGCGCCGCTCCCGACCATCGCGTTGATCCGCGACATGTCGGGCTCGGCGAGGCTGTCGAGATCCTCGAACCGTGGTCGGCTCACGAACCCGTCCACGAGGATCTGCGTATCGCCGTCGTCGAAAAGGAGGGTGGTGACGCCGTACCACGTGACGGTCACCGCCGGTGTCTCGTCGGGTGCGGCAAGCACATGTACGCCCGGCAGTATGCGGACGGCCGTTTCCTGCGCGACCGTGGCGGCCGAAGCCGCTCCGGCGACCATGCCGAGTACGAGGAGCGTTCGGCGATTCATCGTCTGCCTCCCAACGTCCGGTGGCTCTGAGGACGCCGCAGCTTTGATCGAGTACATTTAACCACCGTCAAATGCGTAGCCCCATATCGACCCAAGGCGAGGCCCATGTACGAAGAGATCATCTACGAAGTCGACGACTCGGTCGCCGTCATCACCATGAACCGCCCGGAGACGCTCAATGCGCTCACCGACCGCACCCAGGCGGAGATCCGTCATGCGCTCGACCAGTCCGAGCGCAACGAGGACGTGATCGGCAACGTGCTCACCGGCGCCGGTCGCGGCTTCTGCTCTGGCGTGGACATGAACGCCCTCGGTGCGATGAGCGAGGCCGGGCGACGCCTCGGCGACAGCTACGCTGAACTGGCGGCCGATCCCGGGAACCCGGACAGCGACCCGAACTTCGAGATCGGCGCCGCCTACTTCCTCGGCCTGCGGAAGCCTTTGATCGCGGCGATCAACGGCGCCTGCGCCGGGCTCGGCTTCAGCTACGCCGTGTTCTGCGATTTGCGCTTCGCGGACCGGACGGCGCGTTTCGTCACGTCGTTCTCCCAGCGCGGACTGATCGCCGAGCACGGCACCAGTTGGATGCTGCCGCGCCTGATCGGCCCGGCGAACGCGCTCGACATCCTCTGGACCGGGCGCCGCTTCGACGGCGAGGAAGGCGGTCGCTTAGGTCTTGTCAACCGCGTCTGCGAGCCTGGCGAATGCGTCAACGACGCCGTCGAATACCTGCGCGAAATCGGCCGCACGGCCGCGCCGAACTCGCTGATGATGATGAAGAGGCAGATCTATCGACACCTCAACGCGGAGTTGCGCCCGGCGATGCTGGAGTCGAACGACTGGATGGACGAGAGCCTGGCGCGCGGCGACTTCAAGGAAGGTGTCGCGTCGTTCGTGGAACGCCGGGCTCCGAATTTCGCCCGCTTGAAGGTGGACTGACGGCCGGCGTGCCGGCGGTGGAAAGCGGTTCCCGCGTAGCGCTCTGACGCAGACGAACGGAACCTGGCGGCGCATCGCTGATCCGGGTCCGGCGACACAGGCTTGCGTCCCGATCGACGCGCAGGCCGTCACGAACGCTTGGTCGACGCGGGCCGCGTCGGGACGACTCCCGGCCGTTAGAAATCCCGCGCGTCGAACATCCGTCGAACGGTGGGGTCTGCGTAGCGATCCACGCCAGTCCGTACGGCAGTCACCAGCGCTTCTCTTCTGGCAACAAGTGCCTCGATGTCGCCACTGAGGCGCGTCAGGCGAACCAGGCTGCGTATCGAGATGACCAGGTGCGCCTGTTTTTCGAACACAAGAAGCGTGGCGAGGAGACTGGCGGGGAGCACCAGCAACGCCACGACAGCCCACACCCACCCGAATCCTATTCCTGCCGCGATCACGACAAGCGCGTGCATTGAGAGCAGCACCGGGACCGCTGTCACCAGTTTCAAGGTGGCTATGTCGTCGATGTCGTAGCTGAAGCGCGATCCGACGGTCGCGGCGAGCCAGGCGGCCGGCAATAGGATGATCGCTCCCGGCAGCGCGACCGGAAACAGCAGGATTGCCAGCGTAGTGCGCCCGACGACCTTTCTCATGGCCATGCTGGCGCTGACAGGATGCGAGAGTTGGTGATCCTTCAGGCCGAGGGAATCCAACTTGGCCTGATACGACTCGATCTCGATGCGCAGCCGCTGTATGTCCGGTTCTTCCGCGAAGAGCGCATAGCGTTCCACGAAGCGGCGGCTCAGTTCGACGTAGTTTGCGGGCGTGAGTTTCGCCGAAATCGGCTTGTACAGCCGGCGCGCAGCGTGAACGAAACGCAACGTCGCCCAGTCCGGGGCACTCAGCGTGACGCGGGATATCCGCTCGGCCAGTTCCGCCGTGAGTTGCCGCACGGTCCCCAACTCATCGTTCTTGTAAGCCCTGAGGCGCGCGTTGTCCATCGGCAACGGGGCCGCGAAGTGCAGCAGGACCTGGCTTCTGAACCGCTCACGGGAAAGGTAGGTCAGGCCAAAGGGAATGATCGCGACATCGGTGTTGCGGTGCGCGGCGGCGTGCAGGGCCATCCTCGCGGTGCCGGTCTTGAGCGTCGCCAGCCGGCTATCGGTATGGCTGATGCCCTCGGGGAAGATCGCTACGCAGCCGCCTTCCGCCAGAATGTCATCCACGCGTGCGAACGCTGCCCTGTTGTCCGCGTCAGGCCCGTGTTCTTCGCGGCGCAGGACGGGTATCGCGCCGAGCGCCTCCAGCAGACGGGAGAGCACGGGGAACCTCCAGAGCTTCGCGTTGCCGAGGAAGTGAACAGGGGACCGGCCTGCTAGGCTGATCAGGAGCAGTCCGTCGACAAGGGCGTTGGGGTGGTTGCCGGCAAAGACCACGGCGCCGCTTAGGGGCACATTCTCCAGGCCCACCACCTCGATTCGCCTGTAGAAGGTGCTTGCGACGAGACTCAGGAATCGAACGAACGCGCGGTAGAGCATGGCCGAGGATGCTGTGCAAACGGTTCCAAATCGAACTAGCAGAATGCCCCAGCCGCAGCTGTCGAAGCCAGCCGCCATCGTTCACTCCGCGCTAGGGGTCACGCTCCCGGCGGCGAGGCCGCGATTTGTGTGTCATCTGCTTTGGAAGTATGTTGTTGTGCCAGCCCCATCCTGTCTCGGACTTGCACGTGATCGAGATAGTCAAAGCCGGTATCGACGCCGACACCGCCGCCGAGCGCGACGAAGGCGTCAGGATCGCAGTCGAAGAGATTCTCGCGGACATCGATGCGCGGGGCGATGACGCGGTGCGGGAGTTGTCGGTGAAGTTCGATGACTGGTCGCCACGCGATTTCAGGCTCACCCAGGCCGAGATCGAGGCTGCGGTCGATCGGCTGCCCGCCCAGGCGATTCACGACATCGAGTTCGCCCAGGCCCAGATCCGGGGCTTCGCCGAAATCCAAAAGGCCGCGCTCGACGACGTCGAGGTGGAGACGCTGCCCGGCGTGGTGCTCGGACATCGGAACATCCCGGTCAACAGCGTCGGCTGCTACGTGCCCGGAGGCCGCTATCCGATGGTGGCGTCCGCGCACATGAGCATCGTCACGGCCAAGGTGGCGGGGGTCGAGCGCGTCATCGCCTGCGCCCCGCCCTACCAGGGCGCGCCGAGCGACGCGATCGTCACCGCCATGCACCTTGGCGGCGCCGACGAAATCTACTGCCTCGGCGGCGTGCAGGCGGTCGGTGCGATGGCGCTCGGCTGCGAGAGTATCGAGCCGGTGGACATGCTGGTCGGGCCGGGCAACGCGTTCGTCGCCGAGGCCAAGCGACAGTTGTTCGGTCGCGTCGGGATCGACCTGCTCGCCGGTCCGACCGAGACGCTGATCATTGCCGACGACACGTGCGACGGCGAAATGGTGGCAACCGACCTTCTCGGCCAGGCGGAGCACGGTCCGACTTCACCGGCCGTATTGCTGACCACGTCGCCGACGTTGATCGAGGACACCCTGCGCGAGATCGATGCGCAGCTCGAGACCCTGGAGACCGCCGCCGTTGCGGGCCAGGCATGGCGGGACTACGGGCGAGTCATCCTTTGCGACACCGAGGCCGAAATGGTCGAGGAAGCAGACCGCATCGCGAGCGAGCATGTGCAGGTGATGACCCGCGACCCCGACTATTTTCTTGAGAACATGACCAACTACGGCTCGCTGTTCTTAGGCCCCGAGACCAACGTGGCCTACGGCGACAAGGTCATCGGCACCAACCATACGCTGCCGACGCGGCTGGCCGCGCGCTACACCGGCGGCCTGTGGGTCGGCAAGTTCATCAAGACCGTTACCTGGCAGAAGGTGACGCCGCAGGCCACCGCCATGATTGGGGAGTACTGCTCGCGGCTGTGCGCGCTGGAAGGGTTCGCGGGTCACAAGGCGCAGGCGGACCTGCGCGTGGCTCGTTACAAGGGAGTCAACGAACCCACCGGTATGGACGGCGAGTAACGTCCACCGTACTGGCCCGGCCAGTGCAGAGCTTCCAGGTAGAGTCGACCGGAGAATCGATCTGCTCACCGACCGACACATCGACCAGTACGCCGCCGACGGGTATGTGCTCGTCGAGGGCGTTCTCGACCGCGACACCTTGGGGGAACTCCGCAACGTAACGGACGGACTCGTTGCGGGCGCTCGGAACACGACCGAACACACGGCCGTTCTCGACCTCGATCCTGCGCACACGCGGCGCGAGCCTCGCGTGCGGCGCATCAAGCATCCCTTCTTCGCGCACCCATTCTATCGCGCGCTGGCGGCCCATGCGGGCGTCATGGCGGTCCTGGAACCGCTGATCGGCAAGCACATCCGGCTTCGAACCGGCGGCAAGATCAACCTGAAATCGCCGGGCGACGGGGCTGCCGTCGAGTGGCACCAGGATTGGGCCTTCTACCCGCACACCAACCAAAGCGTCCTCGCCGTGGGGATCCTGCTCGACGACATGGACGCGGACAACGGGCCGCTCATGGTGTTGCCGGGTAGCCACACCGGCGAGATCTACGACCATCACAGCGAAGGCGCCTTCTGCGGCGCGATCGACGTCAAGCGCGCCGGGCTCGACATGGAATGCGCCCGGGCGATCCACGGTCCGGCCGGCGCGATCACCGTGCACCACGCGCGACTGGTGCACGGCTCGGCCATCAACCTCTCGGACCGCAGCCGGCGCATCCTCTTCTACGTCTACGCGGCAGCGGATGCGTGGCCGCTCGCGGGGGTCGATGATCTCGACGAGTTCGACGGCATGCTGATGCAGGGGGAGCCGACGCTCCAACCCAGGCTCGAGGTCGTGCCCGTGCGCATGCCTTTGCCGCGGGCACCGAACCAGGGCTCGATCTACGAGAACCAGCGCACGCTTCGCAACCGCTACTTCAGCTAACCGGGGCGTTGATGGTCCGCTACTGCGCCCACCAGCTATCGAGAATCCGAACCGAACTGCCGACGAGGTACTCGTACACCGCACTCGTCTCGTCCGGCCGGCCGAACTTGTCCCAATAGAGGAAGCGTTCGTCGTCGGGAGTCTGCAGCGGGATGTGGTAGAAGCCCCACAGCAGGACGCGGTCGAGGGCCTGCACACGTCGATCACGGCGTCGATGGTGCCTCGGCTTTCGGCTTCTTCGATCAATGCATCCACCACGGGATCCGGATTCCCGCGACGTTCCCACCGAGGGCGAGGTCCGCGGTTCCCGAGGCGAAGTAGCTCTCAAGCTCCCCGAGTGGTGGATTCAGGAACTCGTGCCCGCGCATGTAGGCGTCGTACCGGCGCTGGCGCAGGAAATTCACGGCCATGGCGCTGTCGAGCAAGCGCAGTCGAGCGTCGATGCCGAGCATGCGCAGCGTCTCCGCTCGCCGACGGCATCGCCCTGGCGTTCGGTACCCCGCCGCCCCGTACGCCGGAGAAGCTCCGTACCAGCGCCGTAGTCGACAGGTGCACCGCGCCGCCTTTCGGCGCCTACGGGCCGGCGTAGTCGAAGTGCTCGAAGTCGGCGGGGTACTTGAGCTCGTGCAGCAGCGAGATGCCGTGCTGGTAGTCGGGCACGTCGGCCAGCACCGTCCTCGCGAACAGTGCCGCGACGATGAGAAGCACGGTTCCCCTGCGCTGCAGATCTTGCCCCGAGGTCATGATGCACTTGACGAGGCGCAACGCCGCGTCCTCACGCCGCTGACGCGGGAAGCACCGAGCCGGATGAGGGATCGGTGTTCGATTGCGTCTATCATGGCCTTAAGCGTTCGGGGAGCAATGCGCATGTCAGCGGCGCAACTGGCACGGGACGGCTTGTCGGGACCGCACGAGTTGGCCGACAAGTCGGACCTCGACAAGGTCTGCGAGGTCGCGTTGGAGCTCAAGGCCCTGCGCCGGCAGCAGAACAGGGTCGTGGCCGTCGCCGGACTCGAGAACGCCTATCCGAACCCCTTCATCGACCGGCACATGGACATCGGCTGCATCCGTGATCTCTACTTCGACGCCAATCTGCAGTCGGTGGTCGCGGCGTTGTTCGGCACGGATCTCTTCCTCTGGCGGACCAACTTCTTCGTCAAGCACCAGCAGGACAGGGACGGCCGCGGCACCGGGGAGAACATCTGGCACCACGACCGGCATTTCGAGTCCGGTGACGCGCCGATCGACCTCTATGACACCACCAATCACTTCACCGCCCTGATCGCGTTGACCGATGTTGGCATGGATGCCGGTCGGGTCGAGTACCTGAAGGGGTCGCACAGGCCCATCGAAGGGTTCGACCGGGACATCGCCCGCCACATCAAGGAGGTCCCTGCGGTCGTTCAGGACCGGGTCACGCCGCTGCCGCTCGAGAGAGGCCAGTTCGTGGTGTTTCATTCAAGCGTGCTGCATCGGAGCCTGGCTTTCGGCGGCGGCGCGGGACGGGTCTCGTTGGCCGCGCGGCTCGCGCGAGCCGGCACCGAGATCCCGCAATACGGTGCGGCGAACCCGGCGGGCGGTGCGCAGGCTCGGGCCGAGCCGCACGTCTTCTACCGGGAAACCGGGACACTGGCGTTCAACTGACAGGACGACCATTGGCAGGCACGACGGACGAGCTGAGCTTGCGCGAGGACCTGGTCGCGCAATACAAGCAGGTCGCCGCACTCGGGCTCAACGAGGGCTCCTCCGGAAACTTGAGCGTCAGGTTCGGCGCCGGCATGCTGATCTCGCCGAACGGGGCCAAGGCGGACGCCCTGGCCGCCGACGCCATCGTCGAGACAGGACTCGACGGCTCGTACACCGGCAGCCGCTTGCCTTCCTCGGAATGGCGCATGCACGCGGCCATCTACCAGCGCTACCCCGATGCCCATGCGGTGGTACACACCCACTCGGACTATTGCGTCGCGGTTGCGAGTCACCAGATGGCCCTGCCAGGCTTCCACTACCTGGTCGGCGTCTTTGGCGGCGACGACGTCCCCTGCGTTCCGTATTCGACGTTCGGTCGGCAAAAGCTCGCCGACGATGCCGCCGATGCGCTCGCCGAGCGCACGGCGTGTCTGCTCGGCAACCACGGCATGATCGCCCGCGGACCAAGCCTCATGCGCGCGGTGAACCAGGCGCATCGCTTGGAGATCATGTGCCGGCAATACGTGCTCGCCCGACAGCTTGGTGAACCCAAGCGGCTGACCGCTGCCGACTGGGCGGACTTCCGGAAGAAGGCTCGCGAAATGGCCTATGCGAGGAACGGCTAATGCGGCGTTAGGAGAAGATCGATCAGCGACTACCCGACACACTTCGACACGCCGGAAGAGGCGTATTTCGGCTTCTTCGAAGCCGACGCGTCCCAGAACGGGGACGCCTGGGCTGCGGTGATGAGCTATCCCCACGTGCGCGTCGCCGCATCGGGCCCGACCGTCTACTTCGCCACAGCCCGAGACTACGCCGACGCGGCCGACTGGACCTCGCGGGTTGCGACCGGATGGGTGCGAACGCGCGGCCGCGAACCGGTTCGCTTGCACGAGTCGGCCGAGCGCGTCCACCTCGTGGGCGGATGGACGCGCCTGAACGCCAGCGACGAACCCATCTTGAGGAACCGCGTCACCTACATCCTGACCCGCCCAGGCTTGTCGTGGGGCATCCAGGCGCGGTTTGCGCTTGGAGCCTATGAGGGCAACGACGAGGCGGCCGCGGGTTCGGCTGCCGAAGACGCGACCGAGTTGGTCCGGCGCTTCTACGACGCCTTGGCTGCAGGGGATGCCCATGCCTGTGCCGGCTTCTGCAGGTATCCGCTGATCGACGTCGGCGTCGGCGAGGTCCGTCGGTTCGTGGACGGTGAGGAGCTGGCCCGCGACGTCGACGGGCGTATGACCGGGTTTGGCAGCGTCACGGTCCGTGCCGCCCAGGCCGGGCCGGACGGCGTCCTCGTGGAAGTGCTCGCCGACCACTCCCCCGGTGGCGGCGAACAGACCGTACTCGTCGCGGGCCGATGGTCGGGCTCTTGGCAGATCGCTGGTATCTCGAGGATGCTGACGCCGTAGAGGCGCGCCTCGGCGTCAGTCCCCGACCGGCCGACCGAACTTCGCCTGGAAGTCCTCGTGCACGGCCTGCTCGTAGGCGGTCGTCTCGGTCAAAGGCAGACAGACGGGTGCCATGCCGTTCAGCGACGATTCGTAGATCGCCATCGCCATCTCGACGTCCTTGCGCCCCTCGCAGCCGTATTCCGCCGGTTCGTCGTGGAGCGCGGCATTGGCGATGCTCATGATCTCGGCGGCGTGGCCGACGCGCCAGTCGTCAATCGCGTAGTCGCGGAACGGGTTTTCGTAGACGATCGCAGGGTCCGTGTGCACGACGATGCGTTGCAGGACGTCGACGCCGTCCACGGTCCGACGCTCGGTCTCCACCGGAATGTCCCTGAACGTATCGCCGCTCAGCAGCCGTAGCGGAATCCCCGGGCCAAACGTGTCGGGGTCCTGGATCGCGCCCAGGGAGCCCGTGATCTGGCAGAGCCTCTGCGCCTCGCCGAGGCGCGACGTCTCGTAGATGCCCACCGCGCCGCTTCTGAAATCGATCATGGCATGGGCCCAGTCTTCGTGGATGCGCTTCGGGTCGGACCCGTACTTCCGCACCGTCGCGGCGATCGAGCGCGGTTCGCTCTGGGAGTACAGGCGCAGTTGCGAAAGCCGATGCGCACCCATGTCCATGCACATGCCGGAGGTGCGCCCGAAGCCTTGGATGGGGCGTCCGAGGCCACCGTGGGTGACGTGGCGCTCGAACGGGTCCTGGCGTTTCGGTTCGATGAAATAGACGCGGACGATGTCGCCGAGGACGCCGGCCTCGATGAGCTTCAGGATCATCCGCTGCTTCGGCATGCGGAAGTAGTTCTCCGCGACTTCGAAGTGCACGCCGTTGCGCCGGCAGGCTTCGATGATGATGTCGCAGCAGGTCAGCGTCAGCGCCATGGGCTTCTCCACCATGACGTGCTTGCCGTGCTCGGCCATCATGCGGCCGAGCACGTGGTGTGTCGGATCCCCCGTCACCACGTCCACGACCAGGATGTCCTTGTGCCGGTCGAGCATCTCCTCGGCGCTCGTGTAGTAGGGAACGCCGTAGGCGGCGCCACTCTGGGCGGCGAGCTGCTCGTCTAGGTCGCACAGGGCCACGAAGTCGATTTCACCGCGCTTGGACAACTCCGCCAGAGTCGGCAAGTGCCATCGACGCGCCGGGTTGCCACAGCCGAGAAGCGCGATCTTGGCCCTCATGCCTGCGCCTGCGACTGGTGCGCCGCGGCGTGGCGGCGCAGCATCGCCGCGCTCGCGGGCACCTGCTGTTCGGAAAGGCCGTGCAGAATGATCGGCACGTCGAAATCGAGTTCCGAGAGCAGCGCCACGTAGTGGGCGTAGTCGAGCTTGCCGGTGCCGGCGGCTAGGTGCCCGGCATCGCCGCCATGGTCGAGGTCCTTGCCGTGCGCGATGGCGACGTGGTCGCCGAGGAGGTCGAAGGCTTCGTCGAGAACCTCCCGCATGCGCGGCAGGTCGTCCTTGCCGAAGATATTGGCGGCATCCATCACCACCTTGAGGTTCGCCGATCCCATCTCGTCGATCAGGCGTCGGCTCTTCCGGGCGTCGCTGGCCACGTTGTTGATCTCCGGCTCGAAGGCGACGGTGACGCCTGCAGCTTCGGCCGCCGGCAGGACCTGCTCAAGCGTGGCGTGCAGCACCTCCCAGGTTTCCTTCGAGGCGTTGTCGGGGTGGTGGCGCCACATGCTCTCCGGGTGCCGGGAACCGGTGCAGGTGACCACCACGTCCGTGCCTGCGGATCGGCAGGCGCCGATGATCATCAACAGCCGCTTGATCGCCGCCCGACGTCTCTCCGGGTCGACGTCGACCATGTTGGCGTTGCCGGCCACCGCGGCGATTACCATGTCGCGCTTCGCGGTCTCCTCCCGGATCACGGGGCAGATGTTGTCGATTTCCTCGTCGAGGGGCCCTTGGGGATGTGCCGACGCCCAGTTGAATTGGAGGTGGCGGATGTCGTGGGCGAGGATGGCATCGAGCGTCTCGCTCAAACTCGGCCGGGCGAACGTGCCGGACATGATTCCTACTTGCATGGCTTAAATCCTGGTCTCGCGGGATGAACGGCTACACGGTGTCTGGCTGGTTCATCAGCAGTTCGGTGATCTCCCGCTGCTGTCGCGGGTCGAACTCCTGGTAGACGGGGCTCTCGTGCAGTTGCTTACACGTCGGACGGGTATCGCGCTTGGGTATCACGTCCGCGGTCTGGAACGACATGAGCATCGCCCCCCGCTTGGCCTCGCTGCGGTTGAAGCCGGCCCGGTGCCAGGTCCGCGCGTCGTAAAGCACGATGCTCCCCGCCGGCGCCTCGACCACATCGGCCTCGGGGCCGCTGTAGGGGCGTGCCGCGGGGTCGCCGCCATGACGCGCGGGATTCCATTCCGGGACGGGGTTGGTCGGGGCTCGATGCGAACCGAGCTTGTACGCGGTCGCGCCGTTGTGCTTCGTGAAGTCCGATACGCACACGTTGCGTTGCACCGCCTTGATCGGGCCGCCACGATCCGCCACCGGGTTGCCGCCGATCGACGGGATGTAGGGGATGTCGGCATGCCAGCCCTGGACCCGGCGCTTGCCGTCGTAGGGCGGTAGCGCGGTGAGCCCGGGCGGGTGCCCGAGGTGCAGGTTCCTGGTACCGACGTACTGCCGGATCAGCCACAGCGAGATCGGCTCGGTGATGGCCTTGCCGACGGCGCTGTGCTGGCAGACCTTCGGGCTCGAGTTGTCCATCTCGATATGCGCGTAGTTGTCCGTGCCCGCCACGCGCTGCAGGCCGTCGACGATGTCCGGCGGCAAGACGCAGGTCAGGCACACCCAGCCTTCGCGCTTAAGGTGCGCGAGGTAAACGCTCGGCAGCCTCTCGGGCCCGTGCGCGAGGCGCAGCGTCACGTCTTCGCCGTTGATCGGCAATGTGCATGTGTCGTCGTGGATCTCGACAGCAACGCCTTTGCCGGTCGCCGCGTGTTTGACGCCGTCCGGTGCCAGATCCCAGATCACGCGGTCATCACCGTCGTCGTATAGGTCCAAGGCCCCGCTTGGGTCGACACCGAGCATCGATCCATCCGGTGCGAGCAGGAACCGGAGATGATGCCTCGGGCGCGTGAGCGTGACCGGGCGCTCCTGGAATTCCGGCTGGTTGGTCATCGATCTACTCCTGCCAAAGCGGCGGCTTCGCCCTCCAGGCGCGCCACGGCGAGCTTCATGAAGTCGTCCTGGCCGGCGCTGCCCGCCTTCAGGATCAGCGAGAACGTGTTCTCGCCGACCGTTCGGCACAGCCCGCCCTCGAGTTCGTCGTACCCCGCAACGTCCACGCGGTCTACCCCTAGGGCGTCCATGACCGCACCCGAGGTCTCGCCCCCCGCGATGACGAACTTAGCAATCCCGAGGGCCGCAAGGCGTCGTGCGACGGTGCCGAGGAGCCGATCGGCGAGCGCTGATGCGCCGTCCCGACCGAGTTCGGCGTGCGCCCGGCTGACGCCCTGGGCATCGGCCGTGGTCGCCACGGCGAGCGCGCCGTTGGCCAATCGGTCGCGGGCCCAGTCGGACACGCGGTCGATCAGGCCCCCGTCCTCGGCTGCATCGGCAAGGTCGATCCGGTAGACAGGATGCCGTGCCTCGAACCGGGCCAATTGACGGGCGGTTTTCGGCGTGCAGCTTCCGGCGATGACCGCCACGGTACCCGGTTCCGGCACCGGCCACGGAGGCGGTTCGCGACTCGATCCGGGCACCGGCCAATGCCGGGCGAGGGCGACGGGCAGGTCGTCCGAGCCTGTTACGAGGCCAATGTTGCGGGCGAGGGCCGCGACTTGGGCGAGGTCGGCGGCGTCGACGACGTCGACGATGAAGAAACTCAACCCCCGCGCGCCCTCTTCGGCCAGGTAGCTCTCGCACGCGGCCTTGCCGGCACGCATGGTGCGGTGGTCCAGGAGCCCGACCTCAAGCCGGCTCTGGGACTGCAACACCTCGACGAGGTTGGCGTTGGTCATCGGCGTCACGGGATCATGGCGCCGTGGCGTCTCATGCAGCAGTTGCCGCCCGAGAAACAGCCGACCCTGGTAGACCGTCGCGTTGCGGTCGGGGCGCGCCGGACAGAAGAGTACGTGCTTGGCCCCGGTGACATTCTTCAGCGCCTCGGCGACCGGGCCGATGTTGCCGCGCGCGGTCGACGAGAACAGCGCGCTGTACTTGTAGTAGATCTGCTTCGCGCCCTTGGCAAGCAAGGCCTCCGCGCTCTGCATGGCGTCGGCGACCGCGCGGTTCGCCGGCAGCGAAAGCAGTCTTCGGCCGACCACGACCGCTTGCACGTCGTCGTTCAGGGCGTCTAGGGCCGCGACCGATGTGACCAGCGGGCAACGGACACCGGCGGCCTCCAGAAGGCTCGCCACTTTCACCCCGCCGGTCAGGTCGTCGGCGATGACGCCGAGTTCAAGCATTTCGCAGTCCTACCACCCTGCTATCGACGTTGCGGATGGCGGCGTCCTCATTGACCGCTTTGACGCCGCAAGGGGGCCGAAGGCCGGTGCCACCAACTGTCGATCACGCGCGACAGGCCGCCGGCGAGGTAGTCGTAAACCGCCGCGGACTCGTCCGCGCGACCGAACTTGTCCCAGTAGAGGAACCGCTCCACGTCGGGGCTGTTCAAGGGCACGTGATAGAAGCCCCAGAGCAGCACCCGGTCCAGTGCTCGGCACGCGATCGTGGCGGTCTCCATGTCCGTGGCGCGCTGGGCGATTTCGATCAGCGCGTCGACAACGAGGTTGCGGATGCCCGCCAGGTTGCCGCCGATCTCCCGGTCGGCATTGGCGGAGCCGAAGAAGGTGTGCAGTTGGCTCATCGGCGGGTTGAGGAAATCGTGGCCCCGGAAGTACATGTCGAATCGGCGCTGGCGCTTGAACTTGACCGCGGTGACGTTGTCGAGCAGGCGCAGGCGCGCATCGATGCCAAGGATTGCCAAGGACTCCACGTACGGGAGCAGCAGCCGTCTGGCCCACGGATGCTGGGTTGCGATCTCCAGGACGAACGGCTCGCCGGCGACGTCCACCAGCCGGTCATCGACGAGCGTCCAACCGGCCTCGGCTAGCAGACGGCGTGCCCGTTCCAGCGCCTGCCAGTGCGGACCTTCACCCATCGAACTCGGCAGCTCGAACGCCTTGGTGAATACGCGATCGGGGAGTTGGTCACGGTACGGGTCCAGCAAGGCGATCTCGTCTTCGCTGGGGAGCCCGACGGCCGCCAGCGACGATCCCGCGAAGTAGCTGAGTGCGCGACTCTGAGTGTCGTGATGGAACACGCGGTTCTGCCACTCGAAATCTAGGGCTAGTGTCAGCGCCTCCCGGACCCGCACGTCGCGGAACATCTCGCGCTCGAGGTTGAACGCCAGCGCCTGTGCGAAGCCGATGGTGCGCATGACCTCGCGTGTTTCCTTGACGAGTTCACCGGTTCTCAACGCCGGCATATCGTAAGAGGCATCCCAGTAGCGCACGTCGGTCTCCCAGAAGACGTCGAACAAGCCCTTGCGGAACGCCTCGCGTGCGACGGTTTGGTCGCGGTACACGTCGTAGCGAACATGATCGAAGTTGCCGCGCCCGCGATTGACCGGACGATCGCGACCCCAGTAGTCCTCTACCCGCGCATAGGTGACGTGATCCCGACTGAAGTCGGCGATCCGGTACGCCCCGCTGGCGAGCGGCGGTTCGAGCGTTGGCTTCCCGGGGTCGCGCTCGGCGTAGTAGTGCGCCGGTCGAACCGGGAAGGTGGTCAGCGCCAACAGATGCGCTTGGGTGAATTCACCACGATTGCGGATCACCAATTCCCTGGAATTCACGACCTCGAGGGTCTCGACCCAGGAACGCATGTAGATCTTCCCCGCCAACGACGTTGAGTCCATCACCTCGTAGGAGAAGCGCACGTCAGCGGCGGTGACAGGCCTGCCGTCGTGCCAGCGAGCCGCCGGATGGAGCCGGAGGAACAGCGACTTGCGGTCTTCCGAGAGCGCAATGCCGTCGAGGAGCAGCCCGTAGAGCCCCGACGGCTCGTCCGCCGAGCGCACCACTAACCGATCGAATGTCCGCTCCAGTCCGGCCGCGTTGGCGACCCCGGTGCCCCAGGCGCCGGAGAAGCTCTGAATCGGCCACATGGTCGCCAGCGTCAGCCTCCCGCCCTTGGGCGCCGACGGGTCCGCATAGTCGAAATGGGTGAAGTGGGCCGGGTACTTGAGGTCATGGAGTAGGGAGATGCCGTGCTGGTACGCGGGTCGCTCGGCAAGCGCGGAGGGCGCATGCAGAAGCGCTGCAGCCATGAGAGCGGCGAGGGGTGTCTTGGCGGACCGGCGCAACGGGGTCGCTGCGCTATGATCCCTCGTCGTCGCGGAGCCGGAGCGAACGCAGCGTGTCAACAGGCCCATCGGCGGTCTGGGTCAATCGGCCCGCGGCCGGCACGCTGCCGAACGGCGTCGCGCACCGAACTTTCCACTCGCAAGCGCACGGTGCCGAGGTCGGCTACTGCATCTACCAGCCGCCCGACTACGACGCCGATGTCGATCGGCGGTATCCGGTGATCTACAACTTGCACGGTGCTGGCGACAATGAACTGCATGGTTTCGACGAGGTGGCGGTGCTCGATGCCGGCATCCGGAACGGACGTTGGCCGCCGATCATGATGGTGATGCCCAACGGTGGCAAGCGGACGTTCTTCAAGGATTCCTACGACGGGCGCTTCATGAGCGAGACCCTCATCATCCGTGAACTGATTCCGCACATCGACCGGCGCTACCGAACCATCGCCGCTCGCCGGGGCCGGTGCATCGAGGGGCACAGCATGGGCGGGCGCGGCGCGACGCGGCTGGCCATGAAGTTCCCGCATCTCTTCTGTTCGCTGTTCAACCTCGCTGGCAACGTGCCACGAACAGCGGCCCACTTCGATCCGACCAAGGCGGACAGCTATCCAAACAACTACCTCGGTCCTGAACGCTCGAACTACGTCGACAACGACGCCTTCGAGCTGCTCGAAAAGAACCTCGGCGCCATCAAGGGCCGTTTGCGTATCCAGATGTGGTGCGGTACGCGGGACAGGGCCCATCTTACGACGATCCGCGATTTCCACCAGGCGCTGCTGGCCACCGGGGTGGATCACACCTACTTGGAGATCGAGGCGCAGGGACATGCAAAGAAACCGATCATCGACTTGTACCGCGACGTATGGTTCGACTATCACGTCGAATCGATGCGCCGGGCGGCGCTCCTGGAGAGAGAACCTTGAAAATCACATCCGTGAAGGCGATACCGGCGTCCGCGGCCATGGGCCCCCGCGTCCGGCGGAACTTCGTGTTCGTCAAGGTCGAGACCGACGAAGGCATCACCGGCTGGGGGGAGGCGACCAGCGGCCCGCTGGCGGTGGCGACGATGGTGGACGAGTTCGGCCAGGTCCTCGTCGGGCGGGATCCGATGGAGATCGAGAAGCACTGGCAGACGCTCTACCACCACTTCCATGTGCGTGGCGGCGTGGTGCAGATGTCGGCGATCAGCGGCATCGAGATCGCGCTGTGGGACATCAAGGGCCGGGCGCTTGGGGCGCCGGTCTACGAACTCCTCGGCGGCAAGGTCCGCGATCGCATATGGACGTACGGGCGTTGGGACGGCCCCACGCCGGCGGCTGCGGTCGCCAACGCGATGAACCATGTGGAACAGGGCCTGACCGCGCTCAAGGGCGATCCGTTCGAGCATCGCGGCCTGTTCATCGATCGCAGGTCCGAGGACCTGGCGGTCGAGAAGATGAAGGCGGTTCGAGGGGCGGTCGGCGACGACGTGGAGCTGCTCGTCGAAGTCCACGGTCGACTGTCCCCGGCGGATGCGATCCGCGTCGGCAATCGGCTGGAGCCCTACCGACCGTTCTACTACGAGGAACCGGTGCCGCCGCAGAACCTCGAAGCGCTGAAGAAGGTCTCCGAACAGATCAACATCCCCATTGCGACGGGCGAGCGGCTGCTCACCAAGTTCGACTTCGCCGAACTGCTCCCGCTCCATGCGGTGGCCCTGATCCAGCCGGACATCATGTACGCGGGCGGCATCCTCGAGACCAAGAAAATCGCGGCCATGGCCGAGGCGCACTACGTGGGCATCCAGCCGCACAACTGCTACGGACCGTTCGCCACGGTCGCGGCGTTGCACTTCGATGCCTGCACGCCGAACTTCGTCATCCAGGAGGGCGGCATTCGACCGTGGTACCAGGACGCCACGATCGGCGACTTCCCGGTCCAGGTCGATGGCTACTTCGGCATCCCCCCGGGCCCCGGCCTCGGAGTCGCCATGAACGAGGAATGGCTGGCGGCCAATCCCTGGGATGACAGCGCCCGGCCGTGGGCGCATCGCCTCGGTAACCACCCGTCCCGCCAGGACATCGACTGGTCGTAGCCTTGGTGCGCGGGCGTCCCCGCCCGCAATTCGGGCTGGATCACGGTCAAGTGCGGGCCAGGAGGCCCGCATACCCTGAGGCGACTAGCGGTTCAGACGAATCCCGAACTGGAACCGGCGCCCCGCATTGATCGCGCTCGCGAAGTGCCGCTGCGTGCCGGTGCCGAGGCGGCTGTAGTAGTAGACGTTCTCGTCGGTCAAGTTGATCGCCTCGAGACTCAACGACAGCCTGTCGCTGGGCGCGTAGGCCATTGAGGCGTCGAACTGCTCGTAGGCGTCGACGAAGTACGGGTGCCCGCCGGCGTCGGCGATCGTGTCGAGGAACTCGTCCCGGTAGTTGTAGGAGACCCGCGCGCTCAAGTGGCCGAGTTCGTAGAACGCCGTGATGTTCACCGTGTTCTCGGAGAGCCCGGGGATGCTGTACGCCGCTCGCGTTGTTTCGCTACGGAAGTCAGAGCTCGAGGCGACGTAGGTGTAGTTGGCGTTCAGCCCGAGGTCGTTGAAGGGATGGGGCAGGGCGGCGAACGTGGTCTGGAGCGTCACCTCCAAGCCCTTGAGATCGGAGTTGCCGCTGTTCTCGGGTCGCCGCCACGTCAAGACGACCGGCTCGTTGGTGTCGGGATCGATCACGTTGGGGAAGCCGACCTGATCGATGGTGAGTTGGACGATCCCGGTGATGTCCTTGTCGAATACTCCGACCGAGGCCAGCGAGTAGTCGGCGAAATACCACTCCAGCCCTAAGTCCACCTGCCACCCGGTCGTCGGGTCGAGCTCGCCGTTGCCGCTGAACAACTGCCGGCTGATCGCGCCGCCGGTCTGCCGCGGGTTGAGGTCGAGATAGGACGGCCGGCTCAGCACCCTCGCGACGGACGCGCGCACGACCACGGTGTCGTGAGGGTCCAGTCGCAGGTTCAAGGATGGCAACGCCTTGGCGTAGCGGTGCGAAACGCTGTTCAACCGGGGTTCGGACAGAACGAGGACCGGCCGGCTGGGGTCCGACGTGTCGAAGGCGACGGGCTCGAGGAAGAAGCCGACCGTGCGGCTGCCCGTTGTCACGTAGCGCGCGCCGAGGTTGCCGGAATAGGGCGTCCCCGCGACTTCGCCGCCGAAGAACGCCAGGGCGTAGATCGCGGCCGAGTCTTCTTCGTTGTTGATGTCCTCGTTGAAGGGCTGGTTGCGGAAGCCGGCCAGCGAACACTCGGTCCCGGTGGTGAAGCATGGGCCCCGGCGGATCTCGTCGGCGCGTGTCACGAAGGTCCTTTGCATGCTGTCGAGGTCGGGATTGACGATGTTCGATGGGAACTCGTTGCCGAGACCGGCCAGGAAGCTCGACTCTTCGGGAAACGGGTCGTCGCCGCCGAAATCCGTGATGGGCTGGTCGACGAACGCCTGGCTGGTCAGGTAGCGGTGCCGGTCGTTGCGTTCCTGCCGGGACCAGCGGACTCCGAGCTTGAAGGCTCGCCACCAGTCGCTGCCGATCTCAAGGGTGGCGTCGGTACGGATCTGGGCGACCCGGTCGGCCGCGTGGTGGCGCTGGTGCGAGTGCTTCACGACGCGATAGAAATGGGGATCGTTCAACGGCGAGGCCGACGTGATGGACGGCGCGCCGCTGGGGCCGTATTTCCGGTAGGACACCTGGGTCGCGGTGTTGCGTACCAGGTATTCCTGGTTTTCGCTCGGTGAGTCCATCGTGGAGAGCGACACGTCGACGTCGAAGGCGAGCCGGGCGGTCGCCTGGAGGGTCACGTTGCTGCCCCACGTCAGCACGTTCGTGTTGACCCGTTCGGCGGCCTGCTGCAGGAAGAGGGCGGCGCCCGACGAGGTGATCGACGTGAAGACGGGCGTGCCGTTGTCGTCGGTCACGGTTGCCGCGGTGATGTTGCTGGCCAGCGCATTCTGGATGCGGAAGTCGCGCCAGTAGTCGCGCTCGCCGCTGGCGACATCGGTCAACAGGAGGTCGAAGGTGGCGTCGAGCCGCTCCGAGGGCATCCATTGCAGGGATCCCGACACGTTCAGGCGGTCACGGTCGGAGACGTGCAACTCGCCGAGGACCTGGCGCGGATGGTAGCCGCTGATCTCCTGGCCATTGACGGTATAGGTTCGGATTTCGGGCACGTACGAGTAGTGGTGAAGGGAATCCGACCGCACGAGTCGATTGTCCCACTGCGCCGACACCATGATGCCCACGGCGTCGTTCGGTACGCTGGAGAAGAGCGCGAACGCTCCGGGTGCCGTATCGGCGGCGAGCTCGTTCACCGTCGCGTCGACGGCGAGCGCCAGGCGCCGCCGCCCGAGGTCGAGGGGGCGGCGCGTCTGGACGTCAATGAACCCGCCGAGGCCACCCTCCACGTGATCCGCACGGGGCGTCTTGTGGACTTCGACCGCATGCACCAGGCCCGATTGGAATGCATGGAAGCCGACCACGCGCGAGCCGCTATTCGTCTGCCCCCGGCCGTCGTGCTGACCGGGGTCGACGTTGGACGCCGAGACTCGCCCGTTGATGGTGGTCTGCGCGAACTGGGGCCCGAGTCCGCGGACGCTGACGAAGGCGCCTTCGCCCTCCTTGCGATCGATGGCGACGCCGCTGACGCGCTGCAGCGCCTCGGCGAGGTTTTGCGTCGGGAACGCGCCGATGTCCTCCGCAGTGATGATGTCGACGAAGTGATCGGCCGCTTTCTTGCGCTCCAACGACTGCTGCAGGCTGGCGCGGATACCGTAGACGATTACCTCCTCGGCGGGACGGGCCGAACCACCGACCGTGTCGCCGGCCGCGGGTTGCGTCCTCGGGCCGGTCAGGGTCGCGGCCACCGCCCGCGCCACTCTTGCGATCAGGGACCTCGGCTGGCCATCGGAGGCCGTCGCCGCAGATCCTTGCCCGCCGGCTGGTTCGAGGTCCACGAGAACCGTGTCGCGGGCGGTGAACCGGTAGCGCAAGCCGGTGTCCCGAAGGAGGCGGCTGAGAGCCTCGATCGGGGTGTGGCGGCCAACGACGCCGACAGTGGTCTTGCCCCGGACCTCGTCCTCCGCAAAGAGGATCTCCATGCCGCTCTGCAGCGCGAACTCGTTGAGTGCACGACCGAGGTCCCGTACCTCGATCCGAAACTCGACGTCGGCCGCCCATGCGTCGGGCGCCGCCCACAGGCAGAGCACGAGCGCAAGTGCCGCGCGGGCGCTTCTCCATCCCGACCGGCTCGAATGCAAGGGGTTCCGGCGTCCGTCCGCTACGGCCAAACGCCCTAGCGGGGCTGCGCCGCAGCAAGAAGCACGGACGCCCAACGGCCAGAAAATACACCCTGACTGCAGGCATCAACCGCGGTCGTCGACACCGTCGATCTCCGGGCCGCAGTCGTTGTCGAAGCGTCTGGCTTCCATCTCAGCCAATCCGGTGCCTGCGCCCCTGCCAGGACGGGCGCGAAGCATACCCCAGACAGGTGCCGCGTTTCGATGTGGATGCCCTCGGCAGGGAACGTCAATGCATGGTGGCATTGCCATTATGGAACCACCAGGTATCGATGACGCGGGCTAGGCCATCCGTCAGGAATGTGTAGATGGCCGCAGAGTCATCGGGGCGGCCGAACTTGTCCCAATACAGGAAACGTTCCTCATCCGGCATGTTGAGGGGAATGTGATAGAACCCCCATAGGAGGATGCGGTCCAGGGCCTGGCAGGCAATCGACGCGGTTTCCAGATCCGGTGTACGCTGGGCACGCTGAATCAGGAAATCGACCACCGGATCACGAATGCCCCCAAGATTGGCTCCCGATCCTGGCTCGGCGTATTCAGAACTGAAATAGTAGTGCAATGACGCCATCGGTGGGTTCGCAAAGGAAATATCGTTCAAGAACATGTCGAACTGGCGTTGCTGCCTCACCCTTACTGCTTGGACGGTTTCGATTAGCCGCAAACGCGCATCGATGCCCAGAACGCCAAGCGATTGGATATAAGGAAGCAGCAGCCGGCTCGCCCAGACATGCTGCGTTGCGATCTCCAGCGTAAAGGGCCTGCCCTGCTTGTCCTGCAGGCGACCGTCGACGATCATCCAGCCGGCATCTGCCAACAGTTGGCGTGCCCGATCCAGCACAGCGCGGTTCAGACCGTGTCCGGTCGATACGGGCAATGCATAAGGCTCCGTGAAAACGCGTTCAGGGATCCTGTCACGAAACGGTGCCAGCAGCGTCTCCTCCTCCTCGCTAGGCAAGCCCGTCGCCGCAAGCGGCGAGCCTGCAAAGTAGCTCAGTGCCCTACGCTGGGAATCATGCTGAAGCACACGATTCTGCCACTCGAAGTCGTAGGCCAGGGTCAACGCTTCCCTTACCCTGGGGTCGCGCAACGTCTCGCGTGCGGTGTTGAATACCAGCGACCACTGTTGCCCAATGATGCTGGCGACCTGACGCGTATCCTTCAAGAGACGACTTGACTGCGGACCAGGCATGTCATTTGCGCCATGCCAGTGGCGAATGTCCCTTTCCACATAAAGGTCGAACAACCCCTTGCGGAACGCCTCCCGTGCCACCGTGGCGTCCCGGTACACGTCGTAACGGATCCTGTCGAAGTTGTGGCGACCACGGTTGACCGGAAGGTCACGAGCCCAGTAGTCCCTAACGCGTTCGTACTCGACATGGTCTCGATCATGCCCGGTGATCCGATAGGGCCCGTTGCCAAGCGGCACCTTGAGCGAGATTTCGTATGGATCATCGCCGTCCGCATAGTAGTGCGCCGGTTTGACCGGGAACGTGGTCATTGCCAACAGATTCGAATGGGTGAACGTGTCACGATGGCGAATCACCAGTTCTCTGTCGTTTATGACCTCGAACGACTCGATCCAGGAATCCAGATAGGCCCTGCTGAAAATCGAGGATGTAGCGAACGACGCCAAGGCATCGTAGGAGAAATGCACGTCACGGGTGGTGATCGGAACACCGTCGTGCCAGCGCGCGGCCGGGTTCAATCTGATGGACAGCGACTTTCGATCCGCCGAGAGCGCTATACCGTCCGCAAGCAGGCCATACACCGCTGACAGTTCATCCGCCGACCTCACGAACAACCTGTCGTTGGTTCTGTGCAGGCCCGGCGCAGGGCCCGCGCCCATGCCCCAGGCGCCAGAGAAGTTCCGGATCGGGAACGTCGTCGACAGCGTCAGGCTTCCGCCCTTGGGTGCGGATGGATTCGAATACGCGAAATGCGCGAAATCTGCGCGGTACTTCAGGTCATGCAGGAGTGAAATCCCGTGTTGGTATTGGGGTGTCTCGGCAAGGCAAACCGATGACAGCAACAACAGCGCGGAGACTAGATGTCTTGAGAACGCCGAGTGTTTACTGACAGGGTGCACTTCTTCTGACGTCGGTAGGAGAACGCGGAGCATCGAACCGCTTGCGGTTCGCGTCGATCGAGTCTCCGCCAGGCGACTCGCCTAGCCATCTGTTGCGCATTGCACCGGAACTCATGCGAGGCCGTGATCCTTATCGATGGTCTCCGTCCGGATGATTCGGCCTCGTAAGAGGTCGAAAGAGAAAAGACCGGCCCCTGGTGATGTCGCGGTTGTGGGCAGAGTTGCGAATCACCAGCGGCTGCGATCAGTCTAGCTGTCGGCTACAGCCTCCAGCGTACGCCCGCCTGGAATCGGCGGCCGGCGTGGGTCGCCCCCACGATGTGCTCCATCGTGCTGGTCCCGAGCACGTTGTAGTAGTACACGTTCTCGTCCGTCAGGTTGATGCCTTCCAGCATCACCGAGAGGCTGTCGTTCACTGCATAGCCGAAGGACACATCCCATTGCTCGTACGCGTCGACGAACCTAGGGTGCCCCTGGCCGTCGGCAATGGCATCCAGGAAATCATCCCGGTAGTTGTAGGATACGCGACCACTCCACGGGCCCTTCTCGTAGAACAAGGTCAAGTTGATCGTGTCTTCGGACAATCCCGGAATGCCGTAGGCCGCGCCCGTTAGCTCGTTCTCGAAGTCCGACCCGGAACTGATGTACGTATAGTTGGTGACTATGCCGAAACCATCCCAGGGCGCTGGCAGCAGATCCGCAAATGTGCGCTGAAACGCCAGTTCGACACCAGCAAGGTCGGAATCCCCCGTGTTCAGCGGTCTGAAGGCAATCAACACAAGGGGTTGGTTGGTCTCGGGATCAATGATACCGGGCCATGGGGTTGGAGTCTGTTCCTGCTGAACGAGCCCTTCGATACTCTTGGCGAAAAGACCAACGGAGGCAATCGAATAGTCGTCAAAATACCATTCCACCGCCAGGTCGAACTGCACCGCGGTGGTTGGGTTTAGCATACCGTTGCCGCCACGCGTGGTACGGTTCCTCGCCTGAACGGTTTGTCGCGGACTCAAGTCGAGAAACCTCGGGCGAGTCATCACTTTTGCTGCCGCAACTCGCACGACGACCTCGTCCGTAGGATCGAATCGTAGATTCAGGGCGGGCAACATCTCCGTGTATTCGTGGCCGATTTCCAGGAACTCGGGATCGGAAGTAATGATGTTGGGTGCCGTGGGATCGCTATAGTCAATATCGATGGGTCGCGAGATTTCCCCTATCGACCCGGTGCTGTTGTCCACATAGCGCACGCCGAAGTTACCAGTATACGGCGCATCGCCGAGTTTACCGGCAAACGTCACCATGGCATAGATCGCGTTGCCGTCATCGTCGTGATTGAGGTCTTCGTTGAAAGGCAGGCTAAAGTCCGGGAAGTTGGCCTGGGACTCCGCGGTATGCCTCTGCCAACCAAAGAGTTGCTCATGCGAGACGTTTGAAAGCTCGTTGATCAGAAAGTCCCGGTTCGGGGCAGGAGTGTTCGCCGGGAAATCCATGCCGAGCCCGGAGAGGAAATCTCCCTCTGCCGGGTGCGCAACGCCACCGCCGTGTGCTGTGATCGGATCCCCCCGCCAGGTAGCGGTACCTAGGTATCGAGACCTGTCACGGCGATCCTGCCGGTACGTTCTGGCACCCACCTGGACTGTCTCGAGCCAGTTTCCGGTGAGCTCGTAGGTGACATCTACCCTGAATTGAGCGTTCCGATCATCGACCAAATGGCCCGCCCTGGACGACCAAACGACGTGATACCAATTGGGGTCGGTTATTGGGTCGGCCGAGGTCATCGACGGTAATCTGCCCGAACCGTATTTCCGCCAAGTCATCTGCGTACGAGTGTTTCGCATCAGAGCGCCCTGAAGGGAAATGGGTGCCTCCGTGTCAGAGACCGAAGCATCGGCGTTGATGGCAAGGCTCTCGGTGAGCTGGAGTTTCACATTGACGCCGAAATTCACGTTTTCGGCGTTGACCTCCTCGATCTGGTTCGAAAGGAACAAGCCCGCTGTGGTAGAAATCCTGGTGAATATGATCTCGCCGTTGTCTCGTATGAACTGTGCATCGGTGATCCTTGCATTCCCCTGTCGGATGCGGTAGTCCCGCCAGTAATCAGCCTCGTTCGTCTTGTTGTCGGCATACAGCATATCGAATGTGACATCGAGCCTATCCGACGGCCTCCATTGCAGGGACGAGGAAACATTCAGGCGATCACGGTCTGTGGTATGCAATTCCGCATTGAGTTGCTGCGGATAGTAGCCGCTGCCTATTTCCACGCCGTCGACGTTGACTGTTCTGAAAACATGCGACCACCCCCGCAGGTTGTCTGTCCGAAAGACTCGATTGTCCCACTGTGCTGACACCATGAAGCCCAGGCTATCGGTCAACACGTCGCTGTACATGGCGAATACGCCGGGCGCTGTGTCGTCCGCCAACTCATTGATCGTGGAGTCGATAGAGAAGGCGGCGTGCCGCTCGCCCAGTTCAAGGGGTCTGCGTGGCTGAACGTCGACGAATCCACCCAGACCACCTTCAACGTGGTCTGCCCGCGGCGACTTATGGATTTCCACCGCCTGCACCAGCCCGGACTGGAATGCGTGGAAGCCGACCGCGCGTGACTTGGGGTTGCTGTTGCCCACGCCGTCGAAGTCTCCCGGGGCGACGTTGGACGCCGCAACACGCCCATGGACTGTGGCCATCACGAACTGCGGGCCGAGCCCGCGAACGCTGACAAACGCTCCCTCGCCTGACTTGCGGTCGATGGCGACGCCGCTCACCCGTTGCAGGGATTCGGCCAGGTTCTGATCAGGAAACGCGCCGATGTCCTCGGCGGTGATGGCATCGACGAAGTGATCGGCGTTGCGCTTGCGTTCCAACGACTGCTGCATGCTGCCGCGGATGCCGGTGACGACGATCACCTCATCGACGTCGTCGTCGGCTTCGTCTTCCGACTCGGTGGCCTCTTGTGCGGATACCGTGCCCGCGAGGAGCACGGCTACGGCAATCAGGCTGGCCCAGATCGCCGGTCGTCGCTTGTACTCTGTTGACATGCTGTCTTCCCCTTCGAGAGCGACATGAGTTTCTGGACACGACCGTTTCGAAGGGCATGCCCCCAGTCAGCCAAGACGTGAGTCCGCGCGTTTCCCTCACCATCCGTGCCGGGATGTCTCGCTGCGGGGAGTGATGGAAACGGGAACGGTCACGTCTAGGGCATCGTTGAAGCCGCGATTGCCCCTTTGTCACTGCCGCCCTAGGATGAGACAACTGTCTGCCGAGCGGAACCGGATGCCTGCGAAGAGCCCGCTGCCTGGGTCAGAAACCGTCCGCCTCGAGACCTTGGCGAACGCCTACGGTGCCGCGCTCCGACGCTACTTCGGCAAGCGCGCCTACCAGCAAGCCGACGTCGAGGACCTCGTACAGAGTGTGCTGGTCCGGCTTGCCGTGCGCGGCGCTACGCGCAGCATCGAGCAACCGGAGGCCTACCTCATGCGTACCGCCACCAACGTGTGGCGGGACTATCTGCGCAAGAAGAGCACTCACGCCGAAGCCGGGCACGAGGAATACGTCGAAGGGCACCTGCGCGAGGAACATGGGCCGGATGCCGAACTGGAGGCCGAAGAAGCGGTCAGCGCGGTTCTGGTCGCGCTCCACGAGTTGCCGGCGCGAACGCGCCGGGTTTTCGTACTCTGCCGCGTCGAAGGGTTGCGGCAGAAGGCGGTCGCGAGACGGCTCGGGGTGTCCGTCAGCGCGGTGGAGAAGCATATGATCCGGGCGATTGCCCACTTGGCATCGCGTCTGCGGGACCGATAGCAATGAAGCTGGTCAGACGGGAGGACGTCGCCAAGCGGTCCGTAGAGGAGACGGCGGCCTACTGGGTCATGCGCCTCGAGGCCCCGGGTTGCACGCCGGCCGACCGCGCCGCCTTCGAGAAGTGGCGGTCGGGGCACCCGTCGCACGCCGATGCCTGTGCGCGGACGCGTCACGCGTTGGCCATCGTCGACCAGCACGTCGGCGGCACGGAACTCACCGCGCTTGGCGAGCGCGTCTTCGCCGAGACGCACAGGTCACGGCGCGGGCTTCTGCGTCCCGTCGCGCTCGGGCTCGCCGCCGCTTGCACGGTCGTTCTCGCCCTCGCGGTCGTTGTGCTGAATGTCGGCGAACGCCGGTCGGCGGAGGCGAGTTCCTTCGAGACCGCCGTTGGGGAGCGCTCCACCGTCACGTTGCCCGACGACTCCATCGTCACCCTCAATACCGACACGCTTGTCGAAGTCCGTTTCAACGACGACTCGGCTGTCCGCCGCCTGGCCCTGCTGCGCGGCCAGGCGCACTTCGAGGTCGCGCACGATCCGCGACCGTTCGAGGTGCTCGCCGACGGGCGGCGGATCGTGGCCCTGGGGACAGCGTTCGACATCCGCATCGACGGGGAACGGGGCGTCTTGGTGACCTTGGTGGAAGGCCTTGTCGCTGTCGACGTGGATGAAATCCATGGGGCGACGTCCGTGCCGGCTCCGGGCGACGACTCGCCGGGGGCGACGCAGCCGCTGCGGACGGTGCTGAACGCGGGGGAGCAGCTGATTGCGGGTCCGGACGCGCCGCCCATGGTCCTCGCGGTGGACCCTGCCGAGGTCGTGGGCTGGCGGTACGGCCAGCTCGTGTTCCGCGACGATCCCTTGCGCTACGTGGTCAAGGAGATCAATCGCTACAGCGTGCGCAAGCTCGTCGTCGATCGCGACGATCGCCTCGATGCCATCCGGATCGGCGGTGTCTTCAAGTCCGGCAGCCCCGATTCGTTCGTTGCCGCGGTGGAGGAGCTCTACCCGGTCGAGGCCCGGCGGATCGCCATCGACCGCACCGTGCTCGTTTGGGTGGACGAGACGCGGTTGGAGTAGGCGGACGGGCGGCTTCCGAGGACGTGCGACCAGCCACACCCATGAGCGACGGCACGCACATATTCGCCGGTTGTCTTCCCGCCCTGATGACGCCGTGTAGCGCGCCGGGCAAGCCGGACTTCGAGGCTCTGGCAAGAACTGGCGCCGAGCTGGTGCAGGCGGGGATGCGCGGCGTCGTCTATTGCGGGTCGATGGGCGAGTGGCCGTTGCTCACCGACGAGGCGCGCCGGGAGGGTGTCGAGGCGTTGGTGGCGGCGATGGTGCCGGTCGTCGTCGGTACCGGCGCGGTGAACACGGGGCGCGCCGCGGCGTTGGCCGCCCATGCGAGGAGCGCTGGTGCCGACGGGCTCATGGTCATCCCGCGCGTCCTTTCGCGTACCGCGTCGCCAGCGGCGCAGCGGGCGCACTTCGCCGCGGTCCTGGCCGCTGGGGAGGGCTTGCCGTCCGTGATCTACAACAGCCCTTACTACGGCTTCGAGACCAGGGCGGAGTTGTTCTTCGACCTGGCAAGCGAGTTCGACAACCTCGTCGGCTTCAAGGAGTTCGGCGGCGCGGCGGCCTTGAGCTATGCGGCGGAACACATCACCGCGGCGGATCCGGACCTGCGCCTGGTTGTTGGCGTCGACACGCAAGTCGTGCACGGCATAGTCAACTGCGGCGCTGCCGGCGTCATTACCGGGATCGGCAACGCCTTGCCGGTAGAGGCCCTGCGCCTGGTCGATCTCTGCCGGGATGCGCGCGCCGGGAGCGGGGAAGCGATGCGTCTGGCGAGCGAGCTTGACGAGGCGCTCTCCGTACTCGCCCTTTTCGACGAAGGCCCCGACCTGGTGCTCTGCTTCCGACGCCTGATGGTGCTCGAAGGCCACGCCGACCACGCCCATCCGATGCTCGCGTCCGACGCCTTGAGCGCTTCGCAGCGGGCCTTCGTCGACGGCGCCTGGCAACGCTTCCGGCGCTGGTGGGACGGCTGGCCCGGACGGTCGCCGTCGTGACCGCTAGTCGCGGAACGAGTCTGCGGGTCGTCGATTCCCATACCGCGGGCGAGCCGACGCGCGTGGTCGTCCACGGTGGCCCGGATCTCGGCCGCGTCCCGTTGACCGCCCAGCGCGAACGCTTGCGCGCGGATCACGACGACCTCCGCCGCGCCGTCATCCTGGAGCCGCGCGGATCGGATGCCCTGGTCGGTGCCTTGCTGTGCCAAACTCCGAACGAGGCTTGCGCCACGGGCGTCGTCTTCTTCAACAACGTGGGCTACCTCGGCATGTGCGGCCACGGCGCGATCGGCGTGGCCGTCACACTGGCGCATCTAGGATGCGTCGGAATCGGGGCGATGCGCCTTGACACGCCCGTGGGCACGGTCGCGGTGGACTTGACCGGGTCGAACGAGGCGACGGTCGAGAATGTCGAGAGCTACTGCTGGCGGCGCGACGTCGCGGTGGACGTCGACGGCCTGGGGACCGTTCGCGGCGACGTCGCCTGGGGCGGCAACTGGTTCTACCTCGTCGAGCAAGTCCCGGTGCCGCTTGACCTCGAGCACGAAGCGGCGCTGACGGACACAGCGAGGCGGATCAAAGCCGCGCTCGCGAACCAAGGTGTTCGCGGTGCCGACGGTGCCGAGGTCGATCACATCGAACTATTCGGCCCGCCCCGGGCGGACCACGCCGACAGCCGCAACTTCGTCCTGTGTCCGGGCGATGCCTACGACCGCTCGCCGTGTGGGACCGGCACGAGTGCGAAACTGGCGTGTCTCGCCGCGCGAGGCACCCTCGCTCCCGGCGAACCGTGGGTGCAGGAGAGCGTCATCGGCAGCCATTTCACCGCCCGCTACCGCCTTGCAGGCAACGGCCGGGTCGTGCCGAGCATCACCGGCCAAGCGTACGTTTGCGCCGAGGCGACGCTAATAAGGCATGCCACGGATCCGTTCCGAGACGGCATTGGCTGAGTGACTTCCGGGCCGGACAACGTGCTCGTCGTCGGCGCCGGGATCATCGGTCTCGCCTGCGCCCACTACCTTTCGCGTGCGGGCCACCACGTCACGGTAGTCGACCAGGGCCGCGTGGGCGGCGGTTGTTCGCACGGCAATTGCGGCCACATCTGTGCGAGCCACGTGCTCCCGATGACGGACCCGGCTGCCCTGCGCGAGGGCTTGGTCTCGCTCGTCCGACGCGACGCTCCGTTCAAGGTCCGGCCGCAGTGGCGCGTGCCCATGTTGTGGTGGTTGCTGCAGTTCGCGCGCCGCTGCACCCGCCGGCGGATGCTTGAGGCGGCCCGGCACCAGCAGACCATTCTCGAGTCCTCCCGGAGCGAATACGCCGCCTTGGTCGCTGCGGGCGATATCGACGGCGAGTGGCGTGGCGACGGACTTCTCTACGTGCTGCGGACCAACAACGGGGTGAACGCCTTCGCCGACATGGACGCGATGCTGCGCGACGAGTTCGGGGTCGCGGCGACGCGCTTGGAAGGCGACCAGTTGCCGGGGTTCGACCCGGCTCTGCGGACTGGCCTGGCCGGCGCGTTCCACTACCCGGGGGACGCATCGGTTCGGCCGGACGCGTTGGTGAGGGGGTGGGCGGCGTCGCTCCGGGACTGCGGCGTCCGTTTCGAGGAGAACCGACGCCTAACGGGCGTGCGCGCACGGGCGGGCGAGGTGGTCGGGGTGGAAACGGACAGTGGCCCAATCAGCGCGGATCAATACGTGATCGCCACCGGGGCTTGGTCTGCGCGTCTGGCGTCGACGCTCGGGACGTCACTGCCCCTCGAACCCGGAAAAGGCTACTCGCTCACGATGTCGCGCCCCGACAGGTGCCCGAAGCATCCCCTGTTGTTTCCGGAACACCGCGTCGGCGTCACGCCGTTCCGCGACGGCTTTCGGCTCGGCTCGATGCTGGAGCTTTGCGGCTTCGACCCGAGCATCCCGCCCGGTCGGATCGCCCAGCTCGTGGCGTCGGCGAGGCATTACCTAGTCGAACCCGAGGGTGCGGAGGTCCGCGAGACGTGGTCCGGTTGGCGACCGATCACCTGGGACAGTCTGCCCATCATCGGCCGCATGCCACGTTTGGGCAACGTTGTGCTGGCGACCGGCCACCACATGCTGGGGATGACCATGGCCCCGGCGACCGGCCGACTGGTGGCGGAGATCGTCGGCGACCGGACGCCGCACATCGATCCCGCGCCGTTCTCGCCGGGGCGGTTCTAGGGGAGCACGACGCTCGCCGCGTCGCGATCAACGAGCTTCATCAGCCACTGCGTCCGGTCGGCGTTTCGCGAGAGTTCCGGGCGCGCTGCGGTCCAGCCGATCGATGCCAGGCTGCGGATGAGCAGGAACAGGGGGATCATCGCGACCGTGTCGTCGGCGACGGGGCGCACCTGTCTGTACCCCTCGATCAACGCGTCGCGAATCGCGGGATAGTCGGCGTCATCCTGGTGGTGGTAGAGCGCCACCGCGAAGTCGTAGGCGTGCCAGCCGAAGCCGGCGTCGTCGAAATCGATCACGTGCAGGCGGTCCCCGTTGACGACGACGTTCGCGGCGTGCAGATCGGCGTGGATCAGGCTGAAGGCGTCGGTGTCTCGATAATCGCTGAGCATGGCGTGCACCCGGTGTCGCAGGTCGTCAAGCCGCCCCTGCTGGCCGCCGTCGAGGTGCGGCGACTCCCAGAAGCGGCCCCAGAACGGCTCCTGGCCCATGAGGCCGTCGGCGTCGAAGGCGTGCCGGGTGAAATCGGGCGGCGGCGTCCAGCGGGACGCTTGTTGATGCAACGCCGCCATGATGCCTCCGAGTCGTGAGAAACAGCCTGGCACGTCCGTTTCGCGACCGGAGCCGATCCGCTCTGCCATCGTATCGCCGTCCACCCACTCGAGGAGACCGGCGTAACGCCGTTCGTCGGCAACGTCGACGGGCACATAGCCACGCCCATCCGCAGCCTTCACCACGACGGGGACGTCGACTCCGGAGGCGAGCAGTGCGGCGGTCCATGTCTGCTCCGAGACCAGTTCGGCGTGATTGTGGTACTCCGGCCGATGCAGGCGTAGCACGTAAGACCGCGCTTGCGCGTCGGTGACGCGGAAGGCGATGTTCTCGGATACCGAGACGCGCTCGACCTCGGCGACGGTGAGCGGCCATGCCTCGAGCGCTTCCCGCGCCGCGCGCAGGTGCTCAGCGGTGTCCAAGGTCGTCAAGGGTTTCCTCGAAGGCGTCCAGGAAGGCGGCAGCGTCGTCGGCGGAGAACACGAGCGGCGGGCGGATCTTGACCACGTTGCCGAAGGCGCCGGCGTTGCCGATCAGGAAGCCCTTGTCCTTCAGGGTATTGACGACGGTAACGGCGCCCGGGCGGTCGGGTGCCTTGCCGGTCCGGTCCTCGACCCACTCGATGCCGATGAACAATCCGTGGCCGCGCACATCGCCCATCGGCTCGCAGCCGTCCTGCAACTCGCGGAGCCGATCTCGCATCGTCGCGCCGACCGCCGCCACGTTGGCACGGAGGTCCTCCTGTTCGATCACATCGAGCACGGCGTTGCCCGCCGCGGCCTGCAAGGGGCTCGACGCGAAGGTGTTGAAGTAGCCCGTGCCGCGCCGGAAGGTCTCGACGAGGTCGCGGCTTGCGGCCACGGCGGCCAGCGGCATGCCGGCGCCGATCGGCTTGCCCATGACGGCGATGTCCGGCTCGAAATCCATCGTCTCGTAGCCCCACCATTCGCCGGTCCGGCAAAGGCCCGCCTGGACCTCGTCGGCAATGAACAGGCCGCCGGCCTCGCGCACGATGTCGGCGGCCGCGGCCATGAAACCGAGCGGTATGTTGGGCAGGCCCTCGTTGGCGAGGATCGGGCACACCAGCATGCCGGCGAAAGGGATGCCGTCGTCCTCGAAGCTCGCGATCACGGCGCGCAAACGGTCGAGGTGCCAGGCGGTCGGATCCTCGTTGTTTGAGAACCGATAGGTTTCCGGAAACGGTATGGCGCGGACCTCGCCGTCGTTGCTCTTCGGTCTCGTCAGCTTGCGGACTTCGGCGCTGTTGCCGTGGTAGGCCGCGTCGGTGCAGACCATGCCCCGTCCGCCGGTGGCGAGCCTCGCCATCATCAGCGCCACCTCGTTGGCCTCGGTGCCGGTGCACTCGAAGACGACGCTGTCGAGCCCCGCATGGTGGTGTCCGGCGAGCCGCTCCGCGTACTTGAGGATCCCCTCGTGCAGGTAGCGACTGTGCACGTTGAGCGTGGCCGCCTGCTTCGTGATCGCCTCCACCACGTGCGGGTGGCAGTGGCCGACGCACGGCACGTTGTTGTACATGTCGACGTAGCGTCGGCCGTCGGCGTCGAAGAGCGTCACGCCCTCGCCGCGAACGATGTGCACGGGGTCTTGGTAGAACAGCGGCGCACCCGTCCCGAGTGTGCGGTTGCGCCGTTCAAGCAGTGTTTCGGGCATGGATCTCGACCATCTGCGGCTTGGCGAGACCCTAACAGAACCGGCAGCGAATCAACCCTGGCTGCGGACGAGGTTGAAGCCTTCGCGACCTGCGGCCTCGTTCAGCCTGGCGTCGAACGAGACGAACCCAATCAAGCCCGGTCCGTCCTCGGCCACGGCGACGGCCGCGGCAAGTTGCAGCGCGTCGGCCGCCTTCAGTGGATGCACGCGCAACAGCCTTCGCGCGATCACCTTGATGCGCCGCCCGGGGGAGACCTCGTACCACTGGGCGGCCAGCGCGTCGAGACGACGCAGCAGTTCCGCGGCGCGGTCGACGTCGATGCCCGCATCCCGTTCCTGCCGGGCCACGGCGGCGACACATTCGACCGACGTACCCCACCAGGCCGCCATGCGCTCATCGGCTTCAAGCACCCGGCGTGCGACCGGGGCCAGCGGCTCGTCGGCGATCAACGCGACAATCGCTGAGCTGTCCCAGAAGTTCATCGATAGCCGTCCTCGCGCCGGGCGTCGAGGATCGCGTCGACCAGGCCGGTTCCGGGTAGCCGCGGCCATGCGAGTACCGTTTGCAGCGGACTGCCTGTGCCGTCGCGCACGACCACGCCGGCCGCTTCCAGGCGCGTGAGTTTCGCTTCGTCTTCCAGTTCCGTCTGGCCTTCGCCACCACGCCCGTGTAACGCGTACGTCGCACCCTCGTCCCGTACGCCGGCGGCTTCAATTGGAACCAGGCGAGCGACCGGCGTCGAGCGATCGACGATGATCACGGACTCCCCGCGCTTGACACGCCTCAAGTATGCGCTGAGACCGTTTCTGACTTCGGAGATGGTCGCTCGCATCGTCTGGGCCACAGATGGAGAAGAAGACGCCAACTTAGCCAAGTTAGACACGCCAAACAAGCGTTTTCGCTGGAATGCCCAGTTCGGCAGACACCACTCCCAATGGCATGACGAGTCACGCTCCCATTAGACTACGCAGCTTCGCCATCCGTGGAGCCCATCGCCATGTCCGAAGCCACGCAGCCCGATCTCGGATTCGACCCGAACGACCTGCGCGCCAAGTACCGCGCCGAGCGCGACAAGCGCCTGCGCGACGACGGCAACGAGCAGTACGTCGAAGTGAGCGGTCGCTTCGCCCACTTCGTCGACGACCCCTACGTCGAACGGACCGAACGCGAGCCCCTGCGGGACGAGGTGGACGTCGTCGTGATCGGCGGCGGCTTCGGCGGTCTCTTGGCCGGTGCACGGTTGCGCGAGGCGGGCATCGAGGACGTCCGCATCATCGAGAAGGGCGGCGACTTCGGCGGCACCTGGTACTGGAACCGCTACCCGGGAGCCCAGTGCGACATCGAGTCGTACATCTACCTGCCACTGCTCGAGGAACTGGGCTACGTGCCGAAGGAGAAGTACAGTTTCGCGCCGGAGATCCTCGCCCACGCGCGGGCCATCGGCGAGCGCTATGGACTCTACGACGGCGCCTGTTTCCAAACCGAGGTCACCGGCATGCGCTGGGACGACGACGACCGGCGCTGGATCGTCGAAACCAATCGGGGGGATGCCATGCGGGCGCGCTTCGTGGCGATGTCCAATGGTCCGCTCAACCGGCCCAAGCTGCCCGGCATTCCCGGCGTCGGCTCCTTCAAGGGCCACACCTTCCACACCAGCCGCTGGGACTACGGCTACACGGGCGGCGACACCAACGGCAACCTCACGGGCCTCAAGGGCAAGCGCATCGGCATCATCGGAACCGGCGCCACGGCCGTCCAGTGCGTGCCGCACGTCGGCGAGCAGGCCGGCCACCTGTACGTCTTCCAGCGCACGCCGTCGTCCATCGACGTGCGCGGCAACAAGCCCACGGACCCGGACTGGGCGGCGTCGCTGCAACCCGGTTGGCAGCAGGAGCGCATGACCAACTTCAACGTGCTGGTGACCGGCGGCTTCCAGGACGAGGATCTCGTCAACGACGGCTGGACCGACATCATCCGCAATCTCGCCACCATGGGCCGGGCCAGCAAGGACAGTTCTCCCGAGGAGGCGGCTGCCCGCGTGGAGCTGGCCGACTTCAAGAAGATGGAGCAGATTCGCGCCCGCGTCGACGATCTCGTCCAGGACGAGGAGACGGCGGCCGCACTCAAGCCGTGGTACCGCCAATTCTGCAAGCGCCCGTGCTTCCACGACGACTACCTGAAGGCCTTCAACCGCCCCAACGTGACGCTGGTGCACACCGATGGGAAGGGCGTGGAACGCATCACCGAGCGCGGAATCGTCGCGAACGGCGTCGAGTACGAACTCGACTGCCTGATCTACGCCACCGGCTTCGAAGTGGGCACCGAGTACACGCGCCGCGCCGGTTACGACATCGAGGGCCGGGACGGCTTGAAGCTGTCCGAGAAGTGGTCGCAAGGCTTGCGCACGCTGCACGGCTTCCAGACCCGGGGGTTCCCGAACTGCTTCTTCATGGGCGTGACGCAAGGCGGCTTCACCGCCAACTTCCCGCACATGCTCAACGAGCAGAGCCTGCACATCGCCTACATGATCGACTATGCGCAGAAGGGCAATGTCAGCGTCATCGAGGCGTCGCAGGAAGGCGAGGACGACTGGGTCGACACGATCAAGAAGATGGCGATCTTCAACCAGCGCTTCCTCGAGGAGTGCACGCCCGGCTACTACAACAACGAGGGCAAGCCGGGGCAGGGCAATTCCCTGATCGGCAGCGCGTACGGCGGCGGGTCGGAGGCCTTCTTCCAGATCCTGCGCGACTGGCGTGCGGCGGGCACCCTCGAGGGCGTCGAGTTGTCGTAGCGGACGAGCCTTAGGCGCGATGTCGGGCGGGTCGTACAGGCTCGTACGAGGTGTGCGTACACGCCTGTTCTACACCATTAAGCCATTGTATGCATTAATATTCCTGCTGTAGAACGCAGCGGGAGAGACAACGTGGCCGAGGCCCAATTGACGGCTGGGGGCGAGCGCCTCCGCTATGTGGTCTATGACGGCCCTTGGGAGCGGGACGCCGTGCTGGACTACGTCGCGCGCTACGAAGGGCCGGAGGATGCGGAATTCCCCGGCTGCGTCCCGATTCCGATGACCGCCGAGCAGTTCGAGGAATACGACGGCGGTCTCGAGTATTGGAGCCGGGAACTCGGCATGGCCTGGGTGGCGCGCGACGGCGGCCCGGACCACGAGAACCCGGGCGGGCACCTGCCGGCGTTGCTGACGCGGGTCGCGCTGGAGCGCGGCTCGCCGATCCGCTGCTGGGGCGGGTTGCGCATGGTCGTCGTGGACCGAGATGGCCGAGCAAGCGAGGCGATGCACCCGGACCAGTCCGTCTACCTGCGCCCCAGCAGTTGGGCGCCAAGCGGGCGCCAAACCGTAATCGGCAGTGATCGGCCTCCGGACGTCGTTCTGGAGGTCGACCACACGACGGATGTGCGCCGAAAGAAACTCGGCATCTATCAGCGGTGGGGAGTACCGGAGGTCTGGGTCGAGACGCCGGATGCCCCGTCACCGAGCCGTCCGCGTGGCGTTGTCCCGGGACTCTCGATCTATGTGCTCGAAGACTCAAGCTACGGCATCGCGCCCGTGAGCGCAGCGCTGCCCACCTGGCAAGCGTTCGAGATCCACGCCGCGCTGAACGAACCGACGGCGTCGCCGGAGACGATCGAAGACCTGGTCCGCGTCGGTCGGGCGTTGGGTGACGAGGAGGGCACCGGTCCGATGGACGACGTGCAGATCGCGGGCTACATGCGCCGCGCGCACGGCGTCGGCCAACGAACGGGCTTCGCCCGCGGGCGTGAACAAGGCCGTGCGGCGGGACTGGCGTTCGCAGCGGTGGAAGTGCTGCGTCTGCGCGGCATTACGCTGTCGGACGATACGCAGCAGCGCCTCGCCGCGACGACGTTGACCCAAGAGGCCTTGCTGACCGCGGCCATGCGCTGCTCCACCGAGGCCGACTTCCGCGTGCGGCTGGCGTTGGACGACTGAGCGCCGCTGCGTCGATCGCGACGTGGTTTACACTGTCCGCGCGTTTCGAATCAGCGGGCGAGGAGGCCAACCGTGGGACCGTTGCAGGGATTTCGGGTCATTGAACTTGCCGGGATCGGCCCCGGCCCGTTCTGCGGCATGATGCTGTCGGACATGGGCGCGGAGGTGATCCGCGTCGACCGGATCGGTGCCTCTGGGCGCGGGCGCGATGTGCTCGCGCGGAACCGGCGTTCCATCGCCATCGATCTCAAGCAGCCGGAAGGTGTCGAACTGGTCCTCAAGCTCGTGGAGACGGCGGATGCCCTGTTCGAGGGTTTCCGGCCGGGCGTGACGGAGCGCTTGGGTCTTGGTCCCGACGACTGCATGGCGCGCAACGACAAGCTCGTCTACGGCCGCATGACCGGCTGGGGCCAGGAAGGGCCGATCGCCCACGCCGCCGGCCACGACATCAACTACATCGGCCTCGCGGGCGCCTTGGCGGCGATCGGCGAGCCGGGCGGCAAGCCGGTGCCGCCGCTCAACCTCATCGGCGACTTCGGCGGCGGCGGAATGCTGCTCGCCTACGGCTTGGTCTGTGGCCTCCTCGAAGCGTCCCGCTCGGGTAAGGGCCAGGTCATCGACGCGGCGATGGTGGACGGGGCGGCGTCTCTGATGGCGATGTTCTTCTCCATGGCCGGTCGCGGCTTCAAGGACCAGCGCGGATCGAACATGCTCGACGGCGGCGCGCACTTCTACAACACCTACGAGACCAAGGACGGCAAGTACGTCTGCGTCGGCTCGATCGAGCCGCAGTTCTACGCCGAACTGGTGGAGAAGTCGGGTGTCGATCCGAACCGCTTCGGCCCGCAGATGGACCAGGACCAGTGGGTGGACTTCAAGGACGAACTCACGGAGGTGTTCAAGGCGAAGACCCGCGACGAGTGGTGCGAGGTCATGGAAGGAAGCGACGTCTGCTTCGCCCCGGTGCTGTCGATCCTCGAAGCGCCGGATCATCCGCACAACCAGCATCGCCGGACGTTCGTCGAGGTCGACGGCGTCACCCAGCCGGCACCGTCGCCACGTTTCAGCCGCACCGAGCCCGCGATCTCGCACCCAGCGCGGGCACCCGGCGAGGACACCCGCGCCGTGCTCGAGAACCTCGGCCTCGATACCGCGGAGATCGACGGGCTAGCAGAGCGGGGCGTCGTACAGGCTGCGTAGTGGACTCCCCTCCTTACGCGGAGGCGTACCACCGTTCCATTGCCGAACCCCGGACGTTCTGGCGGGAGGCGGCCGAGGGGATCGACTGGTTCGAGTTTCCGACCTCGATCCTCGACAAGGACGACAACGGCGCCGACCGCTGGTTTCGCGGCGGCAGGCTCAACACCGCCTGGCTGGCGCTTGACCGCCACGTGGCGGCCGGGCGTGGCGACGATGTTGCGCTGATCTACGACTCGCCGGTCACCGGCCGGATTGAGAAGTTCACGTTCCGGGAACTGACCAGCCGCGTTGCACACATCGCCGGCGGGTTGCGGGATCTGGGCGTAGCCAAGGGCGACCGGGTGATCATCTACATGCCCATGGTCCCCGAGACCGTGATCGCGATGCTGGCGTGCGCGCGCATCGGTGCCGTCCATTCCGTCGTGTTCGGCGGTTTCGCGGCCCCGGAACTCGCTGTCCGCATCGACGATGCGACACCGAAGGTCGTCCTTTCCGCCTCCTGCGGCATCGAGTTCCAGACGGTCATTCCCTACAAGCCGCTGCTGGACGAGGCGCTGGAGATTGCCGAGGCGAAACCCAAACACGCCGTCATCCTGCAACGCCCGCAGTGCGAAGCGTCGCTCGTCCCTGGCCGCGACCTCGACTGGGCCGTGTGGGAGGCCGCCAGCACGCCATGCGACGTGGTGCCCGTCGACTCGTGGGATCCGCTGTACATCCTCTATACGTCGGGCACCACCGGAAAGCCCAAAGGCGTGGTGCGCGACAATGGCGGTCACGCGGTCGCGCTGCACTACAGCATGGGCGCGATCTACGGTTGCGACGCCGGCGATGTCTACTGGGCCGCATCCGACGTCGGCTGGGTGGTGGGCCACTCGTACATCGTCTACGCGCCGCTCATCAAGGGATGCACGACCGTGCTCTACGAGGGCAAGCCGGTGCGCACGCCGGACGCCGGAGCGATCTGGCGCGTCATCGCGGAGCACCGGGTCAAGACGTTTTTCGTCGCGCCGACGGCTTTTCGGGCGGTCAAGAAGGAAGACCCGGATGCGGCGCTCAAGGCGGACTACGACATCTCGTGCCTCGAGTACCTGTTCGTCGCCGGGGAACGGCTCGATCCGCCAACCTACGAGTGGCTCAAGCAGACCGTGCACACGCCGGTCATCGACCACTGGTGGCAGACCGAGACCGGCTGGTCGATCTGCGCGAAGATGGTGGGCGTCGCGGACGCCGCCGACATCGAGACGCGCCCCGGCAGCCCAAGTCTGCCCGTGCCCGGCTACGACCTGCGCATTCTTGACGACGACGGCCGCGAACTTGGCGTTGGCGAGGAAGGCAACGTCGTGGTGAAGGCCCCCCTGCCGCCGGGCGCGCTGCCGACGGTTTGGGGCGACCACGACCGTTACCTGGAGGCCTATTGGTCCCAATACCCCGGCTACTACCTGACCGGCGATGGCGGCTACCGCGACGCGGACGGCTTCGTCTACATCATGGGGCGCATCGACGATGTCATGAACGTCGCCGGGCACCGCTTGTCGACGGGGGAACTCGAGGAGGTGGTGGCGGGGCATCCGGCAGTGGCGGAATGCGCCGTTGTCGGCATAGCGGACGAGGATCGCGGCCAGGTGCCCCTCGGCTTGGTGCTGCTGAAGGATGGCGTCAACGTCGAAGCGGCGGCACTGGAGGCGGAGTTGATACAACTCATGCGCTCGCAGGTCGGCGCCTTTGCGAATTTCAAGCGCGCGCTGATCGTGCCGCGCCTGCCCAAGACCCGGTCCGGGAAGATCCTGCGCCAAGTCATTGGCAAGATCGCCGACGGCGTCGCCTACGACGTCCCGTCGACGATCGACGACCCGGCCATCCTCGAGGAGATCGCGGCGGCGCTTGGTAAGAGCAACTGAGAACTTAAGGGAGATCAAGACTATGCGAATCGGAGTCATGCTGGGTGCGGACGGCCGTCGCGGCGACCTCGACGGGATCGTCGCCTCGGCCAAACAGGTCGAAGCGGCCGGCCTCGACAACCTGTGGATGGCCAACATCTTTTCCTTCGATGCGATCGGCACGTTGGCCGTGGTCGGCCGCGAGGTGCCGCGGATCGGTCTGGGCACGGCGGTGACGCCCACCTATCCGCGGCATCCGACGGCATTGGCGCAGCAGGCGCTGACCACCGCCGCCGCCACCGGCAACCGGTTCACGCTCGGCATCGGTCTGTCGCACAAGATCGTCATTGAGAACATGCTCGGCTTCTCCTACGACAAGCCGGCGCGCCACATGCGCGAGTACTTGGACGTTCTGATGCCGCTGTTGCGGGGCGACGCGGTGAACTACGACGGCGAGCAGTACCGGGTCCACGGGCTGCAACTCGCCGTGCCTGGGGCCGACCCGGTACCCACGGTTGTCGCGGCGCTCGGCCCTTTGATGCTGCGCATCGCCGGCGAGCGCACCGACGGCACCAATACCTGGATGGTGGGGCCCAAGACGATGGAGGACCACATCGTCAAACGCCTGACGAGCGCGGCCGAGGCTGCCGGGCGACCGGCGCCGCGGGTGGTCGGCGGCGTTCCGATCGTGCTCACCAACAAACCGGACGCAGCTCGGGAGAGCATCGCGACGACTTTGGCCATGTACGGCCAATTGCCGTCTTACCGGGCGATGCTGGATAGGGAAGGGGTCGACGGGCCGGCCGACATCGCGATCCTCGGCGACGAGAACGCGCTGCGCGGCGAGATCGACCGCTTCCGCAACGCCGGCGTCACCGATTTCAACGCGGCAATCATGAATGTCGAGGACGGGGCCTACGAGCGGACCCTCGAGTTTCTAAGCAGCCTTGTCTGATTTGGCGACTGCATACCAGGCGGCCTACCGGGCGATCACCGAGGGCCGGACCGACTCGGTACGCGATCTGATTGCAGCCGAGCCGGGACTTTCCGGCACCGCGGAGGATCTGCCGGACTGGCCCGACTCGACGCTGCTGGAGCATGCCGTCTGGTGGCACCGCACCGAGATCGTCGACCTCCTGGTGGCGGCGGGTGCGCCGGTGGCCCGGCCGGGAGGCACGCCCCCGCAGTCGCCCCTGACGCGGGCGCTGGAAATGGGTGCCGACGGTCTGGCCGATCTATTGGGCTCCGGGACGGATCTGGAGTCGGCGGCCGGGCTCGGCGACGTGTCCGGCGTCCGGTCGCGGCTGACCGAAGCCGATGCGGGGGCGCGGCGGCGCGCGTTTCGCCTGGCTTGCCTCAACGGTCGTCGGGAAACCGCACGGCTGCTGTGCCCGGACGGCTGGTTCGACAAGGACGCGTTGGTGGACGCCTTGCTTCGCGCTCGCCATCTATTGACGTGGGACGAGGGCGAGACCGCTTGGGACTGGGCACGTTTCCAACTGGAGCTTGCGGATCCGTTGAATGTCCTCACCTTTGCCGAGCTTCCTCGAAACGACCTAACCCGCAAGCTCGGCCACAGCCAAGGCCGCCGCGTACCCGCGGAGCGCGTATGGCGCCCGATGAACTCGCCGCTGGTCGAGGATTTCCTCTTCGCCTGTCAATGGGGTCAGACGTCACGCGTCCGCGCGTTCCTCGCGGACGCCCCAGAGCTTGTCCACAGCCGCACGATGTGGGATGGCGGCACCCTCTACCTGCCCGGTGCCTACGGCTCCACGGGCAGCGTCGCCACTGGCTTGCTGCTGCTTGAGGCCGGTGCGCGGCCCTACGATGGCATCGGCGGGCCCGCTTGGTGGGGCGCCGTCGACCTGGTGCGCGCCCTCCTCGACGCGGGGGCGCCGACCGAGTGGCGCGAGCGTCGCGAGACCGGCCTCCTGCACGCCTGCGCGGCCACGCGCTACAACGACGATTACGGCCACGAGCACTGGCTACCGATCATCGAGAACCTGCTCGACAAGGGCGCCGATCCGAACTACGCGGACCGCTTCGGCGTCACCCCTTGGGGGTTCGCCCACGACGAGGTGCGCCCGTTGCTTGAAGCGCGGGGCGCACGCCCCGAGCCGCGCCATCCGGGTCTCGTGGAACTCCGCGAGCGACTCGCGAGCGCCGCCCCCGACATCGCCGACCTTGCCGTGACCGACCCCGAGCTGCTCGACTTCTACGACGAACAGACGGGCTGCACGCCCGCGTTGGGGGCCCTGGTCCAAGGCGACCGACGACTGGCCGACACCTTGCTGGCGGCCAAGGGACGCCTCGACATCAACGAAGCGGCCGCCTTCGGGGAGGTGGCCGCCCTCGAAGCGTTGCTCGACGACCACGGCATCACGGGACCGCGTGCAGGCGCCGGGCCGCCTTTCGTGCCGCTGCACTTTGCCGCGTGGCGCGGCGAACTCGAGGTCGCTGAGGTGCTCCTGGCGCGCGGCTACTCCGCTGCGGCCGTGAACCGCGCGGACGAGGCCGGCAAGTACCAGGGCATGCCGGCACTGCGCGACACGACGCCTCTGCACGTGGCGGCCGACGCCGGCCAGGCGGCGTTGCTCGAACGCCTGCTGGATGCTTGGGACGAGCATTGGCAGCCGGGCAACGGATGACGACCGAACTCGTCGTCATCCGCCACGGAGAGACCGAATTCAACCGTCGCGGCCTCTACCAGGGCCACGCCGACAGTCCGCTCACGCCCTTGGGCGAGGCCCAGGCGCTACGCTTGGCACCGCGACTGCGCTCGCTCGACTGCACCGCCACCGTCCACTGCTCCGACCTCGGCCGCGCCCGGCGCACGGCGGAGTTGCTTGTCCAAGCGCCCGCGCATCGCGTTTGCGAAGACGTGGCCCTGCGCGAACGCTGCTATGGCGTCTTCGAGGGCCTCTCGCGCACGGAGATCGCGGCGCAGTATCCGGATGCAAGGATTGCCAGCGGCGCCGCGAATCCCGACTACACGCCACCTGGTGCCGAGACGCAGGACGAGTTCAACGGGCGCGTCATCGGGGCATTCGACCGGATTGCTAACGAACATGCCGGCGAGCGCGTGATCGTGGTGACCCACGGCGGCGTGGTAACGGCGTTCGCCCGCTACGTGCTCGGCGTCCCTGCGGACGCACCGCGCCGGTTCGACATCGGCAATACGAGCTTGAGCCTGTTGTACCGAGAAGACGTACGCGGCTGGATGGTGCGTTTCCTCGGTGATATGTCGCACCTTGAAGGCGATGCGGCCGGTGGCTAGGTGGATTTCGGATCGCGATGACGGCGATGCCTGCGGCCATCCCGTTTGCGAAATCGCTGTGGTCAGGAACCACGAGTCAGTCTCCGGTCGAAGGGGTGGCGGCTCGACGACCTGACGATCACGTACGCAGCATCGGCGTGAAGGGGGTTCAACAGGTAGTTCCAGCTCCTCGCTACGACCGCGCTCGGCACCTTTAACAGCGCAGATGCACCAGAAGCCAGCCACTGGCTGCCAATGCGTCGCGTTAAGGCACGATGCCCCGTCCATTCTTCCGGCAGTTGGCCGTCATCTAGGGGCAGGGCGGCGACGGAACCACAATCGACCTCCAATAGCTGGTAGTTGTCCGGGAACTCGGTCGGCGCTAGGTCGAAATTGGCGATGACTTCCAATAGAGCCAGCGCCGGGCTCTCGGAGAGATAGACCACCGGCACGCCCGCATGGTGCCAGCGTCCGCTGCGGAATACGCCGCCAAGGCCACGGAGATCAGCATGGTTGCTGATCCGCCAAAGAATCAAGCGAAATAACCTTCATCGAGTTGACCGAGGGTCTCCTCCACAACTTGGCCTCCGGCTTCCGTTTGCAGGAGTTCCATCGCGCTGATTCCGCCAAATGTCCGGCGAGGCCTGCGCAGCCACGCAAGCGCCTTGTCGCGGTTGCCGAAGACGGCTTCGGACATAGCCCGAATTTTCAGCATACGCAGAAAGCAGCCCGTTTCGTTGGGCGTCAGCGGGCGACCGCTTTGGCGCCGATGGGCGAGGGTCCGCCGCGCCACGATCCAGTCGATTTCTCGTCGGGTCAAGCCGCTGTCGACCAAGACGGCGAGCATTTCAGGCGCCACTCCCTTTCGGTTTACGGCAGCGAGGTCCAAAGCGGTCTCGAGGGGCGTGCCCAGTAATCGACTCACCTGGGCCAAGGCTCGGGAGGAAACACCTTCGACACTCGGTGGTGGCGTGAGTTCGGCCTCTGCACCCATGTCCGTTGTTCCTCGGTTAGGTGGCTGGCAATATGCCGACTGTACGTGGGCAAATGGCCTGACGCAATCCCAGCCTCCACGACAGCGCTGGCATGAGTGTGAGCAGTCCGGTCAGCGGCGGCCCAGTCGACGCCGCCTTCGTCGCAGTGCTGCAGCAGCGTCGTCTTCCCGACCTGCCGCGGACCGGTCACGAGCCGGATCACAGAAGACGGTCGAGACGGGTCGTCGGCGGTATAGGCAAGTGGTCTGACCGGGGCGTTACGACGTCCCAGTCGTGGCGCAATGATCCGCGGGCGGTAGATCCAGCGCCGGGTTCCTGTCGAAGAATCCCACCGGCTTCAGCGTGAAGCCGCAGTATTCGACAGGCATGACCGGCCAGTCCTCCGGGCGCGGCACGTGCGTGGACCCCACGGTGTGCCAGACCACGATGTCGGTGGCGTCGACGCTGCGGTTCCCTTCGGTCCAGAACGGCAGCCCGTCGCCGGGTCCCAGGTTCGGATGGTCGCCGGCAGCGCTCAAGCGGTCCTCCTCGCAAGGCGTGACCCACAGGTTGTGCTGCGCGAACCCGGCGCGCTTGGCGACCTGCGAGCCCGCCGCGGCCATGAGGGCGGGCGTACCTTCGGGAACCAACCGGTAGCCCACGGGTACGCCGAGCCGGTTCTTGCGCTCGGGGTTGACGATCTTCCACGACCGGGACCGGCTTGCGTCGACCTGTCGTCTCGCGTCGTGCTCCGTGGCCAGTAGCCGTGCCTCTGCGCGAAACGCCGTGCCGTCCGGATTGTCGCCGTCGACCGGCGCGGGCACGGTGTCGACTTCGTAGACGCTGTTGGTCTCGCCGTCGATCTCGCAGTCGAGGCGGAAGCAGAACAGGTGCTGGTGGATCGGGGATGCGAGATTCGGGGCGATCAGCGGCGCGTACTCGGGGCGGCTCGTCCCGTCGTCGACGGCGGAAACGCCGACGATGCCCGTGAGCTTCACTTCCATCTGGATGCGGCCGTCCAGGTAGAGATACCAGTAGAAGCCGTACTCGTAATTGCCGACGGTGTGAAAGGAGCTGACCACGAGGCGACGCGAGCGTCGGACTTCGGTGGTCTGGCCGTGGCCGTCGTGGTGCTTCCAGAGGATCCCGTAGTCCTCCTCGTGGATGCAGATCGCCTGTTCGATGAGCCGTGGCGAGCCGTCGGGCTTGACCGCGACATGGTCGAGGTAGCGGATCTCGCCGAGGCAGTCGCAACCGAGCTTGAGCGAGTTCGCGCAATTGCCGATGCACGCCTCGCCGGCGTCCAGAACGTGCTTCCAGGCGTGCATGGGATCGGTGTCGCCGTACGGGACGACCATGTCAGAGAGCGCCGCGCGGTGCAGGATGGAGCGGACTTCGTCGCCGTCGTCGTAGCGCAGTTGGTGCAGCACCAGGCCGTTGATCGGGTGCATGGTGACGCGGAACTGCCAGCCCTGCCATGCGATCAGGTTGCCGTCGATCGTAAAGCTCACGCCCTCCGGCTGGGTGATCTCGAGCGGCTTCGGCGCCTCGCGCAGGCGCGGCTGGCTGGCCGCGTCGTAGCGTCCGTGTTCCGGCGGCAGCGGCACGTCTCCGTGGTCCTCGAGGTGGGCGACGCGGCCGGCGTCGAGGTCGACGTGGGCGATCAGGCCCTGCACCGGGCGCGCGTAGCCGTTGTCGGTCTTGGTCTCGCGGACGAAGCTGATGGCGCGATGGGCGCGGTGTCCGGGCGGGATGCTCGGGTGCTGGTAGCCGCCCGCCGGCCACGGATCGATCTGCACCAGTTCGAAGTCGTCGATGCCACGCCTGCGCATGGCGGCCTGCCAGGCCGGGTCTTCCTTGGTGATGCGTACCGCCGCGACCACGTCCGCGAAGCCGATCGGTGCTTGACCGTGGGTGATCCGGGCCATCTCGACGCGCCGGCTGACCAGGTCCACGGTGGCATCGAAGCCGCCGTCCCCGCCGGCGTAGTCGTAGCCTAGGAAGCGCACCTTGCGTGGCACCGGATCGCCGTTCCCGAACGACTTGAGATCAGCCTTCGGCGGCTCGACCAGGGCGACGGAGCAGAACGCGGCGCGTTCGCCGAGTTCCGCCTTGGCCAACGCGCTCGCCTCGGCGACCTCGTCGGCGGTGAGCGCTTCGAGTGGATGGTTAGGCCCGACGGCGAGGTTTTCTGCGGCTTCGGCCATGGTTGCTCCTCGAAGGGATTCGGTGAGTTGTGTGCGCGCTACTATGGACGCGCCTACGGGCTTACGCCAGTCCGGCAACCTCGGGCAGCACTTGGTCGATCAACCGCCTGGTCTGGTCGATCATGTCGTCGGTTCCCGATGCGATCGGTCGCAGTATGAACTTGCGGGCACCCGCGTCGTGGAAGCTCTTGAGCTTGGCCATGATGTCTGCGGGTTCGCCGACGGCCGTGAATGCGTGCGGCGGTTTACCCATGGAACGGGTGAAGCCGCCGATGTATCGCCGCATGATCGGCTCCTCGGCGTTGCCGAAGCGGAATCCGAACCCGGCGCCGTAGTGATCTTCGTCGATGCTGCGACCGAACTCGGCTGCCTTGGCCTTGATGGCCTCGATCACGGGCGCGACCTTGTCGGCGGACTCGATGCCCGCCTGCCACCCTGTACCCCAGCGCGCCGTTCGCTCTATCGCTTTCGGCGCGGAGCCACCAACCCACAGCGGCAGCGGTTGCTGCACGGGACGTGGTGCGATGCTCGCGGCGTCGAGCCTGAAGAACTCGCCGGCGGTGGACACGGTGTCCTCGGACCACAGCCGGGAGAGGATCTCGAGACACTCGTCCATGCGCTTGCCCCGGCGCGCCGTCGTCGTGCCGGTCGCGACGTAGTCGCGGGACCGGCTGCTGCCGAGTCCGAAAGCGGGCAGGAGACGGCCTTCCGAGAGGACGTCGATGGTTGCGCACTGCTTGGCCGTGAGGACCGGGTCGCGAACGCCTAAGCTCGCCACGTTCATGCCGAACTTGATGCGTCGGGTGGCGCCGGCGAGGGCGGCCATCACGCTCATGCACTCGAGATTGCCCTCCCGGGAGATCAGCCGGTCGGATTGCCAGATGGAGTCGATGCCGCCGGCCTCGCAGACGTCGACCCACTTCCAGAATCCGCGGGCGTCGTCGAAGTTGAAGCTGGCGATGCCGATTCCGGCGCTGACGGTCATGCTCACTGGCCTTTGGCGAGGTTGGCCGTGCAGTTTAGCCGTCTCGGATGCGGGGTGTGATACCGTCAAAGGCATTAAGCGGATCGGGGAGATATCAGATGGCTGAACAGGCCCGCCGAGTACGGGGCGGATTCCGTGGCCAGGCCGCCGATCACGAGGCACTCGAGAAGATCACCGTCGGCGACTTGTCGTTTGCCATCGAGTACCGCCACGTCGGCGAAGAGCAGGGCCCGTCGGTCCACGTCTTCGGCGACGTCGATGGGGTCGAAGAGGAGATCCTGCGTTTCGACTGCTTCGACCGCACACCGCATTACCACTACGGCTTCTCCTACATCGACCAGCCCCAGGTGCTGATCGACCGTGCCGCCACCGGCGACCCGCTCGAGTGGGTCTGTGGACGGATCGAGACGCGCCTGCCGATGATGCTCGAGAAGGCCCAAGCCGGCCACTTGGCGGCCAGTTGCGACGCGGAGCGACTCCGCGCCGTGGCGACGGAACTCCTGGCCCGCGGACGCGCCCTCTCGGCATAGCGGCGGGTCATCGCGCAAGGGCGCCGCGGCTCTTGGCTTCTAGTGCGGGTCGACCGCGTCCCGCAGCCGGTCGCCGAGGATGTTGAAGGCGAACAGGGTGAGGGTCAGCATCGTCGCCGGGAACACGAGCTGCCACGGCGAGGAGTGCATCTCGCGTGCGCCGTCGGCGATCAGCACGCCCCAGCTTGTTTGCGGTTCCTGGACGCCAAGGCCGAGGAAGCTCAGGAAACTCTCCGCGATGATCACGCCGGGGACCGTGAGCGTCGCATAGACCAGCGCCGGCCCAAGGACGTTCGGCACGACGTGGCGGCGAATGACCGTGAACGTCGGCGCGCCGAGCCCACGCGCCGCTTCCAGGTACGCCTCGCTCTTCACGGCGAGCGTCTGGCCGCGCACGATCCGGGCGAGGTCCAGCCAGGACACGGCGCCGAGGGCCGCGAACAGCAGCACGATGTTTCGCCCGAAGAGCGCGACGAGGAGGATCACCAGGAGGATGAACGGCAGGGCGTAAAGGCCGTCGACGATGCGCATCATGGCCTGATCCGTGCGGCCGCCGAGATAGCCGGCGGTTGCTCCCCACGGAATCCCGATGCAGCAACTCACCACCGTCGCCGCCAAGGCGATGGCGATGGAAATCCGGGCACCGGCAAGCGTGCGAGTGAGGAGGTCGCGGCCGACGCCGTCGGTGCCGAACCAGTGCGCCAGGCTCGGAGCGGTGTCGATGGCATCCCAGTCCACGGCATCGAACTCCCAAGGCGAGAGCCAAGGCCCGAGCGCGGCCGCGAGGACCACGGCGCCAAGGAAGCCACAGCAAACCCGTGCGAGAAGGCTGCCGAACAGTGCGTCACGCATGGCGGATGCGGGGATCGAGTCGCGCGTAGCAGAGATCCGCGAGCAGGTTGAAGGTGAGTACCAGGGCCGCGTAGACGATGACCGTGCCGGTCACCAGCGTGTAGTCGCGGTTCAAGGCGCCTTGCACGAAATAGCGGCCGAGTCCCGGCAGCGAGAACACCTCCTCGATGACCATGGAGCCGGCGAGCAGTGCTGCCGCCGCGGGGCCGAGGAAGGAGACGACAGGGATCAGCGCGCTTGGCAGTACGTGCCTGTGCACGATGCGCCAGGTCGGCATGCCTTTCGAGCGCGCCGTCAGCACATGCGGCCGGCCGAGCACCTCGGCAACACTGCCACGGCTCAAGCGCGTGAACGCCGCTGCGTAGGGGAGCGACAGGGCGATCACGGGCAGCACGTAGCTGCGCGCCGTGTCGTATCCCCCTGCCGGAAACCAGCCTAGGCCGACCGCGAAGACCAGCACCAGGAGCGGCGCCACGATGATGGGCGGCAGCGCGAGCCCCAGCGTCGCGGCGGTCACCAGCAGCCTGTCACGGGCGCGGTCGCGCGCCGTCGCGGCGAACGTGCCGGCGGTCACGCCGACGACCACCGCGAGTGCGAGCGCGAGACCCCCGATAGTGACGCTGATCGGCAGGCCGCGCCCGATCAACTCGTTGACGGAGAAGTCCTTGTGCCGGAACGACGGTCCCAGATCGCCGCGGCCGAGCATGCCGAGGTAGCGTGCGTATTGGTGGACGACGGGCTTGTCGAGGTCGTAGGCGGCGCGTAGATTCGCCTCCACTTCCGGGGGCAGACGGCGCTCGCCATCGAAAGGCCCGCCAGGCGCGGCCCGGGCCAGGAAGAAGGTGACGGTGACGACCGCGAACAGGGTGATCAGCGCGAACGCCAGCCGCCGAAGAAGGTAGCGTCCCACGGAGCTTGGCGGCCTCTACGGCGCCGCGCGGACGCCGAGGTAGCGTGCCGGATGCACGTTGCGCGGATTCGGATGCCAGCCCGTGACGCGCGGGTCGACGAGGCTGCGGATGGTCACGGCGTACAGCGGCACGACAGGATCGAGCGACAGCCCCGCGACCTCGGCTTGCCGCAGCAAGGCAAGGCGTGCATCGAGTTCCACCGCATCCTTCGCCTGCGTCATCAGTTCGTCCGTCTCGACATCGGCGAAGCGGCCGTAGTTGACATCGCCGGTCGTCGACATCAGTAGTTCCAGGTAGTGCTCCGGGTTGTTCTCGCCGAACCAGCCGGCCTGGGCGACTTGGAACGCGCCTTGGCGCAACTCGGCGAAATGGGCGTTGAGTTCGGCGTGGTGCAGGGAAGTCTGGACGCCGATGGCCCGCCACATGGCGGCGATCGCAACGTGGACCTTCTTGTTGTCCGCCCCGGCGATGTAGCGCAGCGTGATCCGCAAGGGGTTGGCTTCGTCGTAGCCGGCTTCCGCGAGGAGCTTTGCCGCTTGCTCGGTGTCCGCAGCCACTGCCGCGACGGCGCTGCGATAGTCCGCGACCATCGGCGGGACGAAGGTTGGCGACGGCACCTCGGCGCTTTGCAGGACGCGGCCGGTGATGAGCTCGCGGTCGATGGCGAGCGCGAGCGCGCGCCGCACGCGGGCATCGTCGAAAGGCGGCTCGGTCACGTTGAACACTAGGTACATGATCGAAAGCAGTGGCGAGATGTGCAGATGGTCGGGCATCTCGCGGCGCAGCCAGTCGATCTCGCCGGGCGGGAAGTCGCCGATGATGTCCAGTTCGCCGTTGCGGTAGCGGTTGTAGGCGGCGTTGCGGTCGGCGGTCGGGAAGTACCGGACGGCGTCCAGGGAAACGTCCCCTGCAGCATGGAAGTGCGCGTTCTTCTCCACGCGTACGAAGCCTTGCGGTTGCCAGTCGGCGAGCGTGAACGCGCCGTTGCTGGCCATGTTGCCGGGCTTCACCCAGTCATCGCCGAGTCGCTCGACAACGTGCTTGGGTAACGGGAAGCCGGTCGGGTAGATCAACCGCTCGGCGAAGAATGGGAAGGGCCTCGCGAGGCGGACCTCCAGCCTATGGGAGTCCAGTGCCCGCACGGCGATGTCCTCGACGGGGATCCCACCCGCGTTGGCCGCCGCCGCACCTTCGATGGCGTACATGAAGAACGCGAGGCTCGCCGCGGTCTTGGGGTCGAGCAGGCGTCGGAAGGCGAACACGAAATCGTCGGCCGTCACGGGTTGGCCGTCCGACCAGCGGCCGTCCGGGCGCAGCTTGAATGTCCACACCAGGCCGTCGGCCGACGTGGTCCAGCTCGTCGCGGCGCCGGGCACGATCCGCCCGTGCGCATCGTGGGCGGTCAATCCTTCGAAGAGGTCGGCGAGGATCTTCTCCTCGAGGTTCAGGTTGTAGCGGTGCGGGTCGAGCGTCAGCGGCTCCCCGCCGTTGCCGATCCGCAACTCCGCGGCGTTGACGGCGCTTCCGAGGACCAGCAGCAGAGCGACCGACGCGCGCGCAGCGGCCGGTGGATAGATGGCGCGCAGTAGTTCAGCGACCAGCATGCGGCAAAGGCGTCCGGGCTTCCTTGAGCAATGAGTATAGGGCTGTTGTACTTGACTCATGGACCACCTGGCCGGAGACATCGGCGGCACGAATGCGCGCTTCGCGGCCTATGTCGACGGCGTGAGAACCGGCTCGGTGGACCTGTCGACGCCACAGTATGCCGACGCCCAAGACATGCTCGCCGACGCGGTGGCGGCGTTGCCTCGACGCGCATTCGACGCCTGCTGTCTTGCCGTCGCCGGCCCGGTTTTCGGCACCGAGGCGAAGCTGACCAACGCCGGCATCACCTTCTCGACGGCCGCCGTGTCCGCGGCGACGGGCAGCGCTCGCACAGCACTGGTGAACGACATGGTGGCCCTCGGCACGGCGATCGCCGAGTTGCCGGCGAGCCGGTTCGAACGGCTGAGCGGGCGTGCACCGTGCAAGCCAGCCACGTGCGGCGTGCTTTCCGCTGGCACCGGACTGGGGATGGGCATCGTCGTCGAAGGCCGCTGTCTGCCCTCGGAAGGGGGTCACGCCCGGGTCGCAGCTGTGGGTGACTTCGAGCGCGAGCTTGTGGCCGTCACCGAGCGCGAATGCGGCGAGCCCGTGTCCTGGGAGCACTATCTTTCCGGCCGCGGCCTGGTCGCGCTGTACCGCGCCGTGAACGCGGTTTGGGGCGCCAAGGCGAAGTGGAGGTCGCCGGAGGAGGTCATCGCGCACGGCGGCGACGGGGCCGATCCGGTCTGCGACACGACCCTGGAGACATGGGCCGGTCTGCTGGCCACCGCCGCGGGTGGCCTCGCGGTCACGGCGCTGACGCTCGGCGGCATATACTTGGCTGGCGGCGTGGCCGTTGCCGTTCAGGACAGGCTGCGCACACCGCTGTTCCGGCGGCGTTTCGAGGATGCCGCTTGGGCGGCTGACTATCTCAGCGATCTGCCCGTGCACCTCGTGGCGGATCCCCACACGGCATTGGATGGCGCTGCGGCCATCGCGGCCCGAACGGCCCACAGCAGTTAAGGAGAAGCATGAAGACCAGTATCGGCATTGGCGGCGCCGCGTCCGGCGGCCAGCGCGATTTCGCGGACCAGGTGGCATTCGTGATCGAAGCCGAGAAACTCGGCGTGGACACCGTCTGGACGGCGGAAGCCTGGGGCCACGACGCCATCGCGCCCTTGGCCTTCCTCACGGCGCGCACGGAGCGCATCCGCCTCGGCACCGGCATCATGCAGATCAGCGCCCGCACGCCGAGCATGACGGCGATGACCGCGCTCACCATGGCCGCCATCTCCAACGATCGCTTCCTGCTCGGCCTCGGCGCGAGCGGACCGCAAGTCGTCGAAGGCCTCCAGGGCCGACCGTTCAAGGCACCGCTGACGCGCATGCGGGAGACCGTGGAGATCGTCAAACTGGCGTTCGCGGGCGAACGCATCGCCTACGACGGCAAGTACCACCAGTTGCCCTTGCCGGGCGGCGAGGGCAAGGCGCTGCGCCTGGCCCAGCCCGGCAACAACCGCATCCCCATCTACCTCGCGACCTTGGGCCCGAAGGCCCTGGAATACACCGGCGAGGCCGCCGATGGCTGGCTCGGCACATCGTTCACGCCCGAGCACGCGGACGCGCATTTGGACTTCCTCAGAAAGGGAGCCGAGTCCGCGGGCCGGGACTTCGGCGAGATCGACATCCAGGTCGGCGGCACCGTGGCATTCGGGGATCCCGAGGAACTGGCGCAACCGCTGAAGGCGGGTATGGCGTTCACGCTGGGCGCCATGGGTTCCGCGCGGACCAACTTCTACAACGACGCCTACAAGCGCGGCGGCTGGGACGACGTGGCGCGTCGCTCCCAGGCGCTGTGGGTCGCCGGCAAGCGCGACGAGGCGGTCGCGGTGATTCCCGACGAGATGGTCATCCAGGCGAACCTGCTGGGTGACGAGGCGGCCGTTCGCGGGCGGCTCAAGACGTTCCGGGACGCCGGCGTCACGACGATCCGCCTGTCGCCCGCTGGCGCCAACGCCACCGCAAGGTTGGACACGCTGGGTCGGACCCTAGAGCTGATGGACGGGCTGGACTGAGCGGCGAAGATGCCGATGGCGAACCCGACACCGCGGCCTACGCCAAGCCCGGCGGTCGCGGCATGCGGGCTTCTCCTAACCCGGGCTTGAGTCCTGGTCGCGTGCCTTGAGCAGCGCCTCCAATTCGGCGACTCGGGCCTCGGCTTGGTCGCGTGCCGCCGCGGCTTCGGCATCGGCTTCGTCACGCAACCGGTGCAACTCTTCGTAGTCGAGCAGATCCTGACCGCTTGCCGGGTCGTGCCAGCGTAGCCGCCCCTCCCGGGCGTAGACTGCGAGTTGGAGCACTTCGCTGCGCACGCCGCGGCGGCCATTCGGCAGGATTACCTGGGGCATCTCGTTGTAGCGTCCATCCGAGAGCGTCAGACCCGTGACGCGCGCCGGACCGCTCGCCGTAGGTGGATCGAAGAGGAAGTACTCGGCGACGCGGAGCGATGCATAGAGATGCCTCTTGTGGCCGTGGTCCCGTGCCCGGGTCGATTTCGAGGCGATCTCGAGCACGAAGCGAATCTTCGCATCCGGCTCGTGATACAGCACGTAGGAATCCCGGTCCGGGCGGTCCGGCACGCCGAAGACGACGTAGATGTCCGGCGCGACGGATGAAATCGCCGGCTTCCCGCGACGGTCCTCGCCGACGTAGTACACGAACATGTCGCCCTCGACCGCCATTCGGTCGCGCTGGCCGCGGAAGTGGTAGCGCAGGCTGTCGCGCGAGTAGTCGAGCGGAACCTGCTGGACGCGCCCGTCCGCCATGGGGGTGTCGTCCGAACTGGGCAGCGTCTGCTCGTTGTGGGCAAGGATCGCGTCGAGTGCGGGGCCGGGCGCCGGCGCGGGATGCGCCAGCGCTGCATCGAGGATGCGCGGTGGCGTGGGCGGCTGTGCGGATTCGGGCATGACGTCCTCCCGATGGTCCGGGCTGCAGACACGGTCCGCGCCGTGTCGTGCTGCCCGCCCATTGTGCGCCAACCGCTTGTGCCGTTCCTCGTTGACACACGGGCATCATGGGATTAGGTTGCGTCGCGAGTGCGAAGGGCGCCGCCGGTCCGCGGAAAGGGATGCAATCCCACCTTCATCGACAGGCCACATCGGCGACAGAAGCGCTCAGTGCGCACCGAAACGATGGTCTTCTTTCAGCCCGACAAGCGGACATCGGGCGTATACGAAGGGAGATGCATCCGATGTCGGAGCAAACCGAACGGACGCTGCCAGCGGCAGCGTCTATCACCTACCTCAAGAACGAAGCGAAGACGCTGCGTGCGGCTTTCGGCGATGCGGATGCTGGCGCCCGCACGCGCGTTGGAACCCACGTCTCGCCGTTGCCGGCGACGCTGGCCCAGGCGCAGGCGCTCTTCGTCATTGCGCGGGAATACGGGTTCCGGAGCTGGCCGGTGCTGAAGCGCCACGTGCGGCGCCAGACGCGGACCGTGTTCTCCGATGCCGAAGGCGCGGCGCAAGTCTTCGCGGAAATGCTCGACGGCAACGTGACGGTCGCGGAGTCGTTCGAGGAAGCGTTGGAATCGATGAGCGAAGTGCTCGTTTTGGATCTGCATGTCCGGCGGGACAAGCCGTTTCCGAAGGCGAAGGGAGACGAATTGAGGGCACGTAAGCTCGTCTTGACCGGCCCGTGGGCGGACGAGCTGTGTCGCGAGCTGGACCTCGAGATCGGCGGCAACAACGCGATCGAGGGACAGCCGTTGCGCGTTGTGGACAGTACACTGCTCGCGGGTGCCGGGTCGGTCGTCGGAGAGAACGCGATCGAGCCGTTCGCAGAATACCTCCCCCACGAACTCTACGGCCGGCGGGAGCAGGACTTGCGGTTTCGCCACATACCGGAGGAACTGCGCCTGAGTGGAGACTCGGGCTTTGTCGAGGTCCTCCTTGCTCCGGCTGATCGTGGTGACGAGGCCGCTATCGTGGCCCGCGAAGCGAACTGTGTTTTCGCGGGGGTCAACGCGCATCCCCGGCGCTGGTCGGATTCCTACCGGCGCGTGTTCGCGGGGATCGTTGCGGGCCTGGCGGACCGGGAGCCCGACGCGTACCGACCGGCGATCGTCCCGAAGCCTGTTCAAGAACCCGCGACGGTCCGATTCGAACTCGACGCGTCCACTGGGTTCTGGGCAAACAGAGAGTCGTTCCGGGACTTCCACTTTCGATTCGATCGCCCGACGGTGTTCACCGCCACGCTCAAGCATCGTGGATCCGACGAGGTGGCGCTCATCTTCTCGGGTGGTCGAAAGCAGCTTCATTGGACACGCGAAGATGGCGGACAGGGTGAGGCACTGACGATCGCCTTGACTATCGCTCAACCGGCAATTGACGCGATGGCGGGGCGTTATTGGCGGCTCGTCGTCGACAATTTCGACATGGATCACGGCATGTCCGCCGAACTCACCGTGCGCTACGAAACGCTCGAAGGCGGGGCGATTCGACCGCTACCGAGCGACACGAGCTTCGAGCACACGCACTGGTTAGCCGAACGGTTGGCGACCGGGAGCGGAGACGCACGCCGCCAGGCAACGGCGTCGGCATTCGGCTTCGACGACTGGGCGACGCTACAGGCCCACGTCGGTTGGCGGGAACCGGCACTGTCGGCGGGCGTCGTCCATGGTCGGGACATGCGCTTTGCGCACGCGCAGGAGCGGTTCGGCAATGTCATCCGCGCTCAAGATATCGCCGAATACTTGGCTTCATCGGTCGAGATCAGCGACGACCTGCGCGCCGCCGTGCTGGACGCGGGCGCGTTGGCCGGCGCCCGCCAGCATGGTGCCGTCGACGTGGAGCACTTGCTCTTCGTTCTGCTCGACAACCCGGTGACCGCCGACGTCCTGGCCAAATGCGGAGTCAAATCGGAGCTGCTGCGGAAGGGCCTGGCCGCAAGCCTGGAACCCAAGGACCAAGGCGAGGAACCGAGCATTTCGCACGCGGTGTTCGGCGTCCTGTACGTGGCCGAGTTGTGCAGCGCGCTCGGGCTTGAGGCGTGTAACGCCGGCAACGTTCTATTCGGCGTCTTCGCGGAGCCGTGCCGCGCCCGAGACTTGCTCGAGCAGCAAGGGGCGAGCGCGGGCGATGTTGTCAGGTACCTCGCACACGGGATTGCCAAGGCTTTGCCCGTTTCGGATCGCCCCAACCGCGTGCTGTCAAGCGAAGTCGAGGCGATCGTGCATGCCGCCTATGCATCCGCCGACGCCCGACGCCACGAAGCGTTCGGCGTGGAGCACCTCCTGTTGCGCGTGCTGGAGGCGGCGGGGGATCACGGCGGGGCGCACGCTGACCTCGCGGCGTTCGTGGCGGCGGTGCCGGCACGGACTGACGGCCGAACCCGACCGACCCGCGCCTTGAGCCGGGTCATGCAACAGGCGGTAGCGCGCGCACGCCAGAAACCTGTGGGCGTCCAGACGTTGCTGCAGGCGATCGCCACCGAGCGCAATACCTACGCTGCGGACGCCCTTCGCCGTTACGGTTTGGTTAGGAGTTGACAAGGGGGCAGATAGTGATCCCGGAGGGAGATGCATCCATGTCGAATAGCACTGAACAGGGGTCGCGCGACCGACAGAAGCTCACGCGGGTCGTGTTCGCCGACACGGACGGCACCGGCGCGGCGCTCGCCGAAATCCTCGGCGGTGCGAACGTCACCGTCGCGGAGACTCTTGAGGAGGCGCTTGCGTCGGACGCCGAAGTGCTCGTCCTCAGTGTCGACGAGCGCCAGGAGTTCGGGCTGTCGCCAGTGCAAATCAAGGACCTGAAGGCTCGCAAGCTCTTGTTCACCGGGGCCAACGCGGTCGGGCTGGGCCGGGCGCTCGACTTGGATGTCGGCGGGGGAATGGTGGTCCCAGTGCAGCCGATCAATGTCCTTCAAGCGGCGCTGCGGCAACTCGGCGAGCGTGCGGGCGAGTTGATCGAACCGCTCGCGCAGCGTCCGGCACCACGGAGTTTCCTGTTGCGCTTGGATTCGCGGCATCTCGCTTGGCGCCATGTGCGTGACGAGGTTCGCTTCGTCGACGGCAACGGCTTCATCGAGGTGCTCGCCGCGATGCCAAGCGAGGAAAGGCGCGCTGTCCTGACGAGGCAGGCGAACTCGGTATTCGCGGGTGTGGTCGCGCCCCCGGACGATTGGTCGACCGACTATCGGGCCTTGTTTCGTCGCGTGGTGGATTGGCTTGCGGCGCGCGAAATCGAGGAGTTTAGGATCGCCGAAGTGCCGCGACAGGTTCACCCGCCGGGGACTGTCCGCTTTGATCTCGCGGCAAATGACGCGGAGGATGCAGACATCACCCGCGAGTTCCACTTCATCTTCGACCGCCCGACCGTACTTACGGTAATGCTCCGCCCCACGGGTTCGGATGCGGCGATGCTGTTGTTCCGCGGCGGCCCGAAAGGGCATGCCTTCACGCGCGAAGACACGGAGGACGGTGAGCCGCTCACCATCAGCGTAACTCTGCGGCAAAGGATGATCGACGCGATGGACGGTCGGTACTGGGTGCTCATGGTCACGAATTTCGACCGCGTCAATGGCATGTCGGCGGAACTGACCGTGTGCTACGACGCGCTCGACGGCGGCGCGATCCAGCCGCTCCCAAGCGACGCCAGCTTCGAGCAACTCCACTGGCATGCCGAGCGGCTGGAGACCGGCAATGCACAGAAACGCCGTCGGGAAACCGCGAGGTCCTTCGGGTTCGACGACTGGCAGACGCTTATCCGCCACGTCGCATGGTCCGAGGTGAAGCCGCCCAAGGACGGCGCGCGGATGCGCGACATCTACTTCGCGCAGGCCCAGGCCAAGCATGGCGAGTCTTTCGGTCTCGCCGAGTTGTCGGAGTTCAACGCCCCGCTCCTGGAGGTCCAGGACGACTTGCGTCGGGCGGTCGAGGGCGCGTTCGCAATCGCCGAGACGCGGGGACATGCCGCGGTTGGCGTGGAGCACCTGTTGCTTGCGCTGCTCGACGAGCCCTTGGCCGCGGATGCGCTGACCAAGTGCGGTGCCGATCTGGCCGCGCTGCGAAGAGGCCTGCTCGCGTCGTTGGAGTCGGCTCCCGCGGGCGACACCCCGGCCACGTCGCGCGAGTTTTTCGGCGTCCTCGCGCGCTCCGACTTGTACCGCGCCTTGGGCCGCGAGGGGGCCAACGCGGGCAGCGCCCTCGTGGGGATGTTTGCGGAGGTTTGCCAGGCGAAGGTGCTCCTCGAAGGCCAAGGCCTGCGTCGTCAGAACGTCATTCGCTATCTCGCGCACGGCATCCCGAAGTTGCCACCAACGCGTGCGCGCACGACGGGTGTGCTTGCGGCGGCCCTCGAGGGCGTCCTGCACGCGGCGTATTACCGCGCAGTTGCCGAGCACCATGAAGCCTTCGGCGTCGACCACCTGTTGCTTGGCGTGGCCGGTTTGCTGACGGCGGACGAGGTCGGGTCGGAGCCCGACCTTAAGCGTCTGCGGGGCGAGCTTGACGCCTTCGTTGCGACGACGCCGCGCAGGACCGGTGATCCCACGCCTACGCGCGCGCTCAGTCGGGCGATGCAGCAGGCGGTCGCGCGGGCGCGGCGGAAGGGCGATGGGCAGGTCGACGTCGAGAGTCTGCTGCGCGCGATCGCGACCGAGACGAAGACCTTCGCTGCAGACGTGGTGCGCCGCTACGGCCTCGCATAGACCAAGCGCCAGAGGGCGCGCACGCGACCGGCGGCGTTTGTTCCATGATCGACGGCGGGGCTGGGCGGAAGGCGGGGTAGGCGCATAGCGGACCGACGCGCATGCCCCAGCCGTGGGGTGCTGATCAGCGGCTGACCTCGGTGGCCTGGATGTGCTCCGAGATCGCCTCGACGATCTGGGAAATCGCCGGTTCCGGGAGGTCGTGGCCCATTTTCGGAATCTCGATGTAGCGCGCGCCGGGAATTGCGCCCGCCGTGTCGTTGCCGGCGGCCGCGGGCACGAGGGGATCGGACGCGCCGTGGATCACGAGCGCGGGCACGTCGACATCGGCAAGCTCGCCGCGGCGGTCGCCGTCGGCAACGATGGCCGCGTACTGGCGGATGATGCCGTGCGGGCGACAGGCGCGGTCCACGGCGCGTTCGGCGAACCGCGCGATGCCGCATGCGCGGGAGTCGAAGTGCCTTGCACCCCAAACCCGCCAAGCGTGGATATGGCGCGCCAGGGCCGTCTCGGCGTTGTCCTCGGTCAACGCCACCGCTGCCGCCATGGCATCGGCGTGGGGCCCGGGGAGGTCGGGATTGCCGGTAGACGACATGATCGACGTGAGGCTGTAGACCCGTTGAGGATGCTCGATGGCCATCCGCTGCGCGATCATGCCGCCCATGGACAGCCCCACGATGTGCGCGCCCCCTTGGCCCAAGTGGTCGAGTAGGTCCACCGTGTCCTGCGCCATGTCGGACAGCGCATAGTCCGGCGTCACGTCGTCGCTGGCTGCCAGCAAGGCCTCCAGCGACGGTGGCGGGCCGTCAGGTCCGTCGGAGAGGCCGGCATCCCGGTTGTCGAAAAGGACGGCGCACAAGCCGTTGCCGACGAGGCCCTGGATCAGCGAATCCGGCCACTGCACGAGTTGGCAACCCAAGCCGTGGATGAGCACGACGCGGGGGTTGGCGCGCGCGCCGCGATGTTCGAAGTAGATCTCCCCGCTTCGGGCTTTGAACCTGGCCATGGCGCTGCGCGTCGATGCCCCAAACAAAACGGCAATGTTAGCCGATCCGTTTCCACCTCAAGGGCTTCCTTTCCGGTTCCGGTTGACATGCGGACGATGCCGTCCGACGATCAGGGCACGATTTGCTCAAGGGTGGCGAAATGGCTCGGGGAAGACTGGCAACGACGCTGGCGTCCGCGACGCTGGCGCTCGGCGCGGCTGCCGACTACCAGGACGACTGGGGGCCGGCTGTCGGCACGCCGATGCTCGCGATCGAGGCGGCCGACCAGACCGGCACGGTGCGCGATCTCGCAAGCCTCAAGGGCGAGCGCGGCGTGGTGCTGTTCATGGTGCGCAGCGCCGACTGGTGACCGTTCTGCAAGCGTCAACTGGTCGAGTTGACTGAGTGGCAGGACAAGTTCGGCGCCTTGGGCGTGGAAATCGCGGCGATGAGCTACGACGACGTCGAGCCGATCGCCGCATTCGCGGAGGACAGGGATATCGGCTATACGCTCCTATCGGACAAGGGCGCGAAGCATGTCAACGCTCTGGGAATCCGCAACGAGCAGTACGCCGAGGGGCACAGCGCCTACGGCATCCCGCATCCCGGCGTTTTTTACGTGGATGCGAGCGGCGTGATCGCATTGAAACGAGCGGTGCCCGGCTACCGCGACCGCCCACCGCTCGATGAGTTGCACCGCGCCGTAGCAGCGCTGATCGGGCCGACGGACGCTGCTGCCGCCGACTGAGGTCAGCGTGGCCTTGGGCGTAGCCGGAGCCGGTGCCGAGCGAACGCGAGGTACCCGACACGGCTATGGGGCGCTCTTGGGGCCGCTTTAGGGATTCCGTCAACACAACCTCCATCATTGAGGTGGGTGGTGTCGGTTTTTCTCCAATACGCGTTGGCTATACTCGCCGGCCATGAGTGGCAGGGTGCTTGAGCGCATCGCGGTGGCGCGCGGACGTCGTCTGCGCGCCGGACCGACGCGATGGGGTGCCATCGCGATGGTCTGCATGGGGGTCTCGGGTTGCGCGAACCTCGTCGGCCAGGTGACCAGCGGGCTGGCCACGGACCTGTCCGAGGCGATTCTCGACAGCAACGACCCCGCGGTCGTTCGAGACGGTGCGCCCGCCTACCTGATCATGCTGGACGCCTTGCTGCGGCGCGGGGCCGACAACGCGGACCTGCTGCGCGCCGCCGCGTCGTTGAACGGCGCCTATTCGACCGCGTTCGTGACCGACGAGGCGCGTCGCCAGGCGTTTGCCGACAAGGCCCTCGACCTCGCCCTGCGCGCCGCCTGCGTCGACATCGCCTGGATGTGCCAGGTGCGGACGTTGCCATTCGAGGATCTGGAGCGGCGGGTGGCGGCCATGGGAATCCGGGACGTGCCAGCGGCGTACGCGCTGGCCACGGCCTGGGCGGGATGGATCGACGCCCGTTCGAACGACTACAGGGCGGTGGCTGATCTCGGTCGCGTGCGCCCCATCATGGCCCGCGTGCTGGAACTCGACGAGACCTACGACAATGGCGGGCCGCACCTTTACATGGGCGTTTTCGAGTCGGTGCTACCGCCGTCGGTGGGTGGCCGACCGGAAGTCGCCCGCGACCACTTCGAGCGCACGATCGCCATCGCGGGTGGCAAACACCTGCTCGCAAGGGTGTTCTACGCGGAAAACTACGCACGACAGGTGTTCGATCGCGAACTGCACGACCGGCTGTTGCGCGAGGTGCTGGAAACCGACATCCGGGCACCGGGTCTAACCTTGATGAACGCCATCGCGCAGGAACGCGCCCGCGAATTGCTAGCCTCGGCCGATGACTATTTCTAAGCACATCGACGGCAACCTGGAGGCCACGTGATCTGTCCCCCGAACATGCACCGCTGGCTCGCCGTGGCGGGTGCCGTTTGCGCCGTGGCACTTGCCCCGTCGCCTGCGGCGAAGACGCTGAAGATCGCCACCGTTTCGCCGGACGGTTCGTCGTGGATGAAGACCCTGCGGCGGGCGGGCGATGACCTCGACGCGGCAACCGCAGGGCGCCTCACGCTCAGGTTCTATCCGGGCGGCACGATGGGTGACGACGCCAGCGTCCTCAAGCGGATCCGGGTGGGGCAACTGCATGGCGGCCTGGTACTCACGACCACGTTCGCCAACATCTATCCGGACGTGCAGGTCTACAACCTGCCGATGGTGTTCCGGAACCTCGAGGAGGTCGACGCGGTGCGCGAGGCCATGGACCCGGTGCTGATGTCCGGGTTCCGGGACCACGGGTTCCTCGCGCTGGGCCTATCCGAGGTCGGCATGGCGTATCCGATGGGCACGCGGCGGGCGCGGTCGGTGGCGGACGCGCGCAAGCTCAAGGTCTGGGCACCGCAAGGGGATGCGGCGGCGGTTCGCATGCTGCGGGCATTCAGCATCACACCCATTCAAATGCCGATCGGCGAGGTGCTCACCGGCTTGAGCACCGGGCTGATCGACACGGTGGCGTCGCCACCGGTGGCGACCCTGCCCCTGCTGTGGCATACGCGGCTGAAGTTCGTGCTCGATCTGCCGTTGATGTACGTCTACGGCACGCTGGTGGTGTCCGAGCGCGCGCTCCGCGGCGTTCAGTCCGAGGACGTGGCGGCGCTCGAGCAGATCGTCGGCGGCGCGATGGCGGAGACTGACCGCCAAAACCGCGCCGACCACGACGCGGCGCGCCAGGTGCTGGCCGACCAGGGACTTGCGTTCATCGACTTGACGCCGCCGGAACTCGCCGATTGGCGCAAGAACGCCGCTGTTGCCAGGGCGGATTGGGTCGACAAGGGTGTGATCAGCGTCGGCATTCACGATGCGATCGTCACCCGCCTCGCGGAGATTCGCGCTGACCTTTAGCGGGTTGGGCGGCCTTGGCCGAGCCATCGAAAGGTGGCTGCAGATCGTTGAGACGACGCTCCTCGTCGCGCTTCTCGCCGCGATGATCGGCTTCGCCGCCTACCAGATCATCGCCCGCAACGCCTTCGGCGCCGGCTTGGGCTGGGCGGACGGCTTGGTCCAGGTCGCCTTGCTGTGGGTCACCATGGTCGGTGCATCGGCGGCCGCCGGCGCGGATCGGCATATCAAGATCGACATCGTGCCGCGCTTTGCTGGTCCGCGCACGCGCACGCTCGCGGCCCGGTTCACCGCGTTGGCCACGGCGATCCTGTGCGCCGCACTGGGGTGGACGTCCATCGAGTTCATCCGCTGGGACTTCACCGACGGCACGGTGGGCTTTGGCGCCGTCCCGGCGTGGGTCTGCGAGAGCATCATCCCGCTGGCTGCCGGCGTCATGGCGGCGCGCTACCTGGCGCGTGCCCTCTGGCCAGGAGGGGAGCGCGAGGGGTCCGCACCCCCATGATCTGGGCGGGCGTCGTCCTGGTGGCGCTGATGGCCGTGCTCGGGGCGCCGTTGTTCGCCGTCGTACTCGGCGCGGCCATGCTCGGCTTCCTCGCGGTGGGCGTCGACCTCAGCGTCGTCGCCATCAACATCTACGACATGACGGACAAGCCGCTTTTGGTGGCGTTGCCGTTCTTCACTCTGGCTGGCTACCTCATGGCCGCGGCGAATTCGTCCGAGCGCCTGATGGCGCTGACGCGGGCGCTGTTCGGGTGGATGCCGGCGGGCCTCGCGATCGTCGGTTTCGTGGCGTGCGCCCTGTTCACGGCGCTGACCGGCGCCTCCGGCGTCACCATCGTAGCTCTCGGGGCACTGCTTCTGCCAATGCTCAAGTCGAGCGGCTACACGGAACGCTACAGCTTGGGCCTCGTGACCACCTCGGGCAGCCTCGGGTTGCTGATCGTGCCGTCCGTGCCGTTGATCCTGTATGGAATCGTCGCCCAGCAGATGGGTGTGGGCGAGTCGTTCAGCATCGGCCATTTGTTCATCGCGGGCTTGGGACCCGCGTTGCTCATGGTTCTCCTGCTGTCGCTGTGGACGATGCTGCGGGTGGGGGATGTGCCGCGGACGGCGTTCGATCGTCACGCACTCTGGACAGCCGTCAAGGCCGCACGCTGGGAGTTGCCGTTGCCCGTCGTCGTCCTGGGCGGTATTTACTCAGGCTACTTCGCGATCTCCGAAGCGGCGGCGATTACCGTGGTCTACGTGCTAATCGTGGAGGTCGTGCTCTATCGCGAGATCAAGCTGCGCGAACTGCCCGGCATCTTCCGCGAGTCCATGGTGATGGTCGGCAGCATCATCCTGATCCTGGGCGTTGCGCTCGCATTCACTAATTTCCTGGTGGATGCCCAGGTCCCGCAGCGACTGTTCACGTTCATGCAGGAGCATGTGACCAGTCCGCTGACGTTCCTCATCCTCCTGAATCTGCTCTTGCTGGCGCTCGGGGCGATCCTCGACGTGTTCGCCGCGATCGTCATCATGGTGCCGCTCCTGCTGCCCGTGGCGGTGGGCTACGGCATACACCCGATCCACCTCGGCATCGTATTCCTCGCCAACCTGCAGATCGGCTACTTCACGCCGCCGATCGGCATGAACCTCTTCATCGCGAGCTACCGTTTCGATCGCCCCATGCTCGAACTCTATGCCGCGTGCCTGCCGTTCATGGGCGTGTTGCTGATCGCGCTCGTGGTGATCACCTACGTGCCCTGGTTGTCGCTTTGGTTCCTGTAGTCCGCCATCGCGCGCCGGTGGCGGTCCGGGTCGAGGATCATTGACGAGAAATACAGCAGGAGGTCGCGGTGCGTGCGCGGCACCTTGGCCATGTCCATCGCGCGTTCGCCGTCCGCGCTATTGATGAACTTGAACGCGGCGGTGATGGCATGCTCGTCGCCGAGCAGCCGCTGCGCGTTGAGGTTGATGACGTCGTGCGCGCTCTCGAGGTCGTCCTCGGCGAGGCCGATCGCGGCGGGATCCATCACCACGTTTGCCCAGACGGTGGCAAGGTAGATTCGGTACAGATCCTTGTCCACGAACCGTTCCGCAACACCCGATTGCCGCTCGACGGCGGCCAGGATGGGCTCGAATAGGCGCTGCAGTTCGGCTTGCGAGCGGATGGGCACTGGGCGCAGCGACCGAGGTTGAGACGAGCACGATGATAGACTGGGGGGCGTTCAAGCCCACGGTTTAAGTGCGCGCGCCCCGATGTCCGTAGAACTGCGTTTCGACCCCGTCGAGTTGCCCCCCGAGACGCAGGCGTTGCGCGCGGAGGTTCGCGACTTCGTGGCGCGGGAGATGCCTAGGGAGTCCTGGCCGAATTCGGACTTCAACGAAGGCCATAGCCCTGAGTTCTCGCGCAAGCTCGGCGCTCGCGGTTGGATTGGCATGACATGGCCGAAGGCCTACGGCGGCGGCGAGCGGTCGTTCTTCGAGCGCTACGTTGTGACCGAGGAGCTACTCGCGGCCGGTGCCCCGGTGAGTGCGCACTGGATCGCCGACCGGCAGAGCGGCCCGTTGCTGCTGCGCTACGGCACCGAAGCGCAGCGCCGTCGATACCTGCCGCGGATCGCTGCGGGCGAGTGCTACTTCTCCATCGGCATGAGCGAACCCGACAGCGGCTCGGACCTCGCCTCCGTGCGAACCCGTGCGGACCGCGTCGACGGTGGCTGGCTCGTCAACGGGGCCAAGATCTGGACCACCGACGCGCACCGCAACCACCACATCATCGCCCTCGTGCGCACCGCGCCCGTCGGCGAGAACCGTCATGCCGGCCTCTCGCAGCTTCTCATAGACCTCGACGCGGACGGCGTAACGGTGCGCCCGATCAAGAACATGGCCGGTGGCGAGGACTTCAACGAGGTGGTGTTCGAGGACTGCCTCGTGCCTGAGGAGGCTTTGATCGGCGAGGCGGGCAACGGCTGGGCGCAGGTGACCAGCGAATTGGGCTACGAGCGGAGCGGTCCGGAGCGGTTCCTGTCCGCCTTCCGGGTATTCGTGGAGTTCGTCCGCCACGTCGGGGCCGACCCGGCGCCGGACGCCGCGGCATTGATCGGCAAGCTCGCGAGCCATCTGATGACGCTTCGCAAGATGTCCATCTCGGTGGCGGGCATGCTGCAGGGCGGGCGCAGCCCCACCGTGGAGGCCGCCTTGGTGAAGTCGGTCGGCAACGACTTCGAGAAACTGTTGCCTGAACTGGTGCGCCTGCAGACGTCTGCTTTGCCCAGCGACCATCCGCTGCAACGCAGCTTGTCGCAGACGCTTCTGCACGCGCCGTCGTTCACCATTCGCGGTGGCACGCGCGAGATACTTCGCGGCGTCATCGCGCGCGGCCTAGGTCTACGTTGATGGAATCGCTCATCGCGCAGACCGCCGAGCGGATCTTCGCCGATCACGTTGACAAGGCTCTGCTGGACCGCGCCGAGGCGCCAGCAGCCGGCGCATTCCCTGACGCGTTGTGGCGCACCGTGCAGGATTCGGGACTGCATCTGGTCGGCCGGCCGGACTCGGGGAGCGAACTCGGCGACCTGTTCGGGTTGTTGAAAGTGGCCGGTCGCCACGCGCTGCCCATGCCGCTGGCCGAAGTGCTCGTGGCCAACGCGGTGCTGCCGGATGTTCCGGATGGTGCAGGGTTTACGACCATCGCGGTCGATGGCGTCGCGCCCTGGGCCCGCGCCGCGAACCGGGTCCTAGACCTGGACGGCGCTTTGCACGTGTCCTTCACCGTCGAACCGGGGGCGAACATCGCCGGCGAGCCGCGCGACTCCGTGCACGCCGGGCAGACCGTCGCGGTCGCAGTGCCTAGCGAACTCCCTCTCTACATGGCCCTGTCCCGAACGTCGCTCATGTCCGGGGCGCTCGAGCGCACCATGGAGATGAGCGTCAGCTACGCCATGGAACGCGCGCAGTTCGGCCGGCCCATCGCCAAGTTCCAGGCCATCCAGCACAACTTGGCCTTGCTCGCCGGCGAGGTCGCCGCTGCGGTCAGGGCGTGCGACGGTGCGATCGAGGCGCTCGGCACTAACGGTGCGGACAACCAGATCGCCGCCGCCAAGGCCCGCGTGGGCGAAGCTGCGGGCGTCGTCGCCGAGATCGCCCACCAGGTGCACGGTGCCTTCGGCTTCACCCATGAACACAGCCTGCATCACTACACCCGACGCCTACTGGCCTGGCGCGACGAATACGGACGGGAGCACGAGTGGCAGGAACGGCTCGGACGGCGAGCGGCGGCCCGGGGTGCCGACCAACTGTGGGATTTCATCACCCGTGGCCAATGACACGAGCGACCGAGGCGGGCCAGCGAGCCGGCTCGCGACCGTCGCGGTCAGCGAATGCCTGCTCGGCCGGGCCGTTCGCTGGGACGGCGACGACAACGGCGACGTATGGCCGCGCGAGGCCGTTGCGCGGCTGTTCCATTGCGTTGGTCTCTGTCCCGAAGTCGGCATCGGCATGGGCGTCCCGCGGCCGCCGATCCAGTTGGCGGGTGATCCGGATGCCCCGCGGGCGGTCAGCGTGGACGACCCGGCGACGGACCACACGGATCGGCTCGCGGGCTATGCGCGCCGGGTGGCGACGACCTTGGACGGTGTCGCCGGGTACGTCTTCGCGGATCGATCCCCGAGTTGCGGCCTCGCTGGGGTCAAGGTGTACGACGCCGCCGGCCGGTACCGCCGCGTTGGCCGCGGCGTCTACGCCGCCGCCGTGCTGGCCGACCGCCCCGGACTGCCAGCGGTCGACGCCGAGACCCTGAACTGTCGGGATGTGCTGATTGAGTTCGCCTTCGCCGTCGTAGCCTATGCCGGCGGGTGTCGTGGAGGCACGGACATGGCCGACCTGCGCGCGACGATCGAGCAACGGGTCGCGAGCGTGGCGCGCAGTCCCTGAACGAGGCTTAGAGTACGTGCTCGGAATGCGCGACGCCTTCGCGCGCGACGGCTCTGCAGCACCGCGTACTGGTCAGGCGGGCGTCTCGATTCTGATGTCGCCGGCGAAAGGCGCGAAGTTGCGATGGTTCCAGGTGAGGATGGCGGATGCCCCGCTTTGAGCGCCGCCGTGGCGATCAAGGCGTGACGACCGCCGGCCCTTGAGCGACTCGGCCGACAACGCCGCGCCGCGCGCGATCCTGCGCCGCTTGAAGGCTCGCGGCATCCCCCAACCGTCTCGGTGTTCGTCACGGCCCCGTGCTGCCCGGTCACCTGCGCACCTGCGCGGGGTCTTACATGCACCGGGCACCGTCATATACTGGCCCGTCTGACTGCGGCTGACCACGCGCGCAAGAATCCACCGAACTGGAGCGAGTCATGAAAACACGTCAAATCACTGCTGGATTCCTGGCATGCGTAGCAGCGGCGCATGCGCCGGCGGCCGAGCCTGCCAAGGCCGCGGCGGAGATCATCAACACCGCTGGCGAGGTGATCGGGGAGGCTGCCTTCGAGCAGACGCCGAGCGGCGTGTTGATCCGGGTCGTCGTGTCCGGGCTCACCCCCGGCGGACACGGGATCCACCTGCACAGTGCGGGCGCGTGCTCACCGGACTTCGGCGCCGCGAAGGGCCACATCAACCCGGACGGCAAGGCGCACGGCCTGCGCCACCCGGATGGCCCCGACAATGGCGATCTGCCGAACTTGATCGCCGGTGCCGACGGCCGGGCCGACGCCGAGTTCTTCACACCGCGTGTTACGGTCTTGGGTGGGGCGCAACCTGCGCTCCTCGACGAAGATGGGTCCGCCGTGATCATCCACGAGCATCCGGACGACCACATGACGCAGCCCATCGGTGGCGCGGGCGGACGCGTGGCATGCGGCGTGGTGAAGGCGGTCTAAAACCTCCAGGTATGGCGCTAGCCGCTACCCGGGACGTGCTGGCGGCGCGCGGCAAGTGGCGGTATCGCGGCGACAAGCGACCGCCGTTCGCGCAAGTTCCAGAGGCTGGGCAGGAGTCCGTCTGGGATTATCCTCGCCCGCCGCGCATCCTTGCCGACCACAGGCGTGTGCGCGTCGTTGCGGCCGGGCGGGTGGTCGCGGAAAGCGATCGCGCCTTGCGCGTCCTGGAGACCGCCTCGCCGCCGACGTTCTATGTGCCGGCCGCTGACGTCGACCCGGACTGCATGCGCCGAGCGCCCGGCACCACCCATTGCGAGTGGAAGGGTCTCGCGCACGCGTACGATGTGGCTGGCTTCGGCGAAGCCGCGTGGACCTATGTCGAGACGTACCCGCAATACGCTTCGCTCGCCGGGCACTTCGCGTTCTATCCGGCGGAACTCGAGTGCACGGTGGATGGCGAATCCGTCCTGGCGCAGCCCGGCGGCTACTACGGAGGCTGGGTCACCGCGGAGATCGTTGGACCCTTCAAGGCGGGCGATCCGAGCACGGCTTGGTGGTGAGTCAGCCGCCGAAGGCCGCGCCGAGTTGGAACACCGGCAGGTACATCGCGACGATCAGCCCGCCCACGAGCACGCCGAGTACGCCCATGGTCATCGGTTCGATGAGCGTGGTGAGTTGATCGACCGCTTCGTCCACGCGGATCTCCAATTGCTCGGCTGACCGCCCAAGGAGGTCGTCGAGCCGGCCAGACTCTTCGCCTATGGCGACCATGCGCACGACCGTGCTCGGAAACATACCGCGTTCCCGCATGGCCGCCTGCAGCGACCGCCCCGCCGTGACTTCATCGCGTATGGCAAGGACTGCGGCGACATAGGCGGCGTTGCCGGTTGCGCCCGCCACGGCCCCTAGGGCCTCGACCAAAGGCACGCCCGCGGCCAGCGCCGTGCCTAGGGTTCGGGCGAAGCGCGCGACGGCTGCCCGGGCGAGGATCGGGCCGGCGACCGGCGTCAAGAGGCTTGCCCGGTCGATGGCGTTTCGGAACGCGGCGGATCGCTTGCGGAGTACCGCCCAGCCGAGACCTAAGAGCACGAGACCCGAGGCCACCACCCACCACCAGCGTTGGGCGATCTCCGAAAGCGCGACGACGAGGCGGGTCGCGGCCGGGAGTTCGGCCCCGGCACTTGCGAATACGGCTTCGAACTGGGGGACGACGTGGATCAGCATGATCGCGGTCACGATGATTGCGGCCACGACGACCAGGGCCGGATAGGTCAACGCCTTCTTCGCCTTGCGTCGGATGTCCGCGGACTTCTCCTGGTAGGTCGCGATACGGTCGAGCATCTCATCGAGGGTGCCTGACTGTTCGCCGATGTCGACCAGGTTGCGGTACAGCGCGTCGAAATGCTGCGGAAACCGCGCCAGGGCCAAGGATAGGGTGGCGCCTGTCCCGATGTCGGCGCGAACCGCCGCGATCATCGCAGCGGCGCTGGGGTTCTTCGTCTCGCCCGACAGGATGTCGAGGGTCTGCACCATCGGCACGCCGGCGCGCATCATGGTCGCCAGTTGGCGGCTGAACAGGGTGATCGAGACGGCCTTGATCCGGCCTCGTCGCTGCTGCTGGCGACGTTTTTGCCGCAGGCGGTGGACTTCGACGCCCTCCCGGCGCAGCTTGGCACGCGCGATGGCGGCAGACGGCGCCGACAGCTCTCCGGACCTTTGGCCGCCAGAGTGCGCCGTGCCTTCCCAGGCGAAGGTGCGTTGGTCGTCCACGGCGGGTCAACGCGTGGTCATGACGCGGTTCACTTCCCGCAGCGAGGTCAGCCCGCTCGCGACCTTCCGCAACCCCGCCCCGCGGATATTGTCGTAGCCGAGCGCCTGCGCGGTCTCCGCCAGCGCCAAGCTGTCGCGTTCGGCGAGGATCAGGCGTTGAAGTTCGGCTTCCAGCGGGACGACCTCGTAGATTCCCGTGCGACCCTTGTAGCCGTGGTCGCAGTCGCCGCAGCCGTTGTCGTTGGCGTCGTATAGCTGCAACCCGCGCTCGATCTGGGCGGCGTCGAAGCCTTCGGCGATCAGTGCGTCGTCCGGAAGATGCACCGGCCGTCGGCATCGTGGGCAGAGCAGCCGCGCAAGACGCTGGGCGACGATCAGCGTCACGGAGGTCGCGAGGTTGTAGGCGGGAACGCCCATGGTCCGCAACCGCGTCAGCGTTTCGGGCGCCGAGTTCGTGTGCAGCGTGGACAGCACGAGGTGGCCTGTTTGCGCGGCCTTGATGGCCGTCTCCGCAGTCTCGAGGTCGCGCATTTCACCGACCATCACGACATCGGGATCCTGGCGCAGAAAGGCGCGCAGCGCGGAGGCGAAATCGAAGCCGATCCGGGCGTTCACCTGGACCTGGTTGATGCCGTCCACGTTGATCTCCACCGGGTCTTCGACGGTGGCGATGTTGCGGTGCTCGGCGTTGAGCCGGTTCAGACCGGCATAGACGGTCACCGTCTTGCCGCTGCCGGTCGGCCCCGTGACGAGCACCATCCCTTGGGGGCGTCCTAGCGCTTCCCGGTAGAGCCGATTCTGGTCCGCTTCGAAGCCAAGGTCGTCGATGCCGAGATTGGCTGCGGCCGAGTCGAGTATCCGCAAAGCCACCTTCTCGCCGTGCATGGTCGGTAGAGTGTTGATGCGGAAGTCGACCACCCTTTGTCCGGCGCTCAACTGCAAGCGGCCGTCCTGCGGCATCCGCCGTTCGGTGACGTCGAGTTTGCCCATCACCTTCAACCGAGCCGCGAACCGGCGACCCAGCCGGACCGGGGGACGACGCGCTTCGCGCAGAATGCCGTCGATGCGCATCCGGACGCGGTAGTACTGCTCATAGGGCTCGAAGTGGATGTCTGACGCGCTGGACTCCACCGCCTCGAGCAGGGTCTGATGGATGTACCGGACCACGGGTGTTTCGTCGGTGAGCTCGACGTCGTCGTCGCCGAGCCGCTGCCGGCCCGGATCGGCTTCGTCGTGGCCTTCGAGTTCCTTGAGCAGCGTCTCGTCCCCGGCTGAGCGGTAGTCGCTGACGGCGGCGGCAAGCTTGGTCTTCTCGACGAGTACGGCCTCCGTCTCGAGGCCGGTCGCAGCCGCGAACGCCTCGAGCGCCTCGCGGTTGGCCGCGTCCGCGATCGCGACGAACAGCCGCGTGCCGCGTTTGACCAATGGCAGCGCGGCGTGGCGCCGCACGAGGTCTTCGTTGACCAGGTGTGTCGGGACGCTGGCGAGGTCGAAAGCGTCGAGGTCGACGCGTGGCAGGTCGAAGACCCCCTCCGTGGTGGCTCGGCGATGCGGTGCCGCGGCGTGTGTTGGCCGGCGGCGGCGCATGCTCGACGTCAAAGCGCTCACGATCGACTCCTGGCGAGATCTTCGCCGCCAGTGTGGTGGCCCTGTACGGCGCGTGAAATGGGCGATCTCTCGGATTTGCGTGAGCCATCGGCCCGTCGTGCTGTAGGCGGTTTGCCGTTTACGACCGGGCGGGCTGGTGAAAGCATATTGGCCTCTCAACGACAACTGGCATGGAGTAACACAGATGTCCAAGACCACCCGGCCTGCCGGCTTCACGCTCATTGAACTCATGATCGCGGTGGCCATTATCGGCGTGCTGGCCGCCGCGGCCGTCCCCGCGTATCGAAGCTACGTCGAGAACTCCAACATGGCCAAGGTGAACCTGCACTACCGCCAGGGTGCCCGTTTCGTCGGCAACGAACTGCAGAAGGTCCAGGCCCAACTTGCGCTCGGGACGATCGCGCCCGGCGTGGCGGATCAGCGCTATACGGCCGCGGGTTGGATCGTGGCGCTGAACGGCGGGACGGCGGCGGGCGAGGAGGGGGGCAAGGCGCCGAACGGCGAGGATGCGTATGCGTCGACGGCCAACGACGCAGGCGGCGTCGTGGGCGTCGCCGTCGAGGGGACGTTCGTCGGCCGTGACTTGGTGGTTGTGCTCACCAGGCCGGCCTACGGTGACCTCGTCGCGGACACCCGGCGCATCGCGTTGGCGGACGTATGACGGAATCCTCGGAACGGTCGCCCCGGAAACACCTGGCGGCCTTCTCGCTCGTGGAACTGCTGGTCGCGGTTGCCGTGGTAGCGCTGCTCGCGGCCGTCGCAGTGCCGGTCTACCGGGGCTACACAGCGACGGCCCGCGACAGCGTCCTGCTGAACCAGGTCAACTCGATGGTGGTCTTCCAGGAGGACACGCGGCTGCGTACCGGACGGTACGGCGCCGGCGAGTACGACGGCGCCCGAGGGATCAACACGCTCCGGACCGCGATCGGTTGGGCGCCGTCGACGGACGATGGCCGGACCTACGCGGTCACGGCCGACGCCGGGAGAACCTGGACCGTGACCGCCACCGACCCGAGTGGGCGCCGCCTGTGCCGAGTGTTCCCTGCCGACGAAGAGTGCGCGACGCCGTGAGCGGAGGGTTTTACGGATCGGCGGCGGCTGGGTATGGTTGGCCCCGGTGATTCGTAGCTTCAAGTAGCGAAAGGTGCAGGTCTGTGGTGTGGGGCGATAGGCCGGAGTAGAATGCGCGGCGCTCCCAATTTCCGTGCCGGAATAGCTCAGCCAGGTAGAGCAACTGATTCGTAATCAGTAGGTCCGCGGTTCGACTCCGCGTTCCGGCACCAGACCGTCAGTTTAGCCGCGCTTCACGGCGACAACTCGCATCGACAGGTCGAGCGGCTGCACGTTCTTGGTCAGTTCCCCCACGGAAATGAAGTCCACGCCCGTGGCGGCGATCTCGGCCACCGTGGCCATCGTGATCCCGCCCGACGCCTCGAGTCCGACACGCCCGCTCGCGATCGCCACCGCCTCGCGGAGCCTTGCGACGTCGAAATTGTCGAGCAGTACCCGGTCGACGGCAGCGTCGATGCTCTCGTGGAGTTGCGCGACGTCTTCCACCTCGACCTGCAGCAGCTTGTCGGGGTGGAGGCGCCGGGCCGTTGCGACGGCCGCCGCGATGCTCCCCGCCGCCGCGATGTGGTTCTCCTTGACCAGGAACGCATCGAACAAGCCCATGCGGTGGTTCTTGGCGCCGCCGATCCGTACCGCGTACTTCTGAGCCGCGCGCAGCCCCGGGAGCGTCTTGCGGGTGTCCAGGATGACCGCCCGCGTGGCGGCCACCGCATCCACGAAAGCACGCGTTCGCGTAGCCGTCCCTGACAGCAGTTGCAGGAAGTTGATGGCCGTGCGCTCGACGCTGAGCAGGTTTCGCGCGGATCCTTCGAGTTCGGCGAGCAGATCGCCCGCGGCAAGCCGCTGCCCGTCGCTCGCGTGCCAGCGCAGTACCAGGGACGGGTCCACCTGCCGACATGCTTCCGCCACCCACGGTTGGCCGCATAGGACACCGGGGTCGCGGGTGACCACCCGCGCCACCGCGCGCGTGCTCGGTGCGATCAGCTCGGCGTTGATGTCGCCGGCGCCCAAGTCCTCGCGAAGGGCGCTGGCGACATTGCGTCTGACGGTCTCGGTGTCGAGCTCCATGGGCGGCGACGACCGTACCACAGGGCGCTCGGTCACTTCGTGTAGCGGCATTTGAGCATTTGACCGATCGTCGATGTGCTTCCATATTTGCCCCATGCTCCACGTCACGGATGACCACTGGCTCGCCGGTGCCCGCCGCATCGAATCGCCCAATGCCGGGGCGAGGCCCGATCCCGAGGACATCTCCCTAGTGGTCGTGCACGGCATCTCGCTTCCCCCCGGCAAGTTCGGCACCGGTTGCGTCGAGGCGCTCTTCACGAACACATTGGCGATCGACGCTCACCCCGCGTTCGCCGACCTCGGCGGCGTGCGTGTATCCGCCCACCTGCTGATTTCGAGACACGGGCGGATGACGCAATTCGTTGCCTTCGACCGGCGGGCTTGGCATGCCGGCGTGTCCAGCTACCGCGGTCGCCAAGGGTGCAACGACTTCTCCGTCGGCATCGAATTGGAGGGCACCGATTCGCGCCCGTACACGAACACACAGTACGCCCGGTTGGTCGCCGTCGTTGCCGCGCTCTTTGCACGCTACCGCAATCTGTCGGTCTCGGCGGTCGTCGGCCACGCGGAGATCGCACCCGGCCGCAAGACCGACCCGGGCCCGTCGTTCGACTGGGCTCGCCTGATCCGGGGGCTACTCCGATGACCAGGCGCGAGCGCATCGGTATCGATCTCGGCGGCACCAAGATCGAGGCCGTGCTGCTTGGTGCCGATGGCGCGGTGGCGTGGCGCAAGCGTGTGGCCACGCCGCGGCATTACCATGGCACCGTTACCGCCGTCACCGCGCTCGTCGCGGAAGTCGACCGTCTGACCGGTGCGGCCGTGCCCGTCGGCATCGGCGCGCCGGGCGCCTGGGTACCGGCGACGCGGGCCATGAAGAACTGCAACTCCACGTGGCTCAACGGGCGGCCGTTGCTCGACGACCTGAACACCCTCCTGGCCAACCGGGTGCGCATCGCCAACGACGCCGACTGCTTCGCGCTGTCGGAAGCGCTGGCTGGCGCGGGAGCGGGCGCGTCGGTGGTCTTCGGCGTGATTCTTGGGACCGGCGTTGGCGGCGGGATCGTCGTGCATGGACGGTTGCTCAGTGGCCCGAACGCCATCGCTGGCGAGTGGGGCCATACGCCGTTGCCGTACCTGCGCGCGGACACCGCGCTCGAAGCGTCATTGGCGGATCGCCCCTGCTACTGTGGCCGGACGAATTGCGTCGAGACATTCCTGTCGGGATCGGGGTTGGCGAATACCCACCTGGCCCTGACGGGCGAGCGCCTGCAAGCCGCGCAGGTCCCGGCGGACTCGCCGACCGCCGATCTCTATACGACGATGCTGGCCCGGGCGTTGGCGCAGATCGTCAATGTGCTGGACCCGGACGTCATCGTCCTCGGTGGCGGCGTGTCCAACATTCCGGGCCTGGCGGGCGCGGTGGCGACGAAGCTGCCGCGCTACGGTTTCTCCCATGAGGGGCGCACCAGGATCGTGGTTGCCGAGCACGGCGACGCCAGCGGCGTGCTCGGCGCCTGCCGGCTCTGGCCCGCGCCCCTACCGGGGCGCGCGGCGCCCTGACACGGAACCGTCACCTCTAGGCCCGGTCCCATGGGCGTATAATCTTCCATCGATGGTGCCAGGACGGCCCGGAGCTTGAGCTGACGCTTACCGCCAATGGATGTGACCGACCAAGAGCGAGGCGCGCATGGCCGCCGCGCACCGACGGCGGCGCAAGGCGTGTCCAACGGGGCCGATCCGAACCCCGCGGAAACCAGCGAGTGGCTCGAATCCCTTGAGAACATCCTCGAACACGACGGCATTGAGCGCGCGAACTTCCTCTTGGAGCGCTTGTCCTCGCGACTGACCGAGACCGGCGCGCCGCTGCCGTACACCGTCACCACGCCTTACCGCAACACCATCCCGGCGCACAAGGAAGCGTTCATGCCGGGCGACCTGTTCATGGAGCGGCGCATCCGCTCGCTGATCCGCTGGAATGCGCTGGCGATGGTCGTGCGGGCCAACCGCCGCAACGCCGACCTCGGCGGCCACATCTCCACGTTCGCGTCCGCGGCCACCCTCTACGACGTCGGCTTCAACCACTTCTTCCGTGCTCCGACGGACGAGCAGGCCGGCGATCTCATCTACTTCCAGGGTCACAGTTCGCCGGGAATCTACGCGCGGTCGTACCTGGAGGGCCGGCTGAACGAAGCGGATCTGGACGCCTTCCGCCGGGAGGTCAATGGTGGCCTGTCGTCGTATCCCCATCCGTGGCTGATGCCCGACTACTGGCAGTTTCCGACAGTCTCCATGGGCTTGGGGCCGATCCAGGCCATCTACCAAGCCCACATCATGAAGTACCTGGACAGCCGCGCGCAGATCCCGATGGGCGACCGGAAAGTGTGGGCATTCCTGGGCGACGGCGAGTGCGACGAGCCGGAGTCGCTGGGCGGGCTTGGGCTCGCCGGGCGGGAGAAGCTCGACAACCTGGTCTTCGTGGTCAACTGCAACCTGCAACGCCTGGACGGTCCGGTGCGCGGCAACGGCAAGATCATCCAGGAGCTCGAGGGCGTCTTCCGCGGCGCCGGCTGGAACGTCATCAAGGTCGTCTGGGGCCGCCTATGGGACCCGCTGTTCGCCAACGACGTCGACGGCCTCCTGCAGCGGCGCATGGACGAGGTGGTCGACGGCGAATACCAGAACTACAAGGCCAAGGGCGGCGCCTACACGCGGGAGCACTTCTTCGGCAAACACGCGGAGCTCAAGGCGCTGGTCGCCAACCTGTCCGACAACGACATCATGCACTTGAACCGGGGCGGCCACGACCCGTTCAAGGTCTACGCGGCCTACCACGCTGCCGTGCATCACAAGGGCGAGCCGACCGTCATCCTCGCCAAGACCGTCAAGGGATACGGCATGGGCGATGCCGGCGAGGCGGAGAACACGACCCACCAGGTCAAGAAGCTCGACCTCGACGAGCTCAAGCATTTCCGGGACCGCTTCGACCTGCCGATCACTGACGACGAACTTGCAGAGGTCCCCTACTACCGGCCACCGTCCGACTCGCCGGAGACCGTTTACCTGAAACGCCAACGCGAGAAGCTGGGTGGGCCGATCCCGAAACGGGTCGGGACCGCGTCCGACGTGCCCGTGCCGTCGCTCGACATCTTCCAGCAACAGCTCGCCGGCACCGGCGACCGGGCCGTGTCGACGACGATGGCTTTCGTTCGCATCCTATCGACGCTTGCCCGCGACAAGGGCATCGGCGATCGCATCGTGCCGATCATTCCGGACGAGGCCCGCACGTTCGGCATGGAAGGCATGTTCCGCCAACTCGGGATCTACTCCTCGGAGGGCCAGCTCTACCAGCCGGAGGACTTCGGCGAGATCGCGTCGTACCGGGAGTCGAAGGATGGTCAGGTCCTGGAGGAGGGCATCAACGAGGCTGGCGCGTTTTCGGCGTGGCTGGCTGCGGCGACCTCGTACAGCACGCACCGCTACACCCTGGTGCCGTTCTACATCTTCTACTCGATGTTCGGTTTCCAGCGCGTCGGCGACCTGGCCTGGGCCGCAGGCGATACGCAGGCGCGGGGTTTCCTGCTCGGTGCCACTGCAGGCAGGACGACGCTCAATGGCGAAGGCCTGCAGCACCAGGATGGCCATAGCCATCTGCTCGCATCGGCCATCCCGAACTGCGTGGCCTACGATCCGTGCTACGCCCATGAACTCGCGGTCATCATCCACGATGGCCTTCGGCGCATGGTGGGCAACGGCGAACGGCTGTTCTACTACATCACGGTGATGAACGAGAACTACCCGCAGCCCGCGATGCCCGAAGACGCGACCGAGGGAATCTTGAAGGGCATGTATCGGCTCGAGAGCTACGGAAAGGAAACTCGTCGAGGTGCCTCCGAACCGAAACGGGTCACGGACCCGAAACGGGTCCGCTTGCTGGGCAGCGGCACGATCCTGCGCGAGGTCCGCAAGGCCGCGCGTCGCTTGTTCGACGACTACGGCGTCGCGAGCGACGTCTACAGCGTCACCAGCTTCACGGAACTCGCCCGTGAAGGCAACGACGTCGCCCGCTGGAACCTGCTGCATGCCGATCAGGAACCGCGACGCAGCCATGTGGCCCAGTGTCTCGACGGCGACGCGCCGGTTGTTGCCTCCACGGACTACGTCAGGGCACTGGCCGAGTCGATTCGCGGCCACTTCGACGCGCCCTACCGGGTGCTTGGCACCGATGGCTTCGGTCGCAGCGACACCCGCGAACGCCTGCGCGACTTCTTCGAGGTCGACGAGCGTTTCGTGACGCTCGCTGCGCTGCGCGAACTGCAGGAGCGCCAAGTGGTCTCGGCGGCGGCGGTCAGCGAAGCCATGCGCCGCTTGGACATCGCCCCCGACAAGGTGAATCCGAGGCTGTCTTGAGCGCCATGGATGTCCTGATCCCCGACATCGGCGATGCCGAGGACGTCGAGGTCATCGAGATCTGTGTGGGCGTCGGCGATGCCGTCGGCGAGAACGATGCACTGATCGTCATCGAGTCCGACAAGGCCTCCATGGAAGTTCCCGCGCCGTTCGCGGGCACCGTGAGCGAGGTGCTGGTAGCGCTTGGGGACCACGTCAATGCCGGCGATCCCATCATGCGCGTGGCCGCGGATGAGGCCGTGGCCCCACCGCCGCCCGAAGCGATGCCAACACCGGCAGTGGCTGTCACCGAAACCGTGATTGCGGACGAGCCAGCCGCAGGGCGGGCCCCTGCCGTAGGGCCAGCGGCCCCTGCGGTAGCACCACGGGCCGTCGACGGTGTCGGCACAAAGGTCTACGCGGGACCTGCAGTGCGCCGTCTCGCCCGGGAACTCGGCGTCGACTTGACCGCCGTGCCGGGTACGGGCGCCAACGGCCGGATCGTCAAGGATGACGTCAAGCTGTTCGTCAAGAAGGTGCTGAACGCGCCGCGCACGGGCCCGGGCTTGGCACCCATGCCCGAGATCGATTTCTCCCGCTTCGGGGAGATCGACACGGTGCCGTTGTCCCGGATCCGCGCCCGCGGTGCCGCCAACCTGCATCGGAGCTGGCAGCATGTCGTCCATGTCACCCAGCACGACGAGGCCGATGTCACTGACCTCGAGGCCTTCCGCGCCGGGGTCAGGGACGAGGCGTCGGGGCTCGGCATCAAGCTCACGCCCCTGCCGTTCATCGTCAAGGCCTGCGTGCATGTCCTGAAGCGGCATCCGCCGTTCAACGCCTCCCTTGACGCGACGGTGACGGCGCTCATCCTGAAGCGCTACTACAACATCGGCATGGCGGTCGACACTGACGACGGTCTAGTGGTACCGGTGATCCGCAACGCGGACGTGCTTGGCATCTACGAACTGGCCGAAGAGTCCACGCGCCTCGCGGCCGCCGCCCGCGAAGGCAAGCTCAAGCCGGACGAGATCCAGGGAGCGAGCTTTACGGTGTCCAGTCTCGGCGCCATCGGCGGCACCGGGTTCACGCCCGTGGTCAACGCGCCGGAGGTGGCGATTCTCGGCGTCGCTCGGTTGGCCACGCGACCGGTGTGGGACGGCACGGCGTTCCGGCCACGCGAGCTGCTGCCACTCTCCCTTTCTTACGATCACCGGGCCATCAACGGGGCGGAAGCCGGACGGTTCGTGTCCGACCTGGTGGCGACGCTCGGCGACATCCGGAGGTTGGCGCTTTAATCGGCAAAGGAGCGCAAGCATGAGACCGTTGAGTTTCACGGCGTTTCCCGACCGGCCTGTTTCGGTCAATCCCGCCTCGGTGATCCGGGTGGAAGTCGCATCGTCCTCGTCGGCGAAACAACACCCGGTGCTGGTCGTCCTCGGCTATGCGAGTGAAGAGCGCGGCGAGCGGTCGATGTGCGTGGCGGAGTTCGCCGACCGGCAAATCGCCAGTCGCATCCGGGAACGCATCGCCGAGCACTTGTGGCAGGACGACGCACCGCCCCTCAGCGCCGAGGAGAAGCGACTGATCGCGGACAACCCGGTGACCCACGACGACGGCTCCGTGGGCGAGCGCCGCACCGTACCCACCGACGAGTCGAAGCACCCGTCAGTGGTATACGAGCTGCAGCGGTCGCGCGCGAAGCGGTAGAGCGTTAGCGATCGATTGGTCGCCAAAGCCGCTCGCTGGTCGCGAGCGTCCGGGCCACGACGAATAGGCAATCCGACAACCGATTGAGGTACATGCCGACGTCGGTGGCGCTTAGCTTTGGATCGTCGTCGGCCGCGCGCCACCAGGCACGCTCGGCCGCGCGGACCGCCGAGCGGGCCACGTGCGCGGCCGCCGCCGCCCGGCCGCCGCCGGGGAGGATGAATTCGCGCAATGGCGGCAAGTTCGCGTTCATGGCTTCAGTCTGACGGTTGAGTTTCGCGGCGAGTCCGCTCCAATCAGCGCTGGAGCCGCCGGTGGCGACCACCGCGCCAGCGTCGAAGAGACGCGATTGGATGTCCTCAAGCAACCCGGCCTGCGTGGTCGTCGCTTCGACGGCCAGCATCCCGATCGCGCTGTTCGCCGAGTCGAGTGCGCCGACCAGGTCGATCTTGGCATCGTGCTTGGCGTAGCGCTGGCCATCCGCCAGCGACGTCGTGCCATCGTCACCGGTCCTGGTGGTCACCCGATCGATGCGGTTGCGTGGCGGTCGTTTCGAGGTCACGACGACTTGTGGCCCGCGCCTTGGTATGTGGTCGAGTATCCGGCGACCACCGGCGGTTAGGCAAGTTGCGCCGCCGGGAAGCATTCAGGTAAAACACCGAACCGTTCGATAAGCGAGCCTCGCCCATGCCTTCGTTCGATGTCGTCTCCGAGGTGGATCTCCAGGAGGTCCGCAACGCGGTCGACCAGACCAACCGGGAACTGCGCACGCGGTTCGACTTCCGCAGCGTCGATGCGGGCGCGGAACTCGAAGGCGCGATCGTCACCGTCTGGGCCGAGGAGGAGTTCCAGGTCCGTCAACTGGTCGACATCCTCCAGGACAAGATGACGCGCCGGGGCGTGGACATCGACGCGCTCGACCCGCAGCCTCTCGAGGCATCGGGAAAGCAGAAGCGGCAACCCTTCGGCCTCAAGCAGGGCATCGACCGCGATGCTAGCCGGGGCATCGTCAAGACGGTGAAGGACTTAAAGCTCAAGGTGCAGTCGCAGATCCAAGGGGAGAAGGTCCGGATCACGGGTAAGAAGCGCGACGATCTGCAACGGGTGATCGCGGCGCTCAAGGAAGGCGACTTCGGCGTGCCCCTGCAGTTCAACAACTTCCGCGACTGACGCTCAAAGTGCGCGAGGAGGACCCATGAAACGCAAGATCATCGCTGGACTCACGTTTGCGGCCGTCGCGTTGTGCGCGGGCTGGCTGCACGGCGCATCTTCGGCCGACGACGACCTACGCGCCCTTGAGCAGCGAGTCGCCGACCTCGAACGGCGCGTGGCGACGCTGGAGAACCCGGCGCCCCGATTCCTGCCGACCGGTCCTTAAGGACAGACGTCGGACGCCGTGACCGCTGCCGGCAGACGGGACCCGGCGAGCACCGACATAGCCGCATCGCCGCAGCGGGGAAGCCCTAGTGCCGCGCTATGTTGAAGGGCGGCTTGTCCGTGCGCAAGGATAGAAAGCGGCTGCCCACCTGAGGATTTGCAGCCGACCTAGACTCGCGACCACTTCAGTTGCCACGGGCGGTCCCCGCGGTTGAACAGAAGGAGGTTGCGGCATCGCAGCTCGGCAGCGCCGGAGCAAGGGCGCGCGAGGCGCGCTGCGCGCGGGAGCGCGAGGAGCGCGTGGTCGGGGTAAGCTCTCGGATGAGGGTACGCGGCGCTGTCGAGGTCGTGCGTCGCATGGTATTGCCCCCGATTCGCCGCAGGCGTCCGGAGCACGAAACCCCTCGTTTTCCGGTGTTCCGTCGGAATCCACGATGAAACGAAACAGTTCGGTCACCGACCCTGGCGACGTGCGTAGTCGCGGTCGGAGTACGTCCCGGGGCCGCAGCGGTGGGCCTGAGGCTCGGGACTCTCTTGGGCTTCATAAAGATAGGCGTTCCGATGCGGAGGGTCGCCTTGTCGTTTTTCGAGGTTCGGGTCCCGCCAGCCGAGACGTTGTCGCACCTCCGTGGCGAACGGCGGATGGCAATCAAGGCAACGCCTCGCTTACGGAACTTACCGAGCGACTGTCAGGGCAATCAGGACGACGAATAATGTCGCGAGCACGAGCAAGCGCGCCGGGTGGTCGCGACAGAATCCCTTTAGCGCACTGAACAGGGCTCGCTTCGCCGGGTTTTGCAGGCCACTCGGCATGCCGCGGTAGATGCCGACCCAGTGCCTCAATTCACGGATGAGAAGCGAGAGCGCAGCAGCCAGCAGGACGAACTGGTACAGCCGGAGCAGGTCGGATCCGTCGAACGTCACAAGAGTTGGAAGGCAAACGCGATTGCAGCAATGGCGACCGCTCCAAGCACGGAGGCTAACACCATCTTGTAGTGTTTGCGTACTTGGATCTCAGCGTGGCGACGCGCGACTTCGGCTACGTACTCTTCAAGGGCATCGGCCAACGCTTTCACGACAAGCAGGATGATTGCAACATCGTCGACTAGGCCAACGATCGGCAATGGGTCAGGAACGGCATCAATTGGGGAAATGAGGTAGACAAGGGCACCGATGGCCTGAGCCTTGGCGGGCCAGGCAGCTTTTGGGTCCTTGACCATCCGCCACAAGAGCTGGACCTGGTCCCAGACCTCACGCACCTTCCCACGGTTCTTTGCGTCTAGGCGAGCGTCGATCTTCTGGATGTCCGCCTCTGATGCTTGCCCAGTGAGCTTCTCAAGTAGCCTTTTGCTCTTCCTGCTTGCCATGTGTGAGTTCCTTGGAGGAAAGATGGCCGTGGCCAGTCGAAGTTCCTTGGGAGTAGATTAGCAACTCTACACGAACTCCGTAGTGAGATCGCGCGGCAGGAGTCTTCCGGTCGTTCCTACTGTCTTGTCGCGGACGCTGTCGACCGGCTCGCCGATGCCACGCCGAGCCAGGCGCTGCGGACCGACGCGGGACGTTGCGGACACTGTGGGATCCGCGGCCCTGCGACGCAACGGCGGCCACGTGGTCAGGCAGAAGTCCGAGGGCGGTACGACGGTCACGGTGCCAGTGCCGGACCATAGGGAGCTTCGTGTCGGCACTCTCAGGTCGATCATCCGGCAGTCGGGGCTGCCTAGGTCGGTCGTCGAGTGATGCGTATTCGGGCTGGCGAAGAGCACATCGCATTCGCGGCTCTTGAGGACACACGTCGGACGCCGTGGCCGCTGCGGCTCCGCGCGTGCTGGTCGCCCACCGTGCTATGGTGACCGCGCTAGTCTCGCCGGCTTGTGGTGGGACGGTAGGCAGAACACACCGACCGGACGTTTCCATCACTAGGAGAGACCCATGAAGCAGCTGACAGCGATCATCGAACGCGAGGGAGGCGGTTTCGTGTCCCTGTGTCCGGAATTGGATGTCGCGAGCCAAGGGGACACCGTGGACGAAGCACACCGGAACCTGAAGGAAGCGTTGGAGCTCTTTTTTGCAGCGGCTTCGGAACAGGAGATTGAGGAACGGTTTCACGAGGAAATCTACGTGACCCGGGTCGAGGTCGCAGTTGGCTAGGCTCAGGGTAGCGTCGGGTCGGCAAGTGTGCGAACTCTTGGCTGAAAACGGGTTCGTCCAGGTGCGACGCCACGGCAGCCACGTGGTCATGCAGAAGTCCGAGGGTGGTACGACAGTCACAGTGCCGGTGCCGGACCATAGGGAGCTTCGTATCGGCACTCTCAGGTCGATCATCCGGCAGTCGGGGTTGCCTAGATCGGTCTTCGAGTGATGCGTATTCGGGCTGGCGTAGCCCCTAAGGTGTATGGTCGCCGTCCGCGACCTCGGCCGGTGCTCGCCAGATGGTCTCCGGAAAGGTCGTGGCCACGAGTCCCCGGGCTTCGAGCTCGGTGAGTTCGTCAACCGTGTAGCCGAGCAGGTCGCAGTAGATTTCGCGGTTGTGTTCGCCCAGCCGGACCGGCGGCGTGCGCAGGTGGTTCGGCGTGCGCTGCATCCGGAACGTCAAACCGGGATAGCGGAACGGCTTGCCCTCGTCGGCGGTGGGCAGGGGCTCGAAGAAGCCACGTGCGTTGAGGTGCGGGTCGTCGAGGGCTTCGACCGCGTTGCGGGTTGGCGCAGCACAAACGCCGTTCGCCTGCAGTTCGTGGAACAGGTCGTCCTTGTCGCGCCCGGCACATGCGGCGGCGACTCGGGCGTCCAGCGCCGTGACATGTGTGTTCCGGGATGGCTGGCTTCGGAAACGCGCATCCGAGACTAGGTCGCCGAGTCCGAGAACGTCGCACAGGGCGGCGAACTCCGTGTCAGTGCCCACGTCGATGGCGATCCAGTTGTCGTCGCCTTGGCAGCGATAGACGTTGTGCGGGGCGTGATGCTGGTGCGCATTGCCTTGGGGCGGCGTGTCGCGGCCGTTCATGGTCGCGTCCATGATGTACTCGCCCAGCACCGGCAGGAAGCCTTCCGTGAGCGGCATCTCGATGAGCATGCCATGCCCCGTGCGCTCGCGGTGGCGTAGGGCGATCATCACGGCGAGCGCGCCTTGCACGCCGGAGATGCCGTCGCTCGCCAGCGACTCGCTCAGGAGCTCGGGGCCGGCGTCGGGGTAGCCCCGCAGCAGCGTGTGGCCGACCATGGCCTCCACGTGCAGGCCGAACGCCCGAAAGTTCCGGTACGGGCCGTCCAACGCGAAGGCCGGCATGCGCAGGACGACGAGACGCGGGTTGACGGCCTTGAGGGACGCGTAGTCGAGACCGGCCTTGTCGATCGTCTCCGGCACGTTGTTCTCGACCAGCACATCGCATTCGCCGGCGAGGCGGAGCACCGCCTCGCGGCCTTCCGGCGTCATGATGTCGCACGTCATGGAGCGCTTATTGCGGGCATGGGAGTTGAACGAGGCGTTGCGATTCCAGGGATCTGTCCCCGGGTCGCCGTCGGGATAGCCGACGGGCGCGCCCCGGGCGATCAGTTCCCGCACCCGTTCGGGGTTCGGGACCTGTTCCATGCCGCGCGTGAACGGCTGCACGCGGTTGGCGGGTTCGATGCGAACGACGTCGGCGCCCCATTCCGCGAGGAGCTGCGTGACATGGGGTCCCGCCCAAACGACGGTGATCTCGGCGACCCGAATCCCGGCCAGCGGCAGGGACAGCTCTCCGGAAACGGGCGATTGACGCACACGACGGGACGGTGACGCCTCAAGGATCTCGTCGGCGTGCTCGTTCAGCAGCGGAGCACGCCGCGGCGGAACACGAGCACCGGCAGAGAGGGTGAACGGACGGCCCGGGTACGTCAGGCGGCCCGCCAGCGGATGGTCGATTTCGTCCCAGGCACCCCGGTCGGCGTAGTGCGGGTCGGCAACCACCTCGGCGATGGTGTGGAAGGCGCCGGCGAGTAGGCCGTGTGCCTGCGCCTTCTGCACCGCTTCGCGCTTCGGTCGTTCAGCGAGCCACGCCGCGTAGACCTCCTCCAAGCGTTCGCGCTCGTCGGGTGCGATGTTGAGCGGGTCGACCTCCTCGGCATTCGGTGCGTCGATCATGTCCAGCAGGCGGGGCAGACGCTTGACGCCCGCGCCCATGATGTTGACGTAGCCGTCGGCGCAGCGGCGCACGCCGATGCCGAACGTCCGCCGCGCGGTGCGCAGACGGCCGCCGCACTTGCCGGTATACGACGCCGAGGTGATTTGGATCGTCCGCCGGTCGCGGCATCCGGCCTGGCACTCGAAGACCGCGACGTCGATCCAGTCGCCGGCCCCGGTGGACTCGGCCCGACGCAGCGCCATCAGGGTGGCCAGCGCCGCGGTGATCCCGGCGTGGTAGTGCGCGTAGTGGCCGCCGAGTTTCAGCGGCTCGCGCTCGGCATGGCCGTTCGCGACCAGCGGCCCGCCGATCGCCTGCAACGACAGTTCGGAGCCGCGGTAGTCGCGGTAGGGACCGGTCTGTCCGAACGCCGTGACCGAGGTCACGACCAGCGCGGGATTCGCGGCCGAGAGCGCATCGAATCCCCACCCCCAGCGCGCTGCGTCCCCGGGCGCGAAGTCCTCGATCAGGATGTCGGCATCCGCCGCCAGGCGGCGGATCGTCGCGCCGTCCTCGGCGGCGTCGAGCACCACCGAGCGCTTGTTGCGATTGAGGTGCAGGAAGAGCCCGGAGCGTTCCGGGTCGGCGACATCACCGGGGAACGGTCCGAACAGGCGGCTTGGATCGCCCCCGGGCGGCTCCACCTTCACCACGTCCGCGCCGAACTGCGCGAGCAGGTAGCTGGCATAAGGTCCCGCGACGTTGCGGGAGAGGTCGAAGATGCGGATCCCGGCTAGCGGGGCGTCGGCGTCGCGGCTCACCCGTCGGCCCTCCAGTAGGGCGGGTTGTTCAGCGGCCCCGGCGTCTGGCCGAGTTGAATCAACAGGCCATGGGCGCTCTTCGGCGACACGAAGGCATCGATCTCTGGTTCGTCGAAGGTCTTGTCGACGACCCGGATGCCATGCGCCTCCATGTCGGCGACCTTGTCCTCGAGATCCGGCACCTGCAGCGTCAAGTGGTGGAATCCCTCGCCGCGCCGGTCGAGGAACTTGGCTAGGAAGCCGTCCGGATTGATCGGCTCCAGCAACTCGATGCAGAAGTCGTGCAGGTCGAACAGGGCGATACGGAAGTCGCCCGACTTGTGCACGGACGTGCGGCGATGCTTGGCACCGAGTACGTCCTCGAAGAACGTGCGCGCCTTGTCGATGCTGAACACGGCGATGCCGATGTGGTCGAAGCGGCCGATCGGCCCTGGCGTCTCGGGCATGGCGGTCCTTAATGCGTCTCGGTTGCCTGTTCGCCAGTGTACGGGAACGCTAGGTATCGGACGAAGAATCGCTTGGGTCTTTCGCCTGGGCGCCCACGACCAGGAAACGTACGCCGGAGTCGTGCAGTGCCTGCAGCAGGTCGAGGAAATCGGAGTTAATCGGATTGTTTCCGGCGCGCGGTACGGATAATCCGCACCGGGGTTTGGCCGCGCTCGTAGTCGGGGATTGGGCGACCCGCCGCCGCCCACGCGTCGCAGGCGAGCGGCCACATCATCATCAGTCGCTGTTCGACGGTGGACGATGCGGTCAGCGTGTCAACAGGCTCGGTCCCGAGGCGGTACTTCCGGATTGGCCATGCGGACCGTGATCGTCGCCTTTCAGCTCGTCCCATGATTGTTGACCGCTAGGGTTCGGGACACAGCAGGATTTTAGCAGGGGCCATGCCGTGTGCCGAACGGGGCGGCACGGGACGAGCGTCATGTAGTGGCAAGGCGCTTGCCCGGCGGACGCCACTTCCGACAGACTTCGGGCTTGTCGAGGGCGGCGGGAGGTGCCGTGCTGGATGCCGTTCAATCCCATACGCTGGTCTACGGTCGGGCGGACGGGGCCGATCTGTTGGCCGAGTGCTATCGGCACGGTGACCCGGCGGCGAGGAACCGCCGCGCGGTGGTGATGGTGCATGGCGGCGCCTGGACCAGCAATGACCGGCATTCGCCCGTGGTGGTCTGCGAGGATCTGGCCCGGCACGGATTCACGGTGTTCTCTCTGGACTTCCGGGACGGTCGCAACGGCAAGCATCCCTGTGCGGTGCAGGACATCACGGCTGGCATCCGCCACGTACGCGCCAATGCGGCCCACCACGACGTCGATCCGGACGCGATCGGCCTGGTCGGCAGTTCCTCCGGTGGCCACCTGGTGCTGCTCGCGGCGATCCAGCCGGACATCGACGCGCATCGCGGCACCGCGGTGGACCTGGGTGGTGCCTTCGGGGATGCACCGGACGTCTCAGCTGCGGTTGCCTGCGTCGTCGCCCTGTGGCCGGTATCCGATCCGCTGGTGCGTTTCCGGTATGCGCACGACGTCGGCCGCGAGGAACTCGTCGCCGCGCACTTGCGCTACTACGACGACGAAGGCCACATGCAAGCCGCCAGCGTGCAACGCGCGCTGACCGCCGGCGAAGCGGAACGCACGCCGCCCTTGCTCCTGGTGCAGCCGGGCGAGGATGCCAACGTCCCGCGCGGGATGACGCTCGACCTCGTGCGCGCCTACCAAGACGCCGGTGGTGCGCTGCACTACCTGTTCTACCCGGGCCTGCCTCACGCCTTCGCCTACCAGGAGTCTGCGGAGACCACGCGCCTCGCGGGCGAGATTCGCACCTTCCTGAACCGGCATGTGGGTAGCGACCGATGAAGCGTCTCGCCCGGTTCTTGGCGTACGCGGTGGCCGTGGTCGTCGTCCTCGTCGCCTTGCTGTTCGTCGCCTCGGAGAGTGGCGAGGTCGTGGTTCTGACGTCGGTCGACGAAAGCGGCGAGTTCCACGAGACGCGGGTGTGGATCGTGGACATCGAGGACGGGACGTACCTGCGCGCTGGCACGGCGGAGTCCGCTTGGCTCGAGCGCGTGCTGGCGCGGCCACAGGTGACTCTCGAGCGGTCCGGGGAGCGACGCGAGGTGCGCCTGGTGGTCGCCCACGCCATGACGGCGACCGTCAATGCGCACATGGCGTATAAGTACGGCGTGGCGGACATGGTGGTCGGCGCGTTCATCCCGCGCGACAACGCCTTGGCGTTGCGGGTAGTGGGGCCGTAGTTGGACTACGAAACCTACCGCCGTTACGGCCTAGATGGCCGAGGACCGCTGACGGCCAACGGTCGTGCCAACGCGGAGATCATGCGCGCGCTCGACACGCCGGGAGACCGGCCGTACCACCCTTGTCCTGAAGCCCATCCGAAGCCGGGCGCACCGTCCGGGCGCGTGAAGAGCTACCCGGCCTGGGACCAGACAAGGGTGTTCGAGGGCACCCGGAGAGACCTGTGGATCTACACGCCACCCGGCTTGGAGGACGTCGCCGAGGAGCCCTCAGCCGGGGAGCGCGAGGGGCTCGCCCCTCGCACGAAAGAGCCCGCGCTGATCGTGTTCAACGACGGTGGCGGCTACCTCGACCGCAACGGTGCCGTGCGTGCGGCGGCCGTGCTCGACACGCTTGCCAACGCCGGTGAGATCGCGCCGACGGTCGCCGTGTTCGTGAATCCCGGCGCGCTCGCTGGCGATGTCGATCCCGAAGCCGCCATGGCGCAGCGCAGCGTCGAGTACGACACGGTCGACGACCGCTACGCGACCTTCCTCGAGGCCGACGTCCTGCCGTTCGTCGAGAACGCGCTCGGTCGTGCCCTCTCACAGGATCCGGCACGGCGGACCATCTGCGGCATCTCGAGCGGTGGCATCTGCGCCTTCAACGCCGCTTGGCATCGGCCGGACCTGTTCGCCCGGGTGATCAGCCACTGCGGCTCGTTCACCGCCATTCGCGGTGGCCACAACTATCCGAGCATGGTGCGTCGCACCACCCGCAAGCCGATCCGCGTCTTCCTGCAAAGCGGTATCAACGACGCCGACATCGTCATCGGCAGTTGGCCGCTGGCCAACCAAGCGATGGCCGCCGCACTGGGCTTCGCAGGCTACGACTTCCGGTTCGAGTTCGGCGAAGGCGGGCACAATCTGCGCCATGGCGGTGCGTTGTTCGCGGAGACCCTGCGCTGGTTGTGGCGCTGACGGGCGGGCCATCGCCAACATGTAAAATCGCCGCATGATCGGTCCCATGCTGACCTGTACCTGGGCGCCCACGGTCTTTGCCGGTCCACAGGTCGTCGCGACCAACCCCCAGGGTGCCTTTCCCGATGGTCGCGCCTTGCGCGGGGCCGTGCTGCCGGCTCTCGAGCGCATCGAGGCCCTCGGTCTGTCGCACCTGCTCATCGCGCAGCGTTGGTGGGGCAGCGGCGTGGAGATGGAAGGCTCGTCGCTGGATTGCCTCGCCATGACCGCCTTGTTCGCGGCGCATACGGAGCGCATCCGGCTCGTGAGCGCCATCCACCCGGGCTTCTTCCATCCCGCCGCGATCGCCAAGTGGGGCACGACCATGGATTGGATCAGCGGCGGCCGCTGGGACATCAATGTCACGAGCGGCTGGAACCTGCGCGAATTCGACATGTACGGCATCGACACGCTGGAGCACGACGAGCGCTATGCGCGTTCCGCCGAATTCATCGACGTGCTGCGCGGCGCATGGACGACGTCGCCGTTCAGCTACGAGGGACGCTTCTACCGCGCCAACGGCCTCGAACTCGAACCCAGGCCGTCGACGCCGCTGACCGTGTTCCAGGGCGGCCAGTCGGACGACGCGATCACCATGGCCGCCGCGCGGTCGGACTGGATGTTCTTGAACGGCGGCTCCCTGGAGCGCGTCGAAGGGATCATCGACCGCGTCCGCAAGGCCTGCCGCGCCACGGGCCGAACGGTTCGCTTCGCGCTCTACGCAGCACCGCTCGTGCGCCGCACCGACGCCGAAGCCTGGGCCGAAATCGAGACCCGTATCGGCGCCATCGACCGCGACTTGGCCGAGCGCCGTCGGGCCGCCACCGGTGGCGCCGAGGGCATGTGGGCGACCGCCGAGGACTTAAGCTTGCTGGATACCAACGAGGGCTATGCCGCGCGGCTGATCGGCAGCCCCGAGACCGTCTACGAACGTCTTGCGGCGCTGCGTGCACTGGGCGTGGAGATGCTGCACTTCGATACGCGCGATAGGCTCTTCAACGAGACCATCCTGCCGGAACTCGTCGGCTGAGATCCCTCCGCCCGCAGCGACGCGATCGGCACATGCCCGTCCCAGCGCTTCGCCGACGCTGCCCGATGGGCGCGCGTCGCACACCGCTGACCCTGACCCTCGATCCGCCACACATCATCATCCAGATCACCACCGAGGTCTACTGCGACGGCAAGCTCATTGACGTGAAGACCACCGAGATAGGCGTCAAGCTGCTAGTGGTGGAATACCCCGGCGAGAACTGAGCCACCCCCACGAGAACGGCCTTTCTGCTGGCCGTTCTCTCCCAGAGGCCCCGGTCACCGTGCCGGGGCCTCTTAGCTTGTGGCGGCTCGATGGCGGCAGTGCTGCCGGTGGAACGAGGGCTTCCCCCTTTCGGAGTCCGTCAGCATGTCATTCCCGGCGCGGGCTCAAGCGCGCCAGTGCGCGGGATCGACGTCCGCTAAGCCGAACATCTGCCAACGGTTGTCCGAGCCGTTCTCGTCGACGCTGAGTCCGCTGCCGGGCGGCGTCGACAGGGCATGGCGGATGCCCCACTTGGAGATGCCCTGCACACCGTCCATGGCGTCCATTTCAGCCAGCGAATAGAACCCCGCCGCTGCAGTCTCGACCCCGTCGCAAGCGGGCTCCCCCGCCACGTAGTCGAGCCGGCAGATGATGTACACGTTCGTGCTCGGCCCGACGACCATGTGGCGGAACCCCACCACGTCGCGAAAGCGGGCCGTGACGGCGGCTTCCTCGCGCACCTCGCGCTCGACGGCGGCGGCGAGCAGTTCGTCGTGTTCGGCATACCCGCCGGGGAGTTGCCAAGTACCCGCGTAGGGCGCTTGGCCACGCTGGATGAGTAGCGCGCGGACCTCGCCGTCGAGTTCGCGCAGCACGACGCCGGAACAGCCGATGGAGAAGTCGCCGAAGTGGACGAAGCCGCATGAAGAGTCAGGGCAGGCCTGGCGGTCACGGCCGCCCTCGTGGCGTACGATCAGGCGCTCGGCGCAGCGCGGGCAGAAGGTCAGCCGGGCCATGACGACACGCGCTCTGGCGACTTGAACAGTTTCTTCATCCGAGCGGTTCCCCCGTGGCCCCGCCGCATTGTGCCCGAAGCTATCCACGCTTTGGCGTGCGTCGGCTTGCCAAGGCTTGGGGTTGAACTCCCGCGACTTGACGCCATCAAAAGGCGACGAACTTTCCGTTCGCTGCATCTTAAACGACACGAGCGATTGCCGAAGGAGACCAAGTGCCGCGCCCCAAGACCATTCTCTCTGGCGAGCTAGCCCCTCGCGCTCCCCGGCTGAGTCTTTCATGCGAGGGGCAGGCCCCTCGCGCTCCCCGGCTGAGGGCTCTTGCCCTGGTAGCCCTGGCGGGCCTTGCCGCCCTGGCGACGACCGCCGCCGCCCATGAGGGTCGCTTGACGTTCGCGCCGGTGCTCGAAGACGTGACGCCGGCCGTGGTGAGCATCCGTACCCTGGGACCGCAGGCCCGGAACCCGTTGTACAACGATCCTTTCTTCCGGCGCTTTTTCCCGGACCGCAACGCGCCCCGGCAGGCCGTGGGCGCCGGGTCCGGCGTGATCGTCGACGCGCGCAGGGGCCACGTGGTGACCAACCACCACGTCATCGACAATGCCGAGGAGATCGTCGTCGAGTTGAAGGATCGGCGCGAGCTCAAGGCCGAACTAGTGGGCAGCGACCCGGAGACGGACATCGCGCTGTTGAAGATCGACGCCGACGACCTTGAAGCGTTGCCGCTCGGCGACTCGGACGACCTCTCGGTTGGCGATTTCGTGATCGCGATCGGCAATCCGTTCAACCTCGGCCAGACGGTGACCTCGGGCATCGTGAGCGCATTGGGCCGGCGCGGCGGATTCACCGCTGGCGGCTACGAGGATTTCATCCAGACCGACGCGTCGATCAACCGCGGCAATTCCGGAGGCGCGCTCGTCGACCTCGAGGGACACCTCGTTGGCATCAACACGGCGATCATCACGCCCACCGGCGCCAACGCGGGCATTGGGTTCGCCGTTCCCGCCAACATCGTCCGGGTGATCACCGAGCAACTGCTGGAGTTTGGCGACGTGCGGCGAGGTTTCCTCGGGGTCAGCATGGAGTCAGTGACGGAGGACACCGCGGACGCGCTGGAGTTGGACAAGGCCGAAGGCGTGCTCGTCAGGGAGGTCATCGCGGATTCCGGGGCGGAACGGGCCGGCATCGAACCGGGTGACGTCATCGTCAGCGTGGACGGCGAGGATGTCGTCGACTCGATTGGTCTGCGTACCCGCATCGGCTTGGCGGCCGTCGGCAAAGAGGTGGAACTCGGCATCATCCGCGACGGCGAGCCGGAGACGCTCTCGGCGACGCTCGGCGAGGTCCAGCGCGCGCCGGCTCGACCGGCTTCCACGCAACTGCTCGCTGGGGCCACGCTGCGCGACCTGTCCAGCGAGCATGAGCTTTACGGCCGCGTGACGGGGGTTGAAGTCGTGGAAGTCGACGACGGCAGTCGCGCGGCTGCCGCCGGATTGCGCGACGGGGATGTCATCGTCGGCGTCAACCGGCGCCCGGTGGGCAGTGTGCGTGAATTCGACGACGCCATCGAAGGGCGGCGAGCCGCTGGTCTGCACGTGCAACGCGGCGACCGCCAGTTGTTCACGTTGGTTCGCTGACTGCCGCCAGGATTCTGGCGGGCGCTCTTCCGCCGACTCGTTAGAATCGCGTGGCTGAGCTTGGAGGATAGGAAAGAGCACGTATGGCAACCACGGCGGAGGCGGTGGCCGACGGCGCCGCCATCAAGGAGCGCTTCGACGCGGTACGCGCCGAGGTGGGCAAGGTCCTGGTCGGGCAGGAGGAGCTGGTCGACCGCCTGCTCCTGGCCCTCTTGGCCGACGGTCACGTGCTGCTCGAAGGCGTGCCGGGTCTCGCAAAGACCTTGGCGATCAGTACTTTGGCGGCGGCGATCGACTGTCGCTTCTCTCGCATCCAATTCACGCCCGACATGCTGCCGGGCGACGTGACCGGGACCCAGATCTTCAACCCGCGCGAGGGCACCTACTCGGTCCGCAAGGGCCCCGTTTTCGGCAACCTCGTGCTGGCCGACGAGATCAACCGTGCGCCCGCCAAGGTGCAGTCGGCGCTCTTGGAGGCTATGCAGGAGCGGCAGGTGACGCTGGGCGAGGAGACGTTCGCTCTCACCGCCCCGTTCCTGGTCATGGCGACGCAGAACCCGATCGAGCAGGAGGGCACTTATCCACTCCCCGAAGCGCAACTCGACCGTTTCATGATGAAGCTGCGCGTTGGGTACTTGAGCCGCGATGACGAGGTCCGCGTGATCGACCGGATGGCAGGCGCAGTCGCCGCACCACGCGCATCGGCGGTGCTGTCGGGCGCGGACATCCTTCAAGCACGCGAAGCCGTGCGCCAGGTCTTCGTGGACGACAAGGTCAAGCGCTACGCGGTCGAGTTGGTGGCGGCGACCCGGGAGCCAGCGGCGGCCGGTCTGCCGGCGTTGGCCAACCTGATCGAGTACGGCGCGTCGGTGCGCGGATCGCTCAGCCTCGTGCAACTGGCCAAGACCCACGCCCTGCTCGCCGGGCGCAACTACGCGAGCCCCCATGACGTCAAGACGGTCGCGCCCGACGTGTTGCGGCACCGGATCGTGACCACGTACGAAGCCGAGGCGGAGGGCCGCGATGCGGACAGCCTGGCGGACGACATCCTGGGGCACGTCGAAGTCCCTTGATCGCACAGGCTGGTGGTGCGGAGCCCTCAGCTGGGGAGCGCGAGGGGCATGCCCCTCGCAAGGAAGAGCCTACCGAGGGCGGTGGGCTCCTGACCGCGGACATCGTTCGCCAGGTCAAGCGCATCCAGGTGACCACCGGCCGGCAGGTGGCGGACGTCCTCGCCGGTGCCTACGTGTCGGTGTTCAAAGGCCGCGGCGTGGAGTTCGACGAGGTCCGCCCCTACGTGCCGGGCGACGACGTCCGGACCATCGACTGGAACGTCACGGCCCGCGTCGGTGCTCCCTACGTCAAGCGCTACATCGAGGAGCGCCAACTCACCGTCATGCTCCTCGTCGACGTGAGCGCCTCCCTGGACTTCGGCTCGGCAAGCCGCTCGAAACGCGACGCCGCCGTCGAACTGTCGGCCCTGCTCGCGTTCTCGGCTATCGAGAACGACGACAAGGTCGGGCTACTTCTGTTTCAAGACCAGGTGGACGAGTACATCCCGCCGCGCAAGGGCCAGAAGCACGCCTTGCGGGTGGTGCGGGAGGTCCTTTCGCTCGAGGGGGTTGGGGCGCGCGCGTTTCAGACGGGGGCGCTTTCCCCCGGCCGCAGCCTCAAGGACTTGCCGCGCCGCGTCCGCCAACTGTTCGTCGACCTCGTGGTGCGCCGCGGGCGGCTGCGGCGGGCCACCGACATCGCGGCGGCGCTGGAGTTCTGCCGTCGCGTGCTGCCGCGGCGGGCGATCCTGTTCTTGGTTTCCGACTACCTGGACGACGGCTACTTGAACGTGCTGTCGAACGCCAACCGCAAGCACGACGTGGTCGCCGTGCGCATCACCGACGACCGCGAGTCGGCCATCGAGTCGGCCGGACTCGTCACGCTGGAGGATGCCGAAACCGGTGCCCGTACGCTCCTCGACACCAACTCGCCCGCCGTGCGCGCCGCGATGCAAGCCGACGCCCAAGCCCGCGAGGAGGCTCTCGAGCGTGATCTCCGAACCGTCGGCGTGGACCTGATCACCATCGACGCGGGGCAGTCCGTCGTGGAACCGCTGGTGCGCTTCTTCCGCATGCGCGAACGCCGGAACCGCCGCTGATGCGCGCTGCACCGCTCCTGCTGGTGGCGCTGCTCGGCGCCTGTGCCGAGTCCGGCGTGGATGACGCCGAACCGCCCGCGGGGCCGGCCGGCGATGCCGAGTCGCTCTCCGCGGAGAGCCAAGCCGGCCCGATAGTCGCCACCGTCTCGCTCACCCCGGCCGCGCCCCGCCTTGGCGACCCCCTCGTGCTGACGCTGAGCGTCGTGGCGGACGCCGGCGTCACCGTCGAGATGCCCGTCTTCGGCGACGCCCTTGGCCGCTTCGGCATCGTCGACTTCACGCCGCGCCGCGAAGCTGCGGCGGACGGCGGCGCCAAGTTGACGCAGCGCTACACCCTGCAGTCGCCGATGAGCGGGCACCAGCGCATCCCGCGCCTACGGGTCGAGTACTTCGACGAGCGCGATGGCCAAGGGGACGGCAAACCACGCGAACTCTTGACTGACGAGTTGGCCTTCATGGTCGCCTCCGTGCTGCCTGAGGGTGAGCCCTCAGCCGGGGAGCGCCCCCGCCGCGCAGCGGCGGGCGGGGGCATTGCCCCTCGCATGGAACAGCTCGCGGGCGAACTGCGCCCAGCGCGGGCCCCGCTCGCGGAACTTCAAGGCCCGTGGCTTGAGCGTTACTGGCCATGGCTCGTGGCCGGCGTCGTTGTCCTGGGCGGCGCTGGTGCCGGGTTCGTGGTCTGGCTGCGCCGCAGCGAAGAGCGCGCGCGGCTGACCGCGTACGACCGTGCAATGGCGCGCCTCGATCGGCTGCGCCGCACCGGCTTGCCGGACGCTGGCGCCGTAGACGGCTGGTACGTCGAGTTGTCGGACATCGTGCGCCGCTACATCGAGGAGCGCTTCGCGCTGCGCGCCCCTGAGCTGACCACGGAGGAGTTCCTGCTGGAAGCCGGTCGCTCGGCGGATCTCAAGCGTGCGCACCGGGAACTGCTCTCGGACTTCCTTGCGCACTGCGACCGTGTGAAGTTCGCACGCTACAGTCCCGAGGAGGACGAGTCCCGCGATGCCCTCGGTGTCGCCGAACGGTTCCTTGCCGATACACGGCATACGGAGCCAGGTACACCGGAACGGGTTCGCGAGGCGGTGCCCGCATGATCGCTCTGGAGTTCCGTGAGCCGTTGCTGCTGCTGTTGGCGGTGTTGGCGATTCCGTTGTTCCTGCTCGCCCGCCGGGCGCCGGGACGCGTGCTGTTCTCATCGCTGACGCTGCTGCCCCGGACAGTCGCCGGCTGGCGCGCCCGCTTGGCTTGGCTTCCGGATGCGTTGCTGGCGCTGTCGCTGCTGGCGCTGGTGGTGGCGCTCGCCGGACCACGGATCGGCGAGCGGGTCAGCCAGGTGCAGCGCGAAGGCATCGCGGTCGCCATGGTGGTCGACACGTCGGGGTCCATGCGCGCGCTGGACCTGTCCACCGCCGACCGCGAGCGCACGCGGCTGGAGGCGGTCCAAGATGTCTTCGAGAGCTTCGTGCTCGGCGGCGGCAAGCTGCCTGGGCGACCCGACGACGCCATTGGGCTGATCCGCTTCGCCGGATTCGCCGACACGGCCGCACCGCTGACGTTGGACCACGAGAACCTGGTTGCCGTTGCCCGGAACCTCTCCATCACGACCCTGCGAAACGAGGATGGGACGGCCATCGGGGACGCCCTGGGTCTGGCCGTGGAACGTCTCCGCGAGTCGCCAGCAGAGTCGCGGATCGCTGTGCTGTTGACGGACGGCGTCAACAACGCGGGCGTCGAGAGCCCGCGGGCGGCTGCTGAACTGGCGCGCTCCCAGGGCGTCAGGGTCTACAGCATCGGCGCCGGTACGACGGGCATCGCGCCGGTCCGCATCCCGGATGGGCGCGGCGGCTCGGTGCTGCGTTCGATGGCCGTAGAGATCGACGAAGTCACCCTCAACGACGTCGCTGAACGCACCGGCGGACGCTATTTCCGCGCCGATGATGCCGAAGCCCTCGTCGACGTCTACGCCGAGATCGATCGCCTGGAGCGCACCAGGATCACCGAGGAGCGCTCGCGGCAGTACGAGGAGCTTTACGCCTTGCCCCTCGTCGCGGCGCTCTTGCTGGCCGCGTTCGGTTGGCTCGGCCGGGCCGCTGTCTTCGTGCGTGTGCCTTGACGATGTCGACGTCTGAGTCAGAGAGCCCTCAGCCGGGGAGCGCGAGGGGCGTGCCCCTCGCATGGGAGAGCCCTCAGCGGGGGAGCGCGAGGGGCGTGCCCCTCGCATGGGAGAGCCCTCAGCCGGGGAGCGCGAGGGGGAACCCCTCGCAAATGGAGAAGGTGTTCTTATGACGGGCATCGCCTTCGCGAACCCAGAACTGGTGCACCTGGTTTGGCTCGCCGTTGCGCTGACCGGGGGGTTGGCCGTGCTCGAGTTCAGGAGTCGCGAGGGTCTCGGCCGGTTCTTGAGCGCCGCCATGCAGCCGCGCTTGGTACGCACCGCTTCGTTGGCGCGCCGCATCGCGCGGCTGGTGCTCGTATTCGCCGTGCTCACCCTCGGGGTATTGGCATTGATGCGTCCGCAGACGCCCGGCGGCACGGAGTCGTTGCCCGGGCGCCGGATCGGCGCGGACGTCATGGTCGTGCTGGACGTATCGAGGAGCATGCTTGCCGAAGACGCTGCGCCCAACCGCCTGGCGCGGGCCAAGGCCGACGTCGCCGAGTTCGTCGACCGGGTAAGCGGGCATCGTGTAGGGCTCGTCGCGTTCGCCGGGCGCCCGGCGGTGCTGTCGCCGCTCACCGCGGACTACGGCTTCTTCCACCTCGTGCTGCGCAATCTCGACAGTTCGGTGGTGTCACTGGGCGGCACCCGCATCGGCGACGCCATTCGCAAGGCCGTCGCCGCGTTCGGGCCCAATCGCGGCGTGTCGCGGTTGATGCTGCTGATCACCGATGGAGAAGATCACGACTCCTACCCGCTCGACGCCGTCGAGGAAGCCGTGCGGGCGGGCATCCGCATCGTCGCGATCGGCTTCGGCAGCGAAGCCGGGAGCGAGGTCCTGCTCACCGATGCCGAAACCGGCGTGAAGCGACCGCTTCTCGACCGGGACGGTGTCGTCGTGACGTCGCGTCTGGACGGGGAGTTGCTGCGCAGCATCGCGTTGCGCACCGAGGGCGTCTATGTCCCAGCGGGGACCGCCGCCATCGACCTCGACGCCATAGTCGAGGCCCACGTGGAACCATTGGTCGCCGATCAGGCATCGCGACTGCAGCGGCGGGCGCCCACCGAACACTACTTCTGGCTGGTCCTTGGCGCATTGGCCTGCCTTGTCGCGGCGGTCTGGGCCGGATCGCCAACCCTATCCAGGGCAGTCCGATGAGGCGGGTGGCGACGCTTTTCCTCCTGATCTGGAGCACACCCGTCGTCGCCCAGGAGCCCGGTGTGCCGGACCAAGCGGCCGACAGCTTGCCCGCGGACGATGTGGCATCGACCGAGCCGGCGCCCGAAGCCCCCGCGCTGACAGCGCGCGGCCGTTACAACGCGGGGCTCGACCACCTCGAAAACGGGGACTCGCAAGCGGCAGCCGATGCATTTCTCGCCGCCCGGGACGATGCCGGCCCGGATCCGGAGTTGCGCTACCGCGCTGCGTTCAATCTCGCCTTGGCTCTTGCGACGGGTGTGGGCCCGGACGCACCTCCGGAGGAGGCGCTCGAGACATTGCGTTCAAGCGCCGCCTGGTTCAACGATGCCGTGCGCCTGGCGCCCCCGGACGACGACGATGCGCGGATCAACCTGGAACTTGTCTCGCAGCGGATCCTTGAGCTCGCCGACCAACTCAACGAAGGCAATCGCCTGGAAGCGCGCCTGGACCGGCTGATCGACGATCAGCGCGGCCTTCGCGACGCGGTGCGGCGGCTGCTCGCCGAGGTCGAAGCGGAAGGGGCCGGCACGGAGCCTATCGGCTTCAAGAACGACTTCGACGCCTTGGCGAGCCGCGAACGTCGCCTCATGGCGGAAGTCGGCGAGGGCATCGACCTCGCGGTCGAGGAGCGCCTTTACATCGAACAGTTGGCGGAGGAGCAGCGCACGCCCGAGCAGCGCAGTCGCGCCTATCAGCTCGCCGGGGTCACCGACTACCTCGAACGGGCCCGGCAGTCTTTGAGCGATGCGCGCCGGTTGTTGCGCCGATTGGCCGGGGAACGCGCCCACCGACGAGCGGATGCAGGCCTTCGGGAGATGAAACGCGCCCGCGAACAGTTGCTGGACCCGGTGGCGGTGTTGAAGGCGGTTGTACGCGACGAGGTGGCCTTGATCGATCACACCCGGGCACTGGCGGCCTTCGGCGCGGGCGTTCGCCTGGACGCGACGCGGCCGCCGTGGTTGACGCCCGCCCATCTCGCCGACCGACAGGAGGACGCGGCGGTGAGGACCGGCGGCGTCCTCGGGCGCTTCGAAGCGGTCGCGGCCAGCGAGCCGGCGGCGGCGGGGGACGGCGGCGGAGCGCGGATGCTGCGCGCCGTCGCTGCGGCCACGCCGATCCTGGCAGACGGCCTTGCCGCCATGCGCGCGGCGATCGCGGCGTTGGAGGCGGGCGAGGCCGGTGTCGCCGTTCCCGACCAGGAGCGCGCCTTGCGTGCCCTAGGCGATGCCATCGAGCAGTTTGCGGGCGTCCGGGACCTGATCGAGTTGGCCTATGCCGGCCAGCAGGGCGTCATAGGCCTGCTGACGCCGGCGGAAGACTCCCCGGTTGCGACCCTGTCGACCACGGAGCGCGCAAACGCCATTGCGGAGATCGCGGATGCCAACACAAGCCGGCTGAGCCGTCTCGAAGGGCTGCTCGAGGAGGAAGCCGAGGCCGCACTTGCGCAACGGGACGACGCGTCCGAGACGGACGCGTCCGAAACGGACGCGTCTCAAGGGGACGTGGAAGATGCCCAGAAGGCACGCGAGGCCGCGGCGCAACGTTATGCTCTGGCCGAGGAACTCCGTGCCAAGGCGCAGGAGGGTCTGTCGGATCTGGCGGGGGAGGTCGCTCGCTTGGCAGAAGGTGCGGGCGACGTTGAGAACGCCCGGGCGGGCGCACGGACAACCCTGGATGCACTGGCGGAACTGCGTCGGCTGTTCTTCACCATCGTCGAGCACCTGCGCGAACTCCATGCCGAACAGACCGAAACCCACGACACCACGGCGACCCTGCAATTCGAAGGCTCGGCGGACGCCCCGGAGGACCTTCCCGGCGATCTCGGCTATACGGCCGAGCGGCAGTCCACGCATGCGGCGCTCGCCGATGCGCTGGCGGCGGCATTGGCGGAGCAGGCCGATGCAGCCGCAGCCGCATCTGCAGCGGAAACACCGCCTGCCAATGCTGCGGACGCCGGCGGCGATCCGACAGCGCGCCTCGCCGAGGCGGCCGGGGAGGTTCGCCAGGCCGGGGGCCGTATGCAAAGCGCCGCCGCCGCGTTGGCCGATGCGGTGGGGCGGGCCGCCAACATGACGCCGGAACTGGAACCCGCGTTGGACGACCAGACGGCCGCGATCGAGCATCTGGAGAACGCGTTGCGCACACTGTCGCCGCCGAACCAGGATCAGTCGGACGAGGGCGCGGACGGCCAGCAACAGCAAGCACAGGCACAGCCTCAACAGTCGGAGGAAGAGGAGATGTCGCAGCGACAGGCGCTCCGACGGCTGCAGGCGATCCGTGATCGGGAAGCCGAGCGGCAGCGGCGCCGCCAAGAAGACGATGCGGTTTCGCAACCGGTGGAGAAGGACTGGTGAGCCCTCAGCCGGGGAGCGCGAGGGGCCTGCCCCTCGCATGGGAGAGCCCTCAGCCGGGGAGCGCGAGGGGCCTGCCCCTCGCATGGGAGAGCCCTCAGCCGGGGAGCGCGAGGGGCCTGCCCCTCGCATGGGAGAGCCCTCAGCCGGGGAGCGCGAGGGGCCTGCCCCTCGCATGGGAGAGCCCTCAGCCGGGGAGCGCGAGGGGCCTGCCCCTCGCATGGGAGAGCCCTCAGCCGGGGAGCGCGAGGGGCCTGCCCCTCGCATGGGAGAGCCCTCAGCCGGGGAG